>PNNB01000008.1 GCA_013823985.1 Sphingopyxis sp.
GTTTTCATATTTGCGAACTGCTGCGCCGGAGTTCCGACCATCGCCAATACCGGCCGTTCGGTTGATAAACTGATGATTATCCCACTCTCACTTATGAACTCCGTCCCATCAGAAAGCTGCCGGTGTTTTGTAAAACTAATTCGATTAAAGATGCGCGTCGATGACACACGGCGGAAACCAAATTCTATGGTCTGTAACATTATGTAATTCCTTTCTTGATAATTGATGCGTGCTCGCCGACGCGAGCGGGGGGGTCGGGTTCATTTGGTGCGTTTGATGATGGGCAGATTGAATCTGGTGGTGCCCATGGCCAGCTTCAGTTCGGTCCAGAACGTGGGTATTTCGGCTGGATGAAAACGACGGTCCGCCATGCGCGCCTGCTCAAGTGCGCGATGGGTCAGCGTTTTGGCTGTGCCGCTGCGAATGGCTAGACCTTCGCCGCTTGCAAACGTAACATCCCGAAAGGTGAGCATGGACCGCAATTCCGCGAGGCGCAGATAGTTAATGAGGCGGTCTGACTTGCGTGAGTGGTGCGTATTGCCAGGCTTGCCATTTTTGCCGGGGTAAAAGGTTTTGCACTTGTCAGGCGACTTCACCAGATACGCAGCCACCTGTTTAACGTTGAGTTTGTTACGCGCGCGCGAGGCCATGGCACGTCTGATATACGAGCTTTCACGCAGTTCAAGCCATAATATCAGCCATAAATTTGGCGGCGGTCTGACGCGTTTTTCTGCGAACACATGCGAACCGCAAATACCTGAAAAAGTCTGCAAAACCTATGGTTTAAGCAGTTCACTCTCGTTCGCATCATTTCGTGAAAGTGCCGGGCGTGGCGGAGACGGAGGGATTCGAACCCTCGATACGCTTTTGACGTATACTCACTTTCCAGGCGAGCGCCTTCGACCACTCGGCCACGTCTCCGCATCCCTTTCGGGGAAGCGACGCCCCTAGCGGCTCCTTTGCGCTTTCGCAAGGCACTGTGATTTGCCATAAGCCGTTCCATGAAAAGATTTTTGACATTGACCGCTGCTGCCGCCCTTTGCGCAGCCGTTCCGGCTTTCGCGCAGGAGGCAAAAACCTATCCCGCGCCAAGCGAGATCGTCGCGGCGGCAAAGCCGCAGGAATGGGCCGCCATAGCGCCATTGGACCTGCTCGTTATGGACCTTGCGCTGGATGCAGCCGGCAAACCACGCCGGGTGATCATCCAATTGATGCCTGCCCCGTTCAGTCAGGGCTGGATCGGGAATATCCGCAAACTTGCGGCCGCCAAATGGTGGGACGGCACCAGTATCAACCGGGTACAAGACAATTATGTCGTGCAATGGGGCGATGCGACCGAGAAGAAGGCTCTGCCCGATGGGTTGGAGACAGTGCTGGAAAGTTCATACACAACTCCGTTGGTCGACCCTTTTGCGTCGATGCTCTTGTTTTCGGCAATCGTGGGGCAAAAGGAAGCGGCAGATGCGTGCAAACGCGAAACCGAAGAAAAGATGGAGGATTGCTACAAAGAAATCGACCGGCAGATAACCCGCCGCGACCCATATGCTGATGGATATGGCTTCTACCAAGGCTGGCCCGCAGGTGCGGATCCCAAGGCGGCATGGCCACTCCATTGCTATGGCATGGTCGGCGTTGGCCGGAACCTGTCACCCGACACCGGCACCGGTGCCGAGCTCTATACTGTCATCGGCCACGCACCGCGGCATCTGGACCGCAACATCGCAGTGGTTGGTCGCGTCATCGAAGGGGTCGAATATCTGTCCAGCCTGCCGCGCGGGACGGGAGCGCTGGGTTTTTACGAGAAGGAAGAAGAACGGGTGCCGATCACGTCCGTGCGGTTGGGCACCGAGGCGCTGAATATCCCGACGTTCGAGTATCTCAAAACCCATAGCGCCAGCTTCAAAGCTTATGCCGATGCACGGGCGAACCGGCGCGATCCATTTTTCATAACACCTGCAGGCGGCGCAGATATTTGCAACATCCCGGTTCCGGTACGGCGGCGTCCGGCGAAGTGAAAGAGGTCAAGGGTGACCGAAACCTATAAGGTTACCGCCGAGCTCTGGCTCTGGACCAGCGACAAGGCCCCCGCGAGCTGGCATTTTCTGACCATAGAAGGTGAAGCGGCCGAGGCGATTCACGCGCTTGCCCTGATGCGGCGGCTGGAAAACGGGCGGCGGCGCGGTTGGGGGGCGATAAAAGTGCGCGCGACCATTGGGGACACCTGTTGGGATACCTCCATCTTCCCGTACAAAAGCAGCGGAGGTTGGCTGCTTCCGGTGAAAGCCGCGGTGCGAAAGGCGGAGGGTCTGGTCGCTGGCGACGATATTTATCTTAGCGTAACGCTTTAATCCGCCATCATCATCCGCATCTTGTCGAGTGCGGCCTTTTTGATCTGGCACACCCGCGCGGCGCCCACGCCAAGCGTTTCGCCGATTTCATCCAGGTTCATCTCTTCGACAAAATAGAGTTGCAGGATCATCGCTTCGCGTTCCGACAGCTTGGCGAGATTGGCGACCAATGCTTCACGCAGTTGAGCCTTTTCGAGGGCTGTATCCGCACTGTCGGCGAGGTCAGCGAACCACATGTCATGGTCCGAATAGCTCTCGTCGATCGATTCTTGCCCCACCGCCTGCGTTGATGCGGCCATCGCATAATAGGCTTGCGGCTCCAGCCCGGCGGCATCCGCCATTTCCGCATCGGTCGGCGGGCGCATATATTCCTGTTCCAGACGTGCACGAATGCTGGCGAGATAGCGGCGGTTCGCCATGCCGGCGCGACCCATGCGGGCATCGCGACGCAAGGCATCGACCATCGCGCCGCGAATGCGCGTCGACGCATAGGGTGCAAAGGCAATACCGCGATCTTCGAAATGTTGGGCGGCTTCCACAAGCGCAATGAAGCCGATCTGGATCAGGTCCTCTACCTCGATCGCCGTCGACATGCGGCTGTGCACATGCCAGGCGACGCGACGGACAAGGGCACTATGTGCTTCTATCAGGCGCGCAGGGCTCGTCGCATCCGGACGGGCGTAAGCGGCGCGGGCTTCATTCAGCATCATGGTCTCCTTTGTAAGGGTTGGCATCGGCCAGACGCGGCGTGCCGCCGACGACGGCGATCACATCCACTTTTTTGGTTTCGGGAATTTCGAGGAAAGACAGCACCGCCACATCGCTGAATTGCGCGCGCAACAGGCGGGCAACGGCAGCGCGGCACAGTGGGGAAGTTATGACGGCAAAGCTGCGTGCGGCGACCAGCATGGGCTGCACCGCTTCATCCACAGCACTGATGATACGGCGGGCAAGCGCAGGTTCGAACGGCCAGTTGGCAGAAGGTGCGGTTTGTACCGACTGGACAAGCAGGCTTTCCAGATCGCCATCAAAGGTGATTGCAGGCAGCGGCATTTTCACAGGAACGATCGTCTGGACGATCAATGGCCCAAGGCGCTGACGAACGGCTTCGACCAGATCGGATGCGTCCAGATTGCGCGGCGCAAGGTCAACCATGGCTTCGGCCACACGGCGGAAGTCGCGCAAGGGAACGCGCTCGGCCAGCAGCGCGCGGCACAGCGCGGTAATTGCGGCCAACGAATAAGGCGCTGGCGTGAGGCCAGCCGCCAGTTGCGGGTAGCTTTCTTTGAGGTTGTCGATGAGTGCCTGCGCATCGTCCATGCCGAATAGTTCGGCAGCAGACGCAGTGGCCAGCTGGTTCAAATGGGTGGCAATAACGGTCGCAGGGTCGACAACGGTGTAGCCAGCGGCGACGGCATCAATACGGTCACGTTCGGCGATCCAGAGTGCATCCAAGCCAAAGCTTGGATCCTTGACCGCACGGCCGGTGACGCCTTCAAGGCAGTCGCCGGAATCAAGCGCGAGCAATTCGTTCGCCCAGGCGCTGTCTTCGCCAACCAAAACACCCGAAATGCGGATTTGATAGGTATTTCCGGGCAGCGACAGATCATCGGTGACCTTGACCATCGGAACCACAAAGCCGAACTCACGGGAAAGCTGGCGGCGGATGGCGGTCACGCGTCCCATGAGCGGGGCGCCCTTGCGCTCATCGACAAGGCTGACCAGCGAGTAACCAAGTTCAAGCGTGATAGGTGCGGTTTCGGCAATTTCGTGCCATTCGATGACATGCCCAGGTGTGGCATCGACAATCGTGTCGACTGGCTTGGGCGGTGCCTTTTCTGCGCGCCGCAGCAGCCACCAGATAGTGCCGGCAAGCGCAGCGGCCGGCAGGACGACGAGTTGCGGCATCGCCGGAACCATGCCTAGCAACGTCAATATTGCGGCAACCGGACCCCAGGCGCGAGCATGCCCGAACTGGGTCGAAATCTGGCCCGACAGGTCAAGTGGCGAGGATACGCGGGTAACAATGGCAGCTGCGGCAATCGACAGCAGCAGCGCGGGAACCTGCGCAACAAGAGCATCACCGATGGCAAGCTTGATATAAATCTCGGCGGCATCGCCAAAGCTCAAATCATGGCTGACGACGCCGAGTAGGAGGCCGCCAAAGATATTGACGAAAAGGATGAGAAGGCCCGCAACCGCGTCGCCCTTCACAAATTTCGAAGCACCGTCCATGGAGCCGTAGAAATCAGCTTCGGTCGCAACTTCCTGACGCCGTGCCTTGGCCTCATCGGGGGTGACGAGGCCAGCGTTCAGATCGGCATCAATCGCCATCTGTTTGCCGGGAAGGGCATCAAGGGTAAAGCGCGCCGACACTTCGGACACACGCCCCGCGCCCTTGGTGATCACGACCATGTTGATGATCATCAATACGGCAAAGACGAACAAGCCGACGATATAATCGCCGCCAATCAGGATCGCCCCGAACGCTTCGATAACATGGCCTGCCGCAGCAACACCGGTATGGCCGTCGACGAGAACGACACGAGTAGAAGCGACGTTCAGCGCAAGCCGGAAGAGAGTGGCCAGCAGGAGAACGGTCGGAAAAGCAGAAAAGTCGAGCGGCTTGGCGACATTCATCGCAACCATAAGAACCGCGAGCGAGATCATGATGTTCAGGATGAAGCCGACGTCCAGCAACATGGCCGGGATCGGCACGATCATCAGCATAACGAGGAGCAGCACCGCGACAGGCAAGGCGCCGCCTTTGATGGTATCCAGCCAGATGGCCAGGTTCAGACGACCCATCATGACGAAACACCCGAAAGACGACGATAGGCGTCGCGGGCGAAATTCAGATCAAGCTTTTTGGGCATGGGCAGCATCGTCGCCATTTCCAGCGGCGTGCGCGCAGCGTTCGACGAGGATGCCGTGCGACTGCTTTGCATGTTAAACGACGGGAACGGGCTGCGCGTGTCGCCGAGCTTCGCCTCGAAATTCTGTCTAATCTCGGCCAAGCTGCGGGTTCCCCCGTCGTTTCGGTAAAATATCGAGCGATTGGCGCGCGCAGCTTCGGCAAAGAGCGGGGCCGCGCCTTGATTGGGGTCTTGGCGGTAAGCGTCCAGAAATTTCGCCGCGCCTTCAGCGCCGAGGAAGTGCGCCAGATAGAGGTCGACGGGCTCCGGATTGGTACCAATGCGTTCTTGCAGATAGGCACCATTGTCTGCCGCAAATTCGGCGGCCATGGATGCGGCGGCTTCGGGATCGCTTCGCAAGTCCAGAATGGCCGCGCGTGTGGCGGCGTCGGCGACGGAAAAGCTTCCATCGGCATTGCGGGAAATTGCATTGGCTGCCCAGCCCAGCCCGTGGGATGCGCCATGTTCCTTGACGGTGCCCAACCAGGTCTGCTTGGTGAATTGATATAGGCCCGTTGCGCTCGAGGTTGAGGCGCGAGCGTCGGGACGTAGTCCGCTTTCGATCCGGGCCTGATCCATCAGATAGTCAAAATCGACACCCGTGCGGGCCGATGCGCGTGCGATGGCAGCAGTCACCCGTTGGGGCGATGACGTTTCGTTAATCGGGCGTGTCATAGTCTGGTCCGGTTGTTCATGCGGGATGAACTGCAATGCCCGTGCCAGTTTTGTAAAAACCGTGCTTTTACGCGTGTTTCTGCGGCATCACATAAATGGCGGACGACGCTTGGCCCCGATATTCCGCCAATCGGTCAATTTTCTGTCTGTTCCAGGCCGTCAGATATTTGACCCGGGTACGCGCTGCCTCGGCCTGTTTCATGCCGTAGGACAGTTGCTCCTTTGGCGGAGCGCTGCGCACCTGCCGCAGTTTTTCGATCGCCACCGAAAGCGCGCTACTGGCCGACAGGATGGCATCCGCATCCTGCGTATCCAGCGCGTCAATCAGATCCGATTGGCATTGAAGAACGGCATCCATCATTGGGTTAGCCAAGATCCTGTCCGCCAAAGCGGATAATACCGTCTGCAACTGCGCCCAAGTCGACCTTATATGCGCCGCTCGCAATCGCCGCTCGCAGAGAGGCGACTTTCTCGGCATCATATGGGGGGCCCTTTTGCGCCAATGCGGTCGCAAGACTCAAGCTGTGCGGAGCAGCAGGCTTGAGCGTATTTTCCCGCTTCGGCGCCGCCTCCGCGGCACCAGATGCACGAAGACCCGGAGCCAGTCTGGCCGGTCCGAACGTAACGGAATCCACCATTTTTCTGTTCCTTTCCATATGGGCCGTCAGGAAACCGACAGCCTGTATGAAAGCAGAAACGGCGATTGCCGCACAAAGTTTAGTCTTAAACTTTTATAAATATTTCGGCTGTGAAAAAAATTTTCACCCGCCTTCCGCTCGACCTTGGCGCCACGCGGCGCCAATTTGCTTGCTTCAGGGGCCTAACCTTCGTTAACCCCTTCAATATGCAGCATTGCCGGGGCAGCTCAGAACGACACGACACCCCGGGTTTTTACATAGGCAGTCATGGTCGTCGTCGATGTCAGCGATTTGACACGGACAGGTTGACCCACCGCTGCGTCTTCCAGCGCAATCATCGTTGTAGATACGGCAAAGCCTTGTCCATCTGAAACGCATTCGACCATTTCACCCTTGCGGATGACGATTTCGGAGGAAGCCGCTTGTTCAAAAGATGCCTTAACCGGCACCCGCAAACGCCAGCCTACCGCCGGACAACGCACGATAACGGCGCCTCCCGATGGCGGCGCAACAATAGGCGCATCGGGGCATTGCGCCAATTTCAGGCGTTTATCGACCTGCTCGGCTTGGGGCGCAACCGCCGAAATGCGGTTATCCAAAGCCTGTAAGTCCTCAAACCCTCCCGAGAGGGCAGCGACGATGAAGAGTAAGTGGTGCATGTTGGCTCCTGAAAAATAGTATCTTCCGGAACCAAGCAATCATCGTGCCAGTCGGCGCGAAATCGATATGAATGGGCTACGACCAAATATGTTGTCGCAAGAGTGTTTATGGAATCAGCCCGCTGCGATGCGGGGCAGTGCGCAAGCTTTAGACAAGCACCTTGGCAATTGCGCGGATTGCATCGGGCCGTGCGACGAATGCCATATGGGTGCAATCCAGCTCAACCTGATGATCCGACTCATGGCTCTGTCCGCACGCCGAGCCGGGGGCCACCACGCCATCATTCTGCGACCAGATGGCACAGGTCGGAACCGGCGGCTTTTCGGAAAGGATCACATCAATCGGCGGATTGTCGACTTTGTAACCCGCTACAAATTCATAGAGGCGCCACGCATTATTGGCACGGGGGTCTCCCGAAAAGGGGCTTCCCAAGGTCACAACCTTCGCCACATCATGGCGGGCCACTTTGGCATATTCGCGCGCAATCAGTCCGCCAAGGCTCCAGCCGACCAACGTCAGAGGTCCATCGATGTCGAGTTCCTCAACGCGGCGTCCCAATTTTTCGAAAATATCGGATCTGATGCCCTTGTTGCGGCCCAGACCCCAGCCATGCGCTTCAAAACCGGCACCCTGCAAGGACCGGCGCAGCCGCGAGGTCGTCTGGTCGGACGCCATGAACCCCGGGATCACCATGACATGTCGGCCATTGCCGACAACATCCAGCGGCACGGTCGACGCGAACGCCGCACTGGTACGCATATAGGCGAACGACAATGCTTCACGGGCAAGCAAAGGCAGAGCCGGTGCGCTATCGGCACGGCCCATGGGCTTTGTCGCTAGAGTAAGGTTCGAGAATCGCGTTGCCATATCGCCTGTATATGGCACTTGCACATTTATGAAAGATTTATGACGCTTTTTATTGTGGCGCCGTTGTCGGCAAAACGGTCTGCGGCTCGGAGGTGATGGGCGGCATGACGGGCGCTACGGGCAATGGGGGCGCAGCAAGGGCGCTTCGTTCCAACTGGTCGAGTGCCTTGCGCGTCTCGTTATAGGTGCGTGCCCGTACCAGCCACGCTTGCGCTTCGGCGGATGTCGCACCGGGCATTTCGGATATTTCCAATATTGCCCCTCCCAGATTGCCTGATTCGACCAATGCATGCGCACGCAGCAACCGCTGTGTTGGCGCAGGCGAGGGAGATTCGGATTTGCGCAGGACAAACAGCTCGGAAAATTCCCGTTGTATGGTTGCCCAAACGGTCTCTTCTCGCGTTCCCGTCACCAGCAGATTGTCGATGGCCGACAGGTCAGCTTGCAGCGATTGAAGCGTAATCGGCGTCTGCGAGGCTTGCAGAACGGTCATGACGGCTTTGGGCTGGCTTGCCCCGAAACGGAGCCGAAGCTGGTCGGTGAGATAGCCCAAAGGCGCACCGCTATCCAACGTGCGCCGGGCCGCAAAGGCGACAAGCAAACCTTCTGCACGCGCCGTGTTTCCAGCTGCGATGACGGAATCGACAGAGGTTACAGTGGGTTGGGTAACCAAGGGGACAGCCGCCACATTTTGGGTCGGTGCCTTGGCTGGTGCGGGCGATGTTGGCGCAGCGGCTGTGCTCTGATCCAATAACCCATATTCATCCGCCAGCCACCAACTGGCCCCAGCGCCACCTGCAAAGGCGACAAACAGCAACAGCGCTATATGTTTGAATCGGACTCCACTGCGCGGAGTTGCGGCATTCGTCGCAAAATCAGTCATTAAATCCCCTTCGTCCCAACCACCAGTTAGGGATTAGCATGGCTTTTTGTAAAGCGCGTTTATAATTGAGACAAGAGGTCGTGATCGGTTGGATCCTTCGCAATCCGTAAGGTCGCCCATCCCGAACCTGCAGCATGCGCGATTTTTTCAGACAATGCGGCAATTGAAATTTCGTTCCGGTCAATATCATGATGCGACGCCAGCGCCGCAAAATAGTCCGCCGCTCTGGCCGAATGGAGCAACACAAAGTCGGCTTGTGCCACATAATCCGCAAAATCCTCTGGAGCGGGCAAAGCGGCACTTCGGTACACAATCCGGCAGTCAATACGGGTGGCGGACGGCGTCACAAACTGCGTCCGGTCCTCTCCGGCAAGCCAGAGGAGATTGCGCGCGTCGACCTGAGTTAAAAGCTGCTCTATGCCTGCCGTCCCGCTCAACCGGACATGAAACCCCATTGACCGCGCAAAATCTGCGCTATTCTGTCCCACAGCGTAAACCGGCAAATGGAGCAACTCCTGTCGCTTTTCGCCAGCATGGCGAAGCGCATTGGCACTGGTGAGAAGCAGCCCGTCATAATTCGGATCGGTCGGCAGATGCCAATCGATAGGTTCCGGCGCGAACAGTGGCATAAGGATCGCGCTGTGTCCCGCCGCCTCCACCCGTTTCGCGGTCGCGTCAGCACCGGGCTGTGGGCGGACGATCAGCAATTTCACGGGGTAAATAAGTGGCGCAGCCGGTCGCTGGATTGTCCCAGAAGGTCGGCGGCCAACCGCGCAGGGCCATCCCGGTCATCCATCGAATATTCAAGTGCGCCGGAATGCCGTTCGCTTCCATCTTCGGCAAGTATCTCGCCACGCAATAGGATGGTATCTTCACCGCAGGTAGCATGGGCCGCCACCGGCGAATGGCAATTGCCTTCCAGTGCTTCCAGAAAAGCCCGTTCCGCCATGACGGCCAAGAATGTAGCCTCATGATTCACGGCCTTCAGAAAAAGCGCGAGTTCCGTCCGTTCGGCCAAATGATCAATGCCAATCGCGCCTTGGGCTGCGGCTGGAAGCATCGTCTCCAACGGCAAGCTTGCGCCGATGTCCGTTTGGCCAAGCCGGTCGAGACCCGCTGCTGCCAACAAAGTCGCATCAAATTCTCCGGCTTCGACCTGCGCCATGCGGGTTGCCACATTGCCGCGAATCGGTACCGTGACGAGGTCGGGACGCAACGCCTTTAACTGCGCCGCGCGGCGCGGGCTGGATGTGCCGATCTTGGCATGCAGCGGAAGTGCGTCAATGCTTGCCACGCCGATAAGCCGGTCCCGGACGTCCGCGCGCGGTAGCATCGCCGACAGGACAAAGAGCGGTGACCGCACAGTTTCGACATCTTTCATGGAATGAACGGCGATATCGATCTCGTCCTCGATCAAGGCGCGTTCAAGTTCTTTGGTCCATAATGCCTTGCCCCCTATTTCGGCCAAGGGCCGGTCCTGGATTTTGTCTCCGCTGGACAGCATGGGCACCAAAACGACCGCTTCTTGAGCTAACCCATAAGCGTCCCGGATAGCGGCCGCCGCCATTTCGGCTTGCGCCAATGCCAATGGAGAACGGCGCGTTCCGATGCGCAAAGGGGTGTGCGAAGTAAATTCAGGGACCGTCATGCCGCTTGTTCATAACGAGGCAGGCACCTATGGGGAAGGGCAATGGCAATTATTTTGGGTCTTGAATCAAGCTGCGATGAAACGGCGGCCGCCATTGTGCGTTCCGATCGTACAATTCTGGCCCACGCTCTAGCCGGTCAGGAGGACCATCATCGCGCCTTTGGCGGCGTCGTCCCGGAAATTGCAGCCCGTGCCCATGCTGAATTGATGACACCACTTGTGCAGGCTGCGCTGACCGACGCAGGCATGACCTTGGACGACATCGATGCCATTGCGGCAACCGCAGGACCCGGCTTGATCGGCGGCGTGATGGTCGGACTGGTGACCGCAAAAGCACTCGCCATGGCAACGGACAAGCCGCTGATCGCCGTCAACCATCTGGAAGGCCACGCACTTTCGCCCCGGCTGGTCGACCCTGATCTGGAATTTCCCTATCTGCTGTTGCTCGTGTCGGGTGGCCATTGCCAGTTGTTGCGCGTCAATGGTGTCGGCGATTATGACCGCCTGGCTACGACCATTGATGACGCTGTTGGTGAAGCCTTTGACAAGACCGCGAAGATTCTGGGGCTAGGCTTTCCAGGTGGCCCTGCCGTCGAGCGGGCAGCAGCGCATGGAGACGCCGCTGCGGTCCCCTTGCCGCGGCCACTAAAGGGCGCCGACGAACCGCATTTCTCTTTTGCCGGGCTAAAAAGCGCGGTGTTGCGCGCGCATGAAACGGGAAAGTATCGGGTGGAGGATATCGCAGCTTCCTTTCAACAAGCCGTTGTCGACTGTCTCTTGGACCGGCTTACCTATTCCGTCGACCGCATGGAACCGCTGCCTGCTTTGGTCGTTGCCGGTGGTGTAGCAGCCAATGGTGCCATACGGACGACGTTGGCTGACTTTGCCGCAGCGCAAGGCATGCGCTTCGTTGCGCCGCCTTTGTGGCTGTGCACCGATAATGGCGCAATGATCGCTTGGGCGGGCGCAGAACGTTTCGCTGCCGGCCTGACCGACGGGCTTGACTTTGTGGCACGACCGCGCTGGCCGTTGGACCCGAACGCTGCCCCGGCAAGGGGTGCTGGAGTAAAAGCATGAGTGAATCACGTTACCCTGTCGGCATAGTGGGCGGCGGCGCATGGGGCACAGCTTTGTCGTCGGTGATGGCGCAGATCCACCCAGAAGTGCTGATATGGGCTCGTGAGAGCGAAGTTGTTTTAGCAATCAATGAAACACACGAAAACAGTCTTTTTTTGAGCGGATTAAGGCTGGCTTCCAATATCCGCGCCACGGGCGATCTCGCCGCGATGGAAGCGTGCGGCGCGCTTCTGATCGTCACACCTGCCCAGCATGTCCGCGCCACCCTTGCCGCGCTTCCGCCATCCGATGCGCCCCTGTTGCTCTGCGCGAAAGGGATAGAAGCAGGCACGGAGATGCTGATGTCGGATATCGCTGCCGAGATCCGGCCTGAAAACCCGCTTGCCGTGCTGTCCGGCCCTACCTTTGCGCATGAGGTTGCAGCCGGAAAGCCGACTGCCATCACGCTGGCAACCGCCCATCAGGCGATGGGTGCCGTGCTGATGCGACTGATTGCTGCGCCGCATTTTCGTCCCTATTGGTCCGAAGATGTTACAGGTGCCGAGATTGGCGGAGCGGTTAAAAATGTTCTCGCGATCGGCTGCGGTGTTGTCGATGGGGCTGGGTTGGGCCTCAACGCACGCGCCTCTCTTATTGCGCGCGGCTTTGCCGAAATTCAGCGCTATGGCCTTGCCCGCGGTGCACGCCCCGAAACACTTGCGGGGCTCTCCGGCTTGGGGGATTTGGTGCTGACGTGCAGTTCGGAAAATTCTCGTAATTTCTCACTCGGTCGCGGCTTGGGCCAAGGGCTTTCCGTAGACACCCTGCTCGCGGACCGAAAGACGGTGGCCGAAGGCGCGTTTACCGCCCCGGTGCTGCTCAAATCCGCCCAAAGGCTTGGCATTGAAATGCCGATTGTCGAAGCCGTGTGCGCCTTGTTGCAGGGCAAGGCAAATGTCGGTGATGTAACCGCCGCCCTGTTATCGCGTCCCTTAAAGGCCGAAAGCTGGTAACTTGCGAGCGATTGCGCTAGCCTCCGGCCAACAGGGATGAGATATTGACCGCAGTCCGGACCGACGAGGATGACATTCAGGCGCTGGCCAAAGGCGGGCGGACGAATGTTTTCGGCTTTCTCCTGCGGCTTGCCGCGCGCATCCCGTTTCTGTTTATCGCAGGGCGTCTTTATGGCCCCGAAGCTTTGGGCCGTTTTGCCTATGCAATTTTGATTGTCGAATTTGTGGCCCAGCTGGCGACGCTCGGCCTCCGTCGCGGCTTGGCAGAGCTCTTGTCGCAGGGCGAAAGTAAGCATTCAAACCTTGTGGCAGACGCGATGTTTTCGGCGATGCTTGCCTCCGCCCTTGGTGCTGCTTTTTTGATCGCTGTTCCGCAGATCATGTTTCCAAACAGCGCGATAAACGGGCTGGACCGTTTCTTGCCGCTCGTTATTTTTGCCATTGTCGCCACCGACATTGCTCTGGCCGCATTGGCCTACCGTTTTGATATCGTATCGACCGTGCGGGCGCGCGCAATTGTCGAGCCGTGGACCATCAGCATCGCTGCGGGCGCATTCTATTTTTATTCCGCACGGGACGGCTTGATCCTTGCCTATGTAGCTTCGTTGATCGCCGCTTTGCTTTTCGCGCTCTGGCCTTTGTGGCGCAGTTACGGCATCGCTTGGGGTTGGGTGCCCAGCCTGTCGCGATCCTATGTCATCGCCCGCCGCAACTTGCCGCTCGCAGCAGCCGACGCCGCAGAATGGGGAAGCCGCAGGCTGGACCTCGCCATTTTGGGGTTGTTTGCCTCTCCAGCAGTTGTCGGTATCTACTATGTCGCGCAGCAAGTCGCCAGCTTGCCGCAAAAGCTGAAGACCAGTTTTGACCCGATATTGGGGCCGGTCATTACCCGCAATCTTCAATCCAAAAACTACGCCGAAATTGCACGGCAGGTCGGGCAAGTCGGTTTCTGGATTATCGCGGCGCAGGCAGGAATTGCCCTTGCCCTCGGGATACCGGGTGAGGCCGTGATGGGACTGGTGGGACCGGAATTTGTCGGTGGCACCGGGGCACTTGCCTTCTTGCTGGCGGCGGAAGTGGCGGCGGCGACTGCGGTTGTGAGCGAATCCGCGCTCGTTTATATGGCGCGGCACCGGAACTTGCTGATCTCCATTGCGATGCTGGCGGTCCAGGCTTTGGTGAGCGTGGGCCTGATCCTGCTCATCCCTTATTGGCCGATAAAGCCGTCCTATGTCGGGCTCTATCAGGCGGCGGCGGTCGCGTGCGGGTTGATGATTTCCCTTGGAATAGGTTCCATCATCAAATCGCGTTTCCTCAGCCGGTTATTGGGCCATGGCATCAGCATCTGGCGCAGCGCTCTGGTCTTTGCTGTCATTGCCGCAGCCGGCATCGGCATGTTGATTGTCAGCGTCCCTGCCCGCTTTGAATGGGTGGAACTGGCCATCGGCATTCCGGTGATATTGGGTCTGTATAGCTGGATTATCTGGCGTTGGGGCTTCGGCCCGGAAGATCGGGTGCTCTTCCGCAAGAAGACCGATTAACCTAGCCGGTTATGGACCAGCTCGGCAATATCCGCTTCCGGACGCGCGCCATAATGCGAGATGATTTCGGCTGCGCAAACAGCCCCTATCGTCAGGCTTTCCGCCATCGGCCGGTTCTGGGCGATCCCTGCAAAAACACCAGCTGCAAACAGATCGCCTGCACCTGTGGTGTCGACCAACCGCGATACCGGTTCAGCCGCAACTTCTGTACGGACGCCATTTTCGACCGCAATCGCGCCATGCTCACCGCGCGTGCAAACGAGTAGCGGAACCTTGGCCGCGATCGCCGCAACCGACTCTTCAAAATCGTCGCTGCCGTGCAGCGCGCAGATTTCGACTTCGTTTGCGAACAGGATATCGATGCGCCCTGCGTCCATTTCGGAAAGAAAATCGGGTCCGTGCCGGGAGATGACGAATGCATCCGAAAGTGTCAGCGCCACTTTACGGCCCGCCGCGCGCGCTACGTCAATAGCGGTACGCATGGCGGCGCGAGGTTCTTCCGGGTCCCACAAATAGCCTTCGAGATACAGGATCGCCGCGCTCTCGATCAGTTCCTTGTCGATCAGGCGCGCGGGCAGATATTGCGAGGCGCCGAGGAATGTATTCATAGTGCGCTGCGCGTCGGGGGTTACTAGAATATAGCAGCAGGCCGTCGCCGGAGCACCATCACGCGCCGGAATATCGAAATGGATTCCGCCAGCGCGGATGTCGTGCGCGAACACATTACCAAGCTGGTCATTCGCAACCTGACCGATAAACGCTGTGTTATGTCCCAAGCGCGCGAGGCCCGCCAGGGTGTTGGCGGCTGAACCACCGCTGATTTCGCGCGCCGGTCCCATATGGTCATACAGGGCCTTGGCACGGTCTTCGTCAATCAGCTGCATGCTGCCCTTGGTCAGGCCCTGCTCGGTGATGAAGGCATCGTTGGTGTCGGCGATGATATCTACAATCGCATTACCAATTGCGAGCACGTCGAAGCGAATTTCAGTCATAACATATCCTATTTAAGGTCCGGCGCGCCCTAGTGGGATTGGACATTTCGAGCAAGCGCTTTAGAGTGGGGCGATGATCCAAGCACTTATGTTGTCGTTCCAAAGCCTTTCGGACCGACGTGTCGCCCGCCTGCTGGCCAAGGTCATCGCCCTAACCCTCGGCGCATTTGTCATATTGGGCATCGGACTGTGGTTCGGCATGAGCGCCCTGTTCGATTGGCTTAGTCTGGCGGACGACGGAACATGGTCTGCATTGCTCTCCATAGCATTGTCGGTGCTGGCCGCTATCCTGCTTTTCCGGGTCGTTGCGGTTGCGATGACGTGGGTTTTTGCCGACGATATCATTGATGCTGTGGAAGACCGCCATTACCCTCAGCATGCAGATTTGGGCAAAAGACCGGGTCTTGCAACTGGGGTGCAGATGGCCGTCAGGTCCGTCGTCCGGGTGATCCTTTACAATCTTCTCGCGCTGCCGATTTATGTGGCGCTACTCTTCACAGGCATCGGCACGGCGATTGCTTTCCTGTTGGTCAACGCCTTGTTATTGGGCCGTGATCTGGAAGACATGCTCATCGCGCGCCATGGCAAGGATCATGGCTCCATCCGTAAGCTGCCCCGCTTGCTTCTTGGGCTTTTGGGTACGGCAGGAATGCTGGTCCCGGTCCTCAACCTCTTTGTACCCGTTCTGGTGACCGCCATGGCGGTTCACATGGTCCATTCGGGAATTGCCAAGCTGTGAAATATATATTGCCACTTCTAATCAGCATTGCCGTTGCCGGTTGTGCGTCGGCACCCGTTCCCGCACCGCGTCCCCAAACACCCGCCGAGCGCCCTGCATCCGCCTTTCCCGTGCGTCCTGTCCTTGAAAAAAGAGGGCTGGAGGCTGTGATGGGTAAGGATATCGCAACGTTGAAACGCCTTTTCGGCGAACCACGCCTGGACATCGTTGAAGTCTTTGGTCGCAAATTGCAGTTCACCGGCAAAGCTTGCGTCCTGGACGCCTTTTTCTATCCCGAGGGGAAAGGCGGCACGGAAATCGTAACACATGTTGATGCCCGCCGAAGTGACGGCGCTGAAGTCGACCGCGCGTCCTGTGTAGAGGCGCTTAGCCGCCGTTAGTTCGGCTATACCGTGTGGGTCGGTCCACCCGCTCCAAAATCCCATTCCGCCCGGACGCCGGGGCTAAGCTCATCGTCGGCAAAGCGGATTTTCAAGGCGTCAAATTGCGCAGGCGCAAGCCGCGCCACCGCCCAGATCGCGCTTGAGCGAACCCCGTCGTCCGGGTCGCTCAGCAATTGGATCACCTGCGGCACCAGCGACACATCCCCACTATTCCCGGCTGCGATCAGGACGTTTCGCACGAACCGGTTGCGGCCGATCCTTTTGATCGGTGATCCTGAAAACAGCACCCTGAAAGCTGTATCATCCAAGGTTAGCAAATCGGAAAGGCGCGGCGCAACCAGTTCAGCCCTTGGCAAAAACGCCTTATGCGCTGCCGCGGCGCTGGCAAATTTATTCCACGGGCAAACAGCCAGGCAATCGTCGCAGCCATAGATGTGATTGCCGATCAAAGGCCGAAGGTTGCGTTCAATCGGACCCTTATGTTCGATCGTCAGATAGGAAATACACCGCCGCGCATCGACCCGATATGGTGCCGGGAAGGCATCGGTAGGACAAATGTCCTGACACGCGCGGCAGGACCCGCAGCGGTCCGCGCCCGCCGGATCGGGTTCAAGCAGTGCCGTCGTATAGATCGCACCCAGGAAGAGCCAACTGCCATGTTCACGGCTGACGATGTTGCTGTGCTTTCCCTGCCAACCAAGACCAGCAGCTTCGGCCAGCGCCTTTTCCATCACGGGCGCTGTGTCCACGAACACTTTCACACCAGCATCGGCTTCATGTGCCATCCAGCCGGCCACACGTTTCAGCGCCCCTTTGACCACATCATGGTAATCGCGCCCTTGGGCATAGACCGATATACGCGCGCGTTCGGGGTGCTCCGCCAGCGCCATGGGATCGGCGGCGGGGGTATAGCTCATGCCCAGCATGATCACCGACTGCACCTCTGGCCATAATATCTCGGGGTTGGCGCGTTGATCGACGCGGCTTTCCATCCAGAGCATTTCGCCGTGGCACCCATTATCCAGCCATTGGCGCAAACGCACGCCTGCCGCAGGGGCCAAATGGCCGGGTGCGATGCCAACCGCGACAAAACCCTCGCTCGCGGCTCTGGCTTTCAACCCGTTAACCAAATTTGTCTTGTGTCTTTTCACACGCCAACCTTATTCAGCACCTCTATCTTATGCGGGGCGCGTTTCAGAATGTATGCAATCGAGGCACAGGGACTTGTCAAGCAGTTCGACGGATTTCGCGCGGTAGACGGCGTAAATCTGAAAGTCCCTATGGGCAGCATTTTTGGCGTTTTGGGACCAAATGGCGCGGGGAAGACAACAATGTTGCGCACATTGCTCGGGATCATCGATCCCGATGAAGGTGTGCGTACCCTGCTCGGGTCGGACCGGCCGATCACCCAGTCGCGAAATGTAGGCTATCTGCCGGAAGAGCGCGGCCTATACCAGTCCATGCGCGCCGTCGATACCATCGCGTTTATGGGCGCGCTGCGTGGCCTCTCGCTCAAGGAAGGCAAGGAGAAAGGCCGGGCTTTGCTTGAAGAAGCAGGCCTCGGCTATGCCGCCGACCGCCAGATCCGCCAGCTTTCCAAAGGCATGGCGCAGACCGTGCAATTGATGGGCACTATCGTGCATGATCCCAAGTTGATCGTGCTGGACGAACCTTTTTCAGGTCTCGACGCACTGAATCAGGCCAAGCTGGAGAAGATGATCCGCGCCCAGGCGGCAAAGGGTGTGACCGTCATTTTTTCGACCCATGTTATCGCGCATGCGGAACGGCTGTGCGAACGCATCGCTATTATTGCCAAAGGCAAAATCAGTTTTGACGGGCTTGTATCCGAAGCCCGCGACCGCTTGCGCCCGCAGGTCCATCTGGAAACCGAAACACTGGATGGTGTGTGGCGTAAGGCCTTGCCCGCCGACACCCGGGCTGAGGGAAATTGGTGGCATTTCACACTGCCCGAAAGCGGGGTGGAGCCTTTGTTAACGGCCTTAGTGGAGGGCAAGGCAGGGATCAAATCCCTGTCCATTGAGCGCCCCGGCCTGCACGACGCCTTTGTTGCCATTGCAGGTGAATCGGTGGCGGCCGAAATGGATGAACCCGTCGCTGGAGAGACATTGTGAAAGAGATTTTCCGCGCCGCAATGGTCATCGCCCGCCGCGATTTCACGGCGATCATCTATTCCAAAGCCTTCATCTTTTTCCTGCTGGGTCCCTTTTTTCCGGTTCTGGTCGGCATCGCCGCCGGCAATCTTGGCGGACAAATTGCGCGCGAAGCGGCACAGCCGGTTGTCGGGCTCGCCATGGTTCAATCGGATTCCGAAAGATTATTGAAGGCCCGTGAAACGCTCGCCTTGAATATGGGAGAAAGCTACTTCACCCAGATGAAAATTGTGGGCGATCCGGCACGTGTCGGGGCCAAGAACCCCCAGGATTATCTCAAAAAGAAGGAAGATAATCTGAGCGTCGTCGTGACGGGAAGCTTGGAAGACCCGATAGTTACAGGGACAAAGAGAGCTGTCGAAAGGGAAAGCGCCGGGATCGAATTGCTCGCCGCTTATGCCCAAAACCCGTCCGCGATGAAATTACCCGAAGCGAAAGCCGACTTCGTCGCGGAGACCGCCAATAACGACAAGCAATTACGCACCGTCACGGCGCAAGGCGGTCAAATCCTCGTCTTTTTCCTGACAATGTTGCTGGCCGGCATGGTTCTATCAAATCTTGTGGAAGAGAAATCGAACAAGATTATCGAGATTCTGGCTGCTTCCATTCCGATGGAATCGGTATTTCTCGGCAAATTGTTCGCAATGCTCGGCATGGCGCTGCTCGGCATATTTGTCTGGACCGCCGTTGGCGGAATAGGCCTTCAGGTCGCCCAAGGCATTCCCAACTTTCCCACACCAGCGGTGGGTTGGCCGATTTTCATAACGCTTTGTTTTACCTATTTCATCATGGCCTATCTGATGTTGGGTGCCCTGTTCCTTGGTATCGGCGCAATGGCGGCGACTGTGCGCGAAGTGCAGACCATTTCGATGCCCGTGACCATGGCGCAACTCATCAATTTCTTTTTCGCATCCTATGCGCTGACGAAAACGGGCCAACCTGTCGAACAATTTGCGGCAATTTTTCCGTTCAGTTCGCCCTTTGCCATGATCGGCCGTGCGGCGCTCGAGCCTAATTTGTGGCACCATGCAGTGGCTATTGTCGGCCAAATTCTGTTTGCCATTCTTCTGCTTCGGCTGGGAGTCGTTCTGTTCAAGCGAAATGTGATGAAGTCCGGAAATGCGGGCCGGATTAAAGATGCAGGCAAGCGCAAATTGTTCGGGCTCATCACCGTTCGGGGTTGAATGGTTTAAAATACGAGATCAGTTGCTTATCGAAACGGGATTGACATATTTGTCAGTAGTGGCAGTTTCAGCTTCGAGAGGAGTTTATAAAATGGCCACTGCCCCCGTCTTCGAAAATGATTCGCTTCCCTGGGAAGTCAACAAGGCGCCGCATGCGTGGGACGTTACCCGTCCGGAGATTTACACCGAAGACCGTTGGCATCCGATATTCAAGGAAATGCGCGACAAAGCTCCGATCAACAAGATCGAAGGGTCCGATTTCGGAAGCTATTGGAATGTGACCACCCTCAAGGCCATCCAGCATGTGGAAGCCTTACCCGACATTTACTCCTCTTCGTTTGAACATGGCGGAATCACGCTGATCGACGACGATGCGCTGGATGAGCCTATTCCGGATGACCAGAAAGTCGTCATGCCGATGTTCATTGCGATGGACCGGCCGAAACACACCGAAGAACGTCGTGTCATCGCCCCCGCCTTTACCCCGGGCGCCATGGAACAAATGTCCGGCGATATCCGCCGCCGCACTGGTGAACTTCTGGACTCGCTGCCGGTAGGCAAAGCCTTTGACTGGGTCGATCTGGTGTCGATCGAACTCACCACGCAGATGCTGGCGTTGCTTTTTGATTTTCCGTGGGAGGATCGCCGCAAGCTGACCGAATGGTCCGATTGGGCAGGCGATGTCGAACTGTTCCGCACCGAAGAAACTCGCAAGGCCCGTTTGGAAAAAATGTTCGAAATGGGTGCCTATTTCCAGCAATTGTGGAATGAGCGCAAAGATCGCGGCGAAGCACCTGACCTCATCAGCCGGATGATCCATTCCCCGATGAAGGACATGACGACCTTCGAATATATGGGCAATCTGATTCTGCTGATTGTGGGTGGTAACGACACCACGCGCAATTCCATGTCGGGCTATGCCTATGGCCTGCATTCCTTCCAGGATGAACGCGAAAAGCTGGAGAAGAATCCAGAGTTCATTCCCAATGCAGTCAGCGAAATCATCCGTTGGCAGACACCTCTTGCGCATATGCGGCGCACAGCGTTGCGGGATCACGACCTGTTCGGTGCGCCGATCAAGGCCGGGGACAAGATTGGCATGTGGTATCTGTCGGCCAACCGCGACGAGACCGTATTTGATAATCCGGACAAGCTGATTGTCGACCGCGAAAATGCCCGCCGGCATCTTGCGTTCGGCTATGGTATCCACCGCTGCGTCGGTGCACGACTGGCCGAACTGCAAATCCGCATCCTGCTCGAAGAAATGGCCGCACGTCGCCTGCGTCCCAATGTCGTAGCAGAACCGGAGCGTGTCTCAGGCTGCTTCGTGCACGGTTACCGCAAGATGATGGTGGAACTTTCCAAATATTGAGATGAAACCTTTTAGCGGCCTGACGCGTATTTAAGCCTGTCACCAGATAGAGGATATTCGTCATGAAGCTGAGCAAGCGTCAATTTTTTTCCTTGGGCAGCATCGGCGTTGCCGCATTCATGTTTGGATGCGGCAAGGACGCAACGGCTAAAGCGCGCTTTGCTTTCACGCTGACCGATGCGGAATGGAAAAAGCGGCTTTCCCCGGCCGCTTACCGCGTGCTGCGCCAGGAGGATACGGAAACGCCCTTCACCAGTCCGTTAAACAAGGAAAAGCGCAAGGGAACCTTTGTGTGTGCAGGCTGCAACCAGCGGCTATTTGCATCCAGCACCAAATATGACAGCGGCACCGGTTGGCCCAGTTTCTGGCAACCGCTGGCAGGCGGCATAGGCACAAAGACCGATTACAAGATCGGTTTACCCCGTACAGAGGTGCATTGCGCCCGCTGCGGCGGCCATTTGGGCCACGTATTCAACGACGGTCCAAAGCCGACGGGCAAACGCTATTGCATGAACGGCGTGGCGATGAAGTTCGTCCCCGGGTAGGGACTATTTGGGGTCGCCAATCCCTGAAAAGTCCAGCTCGGCCGGCTTTTTCGTGGTGTCGGTTTTGCCATTATTTTCCAGAATCGCGACAATCGCCGTGGCGCGGCTATCCTGCTTGGCATAGTCGCGGGCGGAGTAGCCTGCGCGGCTGTCCTTTTTATCGGGATTGGCACCTGCCTTAAGCAGCGCGCGGACTGCTTCGGCGTTGCGCAATTGCACCGCCAGAATCAGGGCTGTTTCACCGGAACGGTTGGTCTGGTCGACCTGCACCTTCTTCTTCACCAGCAAATCGATGCCCTCGACATAGTTAAGCTGGGTCGCAAGCATCAGGGGCGTTGTACCCTTTTTGTCGGCCAGATTGGGATTGGCACCCTTTTGCAACAAATAACCAAGCCAGGTCGAATCGCGACGGGTGATGACAATATGCAACGCGGTTTCGCCGCTGGTGCTGTCGCGAGTATTGACGATGACGGTGCCAGGTTCCGACAGAAACTTCTCCGCCTCTTCACCCTTGCGTTCGCGTACCGCTTTCAAGAAGTTGTAGCTGTCCGAAAACTGGGCCTGGACAGGCGGCGCGATGACGCCGGAGGCCACGGGAATAAGTGACGCCGCCACAAGAGCCAAAATCATTTTCTTGTTCACGAAAAAATGCCCCATAAATTACAACCCAAAATACTTGATATCCATGCATTAGCAGACCATGTCTGGCCCCGCTATGAACAAAAATCCCCGTATCGCGCTATCCATCGCAATTTCGCCCCTCCTGCTTGTCCTGAGCGCCTGTAATCAGGAGCCTGCCCAACCATCGCTCGACAGCGCACCCCTGGCCGGAGCAGCCATTGGCGGTGACTTCACCCTGACAGATCAGGACGGGAAAAAGCGGACATGGAAGGAATTCGACGGCCAATATCGTATCGTCTATTTCGGATACACCAATTGCCCGGACATCTGCACGCCTGACATGCAGAATTTGATGGCCGGCCTGAAAGCCTTTGAAAAGGCCAAGCCCGAATTGGCGGCCAAGATCCAGCCGATTTTCATTACCGTTGACCCCAAGCGCGATACGCCGGACGTCCTGAAGCAGTTTGTCGGCGCCTTTCATTCCCGCGCCCTCGGCTTGACCGGAACAGAAGCCGAAATAGCCGACGCAGCCAAGAAATTCGCGGTTTATTCAAGCCGCGTTGAAGGGTCATCGCCCGAAAGTTATTTGATGAGCCACAGCCAGACACCCTATTTGATGGGCCCGGACGGCAAACCCATCGCGATCTTGCCGGCCGATCAGCCCAAGACGGATGCCAATGAAGGTGCGCCGAAATTGGTTGAAGCCGAGCTTGAAAAGTGGGTTCGCTGAACCCGCCGATGGCCGAAATACCCTTCTGGGAAGCTCCGATCGAAACGCTTGACCGCGCGCAATGGGAAGCACTGTGCGATGGATGTGGCAAATGCTGCCTGAACAAGGTGGAGGATGAAGACACCGGACGTATTTATCCCACCAATGTCGCGTGCAAATTGCTTGACCTCAGCACGTGCCGCTGCGCCGATTACCGCCACCGCAAGGCGATTGTGCCCGAATGCCTGCGCCTAACGCCGCGCAAGATTGACGACTATGTCTGGTTGCCGTCGACATGCGCCTATGTCCTGCGCGCGGCGGGACAGCCTCTGCCCGAATGGCACTATCTCGTAAGCGGCAGTACCGAAACGATTCATGAGGCTGGCATGTCGGTCAAAGGTCGGGCAATATCCGAACTGCATGCTGGACCGCTTGAAAACCATATTATCGAACAGCCTCTCTGACCCACAGGTAGATATCGAGGGCGAAAGCGTACCGGTGCGGATTCGGCGCAATCCGCGTGCCCGCCGTATTTCGATGCGTGCCGATGCGGTGAAGCGTGAAATCCGGATCACCATGCCCAATTACACCCCGACCAATGTCGCGCTCGAATTTGTTTCGACGAAGCGCGAATGGATTGCCGCACGGTTACAAAGCGCACCGGATGCCGCGCCGATTGGTCCCGGCGGTGAAATCGCGGTAGAGGGCGAGGCCCATCAGATCGAATGGCGCGAAGATTGGCCCCGAACGATCCGCTGTGGCGAAGGCATGATCCGGCTTGGCGGTCCTGAAGCCTCGGTGGAGGCCCGCATCTTGCGATGGCTAAAGGCAGAGGCGCGACGGATTTTTGAAAAGGAAATCCGGCATTATTGTGAACAGGCCGGTGAAGCTGTACCGCGGCTGTCACTGGGCGATCCCCGCAGCCGTTGGGGCAGTTGCTCAAGCCGGGGGACGATATCGCTGAGTTGGCGGCTCGTGATGGCGCCCGTATATGTCCGGCGCTCGGTCATTGCGCATGAGGTCGCCCACATGCGCCATATGGATCACAGCCCGGCTTTCTACGCCTGGTTGGATAGCCTATATGAAGGTGACCGCAAAGCTGCAGACCGCTGGTTAAAAATGCACGGAACGGGTTTGCAACGGGTCGGTCGATAGGAGAATGTCATGCTAGAAATGCGCGATACATGTGAACGCTGCGCCACGGCATTGCCCTGGGACAGTGAGGATGCACGGATCTGCAGCTATGAATGCACCTTCTGTGCGCCCTGCGTCGAGGGGCCGCTGGTCGGACGCTGCCCCAATTGCGGCGGGGTTTTGCAACCCCGACCCACACGCATCCGCAAGGCGGATTAACCCCTCCCGCAGACGGGAGGGGCTGCCTTATCAGCCTTTGGCAATCTCGCTGCCCAGCGCGCCATATTTCTTTTCGAAACCGGCAACGTCGCCTGCGACCAGAAGCGATGCCTGATCAACCCAGTTATCGCGCGTAATCCGGCCGGCAAAGGTGCCGAGCTTGCTGTCCAGTTCAGCCACATCGGCCGCGGTCATCTTCGCGACCTGCGCAAAGCTGGTCACGCCCAGCGATTTCAGCAATGTGTTCAATTTCGGGCCCACGCCCTTCAGCAGTTCGAGATTGTCCGGAATGACAGGTTTTGCTGCCGCTTTCGCCTTAGGTGCTGCCTTGGGCTTAGGCGTTGCCTTCGCTTTTGCGGCCGATGCCTTGGGGGCAGCCGCAGCGGCTTTGGCGGGTGCCTTTGGCGCTGGTGCCGCAACGGCCTTTTTGGTCGCTGCTTTCGCCTTGGGTGCAGCCTCAACCTTTGCCTTTGCGGGCACTTTTGCGGTTGGCGTCGGCGCAGCAGCCTTCGCGGTCACGGCCTTCTCTGTCTTTGCCTTTGGCGCTGCGGCCTTAGGCGCTGCCGCCTTCTTCGGCGCAGGTTTGGCTGGCGCAGCCTTGGTCGCCGCCGCCTTCAACGGTGCCTGTGCCTTTGCGGGGGCTGACTTCGATGCCGGTGTGGGATCGTCCATCAATTTGGCAGGTTCGGAGACCTTGGGTGCCGCGGGCGGCGGTGTCGCGGCAACCGGCGGGGCAGGAACCGCCTTGGGTGCTATCGTATCCTTCGCATCCGGCCCCTTTTTGACCGAGCCCAATGCGAGCAACCACCACATCAATGCGGTGAAAATAATAATGGCACTAACGATAATCAGCAACGATGCAGTCATGATTTTCTCCCCGAAACGGCCCTCAACTCAACGCGGCAGGATAAGCAAATTTTCGCAGAAAGCAAAAGCGCAAATCACAGAGCCGCTTCACGCTCCACTTCACGCCAGCCAATGTCACGGCGGTAAAATCCAGTAGGGAAGTCAATCGCCTCGATTGCGGCATATGCATTGCGCTGCGCTTCGGTCACATTATGGCCCATTGCCGTCACGTTGAGCACCCGGCCGCCATTGGCAACCAACTGGCCATCTTTTTCGGCGGTACCGGCGTGAAAGACCTTTGCCTGCGTCACATAATCTATGGAAATTGCGCCGCCTTTTTGCGGGGTGCCGGGATAGCCTTGGGCAGCCATGACCACCGTTAAGGCCGTGTCAGGCGAAAAGCTGGGTGAAGGTGCGGTGGACAGGTTTTCGGTAGCCACGGCGAACATCAGCGCCACCAGATCGCCTTGGAAACGGCTCATCAACACCTGGCATTCGGGGTCCCCGAAACGGGCATTATATTCAATCAGTTTAGGCCCCTCATCGGTCAACATAAGGCCTGCGAACAGCACACCGGAATAGGGCATTTCTTGCGCCGCCATATAGGCAACGGTTGGCCGGATTATCCGCTCCATCACCTCATCCTGAAGCGCCTGTGCCAAAACAGGGGCGGGCGAATACGCCCCCATCCCGCCGGTATTCGGGCCGGTATCTCCATCGCCCACCCGTTTATGATCCTGTGCCGAACCAAACGCCACAACATCGCGGCCATCGGTCAGGGCAAAGAAGCTCGCTTCTTCGCCCGTCATAAATTCTTCCAGAACGACCGCGGCACCTGCATCGCCAAAGCCACCGCCGAACATATCCTCGATAGCCGCCTGTGCCTCGGCGCGGTTTTCCGCGATGATGACCCCTTTGCCCGCCGCCAGACCATCTGCTTTGATAACATAGGGTGGCTGGAATTCATCGAGCCCGGCCAGCGCGGATGCCTTGCTGTCGTGGCGCTTATATCCTGCGGTGGGAATGTTGGCGGCCGCACACATATCCTTGGTGAAGCCTTTGGAGCCTTCCAGTTGCGCTGCTTTCTGGTTTGGTCCGAAGACCGGAATTCCAGCGTCCCGCAATGAATCGCCAAGGCCGTCGACCAGCGGTGCTTCGGGGCCTACGACGACCAGACCGATATCATGGCCCGCGCAAAAGGCGATCACCGCGGTATGGTCGGCAGTGTTTAGAGCCACCAGTTCTGCTTCTTCGGCGATACCGGGATTGCCGGGAGCGGCGAACAGTGTATCGCACGAAGGTGATTGCGCGAGCTTCCATGCAAGCGCATGTTCGCGTCCGCCTGAACCGATGAGCAAGATATTCATGTCCGACAACAACCCCTTTAACGATCCCGAAATCCCTACAGCGCGCCTGTTAGCCGAGGACCGTCCCGGCGACAATGCCCAGCCCCTGAGCGTATCGGAATTATCTTCCGCCTTGAAACGCACGGTCGAAGACCGCTTCGGCCATGTCCGCGTCCGCGGCGAGATCTCGGGATTCAAGCGCGCGGCGTCCGGCCATATTTATTTCAGCCTGAAGGATGAAAACGCTCGTCTCGACGCCGTCATGTGGAAGGGCGGCGCTGGCCGTCTTCCCTTCGCCCCGGAGGATGGGCTGGAGGTTATCGCCACCGGCAAACTGACCACCTATGCCGGGCGGTCCAATTATCAGATTGTTGTCGAAAGCCTTGAAGTGGCAGGCGAAGGCGCGATGATGTTGCTGTTTGAAAAGCTGAAAGCACGGCTCGCGGCGGAAGGGCTTTTTGCACAGCAACGAAAGATTCCCATACCCACACTTCCACGCATCATTGGCGTAGTCACATCGCCCACGGGCGCCGTCATTCGCGATATCCTCCACCGACTGGCCGACCGCTTCCCGAGCCATGTTCTCGTCTGGCCGGTGCTGGTGCAGGGCGAAGGAGCAGCGGCCCAGGTCGCCCGCGCCGTCAACGGCTTTTCTGCGTTAACTGCCGATGGTCCTGTTGCCCGCCCCGATCTTGTGATCGTTGCGCGCGGTGGCGGGTCTATCGAAGACTTGTGGGCGTTCAACGAGGAACTGGTCGTGCGTGCCGTCGCCGATTGCACGATCCCGATCATCTCGGCCGTCGGCCATGAAACCGACACCACCTTATGCGATTTTGCCGCCGATGTCCGCGCGCCGACCCCGACCGCCGCTGCTGAAATGGCTGTGCCGGTGCGCAGCGAACTGCTGCAACGCGTCGGTCAGGCATCCTTGCGGATGTCCGGCGCCGTCCGGCGCCAAGTCGACCGGGCGACCGAGCGGCTGGAGGCGCAGCGACGCTTGATGCCAAAATTGACCGATCTGTCCGCCCCGCACCAGCAACGCACCGATGAACTGGCCGAACGTCTGCGCCAATCGCTGCGAACGAGGGTGGGCAAGGCCGAGCTCGCCTTCTCCGGTCCCGCCCAGATGCTGCACCCGCGCCTCTTGGCCCGACGTGTCGATCAGGGGCAGCAGCGTCTTGACGCGCTTGCGAGGCTGGCGGGCAGCCTGCATCCCGAGGCTCCTTTAAAGCGCGGTTTTGCGCGGGTCACCGATGCGCAGGGAAAAACTATCCTGTCGCGGGAGGCCGCAATCCAAGCGGGCGAAGTCGGCCTGCGCTTTGCCGATGGCGAGGTCGGGGCAACAGTACATGGCGGCCCCGTCGTGCCCAAAGCTGCTGCCCCCAAGCCACCGCGTGCCGCCCCAAATCAGGGCAATTTGTTTGAGGGCTGAAGGCCGTCATTGCCCATTCATGCGCATTGCGCCATAATGGGGGGATGTTGATGTCGAGCAGAAACAAAGTCGCCCGCCTGCACTATATGGCAAATGGTTTCCGTCTCTTGAGTCCGGGAGACCATGTGCTTTGCGCGGTCACCGGACAGGCCATTGCGCTGGAAGAACTGCGCTATTGGAGCGTGATCAAGCAGGAGCCCTATGCCAGTGCGGAAATTTCGACCCGGGCCGCGCTCGGACAAGGCTGAACCCTGTGGGAGGTCGGAGTTCCTTTCTGCTCTTGTGCTTTGCGGCGCTTGCCACCTGCACCGCGACGCCGCCGCAGGCATCCACGCCCGCACGCATAGCACCAGTTGCGGTTGAAAAGCCCTCTATAACGCCGGCACAACTCCCGCCCGCCCGCGCGCAGACCGAAACCGCGCGCGCCGATTTCTGGTTTTCGTCCCCCGCAATTCAGGGCGGTCTGGTCACAGCCCAAGCGCCCAGCGGCGCGCGCGCTGTCCTGTTCAACGGCACCGAACTTCCCTTAACCGCAGAGGGCTTTTTCCTGATCGGGTTCGACCGCGACGCCGAAAACAGTGCGAGCCTAGTCGCACTATTCTCGGACGGACGGCGCAAGGAGCATTATTTGCCCGTCGCGCCGGGTAACTGGCGGATCGAACATGTCGCAGCAAATCCGACCGGCGGCGCCAAGACCAGCGAAGAGTTTCAGGCACGGCGTGGGCCGGAATTGGCCCGGATCAATGCCGCCCGCGCCGTTCGCGTCAGCAGCGAAGGATGGCGGCAGAATTTCATTCGTCCAGTGGAAGGCCGCATATCCGGGCTGTTCGGGGCGCAGCGGATCTACAACGGAACACCCGGTAGTTACCATAGCGGCATGGACATAGCCGCCCCTTCAGGCACGCCTTTTGTCGCGCCCGCCGACGGCGTCGTCACATTGGCCGCCGTCGACGATACCTTCACACTCGAAGGGCATTTGCTGATGATCGACCATGGCATGGGCCTCAACAGCGCTTTCCTCCACTGCTCGGAACTTCTGGTGCGCGAAGGTGACGTCGTGAAACAAGGACAGATCATTGGCAAAGTCGGCGCCACAGGTAGGGCCAGCGGCCCGCATCTCCACTGGGGCATGAAATGGAACAGCGCGCGGATTGACCCGAAGCTGTTGGTTCCAGCCGGTTAGCGAAAGGCGGGAACGCCATCCCCCCGTTTACGGACGTGGCAATTCGAAAATGTCGCGATCCAGTCCGTCCAGAAAACGCTCTCGCACCATCTTGCGGCCACCCAGCTTTTCGACCAGCTTTCGCGCGGCTGTATTTTCATCGTTCATGTGCGTTTCGACCAGATCCCAACCCAGCGCATCGTAGCCAAAGACCACCGCAGCGCGCGATGCTTCCAAGGCGTAGCCATGCCGGCGGGCGGCAGGAATGATCCACCAGGTGAGTTCCGAACGAGGATAACCTTCGGGCCACCAAAGGCCGCAGCCGCCAATCATGCGTCCGGTGCACCGTTCGACCACAGACCAGCGGCCATAGCCGCGCAGCGCCCAATGGCCGAGATCGGTGGCGAGAACGCGCCAGGCACGATCGGCATCCAGAGGACCACCATAGAAATGTGAAGCTTCGGCATCAGCGAAAAAGTCTCGATAGACGGGATAATCGTCCGCCGTAGGTGCGCGCAGTTCTAGTCGTTCAGTGGTCAGCGTGGGTATCGGGTTCATTACCAAAGTGCACTCGACTCCGTACCTAATTTACCCGCCGCATACGGATGGCGCGCTGGCCATTGATATTGGCGAAATAGCTGCCCATGGCCGCTTCACGGATCTTGATTTCGTTACCGCGTTCAGGGTTTTTACGCATGACCTGGGAATCAATTTGCACCCAGCGCGCGCCATCATCGAGCAGGATCGTCCATTTTCCGGGGCTGGCCTGATAAGCGGAGTCGATTTTGGCGACGAGCTCGAACTTTTCCTCTTCCTTGCCGTCATTACCGAAAATCTTTAGCTTCGGAATGGAGAAGCCGAACAAGCCACGCCGAGCTTCCTTCATCGACGCTTTGTCGGCAAGGACCAGCTCGTCTTTCTTTTCGGCCTCGTCCATTGCGGCGACCTTCGCATCATAACAGGCCAACCGCTCGGTCGGGTCGGCGATGGTACGGCAGTTCACCAGTTCTTCAAATATGGGCGGGCGGGCCTCGGTGAGCTTATCGTCTTTGCCGATCGCTGCCGAGCCCGTCAAAGACAGGGCGCCGATCAGGCCAATGTGCCATAGTTGCCGCATAAAATTCCCTCTTCTTCCGACAGGGGACGGTTTTACCCATCAATCCAGTCTGTCCGCAAGTCAGGAATGCGGAAAAGGGATGCTTAGGACGATTTCCAATCGCTAACGGTGCTGAACGCCGGTAAGGATTTGGGTCGCTGCTCGGCTTCGCCCGACTGATAATAGCCTGGCGGTAAATTGGAAATGGGCATGCCGGCCGCGGCGAGCATATAGGGCGAGATGCGGCGACTGGTGCACAGGCCCCCATTGCCGTCATTTACAAGGCGCTCTTCAAATTCCAGCCCCTGTTGATGCCCCATGGACCGGACGACGGTCGACACGGCAAGTTGGCCATCGCCAAAATCCAGGACGAAATTGGTACCTTCGGGGACATCCAATATCCCTTCGATTAAGGCACCCGAGACAGAGAGGTTACGCAAGACAACATTGTAGCAATGGTTTTCGTGGATCGCGCCGATCTTGCGGTACATCGACAAGCGGTCCCCGCGCGTCACCGCAGGGCCGGATGGACTGATCGACCATTCCCCGGCTTGAAGCCGTTCGAGCAAAATCTCGTTGCTGACGGCCTGACTGTAGACATAGCCTTGCACATGGCTGACATTGAGGTCACGGATCATCGCCAACTGGTCGAGGGATTCAATGCCTTCGGCAGTCGTATCCATATCGAGCGCGTCAGCGAGCGCCACAATCGCGGCAATGATTGCGCCGTCACGGCTGCCGGGTTCGGTTGCGGTGCGAACAAAGCTCTGGTCGATCTTGATCTTGTCAAAAGGCGCGGTGCGCAAATAGCCAAGCGATGAGTATCCCGTGCCGAAGTCATCAAGCGCCAAACGGACGCCAATCTTCTTCAATGCCTGAAACATAGCGTCAGTATCGGAGCTTTCCTGCAAGAAAACACCCTCAGTGATTTCAAGCTCCAGTCTGTCTGGCGAAAGACCTGACGCAGATAGGGCGCCTTCGATAAGTTTGGGCAGAAGGTCGTTTGCAAATTGGATGGGCGATACATTCACCGCAACTCGCAGCTTGCCGGGCCAGGTCGCGGCCTGTTCGCAGGCCTTTTGCAATGCCCATTCACCCAGCTCCCCGATCAGGTTCGTTTCCTCGGCAATCGGGATAAACAGCGCAGGCGATATATTGCCGCGTTCGGGATGGTTCCACCGGATCAAGGCTTCAAAGCCAGTTACCACATTGGTTTTGGCATCCACGACCGGTTGGTAGGCAAGCCAGATCTGGCCGTTGTCGAGTGCATCGCGCAGATCTTCTTCCAATACGCGCCGATCTTCGGCTGCTTGAAGAAGCTCGCTGGAATAGAAACGGAATCGTCCGCGGCCGCCGCCTTTTGCCGCATAAAGCGCAAGGTCGGCGTTCCGGATCAGCTCTTCGCTGCTCTGTCCGTCAAAGGGGCTGACGGCGATGCCAACCGAAGCGCCGATGATGCAGCGGCTTCCGTCGACCGAATAGGGATGGGATAAGCTTTTGATGATCTTTTCGGCCATATCACCCAAAGTGCCGCGGTCATCGACATCCTGTAAGATGATCTGGAACTCGTCACCGCCCAGACGCCCGATCTTCTCGCGGTCGCCGACAACCTTGATCAGCCGTTCGGCCACCTGTTTTAACAGGGCATCGCCCGCCGGGTGGCCCAGCGTATCGTTAACATGCTTGAACCGGTCGAGATCGATCAGCATGACCGAACAGGCGCGCCGTTGCTGCTTGAACGCCGACAATGTGGTTTCGAGCAGCTTGCCCATGCGGAAGCGGTTCAGCAGGCCGGTCAAGGAATCATAGGTTGCCAGACGGGAATTGTCCTTGGCGCTGATCCGCTGTGCCGTGATGTCCGTGCCGCTCCCGCGATAACCGCCAAATTGGTCGGGTGCATGAAAATAAGGGCGCCCTGACACAGACCACCAAACCTCGCCTTCGCCCGGCTTGGCGGCCTGGAGGGGGAGATCGTCGAACTTGGATTGCTTGCGCAAGATAAAGGGCAAAGTGCGCTGGTGCCCGGCCGCTTCGTCAGCTTGCTGGAAAAGACTCGTGAAGGGCGCGCCGATCAGTTCGTCCCGGCTCTGGCCAAGCAACTCACATACCGATTCAGTCAAATAGGTAATCCGGCCCTCGGCATCGGTTGCCCAAAACCAGCCGCGTCCGCTCTCTTCGTAGTTTTGCAGCAGCAAAAGCGCATCTTTCGATGCGCCACCTATAGCGTTGATGGCGAGTTGCGCGGGTTTGGCAACCGAGCGTGCGGTAATTTTTCCGAACAGGCCCGAAGAGCCTTCAGACGATGAGTCTGAATTCTTCGCGCCGCCCCATGAAAATTTTCCTGCTGCCATTTTACAAATTGCCTAACTGATCCGGTAGCTTGGATACAGAAAAGCCCTTTCAGAATGGTAAATATTCCCTTGTTTCTGGCGCTTAAGAAAAGGTGCGCTCGATAAACCAGTAGCTCGCGGTGATGCCGATGGCGTAGGTCGCCAATTTTATCGCAGGGACCAGAAATGAGCTCGAAATTCGGCGCAGTACGTCCAGTAAGAGCATTGTCAGAGCAACGATCATGATCTGACCAGCTTCGACACCAAGGTTGAAGGTTAACAGAGCAACCGAAATATCCTGCTCCGGCAGGCCAATTTCCTTCAGCGCCCCTGCAAAACCGAACCCATGCAGCAAGCCGAACCCGAACGCGACGATCCACGGAACGCGTTCCGACAAGCGCACTTCACCAGGCTTTCGTTTGATGATTTCGACCGCCAGAAAGAGGATGGATAGCGCAATAACGCTTTCAACCGGCTGCTGCGGCAGTCCGATCAACCCCAAAGTCGTGCCGACCAGCGTCAGCGAGTGCGCGACGGTGAAAGCGGTTACCGCCTTGGCGATCGTCCAGAATCCCGACAGCAAGAGAACAAGAGAAACGACGAACAGCAAATGGTCGTAGCCAAAAAGGATATGGTCAATGCCCGTAATAAAATAGGTGCGCGCAACTTGCCATCCGTTTGCCGTTTCCTGAATGGAAACCTGCGGCTCCGCGGGCGTCAGGCGCAGGGCCTGCACAGGACGCCCAAGCGGAGCAACCCGCACGAGAACGTCGGATTGCGCCGTTTCCATCCCGTCCAGCCCGATAAACTGTCCTGCAACCTGCCCTTTGCAGACGACAGCGGACCGCGTTGTAACGGCCGCGTTGGCGATGTCGCGTTGCGACTCTCCTGTGAGATCACATCCTTTGGGCAAGTTAGGAGCGGTAGTTGGCGCGAAGCCCCCTTGCATCGGAAGCTTCCAAACCAGCACCCACCGGCTGGAAGATTGCTGGGTAAACTCCATATAGCCGGGCCGCAATTCATCCGCCCGCACTGCTGTGCCAAGCGCGAGAAGGAGCAGGAAAGTCAGCAGCCTGATCACGGTTTGGCAATCTTGATCGTGTATGCGGCCAACAGAGATTGATAGGCCTCCGCCTCGCGTGCATTCGCACCGCTGACACGCCAGTCATTTTCGACCCGCTGTCGGACGGCAGCCAGCGTTGGCTTAGCCGAAGCCTTTCGGGCACGGACCCGCACGAGATGATCGCCAAAGCCAGACTCCACAGGGCCTGCCCACCTGTCTAATGGCGCGGCGGACAGTGCTTGTGCGAAGCTGTCGCCAAATTGGCGGGCAATGTCCGACGCAGAGCTTTTCTCCAGGGCGCGAGGCAGCGAAATTGCTTTCCCCTGCTCGCGCCAGTCCGCACCCGATGCTATATTTTTCAATATCGCGCTGGCGTCCTGAGCATCTTCACCCAGATAGAGCTGATCAACATCATATATGATGTCGGTAGCAAAACGCTCCGGATGACGATCCAGCCAGCGTTGCAGGGTTTGATCGTCGGCCTGCGCGTTCTCGACTTGCGCCTTTGCCAGAAACTCCATCTTGGAACGAAGGCGACGCCGAATGACCGTATCGTCCTCGTCCAGACCGAGCCTCTTGGCTTCCCGGTAATAAACCTCCTCCTTGATGTAATCCCGGATCAAACCATCGATTTCGGATTGGGTCGGGGGTCGACGCCAAATCTGCTCCCAACTGGCAGACAAGCGCGCCACTTTGTCTTCGGTAATGTGGATGGTCCGGCTTTCTGCATCGACACCGCCACCGCGCCAGAGCGACAGGAGGAACACAAGAAAACCGGCGATTAAAAAATGCACCAACGGTTCGCGGAGCAAGGCGCGCAAGGGCGAAGGAAACTTTTCGGAGCCTGTCATTTTATTTGCCTAAAGCGCCATCAAAACGGTTGCAAGCACCGATAAACAATGTGAGAAATAGGTGAATTTCGGGCCCGAATTTTCGGGCTTTGCTGCAACTGGGGGGCACGCACCGATTTGACTGAGAGCGACCCGATAACCGACGAATCCGATACGCAAAAGTCGACTGTTTTTTTCAGTTATTCGCGTGAAGACCAGGCGCGCGCCATTCCGATTATTGGCATGATCCAGGACGCCGGCTTCGCAACATGGTGGGACGGAATGCTGGAAGGTGGCGAACGTTTTTCCCGATCCACCGAAGAAGCGCTCAACAGGGCAAAAGCCGTGGTTGTGCTATGGTCCAAAACATCGGCCCAGTCGCACTGGGTGCATGACGAGGCAACCCGCGGGCGAGACAGGGGTATCCTTATCCCACTGTCTCTCGACGGCACGGAACCTCCATTGGGATTTGGCCAGTTTCAAGTTATCAATCTGGCGCAATCCAGAATGGACAGTTCGGACACCGAAATATTACGCATGCTGCGCGCGATTGCAGCGTCGCATCGCGCTGTCCTGAATATGCCAGCGCCGGTTGCGAAAAAGGGCCTTTCGGTCAACCGCCGATGGGCATTAGGCGGCGGACTTGCGGTGGCGGCGGGTGCCGCCGGTTTCGCTGTGTGGAAAGCGGATCTGTTCGGCGGCCCGTCCACACGCAACAGCGTCGCCGTCCTGCCCTTCGACAATCTTAGCGGCGATCCAGAACAGCGCTATTTCTCAGACGGACTGGCATCCGAAATCCGGTCCAATCTGTCGCGCAACGCCTTACTCGAAATTGTCGGTCAGACTTCGTCCAACCAGTTTCGTGATCGTAAAGGCAATATCCAATCCATCGCCCAGGAATTGAAGGTATCCTATCTGCTCGACGGCAATGTGCAGCGGGTTGGGGACAAGGTCAAAATTGCTGTCGAGTTGACCGATGGCCGCAGCGGCACAAATAAATGGTCAAAAATTTTTGAACGGCAATTGTCCGACATCTTTGCCGTGCAGAGCGAAATCGCCACGGCTGTGGCCGGGGCCTTGTCTGCAGCGATGGATGAAAGTTCAGCAGGCAAGAAGGCGTTGCAAGTAGGAGGCACACGCAGCCTGACCGCCTTCGACGCCTATCTGCGTGGACGCGAACTGTTTGAATCGCATATCGATGAGGCGTCCGAACGGGCGGCGTTGGCAAAGCTGGAGCAGGCGATTGCGATTGACCCCGATTATGCCGCCGCGCGTGCCCTTCGGTCCCGCGCACTGGCCGTTATCGCCAACCAATATGCGACCGCAGTCGAGCGCAAGGCCCTCTACGCCGAAGCGGTCACCGAAGCACAAAAAGCGACCACGGCCGCTCCGAATTTCGCACCGGCTCATGCTGCCTTGGGATATGCGCTATTTTACGGACGTCTGGATGCGGCAGCGGCACGTAAGCCCTATGAGCGTGCCTACGAGCTGGCGAAAAGCGATGTCGATGTCCTGAGCCGCTATGCTGTCTATTGTGCGCGGACCGGACGTTTCATCGCAGCGGAAACAGCGATCAACCGGGCGGCGATCCTCGACCCCCTCAATTCCACCATGTTCAAGTCCGCAGGCAATATCAAATATGCGGCGAAGGCTTATCAGGAGGCGATCAATTTCGGACGAAAAGCACTTGCCCTCAATCCGCAGCGCAGCACCCTACACGGCGATATTGGCAATGCCTATCTGATGTTGGGTGATCTCGACAAGGCGCAGGCGGAATTTGCACGCGAGACCAACAGCCTGCTAGCGCTGCCCGGCAATGCGATCATCGCGCAGAAAAAGGGCGACCCAAACAAGGCGAAATCAGCGTTGGACGCGCTGACCAGCGAACATGGGGACAACGCGCTGTACCAGCAGGCGCAGATTTTAGCGCAGTGGGGCCAAAAGGAAGACGCCTTTGCGACGCTCGAAAAAGCGTATGAAGCTGCGGATTCCGGACTGGTGTATTTGTTAAATGATCCATTGCTGGATCCGCTGCGAGATGACGCCCGGTATAAAGTCTTGCTTGGACGACTGAAGTTTGTGTAACATCATGTTTCCTGAAGGGGGAAAAAGCTATGCGTAAAATTCTGACATTGTCGTCCGCCGCGCTTCTGGTGTTGGGCGTTACCGCCTGTAACAAGCCGGAAGCCGAAAAAACTTCGGAAGAAGTTGTCGCCGAGGAAACTGTAGTTGCAGAACCTGCTGTTGAAGATTCAGCCGCCAAGACCGAAGAGGGCGCAACGGAAGCCAAGCCCGCGGATCAGGGTTCAACCGATCAAGGGTCGACCGACCAAGGGTCGACCGACCAGGGTTCAACAGACCAATAAGAGACCGTTAAGGTAGGTATATTACGGTGCCGGAGAGCGCGCGTACGCGTGCCTCCGCCGCCTTTATCCATGCCGTAAACTGAACCAGATCCACGAAGAGAGAAGGGTTTTGCTGCCCATTTTCTTCAGCGCCGCAGCCAACGCCGCCTGATACGAGGCCAACTTGCACAACGCGGCCATTAACTTCCTGCACGACAGGACCGCCACTATCTCCCCGGCAACTGAACGTATTTCCCGATTGTGTTCTTCGTTCGGGCGTCACCGCACAAATCTTTTTGTCGATATCGGTGTAGCCCGGAATTTTGCGGCACATATTGGTATCAAACACGGCCATATCGGCGATGCGGAGACGGGCCTGTGCAAATTGGGGGCCCGCCTGTGTCTGTTCATGCCGTTCGCCCCGCTTGACCACCTCAGTAAAGCCCCAGCCCAGCACCTTGATTGTACCACCGGTCGCTGCCCGCTGGAACCCTGGAACATCGGCAGGTAAGTCAACGGGACGTTGTGGCGCAGCAGCACCTTTAGGTTCAATCCGCAGCAGAGCAATATCATCCTTTTGCCCACCAGACTTATACCCGCTATGCACAACCGCCGCAGCGATCCGGTATCGCGCGCCCCCCACTGTCAGATTTTGTGTGCCAACCAATATCTCGCGCATCTTGAGAACATTTTCACCGTCCAACGGGGGTTTTGCTACGCAGTGGGCTGCGGTCAGGACGATGTTCGGTGCGATGAGCGATCCGCCACAGCGGTGATAGCGTTGATAGGGCAATTGCTGCTTCAGCCATTTTCCATCCCCCAGCAACTTGGCGTCAGCTTCCAGTTTCTCCTTACTGTAGGTTTGGTTCGAGTATATCTGCACCTGCCATGGGGCATAGCCCGCACGGGCGTAAGAGCCGCCGCCAACACGTACGATAGACCGCTCGCTGATAACCACCGCTTCTAAAGTCATGCCCCAGCTTGTATCGCGCGCGTCAGCCGTGCGCGGAATGCGGATTTCCTGCCCCGATAACAGGGCGCATAACGTTTCTTCCGCCCGCGTCCGACAGTTTGCAGGATTAAGCTTTGCCGGGTCGAAATTAAACAAGGCGGAGTTGATTGGCTGGTCCGAATGGATGGTGATAAACCGGTTCCTGCCTGGCCTGATCACGACAGGCTTTTGCTGACCTTCAAACAAAACGCCGGGCTCGACCGGAGCGTCGCTAGCGAGCAGCAGTTGTAATTCCAGATCAGGATCAATCAATAGTAGATAGAGATATTGCGCCTTTTTACCTTCGTTACGTACGCCGAAGCTGACACGATCATTTTTCCGCAAATCGGTTAGTATCGAACTACCTGATATTGGACACTCCCGTTCATCGGTTTCTGCGCAGAGTGTATACTCCGGAACTTGGGGAGCTTGCGCAAATGCGGCAACAGCTCGGGCCCGGATAATTCTACGTATCGCTCGATCTAAATTCCCTGGAAAATCCGGTGCCTCCAGATCACCGATCGTGACACCATATTGCATCGGCTCCTGCACAGAGGCGACATCATAATTATGCGCAAAGTAGGAAATATCTTCCGCTGCCGCCGCGTTATTCGTCGGCGGGTTGAGCATATCCAGCAACACGATCTGCCGCGTATCTTCGACCGATCGGCTCATTTCAAATTCCGCTGGCCAGCCGATGCGTAAAGCGGCATTTCTCGCTACAAGTGCCTGCAGCCGTTCAAGGTCGCGCCCCAGATTTGTGCGGAAGCCGATGGCAACCGGCTGTGATTCCGAGCACCCTTCTTTTCCCGTTCCGGCTGCACCAATGACTTCCCCGGGCGCAATCCTGCCTGCTTCGCAGGAGGGTGCAGGCGGCGGCACATAGGGCGGCTCTATCTCGTCTTCCAAGATTGTCCCATCATCGGTGTCGAGTTGCTGCGCATAGACCGCCGGACTTGCGACGACACTGGTGCCCAGCAAAAGACCGAGGGCCCATTTGCGGCTGAACGACGATGTTGTCCGAAGATTTGCCTGAAAGCAATGCATCCACTCCCCCTCCCCAAAGGTGGTTTCGGTGCGACCCTGCACACCTGATAACATGCCTTTACACAGGACACGACCCGATTGTTCTGGACCGTTGGTATCCGCGTTCAAACGGGAACGGTGATGTGCTTCCCGCCAAAGACGGACTGCCAGTTTTCGATCTCGTCAACGACAATGTCATCAATCCCGTGGGCGAGGCCGGATACGCGGGCATAAGTAATGTCGCGGTCGGGCGCAGCCAGAAGCAGGGCAATGCGTGTTTCGACATCGCCCAGTTTTTGCGCAGTTATCTCGGAAATCGCGGCGAAGCGTTCAAAGTCTCCGAAATAATGGATGCCGGCCAAAGCGCCACCTAAGGTCGGGAAGAGCACGCCCAGAAATGTAAACATCTTGGCGACATCGTGCGGCATGCCATGCGGCACCCAGCCCATTTTCGCTCCGATCTCGATCAAAAGATAGACAGCGACGGACAACACCGCGAACAGAAAGAGCATTTCGGAACAACGGTGCAAATTATGCTGTGTCCGCTTCAGGCGCGCTGCCTTGCCCAAATGATATGTCCGTTGCGGTACAACATGATGGTCGCGCATGAGCGTAAGGACGGACCGCAAATAGGTTGATGTTACCTGCATCCGTGGCAGGCCAATTGCGCGCAAAGCATGCCGGACGTGCCATTCTGGCCAGTTCCCCTTTGGACCTCTTGGCCAGCGCCCCGTCGAGCGTGCGGCACCAAGTAGCAGCAAAAGCGGCGCATGGCGGAAATATTCCGCGACGCGGCGTGTCTCGAACCAGCGCTCGTGCCATTTGCGGCTTTTGCCGGTTAGGAAAATAATGACGATCGCGGCGAGAAGCAGAAACTCGAACGCCGCAAAGCCCCACTTTTGCTCTATGGTTGCAAATGGCAGATAGCCAATACCGCCGATGATTGCGAAGGCCGAAAGCAGAAAGCTCGCCACCATGCCGCCGCGATAGGCATCGGACAGCCATGTCGAAACGCCGTCGGCCCAGGCATAGGGTTTCATTATATCGGTTCCGATACGCTGTGCGAGCGCAGCATCGCCGCCCGGTAAAGCAGCGACCGCAGCCAACATAGGCGCACCGCTGCCGTCGGCGATCGCGTCAGGATGCTCGTAATACTGACGCAGACTGCGCAACGCGCCCGGTCCGGGATTGCCGAATATCGCTTCGATCCTGCGGTAGGCATGGAAAAAGCGGTTACTCTTTCCCCGCCAAATCCGGTTTGTGCGTTCATTCTGCCATGTGTCGCCTGAGGGGCAAAGAGCCTCGCGAACAACTGAGCGGACGGCGACTTCAGTATCTGCTGAAGCGGGACGTCCAGTTAGTCCGGCCAACTCTTCGGTCGCACGCAACAAATGCCACCGATCGGGATTGCCCGCATCCAGCCAAATCACGGCGATCCCTTGTTCCAGCGCGCTTTCAATCGTATGCTGTGTGCCCCCGACATTGCCGCGCGTCACACCGTCCCAGATACCGATCAGGATATCAGAATGCTCCACCATAACCCGCGCAGCCATGGCGGCCCGGTCGGAACATATTGCAACAAAGTCCTGCTCGGCGGCGCGGTTGTCTGGTTCCCCCAGATGTTTACGATAGAGCGTCTCGACGTCCCGGTCCTGTTCCGCCAGTTCGAAAATCTGCGCGTTGGCTGCAATACTTCTTATTTCTGCGGCGCGCTGGGCAGTGTCCGAATCCGAAATCGTCCCCCCGTCAAGCAACGCCTGCATATCAACCATATGTACCGGCTGGGCATTGATCGCGAGATTGAGCGCTTGGCCAAAGGGCAGAGGCGCAATGACCGGCCAGCCTTTGCTTTGCACCGCATCCACTGCCATTAAATCCGCGCCGTAGGCGAGCATCGAATGCAAGCGGATGTGCGGAAGCCCGCCATTTCCTCCACAGCCAGATTCTTCGATCGCAATCCTTCCGAGCAAGTCCATCAGAGCCGACAGGCTCTGCGCGATCTCAGTTTTGTTTTGCGCAAAAACGGGATGTCGGCTGCGATGGCCGGTGATTGCGATATCCAGCGTTACCGCTGGCGGGCGCAATACAGAACTGCCGACATCGTCCCGTTGCATGCGGCTAATACGTCCTTCCCTAACCCGGTTGACCAAGACCTAGAACCGGATCGCTATTTGTTCAAGCATCCTGCGTAGGCTTGCCTCACGTCACAGGATTTGATAGCCCAGATAGGCGACCGCGCGATGCTGGCCCGTTTTTCGGGTCAATCATCGAAGAATGCCGGGTGCCCCACTCATGACTTTTTCGCGTTATTCCAAGTCAGCAATGGCTCTCCACTGGAGCCTCGCTTTGGCTCTTGTTTTCCAGATCGGCCTTGGCTGGCAATTTGAAACCCTGCAGCGCGGTCCCAACCTTTTCGTCCTATATCAGCTCCATAAATCGGTAGGCATAGCCATTCTGGTTCTCAGCCTTGCGCGGCTTGCAATCCGGTTTTGGCGTCCAAGGCCAGTGCCGCTGGCCGATACACTCTGGTCCCGGCGCATGGCCAATCTCGTGCATTCTGCGTTCTATATGGTGCTCATTGGCGGGCCACTGACGGGCTGGCTGCTGGTTTCAAGCTCCAAAATCGCGGTACCCACTGTGCTGTTCGGTATCCTGCCTTTGCCACATTTGCCCGTTGGACCTGCTGTGCATGCGCCAGCCGAAGCGATCCATGCCCAACTGGCATGGCTAGCTATAGTCTTACTATTGCTTCATACTGCCGGCGCTGTGCGGCATCAATTCTTTAAGGATGAGGATGTTTTGCAGCGCATGCTACCATGGATACTCAACAGTAAATCGACCGCTGCAGGGGCGACAGGTGCAGCTTTAGCCGGACTAGGGATCGCCTACGCGGCAGGTGCCACACTCATGCTCACCGATGCAAAGCCATCTGCGCCGCCCACAATGCAACCCCAAGCAACTGCAACTACGCCACCAGCAATTGTCCTCCCCAAAGTTGAGGAAAAGCCAAAGACAGCGAACGAACCGGATATCGCCATACCGATCAAAAAATGGAGTATTTCGAGTGGCGGAAGGCTTGCCTTTACCGCCGACTGGAATGGAACACCCATAAATGGCACCTTTCGCCGGTGGAGCAGCGATATTCGCTTTAGTCCGGACGAACTGGCGCAATCGCATGTGCAGGTGACCGTTGATTTGGGATCCGCAAGTACTGCCGATAGCCAGCGTGATGAAATGTTGCTGGGCGAGAGCTTCCTTAATGTGGCTACGCACCCCAAGGCCGTTTTTTCTTCGTCCGAAATCCAGCTCGTTCGGGGCGACAAATATCGCGCGCGCGGCACGTTGAGCCTGCATGGCAAAACACATCCGGTAACGCTGGACTTCACGTTGCAGATTGATGGCACGACAGCCAAAGTATCCGGCTCATCGAGCCTTCGCCGCACACAATTCGGTGTCGGCAGCGGTGAATGGGCAGCAACCGGCGAGATCGCCGATGCAGTGGCTATCTCCTTTAATTTCTCGGCGCAGTCGCCTCCATAGCCTACATATTTTACATGCGTTGGCAAACTGTTGCAGCTTTCCCACAGTAAGTGAATTATCGCTAATTTCGCTCCGTTTCGGATGCGCGAATAGCTGCTTGGTTCTTGACTACCAGCCGCACTTTGTTATGCCCTATTGACATAGGAAAGAATCGGTTGTGGGGGCACGCTCCGTCCGGAGAGCCATTCCGATTTTAACAATGCCTAACGGTGAATTGCGACCCCATCGATGGGCATCCACGCTCTCCTCTTCCCACAATGAGGAGAGCTTTTCTTTTTCTAAACTATGAGGAAAAAAGAGGCGCCCCGGATTTTGCCGAGGCGCCCGAAAATGTCATTCCCCAGTCGGGAAGCCACGCTTTTTCATGATATACTTCACGTCGGGATCGCGACCGCGGAATGCCCGATAGGCTTCAATCCGGTCAGTTTCGTTGCCGGTCGCCAGCAACATAGAACGGAACCGTTCTGCTGTTTCCCGATCCCAAACATCGCCTTTCTCTGTAAAGGCCGCCCATGTATCTGCGTCCATGGTTTCCGACCAAAGGTAGCTGTAATAGCCCGCCGAATAACCATCATCCGCGAACAGGTGGTTAAATTGCGGCAGGCGATGCCGCATCACCATTTCTTTCGGCATACCGATTTCTGCCAAAGTATCGCGTTCAAAGGCTGCCGGGTCTGCCACAGGGGTCGACCGGTTATGCAGTTTCATATCGAGAATGGCGCTCGACAGATATTCGACCGTTGCGAAACCTTGGTTGAAGGTATCGCTGGCCTTGATCTTCTCCACCAGCGCGGCCGGAATTGGCTCTCCGGTTTTGTAATGTTTGGCGTAGGTGTTGAGGATATAGGGGGTCAGAAGCCAATTCTCATTCACCTGGCTTGGATATTCCACGAAATCGCGCGGGGTTCCGCCGAGGCCTGGCCAAGTAATGTCGGAATTGAGATAATGGATCGCATGGCCGAATTCATGAAACAGCGTTGATGCATCATCGATGCTGATGAGTGTCGGCACACCATCAGCCCCCGGCACAAAGTTGTTGTTGTTCGATGCTAGCACGATGTCATTTTTGCCGCCCAGCTTATGCTGGCTGCGGTAAGTCGTCATCCACGCACCCGACCGCTTTCCGGCTCGTGCGAAATTGTCGAGATAGAACAGGCCGATCAACTTGCCATCACGTTTGACTTCAAAGGTCCGCACTTGCGGTTCAAATACCGGAACCGCGCCGGTATTTTCGGTAAAGCTCATACCGTAGAGCTTACCCGCCGCATCGAACATGGCGGCCACCATATTGTCGAGTTGGAAGTAGGGTTTAATGGCCTCCTGATCGAGGTCATACTTCGCTTTGCGCACCTTCTCGGCGTAGAAGCGATAATCCCATGGTTCGATCGTGATTCCATCGGCATTTGCGATGGCTTGCATGTCGGCCACCTCTTCCTTCACGCGCGCAACGGCCGCTGGCCATACTTTCATCATCAGATCCATCGCCCGATCCGGATCCTTGGCCATGGTATCCGCCATCCGGTAATGGGCATGGGTCGGGAAGCCGAGAATTTCAGCGCGATCCTGACGCAGTTTCAATATTTCGGCGATCGTCGCATTGGTATCGTTAGCGCCACCATTATCGCCGCGCTTCGTGAAGGCGCGCCAGACTTTCTCCCGCAGGTCGCGACGGGTCGAATTTTCGAGGAATGGCTGAACCGCAGACCGTGTGTTGACCACGGCCCAGCCCGTCTTACCCTTCCCCTTTGCAGCCGCACTCAACGCGGCCACAAACGTTTCAGGCAATCCAGCCAGATCGGCTTCCTTATCGATCAGGATAAAGCTTTCTTCATCGGCAAGAACCTTTTCGGAAAAGGCCGAGAATTTCTTCGACAGGTCGGTTTCAATGCCAATGACCTGCGCCTTTTTCGCGGCATTGAGCAATGCGCCATTGCGCACAAGGCTGTCGTAGGTACGCTCCAATAAACGCGACTGTTTCGCATCGAGATTAAGCGAAGCGCGCTGGTCGTAGAGATATTTCGCGCGCTGGAAATAACGTGCATCAAGCGTCAATTCGGAGAAAAATGCGCTGACTTTTGGCTCCCACTCCGCTTGGATTTTACGCACTTCAGTACTGGAGAGGTTGGACGAGTGCACGCCCCAAATGGAAAACAGCCGTCCCATTTTTTCGCCGGATAATTCGCTGGCCGTGATCGTATTGTCGAATGTGATGGGCCCGGGCGTTTCGAGAATCGCCTCAAATTCCGCCTTATAAGCAGCCATAGCCGCCTGAAATGCGGACGGAAATTGCGACACCTTCACCTGATCCCAAGGCGGCACGCCACCATAAGATCCTGTCCATTCCTGCAACAAAGCAGGTTCGGCGTTCTGGGTAGCTTTCATCTCCTTGGCATCAGCAACCGCAGTCATGGCGACTCCGGAGATTGAAAGCACCGCTGCACTTGCCAGCATTTTTCCGATTTTCACGCATATCACTCCTCAAAAGACAGATTGCGGGAGGGGAAGGCACCAACTCCCGCGCAGAATAGAAGGAGTAGCCTTTGCGCTTCGGTCATGCAAATGCCCGTTTCAACTCGGCAGACATCTCCATTATGGTGCGAAACCTGCTGCCTATTTAGCTATTGAATTTAATCGATTTTTCGTCAAATCATGCCTCAAAAAGGTCGAGGAGACGAAATTTGGATGCCGATTTCGGTCCTTTATCACCACGCATGACAGCGATGATCTGGGCCACTGAACCCGAGCGGACGCAATCTCTGTCGTTGCTCGCGCATATTTCCGGATACACAGCCCGACCTTGGAACCCGGGTCAATAGTCTGACTATGTCTTGGTGGACCTTTGCTCCGAAACGGAGATGCTCCGGGATTTCTTGTCCGAACTAGTGGGATATCTGGAGCAGTATCGCAGTGTCGCTATGGTGTGGACATCGCTTACGGGTTTGGAGGTAGCTTTTGCTATCCTGCCCCCAGCGCAATGCCATTTCCTGATCGATGCCGACGATGTGGAAGCGGTGCCGATTTTGGCAGGGGCATTGGGACGTCGCGGAATGAACCGACTGCACGACAAAGACCGTCTAGTGGAATTCGGTTCGCTGCACCGGATCAGCGATGAACTTGCCGAGTTCGCCCGGACATTGGCTAGAATTGCGGAGTCCGACATACCTTCGGGCATGGCTGACAAGCCCGTTTCGTTTCGACCCGCCCCATTGGGCGGATTCCAGCCCTTTCCAACGAAGGCGCCGGCAACTCCGGCTTCGCTGACCCCGGAAAGATTGCGCGAAATAATCCGGCTTCGGCGGCAACGCGAACGCTATTTCGACAATGGCCTTTTTGCCGATCCGGCTTGGGACATACTTCTCGACCTGAAAGCAGCACAGCTTGAAAAGCAAATGGTCTCTGTATCCAGCCTGTGTATCGCCGCAGCAGTCCCCCCCACTACCGCCTTGCGCTGGATATCTGCAATGACAGAGAGCGGAATGTTGATCCGACAGCAAGATCCTGTCGATGCCCGGCGCGTCTTCATCCTGCTGTCCGACGAAACAAATGCCAGAATCGAGGACTATTTTGCGTCCATTGCCGACCGTCTCGTACAAATTATCTGAATACTCTTGCCAAAGGCGCAGCGCTTTGGCAAAGGCGCGCTTCCCCACGGGGGCGCTTAGCTCAGTTGGTAGAGCATCTCGTTTACACCGAGAGGGTCAGCGGTTCGAGCCCGTTAGCGCCCACCATTTTTCAGAATTAGGCTGAAAAATAAGGAGAAAGCTCGTGTCGTTCATCGTGCAGAAAGCTTTCAACGTGCATTTTCCACGCATGAGGGGTCATATTCCGACATTTGGGGCAGCCTTGTTCATGTGCGCAGCTATGCTTGCGCCTGATTCTGCCTACGCCCGCGAAAATGAACAAAATGAACAGCATGATGCGCTGAACTGCTCTGATCCCAAGCATCGGCACTCCGTCGTACGTCCTCTCACCGAATCCCTGCCGATTCGGAAAAAGGACAAAAGCCGGGTCCGTCGCGTCCTGATGTAATCAGGCCGCCTCGCGCAGAAGCTTTGCCATTTCGGCATCATCCCATTCGACACCGCCGATTACCCGCCAGACTTCACGGCCTTCGGAATCATATAATATGGTTGTGGGCAGGGCGAGCTGGTTGTTGAAAGCCGCCAGTAAGGCATTGTCGCTATCGGTATAAGCCTCAAGATTTTTGATGGCAGCTTTGGCGAAGAACGCGTCCACCGGCGGACGACCTTCCAGATCCTGGGACACCGCTATCACCGCCATACGTCCCTTTTCCAGAGCCGCTAGCGCATCCAATGTGGGCATTTCCGCCTTGCAAGGTGCGCACCATGTTGCCCAGAAATTCACCAGAACGGGCCGACCGGCAAAATCCGAAAGGGTGACATCGCCGCCTTTGGCATCGGCAAAAACAGCGGTTGGTGCCTTTTGACCTGCGGATGCATAGCTGAGCGTTGCGCGCATGCCATTGGCGCTTTCGAGGCCAATTTCAGCTTTTTCCGATTTTTTGGCATTTTCGGTCGCGGAATCGGCTTGCCCTTGCCCCTTTGGCGTTGTTCCCGTATCGCACCCGGCCAGAACGAGAAGGACTAGGGCGATTACAAAGCGCATGTCAGATTCCAATAGCATGTGGGGCGGCCGATTTGGCGAAGGCCCCGGGGATATCATGCGTGAGATAAATGCCTCGATTCCATTCGACAAGCGCCTTTGGCAGGAAGATATAGCCGGAAGCAAGGCGCATGCCCAAATGTTGGCCGCGCAAGGCATTATTTCCGTCGCCGACGAGGCCGCAATCCAGCAGGGCCTGTCCGCCATCCACGCTGAGTATGAAGAACATGGCGTTCCGGAAGACTGGACGCTTGAAGACATCCATATGGTCACCGAAACGCGATTGCGCGAACTGGTGGGCGAACCGGCATCGCGGTTGCACACCGCACGTTCTCGGAACGACCAGGTCGCGACCGACTTCCGCCTTTGGGTTCGCGGCGCCATTGAACGGATCGATGCCGGGCTGAAGGCGTTCCAGATAGCTTTGGTCACACGCGCCGAAGAACATGCGGAAAGCATCATGCCAGGTTTTACCCATTTGCAGGTCGCGCAGCCGGTCACATTGGGACATCATCTGATGGCCTATTATGAAATGGCCAAGCGCGACCGCAGCCGATTTGCGGACTGCGCTCACCGGCTGAACTATTCGCCCTTGGGGGCTGCGGCGCTGGCCGGAACTTCCTTTCCCATTGATCGCACTGCCACCGCTCAGGCATTGGGCTTTGAACGGCCGATGACCAACAGCCTTGATGCCGTTTCCGACCGGGACTTTGCGCTCGAATTTCTGACCTGCGCCACACAAGCGGCACTGCATTTGTCGCGCCTTGCCGAAGAAATGATCCTGTGGGCGTCGCAACCGTTCGGTTTTATCGTCCTGCCCGATGCGTGGTCGACCGGAAGTTCGATCATGCCACAAAAGCGCAACCCCGACGCCGCCGAACTGGTGCGCGGCCATGCCGGACGGATTATGGGCTGCATGACAAGCCTGATGGTGACGATGAAGGGTCTGCCGCTTGCCTATTCCAAGGATATGCAAGACGACAAGCCGCCCGTGTTCGAGGCCTATGACCTGCTCGCGCTGTCGATAGCCGCGATGACCGGCATGGTCGGCAATGTTACGTTCAAGCCCACACGCATGCGCGATGTGGCGTCGTCGGGCTTTTCAACTGCTACGGATCTTGCCGACTGGTTGGTGCGCGAACATGGCATGCCGTTCCGCGATGCTCACCATGTTACCGGCAGTGTGGTCAAGGCATGCGAAGCGCGCGGCATGGGGCTTGAAGCGATTACCGTTGCTGACCTCGCCGCGATCCATCCGCCCCTGGCGGGATGCACATTGCCCGATTTGTCCGTCGAAGGGTCGGTCGCCAGCCGGACGAGCGCTGGCGGTACCGCCCCGCTTCGGGTAAGGGAAGCTATCGCCGTCGCGCGGAAGGAGCTTGAGGGATGACATCGAAACATAAGCTGTTGATCCTGGCGCTCGGCATCGGCCTGGCAGGATGCGGCAAAGTTGGCGATCTCGAACCACGCACCGGTAACGCTTTGCCGGTCAAAGCCTACGGCCAAAAGACCGAGCAATCCGCACAGGCACTCTCCACCCCGAATGTGCAGGCGCGCCCGGGCCGGACCGATGAGTTGCTCAAAAGGTCCGAGCGGCGCGAAGATGACCCCTTCGATGTTCCTCCCGGCGAGGAGCCCAAACCTTTCAATCCGGAAGACCCCGCCACCGATCCAAAACCGAAGCAGAATTAAGTCCATTCTCCCATGAACCATTTTGATCTTGTGAATGGCGTGTTGCACGCCGAAGACGTGCCATTGCCCACTATCGCAGATAGTGTCGGCACCCCCGTCTATGTCTATTCCCGCGCCACGCTGGAACGGCATGCGCAGGTTTTCCGCGATGCGCTTTCGGAACTCGACAACCCGCATCTCGCATTTGCGGTCAAAGCCAATCCCAATCTTGCGGTGCTCAAAGTCCTCGCGCGACAGGGCTATGGCGCGGATGTGGTGTCGGGCGGAGAAATGGATCGCGCGCTGGCCGCGGGCATGGCTGCGGACGATATCGTATTTTCGGGCGTGGGGAAAACCGCCGAGGAAATCGTCCGCGCTTTGAAAGCAGGAATCGGCCAATTCAATATTGAATCGGAAGAGGAGGGGCGCGAACTTGCCACTCTCGCCGATACGCTTAACCTTCCCGCGAACGCGGTGCTGCGCATCAACCCGGACGTCGATGCGGGTACGCATGGCAAAATTTCGACGGGCAAGGCAGACAATAAATTTGGTGTCGGCATTCACCGTGCGCCCGAAATTTACGCCCGCCTCGACGCATTACCCAGCCTGAACATGCGAGGTGTTGCCCTACACATCGGCAGCCAACTCACCAGCTTAGAACCTTTAGAGACCGCCTTTGGCAAGATCGGAGCGCTCGTACGGGAATTGCGGACGAGCGGCCATCGCATTACCCATGTCGACCTGGGCGGCGGGTTAGGCGTGCGGTACAAGGACGGCGACAATCCGCCCGAGCCGGCCGACTATGGCGCCATGGTTGCGCGCGTCACACGCGGCTGGGATGTGCGGCTGATGTTCGAACCGGGTCGGGTCATTGCTGGCAACGCAGGCATATTGTTGACGCGTGTGATCCGCGTAAAACCGGGTTCGGGCAATTTGCCCTTTGCCATCGTCGATGCCGCCATGAACGATCTTGCGCGTCCGGCGCTGTACGATGCCTGGCATGATTTTGAGGCGGTCGAGCCCAACGGGCAAAAAATGGCTGCCAACATTGTTGGCCCTGTCTGCGAAACCGGTGACACCTTTGCCATGGCACGCGATATTGACGTTGTTGCCGCCAACGATCTGGCCATTTTCCGGACCGCCGGAGCTTATGGCGCAACGATGGCGAGTACGTACAACAGCCGTGGGCTGGTGCCGGAAGTTCTGGTCGACGGCGACAAATTCGCGATAGTGGCGGAACGCATTGCACCTGAAACTATTTTAGCCGCCGAGCATGTGCCGGATTGGCTGAAATAAAAGGATCGGTTGTTGGACCAGCTACCCATTTTCGTAAATGTGCGCGGGCGGAAAGTCATATTGGTTGGCGAAGGTGACGCAGCGGATGCGAAGAGGCGTCTGATCGAGCGGGCGGGCGGATCAATTGTCGATGCCGGATGCAACGATGCCGTTCTCGCTTTTGTCGCGATAGAAGATGAAGAAGTCGCGTTGGCAAGTGCGTCCGATTTGAAGTCACGTGGCCTATTGGTAAATGTCGTCGACCGGCCAGAACATTGCGATTTTACCACACCGGCGCTCGTCGACAGGCAGCCAGTGCTGATAGCCGTAGGCACAGGCGGGGCGTCGGCCGGTATGGCCAAGGCCATCCGGCAACGGATTGAAACATTACTACCCCAAAATCTGGGGGCTTTGGCAACAGCAATAGCCGGCGCACGCGACGCAATCCGTGCGCGTTGGCCCGAAGCGGCAGACCGGCGGCATGCGCTGGATCAGGCCTTTGCCCAAGGAGGCGCATTGGATCCTTTTCAAAACGACAGCCTCTCTTCAGTCGACGCATGGTTGACCACAGGGGAAAGCGCCCCTGCCTCTCGTATCGTGGAAATTCCACTTCTATCGGGTAATCCCGATGATCTGACATTGTTGACGGCACGCTTGCTCGGTGAAGCTGACCATGTTTTCCATGACCCCCAAGTGCCCCGCAGCATCTTGAACCGTGCACGCGCCGACGCTGTCCGCCATGAAGGGCCGCCGCCCACGCCAGCACCCACAGGGTTAGTGCTTTACCTAAGGTTGCCGTCTTCGTCTGGATAGGGCATGAACTTGTCCAAATTGTACAGGATGGATTGAGTGGCCGGAATTTCTTCCAAATTGCTGATAATTGGCTGCGGCAATATGGGTGGTGCTATGCTGCGTGGATGGATTGCGGCGGGCTGGTCACCATCGCTTTTCACCGTGATAGACCCCGCCGCCCATGACCTGCCAGAAGAGGTTCGCCAATTTCCCTCCGCAGACGCTCTCGACGAAACATTTGATAAGGTTGTTCTAGGTATCAAGCCCCAAATGCTGGAAAGTCTAGCGCCTGATTTCCGACCGCGGATTGCAACGGGAGCATTGGTATTTTCAATTCTCGCGGGCACCACGACAGCAACCCTTAACCAGCATTTTCCTCAAGCGCGTATCGTGCGGTTGATGCCGAATTTAGCAGCAGCGATGGGCCAATCGCCATTGGGCCTGTTTTCAACGGGACTGGATTCCGACGGACGCCAAATCGTCGATACCTTCTTGGCGCCTTTGGGAACCCCCATATGGATCGACGAGGAAGTACAGATGGACGCGGTGACAGCGCTTGCTGGTTCAGGCCCTGCCTTTGTCTACCGCTTCATTGATTCGCTCGCCCAGGGCGGCATCGCTACAGGATTGCCGCCACAGATCTCTTCCCGCCTAGCCTTGGCGACGGTGGAAGGTGCTGCCCGGCTGGCGACAGCGTCATCGCAAAGTCTATCCGAACTTGCGGCGCGCGTCACGAGCCCGGGGGGCACCACTGCCGCCGGACTCGCTGTATTGGATGCCGGTGACGCCTTAAAAATATTGATCGAAGCAACACTGAAGGCAGCCCGCGACAGGGGAGCCGAATTGGCTAAAGGGGACAAGACTTGAAGCTCAAATATGCTTTTTTCGCCGGTGCCATGCTGCTTGCAACTCCTGTCTCAGCCGCTGTCGCTCCGCCGCCAACGACCGAGGTCGCGAAAGCCAATCTTGCTAAAGCCGGGCCAATCGAAAGTTTCGACCTGTTCCAATTGGCCGATGGTATTGATGATGGTGCACTGAACAGCGAAGTCATAACGGCTGCCTATCTTGCCCGAATTGCGGCAGTCGACGACAGTGGTCCGACGCTGAACGCTGTCATTGCAACTTTCCCCGATGCTCTGGATCAGGCGCGGGCAATGGATGCGGAGCTAAAGGCCGGCAAGTATCGTGGTCCGATGCACGGATTACCGGTTTTAGTAAAAGACAATATCGAGGTAGCTGGTCCGATTCCGACGACCGCAGGCTCGCTGGCGCTAGCGGATAATGTTACCGGTCGGGACGCGCCGCTAATCGCTCGGTTGCGCGAAGCAGGTGCCGTCATATTGGGTAAAACGAATTTGAGCGAATGGGCGAATATCCGTTCCGACAATTCCACCAGCGGATGGAGCGCGGTTGGCGGTCTAACCAAAAACCCCCATGCGCTTGATCGCAACAGTTGTGGTTCATCGAGTGGAAGCGGTTCAGCAATGGCGGCCGGACTTGCGGCAGCGACAATCGGTACCGAAACGGACGGCTCCATCACATGCCCCGCAGGCGTCAATGGTATTGTCGGATTTAAACCGACTGTTGGCCTCGTTTCACGCCGGTATGTCGTGCCGATTAGCCATAGCCAGGATACGGCAGGCCCAATGACTCGCACGGTCCGTGACGCAGCCATTCTGCTGACCGCCATGGCGGGCACAGATCCACAAGACCCCGCGACGGCCGATGCCGATCGATGGCGTGGCAACTTTGCGGCCGGACTATCGGTCGACGGCTTGAAGGGAATGCGCGTTGGCATTCTGCGTGCACCCAATGTCGACGCGGCCCGTTTCGATGCAGCTATTGCAAAGCTGAAAGAAGGCGGCGCCGAAATCATTTTTTTGGACATGCCAAAGCTCGACCGGCAAAAATTGGGGCAAGCGGAATTTAAAGTCCTGCTCGCCGAATTGAAAGCCGACCTTGCCGCCTATTTGCAAGGCTTACCGGAAAATGGAGTTCCGCATAAGTCCCTTGCCGACATCATCGCCTTCAACAAGACACATGCTGACAAGGAGCTAGCCTATTTCGGACAGGATACATTCGAGCTAGCCGACAAGGAAGCTGACCTTGATGATCCCGCCTATCAAGACGCGCTCGCAACCTCCCGTCAGCTTGCAGCGGGCGCCTTGAATTGCATGCTCAGCACATACAATCTAGATGTCATTGTCGCACAAACCAATGGACCTGCTTGGGTATCGACTTTAGGCAAAGGCGACGCCTTTTCAGGACCAAGCGCAAGCCAATTGCCTGCCATCGCAGGGTTTCCGCACCTGACGGTACCCATGGGCATGTCGGGCGGTTTACCTGTCGGCCTGAGTTTCATCGGGGGAAAGTGGCATGACTACAAAGTGCTAAAGGCAGGCTATGCCTACGAACAGCTTTCAAAGGAACGGGTAACGCCCACCTACAAGTTGAGTCTGGATAGTAAATAATGGCGTTCAACAAACCAGAATTGGGAAGCCTAATTCCCACAAACACTGCTTTTGATCCCGCATTGGTCAATAAGCTGATGGGCAAATTTGGCCATGGCGGTTTTCTGGATATGGAATATGTAGGTCATGGCGAGGATTGGGTTGAACTGGCGATCGACTGGCGCGCCGATCTGGTGGCCGATCCGGAAACCGGTATACTGGCATCTGCGGCGGTCATCAGCCTTATGGACAATGCGACCAGCATGTCGATCTGGACAAAATTGGGTGAATTTCGACCGCAAGTGACAATGGATTTGCGCCTTGATTATCTGCGTCCCTCACCTGCCGGCGCGCGCGTCTATGGCCGGGGGATTTGTTACCACCTGACGCAGACCATCGGATTTGTCCGGGGCTTTGCCCATAATGGCGATATTGATGACCCGTTGGCACATGCCAGCGGAACATTCATCAGGGTCGGGGACCGGGTATCATGAATGGCCCTCTCGCAAACGGTTTGCCGCCTTACGCCCTCGCGCTGGATATGGAAGTTGTAGACCGTATAGATGGCACGCCCGTAATCGGCATGCCCTTTGCCGATAAGGTTCAGGGTCGTCCGGGCTTTCTGCATGGTGGCGCGATTTCGGGCCTACTCGAGATGGCTGCTATTGCCGCGATACATCAGGCATTGCGCGCAAAAGGCAGCGATAGCGGCATTAAGCAGGTCAATGTAACGATTGATTTCATGCGCGGCGGATTGGGGCAAATGACCTATGCTGTCGGTGAGGTCATCCGGTTAGGCCGGACAATGGCCAATGTCGAAGCCCGCGCTTGGCAGGACGACCGGAGCAAGCCCATAGCCATCGGTACGATGCACTATCTCATCCGCCGACCGAAAGTTGAGGGCGCTTAGGAATTAGTGCGCTTCATGCCTCGCCGTGGGTTTCGATCAAGGCGCTGGTAATGGCCTCTTCCGGGGTCTTGTCACCCCAGATGATGAACTGAAACACGGGGTAAAAGCGCTCGCATTCATCAATTGCGACATCGATAATTGTCTGGGCATGGTCAACGCCCAGCAACCCGTTCGACGGCATCAGGCTACCATGCCGGAACAGCAATATGCCATTGGCCGACCACATGTCGAAATGGCCCAACCACAACTGTTCGTTGATAAGGCCTAGTGCCTTGTAAATAGCGTCGCGCTTGTCGCTTGGCACCGTTACATCGGGCAGCAGAATAAGCTGTAACGCATTATCCTCTTCACGCCATATGGCGCGGATCTGGTAACTGGTCCAACTGCCTTTATATTCGGCGGTAATCTCATCCTCGCCGTCCAGTTCATAGGACCAGCCGCGCGCTTCGAACAATGCGGCGAGCATGTCTACAGGCGCGGATTCGTCCCGTTCAAACTGCTCATATTGTTCGTCTGCATCGTGCATGCTTTATGCGCCCATCATTATGCGCTGATTCTGCCTTGCTGCGGACTCGCGCGCAAGGGGCTTGCGCCGAGTGTCCGCACAAGTCTGTGGGCGGGTTGTGGAAAAGTTTTTACTTTTTGACCGCTGGCTTCTTTGGCGCAGGCTCGGCTTTAGGCGAAACCTTCGCTGCGGGCGCTGCTTTTGATCCCAATGCGGCTTCCAGAGCGGCAACGCGTTTGCCTAATGCTTCCGCTTCTTCGCGAGCATTGGCAGCAAGCGCTTTAACGGCATCAAATTCTTCACGGGTAACCAGATCCAGGCCGCCTGCCCATTCGCGCGCGCGTTCGCGCATGCTGGCTTCTGCTTCGCGGCCCATGCCTGCGACCGTGCCCGCAACGCCGTTCAGCACCTTGGCCAGATCATCAAAAATACGCTTTTCGCTTTGCATGTCGTTCACTCCATTTCCGCCAGTGTCCCCGGGGGTGGGAATTAGCGTCCAGACCCTATTTGGGAACTCGCAGCCGGAACGTAAAGGCTTTCCGCGTCCGGATTCAGCTGATCTATCTTATAATTCAAGATAGCCGCAAAGCTGATCCAGACCAGATATGGCACCATCAGCCAGGCCGCAGCCTTGCGAACGCGCCCAAATGCGACAGTTGTCGCTATGGCCACAATCAACATTGCAACGATAATATAAAATGCGGTCGATACTTTATGCTGGCCAAAAAACACTGGCGACCACGTCAGGTTGATCAGGAATTGCGTCAGGAACAGTCCGATCGCAATCCCCCGCCCCCGTGCACCACGCGCGTGCAACACCATCGCAAAAGCGAGCCCCATGAGGAAATAGAGCGTGGGCCATACAACGCCAAAAACCCAACCAGGTGGTTGAATGTCAGGCTTGATGAGGGTCTGGTACCAACTATTCTCGGCTGTCGAACCGGATATTGTGCCCGATAGAAACCCGAAAAACATCGTGACCGGGATCACAAAAAGCGCCCAGCGCAAAAGCGACATGCGCAGCTGCGAAGCAGATGCAAGCTGGTTCATGGGAGTCTCCAGACTTATCCGGCGATTCGGGCGAACGCCGTTCGACCAATTCCTTAGCATCCTCGAAGAATAGAACAAGGCCGCCTGCCCTTGCGGGAAGACGGCCTGTTGTTTCAATATGAAGCGCGGCGGGTGACGCGCTGTGGTTTACTTGCGCGTGCCGGAAAGGCCCATCGAACCGAATGCACCTGCCTTCACTTCACCAGAAATGGCATCGCCATCCACCGTTGCGGTGCAGTCAAGCTTCATAGGCATCGGAACAGTCATATCCATCGACCAGCTGATCGTGTCACCGTCGACGGTGCCGCTCGGAATGTCCATTGAGCCTAAGCCGCCAGCCATTTTACCCGAAAAACTGCCCCCATCACTATTGACGGTCAAAACAGCCTTCTGGTCGCCCATCGGGCTTTTGATTGTTACGTCCCAATCGCCATCAACTGATGCCATAATCCTGCTCCTTATTTAGCGTTGTTGCTTGCACTTGTGTTAGCAGCTTCACCAACCATTTCAATTGGCAAACCGAGCGCTTCGAGTTGCGGCTTCACTTTTGCCGCATCGCCTACAACCAACCATGTGATTTTCGCAGGATCGATCCTCGCACGCATCTCGTCGTTCAATGCTCTAGCTGTAAGTGCGGTATATTTGGCCGCAATGGTTTCCGCATAATCGAACGGGCGCTTGTTCAGCCGGTCCGCCTGCATCTGGCCCAGAACAGCCGCCGACTGTTCATAGCTACCAGGCAGTTCGAGAACATTGCCCTTGATGGTTTTATCCAGTTCATCGGGAGTCACGGGTTTCGACCCATTGAAATCCTTCAGCTGGTCCATCAACACCTTGATCGAAGGGCCAGTTTGGTTGGTCTGCACAGGCGCGAACATATAGAATGGCACACGGTCTTCTGCACCGTTTACCTGCGAGCGAACCCCATATGACCAGCCCTTTGTTTCGCGAAGATCCATGTTGATCCGCGAAAGGAAGTCGCCTCCGAAAATCTCGTTGGCAGCGCGCAATGTCAAAAGATCGTCGGATCCCTTGGCATCGAGAACCTTACCCGCCATCACGAGCGATTGCGGCGAATTGGGCCGGTCGAAAAGCAGGATCTTTGATTGAGCAGCCGGAATCGCAGCCGTGAAGTTTTTAGCCGGCGCAGCCGACGCAGCGGGCTTCCACTTGCCAAACCGCTTTTCAAGAAGCGGTTTGATTTCCTGCAGGCTGGTATCACCGACCACGAATATCTCGGCCTTTGCCGGATGAATCCAACCCTGATGGAATGCGGCCACGTCTGCCTTGCTGATTGTCGCGACTGTCTCGGGATAACCACTGCCAGTTTGCGGGCCGCCATAAGGGTGGCCTTTGCCATAGATCATCGGCGGAAGCGTCCGGACGGCAATGCCCTGCGGCTGGTTATTTTCCGACTTTATGCGGGTCTGTTGCTGGACGCGCACGCGCTCCAGTTCTTTTTCGTCAAAGGCAGGATTTTTGATGACGTCGGCGAGCAGGTCGAGCGAAGGAGCCAAGTTCGGCTTGACCGCACGCAAGCTTGCGACGGTGCGATCAAGCGAGGAATTGACGTTTACATCCGCGCCCAGCTTTTCTTCCGTTTCCGCAATTTGGGTGGAGGTCAGTGTCTTGGTGCCCTCCATCAGCATGGTCGACATCATCGACGCAATTCCGCGCTTGTCGACAGGGTCTGCCGAATATCCCGCGTTAAAGCTTACCGCGACACGCACTGTCGGCACCGCAGCCCGGCGCGCGAAGAAAACCTTGATGCCGTTCTTCAGCGTGGTTTCTTCAACTGTCGGGAAATCAAGCGCAGGTGTTCCGGTAGGTTCCGGAAACTTGCTGCGGTCCTGAAAAATGGTTCCCACCGTTCCGGCGAGGTCCTCACTACCCGGAGGAGAATAAAATGCGGGCGCAGACAGTGTACCTGTGCGCATGCCCGAGCCTGCTGCGACTTCCTGATAGGCTTCGCGTTCACCAGGCTCGACGCGGATTTCGAGAACCGGACGCGTCAGCCATTTCTGCATCGCTGCCTTCACAGTTTCCGGTTTCGTTGCTGCGAGACGCTGCAATTCTTTTTTGTAGAAATTGGAGTCGCCAACATAAAGCTGGCCTTCAGCGAGCGCGACGGCCTTACCGCCGAAACCGCCGACTTGTTCAAGCCCATCAATCTGCTGGGCAATGGTGCTGGTCGCGACGCGCTGTACTTCTTCGGCGGTAGGACCGTTCGCAATGAACTCGGCGAGAATTTCGTCAAGACGTTTAGCAACAGCGTCAGCATCTCCTCCGGGCTTCACATCAACCTGAATGTTCACGGCGCTGCCGTGCACAAATGGCAACATATAGGCTGCAACGTTGACCGCGCTCTGCTCCTGACGAACAAGAATATTATCTAGCCGAGAGCTTGAAAGACCGCCGAGTGCAGCCATCGCGACGTAAAGTGCGTTGGCATCCGGATCCGCAAGACCCGGAACAACCCAGTTGCGATAGATACGTGTCGAAGGAATCTTGTCCTTCATCACGATCTTGATTGGCTTTTCGAGCGTCGGGATCGGTGCATTCACAGGTGGAACATCCTTGCCCCGCTTGATGCTGCCAAACCATTTTTCAACCAGCGGCTTGGCCTGCGCAGCATTAATATCACCTGCAAGGACAAGGACCGCATTATTTGGGCCATAATGGTCGGTGAACCACAGCTTCATGTCGTCCAGTGACGCTGCCGCCAAATCTTCAAGGCTACCGATTGTATCGTGGTGGTAGGGGTGACCGACGGGGAACAACGTTTCCGACCGCTTATAGTCAACCAGCCCAAAAGGCTGATTGTCGCCCTGACGCTTTTCATTGGATACAACGCCGATCTGGTTATCCAGCTTTTCCTTGGTCAGGCCATTGAGCAAATAGCCCATGCGGTCGCTTTCCAAAAACAACGCCGACTCAAGCGCTGTCGTTGGGACCGTCTGGAAATAATTGGTCCGGTCAAGCCATGTGGTTCCGTTCAGATCGGTCGCGCCAATTTTCTTGGTGTATTCAAAATAATCGCCCGGCGCATTTTCGCTGCCATTAAACATGATATGCTCGAACAAATGGGCATAACCGGTTTTACCCTTTGGCTCGTTCTTCGAACCCACGCCATACCAGATGGAGACCGCTACAATCGGAGCCTTGCGGTCTTCGTGCACCAATACGGTAAGACCATTGGGCAGAGTGAATTTCTCGTGCGGAATATTGACCGCATCTACCAGTTTGGAAACCGGCGCTGGCTCGTTCGCCAAGGCTGGCGCGTTGGAAATAAGCGCACTGCCAGACAACATCAGTGCGAGTGTGAATTTACGAACCATGATATGCTCCCAAAGCTTTAAGATTGGTTGGAAAGATAGCGTGGGCGCGGCCAAACACAATGTTGCCGCGCCAATATTTCGACGAACAGCATCTAAGGCCGATAGCGGCGTTTCGATACTTTAACCGCGTCCGCCCATTCAAAGTGCACAGGCTTATACTTCCCCGCCACAAAGAGCTTCATCTGATCGGTATAGTGTGGCGATTCCGGGCGCGTGGTCGCGGCACCGTAGGGCTGGATCGACTCTGATGTGAGCGTACCATCCTTGTCCCACCGGATCAGCATGATGAAGCTGTCACCATGTCGAACGCGAACTTTCTTGTCCGCTTGTTCGGCATCCCACATCGTGGTTGCACGCAACGTGTCGGTGCCGCCCAGCATGGCCATATCGGCTTTGCCACGGCGCAGGCGCTGAATGTCTGCCAAGGGCGGATCGATACGGCCGAAGCGATCTTGGAATTCGTCTACCGCCTCGCGAAGGGTCTTGCGCGGATCGGGCATGGTTTCACCACGCCAGTTGCGTCGGGCGCCCAAGCGGATGACCCTCTCAGCGAAGGCGTCCGCAGCCCCCTTGCCATCGCTCGACCAATCCCAAGTGGCCAGCAGCTTTTGCGCCTTGAGCAAAGCAGGATCGTCTTTCAGGTCCAACGCGGCAAACGATGCGAGCCATGCGCCAACCCAGCTGTTCTTGCTGTAGATCGTGTCCATCTTGATCGCCAGCAACTCGTCAGGCGTAATCGAGCTATCGGCCGCCAACAATTCTGTCGCGCGAAGCCCGCGATTGGTCATGCCTTGTTCGATCCCGAGATAAGGCGAATAGTCCGATGGCTTCATTTCTGAGCCCGGCCCTGCGGCGAGAAACGGATTATTATTGGCGTTTTGAACAAAGCCTGATTCCGGATCGACAATCTTCGGGTAGCGGTCAAAGCCGACTGGGCCATTCCACAGTGCTGCCGACGTATCGCCTGGCAACTCTTGCGTATAGTCGAAGCCGGGCTTCCGGTCTGGGAACAGCGCGTTGTAGATATAGGCTACACGACCGGTCTTGTCGGCGTAGATAAAATTGGTCGCTGGAATGCCGCCAATCGCCATAGACTTGGCCCATTCCTCCCAATTTTTGGCCTTGGTGTTGCGGTAATATTGTTCAACCAGTTTGACATTGTCGATACCGGCATAGCGAATCGCAAATGCGCCGCGCTTGTTTTTGATCACTGGTCCATGAACCGAGCGATACACCGTCTGCGGCACAGGCAGGTTGAACGGACCGAATTTTACCGGCAGCCAGACGCGCTTGGTCTCGAGCACCAGCCATTTGCCGTCGAAGCGATATTTGTCACCTGCCTCGTTCAATATCAATTTGTAGACGTCAATAAGATCGGGCCGGTTCACTGTATTTGTCCACCCCAAATTGCGGTTATGTCCCAACAGCACGAATGGTGATCCCGGAAACAACGCGCCTGCCATGTCGAGACCTTCACCCGAATGGGTCACTGCTTCATACCACGCGACCTGCCCTTCATAGGGTTGATGCGAATTGGAAATTAGCCAGGTTTTGCCATCCGCCATACGTTTGGGGGCGATAGCGAAAGCGTTGGAACCGTTCATTTCGGGATCGCGCCCGATGGGAGTCATCCGCGCGGCGCTCTCCTTCGGTTGGGGTTTACCCTCCGCTAACGCGCCGATCGTGTTATCAAGGCCATAGAAGAAGGGTGCACGCAGAACGAAGCCAGTCACAATATCCTTGCCCGTCACCGGAAACAATTTTGACAAGCGCACTTCCTGCGGATGCTTGTCGGCATAATGATTCAGACCCGCCGCATAGGCTTCGGCCACGGCACGAACTTGCGGGGACAATTCCATATATCGTCGGTCTGCCGTTTCACGTGCGCCGAGCAGGTGGAGCACAAAATCGACTTTGGCACCATCCGAACCGGCAATGGCGCCATAACGGCCGCGTGTCATAGCGACGACATCTTCGATCGTCGAAAAATCATCCTCGGCATGGGCATAGGCCAAACCATAAGCCGTATCCGCGTCAGTCTTTCCGTTAATATGTGGAACGCCAAAAGAATCGCGGGCAATCTCAACATCATATTTACGGGGAGCAGGGGCAGCATATTCCGTTGCGACCAACGGTTCCCACACAAGTCCGGCAACCGCGACCAGGCCAACCAGCGCGAAGAGCGCCCACAGAAATTTCCGCATTCCAATCTCCCATGCGACGTGACCTTGTATCATCGGTCCGTTCGCCTAATAAAGGGAGGCATAACCAAGTTTGAAGGAAAGGAAAGTCCCCCCATGCGTCGTCCCCTTATCGCCTTAGCTATCGCGACCGCCATTGCTTCGCCTGCCCTTGCTCAAAACCTGACCTCGGGATCCGGCATTGCACCTGCGACGGTGGCCAATTCGGCTGGTCGCCCCATCGGTTTTTCAGGGTCGGTTCCAACTGGCGGTGTGCTGGTTATTCCGATGCGAAATGCGACGATCCCTGCGGACACCGTCGATACAGGCACTGCACAAGCTATTGATGCGGCAATCGCGGCTGCGAAATATGAAGGAAAGCAGGGAAGCATTCTCTCGTTACGGGGCATTGGCGGCTACGCGCGTATCGTACTGACAGGAACCGGCGATGAGGGCGACCGAACGACCAATATACGTGACGCCGCAGGAAAGGCAGCGCAAGAGGTAAAGGACGAAGCCCAACCTGTGAGGTTGGCAGGGAATCTCACACAAAATGAAGCGGCGGCGGCGGCTCTTGGTTTCGCGCTGGGTCAGTACCGGTTCGATCGCTATAAAACCGTCGACAAAAAGGCTGCACCTTCGCAGCCTGTGACGGTTGCGAGCGTGGATTCGGCCGCTGCGGAGGCTCTTTGGAAAACGCGCTACGCCGCTTTAGCCGAGGGCGTCACACTTGCGCGCGATCTCGTTACGGAACCCGCCAATGTCATATATCCCGAAACGTTTGTGGACCGGGTAAAGGCCGCGATGGGCTCAACGGCCAACGTAAAAATCGAAGTGTTGGACGAAGCTGCTATGCGCAAGCTGGGCATGGGCTCGCTTGTAGGAGTTGGCCAAGGATCACGTCGCCCCTCACGCTTGTTGCTGGTCGAGTATAGCGGCGCAGGGACACAAGCCCCGCTGGCGTTTGTTGGCAAGGGCATCACCTTCGACTCCGGCGGTATCTCGCTCAAACCTGGAGCGGGCATGTGGGCAATGAAAGCGGATATGTCGGGCGCCGCCAACATCATGGGTGCCGTCCTGTCGCTCGCTAAATCAAAGGCGCCCGTCAATGTCATTGGTGTTGCTGCACTGGCTGAGAACATGCCCGACGGAAACGCCTCACGGCCGGGTGATGTCGTCCGCACCATGAGTGGCAAGACTATCGAGATTTTGAATACCGACGCCGAAGGCCGTCTCGTTCTCGCTGATGCGAACGAATATGTGCTCGCCACGCGCAAGCCGGCTGCACTCGTCAATATGGCCACACTTACCGGAGCAATTGTGGGTGCGCTAAGCGATGAATATGCAGGCCTGTTCAGCCGCGATGACAAGCTGGCCGCAAGTTTGATCAAGGCCGGAAGCACCACCGGCGAGGAACTCTGGAGGATGCCACTTCACAAAAACTATGTGGAGGACATGAAATCCGAAATTGCCGACATCAAAAATGTTGTTGAAGGCGGTGGCCCGGGCGCCGGACTAGGTGCTACGTTCATCGGCTATTTCGTGAATAAGGAAACGCCTTGGGCGCACTTGGATATTGCCGGGGTGAACTGGTCCGACAAGGGTGGACCGGTCAATCCGAAGGGTGCATCGGGATGGGGCGTCCGCCTACTCGACGAGATGGCACGGACGTGGCGAGCGGAATAATTTCATCGCCCCATCTTGTGTGGCAAAAATGCAACATTACATCTTTGGAGAGCGTTTCCTAAATCAGTGTTGGGGAAGCAATTGAGAAAGATGGATTAAGGGCATGAATCTCGAAAAATTTACCGACCGCGCTAAGGGCTTCCTGCAGAGCGCACAAACTGTAGCCATCCGCATGAGCCATCAGCGGATCAGTCCGGAGCATTTGCTGAAGGCGCTGCTTGAGGATGAACAGGGCATGGCATCCGGCTTGATCAAAGCGGCCGGCGGCGATGCCGCGACGGCGCTGCGCGAAACGGATGCAGCCTTGGCCAAGGTACCAGCCGTGTCCGGCGGCGGTGCTCAGCAGACGCCGGGCCTGGATAATGACGCAGTACGTGTTCTGGATTCGGCAGAGCAGGTCGCGCAAAAAGCAGGTGACAGCTATGTCACCGTTGAACGCTTATTGCTCGCGCTCGCATTGGCCACCACGACGGCAGCTAGTAAAGCACTTGCTACCGCAGGGGTAAATGCCGAAGGGCTGAATGGGGCAATTAACGAACTGCGTGGTGGCCGCACCGCAGATACTGCCGGGGCCGAAGACCGCTATGATGCGCTCAAGAAATTTGCGCGCGACCTCACCGAGGTGGCGCGTGCTGGCAAACTTGATCCGGTCATCGGCCGCGACGAAGAAATCCGTCGCACTATCCAAATTTTGGCGCGCCGCACCAAGAACAATCCGGTACTAATCGGCGAACCTGGCGTCGGCAAAACGGCAATCGCCGAAGGGCTAGCCCTGCGCATTGCTAACGGCGATGTGCCCGACAGCCTGAAACATCGCAAGCTGCTCTCGTTAGACATGGGATCCCTGATTGCTGGCGCAAAATATCGCGGTGAATTTGAAGAGCGGCTGAAAGGTGTTCTGGACGAAGTTAAGCAGGCTGAGGGCGACATTATCCTGTTTATTGACGAGATGCACACGCTGGTTGGCGCGGGCAAGGGCGAAGGCGCTATGGACGCGGCCAATCTGATCAAACCGGCCTTGGCTCGGGGTGAATTGCACTGCATTGGCGCGACAACACTCGACGAATATCAGAAACATGTCGAAAAAGACCCGGCGCTGCAACGCCGGTTCCAACCGGTATTCGTGGGCGAGCCAACGGTCGAAGACACGATTTCGATCCTGCGTGGTCTTAAGGAAAAATATGAACTGCACCATGGTGTGCGGATTACCGATGGTGCGCTGGTTAGCGCGGCTACGTTGTCGCACCGCTATATCTCCGACCGCTTTCTGCCCGACAAGGCCATCGACTTGATGGACGAAGCGGCATCGCGTCTGCGGATGGAGGTGGAATCCAAACCCGAGGAGATTGAGAATCTCGATCGACGGATTATGCAACTGCAAATTGAGCGTGAAGCCTTGAAAAAGGAAACCGACGACGCTTCCAAAGACAGGCTCACCGCGCTTGAAAATGAGCTTGCGAATCTGGAGCAGCAATCCACCGGACTGACCCAACGTTGGCAGGCCGAAAAGGAAAAGATTTCCGCGGAAGCCAAGATTAAGGAACTGCTTGATGCCGCGCGGATCGAGCTCGAACAAGCGCAGCGTGGCGGTGACCTCGCCAAGGCTGGCGAACTGCAATATGGCACCATCCCGGGGCTTGAAAAGCAATTGGAAGAAGCCGAAGCCGCCGCTGGTAATGCGATGTTGCGCGAAGAAGTCACCGCGCAAGATATCGCCGGCGTGGTTAGCCGCTGGACCGGCATACCGGTCGACAAAATGCTCGAAGGCGAACGCGACAAGCTGCTCAATATGGAGGAGTTGATCGGTAGCCGGGTGATCGGTCAAAAGGACGCCGTCGAGGCCGTGTCGAAGGCCGTGCGCCGCAGTCGTGCAGGATTGCAGGACCCGAACCGTCCGCTGGGTTCATTCCTGTTTTTAGGCCCGACGGGTGTCGGTAAAACCGAGTTGACGAAAGCGCTGGCAAGCTTTTTGTTCGATGATGACAACGCCATGGTTCGCATCGACATGTCCGAATTCATGGAAAAGCACAGCGTGTCACGCCTTGTCGGCGCGCCTCCGGGATATGTCGGCTATGAAGAAGGCGGCGTTTTGACCGAAGCCGTGCGGCGGCGTCCTTATCAGGTCGTGCTGTTTGACGAAGTCGAGAAGGCGCATAGCGATGTGTTCAACATCCTGCTTCAAGTCCTCGACGATGGTCGCCTGACCGATGGACAGGGGCGCACCGTTGATTTTTCCAATACGCTCATCATTCTGACGTCTAATCTGGGCAGCCAGTATCTGGCGGGTCTCGAAGACGGTCAGGATGTGAAAGACGTTGAACCGCAGGTCATGGAAATTGTCCGCAGCCATTTCCGTCCGGAATTTCTGAACCGTCTGGACGAGATCATTCTGTTCCACCGCCTCGCCGCAGAACATATGGCGCCGATTGTGGAAATTCAGGTCAAGCGTGTGCAGAAACTGCTGAAGGACCGGAAAATCGAGCTGGCATTATCCGACAAGGCGAAAGCATGGTTGGGGCGTGTGGGTTATGATCCTGTATATGGCGCGCGTCCCCTTAAGCGGGCTATCCAGCGCTATCTGCAGGATCCGCTCGCCGACAAGTTGCTGCGCGGGGAAATTCCAGATGGTACAACCGTGAAGGTCGACGAAGGCGATGGCGCGTTGGCGCTGTCTGTCTAGATCGACTGACGGCCGGACTGGGTGTTTAAGGCGGTGCGTCCGGGGGTTCGTACCCACGGCACTCACCGCCTGAGCAGACATTTTCACCGACAATTGCGCGAGCCGCATCATTGCCGGCCTGTTGCGTCCGACGCCATTCGGCAATCGTCTTGCAAACTTTGACCTTGCGGATGATAGATCCGGGAGCCGCGAATTTGCGGCATTTAATCTGCTGGTCTGGATCTGGAGGAACTGAGAGTTGTGCGGGAGTCTGCTGGGCGGCAACAGGTGTTGCGGCGACAGCATTTATAACAAGGCTGGCTTTCAAGGCGACGCGCAATGTCGTCGCCTTGGCCACTGATCAGTTGCCGTTACCGCAGGAGCCGCCTGCGCAGACATTGCCACTTTCAGCGATAGCGCGCGCGGTCCTGTTGCCGTTGGCTTGAATTTGCTTCCACTCGGCAATTGTTTTGCAGACCTTGCCCTTTTTGACCAGCGAACCGGTCACTTCAACTTTTCGGCAGCGGATGACCTGATCAGGGTCGGTGGCCTCTGTCGTCGATTTAGCCGCTTCATTTTTGGCAAAAACCGGCGAAACCGAAAGCGATGTGGTGAACGCAAGAGCAAAGAAAAAATGGCGCATGAGAGATTCCTTGGGTATGATTATTTCGAAGGTGTATCATGCAAATAGAGCGGTCGCAATCGCGGGAAGGCGTCGTTTGTCGAATGCAATCGGTATCAATTGGCCGGATTTAAACCCGTCGCGTCCGCTGCGTTGTAATATCGGGTAATCAGATCTTGTTCGGCGACCGTCAAATGCGGGTTCCAAACATCAAAAATCAGCACGGCGCGTAAGTCGTCACTGTTGTTCCAAGCCTCATGCTCGATGGTGTCATCAAAAGCAAAAGCTTGGCCTTCGCGCCATTCGCGCGTTTCACCACCCACTCGAAAACCGCAGCCCACAGGCACAATCAAGGGTAAGTGGATAATAGCCCGCGTATTCGTCACGCCGGTATGCGGCGGAATATGTGTGTGGGGTTTAAGTAATGAGAAAAAGGCACTCGGTGACCTTCCCGGAATATGCGCAGAAGGCAATAATGCCAAAGCGGCTGCCGTTCTTGGACAGCGGTCAAGTACCGGCAAGTTCGGTTTTCCATATTCCCATAAAAAGCAGGCGCCCCAATCCAGCGAATGATCCAAAGGTGACCATTTGTTGTCCGGAATCCCGCTTTCCATTCGCACATAGGGACGCAATGCATCTCCTGGATCAGCAAGCAATGCCAACAATTCTTCCCGAATGTCAGCAGTTGCAGTCTCTATGTCCGGCATCCACGAGAAATGGCGCCGATCAAAAAACTCATCGGCCGGGAGGAAGGGGTAAAAGAGTCCCTCACACTGGTTAAAATAGGCACGACGTCGTCCCAAGGCGAGATCCACAAAAGCAGCGCTCCGACGCTTCTCCGTTTCGTCCATGCTAAACTGAACTGGCTGCAACTCGCTTTCCACCGCTGAAGCGATGCGTGCCATTGCATTTTCAACAAATGCACGTCCGACCGAAAGGGCGTTGTCCACTGCAGGCGGCAATTCTCCCGCCTGCGCAGCCAGTTGCAGCACAGCCTGCCATGCCTCTAAGGATTCGGCCTCCTCTGAGCGGCGTTGGTGCAGCTCCGCCTTCCTTAGCCATGCCATAAAATCCACTCGATCGACGCTTATGGCCGCCTCTAGTGCCTGCAACTCCCCGGGATCATTGCCTTGAGCACGTCGGGCAGCTGCGACATTGCGCCATAAAGCGCTTGCTGCGGAATCATAGCCCACGGCCTCAACAAAAAGGCGCTCCGCCTCCGCAAAGCTTTGCGCACGCAGAGCCTGCATTCCTGCGCTGTTCAGTCGGGCCGCTTCAGGCGGCGGTGTTTTCTGGTCCATCGCTGTCCTACTTGCCATTTACAGGGACAAACGGCAAGGTCTCCAACATAATGGCAACCAACGCGCTCGCACCGATTTTGGCCAATGGCGAATGGCTTGCGCATCGTTATGATGCGGAAGCCGACACTTATCATTTACGACATCTCACCCGCGAAGCCCAGGATGCAGCGACATTTCTGACGGACGATTATTTGGGCGCGGAGTCTAACCCTATCGTTGTTCTTAGGCGTGACGCAATGCAGTTGGCTCCCAAAAACAACGATCTGCACTTCATCATCCATTCGGCTTTTTGCGCTTCAACCCTTTTGGCAAAGGGGTTCAATCTTCCCGGGCTATCTATGGGTTTGAAAGAGCCCGTCCTGCTCAACGATATTGTCGGTTATCGCCGACGCGGAGCACCTCCTCCTGCTGTAGCGGAACGATTAGATCACGCGCTGCATATGCTGGCACGTCCCTTCGGCAACGACCATACGATTATTGTAAAACCATCCAATGTGTTCAACGCTCTGTTGCCGGTCACGCTTGCTATGCGTCCGACAAGCAATGCCGTTTTGCTCTATGCCCCTCTTCCAGTTTTTCTTGTTTCCGTTGCCCGCAAAGGTCTGTGGTGTCGATTATGGTGCCGCGAACTGCTGGAAGGTTTACTGACCGACGGCCTCGTTAATCTGGGATTTGAGGCTGCCGATTTTTTCCGCCAATCTGATTTGCAAATCGCGGCCGTTGGCTGGTTGGCACAGCAGCGTTTGTTTCGACAACTTTCAGACAAATATGGACAGACCCGCATCGCGACACTGGATAGCGAACAATTAACGAAAGACCCGCAGTCAGTGCTGATGGCTGCGGCACGCCATTTTGGCATCGCTGTGACTGAAGCCGAGATCGCCGGCCACCCTGCATTTAGCACGCACAGCAAGTTTGGTGGATCGTTTACCACCGATGATCGCCAAGCCGAGCATGCCGCCGCACGAGCCGCTTATGGCGAAGAAATCGACACGATTTTGAAATGGGCGCAGCAGGTTGCGGAAACTGCGGGTATCGACCTCAATCTGCCATATCCGTTGGTTTAGATTTCGTATCCAAATTTAACGAGCCACGGCTCCAAAATTGGTAGGATCGGCTCCAGATATTGAGCATATGGTTCCCATTGCCGTGTTCCATCGTACAGGCCGCGATTGACCTGTGCCACACTCGCTGTGCTCACGCCCCGCTTTGTGGCAGTGCGGTCGAAATCGCGCACCGCTGCGCTCCATTCAAGCCCGACGAAAGCGCACATGGCTTTTGTTTCGGTTTCAAAATCCTGCACCAATTTGTGATATTGGACAAAGTGGACGTTTACTGGAAGGCGCTGCAAAGCCAGTTCAGTGAGACGCATCAGCGCATCGTAATGAAGCGCCGTGCGTTCCAAATTAGTATATTCGAGCGTTCCGCTGCTCATGGCAAAGTTTGTTCGGAAGCAGCTCCATACAACATCGCGCGGATCGCGCCGCATGACTAATATTCGCGATTCAGGAAAGAGCCGTGCAATGAAGGGCAATCTTGTTGCCTTCAGAGGGTCCATATCCACAAAGCAAGGCGAACTTGCAGGAATTGCTGAAGCAACAACTTTGTCCCAATACGCCTTGCGGTATTGCGCCAGCCCAGAAGCTTCTAATTCGGAAAAACGCCTCAAGCCTTCCGCGATTTGGCTGACGTTGCCCGCGATAAACTCAGTATCGGCATCATAGAGAGTTGGTCGCTCTTCAAGAGCTGCAACACCGGGTAACGACGCGAGGATATTTTCGACCAAAGTTGTACCGGATCGAGGATAACCGATTAGAAATACATGGCGTCGGGCTGCGTGCGCCGGCTGATCGCCATTCGTTTTTTGCCAAGCACCTTCATCAATGGGAGCTAAGCCCGCAAGCAAGGCGTCGACAAAAGCACGATTATCCAAATTTCCCGCTTTTCTGCGCTCGTGGATGGCGGCAAAATCGGCATTTGATGCAGAGAAGTGCCGGAACGCCCCGGCATGATCCGACTGGCGGTGGCAAACATCACCCATTTGCGAATGGGCAAAGCTTCGCTCGAGACTTGGGTAATTTAGCCGCGGGATGAGTGCTTCTAGCAAGGCACGTGCTTTTTCTGGCGCTCCGGAACGCAATTCAGCACCCGCCAATGCGTTAGTGGCGACCGCGTGGGTCGGATCGATTGCCAATGCGCGTTGCGCATGTTCGCGGGCAGTTTCAGCATCCCCTTCACGTGCAGCTAGCGATGCAAGGCCTGCATGGGCTGCTGGATTATGGGGTGCGAGTTGCGCGGCCTTTGCAAAACTCTCCCGAGCCATTGCGCTCGACCCGCCTGCAGCCAAAATAGCCCCGCGCTCCAGCCAGGCATCGGCATAATCGGAATAGTGACGAATGGCTTCATCACAGGCCAGCACTGCTTCGCGATTCCGATCTTGATTGCGGTAGTGGATTGCCAAGCTGGTAAGGGTGGACGGGTTTCCAGGTTCAAGCGAAAGGGCGCGCTGGAATAATGTGTCCGCTTTAGCAAACTCACCGCGTGCCGAATGAGCCAAGGCAACAATAGCGTGATCATAGGCGTCTCCCGTACCGCGGGCAAGAGCGGTTTCGGATAGTGCAGCGGCGGCTTCGAGATCGGAGCTATTCACCGATGGACTAGGCGCATCGGGACCTGGATTGTCAAGTAGGCGTCAGGCAAAAAGAAAGGGCGGACATTTCTGCCCGCCCCTTTCGGATTTGGTTGTTGACCGGATTAGAAGGTCAGCTTGGCTGCAACACCAAAGCGACGGCCCAGCGCGTCGTAAGTCGACGGGAAGACGTTACCGCTGTTGAACGAAGTCGAACCGGCGGTGTTACCCACGACGAACGGCTTGTTGTTGAGCAGGTTCTGCACAGTGAATGTGAACGAGAAGTTGTCGCTCGCATTCCAACGTCCGGTGAAGTCGAAATAATGCTCGGCCGGGATGTTGCGGAACTGCGGAAGAATTCCGTTTCCTGCTGCAACTTCGGCTGGTTCATATTCAACCGAGTCAATCCAGCGCCACAAGAACGACAGGTCAACGTCACCAACGCCAAAGGTCGCACGGGTCGACGTCTGGAATTCAGGCTGGATCGAACCGGTGAACGAGCAGTTGACCGAGAAGTAACCGACGCATTCGCGGTTCAGCGAACCAGGATCAGCAGGGTTGGCGTTGAACTTGGACGAACGTGTCCAGTTACCAACAAATGCCAACGACAGATCTGCAAAGCCGATGTCGCCCTTCCAGTTTGCAAGAAGGTCGAAACCATCGGTTGCAAGCTTACCAAGGTTGTTCGTGGGACCGAACAGACCACCGGTTGTCGCAGGGTCACCGTCCAAACCGCCAGTGATGGGGTTACGACGGATGTTGGTGCACGCTGCGGTCGCTGCGCTGGCTGCGGTAATATTACCGAAGCAAGCCGTCACGATGTCCGCAGGAAGCGGGGTACCCACAACGCTGTTGATCTTGATGTTGTAATAATCAAGCGAGATGTTGAAGCCCGAGATGAACTCTGGCTGGAACACGAAACCAAGCGTCCATGTATCGGCCTTTTCAGGCTTCAAGTTCAGGTTACCACCAACGGTGATGTTCGCCTGACCTGCGGTCGGGTTGGTAATCGAACCGATCGAACCAACCGGTGCACCCTGTGCAAGACAGATTGCGCGCAAGTTGGCATTGGTTGTCGGAGCGACACCAGCGCAAGGATCGATACCAAGGTTGGTCAGACCAACCGATTGCGGGCTGAACAATTCACCTATGTTCGGAGCGCGAACAGCGCGGCTGTAGTTACCACGAATCTTCAGCGATTCTACAGGCTCCCAGCTACCGCCAGCTTTCCAGGTGGTGGTCTTGTTCTGCTGCGCAGCACCGGTAACATTGTAAGACGAGTAACGGATACCCGCTTCAAGTGTCAGGCTGTGGAACAGTGGCTTGTCTTCTACGATCGGAGCGATGATTTCGCCGAACGCTTCATAGACGTCATAGCCGCCATCGATATTTGGAGCTGCACCGCCGGCACCGCCCAATTCACCGGGGGTCTGCGACAGCAGATCCGATGCCTGGGTTGCACCATATTTACGGTATTCGGCACCAACAGCGAAGCCAACCTGTTCAGCAGCCCAAGGCGAAGCAAAACCTGCATCACCCGAGATCGTGCCACGGGCCTGAGCCAGTGTCGTACGAACGATGGTGGTTGAATCGGCTGTCAAGAACGCTGCCATAGCAGGCGTAATCGAACCTTCTGGGCCAAACAGGTTGACGGGAACGCAAGCTGCGTTGCCGCTCTGGCACGCCGTCGTGCTGTTTGCGAGTGACGCTTCACGGAAGCGCGACTGCAAGGTGTAGTTCTTGATGGTCTGGATGTTTTCCGACTCACCATAAGCACCACTCAGATCCCAGTCGATGCTGTCGGTGATGCCACCGCGAGCGCCGATGCGATAATCGAATACAGTGGTCTGATAGTTCGAAATACGTGGACCAACTTCGGAAGTACGACGGTTCAAGGTTACCGTGACTTCACGATAGTTAGGATCGGTACGACCGGTTGCAGTTGCCGCTGCGGCGCACTCTGCAGTGCTGAAGCGTGGCGTATACAGACCCGATGCAGGGGTCGCAGTGTTGAACGCACAGAACTGGCTCCGCAAGGTGGAGGGCAGATAGGGGTTGTTCAGGTTGATCGTGACCGTACCACCGAACGATCCCGAAGGTGCGATGATGGTGTCAACGGTGTTCTTCGAGAACATGCCGCGTGTGTAGATTTCAACCGCATCCGAGATTTCATAATTGCCCTGGGCAAAAATGTTGAAACGCTTGAACGGCGTCTGGAAAACGTTGAACGGGTTGAAGTTAAAGGTTTGGAACGTCGGTACCGCAACGCCTGATGCGTTGATCTGACGGACGCCGCCGTTAGCTACCAGCGGGTTTGTGCTGGGCAAGCCGGTCAGCGGATCGATCGGACGCGTGCCCGAGAAACGCGAAGGAATGGACGTACCCGAACCACCGGCACCGCCGGTGAAGCTGCTGATCTGGACCTGCGAGAAATCGCGAGCGCCCTGATAGACGGGGTCAGACTGCTGGTAGCCGATCGACAGAACAGCGTTACCGCGGCCATCGTCGAAGTTGCCACCAACGGTTGCGTCAACGCGGACGGTGTGTCCATCGCCCTTTTCGGTCAGCTGCGTACCGGCCGAGATTTCAACGCCAGCAAAATCCTTGCGGGTGATGAAGTTCACAACACCGGTGATAGCGTCTGCACCATAGGTGGTCACAGCCGCACCGGTCAGTGCGTCAACGCGCTCAACCAATGCCAGCGGAATGTTGTTCAAATCGACGCGGCCCAGCAGACCCGAAGGTGCGATACGGTTGCCGTCAAGCAGAACGATGTTACGGATCGAACCCAGACCACGAAGGTCGACATAGGAGGCACCGCCGTTACCGTTGTTCACGGCCGAACCGATGCTGGGGACGACGCCAGGCAGTTCGCGCAGGACTTCTTCAGCAACGTTGGACTGCAGAAGATCGATTTCGTCTGCGGTCGTTGCGTTGACCGGAGTCGACTGGACGAGGTTGGGGTTCTGAATCAGCGAACCGGTAACAACGATTTCCCCGGCAGGCTCTTCTTCGTCAGCTGCATCCTGCGCGAATGACGGCGTCGAGATCAACGCCAGACCGATCGCAAGCGGCGCTGCGGCATATTTCAATTTATGTATACGTGTAGTTTTCACGGTATAGCCCTCCATAAGCTATTTGGGTCACGCAGACGCCTCGGACGCGCCTGCAAAACTTGTTAATGCTCCGGAATTTCTGCTCTTTTTGCGCGCGTCGGGCACACGACAAGGCAAGCGGAATGCTTCCAGATTGGCTTCGCTTTGACCTAAATCCACGTTCCACGCAAAGAAATTGCTGGGGTGCAGCATGAAATGTCGGGGCATGTAACATTTATGCAACAGTTTGCCGAAGGCGCCTTTCGCCCTGTAGAAGCGCCGGAAATGCATTTCATTCATGACAGCGACAGCGGGTTTCGTTAATAGCGGCTCAACCTAGTCGTGGAGTTACCCTGTCCCAATGCCTGCATGTCCCCCGATTGCCCGTGCTTTCGCCGCTTTCTTCCTTGCCCTTTCTGTTTTTCTGCCTGCAAAATCCTGGGCACAAGAGGCTCCGGCGGTGGTTCCTGCGGTTCCGGTCGCTCCATCAGCCGCGCTGCCTGAAAATATTCTGCATCTCGATCTGTCGACCGGGGGACGGGTCACCATCCAGCTTTATCCCGAAGTAGCGCCTGCGCATGTGGAGCGCATCAAGACGCTGGCGCGCCAGGGCTTTTATAATGGCGTTGTGTTTCACCGGGTCATTGACGGCTTCATGGCGCAAACGGGCGACCCCACCGGCACAGGTCAGGGCGGCTCCCCGCTTCCCGATCTGAAGGCCGAGTTTAACAAGATTCCGCACCTGCGCGGCACCGTTTCCATGGCGCGCGCGAACGAGCCGGATTCGGCGAACAGCCAGTTTTTCATCTGTTTCCAGCCGCGCTTCAGCCTCGATAATAAATATACCGTTTTCGGTCGCGTGATGTCGGGCATGCAATTTGTCGATGCCATTGAACGGGGCGAGCCCCCCGCCACCCCCAGCACGGTGTTGCAGGCGTCGATCGCGGCCGACAATATCCCGCCCAAATTGCCTGCGGCTCCGCAGATCATGGTTGATCCGATACCGGGATCCTGATTAACCAGCCTGCCTGCCATGCGTGTTGACCTGTTTGATTTCGATTTACCTTCCGAGCGCATTGCCCTGCGGCCGGTCGCGCCGCGTGATTCGGCGCGGATGCTGCATATTCATGGGCAGGACGGGCTTGCCGACCATCATGTCCGCGATTTGCCCCGTCTGCTGCGCGCGGGCGACTGCCTGATTTTCAACGACACACGCGTCATCCCTGCCCAGTTGGAAGGCGTGAAGGGCGAGGCGAAAATCGGGGCTACGTTGCACAAGCGGATCGACTTGCGGCGCTGGCAAGCCTTTGTCCGTAACGCCAAGAGGCTGCGGATCGGCGACAGTATAGATTTTGGCCGCGATGTCGTGGCGGTTGCGGAAGAACGGCACGAAGATGGCAGCCTCACGCTCTACTTCGAAGGTGACGAGCCGGTCGAGCTGCTGCTGGAACGCGCCGGAACAATGCCTTTGCCGCCCTATATTGCGGGCAAGCGCCCGACCGACGAGCGCGATGCGCAGGATTACCAGACGATGTTCGCCGATAAGGACGGCGCGGTGGCAGCGCCGACGGCATCGCTTCATTTTACGCCGGAGCTGATGGCCGATATCGAGGCGGTGGGGATCGAGACTGCGACACTGACGCTGCATGTCGGCGCAGGCACGTTCCTTCCGGTGAAGGCCGAAGATACGACCGAGCACCGCATGCACCATGAATGGGGGCAGATTGATCGCGAAACCGCATATCAGCTGAACAGCGTGCGCGAGCGGGGCGGGCGGTTGATCGCGGTTGGCACAACCTCGCTCCGCCTCATTGAAAGCGCGGCCGATGCGGACGGGACGATCATGCCCTTTTCAGGGGACACCGACATTTTCATTACGCCCGGTTACCGGTTTAAGGCCATTCAGGGTCTGATGACGAATTTCCATCTGCCCAAATCGACATTGTTCATGCTGGTCAGCGCGCTGATGGGGCGCGAGACGATGCAGGCCGCTTATGCGCATGCGATCGCGAACGACTACCGCTTTTACAGCTATGGCGACAGCAGCCTGCTAATCCCGGCCTAGGCCAGTCAGTGGCCCTTCAGCTCGTCGCCGGTCAGGCGGACGATGTGCAGCACGTTGGTTGATCCCGGCGTGCCAAAGGGAACGCCCGCCATGATGATGATCCGCGCGCCCGCTGTGCCCAGATGGTGACGCAGCGCCATGCGGCGGCCCTTTGCGACCATTTCCTCGAAACTGCCAATGTCCTTCGTCCGCACACTATGCGCGCCCCACAACAGCCCCAACCGCCGCGCCGTCGCGATGTGCGAGGTCAGGACCAGCACCGGCACCATTGGCCGCGCGCGTGCAATCCGGCGGGCGGTGGAGCCTGACGAGGTGAAGCAGATAATCGCGCTCGTATCGATGGTCTGCACAATCTGCGCCGCAGACGCCGCGAGGGCGTCGGCGGTGGTCGCATCGGCGCTGATCTTGGTGAAGCGCACGCGGGCGTGGTAGTCGGGGTCGCTTTCGACCTGCATCGCGATCCGGTCCATGATCGACACCGCCTCAATCGGCCACGCCCCCGCCGCGGTCTCTGCCGACAGCATGATCGCATCGGCCCCGTCGTAAATCGCGGTCGCCACATCCGATACCTCGGCCCGCGTCGGCGATGGCGAGGTGATCATGGATTCCAGCATCTGCGTCGCGACGACCACCGGCTTGCCCATCCGCCGCGCGGTGCTGACAATCCGTTTCTGCAAGGGCGGCACCTGTTCCGGTGGCAGTTCAACGCCCAGATCACCGCGCGCCACCATCACCGCATCGGCGAGCTCCAGAATCTCTTCGAGCCGCCCGATCGCCGCCGGCTTTTCAATCTTCGCCAGCAAGGCCGCCTTTCCGCCGATCAGCTTCTTGCCCTCGGCCACATCTTCGGGCCGTTGCACAAAGGACATGGCGATCCAGTCGACATGCTGCGACACGGCAAAGGCGAGGTCGGACCGGTCCTTCTCGGTCAGCGCCGCGACGGGCACCACCACATCGGGCACGTTCAGCCCCTTGCGATCCGACAACATCCCGCCGACTTCCACCTGCGTCTCGATCCGCTGCGCACTGACATTCAGAACGCGCAGCACCATCTTGCCATCGTCCAGCAACAGGCGGGTCTGCGGTTCCAGCGCCGCAAAAATTTCGGGATGCGGCAGATACACCCGGCTCGCGTCGCCCAGCTTTTTATCCGCATCCAATATGAACTTCGCCCCGGTCTTCAGCTCGACCTTGCCGCCTGCAAATTTGTCGATCCGCAATTTGGGCCCCTGCAGGTCGACAAGGATCGTAGTCGGACGGGCATATTTTTTCTCAAGCCCGCGAATATGCTCGATCAACCGCGCCTTGTCCGCCTGCTCCCCATGACTCATATTGATCCGGAAGGCGTCGGCGCCGGCCAGAAAGAGCTGCTCGATCATCTCCGGCGTATCGCTGGCAGGGCCAAGCGTGGCGAGAATACGCACCTTGCGGGCGCGCGGTTTCGAATATTGAGTCAAGCATCCGCTCCGTTGGCTGGAAATCGTTTCGTAAGCGGCTATAGCACAAGGGAATCAAGGCGAAAGGCCTTCGCGTTACAAGAATAGGTATTCACCGATGAAAGAACTGACCGACCACGCCGCTGCCGCCGCATTCCGCCGTTTGGTAGCGCATTTGCAGCACCGGCACGACGCCGAAAATATCGACCTGATGGGACTTGCCGGTTTCTGCCGTAACTGTTTGGCCGACTGGGTGATGGAAGCCGATGGCACGCTTACCAAGGACGAGGCACGCGAACTGATCCACGGCATGCCGGCCGCCGAGTGGAAGACCCGTTACCAGAGCGAGGCGACACCGGAAAAGCTGCAACGCATGCAGGAAAGCGTGGCGAAGAATGCCCCGTCGCACTAAGCGGGTGGAAATCTGATTCGGGTCGCCGACCACCCTCGGCGCCCATCCAATTAACAGGAGAATAGAATGTCCGAAGGCAATGTAGCCGCCGATCAATTGCGTCTTTTCATCGAGCGTATCGAGCGTCTGGAAGAAGAGAAAAAGGGAATCGCCGACGATATACGCGACGTCTACAGCGAAGCGAAAAGCCAGGGCTATGACGCAAAGATCATGCGCCAGATCGTCCGTCTGCGCAAAATGAGCAACGACGACCGGGCGGAGATGGAAGCTGTTCTCGACACTTACAAGGCGGCGCTGGGTCTGGCATAAGCGAATTTCGCAAAAAGGAGGTTCCCCATGCTGATGACCACCACATCGACCATCGAAGGCCAACCCGTCCGCCAATATCTGGGCGTTGTTACAGGCGAAGTCATCGTTGGCGCCAATATCTTCAAGGATCTGTTCGCCGGCATCCGCGACATCGTCGGGGGCCGTTCGGGCGCCTATGAAAATTCGCTGCGCGATGCCCGCCAGACCGCACTTGCCGAACTCGCCGCCGAAGCCCGCAATCTGGGTGCGGACGCCGTCATCGGCATCGACCTCGATTATGAGGTGCTGGGCAAGGAAGGATCGATGCTGATGGTCACGGCATCGGGCACGGCGGTGAAGCTGGGTTAACGCGAAACCGCAAGGCGGCACCGGACTATGAGACGCACGCTCGTTGCCGCCTTTCATCTCGTACGTCAAAGCCGGATTCCGCTTTGGCTCTGGACATTTATTATCTTGTCCAGCTTTCCTTTTGTGATCTTCCTGGCCGCTTGGGATACCAGCGGTATCACAAGCAATATCTCTGAACATGCTATAGAGATCCTGATAGCAGGAATTGCTGTTTTTGTGGTCTTTTACTGGATATATTGGTCTTTATGCCGATCGTTAATCCACGCGGGAAAGGACCAGCACGGCACATTCGGCGGATGGTTTTTCTGGATTGTGGTGGCCGGTCTTGCGTCGGAGATCGGGGCCGCGATCATTTCCTTTGTCGTCGGCAATCTCATTGAAAGTGATGATTACTGGATCGAAGCGTCGGTTCGGATATTGTTGAACACGGCAGCCTTACCTTTGGTCATCCACGCGTTGCGGCGGGCATCGCGATTGGCATTTGTGCCATTGCAAGATACGCTTGAGTGGGGAGCGAGCTTTTTTTCCGAACTGCAATTCACCTATATGATTCTAACGGCCGTGCTTTTTTCTGCGTCCCAAGCTGCTTTCCTCGTCACAGACCACATCAACTCGTCCCCATTGGTCGTTATCGCGATAGGGACGGCATGGCTTTTGAGTTTTGCGATGTTCATCGGACAAGTGGCAATTGCAGCGTTGGGATATCACCAGATTGAATCCCGCTTAGCTGAACAGTTGCCCTAGCCCCCGTCCCTGATGTATGGGCGCGCCTTCAGTTCACTTTAGCTTCAAAGAAAAGAGCCATGGCAGGCCATAGTAAATTTAAAAATATCCAACACCGCAAAGGCGCGCAGGATAAGAAACGTTCGGCACAATTTTCCAAGTTGAGCCGCGAAATCACCGTGGCGGCGAAGATGGGCATGCCCGATCCCGACATGAACCCGCGCCTACGGCTGGCGGTCAATGCGGCCAAGGCGCAGTCGATGCCCAAGGACAATATCCAGCGCGCGATTGACAAGGCGAACGCCGCGGGTGGTGAGGATTATGAAGAAGTGCGCTACGAAGGTTATGGCCCCGGCGGCGTGGCTGTCATCGTTGAGGCATTGACCGATAACCGTAACCGCACCGCGACCAATGTGCGCACGGCATTTAGCAAGAATGGCGGCAATCTGGGCGCATCAGGAGCAGTGAGCCACGGGTTCGACCGGATGGGCCTGATCACCTATCCCGCCAGCGCAGGCGACGCCGACCATGTGTTCGAAGCCGCCCTTGAGGCGGGCGCGGAAGATGTGGAATCGGGCGAAGACGAACACAGCATCTGGACCGCAATGGACAGCCTGCACGAGGTTTCCAAAGCTTTGGAAGCAACCTTGGGAGAGGCCGAAAGCGCAAAGCTCGCGTGGAAACCGCAAATCCTGGTTGAAGTCGACGAAGCCAATGCCGCGACCCTGCTCAAGATGATCGACGCGCTGGAAGACGATGACGATGTGCAGACGGTCTGGGGCAATTACGACATGTCCGACGAGGTCATGGCGAAGCTTGGATGATCATCCTCGGGCTTGACCCCGGCTTGGGCACAACCGGCTGGGGCGTCATTCGTAAGGAAGGCAACCGCCTTTCCCATATCGACAATGGCGAGATTGAAACGGACGCCAAATTGCCGCTGGCAAACCGGCTGCTGTTGCTTGATGCCAAGCTGGGCGCGGTGATCGACAGCTTCCGCCCCGATGCGGTCGCGGTTGAAGAAGTGTTCGTCAACAAGAACCCGCAATCGACCCTAAAACTGGGTCAGGCGCGTGGCGTTGTGTTGCTGGGCGCGGCAAAGGCGCGCGTCGTCGTGACCGAATATGCCGCACGTCTGGTGAAAAAGTCCGTTGTCGGAACCGGCAAGGCGGACAAGGACCAGATTCAGGCCATGCTGCGCATCCTGCTTCCCGGACTGAAACTGGCCGGACCGGATGCTGCCGACGCGCTTGCGGTGGCCATTACCCACGCCCATCATATGCGCGGCTAGGGACTTACCGCAGCCCGAGCTGGTTCTGTTCGAAATCTTCGAGCGCCTTCACGGCGACTGCGCCTTCGGCAATGACGCGTTTGGCGGTTTCAATCTTGTCGGACGTTTGTGCCTGCGGGCTGATTGCAAAGGCATAGGCCCCTGCCCCGTTTCGCAACGACGTCCGCTGCGATTGCAATGCCGCCTGCGTATCCGCCGGCAATTGCTTGATGACATCGCCGATCCATGGATCTTCCGAACCGCGGAGATAGGCCCGCACGCTGTTTGCGACAATTTCCGTCGTGTTCTGCTGCAGGAAGGCTGCCTTTGCCTTTGCGGCATAAGCAGTAGCGACGTCGAACACAAAGGCGGGATCATGCCCGGCGAGGGTGATTGATTTGTCCGCCAGGGGTATGCCAGCCGCCAGATCCTTGTCGAACACCCGGAAAGCCGCGCGCGCCGCCAGCAGCGCCACCTGCGTTGCGCCAATGGATTTCTTTCCGCCGAAAATGATGTTGCCGCTGGGCGTGCCGGTGAAAAGATCATTGTCCGACAGCGGCGGCGTTGTCAGCGCCACAAGCTCGGCCTCCGCCAGAGCATTCTGGTCCATGGCCTGCAGCATCTGGAACCGGCGGAACCGCGATTTTGCGATTTTGAAGGGCGTCTGCCCCGGCACCTGCGCGCATTCCAGCAACAGATCGGTCGCCTTGCTGTTGGTGCCCAGCAGCATCATGACCTCTGCCTCGTTACAGGGCTTTGCGTCTTCGGGATTGGCGGATTCGGCATTGACCGGCGATGCCATGGCCATCGCCCCCAGAATTGCTGCTGTAAATATCGTTTTTCGCATAGGCCCCCCAGCTTTGCAGCCATTGTTAACGGCCTTTGGCGCCGTTGGAAAGTGCCCTGAAAGTTCGCATCTTGTTCTCTTTTCCTTGCCCTTGAGTCCGCGTCGCGCTAACCCCGCATGATGAAGGGGCGGACATGATTGCAAAGCTATATGGCCGGATTGACGAAACGGGCGTCGATCATCTGGTAATCGACGTGAACGGCGTAGGTTATCTGGTGCAGGCGAGCGCGCGGACATTGGCCGCGCTTGGCAAGGCCGACGATTTTGCGACCGTCTTTACCGAAATGCAGGTCAGCGAAAATGATATGCGCCTGATCGGTTTTGCCACCCGGGAAGAACGCGACTGGTTCCGTCTGTTGACCGGCGTGCAAGGCGTCGGCGGCAAAGTGGGGCTCGCCATATTGTCCGCGATCGAACCACAGGATCTCGCGCTTGCCATTGGCAGCGGCGATGCCGCGATGGTGGCACGCGCCAATGGCGTAGGTCCCAAACTCGCCAGCCGCATCGTCAATGAATTGAAGGACAAGGTTGGCGCGCTGGCCGGAATTGGCGGCGGTGCGAAACTTGCATCGGCCATGTCAGCGGGCAGCCATGCGCAGGACGCGCTTTCGGCGCTGGCCAATCTCGGCTTTAAACCGGCAGAGGCGAGCACGGCAGTTGCTCTTGCGGTGGAAGAACTGGGCGAGGATGCATCACTGGACGCGCTGGTCCGTTTGGCGTTGAAACGGGCATCGAAGCCGTGATTGCAACAATATTGATAAAAATCTCGACAAATTTGTGCGTATTTGTATATTTGCGCTATGGCTCAGATCAACTTATCCATTCCGCCCGCCCTCAAGGACTGGGTCGATTCCCGTGTTTCGGAAGGCCGCTACAGCAGCGCAAGCGACTATATGCGCGATCTGGTGCGGCGCGATCAGGAAGCCGCGATGGACGACGCTACATGGCTTCGCGGATTGGTTGCCGAGGGGTTGGCATCGGGTATCATAGACAAAGAGCCGGAGGATGTTCTGCGCGAAATTATGGCCGAGCATCCGGCTCGTGGTGACTAGGGTAAAATTGAGCTCTGCTGCACGGGCAGATTTTGTATTCATTCGCAAATTCAGTATCCAGCAATTCAGCGCGGATGTCGCTGATCGCTATTTTACCGGCTTTGACGCGTTATTCGATCTGTTGCGTCGTCATCCGCAAGCGGGACTGCCGGAACCGGATCTGGGAAAAGGCATCCGGAAACTGACACATCGGCAACATCGCATCATTTATCATGTGCAAGATGATGTGGTAGTGATTATCCGGATTATCCACCATGCCATGGATTTGAAACGGGCGCTAAAGGAAGCGAAACAGTGACAGACGACCGCCTCACCGCTACCGAAAAAAGGCCCGAGGATATTGACGCCGCGCTGCGACCCAAAAGCTTGGCGGAATTTGTGGGGCAAGCCGCCGCACGGGATAATCTGCGCGTGTTTATCGAAGCGGCAAAGGGACGCGGCCAGCCGTTGGACCATGTGCTGTTTTTTGGCCCTCCGGGATTGGGCAAAACCACATTGGCGCAGATTGTTGCCAAGGAAATGGGCGTCGGTTTCCGCGCGACATCGGGTCCGGTTATCGCAAAATCGGGGGATCTGGCGGCGCTGCTGACCAATTTGGAAGATGGCGATGTCTTGTTCATCGACGAGATCCACCGGCTGAGTCCGGTAGTCGAGGAAATTCTCTATCCCGCAATGGAGGACCGCGCACTTGATATCATGATCGGCGAAGGGCCATCGGCGCGGTCGGTGCGCATTGACCTGCCCGCCTTTACGCTTGTGGGGGCGACAACGCGGCAGGGGTTGCTAACGACACCGTTGCGCGACCGATTTGGCATTCCGGTGCGGCTGAATTTCTACACCCATGCCGAACTCGAACTGGTGGTAACCCGCGCCGCCCGCTTGCTCGATCTGGGGATCGCGCCCGACGGGGCAAATGAGATTGCCAAGCGCGCACGGGGTACGCCCCGCATTGCAGGCCGCTTGCTGCGCCGCGTGCGCGACTTTGCCAATGTCGCGGGCGAACCTGTGGTGACTGCGAAAATCGCTGACGCTGCGCTCAACCGACTGGAGGTGGATGCGCTCGGGCTGGATGCCATGGACCGGCGCTATCTGCACATGATTGCCGACATTTATCGCGGCGGTCCGGTCGGCGTCGAGGCGCTGGCTGCGGGCCTATCCGAACCGCGCGATACCATCGAGGATGTGGTGGAACCCTATCTGTTGCAACTCGGCCTTATCGCCCGCACCGCCCGAGGCCGCGCACTCAACGCGCCCGGATGGAAGCATCTCGGCCTGAACCCGCCCGCAGGTGCGCAGGACGGGTTGTTTGATAAATAGCGGGCAGGCCGACTCTTTCGGACGACAAGTTGAGGATTTACCTGCCAAACCCCCTTTCGGTCCGTGAATCCTTGCGGTAAGCCGTTGGGCAATGTCCCCGCCCCAACCCTATCAAGGCCATTTTGACGGCACGCGGCATTATTTCGCTGTCCGCGTCTATTTTGAGGACACCGATTTTTCGGGCGTGGTCTATCATGCCCGCTATCTCCACTTCATGGAACGGGCGCGCTCCGACATGCTGGCGTGCGTCGGCATCGACCAGCGGCGCGTGCATGAGGAGGGCCTGGGCGCCTATGCCGTCACGGAAATGAACATAAAATACCGCCGACCGGCCCATTTTGACGACGCTCTTGTTGTCGTCAGCACGGTCGAGGCGGTGCGCGCGGCAAGCTGCGACATTCATCAAACAGTCACGCGCGGTAGTGAAATACTGACAGAGGCAACCGTCACGGCTGCTTTCGTATCCCCCGACGGCAAACCGCGCCGCCAGCCCGCCCATTGGGTGGCCGCGTTCCAGCCGATATTGAATAGAAATGCAGAATAAGGACACACATGGACCTGCTGATCGCAACACAAAGCATGGGTTTCTCTCCCGTTAAATTGTTCATGGACGCCGACTGGGTGGTCAAGGCGGTGATTATCGGCCTGTCCCTCGCCAGCGTCTGGGCGTGGACGATCATCATCAGCTTCACCCTGAAAATGGGACGCATCAACAGCCAGACCGAAAAGTTCGAGCGCGATTTCTGGGCGAGCAGCGACATTGACGGCTTTTACAGCGGCCATAGCAAAAGCGAGCTGCCCGTGGCGCGGGTCTTTACCGCAGGGGTGGCGGAATGGCGGCGGTCGACCAATGGCCGGAACATCGACCGCGCCGGAACGCGCGAACGGCTGGCGACGGCAATGGACGCGACGATTGCGGCGGAAACGGACAAGCTTGCCAACCGGCTGAACTTTCTGGCGACGACCGGATCGGTTGCGCCCTTTGTCGGGCTGTTCGGCACCGTCTGGGGCATCATGCGCAGCTTTGCCGCCATCGCTGCGGAACAGAACAGCTCGCTCGCCGTGGTCGCCCCCGGCATTGCCGAGGCGTTGTTCGCGACCGCTATCGGCCTTTTCGCGGCCATTCCAGCGGTGATCGCCTATAACCGCTTTTCCCACCGGCTGAACCAGTATGAAGCGCGCATGGGCCGCTTCGCCGACGGTTTCCACGGCACGTTAAGCCGCGAGCTGGAACGGGAAAGCAACTGATGGCGATGAACCTATCCTCAGGCGGCGGTGGACGCAGGCGGGGTCGGGGTGGCCGGCGCGCGCCGATGGCCGAGATCAACGTTACGCCGCTCGTCGATGTGATGCTGGTGCTGCTCATCATCTTCATGGTGACCGCCCCCTTGCTGGTCACTGGCGTGCCCGTCGAGCTGCCCGAAAGCCGTGCCAATGCGCTCGACCAGAAGGACGAACCCATTGAAATCGCCATCGACAAGAATGGTGTGACCTTCATCGACGGGACGGAAGTCGGCCAGGCTGACCTGCCCGAACGGCTGGAGGAAATCGCCGCTGCGCAGGACGCCAACGCTCCGCGCCAGATCATGCTGCGCGGCGACACGGCCATCAGCTACGGCCAGATGATGCGGGTGATGGGCGAATTGAACCGTGCCGGGCTGAACAGCGTCAGTCTGGTCACCACAGGTTCATCTGGCGAAAACTAGGCAGTAAAGCGATGGACCGGGCGGAGAAACTGGGACTGGGCGCCGCGATCGGTGGCCATGTCGTGCTGCTGGGCGCGATGGCGCTCGGCCTGATGATGTCGAACGACCGCGTCAAAAAGCCCGAGGCGATTTCCGTCTCGCTGGTCGGCGAGATTGCCGAGGTGTCGACGGTGCCCGATGCCATTCAGGAAGAATCCGCACCCCCGGCCCCCGCCGAAGCCGAGCCGGCCGAACCCCCGCCAAGCCCCGCGATGCAGATCGAACGGCCCGTCGAAAAACCGCAGGCCAAGCCGGTCGCCAAACCCCTGACCCGGGACACACCGCCACCTGCAAAGACGGCGCCCAAGAAAGTGGCTGTCAAACAGCCCGCTGCAAAAACCAACACCGCCCCGGCCAAGAGCGGAAAGGGCACGACGCCCGCAAAGCCGGGCGGGCTGAGCAAAAGTTTCGAAGACAGCATCAACGCGATCGGCAAGGCACCGGGTGCAGGCAAGGCCGTCGGGACCCCGGCAGCGAAAAGCGCGGCTGAAGTACGCCGGTCGGTCAGCGTCTCGCTCGCGAGCCAGATCCGGAGCCGCGTCCGCGCCTGTGCCCCCTCCGGCGTCGAGATCAACAAGATTGAGACCTTCGTGACGCTCAATCTAGAGCCAACCGGACGTTTGACATCGGTGCGTTTCGATAAACAGGTCGGCGTAAACGACAGCAACCAGCCGCAGGCCGCGCCGCTCAAGGATTGTATTTTGCAGGCCGTACGCGCCGCTTCGCCATTTGAAGGGCTCGACCCCGAATATCATGATGTATGGAAGACCCACGCACTCCGGCTACGTGCAACAGGGTAAGGACCAGGCTACAAAGGAATGACCATGAAGATGCCCACAAATCTGCATTCGAAACTAGCCGCATTTTTTGCGCTGTTCCTAATTCCCTTCGCTGTTCAGGCGCAGGCCCCGGCGGCTATTCCGACTGTCCCGACGGACGAGCCTGAGCTGGTCGAATTTGACACCGCCAAAACCCGCTCCATCGCCGTGCCCGCGCTCGTGGCGCCGGCTCCGGCCGATACGCCCGCGGGCAACAGCACTGCGCTGGGTCGCCAGATTGCGGAGGTGATATCGTCCGACCTGCGCGCCTCGGGCGTGTTTGAAACGCAAGGGCCCAATGGCTTGCGCGCCATTACCCTGCCCGAAGTCACCGCGCCGCAATTCGATTATTGGAAGGCGCGCCCGGTCGAACAGCTCGTGCAGGGCTTTGTCCGCGTGGGTGGCGACGGCAATCTGACGGTCGGCTGTTACCTGTATGACGTCGGCTTCGGCAATGAAACGACGCGGCTCGGCTTTAACGTGCCGCCGCGCGAATGGCGTCGCGCTGCACATAAGTGCGCCGATGCCATCTATTCGAAACTGACCGGTGAACTGCCCTTTTTCGACAGCCGCATCGCCTATATCGCCGAAACCGGTCCCAAGGGCAAAAGGGTCAAGCGCCTTGCCATCATGGATTCCGACGGAGCCAACCACCGCTTCATCACCAATGGCCAGTCGACCGCACTGACCCCGCGTTTCTCGCCCAATTATAAATCGATCCTGTACCTGTCCTATGTCGACGGCAATCCGCGTATCTATGTTTACGACATTGATGCCGGACGGCAGCGGTTGATTACCCAGTCGCGCAATCCGACCTTTGCACCGCGCTGGTCGCCAGACGGGCAGACGATCCTTTATTCGATGGCCGTGTCGGGCAACACCGACATCTATAAGATTTCGGCCTCGGGCAGTGGCACGCCGGTCAAGCTGACCAGCTCGCCGGGCATTGATGTCGGCGGAAGCTTTTCGCCCGATGGACGCCAGATCGTCTTCGAAAGCGACCGTTCCGGCAGCCAGCAGATTTATGTGATGAACGCCGACGGCACGAACCAGCGCCGGATCAGCTTTGGCCAGGGACGCTATGCGACGCCGGAATGGAGCCCGCGCGCCGACCTGATCGCCTATACGCGCATTGCAGGAGATTTCCGCGTCGGCACGATGCGGCCCGATGGTTCGGGCGAACGCCTGTTGACCGACAGCTGGCAGGACGAAGCACCGACCTGGGCACCCAATGGCCGCGTCATCCAGTTTTTCCGCACCGCAAAAGGCAGTGGTAAAACAAGCATATGGCAGGTAGACTTGACCGGTTCGAATGAACGCAAGCTGCCGACGCCGGTCGATGGATCCGATCCGGCCTGGGGACCTGTCTTGCCCTGAGGGCGTTATTATTTCGAAATCAAGCGGGGCTGAGAAAAAGGAGTAAGCTGATGAAAAGCAACACAGTCAAAATGGCGGTCCTATTGCTGGCCTCTACCGCGCTTGTCGCGGGCTGCGGCAAGAAGAAGGTGGACACCCTGCCACCGGCTGCCGAAGGAACGGATTATGGCACCCAGCCTACCGATACAACGCCCACCACGGGCGCGATTGTTCCGGGAAGCCAGGAAGATTTCCTGCAAACGGTCGGCCAATTTGGTGACCGTATTTTCTTCGACACCGACCGGTTCAATGTCGATACGGAAGATCAGGCGACGCTGCAGCGGCAGGCCCAGTGGCTGGCACGCTATCCCAATACGCGCATCACGGTCGAAGGCCATGCCGACGAACGCGGCACCCGCGACTATAACCTCGCGCTGGGCGAACGCCGTGCCAATTCGGCGAAGAACTATCTGATTTCGGTGGGCGTGGATGCCAGCCGGATCCAGACGGTCAGCTATGGCAAGGAACGTCCGCAAGCGCTTGGCTCTGACGAGCAAAGCTGGGCACAGAACCGCCGCGCTGTCACGGTTACCGTTCAATAATTTCCGGTGCGGCGCGCTTTAGTCGAAGCGCGTCGCCCTTTTGACATGGCTTTTCTTGACAAGTCCAAGCCCTTCCGCGCATGTTTTGCCGGATATTTGGGGGCAATATATTTATGAGCGAAGACCTGACGCAGCGCCATAGCGCATTCCGTTTCCATGGAAGCTGGCAGGAATTTGCCAAGATTGCCTTTCCCAATCTTTTATTATCCATCGTCACCCTGGGTATCTACCGTTTCTGGGCGACCACCCGCGAACGCGAATATCTGTGGGCACAGACCGACTTCATTGACGAGCGGCTGGAATGGACCGGCAAGGGGATGGAGCTGTTCATCGGCTTCATCATGGTATTCTTGCTGCTCGGCCTGCCCTTCATCGTCATCCAGCTCATTTCCCAAGGGCTCATTTTCCGCGGCGAGACGGTGCTTGCAGGCGTGATTACGCTGTTGATGTTTCTGCTACTATTCTATCTGACCGGCGTCGCTTATTTTCGCGCGCTTCGTTACCGGCTGAGCCGCACCTATTGGCGGGGTATTCGTGGGGGCAGCAATGATCCCGGATTTGGTTACGGGCTTTCCTATATGTGGAAAAGCTTCGTCGGCTGGTTGCCGATTTTCCTTCTGGTGCCCTGGTCTATGATTTCGCTGTGGAACGAACGTTGGAACGCCATGAGCTTTGGCCCGCACCGCTTCGAAGCCAATGCGGACTGGAAACCACTGATGAAGCGGTATCTCCTTTTCTATCTGGTGCCATTCTTGCTTGTTGCCGGCCTCATCACGGTTGCCATTGTTGCTGCGGCATCCGGTGACCAACTCGGGGCGATAGGTGGGGCAGGTATGGCCGTGGGCGGTATCATTGTCGTCCTTGCCATTCTGAGCCTTTACATCATCCTGCCACTGGCGGCCCTTGCCTTTTACAGCAAATATTTCCGTCTCGCGGTGGGTGGCCTGCGCCTTCACAATCTGGAATTTGACTTCCGCGCCCGTGCGCCCGACTGGATCCTTTTCTTCCTTGCCAATATGGCCATCGTCATCTGCACATTGGGTATCGGCTATATCTTCATGCCCTATCGCAACTGGAAATTCTTCGTCGACCATATGGAAGCCTATGGCGAGATCAATATTGACGAGCTGACCCAGTCCAAGACCATCGTGTCAAAGCATGGCGAAGGCTTGCTCGACGCGTTTGACGTCGGCGCGATCTGACCGATGGATACGTTTTTCAACGTCTGGCATTATGACGGGCGGAGCGCGGTACGCCGGAAGGTGGAAATCCAGACCATCGGTCGCCAGTTCTTCCTGCTGGAAAATGAGCGGCGGCATGGTCCATTTTCATTTTCCGATGTCGAATATGTCACCCGCAAAGAGAATGTCGATGTGTACGGTCTGGCCGATGTCGATGGCTGGCGGCTGATGCTGTCCGGCCCGGTGCCTGCCGAATTGGCGGAGCTTCTGCCGGCGTATCGTAAATATGGCGGATGGGTTGACCGGCTCGGCCTTGGCAAGGCGACCATTGCCTTCACGCTCGCCAGCGCGGCGGCGATCGCGGTCGTCCTGCTCAGTCCGCAATGGTTGGCACCGCTCATTCCGTCCAGCGTGGACAAAAAACTGGGCGACGCGCTTGTCGGTGATTTCGGCGGGCGCTTCTGCAGCACCCCGGCCGGAGACGCGGCCCTGCAAAAGCTCGTCAACTCGCTCGATTCCAAACCGCAAGATTTGCAGGTCGAAGTCGCCAAGATCGACATGATCAATGCCGTCGCCCTGCCCGGTGGCAAGGTCATATTGTTTGACGGTCTGGTGAAACAGGCCCGGTCACCCGATGAAGTGGCAGGTGTCCTTGCGCATGAAATCGGGCATGTCCGGGAAAAGCATGTGATGCAGGCGTTGTTGCGGCAAATGGGCCTTGCGGTTGTTCTTGGCGGCGTGGACGGGAACAGCGGTGCGCTTGTGAACAATATGCTGGCGATGAGCTACAGCCGTGAATCCGAAGCCGAAGCGGACGCCCATTCCATGAAGGCGCTTGGCAACGCCAATATCTCCCCTGTGGGTACGGCATCCTTCTTCGACCGACTGTCCGAGCTTGATGGCAGCGCCCGCAATCGGGACGAGGGGCAGGGGATCGCGGGCTATATGTCGAGCCATCCCTTGTCGCGCGAACGGAAGAAGGCGTTCGAAAAAAGCATCGTGAAGGGCAAGAATTACAAGCCCGCGCTGACGTCGGCCGAATGGACCGAGTTGAAGACGATGTGCACCCAAGACCGCAAGGCCAAATCGGGCTTCGGCTTTGATTTTGAATGACGCTGCGCTATGGCGCGCAAAAGGAGACTGACCCGACCATGTTTCGCCGCCTGTTTATTGATCATCCCAAAAGCGTAGATGAAAATTATCTGGAGCATTTCGGCGTCGCCAGCCGATTTGGGTTCGCGATGATCTGGGGCGGGTTGAAGGCATTGGTCCATGCGGTCATTCCGGGCATGTGCATCACTTCGGGCAGCGACACCGTGAAGCGGTTGAACACCATCATGGTCGAACAACGCCGCGCCAAGGGGCAGGATGTTGCGCAAACCTTGACCGTTGATTGGGTGATTTGACACTGGTCGAACCGCCTGCCCAGTTTCTGAAACGTCCCGACGGCACCCGTCTTGCCTATCGCCATCTGCAAGGCGAAGGCGCTATACTCGTTTTTCTACCCGGCTACATGTCCGATATGCAGGGGGGTAAAGCGCAAGCGCTCGCCGCATGGGCGGAAGCACAGAACCGCCCCATGTTGCGACTGGACTATTCCGGTTGCGGGGAAAGCGACGGGGAATTTGAATCGGGAACCCTTGATGTCTGGCGCGACGATGTGTGCGCGGTAATTGCCGCGGTCGTGACCGGACCTGTCATATTGATAGGCTCGTCCATGGGTGGATGGCTGATGCTTCTGGTGGCGCAGGCCCTTGGCGACCAGGTGAAGGCACTGGTCGGTATTGCGGCGGCTCCCGATTTTACCGATTGGGATTTTGACGCCGCCGATAAAGCTATCTTGCAGGACAAGGGCCGGATCGAACGGCCAAGCGATTATGGCTATGACGCCATGGTCATCACCCATGATTTCTGGAAATCGGGGCAGGATAATCGGCAATTGACCGGCCCTATCGCACTCGACTGCCCCGTTCGGCTTATCCATGGGCAACAGGACCCCGACGTTCCGTGGGAGATTTCGCTGAAACTCGCCGCCGCTTTTTGTTCAGCCGATGTGCAGACGCTTTTGGTAAAGGACGGGGACCACCGGCTTTCGCGCGATCAGGACATCGCGTTGCTGATTGATGTGGTGGCGAAACTCTGACGCGGATCTGTGCCGCGTCGGCATCTTGGATTATCTATGCTTCTGCTTCCCTTTTTCCTTTTGCAAACCGCCACACCAACTTCGGCCCAACCGCTTCCGACGCTTGACGAGGTGCAGTTTAGCGAGTGCCTCAAACAGGCCGTGACCGATGCACCCTCTGCCGTGACACAGGCGAGCGACTGGGCCCAAAAGGGCGGTGGCTTTCTGGCGCGTGCCTGCCATGGCTATGCGCTGGCGACCGATTTCAAATTTGATCTGGCGGTCCCGCTTCTGACCGAGGCGGCCCGGGGTGCCGAAGCCAAGAAGGACGACCGCGCCGCCCGCTTCTGGGCGCAGGCAGGCAACGCGGCGATTGCCGTGGGCGACATGGACGTCGCGCTGGAATCGCTGAACAAGGCTTTGGCGGCGACGACGCTGGCCCCGGCGGAGAGGGCGGATACCGAAGTTGACCGGGCCCGCGCGCTTGTTGCTTCAGGCCGCAATGGCGAGGCGGAATCCGCGCTGACGACAGCGCGCGGCCTGGCCCCGGAAAATGCGACCGCATGGCTCCTTTCGGCAACCTTGGCGCGGCGGGAAAACAAGCTGCCCGACGCTTTGGCGTTTATCAAGACAGCTGCCGCATTAGGGCCGCGTGACCCAGCGGTTGCGCTTGAGGCGGGCAATATCGCAATTGCCGCGGGCGACGACACCAACGCGCGCAAGCAATGGGAGCAGGTTCTGGCCATCGCCCCCAACAGCCGCCAAGCCGCAAGTGCAAAGGCCCAGTTGGCGGCGCTGGGGCCTGCCCCGACACCGCCTGTGGAAGGTCAGTCGAGATAATATTCGACGGTCGTGACGACCCGGACCTTTTTATAAGGTGAATCCGAAACGCCCCAGCCACCGGCGCTATCGCCATCGCGGGCGGTGACTTCGAAATAGCCCTGAGTGGCCGATTTGATGTTGCCGACGCCGGTGCCGCTGTCCTTGGCGAACTGCTCGGCAGATTTGCGGGCGTCTTTGGTCGCCTGTGCAATCATTTCCGGCTTGATGTCATTCAGCTTGGTGAAGGTGTAGGCCATGCCGGATCCCTCCTCCAGCTCGACACCGCTTTTGACCAGATCGAACTGCCGCTTCACCGCGGCTTCGGCCTTTTTGATGTCGGTGGTGCGCAGCGAGAGGCGCTGCTTCACCGTATAGGTGGGGATGCCGTTTTCATTATATTGGGAGACATTGGCGCCGGTCGGTTGCAGGGCGTCTGCATCAAAGCCAAGGCTGTTGAAAAAGCTCCGGATTGCCTTTGTGTCGCCGTCGACCTTTGCCTGCGCCGATTGCAGATCGCCCGCCTTTGCCGAATAGGCGATCGTCCATGTGGCAAGGTCTGCGGTCACATCGCGCTCCGCCAGCCCGCGGACGGTTACTGCGCGGTCGGATTGCTTCATGCGCACCAGCCCGTCGCCCATCAGATAGCCGCCCGCCACCAGACCCGTCGCCAAAAGCGCCGTGCCCGCGAGCCATGCCTTGCCCTGATTGGCGGTCAGCCTGCCCAGCCAACCCGATCCTGTTTTATCGCCACCGTCATCACCCATGATCTGATCCTAGAAAATTCTGCCCCGCAGCCCTGTGCGCCCCTTGCGCCGGATGCTGTCAGGGTCCATTTGTTGCCTCGACCCTTGGCACGGTCTGCTACAGCAGCGGCGATGAACCGTGCCTTAATAGAGATGAATGGAGTTATTATGGCGACGAAATATCTGCACACGATGATCCGCGTGACCGACCCCGACGCAACTGTCGCCTTTTTCAAACTGATCGGGCTGGAGGAAGTGCGGCGCTTCGACAGCGAAGCGGGGCGCTTCACGCTGATCTTCCTCGCCGCGCCGGGTCAGGACGGGATTGCGGAAGTCGAGCTGACCTATAACTGGCCACCTGCCGATGGCAGCCCGGGCGAAGACTATGGCGGCGGGCGGAATTTCGGGCATCTGGCCTATCGCGTCGACGACATTTACGCGACCTGCCAGCGGTTGATGGACGCCGGCGTCACCATCAACCGCCCCCCGCGCGACGGCCATATGGCCTTTGTCCGCACGCCCGACGGCATCTCGATCGAGCTTCTGCAGGAAGGCCATTTGGCGCCTGCGGAGCCTTGGGTCAGCATGCCTAATGTCGGGAGCTGGTAATGGCGCTCGCGATTGTCCGCATTCCGGTGCTGTCCGACAATTATGTCTGGCTGGTCCACGAACCGGTCAGCGGCGAGACGATGGTGGTCGACCCCGCCGTCGCGCCCCCGGTGCTGGACAAGGCGGAAGAGCTTGGCTGGAAGATCACGCAGATCTGGAACACCCACTGGCATCCCGACCACACCGGCGGCAATGCCGAGATAAAGCAGGCCACCGGCTGCACGATCACGGGGCCCGCCGCCGAAGCAGGGCGCATCCCGACATTGAATGTGCAGGTGAAGGGCGGCGATGTTGTGCGGCTGGGCGAGGTGACGGCTGATGTCCTCGACGTCCCGGCGCATACGGCGGGCCATATCGCTTTTCACTTCGCCGAGGACAAGGCCGCCTTTGTCGGCGACACGCTGTTCGCGATGGGCTGCGGGCGGTTGTTCGAGGGCACGGCAGAGCAGATGTTCGGCAATATGCGCGCGCTGGAAGCGCTGGGGGACGAGACCGCCATCTATTGCGCCCATGAATATACCTTGAGCAACGGCCGCTTCGCCCTCACCGTGGAGCCGGACAATAGCGCTTTGGTGCAGCGGATGGCAGAGGTTGTCGCCCTGCGCGATCGGGGGGAGCCGACCGTGCCGACCACCATCGCGCTCGAAAAGGCGACCAATCCCTTCATGCGCGCCGCATCCGTGGCCGAACTCGCCGCGCGGCGTGCGGCAAAGGACGCCGCTTAGATTTGCTCCGCCCTGCCGCAATGTCCTACTCCGTCACCCTGAATTTATTTCAGGGTCTTAGTTTTCAACGCCCAATAATAAGACCCTGAAACAAGTTCAGGGTGACGGTGGGTGAAAGAGACAGATCAAAAGCAATTGTCATTGTAATCTACAGTCCCGGCCTAATGAAAATCCCGCGATCTCGGCAGAATGCGGACATCGCGCGGGTGGCCGTGGCGGGGTGCAACGGGGCGGGTGAATTCATCCGACCGGCTGAGCGGAACGGTCGGGTCATGGTCTTCGGATAGCCGATCCAGCTCATGCGTCCGGTCCGTGATGGTCGTCGCCATCAGGTGCACGACCCCCTCCTTGCTGCGCTGCACTTCCCCTTCGATCACCATCAGGCGCGCGCCCATGACAGCACGCCTTTGCCGCTCGAACAGGCGCGCCCATAAAAGGGCATTGATGACGCCGGTCTCATCCTCGATGGTGATGAAAATCGCGTTGCCCTTCCCGGGGCGCTGCCGCGTCAGGACAACCCCTGCGGTCTTCACCCGGGAACCGTGCCGCGCCTTGTCGGTCTCGGCACAGCTCAATATCCCCTCGCGCGCAAATACCGAACGCAGAAACTGCATCGGATGCCCTCTCAGCGACAGCCGCGTCATCTGGTAATCGGCGGCCACATGCTCGCGCATCGGCATGGCGGGCAGACGGGCATCCATCTCCTCGGCCAGTTCGCGCGCATCGGCTGCGGCAAATAGCGGAAGCTGGTCCGATGGCGTCCGCCGCGCCTCCCATCCGGCGGCGCGCCGGTCGAGCCCCAGGGACCGCAGCGCATCGGCATCGGCCAAAAGATGCAGGCCGCGCGACGGCAGGGACGCCTTGTGCGCGAGTTCCTCCATCGAGGCAAAGGGCCGTGCGGCAACAACCGCCCTGGCCCAGTCCTGCCGGAAATGGTCGATCTGCCGGAACCCCAGCCGTAAGGCCCCCGCTTCGATGCTATTGTCCCACTGGCTGAAATTAATATCGATCGGCCGGACCTCGACCCCGTGCGCCCGCGCATCCTGCACCAATTGCGCAGGCGCGTAAAAACCCATGGGCTGGGAATTGAGCAGGGCAGCGGTGAAAATGGCGGGGTGATAGCACTTCAGCCAAGACGATACATAGACCAGATGGGCAAAGGCCTGCGCATGGCTTTCCGGAAAGCCATAGCTGCCAAAGCCCTCAATCTGTTTGTAGCACCGCTCGGCAAAATCACGCTCATAACCACGGCGCACCATGCCCTCGATCATCTTGTCGCGATAAGCCGGCATTGTCCCCACATTGCGGAATGTCGCCATTGCACGGCGCAAGCCATTGGCCTCGTCCGGGGTAAAGGCAGCGGCCACCATGGCAAGTTTCATGGCCTGTTCCTGAAACAGCGGCACGCCACAGGTGCGGTGAAGAATGTCGTACAGTTCCCGCGGATCATGCGGCGGGGCAGGCGCTGGAAAATCGACCGGCTCTTCCTTGTTGCGGCGGCGCAGATAGGGGTGGACCATATCCCCCTCGATCGGCCCGGGCCGAACAATCGCGACCTGAATGACCAGATCATAAAACTCCCGGGGCTTCAGCCGGGGGAGCATGTTGATCTGGGCACGGCTTTCCACCTGAAAAGTGCCGATGCTGTCGCCCTTTTGCAGCATCTGGTACACCGCCGGATCTTCTGCCGGTATGCTGTCCAGCCGATAGTCGCCCAATCCGTTTTCCCGGATGAGGTCGAGGCTTTTGCGGATACAGGTCAGCATCCCCAGCGCCAATATATCGACCTTCAACAGGTTGAGCGCGGCAATGTCGTCCTTGTCCCATTCGATGAACGTGCGATCTTCCATGGCGCCATTATGGATGGGAACGGTTTCATCCAGACGGTTTTCGGTGAGCACAAAACCACCAACATGTTGCGACAGATGGCGCGGAAAATCGAGCAACTGGCCAACCAGCGCATGCAGTTGGGCAATTTGCGGATTGGCCGGATCAAAGCCTGCCTCCACCAGCCGCTCTTCCGGCAGCTCCCGCCCGAAGCTGCCCCAAATCGTCCCCGCCAGCCGCGCCGTGACATCCTCGGTCAAGCCAAGCGCCTTGCCCACCTCGCGCACCGCGCTGCGCGGACGGTAATGGATCACGGTAGCGGCGATGGCCGCACGGTGGCGTTTATACCGCCGGTAGATATATTGCATGACCTCCTCGCGGCGCTCATGCTCGAAATCCACATCAATGTCGGGCGGCTCGTCCCGTTCTTCCGACAAAAAACGCGAGAAGAGCAGATTGTTGGCGACAGGATCGACCGAGGTAATCCCCAGCAGATAGCAGATTACCGAATTGGCAGCAGACCCTCTCCCCTGACACAAGATGGGCGGGTCTTGCGTGCGGGCAAACTGGACGATGTCATGCACGGTCAGGAAATAGGGGGCATAATTCTTCTGCCGGACGAGCTGGAATTCCTCCTTCAGTATCTTCACCAATTTGGGCGGCAGCCCGTCGGGATGACGGCGCTGCGCCTCTGTCATGACGAGATGTTCCAGCCAGCCTTGTGCATCCCAGCCTTCTGGCACGGGCTCGTGCGGATATTCGTAACCCAGTTCCGCCAGATCAAATGAAATCTGCCGCAACAGGCGCGACGTTTCGGCAATGGCCTCGGGACAATGGGCGAAAAGATCGGCCATCTGGCTGGGCGATTTGAGGTAGCGCTCCGCATTGATGTCCAGCCGGGCCCCCGCCTGTGCCACAGGGACGCCAAGGGATATTGCGGTCAGGACATCATGCAAGGGCCGGTTCCGGGACTCGGCATAAAGGACGTCGTTGGTGGCGAGCAAGGGGACCCCCAGATGCTGGGCCAAATGGCGCGATTGTTCGAACCGGCGCCTGTCGCTGCCCTGAAGATGCATGGACACACCCAACCAGACCCGGTCGGGCGCGCATTTTTTCAGGCGCAGCACAATATTCTCGATCCCCTGCGGCGTTGGCTCCACCAAACGCAACCCCTCGCTGCCATCATGATGGTCATAGGGGACAGGCCTGCCCTGCGGTGTAATTTCCTGCGCCGTGGACACAGGCAAAAGAATGAAGAATATATCCTGCGTATGCGCGGCCAGATCGTCGAAATAGAGGATGCAGCCCCCCTTTTTCGACCGCATATTGCCTGTTGTCAAAAGCCGGGTCAGCCGTCCCCACCCCAGACGGCTACGGGGATAGGCGACAATATCCGGCGTCCCGTCGGCAAAGACCAGCCGCGCGCCGGTCACAAGCCGGAAGTCGTGGGGCAATAGCGATTGGGCGTGGGCCGTTTTGACCGCACTCCATGCCCGCACAACACCCGCCACACTGTTGCGGTCGGCGATACCAAGCGCGCTCATCCCGAGTGCGGCGGCCTGCACCACCATCTCCGCCGGAGAGGACGCGCCGCGCAAAAAGGAATAATGGGTCGCAGCGACCAGTTCGGCATAGGCATTCATGCGAACAGCCCGTGCAGATACCAGCGCGGGTCTCCCCCTTCCCCATAGAGCCCATGCCGGAACAGCCAGAAACGCCGGCCCTCACTGTCCTCTACACGGTAATAGTCGCGGGTCAGTCCGCCCTTTCCGGGTTCATGCCCCGCCGGACGTCGCCACCATTCGGCAGCGATCCGTTCGGGCCCCTCCACAGAGTGGACCAGATGGACATGACGCCGCCACCGGAACTGGCGTGGCGGCCCATCGGGCAGAAGCGCCGTCACCTCCACAGGCTGCGGCGGGTCGAACAGACGGAAAGGCCGCATTTGCGGTTCCTGCACCTGGGCAGTGGTCCAGCACCCCGATGGCGGTCCGGCCTGTGCAGGTCGTTCAAAGGTTGCGCGTTCGGGAATATGGCTGTTGCCGACGTGAAAATGACGGATACGCTCCGGCCCCAGGCGCACGCTCAGCCGGTCGATCAGCGCCGCCTTTTCCGCCTTTACATCCACCCTGGATTCAAGACCTGCCTGCACATGGACCAGATGTTCGCTGCGCGGGATAGTCATGTGGATCATGTCATAGCCAAATCCCGGATCGAGCGGGTCAGACAGGGTATCAATCCGTTCCCCGAACAACCGGTCGAGCAAAGCCGCATCACGTGTCGGGGTACCGGTGTCCACGGCAAGCCGCGCAACATGACCGTCACTGCGGAACAGACATATTTCGAACCGCCGGCCACCTTCGCCACGTTCTTGCAACTGGATGGCGCTTTGCTGTGCCAGATGGGTAATCGCTGCCAAAACATCCTGCGTGCGCGCCACCGGCTCCGCAAAATTGAGCGCCACCTGAATAACCGGCGCGGCGCGGCGCGGCGTAATGCGGGGATCTTCTTCTTCCAACAGGCGTGCAAGCGTGCGGCCATAATCCTTGCCGAAACGCGCGGCAAAGGCGGCCCGGGGACGCGCGGCAAGGTCGCCGACCGTTTTCAATCCGGCCCGCTGCAACGCGCCATGTACCTTTGCGTCGCAATCCAGCGCCTGCACCGGTAATGCGTTTAACGTCCGCACGCCAAATCTGGCCTTGGCCCGCGCGCTGTCCGGTGTTGCACCCAAGGCGATACGGGCGGTGAAGCCATGACGCCGCAACCGCATTTTCAAATCCCGGGCAAGGGCCGCTTCGGTGCCGCCGAAGATATGCGCGCAGCCGCTAATATCCAAAATCAGACCCTGCGGCGGATCCAAGGCACAGCTGGGGGTATAGCGTTCGCATCCGTCGGCAAGCCATTCGAGCAATTGCCTGTCCGCCTGCGGATCATGGTCAAACACCGCCAGATCAGGAACGCGCGCCCGCGCATCGGCAAGCGCCATGCCGGGCGTCATGCCCAGACCAAGCGCAGCCGTATCGCAGGCGACAAGCCGCATGGCCCCGCGCTGCTTTTCAATCAGCGCAAAAGGAACATCAGGCGCTTTGTCTCCGCAGCTCCGGATCAGTCTTTCCGCCGGCAGAACCGGCAGAAAGACCGCCAGATAACGGCGCGTCGTGAAAAATTCTGTCTCCATGATCCCAGGTCACTCTCGCCGTAAAAGGCGCAATGCCGCCGCGGTGGCGCAGCAAATTAATGTCGAATGTGGCAAAGCCCGGGACGTTGCCGGGTAAGGGCAGCGAGGGTGCGGACCGGACTTGCCAGCGGGTGGTGGCCGCGCTGGGCATCGGGACGGCATCGCCGCGCACCAGCAACGCCAGAACCCCGGCTTCGCGGGCGGCCAGCACCAGCCGCCGTGTCGATGTCAGATCGATCAAGCGCGCATGGCCCTGCGCCTCCAATATGACGGCACCTGCGGCTTTTGAACGGATGCCATCGGCGGCAGCGCGCAAGGCATCGCGCATATCCGCCGCCTGAACCAGCAACAGGCGCGCAGGATCGGCACCCATTTGCGCAAGGCCCGCGGCATAGAGCCGGCCCGAAGCCTGCCGTTCCTTGTCCCCCGAAACCCACAAAATATGCGCCTCCGTCTCGGGCAAGCGCAACGCCATGAGCATGGCAAAGGCGGCCGCCGCAGTTCCGTCGCTCTGGTCGGCGCCGAAAAATTCATGCAAACCGTCCTGTGCGATTCCCCCCTGCAACCGCTGGTCCACCAAAGGCGCGCCAACCGGCAGAAGCCGTTGTGGCTTCTCCGACTGATATTGCTGCCACATCCTGTTGGATGCGGGCGCAGATAGAATCGCCTTTATGTTCATGTTTTGTTCTATATCCTCTTTTTCGAGAATGTGGAGTCAGCTTTTTATCGTCAAATCAGATGCCGCTGATATAGTGACCACATGAACCCCGAGATTTCCGAAAACGCGAGCGTCTGGTGCCATGCAAAAGCGACGCGGGCGCATGCGGTCGTCGACGCGGCACCCTATTATGAAATCATCCAGGCCGCCATGATGAATGCCAAGCACCGCATCATGCTGATCGGATGGGATTTCGATACGCGTATCGATTTAAGCCGCAGCCGACGGAAAAAAGGCGACCCGCCCAAGCGGCTTGGGGATTTCATATTGTGGCTGGCCGACCGGACGCCGGGGCTGGAAATCAAGCTGCTCAAATGGAATTTCGGTGCGCTAAAGCTGGTCACACGCGGATCGGCCATGGTGGATGTCGCCCGATGGGCGATGCACAAACAGATCCAGTTCAAACTCGACAGTGCCCATCCCGTCGGATGCAGCCACCACCAGAAAATCGTGGTCATTGACGACAAGATGGCCGCATGCGGTGGTATCGACATGACCGCAGACCGCTGGGACACGCCGGAACATGTCGACGGCGACCTGCGGCGCAAGCGCCCGAACGGGAAGCTTTATGGCCCTTGGCATGACACGACGATGCTGGTCGAAGGCGATGCCGCCGCGGCACTCGCCGTTCTGAGCCGGGCGCGATGGGAATTGGCGGGTGGCGACCCGATGGAGCCCTGCCCTGCAGATGCGGCCTCGCCCTGGCCCGAATTTCTGGAGGCCGAATATCAATTTGTCGACATGGGAATCGCCCGGACCCGCGCGGAATATAAGGACGCCAGCGAAATCCGCGAAATCCAGCAGCTGTTTCTGGACCAGATCGCCCGTGCCAAGAAGTTCATCTATGCGGAAAACCAGTATTTCGCCTCGCCCAAGATCGCCGATGCGATCGCCAAGCGTATGGCCGAACCGGACCCGCCCGAGATTATAATCGTCAACCCTGAGACCGCGGATGGATGGCTGGAGCAAAAGGCCATGGATGGCGCCCGTGCGCAACTGCTGCGCGCCATAGGGAAGCACGACCCGAAGGACCGGTTCTGCATCTATGTTCCGCACACAAAGCAGGGCGAGCCGATCTATGTCCATGCCAAGCTGATGATTGTGGATGACGAGATATTGCGTATCGGGTCCGCCAATATGAACAACCGTTCGCTTGGCCTGGACAGCGAATGCGACATTTTCATCGACACCACCCGCCCGGGCAATGAAAGCGCGGGCCCCACAATCCGGTCGATGCGCGCCGCGCTTCTGGCCGAACATTGCGGCCTGTCCGAGGAAAAGGTGCTTGAGCTTCTCGAACAGGGAAAAACCATGCGGCACATCATCGACACGGTGAAAGGCAATGGCCGCCGTCTGGTGCGGCTGGATATTCCGGAGCTGACGGATGCCGAAAAGGCGATTGCCGAGAATGCGGCGCTTGACCCCGAAAGTGCCGACCAGATGTTCGAGCCTTTTTCAAGCCCCGGCCTGTTTTCCCGCGTCAAACGGCTGCGCTCGCCGGGATAGTCGGTCGCGGCACTTGGGTCAGCGGTTCCGTTTCTTGTCGGGCGCAGGGGCGGGCGCGGGTGTCGGGCGGGCCTGCTGCGGCGGGGCTACGCCAGCTACCTGCAGCGGCACAATCGACACGCCATATAAACGCCATTTGCCGGACATCCATTGATAATAGAGCTCGAATTCGACCGACGTCGGCCGAATACCGAAATACCCCCTGAGATAGAGCACATCGGGCTGCACCAGCTGCGGCGGGGCGGTATAGGATGGTGCCACCAGCAGAGCGTTGGACAGGTCGATATTGCTCGCGCGCAGCGTCGAAAATATCTCGGCCAGACGCGCCGGATTGTTGTTGATTTGGAATCCCGTCGCTGAAAGGTCGCGCAGGACGGAATAATTGCCCGACTGGTTGGCGTTATCGACCGCAGCAATCGTCCCCCAGATCAGCTTTGCCAATTCCAGTTCGCCGGGCACCGGGACGGTGGACAGCGGATTTTGCGGGGCCACCGTTTGCGGATAGGCCGGAGGAGCAGGTGTTTGCGCCAAGCCTAGCGTCGCGAAGCCGAACAGCGACAGTCCGTAAAGCACGACGAGTACGGCCACCCGATAGGCAACAGCCGCGAAGGCCTTCTTCCGGCGATATGTCCGGCTTTCCCTGCTCGTGGACTGGGTCACTTCACTCTTGCTCCATGGGGTTTGCACAACGGGCGCGCACGCGGGTGCGTGGTAAAGAGGGCCCAATTCAGATTCCGCTTTAGCTTAAATAGTGTTACTATGTTTGTAAACATGGTTTCACTATGCCAATTTGACGAGAATTTAATGCCGGATTACAGGGGCTTCAGGCGGGCTGGCCGTTGGCCGCAGGTTTGGGCTTTGGCCTGCGGAGGGTCGGATTGCGCCGTTATGTGGGGTGTTGGCGGGGGTGATTCGGGGCGCGCGACCTTTGCCGTGGAGCCCCTCACCAACTGCGCCTAGGCCTTTCGGCCAAGGCTTCGTATCCTCTCCCAACGGGAGAGGGAAAGTGGTCACTCCCAATAATAGGGCAGGCGTTTGCGGGTGCCGGTGACTTCTTCGTTCAGCGTTGCAGCGTCGTAGAGGCGGCCGCCGATCATGACTTTGGCGACCTTTTCGCTGTTGCGGATGTCCGCCGTGGGATCGCCATCGAGGATGATGAGATCGGCGAGCTTTCCGGCCTCCAGCGAACCGACATCGCGGTCATAGCCGAGCGAGCGGGCGGATTCGATCGTGCCAGCCGCCAGCGCCTCGACCGGCGTCATGCCGCCACGCACGAAGGACCAGAGTTCCCAATGCGCGGCAATGCCTGCCTCCTGTCCGTGCGCGCCGATGGCCACGGGCACGCCGGCCTTGGCGAGCTTGTGCGCCTCACGCGCGCTGTTGTCGTCGACATAATCCTCTTCCGGTGCGATTTCGCGACGGGCGTTGTTTGCGGCGAGGTCGGTCGGCGGATAATGTCTAGCCATCAACGGATGGCGGAACACATCGGTGTGCGACCGCCAATAAGGATCACCTGCCGGACCGCCATAGGTCACGACCAGCGTCGGGGTATAGCCGACCTTGGTCTTGGAATAGAATTGGACCACATCGTCGTAAAACACATCGAGCGGGACATTATGTTCGAGCGTGGTGTTGCCATCGGCGACCAGATTCATGTCCATCCCGAACAGCGAACCACCCTCGGCCACCGAACGCATATTTTCCTGCAAGGCGGCGGCGACAACCTGCTGCCGTTGTTCGCGGCGGGGCTGGTTGTAGTTTTTCACGCTGTGCGCGCCCTGCGCCTTCAGGCGGCGGACATGGGCCAGCGCATCGTCGAGGCTGTTGATCTCCGCATATACGTCCGCGGCCTTTGCGCCATAGACGATCTCGCCCGTCGAGAAGGAGCGCGGGCCGATGATGAGCCCTGCGCGCTGCATTTCGAGCGCGGGGAAAACGGTCGCCGCGCTGCTCGACGGATCGTGCCGTGTGGTGACGCCAAAGGCGAGGTTGAGCATGTTGACCCAATTTTGCTGCGGCGTCATTTCATCATTGCCGTGCGGGCCATGGGCATGGGCATCGACCAGCCCGGGGATGATCGTCTTGCCCGCGACGTCGACGGTTTTGGCGCCCGCCGGAATGGCGATCTCGCCCGCCTTGCCGACGGCCTTGATCCGGTCATTTTCAACGAGCACGACGCCATTGTCGATGACCCCGCCGCTCTTGTCCGCCATGGTCACAATCCGCGCGCCGGTGAAGGCGACCAGTCCGGTAGGACGGTCGGCCTTGACGGGCATGGACAGCGATATGCCGGTTTTGGGCGGCTCGAACTTGGCAGGCTTGGCATCCTTGGCGAGCGGGGCCGACGGGAAGAAGGCGCTCGTCTGCGCGGCATAGACCACCGGTCCCATCGCCCAGTTGAGCGTCGCGCCGCCATTGCTCCAATGCATATAGTCCGCGCCGCCATTGCTGACCCGAGTCACCGGAAGCGGCCCGCCCGAGGGGCTGGCGCCCACCTCTTGCGTGCCGGGCATCAGCGGCATGGCAAAGGCTTCGTAATTCTGGCGGAAAGCGAAATTGGTGCCGTCGGGGGAAGCTTCATACAGCGTCGTCAGTTCGCCGCTGGCATGGGTGCGCTTGGCTTCGCCATCGCGGTTGACGCTGACCAGCAGGCGCTTGTTGGCACCGGATTCGGTGAAGAAGATACGGTCGTTGCTGCTGCCGAAATGCGGCGCGGTGCCGCCGTCCTGAAAGCGCACCGCCGTGCCGCCGGTCGCGGCAATATGGTAGAGGCCCGGCTGATCGGACCGGGCGGGCGACGTCAGGCCGCCGCCCTGCTGCTTTTCAAAGACGATGGTCCGGCCGTCGGGCGAAAAACGGGGGCGTGCATAATGACCGGGTTGCGTGGTCACCTTGCGCGGCGCACCACCTGTGGCGGCGATGGTACGGATTTCGCCCAGACCCTTGTCGGTCCAGGCAACATAGGCGATGCTTTTTCCGTCGCGCGACCAGCTGGGGTAGCTTTCCATTTCGTCCGTGGCGGAGGTCAGGCGCTTGGGCGCACCGCCCGATGCGGGCTTGACCCAGAGCTTGCCCATGGTTTCGAACAGGATAGAACGGCCATCGGGCGAGGTCATGACACTGCGCGGCATGCTGGTGTTGAAGCTGGCCGGGGCAACCTCGATCGGCGGGCGGGGTGGGTCAATCACATCGCGGCTGTCGGCGATGCGGAAGGGTATTTCGCTCGCCGCGCCGCTGGGCCAATCGACCTTGCGGATTTTGCCACCGGCCCAGAAATAGATGCTCTTGCTGTCGGGCGACCAATCCATATTGGGATAGACGCCGGTGACGGCCCAGGTTTCCTGCACATCCTGATCCAGCGCGTCGTATATCTTGCGCTCCTCACCGGTGGACATGTCCTTGACGTACAGCTTCGACTTGGTGCGTTCGCGGCGGACGAAGGCGATCTTTGTGCCGTCGGGCGATGGCGTCGCGCGGACCGACCCGCCCGCACCGGCAACCGCTGTCTCGGTCTTTCCGGTTTCCAGATCATAGCTTTCAATGTCGAAAATCTGGCCGTTGCTGTCCTGCGCATATTGGAAAATCGGGCCGGGGGTGATGTTGCGGGTGTAATAGATATGCTTGCCGTCCGGCGCATATATGGGTTCGCCCAATTCCTTCTGGTGCTGTTCATTGGGTTTTTTGACCAGCTGCACCCCGGCACCGCCCGACACATGGTAGAGCCAGACTTCGCCAGTGCCGAGCGACCGGCCGGTGGTGAAATGCTTCTTCGCCGCGATGAAGCGGCCATCGGGGCTCCAGCTTGGCTGGTTGAGCAGGCGGAATTCTTCCTTGGTCAATTGCCGCTTGTCGCTGCCGTCTGCGTTCATGATCCAGATATTGTCGCCACCGCCCCGGTCGGAAGTAAAGGCGATGCGGCGGCCGTCGGGGGAAAAGCGGGGCTGGGTTTCAAAAGGCAGGCCCTCGGCAATGCGGGTGGGCATGCCACCGCTGACCGGCAGGGTGTAGATATCGCCGAGCAGGTCGAAGGCCAGCGTCTTGCCATCAGGGCTGACGTCGAGATTCATCCACGACCCTTCTGTCGTGTCAATCTGCACCTGCCGCACGGTCAGTCCCGGAGGGGCGGCGACATCCCATTTGACGGGCTTTTCCTCAGCCGGTGGCGTCTGCGCGAAGGCGAGGCTCGGACCAAAGGCGGCGCCCAGCAGCAAGGCTGATTTAACGATACGGTTCATGATAACATCCCCTGACAGAATTTTTTCTATGCTGTCATGCCTAACGCCCCTCGGCAAGGCCGCATTGATGCTTCGATAATCGGGATGCGGGCTTCGGCGAACGACGTTGGGGACAAGATGATTAAAGAAAACAGGGACCGTGCCGTTAACCATAGATGCCATTGCCCCATGTCGGGGCGGGCATGATGATGGAGCGAAGAAATGCTAGAAGCCGTGAGTGCCGAACCCGACATGCAGGTCGTGGAACGCCGCGCCAACGCACGGCATATCGCTGTCATGCTGATCGCCAAATTGTCCTGCGCCGACACCCAGACAATCTGCCGCATCCGCAATATCTCGTCGATGGGCGCCCGTATCGAAACGAACATGGCGCTCAAACAGGGGGCGCTTCTGGCGCTGGAGCTCCGGTCCGATCTGAAGATGACCGGCCGCGTCATGTGGGCCAAGGACGGCAATGCGGGCGTGCAGTTCGATGCCGCAATCGACGTGCCGCGCTTTCTGATGCGCTCGGAAAGCCGGATCGACCGCCGCAAGCCCAGGCCACCGCGCTATCAATGCGCCGCCAATGTGGTCCTTGTGACCGATAGCGGCTGCTTTTCCTGTTCGATGTTCGACATCGGCCTGTCGGGCGCGGGTCTGTGCGACCTGCCGCCCCGCACCAAATTGCGCACGGGCCATGTCGTCAAGCTGATCGCCGACGGCATTTCGTCGCACCACGCGACCGTCGCCTGGACCGACGGCAACCGCGCCGGCATCAAATTCCGCCACCCTCTGAAATATACCGAATTACAGGAATGGCTGCTGGATTATGCTAGCCCGCACGCGCCGCTTGGCACCGTGCAGCCGGACGGCGCAGGCGTCGCCACCCCCACCGGCTTCGCGCACTGACCTCTACTGCTCCTCGGGCGCTTCGGCCGGTTCGGTGCCGCGCACCGGCAGCCCCATGACCCGTCCATAAGCCCAGCCGATCCCGATCAGGGCAATCCCAAGGCCGAGGAACGACAGGATCCGCAGCACACCCGTCAGCGCGGCCGCGTCGACCAGAAATACCTTCAGCGTCACCGCCGTCAGCAGAACCAGACCGGCGATCCGCAGCAATTTGGACGCGCGGGAAATGCCAAGGAAAAGCCAGACGATCGAAAGCGCCAGCAGGCCTGCGGAGTAAAGATAATTCTCCCCGGTTTCGATGCCTGCCCCGGACAAGAGGCTGCCCTGCACCGCCTGCCGGATGGACCCCAAGGTCGTGATCACCATCATGGCCAGGCTCGCACACTGCACCGGCACGCGCAGATGGTCCGAACCTTCACGTGCGATCAGCCACAGCCACATGGCGACAAGCGCGAAATGGCCGGTCAGCAAATTCGCGACCGGGACAGGGCCGACCGCTTGCGGGTCCAGCGCAGGATTATGGAGGGCAAGATCGAACCAGATCACCCGGAACAGGCCGAGACCCGCCATAAACAGTCCGGCCATGCGGATATAGGGCCATTCGGGCTGCCGGTTATGCTGGCGCAGCGCCAGCCAGCCGGCTGCGAAGATTATTTGCGTGAACACGGCCCGCTCTGCAAAACCGAGGCGGATGAAATCGGACGGCGAAACAATCGCCGCGACCTGCTTTGCCAACAGCCAGAGGACAGCCGCCACCCCTGCCCCGCCCAAGGCGAGCGCGACTGCCCGTGTCCGGCGGCCGGCCGCAAAGACCCGCGTCCACGCCACCGCAGCGATTAGCAAGCTGGGTACCAATGTCTCGCGCAAGCCCGCGCCGACATCAGGAAGATATTTCAGCACCGCCCCTTCGCCCGATAGCGATGCGACTATGGCACCGACAAAATGGGCGGAATAGCCGCACACCAGAAGCATCGCGATGCCGAGTGGAATCCAGATCAGCCGTTCTTCCCATTTGCCGCCCGTGATGCGCGCCCATGCAGCGACGCCTAAGGCGACGACCGCGCTGTAACTGGGCGCCCACGCACTATCGATCGACAATATGGCTGCCACCCAGAGCATCAGCGCAGCCACGCCTGTGGCCCAAGGCTGCACAACCGAATTGCGCGGCTTCGCATGCCATTCCCATGCAGTCCAAACTGCAGGTGCCGCGCACAGAAAGGCGAGCCCGGCCCAGATATAATCAGAATCGTTGCCGGGCGAGAGATAGGCCGTGAACCAGCAAAAAAGCGGCGCAAACAGGCCGGCAATGATCCAGCCGAGCGCCATATCGTCCGACACCCGGCCACGCACATGGCCGGCAATGCCGAACAGCGCGGCAACAGCAAGGGTCATCGCGATATTGGAACTGGAAGCGCCAGCTTCATCCCATGCGAGGCTCAGCGGACCGATCGCCAGCACCAGCGCCAAGGCCACCAATGGGAACAGCAGCTTGTCGCGCCATGCCAGCAAAATGGCGAGCGCCGACACCGCGAAATAGAATATCCAGCTCAACACCGAAAAATCCATTTTGGGCATGAGCATGACGAGCTGCACCAGCGCGAGCGCCATGGGTGCGTAGCGCGCGAGATAGGCCCATGGGCCGGTTCCATCGTCAAAGCGCTTGGCCGCCAATATCGCGCCGCCGCCGGTCACGGCAATGAAGCCGCCGAGCAGGCCAAGGTCGCTCTTCGCGGCGGCGAGCATCGCAAAGCTCCACGCGAGGCCGCCTCCTGACGCCAGTACCAGAAGCCACAACCAGCGCCGCCAGACCGCAAGGCCGAAAAGCGCGGCCATGAACACCGCGAGATAAAGCAGCAATGTGGGCAGATTGCTCGCCCCAAGACCTGCCACCCAAGGCGCAGCAAAGCCTCCGACCAGACCCATCAGCGCGGTCGGCGGTCCGTGCCGCATCGACAGCGTGAAGGCGATGATCGTGGTCACCACAACAAGGGCGAAGGCCGTACCGACCCCTAATAAGCCATAGATCTCGGCCGCCATATATAAGGTGCCATAAAGCGTAGCGACCGCCGCGCCGGCGAGGCTTTGCGCTATCCGGGGATCGGCCGTGAACGACGCACCGACCTTCGGCAAACGTCCGCCCAATTCGCTCATCGCGATCATCGCCAGCGCGAAAACGGTGGCGGTTATGGAACGCGCGCCGGGCCCGAATAGCCCGGCCTCTATGGTGTAGCGAACGAGGAAAAATCCGGCGAACACCAGCGAAACGCCGCCCACCCAGATGGGCAGCTTGCCACCAATCAGCGATTCAAAGCTGAGATCGGCAAAGCGGGAGCGGTGCGGCTCGTCGTCCTCCGGTGCGGAAGGATCCGGAGAGTGTGGAGGCGACGGCTCAGGTGCGAGCGGAGGAGTTGGCGGAGGCGCGGGAACCGCAGGCTCAGCGGTGACCGGCACACTCGTCACCACAGCCGTCCGCCGCGCCTTGGCCGCCACGCGGACCGGAGCAGCAACCGGGTCGGAGACCTGATCCGGGGGCGGTGCCACGGACAGCACGGCAATCCGCTCTTCCAATTCGGTAACGCGCCGGTGCAGAAATTTCATATCTGCCCGGGTCAGATACAACATCAACCCCAGACCGATGAGACCCAAAAAAAGAAGCGCGATCGTCAAACTGCCCTCACCCGTTACCTTGTCCTCTGTATGGCGTGCTTTGCCGCAAGAGCAAACAGCAAAAGGCGAACAGACCCCAAAGACCCGCCCCGCAGCGTTGAACGCTGCGGACACTGACCATCGTGGGTCGGAAAATGGTGCCCCACAGACACCAAAGATGGGCACTCAAATCATGGGGAAATTTGAACAGGCGTTACGAAATATAGCCCAATCCATAGACTTCATCCTTACCGGGCGCGCCAAGATCCTTGGCGCTTTTGGCGAGGGCGGAAATGCATTTTGAGCGGGTCGTGCTGTTT
>PNNB01000020.1 GCA_013823985.1 Sphingopyxis sp.
TCGGGCAAGGACACTGCCTGTCCCACTTTGTCGGGGGTGCTCAATTCATTTCTCCTTGTTCAAACTGCTTGCGGTGGGCGGCTCTCGCCCGGGCTCTTCGTGTTGCGCGGATGGGCGCGTCGACTTCGCTTGCCAGGCGCCGGAGGCGTGCGGCGAGTGCTCCGCGCTCGACATTTGGCTCCTGCAGTGCGCGCTGGACGGCGCGATCGATGCTATTCAGGGACATGTTCCGGTCTCCGACGTTGTACGAACTGGTCATTTTCGAAGCGCAACAGGCCCTGCTCGACGAGGATACGGAGCCAGCGTTGCGGCCTGGAATTGATTGCTGCGGGCTCGACGGTGCCGGTCGCGAGGGATTTCTTGAACGCATCGAAGCTGTTCTCGACGTGGGCTGCGCAGATCTTGAGGATGTCGTCGCGCTTGCTCTGGGGCGGAACGTAGCTTTCGAGGATCTCGATGCACTGCCGCGGCGTGGGGAACCAGTCGTGCAGCTTGCACGCGTTAATGGCCATGAAGGACACGGCTTCTTCGGAATACCCGCTAAGGATCCGGATGTAGACGGCCATGCGCTTTTGGCCGGCGCGCTGGTCGACGTTCTTGAAGGGAAGCGTTGCTGCCACGTATTCAAGCTTGCGGGCGATGAAAGCGGGGTCCGCGGGGACTTCGTCGCTCGGCATTGCCAGGGCGAGTTCGCGTAAGGATGCGCAATCTTCATCGGTCATCACCGGAAGGGCGAGGATTCGGTTGATCTCCGACATGTCGAATGGCTTGGGTAAATCCGTCGGCGTTGCTCCGACCAACTTTAGCGGTTTGGCGAGGTGGCTGGGTTGGGTCTGCATGCGCTTTCCTTTTTTGGTCTGCCTTGCCGATCCAGGTTCGGAAGGCGGCTTGCCAATCCATCTGGGTTCGTGCGTTTGCCTGGGCGTGGTTGATGAAGGCGTAGAGCTCATCGTCGAGCATGCCGTTGGGCCAAGCATCGACTTTACGCTGCGCTTCTTTGGTGAGGATGGGGGTAAAATTTGGGTCGATGAGGGTCGCGCGCACGCGTCTCTCTCTCTCTATACTGTGAGGTGGAGGTGGAGGGGCATCGTTTTCGCATGGCGTTTCGCATATGCGTTCGCTTGGGGTGTCTTGTTTCTTTTCAGTACGTTGCGACCATCCCGCCCTTGCGTTTTCTGCGTTCTTTTGCGATTTTTCCTCGACGTAAATACGCTCCTTTTTTAAACGCTTTTGACTCCAACGACCATTTTCGAGGGTCCAGAAGTCCATCACGGCGGGCTTGATTTTGGTCCAGCGCTGGCTGCTGATTCCGAGCATGCGGGCTAGGCGCCGGTCATCATCGGGCAAGCAGCAATCAGGGGCGCGCCAGGCCAGCATGAGGAGACGCAGGTAGGCGCCATGCTCCTCTAGCGTCAGGTGCATGGTGTCGGCCATGTACGCGTCGCCAAAGAGTGGGAGGGCCGAGGCCTTTTTCATTGATAGACACCCTGTTTTCTGACCAGGTCGACGCCTTCTGCTACGGTGCGGAAGATGTGGTAGGGCACGCTATTGTTGCGGCACCATTCCTCGAAATCTTTCTGGTTCTCGGTTTGCACACCGCCAGGGGCCTTACATTCGAGCGCAAAGGCGCCGGTGGCGTGCAGGAATAGATAATCGGCTGTTCCAGGTATCAGACCCAGGGCGCGCGCTATGGCGCCGGCTGCAGTCCTCCTGTTTAATTCGTTAGGAACGTGCACAAAAACCGCCCGAAGTCGGCCTTCGAGCACGGCTTTGCGCATTTCATTGGCAAATTCGATGGCGATGCGGTCCTCGGGACCGAGCCTGATGGCCCTGGATAGGGCCGTGTAGCGCATTAAGCGGATGAGATATTTCAGTGCCATGGCCGATGCCCGCCTCGACCTGGTGGGGCCGAGGCGGTTCATGCTCAAACACGCACTTCGTGCGTGCCGATAAACAGGGGCAGGCCGGTTTGGTCACGTGCAGCTTCAATCGCTTCGGTAAATGCGACATCGAACACACGATCAGCGCGCCAGATCTCATACCAGAACGTGACGCCGGCAAGCGATTTTCGATAGCGCAGGCGGCAGACCAGGCGGTAGAAGTCTGTGCTGCGCGCAAAGACGGGGATGCAGATCACGAACACAGTTGGGATGCTAAGCGGCGCTCCTGCGGAATCCGAGTGCTCTGAACTGAAACTGATCTGTCCTTCGCCGCTGCTGATGTTCCGGATGTCCGTCACGGTGCTTTCTTCGTTGATGCGAAGGCCGCGCGACAATTCAACCAGCTTTGTAGGCGTGCCGATTTTGCCCTCGGTAACGCCAATAAAGCGCTGCATGTCCGTGTTGAGGTCATCCAGATCTACGGTGTCCACATCGACGATGCGGTCTTCCAGAAACTCCGCGAACTGGCCGAGGTCCATCTTGCGGCCGTTATCAACGTTCCAGGCCTTCCATTCTTCCGACAGAGGGAAGTCGTAGGCGACGCGGTGACCGCCAAAGGCGGGGAGGGGATCACCTGTCGCATCATTTACCGAGTTGTAATCGAAGATTGCGTAGAGACTGGCCTTTTCTTCCACAGCAAACAGCGCGGATCTGCTCTGCTTGAACCGGTTCACATGATCGATGAAGCTTTCGAGGCGCGTCATCTTGGCGACGCCCGTCATGCGCTTCGGTGCGCCGCGATACGCGTCGAATACCGATGGGCTCAACTGGTCGACGGAGCCGTCCGGCTTGATTACAACCAGCGACGACACTTTCGTGTCCGGCTCAATTACCCCAACGACATCGGGCTTTCTGAACTCTCGCGCTACCGCAACGGATTCGCGAAGGAGGTCACCGGTGCGATCCGCGACAACATCGCGATACGTGGTTTCATTGTGGCTGTGGAACGAATTTGGGGCAGCAGGAGGCGTTACGCCACCTTCTTCATTTTCTTCATCTGTCATTGCAGTTTCCTTTGATTAGGCGACGAGGGGCAGCATCAGTTACGGATGTTGCGATCGGCGCTGACGTCGCGAACAGTGCCGAATAGATTGCCCTGGTTGGGCTTGTTGGGGGTGAACCGGTTGTCTGGCGTGACCCAACCGATCGTGCGGCCTTCTTTGACCGTCGGAACTTTGGTCTTGAAGCTGGGCGTGAAGAAGTAGACGCCGTCATGTTGGCGCTCGACCTCGACTTCGAGGATGATCTTGCCTTTGACCTTGCCGCCAGCATCAATGCCAGCTTCTTCCATGGCTTCGCTGAACTCGCGCAGATCATGCGCCTTGTCGGCATTGAACTGACCATCGCTCAACATGAAGATCAGATCCGTAAGCGTTGTAACGCTGGGATAGCGTTCCGTGCCGTCGGCTGCTCTCGTTTCGATAATTTCACCTGTACTGGCGTCGTGCAGGATCTGTTCCTGGCTTTCAGGATGTGGCATTTCGTTCTCCTTGAGTGTTGAGGGCTCGACTGGATCAAAGCACTCCGGCCCTGGCGGGTGCTTTGCGTCGTCGGCATCAATCAGCCTGGCCTCGACGATGCCGATGCCTGCCATTTGGGCCGCGATTTCGATGGGTTGCCCGTCTCGGCGGGCGATGCGGTAAGTCCGCAATTGGATAGAGCCGCCGTTCATTGGGGCTTCTTCTTGTGCAGCTTGACCCAATCTTCATGGGTGACGGCGCCGCCGGTAATCTTTCGATAGGTCTCGATTTGGTCCATATCCGGCTTGCGTCTGCCATTTTCATGACGGGAGACGGTGCCCGGGGTGATGCCAGCGAGATTGGCTACATCCTCAAGATTGAGGCGTTTGTCTTTGCGGTAGTCTCTAAGTTGCATCGACCAACTATCCGATACCGATAGTTTAGGTCAATCAAAAAGTTTGCCGTTATGGAAATGACTGCTATGCGGCGCCGATGTACATAACCGATATGTCTAGGAAATACTCTGCTAACCAGATCCGTCACCTTCGCAAAGAAGCTGGGATCACAATGGAAGAACTCGCGCTGCGTCTTGGTGACATCGGCCACGAGATCACTATGGCCACGGTTCACAAGCTTGAAACCGGCCAGATGGGATTGACGCTCGACTATATAAAGGCGTTCGCCCAGGCGCTGCAGGTATCGCCCGAGGACATCATCGCCGAAACGATAATGCCGGTGACCCGCCGCATCCCCATGCTAGGCGCCATATCTGCCGGAAATTGGCGCGATGCCGTGGAAATCTGCGACGACTATATAGTTGTCCCCCATGAAGCAGGTGGGCCGCGGGCCTTCGCTTTGAAGCCTGTTGGAGATAGCATGGACAAGCTGGTCACAGAGGACGGCTTCATCGTTGTAGATCCAGACCAAATGGAACTGTGGGACGGTCGATGCTATGCGGTGCGCAATGAAGACGGCGAGGCGACATTCAAAAAGTTTATGGCGTTACCGCCGCGTCTCGAACCCTGTTCGAACAACCCAGATCATCAACCCATTCCGTTGGGACGTGAGCCTTTTACGATAGTCGGAAGGGTCACATATATCGGGAGTTTCGTGTAGTTTTAACGAAAACTTTCCGTATCGGCAAAAAACTGTTGCAATAAATATCGGTATCGGATAGCCAGTCTCCAATGCAATGGAGACTGTCATGTATTCTTATGATGAGAAGACCAAGTCGAACGGTTTAACCGGTCGTCGCCTCGTATCGTCCGCAACCCCGATCCCCCCCATAGGACGCCGACCAAACCCCCTTACCGCGCCAGCCGAAGAGGCGGGCGGGCGCGGCAACCCATATTGGCGCTTCGTGCAAGGCTTCGCCTTCATCGTGTTCGTGCCCATCTTCGCTATCGAAGTCATCATCCTGCTGGGGTGGATGGCATGATCAGCAAGGTCCAACCCAAAACCAAGAAGATTTCCCGCATACGGCTATGGCACCGTTTCTATGTGCTGTGGCCGCGGCAGATTCAAATCTCCGGCGAGATAGGAACCTACTGGGTCTGGAATCAGACGCTGTTGCGTCGCTGGTCCGCCACGTACCGCAAGTACGAGTGGGCCCGCGTCGGCCAGGTCGCGGAGGGCACCCGCTAATGGAGGCCCTGAAAGTCAATTCATTGGCTGGCTATGACGACAAGGCCGTTGAGGCCGTCGACAGCAAGGGCCGCACATGGCGCTGGTTCATTGGCGAAGATGAAGACGGCGATGGCTTCACAACGCCATCGCACGCCGCGGTCTCGGGTAACTCTATCCAGTATTTCAACTGGTCGCGGTTTGATCGCTTTGACGCCGGACACTTCCGGATGTTCGTTGAACTCGATTTTCCAGCATCACCGAAGCGGCAAGGCATGTCGTCACCCTGGGGCGCTGATGAATTGACAGGTTTCTATTATCAACAGAAGCAGGAGCAGGCGGCATGAATCGTTGTGGGAACTGTTTGGCTGCACACCGCAGCCATCGCCCGCGCATGGAGGCTTCGGCGCTGTGCCCCGACGGGAAAGGCGTCTATCGTGAAGCGACTGATGAAGAATTGGAGGCCGCTTATCGAGCCGAGTTTGGCGATGGTCCACCGGTACCAATCGCAACCTTTCACATAGACAAACCAGAGGATGTAGCACGGCTAAAGGCGGCGCTTAATCCGTTCAATCTCTCTCGCTGCTTCGGACCCGATGGTGCTGGCATGGCCGCATTCGAGCAAAGTTTAAAAGGTGAGCAGACGTGAACGCCCGCGCTGATCTTGTTCGCCGGTGTCGTGAACTGGAACGCGCTTTCCTGCGTATCCAGGCAAAGTCCGGTCGCGACTGCAGCATCGCTATCCAATGGTCGCGCGAGTGGGCGGAAGAGTTGCTGAAAAGCGACATCGCCGTTGCGCTCTACCATGGCTACATCATGCGCCAGGAAGAGCGCGCGTTCCGCCTGGCCAGGGAAATAGCAGTTGCGGAGGCGATTGCTGCATGAGCCGCGACGCCACCCCATACGGCGCTGATAGCCGTCGCGGTGCCAAGAGTGCCCGCACAGCCATCAACGGCGCCGAGGGTGCAGATACACCCGTAGCTGGCTTCTATCGCGGCAAGCTGCGCAGCAAGGGCGCCTTGTGCGGTATCTACATCTGGTACGGGGCTCCTCTGGATCCCATTACCGGCGAGGAACTGGACCGGTCGCACCGCTGGCAAGCACATTGCAACGGTGAGTACGTCGAGATCGAGGACGTGTGGCCCTACGGCGTGCAGCAGCACATCACCGAACGTGAATACAATAAATTCTGTCAGCAGCAGCAATGGGCAAAGCAGCACGCGCCGAACAGCGCCTTAGCTAACCCGAAGCGCCGGTCAGATCCTCTCACATCACCACTCTATTTTTGAACGAAGGATCCGAATTATGGCAATTACACATCTGAAATCGGAACCGACGGATGCACCGGCGGCAATCGGCCACAACCGGCCACCGGTCGACATCCTGGCAAAGTCGGAATTCGACGAGCAGATCGACCAGCACGAGGGATTGCGCAAGCGCATCGTCGATCTGGTTGGCGCCGCCGACCGTGCCCAGGCAACCAGCGAGGAGACGATGGGCCGTTGCGGCCAGACCGTTATCCAGATTCGTGCGTGCATGAAGAAGATCGAGGACGCGCACACGACCTCCAAGGCTCCATATCTCGAAGGTGGCCGTGTCATCGACAAAGCCAAGAAGGAATTGATGGGCCCGCTCGAAGAGGCGAAGGCGAAGATCGAGGGCAAGCAGCAGTCCTATTTGCGCGCCCAGGCTAAGGCCGACCAGGAGCGCCGCGAAAAGCAAGCCGCCGAAGAGCGCCGTATCCAGGAAGAGAATGACCGGATTCAGCGCGAACACGAAGAAGCCGTGCGCAAAGCCCAGGAAGAGGCCGAGGCGGCGGGTAAGCCTGTTGAAGAGGTAGCACCGCCAGAGCCGGTCTACATCGCGCCGCCACCGCCGCCCAAGCCCATCGAGCGCGGAATCATCCGCGGCGCCGAGGGCGCTGCCATATCCGGCAAGAAGGTCTGGAAGAGCCAGATCACGGATTACACCCAGGCTTTCGCCATGGTCTCGTCGAACCCCAAGGTACGCGAGGCCATGGATAGTGCCATCGCGGCTGTAGTGCGCGCCGGTGTTCGCGAAATTGCCGGTGTTCGCATCTGGGAAGATGTGGGCGTGAGCAACCGATAAGTTTCACAACAAGGAAAACCCCCATGAACATACTGATATTTGATACCGAGACGACCGTCCTTCCAAACTGGAAGGAGCCCAGCGACGATCCGGCGCAGCCGCATATTGTCGACCTCGCCGCCGACCTTTGTAATTCCGATGGTGAAATCATCGCCAGCGTCGACAGCATCCTCAACAACAAGATCATCATACCTGATGATATGGCCGCAATTCACGGTATTACGACCGAGATTGCGGAGCGTGACGGTGTGGCGCCGAGCGAAGCCATCGACAATTTCATGAACCTGGTCAGCCAGGCCGATTTGATTGTCGGGCACAATGTCAGCTTCGACGTGCGAATGATGCGTATCATGGTCGCCAAGGTGCACGGCGAGAAGTGGGATAACCCGCTTCCCACGTTCTGCACGATGCGCAAGTCCACCAACATTTGCAAAATCCTTTCGAACAAGCCGCGCCATCCCGAAGACTGGAAATGGCCGACCTTGACCGAAGCCGTGCGCCATTTCTTCGATGAAGAGCACGGCAATGCCCACCGCGCGCGACCGGACGCCGACGCGTCACGCCGCATCTATTTTCACCTACGGAGTATCGGACAATGAACCAACGTACCCAAGCCCTGGCCCGCGAAGACGCGGCTATCGCAAGCAACGTCGCCCAGATCGAGGCGCAGAAAGCACAGCGCCCATCGGCTATCCAGGCCATGGCGTCGCGCCTCAATATCAGCCCTGGCAACCTGCAAAAGACCTTGCTCGACACCGTGTTCAAGAACGCGTCGGAAAGCGAATTTGCTGCGCTGATCGTCGTGGCCAATGAATATGGCCTCAACCCGTTGACCAAGGAAATCTATGCGTTTCCTGCAAAGGGCGGTGGTATCGTTCCCGTTGTGTCGATCGACGGTTGGATCCGCATCGCCAACAGCCACCCGCAGTACGACGGCAGCGAACAAAACTTCATCTACGATGAGAACAAGAAGCTGTTCGCGGTCGAAACGACGATTTACCGCAAAGACCGCGGACACCCCATCAAGAAGATGGAATTCCTGTCCGAGTGCAAGCGCGGTACCGAGCCCTGGAAGATGGAACACCGCATGCTCGGGCATAAGGGCTTCATCCAGGCAGCGCGTTACGCCTTCGGATTTGCCGGTATCTACGATGAGGACGACGCCGATATTGTTGTGCAGTCCTACATCAATGAGCCGGTCTCTGTGCCGTCGTCGCGTCGACTGCAGCAGCAGGAACAGCAGCAACAGCGCGAACCAGAGCCGCAGCCGTCCTATGACGATCAAACCGGCGAGATCTACGACGACCCCGACGCCGACGCTGCAGCGGAACGCGAAGCCGACCGTCTCATGAACGGCGGTGACCAGTACGAAGAGCAGGAAGAGGACAACGTCAACGATGTCCAGGCCGCGCTCGAAGAGCCGCGCTGGAAACTGCACTACCGCGACACACTCGAAAACGTCATGGCCGCAAAGAACGTCAGCGAATTGAACAAGGTTGAGAAGGAATTCGTCAACCACCGCGCCACCTATGACGACGATGCAATCCAGATCGTCGAGCGCGAGATCAAGAACGCCCGTACCCGTCTCACGCCATGACGACGTTCAAGATGCCAAACACCCACAGCGTCGCGTTCACCTGCGACGACTGTGGGACCAGTCTCGATACCGAACGGCGGGACTTCAACACGGCCCGCGACGTTCTGCGTAGCGAGGGCTGGCAAACCAAACCGGCACCTGGCGGCGCATGGCGTCACCTTTGCCCCGATTGCAGGGACTGATAATGAAACTAGCCGAAATCATGGAGATCTACGAAGGCTCCAACGGCGATCGCACAATGCAGCTTTACAAGGCTTTGGAAAGCATCGGTCCCGCAGGTGTTGTCGCCATGAACCTGTTTCGTGCCTGCAAAAACAGCGCGCGGGCAAAGAAGTACCGTGGCGGGCTTCCAGGTAAAGGTTCTTTTCGGTCAATGGCGTATGACCGGAAAGTATGGGCCATAAACAACCTGGCAACCGCGCTGCAGGAGCACGCTGATAGCCTAAAAATCCAATGGGGTTGGGGTGTCGATAACGCGCAATCCGTGCATAACATCGTGCTCTATGTCGATCTGCCAAGCGGCCAGGTCAGTTTTCATACTGCGCCTCGGGGCACCGGCCCTGACTACCCAGGTCAGTGGGATGGTGTCCGTGGCATGGGCCCACAACGCATCTGCAGCTTCTGCGCCCAAATTCTCTCGAAAGTGCCAGCATGAGAGGAACCTGGGCCAGCGATACAGCGCGCCGGATAGGCTTGGGCGGCGCCCTAGACTTCACCGTCACGCGCGTAGGTCAAACCCTACACATACCGTGCGCTGGCCGATGCAAGAGCATCGTAGATCTGACGATCGCGCCTGGCCTCAATCCCGCCGGTGTAGCGAAGAACATGCTTTCCAAAGGGTGGACCATCTCCCGCAAACCAATTTGTCCGGAATGCAGCCGCAAGCCGCGCAAAACATCAACTCCCGCCAAGGTCGAAAGGAATGACACAGTGGCTACTACCCCACCAGCAACATCAACCGCAGGCGCTCAAGTGCCGCAGCCATCCGATGCCGCCAGAAAGGCTAAGCGCATGGTCTACCTCTTGCTCGAAGAGCAGTATGACGAAACTACGAACCGGTATCGCCCTGGCTGGGACGACAAGCGCTTGGCGCAGGAATCCGGCGCATCGGTCAATATCGTCGTGCAGGTGCGCGAGGAATCGTTCGGTCCGCTGGGCGAACCGGCTGAAATTGCGGATTTCAAGCAGGACTTTGCGAAGGTGAAAGCGGATCTCGAAGCCATGAAGGCCACCATGGAGCAGACGGTCGAGACGATCGAGCAGCGCTTCGAGCGCATCTGCGTCAAGAATGGCTGGGTGGTATGACGGACCGCCCGATACTATTCAGGGCGCCGATGGTGCGGGCACTGCTCGCTGGCACGAAGACGCAGACGCGGCGGATTCTCAATCCACAGCCAAGTGACGACCTCGACAATCTCGGTGACGGTGAAACACTGTTGGATATGTCGACCGGAGAGCCTGTTAAATTGCACTTTGCTGTTGGAGACCGGCTCTGGGTCAAGGAAACGTGGGGATGCCATTGGGCGACTGACCCTCAAAAGCCATCCGAGATAGTACCCGACCTCTGGAGCGTGCGCTATTTCGCTGATGATTACATCAGGCCGGCATCGTGCGATGGTTCGGTGGCATTGCTTGAGCAGTGCAAAAAGAAGCGGGTATCAATCTTCATGCCGCGCTGGGCTTCGCGCCTGACCCTCACCGTTACCGACGTTCGCGTTGAGCGGTTGCAGGATTGCAGCGAGAATGATGCAATTGCTGAGGGCATTCAATGCGCCAATGTGATCGTCGATGCCGATTGTGCGGGTGGTGTGCACAGGGAAATTACTGCTGATCGATATTTTAGCCCAAGCGACCCAGAGGATGACAACCCCTTTGAATATGCGGTCGATGCCTATCACCGGCTCTGGAACAGCATCAACGGCGAAGGCGCATGGGAGCAAAACCCTTGGGTTGTCGCCGTCAGTTTCACCGTCGAGCAAAGGAATATCGACCAATGAAAATGACTGACCCGACAATCTTAATCTGTGGCTCCGGTCGTTGTGGTTCCACACTGCTGATGACCATGCTGAACGCTGCGGGAATACCCTGCGTAGGCGAACAGCCGGACTTCGAGTGCCTGGACACCGTCCAGTTGGCAAAGGTTGATTACGAGGTCTTCGAGCGCCGTATCACCGGCAAGGCCGTGAAGCTGTTAGATCCGCACCTGTTACCACTTCGCGCCATGCCGGACGCTCATGTTATCTGGTTGAAGCGCAATACCGTACAGCAGGCGCGCTCGATGATGAAGCTTGCCGCCCAAGTGGTTGGCCGCGGCGCGGTCGACGATTCACGCCGCGGCCGTCGGGCTATGTCCCAAAATCTGCGCACGGAATCAAAGCGCATACCACCGCTATTGAGCAAGCACGTCCAGCCTAAAACCATGTCTGTCATGGATTTTGAGACTATCATCGAGCACCCCAGCGCATTTGCCCGGGCTCTTTGTGATTATCTCGGGATTCCGAAGGAAAAGGCAGCAGACATGGCGCGCTGCGTCGTCGATCGGGAGACCGATTGCCTACCGTACATGCTCGAAACAAGCCTGGTGATGAGAAGATGAGCGGACCAACAGCCTATAAACCGGCTGACCTTGCCCAACAGTGGGGGGTCAGTCCTGGCCTCATCTACAAATTGTGCAGGGAGAATCGATTGCGGCATTTCAAGATCGGTGCCTTGATACGCATCCCACACGATGCCGCGCAGGAATATCAATCATGTCAGATCAACCATACACCATCCAACGATTCAGGGGCGGCTATGCGCTCGTCTACATCAAGCCAGATGGACGACGAGGCCGCACCCAGCTTGCAAGCACAGACCGGCCTAGCGCCGAGGCCGAAGCACGAAAGGTCTGGGAAGAGGCCGACAATTCACCGTGGACCGTGGGCAGGATCGTGACCGCATACCTGGCTAACCGTACCGAAGAAGGAATCGCATCGATAACGCGCCGTGAGGACGCGTGGAAAGCGATGAAGCCGTTCTGGGATAATGTCGACCCGTTGCTAATCGATAAGGCAATGGTGACGAAGTACAGCAAGGGCAGGAACGTCGGCGCCGCAACACTGCGCCTGGAATTGGGCATGCTCTCAACGTCGCTTAACATGGCGTTCAAGGCAGGCCAGATCCAGCGCAAACCCGACATCCCTTTGCCCGCGGCGCCGGAGCGCATCGAGCGCCACCTTACCGTGCGCCAGTTTCGTCGTTTCATGGAGGGCGTCAGGGCGCCGCACGCCCGCTTGTACATGCAACTCGGGATTAACACGATGGCCCGCCCATCCGCCATCCTGGAATTGAAGTGGAGCCAGGTCAACTTCGATCGCGGGCTGATCGACTTCAATCAACCAGGTCGTATCCAGACGAAGAAGAAGCGCCCTATCGTGCCGATGAACCGCACGCTGCGCGCCGCCCTGGAAACAGCATACCAGGCACGGCAGACCGACTATGTGATAGAGCATGGTTCCGATCGCATCCTTTGCATCAAGAAAGCGTTCTTGGCCGCAAGCCAGCGTTCCGGAGTGAAGGCGACGCCGTACACACTTCGGCACACCGGAGCGGTCTGGGCGGCAGAGCGCGGGATCCCGATGAGCCAGCTTGCGCAATACATGGGGCACGATGACAGCCGCACCACAGAGAAGCACTATGCACGTTATTCACCCGACTATTTGCGCGGTGTCGCAGATGCGTTGGAGATCGACATTTTACCTGGCGAGGTTCAAAGTGAACCTATAGCCCCTGTCTACAAGGAAGCCTAAATGTACAGAAAACCGCGAAATAACTGGTCGGGAAAAGAGGATTCGAACCTCCGGCCCCTGCCTCCCGAAGGCAGTGCTCTACCAGGCTGAGCTATTTCCCGACCGCGACCAATAGTGGCTGAAGACCACCGACCGCAGGCGGTGCCTATAGTCGCGCGATTTTGGCGTTTCAAGCCGAATATTGAGGGGCAAGCGGCGGTTGCCAGAATCGATACCGCGTTCTAGCTTCGCATGATGGGAACAACGCCACATTATGAGGAGCAATATCTTGCGCTGATGCGGAAGATATGGACGGAAGGTACGATCCAGCGGGACCGGACCGGGGTCGGGACACGTGCACTTTTCGGCGCCATGATGCGCTTTTCACTCGCCGACGATGCGGTGCCCTTGCTGACGACCAAGCGTGTGTACTGGAAAACAGCCGCGCGCGAGATGTTGTGGTTCCTTACCGGAAACACCAATATCCGGCCCTTGCTCCAGCAAAATGTGCGGATATGGTCCGACTGGCCGCTGGACCGGTATCGTCGCGAAACCGGCAGCGATATCACGCAGGAAGATTTCGAAGCGAAGATCGTGGAGAGCGCGGAATTTGCGGAGCAATGGGGCGATTTAGGACCTGTTTATGGCGCGCAATGGGTGAGTTGGCCGGTCTACAAGCCGGTGGGCGAGGGTCTTTTCCAGAGGATGGACAAAGGCATTGATCAGGTCTCGGCTCTGGTCGAAAGTCTCAAGAATAATCCCGGTTCACGGCGCCATATTATCGAAGGCTGGAACGTCGCCGAACTCGACAAGATGGCGTTGCCGCCGTGCCATAAAACCTACCAATTCCACGTCGCCGACGGTGTGTTGAGCTGTATCCTCTTCCAAAGATCATGCGATCTTGGATTAGGCTTTGCTTTCAATGCTTTTTCGGCAGCACTTTTGACACGGATGCTCGCCGCGATTTGCGGATATCAGCCGGGCGAACTGATTTGGCAGGGGGGTGATGTGCACCTCTACCTCAATCATAGCGACCTTGTGGAAGAACAATTGTCGCGCACGCCGTCCGGGGCGCCGAAGCTCAAGCTGCTCCGCACACCCGACAGCATTTTTGATTTCCAGATTGATGATTTCGAGGTGCTCGATTACGCCCCGCAGGCCCATATTTCCGCGCCTGTGGCTGTGTAATCGCGACGATAGGTCAACACTATTGACCTAAACCAGTGCTTGAAATATTATAACAATCACGGACAATAAATAACCTGAGTCGTTCAGGGAGACACTGGCGGAGGAACAAGCATGGGGCAGCACAACCAGGACAATCTTGCGCCGTTGCATCTCCATGTTCCTGAACCGAAATTCCGTCCCGGCGACAAGGCCGATTTCAGCGACATTGTGGTTCCCGAAGTGGACGCGGTGGCTCGCCCCGACGAGCATGTTGCGCCTGCCGAAATCCATCCCCTGGCCTATGGCCTGGTGCGCGTTTTGGGCGACGATAACAATGCATCCGGCAGCTGGAACCCGGGCCTGAGCGCCGATACTTTACGGTTGATGCTCCGCAAAATGCTGATGCTGCGTGCGTTCGACGATCGCATGTTTCGTGCGCAACGGCAGGGTAAGACCAGTTTCTACATGAAGTCCTTTGGCGAGGAAGCGACTTCGGTAGCCACCACGATGGCGTTGCACCGCGATGATATGTGTTTTCCGAGCTATCGCCAGCAAGGTATTCTTATTACCCGTGATTATCCTCTGGTCGACATGATGAATCAGATTTATTCGAACCGTGGCGACAGGCTGAAGGGGCGGCAATTGCCGATCATGTATTCAGCGAAGGATTACGGCTTTTTCAGTATTTCGGGCAATTTGACGACCCAATATCCGCAGGCTGTAGGCTGGGCAATGGCGTCAGCCTCACGCGCGGACACGCGGATCGCCGCGGTGTGGTGTGGCGACGGCTCGACAGCGGAAGGTGACTTTCACAGCGCGCTGACCTTCGCCGCTGTCTATAACGCACCGGTCATCTTTCAGGTTGTGAACAACCAATGGGCCATCTCCTCCTTCTCCGGCTTTGCCGGCAGCGAACGGACCACTTTTGCTGCCCGCGCGATTGGCTATGGAATTGCAGGGCTGCGGGTCGATGGAAATGACGCGCTGGCGGTATATGCCGCTATGCAATGGGCGGCCAACCGTGCCCGGACGAACAATGGTCCGACGCTGATTGAATATTTCACCTATCGTGGCGAAGGGCATTCGACCTCGGATGATCCCAGCGCCTATCGCGCTGCCGAAGAATATGCTCTTTGGCCCTTGGGCGATCCGGTGGAGCGGTTGAAAGCGCATTTGATCGCCTTGGGGGAATGGAGCGATGCGCAGCATGAAGCGCTGGTCGCAGAATTGTCCGACGAAGTGAAAGCGAAGCAGAAGGAAGCCGAGCAGAATGGCATATTAGGCCATGGCCTTCACCATCCGTTCGAAACCATGTTCGAAGATGTGTTCGAAGAAATGCCTGCGCATTTGAAAGAACAATGTGCACAGATGCTGGAGGAACAGCGCGACAAATTCGGCCCGGAATGGGAGGCGCGCTAATGTCTGAAGATACAACCAAAACCATGAATATGATCGAAGCGATCAATAGCGCGCTGGACGTGATGCTGGGTCAGGATCCCGACGTCGTCATCATGGGCGAAGATGTCGGTTATTTCGGCGGCGTATTCCGCGCGACGGCAGGTTTGCAGAAAAAGCACGGCAAAACCCGCGTGTTCGATACACCGATCAGTGAATGCGGCATTATCGGGGTTGGAGTCGGCATGGCTGCTTATGGCTTGCGGCCCGTCCCTGAAATCCAGTTCGCCGATTATATCTACCCCGGTCTCGACCAATTGGTCAGCGAAGCGGCACGTATGCGGTACCGGTCGGCAAATGATTTCATCTGCCCGATGACCGTGCGCTCTCCTTTCGGTGGCGGTATCTTTGGCGGGCAGACGCACAGCCAGAGCCCCGAAAGCCTGTTCACCCATGTCTGCGGGATCAAGACCGTAATCCCGGCGACGCCCTATGACGCCAAGGGTTTGCTGATCGCGGCAATCGAGGACAATGATCCTGTTGTCTTCTTCGAACCCAAGCGCATTTATAACGGACCGTTCACCGGCTATTATGACCGTCCGGTCGAACCCTGGTCCAAACATGAGGGCAGCGCCGTTCCCGAAGGCTATTACCGCATCGAACTCGGCAAGGCCGCCGTCGTGCGCGAAGGGCAGGCGGTAACTGTGTTGACCTACGGAACCATGGTGCATGTTGTTAAGGCCGTGGTTGCCGAACATGGCATTGATGCCGAGATCATCGATCTACGGACATTGCTGCCACTCGACATCGAAACCATTGAGGCATCGGTCAAGAAAACCGGGCGTTGTATGGTGGTGCATGAGGCGACCCGGACAAGCGGCTTTGGTGCTGAGCTTTCGGCGCAGGTGCAGGAACGCTGCTTCTATCATCTCGAAGCGCCCATCGAGCGCGTGACCGGATTCGACACACCTTACCCCCACAGCCTTGAATGGGCCTATTTCCCCGGACCGGTGCGGCTCGCCCGCGCGTTCGACAAGATCATGAAGGATTGAACTGATGGCCAAATTCACATTCAACCTGCCCGACATTGGTGAAGGTATTGCCGAGGCAGAGATCGTGGCGTGGCACGTCAAGGTTGGCGACCAGATTTCGGAAGACCAGCCGCTGGCTGACATGATGACCGACAAGGCGACCGTGGAAATGGAAAGCCCGGTCGCAGGCATAGTGACGCGGGTGGCGGGCGAGGCGGGCGATGTGATCGCCATCGGCTCGATGCTGGTCGAAATCGAAACCGCGACTGACGTCAGTGACGTCAGTCATGCACCGGAACCAAAGGCAGAAGAACCTGCCGTTGTCGCAACGGTGGCAGATGAAGTGCCACAGGCGCCCGAACCCGTGGCTCCACCTGTGCAACCTGTGGCGGAAAAGCCCGCAGAAGCTATGGTTTCCGCGGCACATCGCGACGTAACCGCTTCGCCGGCTGTCCGGGCCCGGGCAAAGGACCTCGGCGTGGATTTGACTGACGTCAAGACGGCAGGCGGACATGTTCGTCATGCCGACCTCGATGCCTATCTGAGCTATGGGTCAGGGCAGGGCTATCGTCCCCCGCACAGTTCGGCGAAACGGGACGATGAGGTAATCAAGGTGATCGGCATGCGCCGCCGGATCGCCGACAATATGGCGGCATCCAAGCGCCATATCCCGCACTTCACCTATGTGGACGAGATCGACGTAACGGCCATTGAGGCCATGCGCGTGGACTTGAACGATAACCGCGGGACGAAGACCAAGCTCACTTTGCTGCCGATGTTGATCGTCGCCATCTGCAAGACAATCCCGCAATTTCCGATGCTTAACGCACGTTTTGACGACGAAGCCGGTGTTGTCACGCGGCACGGATCGGTGCATCTGGGCATGGCGACGCAGACGCAGGCGGGCCTGATGGTGCCCGTTATTCGCGATGCGCAAGATTTGAATATCTGGCAATTAGCGAGCGAAATCAGTCGTTTGGCGAACGCAGCACGCAATGGCACGGCGAAAAGCGAGGAGCTTTCTGGCTCCACATTGACGATCACGTCGCTCGGCCCACTCGGCGGGATTGCGACGACACCCGTTATCAACCGCCCGGAAGTAGCCATTATTGGGCCAAACAAGATCGTCGAGCGGCCGATGTTCGTCGGCGATAATATCGAAGCCCGCAAGCTGATGAACCTGTCGATCAGTTGCGATCACCGGGTCGTCGATGGCTGGGATGCGGCAAGCTATGTGCAGGCGCTCAAGAAGGTAATCGAAACGCCGGTTCTGCTTTTCGCGGATTAAAATTTGAAGCCGGCGAGGCTGTTCTGGTCGAACTTCAGCTTGAAGGTGACGAATGGCCCGCTGCGTGTGTAGCGGCTTTCTTCAAAGTCGCGGTCTTCAAAGCCGACAATGTTGTATCCGAGCGAGATATTCGCATTTTTGAACGGGGTAACGGTCAATACCGGACCGCCTGAATAGGCGATATTCTTGCCGTTGGTGCCGATGCGGACTGTGCCAGCGGCGCCGATATCGGCCACATCGCTCAGGTCGAATTTCAAATCCGCGCCGAACACATTGCTCCAGCCTTTGACATCGTCCAGGCCGAACCGGTCGGTGGTGTAGCGTGTACCCCAGAAAAAGGCATATTCGCCGCGCTCGATGAAGCTGCCATCCTGCTCGTCGATCGGCGTATAGTTGACCGACAGGCTGTTGATGACACGGCGCGATTTGGCGTCGCCATCGATGTTCAGCGGCGCGCCGCCAATGGGTCCGGCTTCACCGGCAACGGCGTCGCGCACGGCGTCATAGCGGAACTCGGTCTTGTTAAGGACGGACCACTGGCTTTCGGCGGGGCGGTGTGCCCAGCTGATTTCGGCTTGCGCGGTGGTGGTGGATGCACCGCCCTTTTCGTTGGCGCGGAACCAGCTCAAGGCACCGCCGACCGCACGGCCTTCGCCGATCTGGCGCAGCACGGCAGTGGTGAAGCCATAGCGGTTCGTCGTTTCACCGTCGCGATATTCCGCACGGCCTGTCCAGCTCCACCGGTCGCCACGATAGGTTGCGCCAGCGGTGATCGCGGTAAAGTCTTCGGTCAGGCTGCTGTCGCTGCCCAGGAAGCCGCCCGAGGCAACAGGCTGCAACGGGTTGACGACATCGGAGCGGCTGAACCCGCCCAGCGTCTTGTTGCCGTCGAGCGTCAGGTCCGCCGACCATTTTTCGCTGATACGGAAGGATTGGGCCAAGCCGTACGCCGCAAAGGTGCGGGGACCGAATTCGGTTATCTGCTGCTGGTTCGCGCTGGCAAGAATACGCCCGCCCGCCCAGGGCGCGACGTCAAATCCAAGCCGTGCGGTGCGGGCGTCGATATTTTCACCCTTGGCGATTTCATAACCGGCGACAAGCGCAACATCCGAACGCACGGCATAGCGTGCGGATAAATTGTGGCGGGCAGGGAAGTCGACGCTTTCGTCCTGATCGCTGAGGGCGAATTCGGTTTGTCCCGAAAGCTCCAGCTTTCCGTCCAGCATGCGCTGCGATGCGCCAAGCTTGACCAAGGTCGATACATTGGTGGTTCCGTCGGCCAATTTGTCATTGGCGTGCGTCAGGCCTGCGCGCAGCGTCGTATCGCCATCGCGATATTCGAGTTCGCTAATCGCTGCGCGGCGGCGGGCGTCGTCACCGAAAAATTCTTCCTGATAGGCGAGCAGCGATGCCGAGAGCTTTTCGGTGAGACGCATGCGACCGTCGATGCCGAACTTACGTGTGCCGATTTCCGAACGGTTGATCTGGCCCACGCCAAAGCCTGCCTGCTGTTCGCGGACATAGGCCAGGATATCGAACTTGTCGTCATGATGCTCGGCTTCGACCAGCCATGCCGTTGCACCACCGGAGGACGCTGCTGCGGTTTTGGCTTGACCCGAGGAACCTGCAAATTCGGCCCGGATTTCGGTGCCGGCGGCAGGACGGTAGATCAGGTCGGCGCCCAGCAGGTCGGTTTTGGCGCTGTCGCTTTCGTCGTGGATGCCCGTGGCGGCGATCTGCAGCTTTTCGTCTGCACTCTTCCAGCGGACGCGGCCACCGGCATTGGCGACGCGCTTGCCGATACCATCCACCTCATATTCGGCGATGATGAACTGCGGATCCAGCCCGCTGCCGCGCGACTGGATAGGCTCCCGGAAACGCAGCGTACCGGCGAGATAGTCGATGTCATAGTCGATGTGGCGGAACAGCGACTTGCGGTCGACAATGCGGTCGGAGCGCAGACGGTCGCGTGTTTCCAAGGTAATGCGTTCGCTGTTGGCGATGATGTCACGTGCACCGAGCGCATAGGGCCCCGACAGGCCGTTGCCCTGGATCTCGTCACGGCGGTAACGTGTCGGCGTGTCCGAACCAAAGGCGGTCGCCTGAATGGCGTCGTTGCGATATTCGGCCTTCACGCCGTTGAAGGCGCGCTGGTATCGTGCAAGCTCGGGCTCGTCGATACCGGTCTGGTAATCGCCGAACAGGGCGTAGAATTGCGGACGTTCCAGCTTCAGGTACAGACGGCGCACCGATGCGGCGTCATAACGCTGATCCGTGCGGTCGGCGTATATGGTGTAATAGCGGCGCGGATCGATGACGCCGGCAAAGCGTGTCTCGTCTTCTTTCTTGTCGGTGTCATAGGCCATGGTCATTAGCCATTTGCCTGTGACGCGGCCCTTTGCGTAAAGCGCGATGCGGCCGTCGACATTGATGGGATCATCATCACCCACCTGTTCTTCCAAGCCTTCTTCCAGCTTGTTAAAGCCGATTGTGCCTGCGGCAAAGCCAACGACTGTCCATGGACGATTGCCCGGATCAAGCCATGTTTCGACGCGTTGTGCGCGGCGCACTTCGCCATCGACGAAGTTGAAGCTGATCGCCAGCGATCCGGACGCCGTTGTGGGTTCCAGTTCGATATAGGCAATACCGTTATCGCCATGCACGCGCCAGACGGGCGCAGCGCGCTCCAGACCGGACAGTTGGCGGGCTTGCTCAGCATCGACCTCTACGGCGGGGCGATAGGGCTCAGTGACGCTGAAATCGCCTACAGCGCCATGCTGGATCGGTTTGCCCAAACGGTCCGTCAGGCGTACGGCAATGCGTGGGCGTGTCACACCGTCGGCAAGCAACACCGACTGGTCTTTCAGGAACTGCGCCCGCATTGGTGCGTGGGCGAAATAAACATCCCGTTCCAGCGTCTCGACCACAGCACCCGATGCGTCCTTGATTTTCGCAGTCAGCTTCGTGGTGCCGTCCTCGATGCCAACGCCGCGCCATATGGCAACCTGCACCTGGCCGTCGGCACTTTTCTTGGTGCCGTCATAGTTCAGCGCGTCAACCTTCTTGCCGTTGGTCAGCAGTTCAATCGTTTGACCGGGGCGGTATTTGATGGCGACACGGATCGATTTTACGCGCGGATTCTGGTCCGTTGCGGGATAGAGGAAACCGGTGCCGGGTTCCTGACCTTCCAGCCAATCGCGATCCGCGCCCGCGGCTTCAGGGTCGCTCAGGACCGGAGGAAGCGGAATGGAATTAATACGGCTATCGGTGCGTTCTGCGGTTTCCATAGCACGGAAATCAGCGCGTTTCAGGCTGCCGCCGCGTCCTTCGACGAAGCGGGAGATTGCGCTGCCTGCGCTGCGCGTGTTCTGCGCGCAATCGACCGGGGCCTGATTGGGCGGGAAGCTGGTGGGGTCGACTTGCACGACGTGGATGCCGGGGATCAGCCCCTCAAAATGGTAACGACCGTCAATGTCGGTGACGGTGTAGGTGCCGTCCTGCAGCATGACGCGAACGCCGGCGATGCCCTTGGCTTTGCGGGGGTCGACGGTGCATCCGCCTTCGGTTACGCGACCCACAAGAGTGAAGCGTTCGCTAATGCCGTCGCGGATGATCCGCACGGCTGCGTCGGCCTGGTCACTCGCTGCACCGCGGTTGTCGCGCGCAAAAGCGAGGTTGATGGCATTTCCGGGCCGTGCATCCTGCCGCACTTCGGCAAGATAGGTGAGCAAGCCCGATCCACCCGCCGTCAATGGCGGGACAGCGACCGAGAAGCTGCTGCCGTCTGGCGCAATTATCGGTGTAACTGTAATACCCTGATATCGAACGCTATTTTGTCGTAAGCGCATGGCGCTCGGCAGCTGGTCGGTTATGGTGACCGGCCCTGTAATTCGGACTCTGTCCGTATTGCGGACCTCAACACGAAATTGCACCACGTCGCCAGGCGTCGCGGTGACCGTGGAGGTCGACTTTCGGAGAGACAAGACGCCGCCGGGACGATCCAGCGGGATGTCGATGCGGACGGGGGCAGGGTCGGACAAGGTAATTGTCCCCCCATAGGAGCCCGGCGCAATGATAAATTGTCCTCCGTCGGGTCGTGTCAGCGCCGCCAGTTCGGGTGGCGTGGCCTGCGACGGGAATGTATAGGGTCCCGGAGGCGTGACAACGAGCCTGTAGGTTCCTTGTCGTAAAAATGGAAAGCGGTAAAATCCTGAAGTAAAAGGATAAATTCTGCCGCTACCATCGGTTACGGTACTCCCCGTCACGATTGTGCTGGGGAAGGGGGAGACGCCATCGTCTCCGAAAACAGATGCAGGTGCACCTGTGGCTGCATCGACAATTGTCACTGTCGTGCCATCGACAGGCGCGCCATCGCCACTGTCGAATGTCAATCCAAAGGGATCGACCAGAATTTCCACCTCGGCATCGCCCAAACGGTTGCCGGTCGTCGTATCGTCGAATTCGACGTTGACGGTATCACCCGGATTCACCGAAAGTACGCAATCGCCTTGCACGGGTACCGGCGGGATTGCGCGCGTGTTGATGAAACCGAGGAAACGGCCACTATTTGTGGCCGATTCGGTGAGCGTAATGCGCTCCCGATCGCCCGCAGGCGTCACAACGACCACTTCAAAGCTGTCGATCGCTGTCGCATTCAGATTTTTGGCCGCTGCGTCCATCTGGATGACCAGTGGTTCGCCGGCGCGAATCGCCGTTGCGGGCACTAGGCTTGCCGGAGAGGTGCTCAAACCGGAATATACGCCTTCAAACCGCACCGGTGTCGCGCCATTATTGCCGGTACATATCGTCGTCGGCAAATTTGCGCTCGAAGCGTCGGGCGTATTGGAGAATCGCAACAAAGTGAGCGATGTCGTCGGCGCAGGCGGGGGTTCGACCGCAAATTGCACCGTATTTGACGTCCGTGACAGCCGCGCAGCACCCGCATCCCACTCTACAGTGGCTGTATTGGTGATTATTTGCGGCGTCGTTTGCGCGGACGCAGGTAGGCTGGCGACAGGAAGAGCAAATCCTGTCGCCAGCACACCGGCGGCTTGCATAATGAAGGTGGTTAACGGTCGCATTGGGGAAAAGGGCGACGCCGACAAAAGTCGCACGTCGCCCTCCTCTTTCTCTTAGTTGATGGTGGCGCGGAAAATAAGCGCGCTGGAGCTGCCGCCAGCGATGTTATTCAACGTGCCTGCCACTGTATTTGCCGGTGTGCCGAAGCTACCCGCATCTGCGTCTGCGGTATCGGTTACAACGGTGCCTGCAGAACAGGTCTGGCTAGCACCGGGGCTTGTAACTGTACCATTTACGCGGATTGTCCCGGCTTGGTAGGTCGTATTGGTCGGGACAAGGTCAGAAATGCTGATGTTCGTCGCCGTCGCGCCGCCAGCGGCGTTCGCCACCGAGATGCAATATTCGACTACAGCGCCTGCAACAGACTTGAAGTTGCTGCTGCTGACGCCATCGCTAATGATCCGGCTTGTCTTAAAGACGCTGAGGACGGCAGCCGCAACAGTGTAATCGTCAGTTGCGACGTCGATACCATCACGAGCGGCCGAGGTGCCACCGTTTCCGGACTTTGCCGTGTCGGCGAAGATGGTCTCCACTGTGCCAGCACCGTTGACTGTAGAGTCAGTGGCGGCGGTGATGGCCGTGCCGTTACTGTTCAAGGCGGTAGCACTCAGTGAAACGCCAGCGACCTGTCCATTTGTGGCGGCCAATGGAATGTTACCAAGAACCAGAATGGTCGTGTTTGCGTCTGCAACGAGATCATTGATTGTCAGCGTTGCTGTCGCTGCAGCGTCACAACTGTTGTCAGCATTAGCGTCCAAGCAAACCAGCAAGCTAGTAACGTCGAACGCATCGGTGCCGCCATGGGCGGCCGTTCCGCCAACCAGTTGCGATGGCGTGATTGTGAAATCAAGCGTGTCGTTAGACGTATTGGTCAGCTGAAAAGTTGTAATTTGACCCGTCTGGCCCGGGCTGACCGAGGTCGTGCCGGTTGGCGCTTTCTCTGCGAGCGAAAAAATCACCTTACGGTCAACGACAAAAACGTCGGAGGCCGACGCTTGGGTTTGCGGAACGCCGCCAACCTGGAAATTGACGTTCACATTGTTCGTAATGCTGGTGCCCTGCGTTGTACCCGCGGCAAATGCAGGTGCGGAACACAGCATAGCCAAGGATACGGTCGACGAGGCAACGAGCAGTTTGAGCTTACTGGTCATAGCTTTTACTCCTGTTGCAAATTATGGATCGCGCCCACTCCGCCGCGATCGAAACGGTTTCGGGTGTCATTTTACGACTCCCCGAAATATCAATTTGCCTTCCGCCCCAACGGTCAGCGGTTGATTCAGATTCCACTTCAAGTGGGTGACATCGCTGCGCAGCGCAGGACGGGTTGTTCCGTCCGGCTTCGCGACGCGCAGGGTGCCAAGAATTCCCCAGTTTTTGCCGCCGTCGACCGAAACAATTTCCAGTCCATCGGACGTGCCATCAAATTTGACAGCAGCGGGCAAAGGGTTGGTGACCACGAAATTGTTCGCGGTCGCCGTGCCGACATTTTTATATTTGACGACAAAGACGAGGTTATCGCCTGGGGTCACCATGGTCGGCTTTTCGAGCGTTACCGTCTTGGTGCCATCGGCGCGCTGGATCTGACGCTCGACATAGACATCGCTGGTCAGTTGCAGCGGCGTTGCCGCAAAAGCAGAACTCGCGCCGGTGAGCGCGAGCAATGCGGTGAAGGTGGTTTTCAATGCTTTCATCATGGTATCAGAACCTTGAAGGTGACAGTGCGTGTTTGGCCTGCCGGGACGTTGCCCGCCGCGACAGAGATGCTCGTGCCGGTAAAGCGGCCCGCGTCGGCGTCGGCGGCATCGGTCAAAGCCGCCGCTTCCAGCGTGATGGATGCTGCCTGATATTGTGATCCGGCAGGAATCGGGTCGGTAATGACCAGATTGTTCATCGTGCCGGTCCCCGAAACCGTCGCCACAAGGCTATAGGTCACGACAGCGCCCGGAACGGGACGGTTGCCGCCAAAGGGATCCAAAATCGTTGCGGATTTCAGCAACACGACAGAGGTCGCGCGAACGGCGAGGAAGCCGTTGGCGGTCGCCTGCGCGGTGGTCGAACCGACGACAGCATCGCCGCCGCCTTGTCCTGCACCGGCAAAGCTGGTGCCGGGGGTGCCGGTTCCGGTACGCGCTACAGCGTTCAGGCTGACATTGGCGCGGTTGGTGTCAACGACGCCAGCGGGCGTCGCGGTGATGACAAATACCGTAACGCTCTGGTCAGGCGCAATGACGGGATCATTGACGCCAGAGGTGTAGACCGTGTCTACGCCCGCATCGTAAACGCCGTTATTGTTCGTATCGAGAACGATCTGTTGCAAGGTTGGGTCGAAATCATCGCCGCCATTTGCAACATTGGCGGTCAGGCCAAAGGCTTCATTGCCGTTTCCGGTATTAGTGATCCGGAACGTCTGGACATTGCCCGTAGCACCAGGCGACGTGTTAACATCGCCGGGGTCGGTCGATGCAACGGTGACGTCAAGCAGTTCATCCACCTTGATCACGACCGTGTTTGACTGGATCGTGACAGGCCCACCTGCTGTATCAAACGTCGCCGAAGCAATGTTCTGGATGTCGGTTCCAGCCAACGTACCCGCCGCATAAGCAGGGTTGGCCGACAAAGTGGCGGCGATGATGCATGACGTCAGCAACGCGGATGCGATGCTGTGACGGCCTGTATCAGGGCGATGCCGAAGGAGTTTTCTGGTCTTCATCATTCGCCTTATGCCGCAATAACGTCAAGAAACCGTTAATCCGCAGCACCCCGATTAACCACCTTAATACATTGAAAAACATATATAATATCTTGCTGCAAACGGTAACAATTTGTAAAATCGTAAAAAACTATAACTATAGTTATAGCACAGGACGTCGTGACGTCAAATACCCCTGCAAAAGGGCCGTGGTCGCTGGTTGAGGGCACCCGAATTGGGACTAGTTTTGCAAAGGGATCGGGTGTCAAAATTTTGACACTGGGTCGCAAAGGGGGCTTATTCCATGCCCCGGTGCAGCAATTTTGAGATTAGCGACAAAGGGCGTTGACAGAATCTGTCCTCGCTTCTAGTGCGCCTCCACCGCAAGTTAGCGGGTGTAGCTCAGTTGGTTAGAGCGCCGGCCTGTCACGCCGGAGGTCGCGGGTTCGAGCCCCGTCACTCGCGCCACTTCCCAAGTTTTTAGACTTCGGGTGGTGCGCTGAAAGACCCCGTCTCGATCCAGATCAGCAACGGCCGAAGCGGCGCAATCCACACAATTCCTGCGACAAGATAAATCAGCGCCTGCGCCAATATGTGCAACTGGCCAATATATTCCGATGCGCTGACCACAAGGACCGCCCAGATCAGGATGATCGCCAATATGGCCAACATTCCGGCAGGTTTGCGCCATGATGGCGGGGTAATGGGCGTGGTCATAAGCTTATCCAGGATTTCTCGGTAAGAACGGCGTCAAGCGGCATGTCCCAAGGGTCGTGGGGCAGGGCCTTCGTATATTGTATGGACCAGGCGAGACCAACGGCAAAGCTGTTTTCCAACATGCTGAGCGCGCGGTCATAATGGCCTGCGCCTTGCCCAAGCCGCATCAACTGGTCATCAAATGCCACCAAAGGCACCAGCAGGACATCCGGGCGCACAGCCTCGGCCTGTGCGTCGGGCTGCATTAGCCCGAACGGTCCTTCAATCAGGGTATCGCCCGGGTTCCAGCGCAAGAAACGCATAGGGGAGGCTTTTGAAACAACATGGGGCAGGGCGATGATGCATCCCTGCTCATGCGCCTGCACCAGCAAACGTGACGGATCTGCTTCCGAGCCCAGGGCAACATAGCCCGCCAGAACCACACCCGGCTTCAGATGCGCGTTCAATAGGCCGGGGATACGGGAGAAAGACAGGGAAAGGTCATTATCGGTCAATTGCCCGACATATTCGTCCCTGGATTTCCTGAATTTTGCGCGCTGTGCTTTTTTGACGTCGATCATGTCCACAGCATCAATGTCCCTTCAAAGGGTTAGCGGAACCACAATGGGTCGTTTCCCGGAATATCCTCTGACGCCAAAACGTCAGGTGGGCGCCGTTTAGTCTGGACCACGGTCCAAACAGGGACAGCTCCCTTAGATAAATAATCGCCTCAGGGATGTTCTCATCAGTTCGTGCCGTGCAGTCCCGCCAACGACTATATAGGCCTTGTGAACCTATACCTCAAGTCTATCCGCAAGAGCTTCGAGCCGATCGGCAAGTTTATCGAGCGTGGCGAGCGCCTGATCATAGCTGTTGCTGTCGTTGGAATCGGCGTGGGTCGCGGCGTTCGATCCGGCGTTCCGGCTATCCTGCAATTTATCGGCGAGCAGCAAAGCGGAAAATAAAAGCAACCGGCTTTCGTTCAAACCGCCCGAGGCGCCGCCTGCTTCGCGCGCCATTTCATCGACCATGCTGCCCAATGTCTGCAGCCTGGGCTCTTCGCCATCTTTGCAGGTCACTATATATTCGCGGCCTGCGACCATCAAACGAACGTCGGCCATCAGCTTGTGCGCCCCGAAAGAATGTCTTCAATCGCGCCAATCGCGGCGCACGTCTCGGCCTTCAGCTTTTCATGCCGTTCCAGCAAGTCCGAATCCGGTGCTGCGGACTGCACGCCGGATGGAATCCGTTCCAGCCGCGAAAGTGCCCGCTCGATCCGGCCTATAGTCAAAATTAGTTGTTGCTGGGGCATATGTTACTCCCGTTACCTACTGCAATTTAGCAAATTAAAACAATTTGGCAAATGCGCTTCCAATTGAGACAACCGGCCCTTGCTTGCGCAAATCAGCCGCCTATGGCTTGACGCCTGCACCTTCGCTCCGCAAAGGGTGCCGACGCGCGACTCGGAACAGCACGGCCTGCTTCAATATCCGGCGATTTTTTGGAGGCAATCAGGTCGTTAAAGGGGAATGAGATAGATGACTGTCAACCAACGGCAGATGGCCAATGCAATACGCGCACTGGCTATGGATGCTATTCAAGCGGCCAATAGCGGGCATCCCGGGATGCCCATGGGCATGGCCGATGTTGCGACAGTCCTTTATTCCGACTTTTTGAAATTCGATCCCACCGACCCGAAATGGCCTGACCGTGACCGCTTTGTGCTGTCGGCTGGACATGGTTCGATGCTGGCCTATGCCACGCTGCACCTGACCGGCTATGCGCGGCCGACCATGGATAACATCCGCAATTTCCGTCAATTGCATAGTCCTTGCGCCGGTCACCCCGAAAATTTCGAACTGGAAGGCGTCGAGGCCACGACCGGGCCGTTGGGGCAAGGTCTGGCCATGGCGGTCGGTATGGCGATTGCCGAGCGGCATCTGAATGCCGTTTTTGGTGATGAACTGGTCGACCACAAAACCTGGGTCATTGCGGGCGACGGATGCCTGATGGAAGGCATCAACCACGAAGCGATCGGGCTTGCCGGACATCTTGGCCTCGGGCGTCTGAATGTGTTGTGGGATGATAACCGGATTACCATCGACGGCGCGGTCGATCTGTCGTCGAGCGAAGATATCGCTGCCCGCTATGCCGCCACCGGATGGCATGTCGTGAAATGCGACGGCCATGATTTCGATGATATCAAGCGTGCGATGGCAGAAGCGGTCGCAGACCCGCGGCCCTCACTGATCGCATGCCACACGATCATCGGCTACGGCGCCCCCAACAAACAGGGAAGTTCCAAGGTCCATGGTTCTCCGCTGGGCGACGAAGAAATTGCCGCGACACGCCAGCAACTCGGCTGGGATAGCGCCCCGTTTGAAGTGCCGGAAGACATTTCGTCAGCCTGGCGCGCATTGGGTGCCAAGGGTGCATCTGCCAAGAATGAGTGGCAGAAACGGCTTTCAAACAGTTCGAATAAAACAGAATTTAACCGGCGTATGGCCGGTGATATCGATACAGCGGCCGCAATGTCAGCCTACAAGGCGCAACTCGCAGTAGACCTGCCTAAGGCGGCTACGCGCAAGTCTTCCGAAATGGCTTTGGGGCCGTTGACCGAGGCATTTCCCGAACTTCTGGGCGGCTCGGCCGACTTGACCGGTTCAAATAATACCAAAACATCGTTCACCAAGCCTCTGAATAAAGAAGATTATTCGGGCCGTTATATCTATTATGGTATCCGTGAATTCGGCATGGCAGCGGCAATGAACGGGATGGCTCTGCACGGCGGCGTCGTTCCATTTGGCGGCACGTTCATGATCTTCTCGGACTATGCCCGCCCTGCAATTCGTTTGTCGGCTTTGCAAGGAATACGGGTGGTTTATGTGCTGACCCATGACAGCATCGGGCAGGGCGAAGACGGCCCCACGCACCAGCCTGTCGAACAGCTGCAGAGCCTGCGAATGATCCCGAATCTCGAAGTATTTCGCCCTTGCGACGCCATCGAGGTGGCCGAATGTTGGCAGCTTGCGCTGGAACGCAAGGATGGGCCATCGGTTCTGGCTCTTTCGCGGCAGGATTTGGCGATGGTGCGGACATCGGTGGACGGCAATCTGTCCGCAAAAGGTGCCTATCGCATCCAGTCCGCAGCGGCTGCGCGCAAGGTCATTTTGATTGCCACCGGATCCGAAGTGGCGCTGGCCACCGAAGTCGCGGCCCAGCTGGAAGCCAAGGGTTTCGGGGCGGATGTGGTATCCATGCCCAGCATGACCCGCTTTCTCGCGCAGGACGAAACCTACCGGAACGACGTGCTGCCGAATGACGGCACGCTGCGTGTTTCGATTGAGGCCGGTACTACCTTCGGATGGAGCGATATTACCGGCTCGAATGGCCTGCATATCGGGCTGGATCGCTTCGGCGCGTCGGCTCCGGGCAAGGTCCTGATGGACCATTTTGGTTTTTCTGCCGACAAAATTACCCCTCAAATCATCGCCAAATTAGGCTGATAGGAGCATATATGACTGTCAAAGTAGCTATTAATGGATTTGGCCGCATCGGCCGTTTGGTTGCTCGCGCGATTCTGGAGCGCGACGATCATGATTTGGAACTGGTCGCGATCAACGATCTGGCCCCGGCAAAGGCAAATGCCCTGCTGTTCAAGCGCGATAGCGTACACGGCCCGTTCCCTGGTACCGTCGAGGCCGATGGCAATGACATCATCGTTAATGGCAAGCGCATCCACGTTACCGCCGAGCGTGACCCTGCAAACCTGCCGCACGCCGCCAATGGTGTCGACATTGCGCTGGAATGCACCGGCTTCTTCACGGATCGCGCAAGCGCCGAGAAGCATCTGGCCGCTGGCGCCAAGCGCGTACTGATTTCCGCACCTGGCAAGAATGTCGACAAAACCGTCGTTTTTGGCGTGAACCATGATGTTTTGACCGCTGCGGACATGATTGTTTCCAACGCAAGCTGCACCACCAACTGCCTTGCGCCGCTAGCGAAGGTGCTGAACGATGCGATCGGGATTGAACGTGGCCTGATGACCACGATCCACAGCTACACCAACGACCAGAAGATTCTGGACCAGATCCATGACGATATGCGCCGCGCACGTGCTGCTGCCATGTCGATGATCCCGACGACGACCGGCGCAGCTCGCGCCGTAGGTGAAGTTATGCCCGAGCTGAAGGGTAAGCTGGACGGTTCGGCCATCCGGGTACCTACGCCCAATGTCAGCATCGTCGACCTGACCTTCACGCCCAAGCGCGATACAACGAAGGAAGAAGTCAACGAATTGCTGAAGGCTGCTTCGGAAGGTGCGCTGAAGGGCGTTCTGGCCTATTCGGACGAGCCTTTGGTTTCGATCGATTACAACCACTGCCCCGCAAGCTCGACCATCGACAGCCTCGAAACAGCAGTTATCGACGGCAAGCTGGTCCGCGTTTTGAGCTGGTATGACAATGAATGGGGCTTCTCCAACCGCATGGTGGATACCGCCGGCGTCATTGGCAAGCTGCTGTAAGGGCTGAAATCATGGCATTTCGCACACTTGACGATCTTGGAGATATCAAAGGCAAGCGCGCTTTGGTGCGTGTTGATTTGAATGTCCCGATGGCCGACGGGCGTGTCACCGACGATATGCGCCTGCGCGCCTTGTTGCCCACCGTATTGGAACTGAGCAACAAGGGCGCAAAGGTATTGTTGCTGGCGCATTTCGGTCGTCCCAAGGGCGCAAAGCATAGCGAAATGTCGGTTTCCATGGTGCTCGACGCGTTGCAGGAAGTTGTCGGCCGCGAAATCATGTTCGTGCCGGAAATTGCCGGTGACGTGGTGCGGCAGTCAGTCGGCATACTGGCCGATGGCGACATCGCGCTTCTGGAAAACACCCGGTTCTGGCCGGGCGAGGAAAAGAACGATCCGGACCTCGCCAAGGCTGTTGCGGAAAATGGTGACTTCTATGTGAACGATGCGTTCTCCGCAGCCCATCGCGCGCATATGTCGACCGAAGGACTGGCCCATATATTGCCTGCATATGCCGGTCGATCGATGGAAGCCGAACTCAAGGCGCTGGAAGCGGCACTGGGCAATCCGGAGCATCCGGTGGCAGCCGTGGTTGGCGGGGCGAAGGTTTCGACCAAACTCGACGTTCTCAACAATCTGGTGAAGCAAGTCGATCACCTCATCATCGGTGGCGGCATGGCCAATACCTTTTTGGCCGCGCGCGGTATCGATGTGGGCAAGTCTTTGTGCGAACATGACCTTGCCGATACGGCAAACGCCATTTTGGAAACGGCAGACGCGTCGGGCTGCACGGTCCATCTGCCCTATGACGTCGTGACGTCAGTCGAATTCCGCAGTAATCCGCCAATCCGCGTCGTGAATGTGCACGAAGTTGCGGCCGATGAAATGATCCTGGACATTGGTCCTGCTGCGGTTGAGGCACTCGCTGATGTGTTGAAAACCTGCAAAACTCTGGTTTGGAACGGTCCCTTGGGTGCGTTCGAGATTGAGCCTTTTGATAAGGCGACCGTCGCATTGGCAAAGACCGCCGCCGCATTGACCAAGGAAGGCTCGCTCATCTCGGTAGCCGGGGGTGGCGACACCGTCGCTGCATTGGCCCATGCCGGCGTGTCCGACGATTTCACTTTCGTATCCACCGCAGGCGGTGCGTTTCTCGAATGGATGGAAGGCAAGCCCTTACCGGGCGTCGATGCGCTTCAAATGGATTAACCCCACGGGGCGCATTGCCCCGTTTTTTTTATTGTGCTCTTGCATACGTATGCAAAATGGAAAGATTAGGAATTAAGAATGCACGATCACAAAATGTTCGAAAAGATCGCCAACGGCGCAGGCTTTATCGCCGCGCTTGACCAGAGCGGTGGTTCGACCCCCAAGGCGTTGCGTGGCTATGGCATTGAAGAAGATGCTTACAGCAATGACGAAGAAATGTTCGGTCTAATCCACGACATGCGGACCCGCATCATCACATCGCCCAGCTTTTCCAACGGCAAGGTGATCGGCGCGATCCTTTTCGAACGCACGATGGACGGGACAGCGGACGGCAAACCCGTGCCAACGGCCTTGTGGGAACGCGGCGTTGTGCCTTTCCTGAAAGTCGACAAGGGTCTCGAAGATGAAGCCGACGGCGTTCAGATGATGAAGCCGATGCCGGAACTTGATAGTTTGCTGGCGCGCGCGCGCGAAAAAGGCGTGTTTGGTACCAAGAAGCGCTCGGTGATCAACAGCGCGTCGCCCACGGGAATCGCGGCGATTGTGAAGCAGCAGTTTGAAGTTGCCGAACAGATTTTAGGCCATGGCCTGATGCCGATCATCGAACCCGAAGTGAACATCAAGAGCGCAGACCGTGCTCAAAGCGATGCCATCCTGCGCGACGAAATCCTGAAAGCGCTCGACAATGTATCGGGCGACCACAAGGTCATGCTGAAACTCTCGATCCCTGCGGAGGCCGGTTTGTTTGATCCGCTGGTCCAGCATCCGCGCGTTTTGCGCGTCGTCGCGCTGTCCGGCGGATTTGCCCGCCCCGAAGCATGCGTGGAACTGGCCAAGAACCAGGGCATCATTGCCAGCTTCTCGCGCGCGTTGCTGGAAGACCTGCGTCACCAGATGACCGATGCCGAATTCGACGCCTCGCTTGGCGGTGCGATCGACGAGATTGCCGCCGCTTCGGCGACCTGACGTTGGAGAGGGGCTGGCGGCGATGCGTAAGACATTTGCCGCCAGCCTAAACCCCCGCTAAAGGCGCGGCATGACCGACATTGGAAGCCAGCTTTATCTCATTTCCCCGCTCGACGTTGGCGGGACATTTCCTGAAAAACTAGAACAGGCCTTGGGTGCCGGTCCCGTTGCCGCGTTCCAGTTTCGCGTCAAAGGCATCGACCAGCATGAAGCGGCGGCCTTGGCGTCCCCGCTGCAGGAAATCTGCGCGCGGCATGACGTCGCCTTCATCGTCAATGACAGCATTTCGCTCGCCAAAAGGCTGAAGGCCGATGGCGTTCATCTGGGGCAGGGCGATGGCGATGTGCGGGAAGCGCGCGAGCAACTTGGCCGCGATGCCCAGATCGGAGTGACGTGCCACAACAGCCGCCATCTGGCGATGGAAGCCGCCGAGGCCGGGGCTGATTATGTCGCCTTTGGTGCGTTCTTTCCGACCAATACAAAAAAGGTCGACCATATCGCCGAGCTGGATACGGTGCAGAAATGGACGTTGGTGACGGAAATACCCTGCGTGGCGATCGGCGGGATAACGCCGGACAATGCCAAGCCGCTTGTCGAGGCGGGCGCCGATTTTCTGGCGGTGTCCGGTGCCGTGTGGAATCATCCCCAAGGTCCGGCAGAAGCGGTAAAAGCGTTTAACGCCCTGCTTGCCTAATTCGGTCGCGCCCGTTAAAGGCCGCCACCAACGGCACGCAGCGCGTGTCTGCTCTTTCCATTTGTTAGCGAGTTCGTTCCATGAAAATCAACGCGGTTGAAATCAAGCCGGGTAACATCCTTGAATATGAAAACGGTCTGTGGCGCACGGTAAAGACCGCGCACACCCAGCCGGGCAAGGGCGGCGCCTACATGCAGGTCGAACTCAAAAACCTGCGTGACGGTCGCAAAAATAACGTCCGTTTCCGTTCTGCAGAGAGCGTCGAGCGCGTCCGCCTTGACCAGAAAGACTTCCAGTTCCTTTACGCAGAGGGCGAGAATCTCGTGTTCATGGACAAGGAAACCTATGACCAGGTGACTCTACCCAGCGACCTTTTGGGTGACGCTGCTGCCTTTTTGCAGGATGGCATGGATGTCGTCATGGAAATGTATGAGGACGAGGCGCTTTCGGTCGCTTTGCCCGACCAGATTGAAGCAACCATTGTCGAGGCCGATGCGGTCGTCAAAGGCCAAACAGCTTCGTCCAGCTACAAGCCAGCTATTCTGGACAATGGCGTGCGCGTCATGGTGCCACCCTTCATCAGCGCGGGCACCCGTATTGTCGTTGATGTGTATGAACGGGAATATGTCCGGAAGGCCGACTAATGCCAGCACTGACCGGTCTTTTGACCATCATGGAAAAAGCTGCCCGTAAAGCGGGCGGCAAGCTGCGGCGTGATTTCGGCGAAATCGAACATTTGCAGGTCTCGCAAAAGGGACCGGCAGACTTCGTATCGAAAGCCGATGAACGCGCCGAAGACACTATTTTCCGTGAACTGGAAGTTGCCCGTCCGGATTGGGGTTTCCTGCTTGAAGAGGGCGGCGAGATTGCGGGTGCGGATGGAAAGCCGCGCTTCATCGTTGATCCGCTCGACGGCACCAGCAACTTTTTACACGGTATTCCGCACTTCGCGATCTCGATCGCGGTGCAGGATCCCAAGCCCGATGGTTCGGGATGGGGCGATATCTTTGCAGGGCTGGTCTATAACCCGATTACCGACGAAAGCTTTTGGGCAGAACGTGGCAAGGGCGCATGGCTCGGCCACCGCCGCTTGCGTGTTTCGGCCCGCAGGCAGTTGAACGAAGCACTGATCGCGACGGGAACCCCGTATAAGGGCCATGGCGATTTTGACGAATGGGGCAAAATTTACGCCGCAATCGGACCGCAAGTCGCCGGTATCCGCCGTTTCGGTGCCGCCAGTCTGGACCTCGCCTGGCTTGCCGCCGGACGTTATGACGGCTTCTGGGAAAGCGGTCTTTCGGCGTGGGATACGGCTGCGGGATGCCTGCTGGTGCGGGAAGCGGGCGGCTTCGTCACCGACTATCGGGGCCGCAGTCCGCACATCGCCGACACGCAGGTTCTGGCCGCAAATGACATTTTACACAGCAAGCTTCACAAACTGCTCGTAGGTGCTTTGAAATAAACACCTAAAATGGCTTTAAAAGCGGGTTGCAGGCCTTGCAGGCTGGGAATCTTCTGCCTAAAAGCGCGGCACGTTTACGGGGCCAAAGCGAGTCTGTTATGACTGATTTATCGCAGTATCTGCCGATCTTATTATTCCTGTTTGTGGCGCTTGCCCTGTCGTCGGCTTTTGTCTTTTTGCCCATGGGTGTGTCGCGCCTGACCGGGTCGCACCAACCGACTGAGGCAAAGCTTGCGGAATATGAGTGCGGATTTCCCGCATTCGAAGATTCGCGTAGCCAGTTCGACGTGCGTTTTTACCTTGTAGCCATCCTGTTCATCATCTTCGATCTCGAAGCGGCGTTTCTTTTTCCCTGGGCGGTCAGCCTTGGTGAAACAGGCTGGGTGGGCTGGGGCACCATGATGCTGTTCCTGTTCGAACTCGTCATTGGCTTTATTTATGCGTGGAAAGTGGGAGCCCTCGAATGGGAGTAATCGCACAGACACCGGCGGACGCGTCCGTTCCTGATTCCGGTTTCTTCAAGGATATTGAAAGCGAAGTGAACGACAAAGGATTTGTCGTCTCGTCGACCGAAGATCTGTTCAACTGGGCGCGGACCGGTTCGTTGTGGCCGATGACCTTTGGTCTTGCCTGCTGTGCAGTCGAGATGATTCACGGCTATATGCCGCGCTACGACTTTGAACGGTTTGGCATTGCACCGCGCGCCTCACCGCGCCAGTCGGACGTCATGATTGTCGCCGGCACGCTGTGCAACAAAATGGCGCCTGCATTGCGCAAGGTTTACGACCAGATGTCGGAACCGAAATATGTTATCTCCATGGGCAGCTGTGCCAATGGTGGTGGCTATTATCACTACAGCTATAGTGTCGTGCGCGGGTGCGACCGGATCGTGCCTGTGGACATTTATGTTCCCGGATGCCCTCCGACTGCCGAAGCGCTGCTCTATGGCATCATGCAGTTGCAGCGGAAAATCCGCCGGGTAGGGACGTTGGAACGGTGACACATCCAGCCCCCCATATTGAAAAGCCCAAGGGCACGGTTGCCGCCATCAAGAAGCTGCTGGGCAAAGACCTTGTCGGCGTCGACGAAGATAATGGCGAACTCGCGCTGCATGTGAAACGGGATTCGCTGGTGGGTGTTTTGACCCAGTTGCGCGACGAGTGCGAATATCAGCAGCTCATGGAAATCGCCGGTGTCGACTGGCCTGACCGCGATCCGCGCTTTGAAGTTGTGTATTTCCTGCTCAGCCTGACCAAGAACCACCGTATTCGCGTGCATGTCACGACCAACGAAGATGTCGCGGTTCCTTCGGTGACCGGCATCTGGCCCGTGGCCGGCTGGTTGGAGCGTGAAGTGTTCGATATGTATGGCGTGCTGTTCTCGGGCAATGAGGATTTGCGCCGCATCCTGACTGATTATGGCTTTACCGGCCATCCGCAGCGCAAGGATTTCCCGCTGACCGGGTATGTCGAACTGCGCTATTCGGAAGAAGAAAAACGCGTGAAATATGAACCTGTGCAACTGGCGCAGGATTTCCGCAGCTTCGACTTCCTCTCGCCATGGGAAGGTGCGGACTATGTCCTGCCCGGCGATGAAAAGGTGATCAAGTCGAACGAACCGCCCCGCGGCACGCCGCCGCAGGTGAACGATCCGAAAACGACCGAAAAACCATCGCAGACCGGCGCCGGAGCGGCGGCCAATGCGGAAGCCAAAAAGCGCACGGTGCGGAAACCGAAGGCGGTGAAAGAATGAACCTGCAACAGGATCTGGCCCCCACCACCGGTGATGAGGTCATCGAAAACTACACGATCAACTTCGGCCCGCAGCATCCGGCGGCGCACGGCGTTTTGCGTCTGGTCATGGAATTGGACGGCGAAATCGTCGAACGGCTCGACCCGCATATCGGCCTGCTCCACCGTGGCACCGAAAAGCTGATCGAGTATAAGACCTATTTGCAGGCGCTGCCCTATTTCGACCGGCTCGACTATGCCTCGCCCTTGGCGATGGAGCATAGCTATGTGCTGGCGATCGAAAAGCTGTTGAACCTCGACGTGCCGTTGCGCGCGCAATATCTGCGCGTGCTCTTTGCGGAAATGACCCGCATTTCGAACCATCTGCTCAACATCGCGCACCATGCGCTTGACGTGGGTGCAATGACCCCGGGTCTGTGGCTTTATGAAGCACGCGAAGATTGTATGGGCTTTTTCGAACGCGCCAGCGGTGCACGTATGCACACGGCCTGGTTCCGCCCCGGCGGCGTGCATCAGGATGTACCGTTAAAGCTGCTAACCGACATCGGCGAATGGCTCGACGACCGCCTGCCGCGCTTGTTCGAAGACGCGATGAAGCTTGTCGTTGACAACCGCATCTTCAAACAGCGCAACGTCGATATCGCTATCGTCAGCCGCGAAGATTCCATCAAATGGGGCTTTTCCGGCCCGATGATCCGTGCGGCGGGCATCCCGTGGGATATTCGCAAAAGCCAGCCTTATGATGTCTATGCGAAGATGGACTTCGACATACCTGTTGGCACACGCGGTGACTGCTATGATCGCTTCATGGTCCGCGTCGAAGAAGTGCGCCAGTCGATCCGCATCATGAAACAATGCCTCCAACAAATGCCCGAAGGCCCTGTCTGCAGCGACGACCGCAAGATCGTCCCGCCCAAGCGCGCCGAAATGAAGCAGAGCATGGAAGCTCTGATCCACCATTTCAAACTCTACACCGAAGGCTTTAAGGTACCCGCAGGCAGCGTCTATGTCGCCACCGAAAGCCCGAAGGGTGAGTTCGGCGTCTATCTGGTGTCGGACGGAACCAACAAGCCTTATCGCTGCAAAATCCGCCCCACGGCCTTTTCGCATCTGCAAGCCATGGACTTCATGTCGCGCGGCCACATGCTGGCCGACACGACCGCCATTTTGGGCGCACTCGACATTGTGTTCGGGGAGTGTGACCGGTGATCTTGAGAGAGGTTCTGTTCATTGCGGTCGCCCTTTTCGGGTCGTTTGCGCTGGTAGCGACATATCTCTGGCTTTTCCACAGCCAAGTAAATTTGAAAGAGCTCGGTTCGACCGGGGCAGCGATGGCATTTGGTGCTTACGCCGGACGAATTTGGGGACGTAAGGAACGACATGGCTGACGCAGCACATATCCCTGACGAAGCAGAAACCCGCGCCAAGTGGGGCAATTTTGCCTTTTCGCCGGACACTAAAAAGAAAGCCGACATCTATATCGGCCGCTACCCCGCCGGGCGTCAGCAATCGGCGGTGATGGCTTTGCTCGATCTTGCCCAGCGGCAGGTTGGCGAAGAAACGAAGACGCAGGGCTGGTTGCCGGTTCCGGTGATCGAATATGTCGCCCAATATCTCGGCATGCCTTATATGCGCGCCTATGAGGTTGCGACCTTCTACACCATGTACAATCTCGCGCCGGTTGGCCGCTATCATGTGCAGGTGTGCGGAACGACGCCGTGCATGTTGCGCGGGTCAGACGATATCATGGCGGCGTGCAAGAACCGTGGCCTTGTCAAAGGCGCGACCACGCCGGACGGCCTGTTCACGCTGACCGAGGTGGAATGCATGGGCAACTGCTCCTCCGCCCCGATGGTTCAGATCAACGACGATAACTACGAAGATCTCGATTATGACAGCATGACCGCGATCCTTGGCGAACTTGCCGACGGAAAGCAGCCCAATATCGGCACGCAATTGCCCGGACGCCACACGGTCGAGCCCTATGGCGGGCCGACAACGCTGAAGGCGATGGTCGACAAGAACCATGATTATCGGGGTGAGTGGTAATGGAATGGCTCCCCCTCATCGGCGTTCTGGTCGCCGCATTCGTCGCTTGGAAATTGCTGACGGGCATCATTAAGCTTGCGGTGATCGGTCTGATTATCGCGGGCGGTGCATGGTTCATGCTGGGAGGATTGGGTTGATGCTCCAGGATAAAGACCGTATTTTTACCAACCTTTATGGCTATCAGGATTTCGGCCTGAAAGCTGCGCAAAAGCGTGGCGATTGGGACAAGACTGCCGCCTTGATGAAGGTCGGGCAGGATGCGATTATCGAAGAAGTGAAGGCCTCAGGCCTGCGCGGGCGCGGCGGGGCAGGGTTCCCAACCGGCATGAAGTGGAGCTTCATGCCCAAGGCCCCGACGCCCGAGCGTCCCAATTTCCTTGTTATCAACGCTGATGAATCTGAACCCGGTTCGTGCAAAGACCGCGAAATCATCCGCCACGATCCGCACAAGCTGATCGAAGGCGCGCTGATTGCCGGTTTCGCGATGCGCGCACGCGCCGCCTATATCTACATTCGCGGCGAGTATATTTTCGAAGCCAAGGTCCTCGAAAAGGCTGTGGCCGAAGCTTACGCCGCCGGTCTTCTCGGCAAGAATGCCGCCAAATCGGGCTATGATTTCGACGTCTTCGTCCATCGCGGCGCAGGCGCCTATATCTGCGGCGAAGAAACCGCGATGATCGAGAGCCTGGAAGGCAAGAAGGGCCAGCCGCGCCTGAAACCTCCATTCCCGGCAGGTGCTGGCCTATATGGCTGCCCCACGACCGTGAACAATGTGGAGAGCATCGCGGTGGTTCCGACCATCCTGCGGCGGGGTGCGGCTTGGTTCAAAAGCTTCGGCCGCGAAAACAACCATGGCACAAAGCTGTTCCAGATTTCGGGTCATGTCGAAAAGCCCTGCGTTGTCGAAGAGTCGATGAGCATTCCGTTCCGTGAACTGATCGAAAAACATTGCGGCGGCGTTCGTGGCGGGTGGGACAATCTGCTGGCGGTTATCCCCGGCGGATCTTCAGTTCCGCTGGTTCCGGCGGGCATGATGATGGACGTGCCGATGGATTTCGACGGCTGCAAGGAAGTCGGCTCCGGTCTTGGCACTGCGGCGGTTATCGTCATGGACAAGTCCACCGACATTGTCCGCGCCATTTCGCGCCTGTCCTATTTCTACAAGCATGAGAGCTGCGGCCAGTGCACGCCGTGCCGTGAAGGCACAGGCTGGATGTGGCGTGTGATGGAACGCATGCGCACCGGTGATGCGGCGGCGTCCGAAATTGACATGCTGTATGAAGTCACCAAGCAGGTCGAAGGCCACACCATCTGCGCGCTGGGCGATGCGGCGGCGTGGCCGATCCAGGGCCTGATCAAGCATTTCCGTCCGGAGATGGAGCGCCGGATTGCGGAGAAGCATGGGGACAATATGTTGGAGGCGGCTGAATAGTTATGCCTAAAGTAACCGTAGACGGCCTCGAAATTGAAGTTCCTGCCGGCGCCACCGTGCTGCAGGCCTGTGAGCTTGCGGGCAAGGAAATTCCGCGTTTCTGTTACCACGAACGCCTCTCCATCGCGGGCAACTGCCGCATGTGCCTGGTCGAGGTTGCTCCCGGTCCGCCCAAGCCGCAGGCAAGCTGTGCGCTTCCCGCGACCGAAGGTCAGATTATCAAGACCGACAGCCCGATGGTGAAGAAGGCGCGGGAAGGGGTCATGGAATTTCTCCTGATCAACCACCCGCTTGACTGCCCGATTTGCGACCAGGGCGGTGAATGCGATTTGCAGGACCAGTCCGTGGCCTATGGCCGGGGTGCCTCGCGCTATGATGAGAATAAGCGTGCGGTGACCGAGAAATACATGGGCCCCATCGTCAAAACGGTGATGACCCGTTGCATCCAGTGCACGCGCTGCGTCCGCTTTGCGGAAGAAGTCGCTGGCATCGAGGAAATCGGCGCAATCGGTCGCGGTGAGAATATGCAGATCACCAGCTATCTTGAGCGCGCGGTGACCAGCGAATTGTCGGGCAACGTGGTCGACCTGTGCCCTGTAGGCGCGCTGACTTCGAAACCCTATGCTTTTGAGGCCCGTCCATGGGAACTCAAGAAAACACCCAGCATCGACGTCATGGACGCGGTTGGCACGAACATCCGTCTCGACAGCCGTGGCCGCGCCGTTTTGCGCGCCTTGCCGCGCATCAACGATGATGTGAACGAAGAATGGGCGTCGGACAAAACCCGCCACGCCGTTGACGGCCTGACCCATCGCCGCCTTGACAAGCCCTATGTCCGCAAGGACGGCAAGCTGGTTGCGGTAAGCTGGGCAGAGGCCTTTGACGCCGTGAAGGCACATTGGTTGGGTGAAGCCGCCGTGCTGGCGGGTGATCAGGTCGATTGCGAAACCATGTTCGCAGCGCGCGCGCTTGCCGGTTCCGCAATGCTTGAAGGCCGGCAGACTGGTCTGACCTATGACACCTCGTCGTTGAGCGCGGTCAATTTCAACACCACTATCGCGGGCGTCGAAAATGCCGACGTCATCCTGCTCGTCGGCAGCGACCTGCGCCGCGAAGCCGCGCTGGTCAACACCCGCGTACAGAAAGCCGTCCGCAAAAAGGGCGCGAAGGTTTTTGCCATCGGTCCCGTGACCGACCTGACCTATAAGGTCGAATGGCTGGGCGACGATCTTTCGGCTCTCGCCAAAACGCCCAAGGCGCTGGCGGACGCATTGAAGACGGCGGAACGCCCGGCGATCATCGTCGGTGGCGGCGCGTTGCGCTATGAAGGCGTCCATGGCGCGGCGCTGGCCTTTGCCAAAAAATATAAGCTGGTTCGTGAGGGCTGGAACGGTTTCAACGTCCTCCATTTCGCCGCAGCGCGCATGGGTGGCCTGATGCTTGGCTATGCCTATGATGGTGGTATCAAGGCTTTGGCGGCGAAGGCACCGAAGCTTGCCTTCTTCCTTGGCGCGGATGAGGTCGATTACAGCCTCTTTGCCAAGACGCTCAAAGTCTATGTCGGCCATCATGGCGATCAAGGCGCGCGGCATGCCGATGTTATCCTGCCCGGCGCGGCCTATAGCGAAAAATCCGGCACTTATGTGAACCTCGAAGGTCGCGTCCAACGCGGCGAACGCGCGGTATTCCCGCCGGGGGATGCGCGTGAGGATTGGGCGATTTTCCGTGCGCTTTCCGATGTGCTCGGCAAGCGTCTGCCGTTTGACAGCCTCGACGCATTGCGCGCCGAAATGGCAAAAGCCGTTCCCGCTCTCGGCGTCGAAGGTCTGGCCAATTATGGCTGGAGCGAACCCAAGTTGTCCGCCACAGTTAGCGGCAAGATCGCCGACTATCCCGTTAAGGATTTCTACCTGACCAACGCCATCTGCCGCGCGTCGGAGACAATGCAACGTTGTTCGGCTGAATTGGTGCATGGCGAAGAATTTCTGGAGGCTGCGGAATGACCTCATTCTTCCAATCCCTCGGCATGTCCTATGAAGGTGCGTGGTTTACCGCCACCATCGCCGGAATTTTGCTGATTGCGTTCCCGTTGATGCTGGCCGTGGCGCTGATCATTTATGGCGAGCGTAAATTGTGGGCGGCCTTTGCGCTGCGCCGTGGTCCGAACGTTGTTGGACCCTTCGGCATATTGCAGTCCTTCGCCGACGGTTTGAAGGTGTTCCTGCAAGAAACCATAATCCCTAGCGCGTCGAACCGGGGCCTGTTCCTGATCGCACCGATCATAACCTTCACCGTCGCACTGATGGCATGGGCGGTTATTCCCTTTGGTGATGGCGTCGTGCTTGCTGATATCAATGTCGGGTTGCTCTACATTCTCGCGATCAGCAGCTTGGGTGTTTACGGCGTCGTGATTTCGGGTTGGGCGTCCAACTCCAAATATCCTTTCTACTCCGCGATGCGCGCCGCAGCGCAGATGATCTCCTATGAAGTCTCGATAGGCTTCATCCTGATCTGCGTCGTCCTATGGGCGGGTACGTTCAATATGGGCGGCATCATTGCCGGGCAAAAGGGCCATGTGCTGGGCTTTATCAACGCCTACGCGCTCAATCCGCTGCTGTTCCCGATCGCGGTGATGTTCCTCATCAGCGCAATGGCCGAAACCGCGCGCGCACCGTTCGATTTGACCGAGGCGGAAAGCGAACTGGTTGCCGGTTACCAGACCGAATATTCGTCCATGGCCTTTGCGCTCTTCTGGCTTGGCGAATATGCCAATGTCCTGCTGATGTGCGCGCTGAACGCGATCCTTTTCTGGGGCGGATGGCTGCCACCCGTTGACTGGGCGCCGCTCTATATGGTGCCAGGTATCATCTGGTTCTTCGCCAAGATCCTTGTGATGTTCTTCATCTTCGCCTGGGTAAAGGCCACCGTTCCCCGCTACCGCTATGACCAGCTGATGCGTCTGGGTTGGAAGATATTCCTGCCGATTTCGCTCTTCTGGGTTTTCTTGGTGAGCGGATATCTCATGCTGACACGCTATGACTGCAAAGACAGCGAACGTATGTACATCAGCCAAATTACTGACGTTAAGCAAGGCAAAACCTACACGGCAGAAAAGCCTGCCAACCGTTGGGATGGTATCTGCCGAAGCGAACTGAATGTGGCTGGAAAGGCCAGTAAATGACCACCATCGTCCATCTCATCAAGTCCTTCACCCTGTGGGAATTCGTCAAGGCGCATTGGCTGACCTTGCAATATTTCTTCAAGCCCAAGGCGACGGTGAACTATCCGTTCGAGAAGAACCCGCTTAGTCCACGTTTCCGGGGCGAACATGCGCTGCGGCGTTATCCCAATGGCGAAGAACGCTGCATTGCGTGCAAGCTGTGCGAGGCTGTATGTCCGGCACAGGCGATCACGATCGAGGCCGAACCACGCGAAGATGGCAGCCGCCGTACCACGCGCTACGACATCGATATGACGAAATGCATCTATTGCGGTTTCTGTCAGGAAGCTTGCCCCGTGGATGCCATCGTTGAAGGGCCGAATTTTGAATATGCCACCGAAACGCGTGAGGAGCTTCTCTATGACAAGAACAAGCTGCTCGCCAACGGCGACAAATGGGAACGCGCGATTGCCGCGAACCTTGCCGCCGATGCGGCCTATCGGTAAAGGGCGCGGATTGTGATTCAGGTCATCTCATTTTACCTTTTCGCCAGCATCCTCATCGCGTCTGCCGCGATGGTGATTTTTGCGCGCAATCCGGTGCACAGCGTGCTGTGGCTGATTGTTGCCTTTTTCAACGCAGCGGGACTGATGGTCCTGATCGGCGCGGAATTCATCGCGATGCTGCTTGTGATTGTCTATGTCGGCGCGGTTGCGGTGCTGTTCCTCTTTGTCGTGATGATGCTCGACATCGATTTTGCCGAACTGCGGGCCGGATTTATCAAAAACGTCCCTCTCGGTCTGTTGCTGGCGGTTGTGCTGGTGGCGGAACTTATTCTGGGCGTTGGTGCCTATCGCGCTGGTGCGGTGAAGCTTGGTATTCCGGAAGTCGGACCGGCAACGGTTTCCAGCAGCGTGCCGAATATCGAAGCGATCGGGAACCTGCTCTACAGCAAATATATCTTCTTGTTTGAAAGCGCCGGCCTGATCCTGCTTGTGGCCATGGTGGGCGCAATTGTTCTGACCCACCGCCGTAGCCACGGCACAAAGGGGCAGAATATCAACAGCCAGAATATGCGCCGTCCACAGGACGCAACGCGCAATGTGAATCAGCCGGTCGGGCAGGGGGTCGAACTGTGATAGGCATCGAACATTATCTGGTGGTCAGTTCAATCCTTTTCGTGATGGGCGTGCTCGGCATTTTCCTGAACCGGAAAAATGTCATCATCATCTTGATGGCGATTGAGTTGATCCTGCTTGCCGTGAACATCAATCTGGTGGCGTTTAGCGCCTTCCTGAGCGACCTGACCGGGCAGATTTTTGCGATGTTCGTCCTAACCGTTGCTGCCAGCGAGGCGGCGATTGGTTTGGCGATCTTGGTTATCTATTTCCGTGGTCGCGGCACCATTGCCGTTGACGATGTCAACCGGATGAAGGGGTGAACATCCAGTGACTTCGATACATATCATCGTTTTCCTTCCGCTGTTGGCAGCACTGATCGCAGGCCTTGGCCAGCGCTTCATCGGTGCGGTCGCGGCCAAGACGATCACGACCGCCGGTCTGTTTACCGCCTGTCTTCTGAGCTGGCCGATCTTCATCGGCTTCCTGACGGGCAGCGAAAAGGCTTATGTCGAACCGGTCATGACCTGGGTCCAGTCCGGCGCTCTTGCCTTTGACTGGGAATTGCGCGTCGATGCGCTGACCGCCGTCATGCTGGTGGTCATCACCACGGTGTCCGCACTCGTCCATCTGTATAGCTGGGGCTATATGGAGGAAGATCCTGATCAACCGCGCTTCTTTGCCTATCTGTCGCTCTTCACTTTCGCCATGCTCATGCTGGTGACCGCGAACAATCTGGTTCAGATGTTCTTTGGTTGGGAAGGCGTTGGCCTTGCATCCTATCTGCTTATTGGTTTCTGGTACAAGAAACCCAGCGCCAATGCCGCCGCGATCAAGGCATTTGTCGTTAACCGCGTCGGCGATTTGGGCTTCATGCTCGGCATCTTCGGCGTGTTCTGGTTTTTTGGTACCGTCTCAATCCCCGACATTCTGGCCGCCGCGCCGGACAAGGTGGGCTCGAGCATCGGTTTTCTTGGCTACCGCGTGGATACGATGAGCTTGCTCTGCGTATTGCTGTTCATCGGCGCGATGGGCAAATCGGCGCAACTGGGCCTGCACACTTGGCTTCCTGACGCAATGGAAGGCCCGACACCTGTGTCGGCGCTGATCCACGCAGCGACCATGGTGACCGCAGGGGTGTTCATGGTCTGCCGCCTGTCGCCGCTGTTTGAAACCAGCCAGTTTGCGCTCAACGTGGTAACTATTGTCGGCGCGACGACCGCCATCTTTGCGGCCACGGTCGGGTTGGTGCAGACCGATATCAAGCGTGTCATCGCCTATTCGACCTGTTCGCAACTTGGCTACATGTTCTTCGCCGCAGGCACTGGAGCTTATGGCGCGGCTATGTTTCACCTGTTCACACACGCATTCTTCAAGGCATTACTCTTCTTGGGCGCGGGTTCGGTAATTCATGCGATGCACCATGAACAGGATATGCGCTATTATGGGGGCTTGCGGAAACATATCCCGCTGACATTCTGGGCCATGATGGCGGGCACGCTCGCCATCACCGGTGTCGGTATTGTCGGCGTTGGCGGATTTGCGGGCTTCTATTCCAAGGATGCCATTATCGAGGCTGCCTTTGCCAGTGGGTCGACATATCATATGTATGGCTTTGCCATCGGTGTTGTCGCCGCGCTGCTGACTAGCTTCTACAGCTGGCGCCTGATGTTCCTGACCTTCTTCGGAAAACCACGCTGGGCTGGTTCCGAGCATATCCAGCACGCCGTGCATGATACGCACCATCATGGCGACGATCATGCCCATCATGGTGGTCATGCGGATCATGGCGACGGCACTGCGGGCTATCACCCGCATGAAAGCCCGCTGCCGATGCTGATCCCGCTTGGCGTCTTGACGCTTGGTGCCGTGTTGGCTGGCTTCCTATTCCACGGCGGCTTTATCGAAGCTGAAACCGGCAAGGAATTTTGGGCGAATAGCACTCTCTATTTCAACGAGCATCTGATGCACGCGATGCATGAAGTGCCGTTGTGGGTGAAATTGTCGTCGACTGTCGCGATGCTCATCGGGTTGACGGTTGCCTATCTGATGTACCAGCGCTCCGACGATGCCCCGCAGAAGATCGCAACCATGTTCGCGCCGCTCTACCGTTTCTTCCTCAATAAATGGTATTTTGACGAGCTTTATAACCTGATCTTCGTCCGTCCGGCCTTCTGGTTCGGTCGCCTTTTCTGGCAGCAGGGGGACATTGGCATCATTGATAAATATGGCCCCAATGGTTCAGCCGCGTTAATAAACTTCAGCAGCCGTATGGCTGTGCGGATGCAGTCGGGATATCTTTACACCTATGCACTGGTCATGCTTTTGGGCCTTGTCGCGGCGGTTAGCTGGATGATGGTGAAAGCATAATGAACGCCTCAGCACTCCCAATTCTTTCGATCATGCTGGCTATCCCGATGGGTGCCGCAATTGCCTGTCTGTTCGCGCGCGCAGAAACCGCCCGCTTGCTCGCACTTGGCGCGACACTGCTCAATCTGGCCTTGGGTGTGTGGCTGTGGGTCAGCTATGATCCCGCAGGTGCGCAGTGGCAGTTTGTGGAAAGCCTGCAATTATTCGGCCCTATAGGCTGGAAACTGGGCATAGATGGTATTTCCCTCACGCTCATCATGCTGTCGGTATTCCTGATGCCGATCTGCATCGGGGCGAGCTGGCACGCCATTCAAAAGCGCGTTGGCGAATATATGGCGGCGTTCCTTCTAATGGAAACGCTGATGATCGGCGTGTTTGCCGCGCAGGACCTGTTGCTGTTCTACATCTTCTTCGAAGCCGGCCTTATCCCGATGTATCTGATCATCGGCATCTGGGGCGGGGCAGAGCGGATTTACGCTTCGTACAAGTTCTTCCTCTACACGCTGCTTGGCTCGGTTGTGATGCTGATCGCCATGTTGTGGATGATCCAGACTGCCGGAACCGCCGACATTCCGACCCTGCTCAACACCGACTTCCCGGTTGAGGCGCAGAAATGGCTGTGGCTTGCGTTCTTTGCGAGTTTTGCCGTCAAGATGCCGATGTGGCCGGTCCACACCTGGCTGCCGGACGCCCACGTTCAGGCACCGACCGCGGGTTCGGTCATATTGGCCGGCGTGTTGCTGAAGATGGGCGGCTATGGCTTCCTGCGCTTCTCGCTGCCGATGTTCCCGGAAGCGAGCGCGGACTTCATTCCTTTGGTCTTCGGCCTGTCGATGGTCGCTGTGGTGTACACCTCGCTCGTGGCGCTGGTGCAAAACGATATGAAGAAGCTGATCGCCTATTCGTCTGTTGCGCATATGGCGATTGTGACCGTGGGCCTCTTCACCTTCAACCAGCAAGGTATCGAAGGCGCTATCATCGTCATGCTCAGCCATGGTCTGGTTTCCGGCGCGCTGTTCTTGTGCGTCGGCGTTATTTACGACCGGCTGCATACCCGCGAAATCAACCGCTACGGTGGATTGAGCATCAACATGCCCAAATATGCTCTGCTCTTCATGCTCTTTACAATGGCGAGCGTCGGACTTCCCGGAACCAGCGGATTTGTCGGCGAGTTTCTATCGCTGGCGGGGGCATATAAGGTGTCGACCTGGGCAACCCTGATCGCAACGACGGGTATCATTTTGGGCGCAGGCTATATGCTCTATCTGTATCGCCGCATTGCTTTTGGCGAACAAAAGAACGCCGATGCTGCAGCGATGCCCGATATTGATGGTCGTGAAATGTGGCTGCTCGCACCGATCGCAGCGGCGGTGCTCTGGATGGGAGTTTATCCCGAAAGCTTCCTTGCCCCGATCCGCCGCGATGTTGCGACCATTGTTGCGCGCATTGAACGTGCTGCACCTGCAGGCGATAGCAAATTGAAAGCCAATGATCCTACCACCGTGAAATACCGGGTCGGAGGCCATGGCGAAGAAAAGAACAAGGCTGAGGGGAGCCACCACTAATGGACCTTAATGCTTCACTTTTCCTCGTTCGTCCCGAGGTCATTCTCAGCTTTTCGGCGCTGGTTTTGCTGCTCCTATCCGCATGGCGGAGCGAAGCAGGCCGGTTGGCGAGTATCTTGGCCGTTGCCGCGCTGGTTGGTGCTGGCGCCTATGTTGTGCAGTTTATGGCGTCGGGGACCGATGCCTTGGCTTTTGACGGATTGATTGGCAACGATGCGTTCGGCAACTTTGCCAAGATTTTGATCTACTTTGCCGCGGCCATCTCGCTTATGATTGCCCCGCGCTTTCTGGAAAAGATGGGCGCAATGCGGGCGGAATATCCTGTACTGATCCTGTTAGCGGCCATCGGTATGGGCATCATGGTTTCGGCAACGGATCTGGTGACGCTCTACATCGGGCTAGAACTCAACAGCTTGGCTGCATATGTCCTGGCGAGCTTTGCGCGCTATGACGGGCGTTCGGCCGAAGCCGGTTTGAAATATTTCGTACTCGGCGCTTTGGCGAGCGGGATTTTGCTCTTTGGTATGTCGCTGCTTTACGGCTTTGCCGGTTCGACAGACTTCAGCGCGATTGGCTCCGCCCTGAACGGCGACATCAGCCTTGGCATGATTTTCGGTATCGTATTCGTCCTGTCCGGCCTCGCTTTCAAAATCAGCGCTGCGCCTTTCCACATGTGGACGCCGGACGTGTATGAAGGTGCGCCAACACCTGTCACCGCCTTTTTCGCCAGCGCCCCGAAGGTCGCGGCGAGCGCGCTGCTGATCCGTGTTGTGATTGAGGCGTTCGGCAACGAAACCATGGTCTGGCAGCAGATTGTTATCGTTGTGGCCTTGATATCGATTATTATTGGCGCGGTGGGCGCAATTGGACAGCAAAATCTGAAACGCCTGCTGGCTTACAGCTCGATCAACAATATCGGCTTCATCCTTATCGGTCTTGCCGCGGGGACTGAGCAAGGTGTTGCGGGGATGCTGGTCTATCTTGCGATTTATGTAGCCATGACGCTGGGTAGCTTCATTGTGCTGATGCAGTTGAAGGCGCATGACGGATCCTATCGGGAAACATTTGGCGATATCGCCGGGTTGTCGAAAACACGCCCTGCTTTGGCCGCCGTCTTTGCGATCTTCATGTTTAGCCTTGCAGGCATCCCACCGCTGTTCGGTTTCTGGGGCAAGCTGGTGGTGTTTCAGGCCGCTGTGGCGGCAAACCTGCTTCCGCTTGCTGTCATCGGGATCGCCGCGTCAGTAATCGGGGCGTTCTACTATCTGAAGGTCGTGAAGGTCATGTATTTTGACGAACCGGCAGACGTCATTGCGCCGTCCGATGATGCGGTGTTGAGCTGGACGGGCGGGATCATGGCTGCGGCTGTGTCACCGCTGGGCTATCTTGCCATTCCGGTTCTAGCGGCACTGTCGGCACAAGCGGCAAGGGCGCTGTTCTGAACCCCATTTTTGAAGAGGTTGTACTAACCGGGTCGACCAACGCCGACCTGCTGCAACGCGCGGCCACCGGTGCGCCAGAAGGTCTGTGGCTTCGCGCCGATGCACAGGACGGTGGCCGTGGCCGTATGGGGCGCAGTTGGGAAAGTCCTGCTGGAAATGTGTTCGCCAGCACCATTGTTCGCCTGCAACCGACTGATCCGCAAGCACCAACGCTGGCCCTTGTCGCTGCTCTGGCGGTGCGCGACACCTTGCATCAAATGGCTCCAGAATGTGCCGTGCAGATCAAATGGCCCAATGATGTTCTTTCGTCAGAAGGTGCCAAACTGTGCGGCATACTGCTTGAACGGACAGGCGACGCGGTCGTAGTCGGCATTGGCATCAATCTGACCTCGTCACCCGATATTCCCGGTCGTGCGACAGCTAACCTGAAAGCACTCGGCGTCCTGCCGCCACCGCCGCAAGCGGTCGTGGAGATGCTGGCATCCAATATGGCAATCTGGTTGGGGCGGTGGCGCCAATATGGACTGCAAGCGTTGACCGCCGAGTGGCAGAAGGCGGCCCATCCCGTCGGAACAGCGCTATCGGTGCAATTACCGGACGGCACACGCGAAGATGGACTTTACGCCGGGTTGACCGCAGAAGGCGCGCTTCAGCTTCGCTTGGCGGATGGGACGATCCATGCCATTCATGCCGCTGATGTTTTTCTTGTTTAAACAGAGGACCGACTATGCTGCTCGCCATTGATACCGGCAACACCAACGTCAAATTTGCGCTGGTCGACGACAGCGGAGAAATTGTGAAGCGTTGGCGCATCGCTACCGATGCACGGCGCACGGCCGATGAATATGCCGTGTGGCTCGATCAATTGATCCAAATGGCCGGGTTCCGCCGCAACGACATAAAGGCCGTGATTATCGCAACGGTGGTGCCCCGGGCGCTGCACAATTTGCAACTGCTTGCCTCCCACTATTTTGATTGCGAAGCGTTGGTAGCGGGCCGGGGAGCCGTTGGTTGGGGTATCCAGTTGAAGGTTGATGAACCCCAATCGGTTGGTGCCGATCGCGCAGTAAACGCCATTGCCGCACAGTCTCTGGCGGAGGGCGATAAGCTGGTAATCAGTTTCGGTACGGCAACCACGTTCGACTATATCGGCCCAGACGGTTCCTATCGCGGCGGCAGTATTGCGCCGGGCGTGAACCTTAGCCTTGATGCACTTTACGCCGCAGCTGCCATGTTGCCGCGAATTGCAATCGAGCCGCCGCCAAATGAAAGTGTCATTGGTACGACAACAGTTGGACAAATGCAGATTGGTATCTATTGGGGCTATGTGGCGATGATCGAAGGGATGATCGCCCGTATGAAGGCTGAAATTGGCAAGCCGGTCACGGTCATCGCGACCGGTGGTCTTGCCATCCTTTTTCAGCAACATGGCCATTTATTTGACCGGGTAGAACCGGATTTGACGCTGCGGGGGCTGGCGCATTTGTACAGGAATCGAGAAATATAATCATGACTACCCCAAAGAATGAGTTACTTTTCCTTGCCCTTGGCGGGTCGAACGAGATTGGGATGAATGTCAATCTGTATGGCTGCCAGGGCAAATGGGTCATGGTTGATCTCGGGCTGACTTTTGCCAATGCGGAATATCCCGGGGTAGAGCTGATACTGCCTGATCTTGAATTTATCGAGCAACGCAAGGATGACTTGCTTGGTATCGTGCTGACGCATGGCCATGAAGATCATATCGGCGCGGTTGCTTATTTCGCTGCCGATCTCGGCGTTCCGCTCTACGCCACGCCCTTTACGGCTACGCTGATACGCGGAAAGCTGGAAGAAGAAGGCATTGCGGACAGCGTTGAGCTGAACATCATTCCCATGGAGGGCAGCTTTGATTTGGGACCTTTCGGGTTTCAGTTTGTTACGCTCGCCCACTCGATACTCGAAATGAGCGCCTGTCTCATCACAACACCTTATGGCAAGATATTCCACACCGGCGACTGGAAGCTGGATGAACGGCCCGTTATCGGAACGCCATCGACGGCGGATCAATTAACGGCCATCGGTGAAGAGGGCATATTGGCGCTGGTGTGCGATTCCACCAACGCGTTCAACGCCGACGACAGCGGTAGCGAAGGCAGCGTGAAAGCGGATTTGTTGAAGTCCGTCAAAGAAGCGAAGGGCAGGGTGCTTCTGACCACCTTTGCGTCCAACGCAGCGCGCCTGCAGACTATGGGCGAAGTCGCCCGCGAAACTGGCCGTACGCTCTGTTTTGCTGGTCGTTCCTTGCACCGGATCATCGACGCGGCGCAGGCCAATGGGTATTTGAAAGATATGCCCAAGACGGTCGATATGGAGGCTGTTGACAGCCTTGCCCGTCATGAAGTGATGGTTGTAGCTACAGGTGGGCAGGGCGAGGCACGTGCGGCACTGGCCCGTATTGCCGAGGGTAATCATCCCGTGAAGCTTGAGGAAGGTGACACAGTGATCTTTTCGTCAAAACAGATACCGGGGAACGAGATTGCGATCGGCGTCATCATGAACAAGCTTGCCGAGCGCAACATTTTGACCGTCACCGAAAAGCAGGCGCATGTGCATGTGTCGGGGCATCCAGGGCAGCCGGAACTTGCATTGCTATACGACTGGATCAAGCCTTCGGTGCTCATCCCCGTCCATGGTGAGCGCCGCCATATGGCTGAGCAGGCCCGCTTTGCAAAAGCGCATGGCGTCAAAAGCACCCTCGTTCAATCCAACGGGGATGTGGTGCGATTGGCGCCCGGAAAGCCAGAAATCATCGGGCAGGAACGCACAGGCCGGTTGATATTGGACGGCGATACAATCATTTCAGCGGATGGCGCCACCATCAACGAACGCCGCCGCTTATCCTGGTATGGCCTGATCAGCGTTGCCTTCGCTCTGGATGAACGCGACCGCCTTTTGGGTGAGCCGCAAATCCGGTTGCACGGGGTGCCGATTGAAGAAGATTTAGAAGATTTTCTGGAAGAGGCCTCGGCTGCGGCTGTGAAAGCCATCCGGGAAAATAAAGGCGATTTCGAGAAACTTCGGGAATCGGTTCGCCTTGCTGTGCGCCGTGTTGCGACCAGTTGGACGGGCAAGAAGCCCATCGTTGACGTCATGATATTGGAAACCGCATGAACTGGACATCGATTGTTGCGATTTACGTGCTTTTCTGGGTTCTAACCGCCTTTGTGATCTTGCCCATCGGCGTACGGACCCACGACGAACTCGGTCTTGAAAAAACGCCAGGTCAGGCAGACAGTGCGCCGGGTAACTTCCGGCCATGGGTCATTATATTGCGGACCACTTTGTTGTCGGCGGCGTTATTTGGGCTCTATTACGCCAACTATACGCAAGGCTGGATCGACCGGCACAGCTTCGATTTTCTGGTTACGCCGCCAACGACGAGTTAATTGCGCAGTCGCTCAATTGCCTGGGCCAGTGCGACGTACAATTTACCCACGTCGGACGAGAGGAGCGTGACGCAGATCGCGTTGCCATCTCTCGTGCTCAGCAAAACCCGCATCATCGCTTCGAAGTCGTGGATATAGCGGTTCACATGTTCGCGAAACTCCGGGTCCTGTCCATAATGCGTCGCGATCGCGCGTGATTCGCCAGCATCGAGCAGGCGCACGGCACGGCGTGTGAACACGCCACGGTCGCCCTTCAAATAGGCCGCCCATGCTGTGTCAGTGACTTCGTTCGACAGTATTTTTGCGACATCGATAGAGGTGGAGTTCAAAGACTCGGTAAGCAACACCATCCGCCGTGCGAAACTGTCATCATCGATGCCGTCGAAACTGTTCCGGCTTTCTGCAATCCGCTTTTCAAGATTGTCTGCGAGTTCGTCCAGTTCCTTTAACTGCGTTGTAATTTGCGCTGTCGAGCTTTCGGAAAGGCTGATGTTGCGTTCGATGGCGTTTTGAACCTGCTCGTTCATGGCCCTCAATTGGTTTTCAACCGCACCCTCCAGCGCAACACGGTTTTGGTCGGCCAAGCGGTCCGCAACATGGGAAAGTTCATTTTCCACAATCTTGCGGCTGTCTTGCGCTGCGCCTTCGGTAACTTCACGAACACGCAACAGCGACGATACCAAAGCGCCTTCGGTCACATGCGTGATTGATTCAATCAGCGCGCGGGTTTCATTCAATGTTGCCGAAAGCGCATCGGCCTGTTGATGACGCGCGGCAAAATGTTCGTCGCTATCCTGCATTATTCTGCCAATTTTTGCGCTTTGTTCATCGATCAAAGCGCTGAGCGACGACGCAACTTTCAGCAATTCGCCGCTTTGCGCGTTCAGATCCCGGGCACTGCCCGTTGCGGCCGATAGTTGCTCGGTCGTTCCCGAAATCTGCAGTCCTATTTGCCCGATGGAGGCTGGGATGTTCTCAGCAATTTCACCATTGATCCGGTTGAGCGATGAGAACAAGCCTTCGGCTTTTTCGAGCAGTTGCTCGGTGCGGTTATGGCTGCCATCCAGTTCGCTGTTCACCTCTTTCGCGCTCACACCGAGGGCGGACACAGCAAACGCAAGCTTCGCGGTCTGATCGGTCGCGGCCTTGTCGATCTCCGATATCGTCGCGGCGCTGGCGCTCAGATGGCTTTCAATGTCACCGATAATCGAAGCGATGCGGTTTTTCTCTTCCTGCGATTGCAGGGCAATTTCGCCCATCGCTTGTTTCAACAGGCCAACATTCTCTTCAATCTTCGCTCTGTTGTCGGACAGGATCTGGCTCAGTTCAGACGTCACATTCCCGACCTGCGACGACATATTCTGCGCCGCCACATCGAGCAGCTTGGCTGCGGCAGCCGCGCGTTTTTCCGCGAGCAAGCTTGCCTCGTTAAGCGAATCTGCGGTTTCGCGCGATATACTGCCAAGTTGTTCCGATACCGCATCGGCGCGCGTGCCGACTTCATCGATATAGGCACGGGTTGACGTTCCCACTTCGCCAATTCGCGCAAGTCCAGCTATAAGCGACTTTATCTGCAACTGCGCATTATTTCCGGCACTGCCAATCTGGTTTGTGACATCTTTTGCGGCACTCGTCACGACAGGCAGATGTTTGCGCAGCTGTTCCAGGTTGCTGGTCGCGGCATTGCTTACGGTTTCGAGCGTTTTGGCTTTTTCGTCGCTGTCCGATAGTGCCGAGGTCAAGACCTGCGCGGCCTCCATCAAACTTTGTGCGGATTGCTTGCCGACCGTTTCAAGTTCCCGCGCATTTTCGGCAAGAAAGCTGCGTGCCATCGATATTTCTTCGTTCACCGTCCGCATGCGCGCCTCTAGCGCTTCACTTTCCTTTCGAAGGGAAAGTGCCACATCCCGAAAACGCAACGCCTCGGCCCGACTGGAGCGCATCGCTAGCAGCCATAAAATTGCCAGGAACATCGCAGGCGTTGCCCAAATGCTGATCAAGGTGATCAGATATTCGCCCTTCAGCCCGTCCTTGATCAGCGGCAAATAGGTCCAGACGAAATATCCTGTCCAGCCCAGCGTAAGCATGACGATGATAACCGGCGTTATATAGCTTTTCCAATTGCTTGCCGGCGCCGATTCCTCCTCGCTGGCATAATCGGGTTCGCCGTAATCAAAGACGTCGCTTTCAGCTGTGAATTGCTGAGCTTCGGAGGCCACATCACGATCGGGGATATGGTTGTCCATATCCTCAACAGAGCCATTTTCAATCTGCCGTGTAAGGCCAACAATTTTAGAGCGAGCTGTCATAGCACTTTGTTAACCATATTTTATCCACAGGGGAAACGCAAACTTAACACTAAGTGGCGTATGCATGTGGAATGTCTATGGATTATGGCTCTTTTGACACAGCGATAAAAGCCGCTTCGGGCGAAGATTACGCGTTGATGGCAGAATTACGCCATTCGTTCGTAGAAAGTGCACGCCGCCAGTTAAGCTTGCTATCCCGGTCGCGCTGTGATGCCAATTGGCAGTATACAAGTTGGCGATTAAAGGGTTTGGCGGCTAGCTTCGGAGCGACACGCCTCATGGAATTGGCAGATATGGCGAGTGTCGGGGCCCCCGGTGATCCTGTTGTAATCCGCGATATCGAGGCGGCAATCCTTGAGATTGAACTGCATGAAATCAGCTAGAACCGACATGAAGCCAACAAAATAGTTGGAAATAGGGCAATATCGTCCATATCGGTCGCATGTTACCTGACGACACTATCCAAAGACCACCAGCGGCACTTCTATCCGTTGTATCCACAACAGAAATTCCCAATTTTGCCGGACAGCAGCCCCCACCCCTGACAATCGCCGGTCAGTCGGTTCTCGAATGGCAGTTGGCTGCCCTGCAAAAATCCGGAATTACGACTTGTTTTGTTGAGGTAGACAATGTTTCCGGCGCTCTGCTCAAAATGTCGGATGCCGGCGAACGGTTCGGACTTACCATTCATTTCGTGCGGACGCTTGAGGATTTGCAGAAATCCGGCGACCTCAAATCCCGTCTCGTTATTCTCGCCGAAGGCCAGTATTTTTCCGAAGACATTTTGCATCGCTTAATCAATTCGGGGGCGCCGTGTGTGGCAACCTGCGACATCGGAAACGAAAGTGCTGATTTTGAGCGGATTGATCTTACCCGATGCTGGGCGGGGTTTACCCTGCTGGAAACCGAAAAGCTGGAAACGATCCAGGATATCCCCGAAGGATGGAGCATAGCATCGACGTTGCTCCGTTTTGCAATTCAGATTGGCACGCCGTTCAAGCCGTTCCCGCAGAGCGCCATACAAAATGCGGAAATCGCAAAGATCAGCAGCGCGGCAGACGCGCAAGCGATCGGCGCGAAAAAGATGCAGGCTCGGGTCGACGGCGTAAAGGGGTGGATCGAACGGAATATTTTTGGTGCGATTGCCGAACGGTTTGCGCCGCTGGTATGGGGTAATGCCCGGTTTTCCCAATATGCAAATCTGCCGGCCGCTGTGGCTATCGTCTTGAGCCTAGTTCTGACCGCAATGAATCAGGCCGTATTCGCGTTGCTCTTCCTTTTTCTGGGACTGATGTTTAACCAGATCCAGACGTTGATTGACGTAAAGTCGAATACAGGACGGCGCCCTTTTTATGTTACCGTTTTCTGGGCGATTTCAATCATATCCGTCCTGTACGTAGCGTTTAGTGAGGCCGCAATCGGATCAAATGCGCTGGAATTCACGGCTATCATGCTGGGATTGGCCGCACTGGCACAGGCTATTCCCGCGAGCCGCTGGACGTCGAACTTTTTATGCTCCCCCGCGCTCTTGGTCCTTGGAATGGCTATTTCAGCCTATTCTTCGGATTATGCGTTTGGACTAAAAATTATTGTTTTTGCGCAACTTGCGCTTCTCACGACGGAACAGTATCTAGCTGGACGCGGGGTTGCTGCTCAGAAACAGCCTTAAAGCCGTGTAAACCTTTATTTGATAGGCTAATCGCTGTTCTCAGCATGGAAATTCCGTTGGATCACGGTGTCGATGATAATAATGTTTTGATGAAAGTCGGCGCCGAGCATGCGCACGACATCGATGCTCTATGCACAGATATCGCCTCTGTTATTTTCCCGGCTGCCATCAATCCACCCACCGAGGCAACGATCAGTGCAGTTTCGGCGAAGTTGATCCAGCTTGTCTCCGATCTAGAGGCTCGGCTCCTTTCAAAGAGAAACCCGCATCTCCCGCTGACATGGGACATATTGTCGAAATCGGGGTTCTTGCGTGAACCGGATTTAATCGACTTTATCTTGGCGCGCGTGGCTGAAGACCGCCTCGGCGCATGCATCGCGCAAGATAAGGTGAAATCGGCATCTACCTATCTGGACCATCAGAACGGAATGTTGGCGGATGCTGCGCAGACCTTATTGGCTGCGGAAAGCCTGCACCGGAGCGGGGCGGGGAACACCTATCTGGGCCTTACGTCCGAATTGCTGTATAAGCTAACGTGGCAAATCGTGGCCGCTATCGAAATTTATGAAGGCGTACGGCAGCCGGCGATAATTGCCTCGGCAAAATCGCTTCTGTCCAGCTTTTGCGAAGCGGATCGGGCGCAGGATGCCGCGCGAAAAATCGTTCATTTTTCCGAAGAGCCTGCCCATATTCTGGTCTGTAATCCGGAGATTTACGGTCTGCATTTGCATGTGGCTGCTCTATCTGCCGACTTGGAATTCGACCATGACCACATCTTACGCCTGATCGATGCTTCATCAGCGGCACCTTATGCTGTCATGCTGGCAGCATGCGGCGTGTCCAAAACGCATGCGCTCAAGAATATCTTCCTGTTCCGGGGCGACCTGATCACACCGAGGGAAGCGGGAATATTCGAGTCTGGCTATTCAAATCTGCAGCTTGATGAAGCCTTGATCCAAATCGGGTTTTGGGCATCAGCGCGCGCGCAATTTCTTTCCGGCGGAAAACTGCCATGAGCGGCGCGCAGCTTCTCAACCCCATCTCGGGCGAAGTAGACGCCGATGGCCGTCTTGTCACAGCCGACGATGCGCTGGCCCGGCTCAATGAGCGCGCTGGGGGACGCAAGAATGAATTGCTGGCCGTTCCGGCAATCAAGACATTGGCGTTGCTAGCGATAAAATTACAGATGAAGTTATCGCGCGCGGTTCGCGTAGCCGATGATGCCGAAAATCTGGAGCTATGGATCGAGATTGATCCCGAGCCGAATAAGGCCAGATTGTCCATTATCAGTTGGCGCGTGTTGCCCGAAGTCAGGCGTCCCAGCGCAACCAGTACACCGGCCCACATTGTCCATGATAATGTAATGAAGTTTGATCCGGTCGGTCGACTGGTCAGAGCAACCGGCGAAGCGTCCCACGGCCTGATGCCGCCCGATTTTGGCCGGGACGGTAATGCGTTGCTGACGACTTTGTTTGAAGCCGGGTCAGCGTTGGATACGCTGCTGACGGCCATGTCTGCCGGGACTGCGGTTACAACAAACACTCTGAAGCGGTTGAGTGATGGTGTGGTTTTCCGTGTCACCGGAGGTTCCGTGTCGAACGGGTTTGAACTTAAATTTGAACGGGTCGAAGAGGCGCGTTCCCCAGCTGCTGCAGCGAACGAAATCCCCGCAGCAGGCGCTTTATTCGGGAAAAATCTTGCCCCTGTGCTTCGTCAGCCCTTGGGACGTATCATCGCTAATGCCGAGACCATTGGCAGCGAATTACAGGGACCAATTCGAGAAAATTACGCCCTCTACGCGCGTGACATTGCCAATGCGGCGCGCCACTTGTCAGCCTTGGTCGACGACCTCGGCGATTTGGAAGCGGTGGAACGTCCGGATTTTAAAGCAGCACGGGATAATATTGAGCTAGGTGACGTTGCGCGACGGGTGGCGGGTTTGTTAGCCCTGAAAGCGGCGGATCACCGTATATCGGTCCATACGCCGCCTGAAGACCTGTTGGTGCCTGCGGTTGCCGAGTTCCGGCGGACGCTTCAAATCATCCTTAATCTGGTCAACAATGCCATACGCTATTCACCGGACGGGACGAGTATCTTTATCGATATCTGCACGGTGGGCGCAGAGGCATTTATTTCGGTGCGTGACCAGGGAAAAGGCATCGACCCAGCAGATCAGGAAAAGATTTTCGAGAAATTCGAACGTCTAGGACGATCCGGCGATGGCGGTAGCGGCTTGGGTCTCTATATTTCCCGCCGACTTGCCCGTGCAATGGGTGGTGAGTTGCACGTTCAAAATGCGGAAGACGGAGGAGCGATTTTCACCCTCCGCCTTCCTAATAGCTGAATTTCGCGCGATTAACGCTCGTCAAAGCCCGGATAAGGCCGATGCTTTGGACCTGTATAAAGCTGACGCGGACGGCCGATTTTCTGGCCTGGATCCGAGATCATTTCGTTCCACTGGGCGACCCAGCCCACAGTCCGCGACAGGGCGAACAACACAGTGAACATTTCGGTCGGGAAGCCGATGGCCGAAAGAATGATACCTGAATAGAAGTCTACGTTCGGGAACAGCTTCTTTTCGATGAAATACGGATCGTTCAGCGCCATGTCTTCCAACTGGAGGGCGACATCGAATATCGGATCGTTGACCTTGAGTTCGCTCAAGACTTCACGAACGGTCTTTTGCATCACGGAAGCGCGAGGATCGTAGTTTTTATATACACGATGCCCAAAGCCCATCAGGCGGAATGGGTCATTCTTGTCCTTCGCGCGCTCGATATAGTGCGGAATTTTGTCAGGCGTGCCGATTTCGCGAAGCATGTTGAGCGCTGCTTCATTGGCACCCCCGTGCGCCGGACCCCACAGGCAGGCAATGCCCGCTGCGATACATGCAAAAGGATTGGCGCCCGACGAACCGGCGAGACGCACGGTCGATGTCGATGCGTTTTGTTCGTGATCCGCATGCAGGATGAAAATGCGGTCCATTGCACGTTCGATCACCGGATTCACGACATAGGGTTCAGCCGGGACGCCGAATGTCATGCGCAGGAAGTTTCCGGTGTAAGACAGGCTGTTGTCGGGGTATAAGAAAGGCTGACCGATCGAATATTTATACGCCATTGCCGCAATGGTAGGCATCTTGGCAATTAACCGATGGCTGGAAATCATCCGGTGGGTCGGATCACTGATATCCGTCGAGTCATGGTAGAATGCCGACAGAGCGCCAACGACGCCGCACATGATTGCCATGGGATGAGCATCGCGGCGAAAGCCACGGTAAAAGGTTGCCAACTGTTCGTGCAGCATGGTGTGCCGCGAAATTGTCTGGCTGAACTCGACCAGCTGGGTCTTCGATGGCAATTCGCCATTCAGCAGCAAATAGGACACTTCCATAAAGCTCGACTTTTCGGAGAGCTCTTCAATGGAATAGCCGCGGTGGAGAAGGATACCCTCATCGCCGTCGATGAATGTCAGCGCCGACTCGCAACTGGCGGTGGAGGTGAAACCCGGGTCGAACGTGAAATGGTCGGACGCACCATATAATTTACGGATATCCAAAACATCGGGGCCCTCATTGCCCTTCATGATTGGCAAGTCGTAGCTGGTATCTCCGATTGTCAGCGTTGCATTATTTTCCGCCATTTTTACACTCCATAACTTCGAACCCGTTAAATGGGCGCCCCTTTTTCAGGCTATGTTCCATGTCCGACAAAAGGCGCCGAAACGCCAGATGCGCTTGCTTTAGGCCCCTCAACTGCCACTATTTCTTGGGGAGAAGTTGGCATTATCGTTTTGTCGGCAATGGTGCGAAATTACACGGTCGTCAAGGCAAAGCATTTAGATTGGCTGACGATATAATTGTTATTTGTGGCAAAGATGCTACACCACTGACATGATTGATTATTTTGGAAGTTTGACGCGGCCACATGTCCGCTCGCATTTCCAAATTGCCTCCGTCAACTTGGCGATAGACCACTGGCTGGACCGCGAAAGGGACCAGCTTCCGCTATGGTTCCCGGTCGGGATCGGGTCGGGCATAGGCCTTTGGCAGGTTACAGGGGACGACGGGTTGTTTCCACTTCTGATCCTGACCTTATCGCTCATGCTTTTTGGCGTCGTTCTCGGCTTTCAAAGACGTTTTGCAAGGGTGCTGACCTTCGCGGCTATTGCCCTGTTGATAGGTTTCGCGGCGATTGCATTGAAATCGGCCTCCGTAGCCGAGCCAATCTTGCAAAAAGTGTGGGCGGGTGCGCTTCACGGGCGCGTCGAAAAGGTCTAATATATGGGCGCGCGCGGGGTGGTTCGCCTTGAAATCGAAACAGGCGAGGGGCTAGGTTTGCCTCCGAAGATCAGGCTTAATCTGTCGCAAGAGCAGATCGGTTCAGTATCGCTCAATACCGGTGCCTTCGTTCAGGTGCGGGCGCGGTTAATGCCACCCAATGGTCCGATTTTGCCGGGAAGCTATGATTTCGCACGGCGCGCATGGTTTCAGCAAATAGGCGCCACCGGACGCGCATTAGGTCCTCTCACCCTGTTTAACTCCGCCACAATGTCATATCCTATCCCCGATGTGCGCAACTTCCTGACGCGGCATATCATTGCGCAAATGCCAGAAGGCACAGGCGAGATCGGCGCGGCGCTTATCACAGGAGATCAGGCGAATATCGACCCGGCAGGCTATGCGCAATAGCGGCATGGCGCATTTGCTATCCATCAGTGGGTTGCACGTTACAGCAGTGGTCGGCTTTCTGTTTGTGCTGTCTAGCAGGTTTCTCGCATTATTCCCGAGTGTCGCACTCCGTTTTCCGGTTCCTCTGTTGGCCGCCGGATTCGCCGCTTTGGGGGCGATCGCTTATACGTTGTTGGCTGGTGCTGAAGTTCCCACCGTCAGGTCATGTATTGCGGCCTTGCTCATTCTGTTAGCTATGGCGCTCGGGCGGCAGGCTCTTACGCTGCGCCTTGTTTTGGTTGGAGCAATAATTGTCCTGCTTTTCTGGCCAGAGGCCATGGCGGGCCCAAGTTTTCAACTCAGCTTTGCGGCCGTCGCGACCATCGTCATTCTTCATGAAGCGGGATGGATGGCACGTTGGACCGAACGCAGGGACGAAGCCCTGATCGCGCGTGCTACGCGGGCGATTGTAGCGTTCATAGTAACAGGCATAGCCATCGAGTTCATTTTGGCACCGATAACGCTGTTCCACTTTCATCGGACCGGGATGTATAGCGCCTTTGCTAATGTCATCGCGATCCCGCTCACGACCTTTGTCGTGATGCCGGCGCAGGCCATAGCGTTGATATTGGACTTGGGGGGAATCGGCGCGCCTGCATGGTGGATTGCCGGGCAGGGGATAGAAATCATCCTCACTTTGGCCCGTTCCGTAAGTAGTTTGCCGGGTGCTGTGACAATGATGCCTGCGATGCCTTCATGGGCATTTGTTCTGATGGTTTTCGGCGGATTATGGGTTCGCTTGCTGAAGAGCCAGGTACGGTTTGCGGGGCTGCTCCTCCTAGTGATTGGCTTATCGGCGATGCTTTCGGCGCCAAGACCTGACGTGCTGGTGACGTCGGACGGGAAGCATTTGGCTGTGGCTGAACCCAACGGACGCGACGCGTTGTTACGAACGCGGACGGGTGAATATATTCGCGACATGATGCTTGAAAGCGTCGGCACACTCGCCGAACCCTTGGAAATGGAGTCATGGCCCGGCGCAAACTGTTCACCGGATATATGTGTCATACAGATGCGAAGAGGAGACCGGATGTGGAGCATCATGGCGACGCGGACAGCTTATCCTATACCCGAGCTTGAAATGGCCGCTGCCTGCAGCCGGGCGGATATCGTTGTGAGCGATCGATGGCTACCGGCATCCTGTTCGCCAAAATGGATAAAGGCGGACAAAAATATGCTCACCGAAAGCGGTGGTCTCGCATTCTTCCTTCCAAGCAGCATCGTCCACAGTGTCAACGCCGAGAACGGTCACCATCCTTGGGTTAAAGCCGCCCGCACCTATCCGCAGGACGGTCAGTGATAACGACGCAATAACCCTGCCAATTTGCCTTGCACCTCGACTTCATGGGAGTCGAAATATTGCGGCTCATATAGCGAGTTTGCAGGATCGAGACGGATCCGCTGACCTTCGCGACGCAGATATTTCAGCGTCGCTTCTTCGCCCCGCACAAGGGCGACGACAATTTCACCATCGCGGGCTGTGTTTGCTTTTTTGATCAACGCATAGTCGCCGTCCAATATTCCGGCTTCCACCATCGAGTCTCCGGATACTTCAAGCGCATAATGCTCGCCACTACCGAGCAAAGCCATTGGCACGGAAAGCGAGCTTTGCCCCTCCAGAGCTTCAATCGGAACACCAGCCGCAATTTTTCCATGCAGGGGAATTTCGAGGACATCATTGGCAGCCACAGGCAGGTTAACCTGCGCCTTGTTCGTTGCGATGGCGGGGGTAAGTTTGGTGACATTGAAAGGCCGGCTCGACCCGCCTTCCGGCATTTTCACCACTTCCAGTGCGCGTGCGCGGTTGACAAGGCGGCGGATAAACCCACGTTCCTCCAAAGCACCAATAAGCCGGTGTACACCGGATTTGCTTTTCAGATCGAGAGCTTCCTTCATTTCTTCAAACGAAGGTGAAATGCCGCTTTCTTCCAGATGCTTATGGATGAAAAGAAGCAATTCATGTTGTTTTGCGGTGAGCATTTGACGTCCCCGATATGTTGAACATGAATGGAACGATTAGAGAACATATGCGGTTAAGTCAACACTCGGTGATCCAAGTTCCGTTGCAGTCAATCGATCCGCAGAAATTGGGCAGGTTCTCCTGTTTCCCGCGCTGGCGCGTCCACAGGGTTTATCAGCAGTGCATTGGCCTTGGAAAGAGGCGTGAGCATCCCGCTATCTTGCCTCGAAAATATTGAAATAAAACCATTTTCTTCAACGGCACGAAAAAATTCTATTCGTTTCCCACCCGCTGCGATTGATTGATTCAGTGTGCCCGTGTTGACCTTAGGCAGGGAGTCTTTGCATCCGGCAAGATAGCGTATCAAAGGCAATAGAAAGAGCGTGGCTGTAACATATGCCGACGACGGATTTCCGGGCAATCCCAGTATGATTGTCTTGCCGATTCGTCCTACAATGAGAGGCTTTCCAGGTCGGATGGCCACTTTCCAGAAGTCGATCTTGGCGCCTAATGCGCGGAGTACCGGTTCCACCAAATCATGATCGCCCACAGAAGCACCGCCTGTAGTGACGATGATATCGGAACGCAGGCAATTTCGGATCGCGGCTTTGAGTGCCTCCATCTTGTCTTCGGCAATACCGCAATCCGTCACATCACATGGCAAATCTGATAACATGGCGACGAGCATCGGGCTGTTGCTGGACGGAATATGGGCTGAATCACATGGTTCACCGGGCGCGCGCAATTCGTCGCCAGAAGCCACGATGCTTACATGTGGACGGCCACCGACATTCAACGCTCCATAGCCGGCCATGGCCGCCACCGCGATTGCGCCCGGTGTCAACCTGATCCCAGCCTCCAGCAATGTAGAACCTTCGCTAAAGTCGCCGCCCGCACGTCTGATATGCGCCGACGGCTCTAAAGAATCCGTGCCCTTCAGCGTAAGTTTCGTACCATCACGGATCGCGTCCTCCTGAATAAGCACCGTGTCGCAGCCTTCAGGAATATGGGCACCGGTAAAAATCCGGACCGCCTCGCCAGCACCGACTTCTTTTCCAAAGGGTCGACCTGCTGCGCTCTCGCCGACAACTAGCCACGGACCGGGTTGTGTGGAGCTATGAAGGGCGTAGCCATCCATGGCCGATAGATCCGCCGCAGGCTGAGTACGTTTGGCGATTACGGGCTCTGCGAGATAATGGCTTATACAGGCGGAAAGTGGCTTCGACTGGAACGGTAAGCGGGACGTTAAATCCAGCAGTTGCCACTGCGCTTCGTCCAAGCTTATCATGCGGGGCGCGCCCAATCGCCGGACTTGCCTCCGCTTTTGGTCAGAAGGCGTATGTCGGTAATCGTCATGGCCTTGTCGAGGGCCTTTGCCATGTCATAAATGGTCAAAAGAGCTACGGAGACTGCCGTCATCGCCTCCATCTCTACCCCGGTCTGCCCGGTGAGGCGGACGCGGGCAGTTGCGCGAATACCGGCGGCTTCAAAGGTGAAATCTACCGCTATTTTCGAAAGCAGTAACGGGTGGCATAGCGGTATGAGTTCGCTCGTCTTTTTCGCGGCCATAATTCCAGCGATACGGGCTGTGGCGAGGACATCGCCTTTCTTGGCGCAACCTTCCACGATCGCCTGCAAAGCCTGCGCGGACATTTGGATCCGGCCTTCTGCCACCGCCTCACGAACAGTGTCGGCTTTTGCCGAAACATCGACCATATGCGCAGCGCCGCTTTCGTCGAGGTGGGTCAGTTTCGTCATGTGCCGGTCAATAGCATATGCGTTGCGCTTTCGACATCCTTCTGCCGCATCAGGCTCTCGCCGACGAGAAATGTGCTAACCCCGGCTTGTTCCATTCGCGTGCAATCCGCGTGGGTGGATATACCGCTTTCGCACACTAACAGCACGTCAGATGGCACCATTTTGGCCAGCCGTTCGGTTGTCGACAGGTCGACGTCAAACGTCTTCAGGTTTCGGTTGTTCACGCCGATCAGCTTCGATTTCAGATGTTGCAGCGCACGGTACATTTCGCTCTCGTCATGCACTTCAACAAGCACGTCGAGGTTTTGAGAAACTGCGGCATCTTCGATTTCACGCATTTGCTGATCTTCTAGTGCAGCGACAATAATCAATATGGCGTCAGCGCCCATGGCCCGCGCTTCGGCACATTGCCACGGGTCGACCATGAAATCTTTGCGGATCACGGGCAAATCACATGCAGCTCGTGCCGCAACCAGATAGTCTTCATGCCCTTGAAAATAGGGTGCGTCGGTAAGAACCGACAAGCATGCAGCACCTCCTGCTTGATACGCCTTGGCATGTGCTGCAGGGTCGAAATCGGCACGGATGAGGCCTTTGGATGGGCTGGCTTTCTTGATCTCCGCAATCAACGCGAAACCGGTTTGCGCACGCAATCGCAGCGCCATTTCGAAGCCGCGAACGGGAGAGGGTGAAGGCCAATGTGCCAAGCCCTCGAGCTTGCGTGCGGCGACTTCACCGACTTTCGTAGCGCAGATTTCGGCAAGTTTGTCGGACATTAATAAGCTACCCAGCAGTTTAATAGAGCCTTGGCCAGACCCTTATCAATGGCCTCAGCGGCTTCTTCGGCACCGGAATGCCAATCATGGACATGTCCAGCCACCATGAGAGCGGCAGAAGCATTCAAGAGAACGGCGTCGCGGTAAGCGCCCGCTTCGCCATCAAGGAGCCGCTTTAATGCAGCGGCATTATAAGCTGCATCACCGCCCCGCAATTCGTGCGCAGGATGGACAGCCAAGCCAACGCTTTGGGGTGTAATCCGGGTCGAATTTTGACCAATCCGATGAACGCTGCTGGGGCCAGAGATCGACAGTTCATCCAAGGGCTCGTCACCGGCGACCAACATGGCATCTTCATAATCCAGAAGTTCCAGGGCACCAGCGTAGACAGGCAAGAAATCTGGCCGCGCAACGCCGATCAGCTGACGCTTGACCCGTGCCGGATTCGCGGCAGGACCGGTCAGGTTAAATATGGTGCGCTTGCCAATCGCCTTGCGGATCGGGGCGAGCGGGGCGAGTGCAGGGTGATGCTTCTGCGCAAACAGAAAACAGATTCCGAGATCGGCCAGAGTGGCCTCTGCTGTATCGCTGGCTCGGTCGAGGTTGAGGCCCAAGGCCTCCAACGTATCTGCTGCCCCGGCTTTGGAAGAGGCTGCCCGGTTGCCGTGCTTGGCCACAGGAACTTCGCAGGCAGCAACAACGATCGCGACGGCGGTCGAGATATTTAGACTATGGCTTCCATCACCGCCGGTACCACATACATCGATCGCGCCATCGGGTGCCGAAATTGCTTTCATCCTTTTACGCATCTCGCGCACCGCAGCGGCAATCTCGATACTGGTTTCGTCGCGGTCGGACATAACCGTCAGAAAATGCTGTATGTCGTCCGCCGCGACCTCTCCATCGAGGATAGCTGCAAAGGCTTCAGCCGCCAATTCCGCGGTAAGCGGTTGCGACGCATCGGGAAGGAATTTCACACCCGTTCCTTTACCGGAATCCCCGCGATGTGCATGAAATTGGCCAGCATGGCATGACCATGCTCCGTGGCAATGCTTTCCGGATGGAATTGCACGCTATGGATGGGCAGCGTGGCATGGCGGAACCCCATGACGTGGCCATCATCACTGGTTGCGTTTACTACCAATTGCGACGGGATATCTTCGACGATCAAGGAATGATAGCGCGTCGCGGTAAAGGGCGAAGGCAGGCCCGCGAACAAGCCTGTGCCATCATGCGACACGGGCGATGTCTTGCCATGCATCAAGCCGCCACGGGAAACCGTTCCTCCGAAATGTTGGCCAATGGTCTGGTGGCCAAGGCAGACACCGAGCAAAGGCTTTCCGGCATCGGCGCAGGCTGCAACCAGATCCAGACTTACACCGGCTTCATTAGGCGTTTTTGGCCCAGGAGAAATGAGAAACGCCTGTGCGCCAGAGGATATGGCCTGACCCGCCGACATGGCATCGTTACGGACGACATCCACCTCTGCACCCAGCTCCATCAAATAATGGACCAGGTTCCATGTAAAACTGTCGTAATTGTCGATAACAAGGATCATGCGCGTGGCCCTAGCGCCTTTATATCGCGGGTGGAAGAGGCACTATTGCGCTAATAATCGGGCTAAATCATCTTTCCAGAATTTGGCCCATGTATGGGTACCATGGCCTTTCGTTTCACTGCTGGCCGGAACGAGAATGAATTTAGCGGTCGGCATACGTTTCGTGGCAAGTTCGGTTATGCCATAGTTGGACGGGTTGATGAAATCGTCGGCCGAATTGATCCACAGCATCGGTGTCCGGATCTTCTCAAGATTGGGCCACGGATTGTAAGTGCGCGAGGAATCGAGCTGGTAAATGATGTCGTTGGCATCATTCCGCAACGCGATCCGCTGAAAAGCCTCATCGGTATATTTTTCCGCCGCTTCGCGGGACGGAAATTGTGCCTGTAACGCCAAGGGGTTTGCGCCAGCGATCATCGACAGCGATGCCGCCGCCCGAAGCCCTGCCAGCGGGGGTGATGTGTAATTGCCTTCTTGCCAAGCCGGGTCTGCTTTTATCGCATCCATCGACAATTTGCGCCACATGCGGTTCTGACCCGCAATCTCGACGGGCAGGCATGCAAAAGGTGCCAGTTTTTCGACTGCGTCGGGATACCGCGTTGCCCACACGAAAGCGTGCATACAGCCCATGGAGGTGCCCAATATCAGCTTCAGTTTTTTGATGCCGAGTTTTTCGGTAACCAATCGATATTGGGCCGTGACCATGTCGTCATAGTCGTATTTCGGAAACGCCATTCGCAACCCGTCACTTGGCTTGGACGATTGGCCATGGCCGATATTGTCCGGCAAGATAATGAAGTAACGGGCGGTATCCAAAACTTGCCCCGGACCGAACAGTTCGTTGGCGAACTGAGGCTGGAAAAATTGTTTCCCGGTACCTCCGGTCCCGTGCAGGATCATAACAGCATTGGTGATGTTTCCGTTCTTGTCGCGGCGCGGCGTGCCTAGGCTGGTATAGTGGATGTTGATTTCGGACAGTTTCTCGCCGCTGCCGAAGGCGAAATCGGAAAAAACGGCATCGCCTTCCGTCGCATCTGGTGTTTGTGCCTGAACAGGCGAAGAAAGCATTGCGATAATGCCAAGCGAAGCGAGTAAGAATGAGCGCATCGGGATATGCTAACGGGCTATCCCATCAGGTCAAGCTATTGCCCGAATTGGGCTTCTCCCGCGACGCGAAATGCCTCCCGGGCAGCGGCGATCAGGGCGCCTGCCTTAGCTTCGCATTCTCTCTGCTCATATTCAGGGTCGCTATCGGCGACGATTCCAGCGCCGGCCTGCACATGCATCACGCCGTCTTTCACGACCGCCGTTCGTAAAACGATGCAGCTATCCATGTCGCCATTGGGTGAGAAATAGCCGACTCCACCGGCATAAGCGCCGCGCGTTTCCGGCTCCAGCTCGGCAATGATTTCGCATGCCCGCACCTTGGGTGCTCCACTAACGGTGCCGGCGGGGAATCCGGCAAACAAGGCATCAATCGCGTCCTTATCGTCTGCAAGTTCCCCCACAACATTGGACACGATGTGCATTACATGGCTGTAAAATTCGACCATATAACTGTCGGTGACCGTAACGCTGCCGCCCTTGGTAACGCGGCCGACGTCGTTGCGGCCGAGGTCGAGCAGCATCAAATGCTCGGCCCGCTCTTTGGGGTCCGCCAGCAAAGATGCCTTGTTTTCCGCATCCTCCATACTGTTTTTCCCGCGCGGGCGAGTTCCCGCAATCGGGCGAATGGTAACTTCGCCGCCCCGTGCGCGCACAAGGATTTCGGGGCTTGAACCAATTAGCGCAAAGCCGGGGAGATCGATAAAATAAAGGAATGGAGAAGGATTGATACGGCGCAAAGCGCGATAGAGGTCAATCGGCGGAAGCGAAAATGGCGCAGTAAAGCGCTGGGCCAGCACAACCTGAAAGATATCGCCTGCCTCGATATAATCTTTGGCTTTGGCGACCATCGACCCATAGCGCCCGGCAGGCAGCACGGGGTTGAGCTGGATCGTTTGCGGATCAAAATCTACTGCGCCAGCGACACTTTTTGAAACGGACGCATCAAGCAGCCGTTCGGTCTCATCCAAACGCTCATGGGCCAGGGCAATCGCTTTTGTATCGTCTGCGCCCGTCCAGACGGGCGATACGAGGAACATTTCGTCCTTCAGGCGATCGAAAACCAGAATGACTGTTGGCCGGACAAAAAGCATATCCGGCACTTCCAGCGAAGATTGGGCAGCACGCGGCAACTTTTCGACCAGGCCGATGGTTTCGTAACCGAAATAGCCGACTAGACATGCCAAAGCAGGTGGTAGTTCGGCAGGGACATCCATACGACATCGGGTTGCCAAAGCACGCAAGGCGTCCAACGCAGGCAAGGGTTCCGGCTCGAAAGCATCCCGCTGCGTCAACCAATCCCGGTTGATCTCGGCTTTCTGGCCTTGCGCACGAAACACCAAATCGGGTGCCAAGCCGATCAGGCTATGGCGGCCCCGCGTCTCTCCACCTTCGACCGATTCAAGGATGAAGTCACCGCGTTCGGGTTCGAAAAGCTTGAGCGCGGCAGATACCGGCGTTTCGGTGTCTGCGATGCGTTTACGCCAGACGAGGGCGGGTTTAGTTGCCGTCACGGTTGGTCAGGCGGGCCCGAAGTTCTGCGATGCCGTCGTCATTTTTCGTGACGCCAACGTCCTTGGCCGCTGCCGCAATCAACTGTGCACCATATTCTGTTTGCAACAGCCCAGAGATTTCCTGCTTACGCGCACGTAACATCTCCGCATTGCCCCGCGCATCACCTTTGACGACGTCGGTGAGGTGAACAACATACCAGCCGCGATTGCCGCCACCCTGCAATATTTTTGCCGTTCCCTTTTTCATGGCGAACATCATTGATAGCGGCGGTGCTATCGGTTGACCCTGGCGCGAAAGATCGGCGCGGGTGCCTTTGATGGACTCAACCTGTGCGCCTTGAATATTGGCGGCGGTCAAAGCAGCCTGAAGGGGTTGCCCTGCATCGATAGCTTTGCGGATTCGTTCGGCGGCTGCGCGAGCACCTTTGGCGCCTTCGGCAAGCGCCCATTGTTGCTGCACAATCGGACGGACGTCCGCAAGGGGTGGGGGTGCTGCTTCATCAAAGTCGGCAACCGCGATCATCGCAAATTTTTCGCCGGGTACGATCTCGACCAGTTGGGCTTCGCCATTTGTATCCAATTGGAAAGCCGCCGGCAGGATGACCTGCATTTCGGGGATGGGCTTATAGCCCGGGTTTGCAGTGTTTTGGCCGTTCGCCAGCAGCTTGGGCGACGTTTCGACCTTAAGACCATTTTGCTTCGCCATATCGGTAATGGTTGCACCGTCGGCAAAGGAATCCTCAATCTCGCCAGTCATTTCGGTGAGCATTTCCTCGCTACGGGTCTTGGTGAGTTCGGTCTCAATCTCTGCACGTGCCGCAGCCAAGGATTTTGCGGCCACTTGATTGATGGCATCAACGCGAACAACCGCCCAACCCAGCTTCCCACGCGCAGGTTTGGCTACGGTTCCTTTTGCAGCTGCAAAGACTGCATCCGCAACCGCCGGCGACGCGGTTCCGGCAAGATTTGTCTTGGCAACGTTGTTCATTGTGGTCACCGACAAACCTAAGCCGTTGGCCACTTCGGCTAGCGATTTACCGGTACTCACCTGTGCTGCGACCGATTTTGCGGCGGCTTCGGTAGGAACGATAACTTGGCTGATGTTGCGGGTTTGTGAGGCTGCATATTTCGCAGAGTTCGCTTTGTAATAAGCCGCAATATCGGCCTCGGAAGGCTTCGCGCGGGCGGCGATGATCGATTTATCGAAGATTGCGTAGCTGATGGCCCGTTTTTCAGGGATTGTGAATTTGGCCGCATTATCGTTGTAATATTTGGCCAGAACCGCCTCGCTTGGCGGGTTCGGCGGGAAGAACGCCGTCGAAGGAATAGACGCAACTTGACCCGAACGCTGCTCCAGAATCAGTGATGCATAGGGCAATACCATGCTGTCCGGCGCCGCAGGTCCACTGGCCGCTGCTGGAATGATCTGCTGGGCGAAGAGATTTTGGGTGATGTCGTCCCGAATTGCTTGTTCGCTTACACCGATCTGCGCCGCAAAGGCGCGGAACGCTTCGGCACTGAATTTCCCGTCGAGCCCCATGGCGCCAGGAAGCTTGCGAATTTCCGATCCAATCAGACGATCGCTAACCGCGACGCCATATCGGGTTCCGAATTCGGCCAATGCGTAGCGGTTGATAAGTTGTTCCAAAGTGGAATCGAGACCACCGCCTTCAACGAAATTTGCCATATCCAGTGTCGGGTTATTCTGACGTTCGGCGCGCAGTCTGTTGTCGAGCGCGTCGTTCAATTCGCCCAAGGTGATGTTGCGATCGCCGACGCGGGCAACATTTCCGCCGCTTAAACCGCCAAAGCTGCTTGAACCCGTCACGTCTCCCAATGCAAAAGCAATGGCGATCATTCCGACAAAGAGAAGCGCAATCAGCGCCCCGAGTTTTGAATTGATAAGCGAACGGATGGAACTGATCATGAACTGCGTTTTCCCGACAAATGGCGCGGATGCGTTGAATTTGGTGTCGCTTTAGGCGGCAAGGCATCCGCAATCAAGGGATAGACTTGCAGGAAATGCGGAAAGGAGGGCATAGCGCACCCGGATTCGAGATTATGCCAAATGGGAGCAAGGCTATGCGCAAATACATCGTCGGCAATTGGAAGATGAATGGTACGTCGGCAGACCTCAAGGAAATTGAGGCTATTGCGACAATGTCGACATCCTATGCGGTGTCTGTGGATAGTGCACTCTGCATTCCAGCCACATTGATTGATCGCGCGACGTCGCGTTTACCTGAATTCAACTTGGGCGGGCAGGACTGCCATATGAATGTGTCCGGCGCACATACCGGATGTGTATCGGCGGTAATGTTGTCCGACGCGGGCGCTACCTTGACGTTGGTGGGACATAGCGAACGGAGGGCAGGGCAGAATGAGAGCGATGCGGATATAAGAGGCAAAGCAACTGCAGCCCAAGTCGTCGGACTGAAAGTCATAATTTGCGTCGGTGAAACTTTGGAAGAGCGCGATGCCGGTCAGGCTTTGGATATTGTTCTGGGCCAGGTCGAAAAGTCCGTACCAGATAATGCGGCGTCAGATTGGCTGAGCATCGCTTACGAACCCGTCTGGGCGATTGGAACAGGGCGCATTCCCGACGATTCGGACGTTGCGGAGATGCATGGGGCTATTCGGGAGCAGCTTGTTGGGCGCTTCGGTGCAGATGGCAACAATATATCCATTTTGTACGGCGGCTCTATGAACGGTGAGAATGCGGCGATGCTATTGGCCATTCCCAATGTCGATGGCGGCCTGATCGGAGGAGCGAGCCTGACGGCTGCAAAATTCGAGCCGATTTTGGCAGCTGCGGCAAAATCCTGTTAAGAGCATTGAAGATTGTGGGTGCGGTCGCTATGTGGGCCGCATCAACGGCGGACTGCCACATTTAATCGTTCGGAATTTTTCATGGGTATTTTCCATTTCCTCATTGTCGTGCAAGCCATCATTGCGGCTTCATTGGTTGGCGTTATCCTGATGCAGCGTTCCGAAGGTGGCGGTCTTGGCATGGGTGGAAGTCCCTCGGGCCTCATGTCGGCACGTGGTGCAGCGGATTTCATGACCCGTCTGACGACGATTTTGGCGACCCTGTTCATTTTGCTATCCATCTCGCTCGCCTTCGTGGCTGCACGTGAAGGTGGAACGGCCAAGATTGATACCTCGCTTGAGCGTACCGAAGTTCCGGCGGCACCTGCGGCACCAGCAGCGGTAACGCCTGCTCCCGCCGAGAAGGCTGCTCCGGCAACCGAGGTTCCACTCGACAAATAATTGGGTTGAGCGCTTAAAATCGTTTTTTGCACATATTTATTTGTGCAGGATAGATTCGCCCGCTTGTCTTTTCCTCTAAAGGCGTCTTAGGCCTTTACCCCCATGGCACGGTTCATTTTTATCACCGGTGGCGTGGTCTCCTCGCTTGGCAAAGGTCTTATGGCGGCATCGCTCGCCGCGCTTTTGCAGGCGCGTGGATACCGCGTACGCATCCGCAAGTTCGATCCCTATCTCAATGTCGATCCGGGCACGATGTCACCCTATCAGCATGGGGAAGTTTACGTCACCGATGACGGTGCAGAAACCGACCTCGATCTAGGGCATTATGAACGTTTTACCGGCGTATCTGCGCGGCAGTCGGATAACATTACGTCGGGTCGGATTTATCAGACCATCATCCAGAAAGAACGGCGCGGAGATTATCTAGGCGCGACGGTTCAGGTGATTCCGCATGTTACCGATGCGATCAAGGAATTCGCCAAGGCGGAAACCGACGATTTGGATTTCGTTTTGTGCGAAATTGGTGGCACCGTCGGCGACATCGAATCGCTGCCCTTCATCGAAGCTATCCGGCAGTTGCGCAACGAACTGGGCCGGGAGCTTACATTATCGGTCCACGTCACTCTGGTCCCATATATCGCTGCCGCAGGCGAATTGAAGACCAAACCAACCCAGCACAGCGTGCGCGAACTGACATCACTGGGTATCCAGCCCGATGTTCTTCTGTGCCGCTGTGAACATCCCTTGCCTGAAAATGAGCGCGCGAAGATCGCGGCCTTTTGTAACGTCCGCAAGGAAGCCGTCATTCCCGCATTGGACGCGAAAAGCATCTATGCTGTCCCGCTTCAATATCATGCTGAAGGGCTCGATAATGAAGTTCTTCGGGCTTTCGGACTCGATTATTCGGGTGAGCCGGACTTGTCCCGTTGGGAAGATATTATCGAGCGTCAATCGAACCCCGAAGGTGAAGTCACCATTGGTGTCGTCGGGAAATACGTTGGCTTGGCCGACGCCTATAAATCCTTGAACGAAGCGCTGGTGCATGGCGGACTGGCCAACCGGGTAAAGGTCAATATCAACTGGATTGATGCGGAACTATTTGCCCAGTCCGAGGCCGAGATTGCGGCTGCTTTGGAACCCATGCACGCTATTCTTGTGCCGGGCGGATTTGGGGAGCGCGGGTCGGAAGGGAAAATCGCATCGGTAAAATTCGCACGGGAACGGCAAGTGCCGTTTTTCGGGATTTGCCTGGGCATGCAGATGGCCTGTATCGAAGGCGCGCGAAACACCGCCGGAATTGCCGACGCCTCGAGCACGGAATTCGGACCCACGGAAGAGCCTGTGGTTGGTATCATCACCGAATGGATGGCCGAAGAAGGTTTGCAAAAGCGTGAGGCTGGCGGGGATTTGGGCGGCACGATGCGCCTTGGTGCCTATGACGCCAAATTGAGCGGTAACAGCCATGTGGCGAACATCTATGGCGCAAATGATATCTCGGAACGCCATCGTCATCGTTATGAAGTAAACGTCCATTACAAAGACGCTCTGGAATCAGGTGGGCTTGTCTTTAGTGGAATGTCACCCGACGGCGAACTACCTGAAATTGTTGAACGTCCGGAACATCCGTGGTTTATCGGGGTTCAGTTTCATCCGGAGCTTAAGTCGAAACCTTTTGCTCCACATCCTTTATTCGCGAGCTTTGTCGAAGCCGCTGTGAAACAAAGCCGTTTAGTCTGATAACGATATATTGACAACTTGCCGTTAACCCATGTTGTTGTAACGGGGTGTCAATTCAGTTTCATATCCAGTGGGCCCAATTGCGACCCGGGCTGATTGGATGGGAAGGGCGCATATGTGCCCGGGGCGGTCGAGAAGTCGACCGCCCCGAACCATTTTTTTCTGAATCAGGCGACCTTACTGCCCTTTTTCTTTGAATCGTCGTGTTCGATAACGGTTGGAGCCGTCTGACCGCCGATTTCGATCTTGCGCGGCTTCAGCTCTTCCGGAACTTCACGGACCAGTGAAATCAACAATAGACCGTCCGCCATGTCAGCATTGGTTACATGGATGTGGTCTGCCAATTGGAAGCGCCGTTCAAAATTGCGGCTCGCGATTCCCATATGCAGGAAGTCACGGTTGTCGTTGCTGTCGGCGTGCTTGCTTCCGGTCACGACAAGCAAATTCTGCTGGGCGGTGATTTCAATTTCATCCGGCTTGAAACCGGCAACGGCGACGGTGACCTGATAGTCATTCTCGCCGGTCCGTTCGATGTTGAACGGCGGATAATTTTCATTCTGGGCGATGCGTCCTGTGTTCTCAAGCAGCTCAAACAGGCGATCAAAGCCAACAGTGTTGCGGCGATAGGGGGTAAAATCAAAACGGTTCATGTCAAATTCTCCATCAAGCAATTTGGTTTTTTGCAGGCCCGTTATGGCACCTGCGGTCATGTTTGGACCCTTTTGGGCGTCCGGAAGACAAGATGGTAAGGTCAGGAAATATTTCAAGGGGGCAAAAAACAAGGCCGCCCGAAATATCGGACGGCCTCGCTCTGCAGCTTTGCTAGCGCAATATTTCAGTCCTCTACCGATCCCCATCGGCGGGTCTGTTTTTTCCCCCTGAACCCTCGGCCACATGGCGGTCGACGAATTCGATGACCTTTTCCGCCCTAGACCGATTCTTTGCAAACGGAACTGGAAGTCGGACGGCGCTTTTTCAAAAGCTGTTGCAAGGCTGCAACAACGCTTGCCAGCGGCTTTGGCGACTCCTAAGAGCGCAACATGCCTGAAATGCTGAATAAAGACGCTTTATGATCCTCTCGCGTTACGAACGGATGGTCACCCGCCGATATCTTTTGCCGAATAAGGGTGAGGGATTCATTTTTCTGGTGGCGAGTATTAGTCTGGTTGCTGTCGCCCTGGGGGTCGCTGCACTCATCATCGTAATGAGCGTGATGAACGGATTTCGCGCCGAGCTGTTTGACAAGATTGTCGGACTGAACGGGCATGCCGTCGTCCAAGGCTATGGCGGACGCTTACAGGATTGGCGGCAAGTGCTGAAAGATGTGCGTGAAACGCCTGGTGTTACCGGTGCTACGGCCTTGATCGAGCAGCCGTTGCTGACAACGTACGAAGGCCGGGTCGAAGCCATATTAGCGCGCGGAATGTCGGTTCAGGATATACGCAATAACGAGACGCTTAACGGCAAGACGGTCGCGGGTGACCTTGGCGCGCTGCGTGCGGATGAAGACAAAGTCGCGATCGGATCGCGCCTTGCACAGAATTTAGGTGTTCAGGTTGGCCAGAGCATAACGATTATCAATCCTGCGGGCCGAACCACACCCTTTGGCACCGTGCCTCGCGAAATTTCATACGAAGTTGCTGCGATTTTTGAGGTCGGCGTCTATGATTATGACAAGGCCTTTGTCATCATGCCGATTGAGCGCGCGCAGATATTGATGCTGCTCGGTGATGAAGTTGGAATGATCGAAATCAAAACCAACGACCCCGACAAGGTGAATGAAATTTTGCGGCCACTGCTCCCTAAAATCGAGAACAAGGCCTTGATTGTCGATTGGAAGAGTATGAACGCATCCCTGTTTGAAGCATTGGCTGTCGAACGGGTCGCGATGTTCGTCGTTCTGTCCATCATTGTGTTGGTTGCCGTATTTAACATCCTGTCGTCGCTCATCATGCTGGTGCGGGCCAAGACACGGGATATCGCGATACTGCGGACGATGGGCGCATCACGAAAGTCACTGTTGCGCATCTTCATGATGGTCGGACTGCTGATCGGGTCCGCAGGAATTGTTCTGGGTTTGATATTGGGCGCTATATTTCTCTATTTCCGGCAATCCGTAGTCAACTTTGTTCAGTTCGTTACGGGTCAAAATCTCTGGGATCCGTCCATCCGCTTCCTGACAGAGTTGCCCTCGCGGACAGATCCCATGGAAGTCCTTGCAATTTGCGGGCTTGCCTTGCTGTTCAGTTTCCTGGCGACCTTGTATCCGGCCTTGAAAGCTGCAAGCACCGACCCTGTTCAGGTATTGCGCTATGAGTAAAATTGTCGAAATTTCCGATCTTCGCCGTACATTTGTGCAGGGCGACGTAACTATCGAAGTCCTTCGTGGCATCAACCTTTCCGTTGCTGATGGAGAACTTGTTGCTCTGCTCGGCCCGTCTGGTTCGGGAAAATCAACGCTGTTGCAGGCAATTGGTCTTCTTGAAGGAGGCTTTGCTGGCTCGATCAAGTTGGACGGCGAAGAGGTCAGTTCGAGCAGCGTAGACCGGCAAACGGAAATACGGCGCGAGAAACTCGGGTTCGTATACCAGTTCCATCATCTGCTTCCCGACTTCGACGCATTGGAGAATGTTATTCTGCCTCAGTTGATTGCAGATGCAGCGCCCGATGAAGCCGAATTTCGTGCGAAACATTTGCTCACCCAATTGGGGTTAGCCGAACGTCTGCATCACCGGCCTTCAAAGCTGTCGGGCGGTGAGCAACAGCGTGTTGCCGTTGCGCGCGCGTTGGCGAACCGGCCGAAACTGGTTCTTGCCGATGAGCCGACCGGCAATCTTGACGAGCATACCGCCGATATTGTGCTGGGTGAATTCATGGCGCTCGTCCGGGGTGAGGGATCGGCCGTCATTGTGGCCACGCACAACGAAAGATTGGCCGCAAAGATGGATCGCGTATTCCGTTTGCACGAGGGCGTACTTACATAGATCATAAGCTGGTCATTGCATAAATTGGAGAGGAATGGATATGGGCGTTTATGATTTCCGCGTGAAAATGCCCGGGGGCCGCGAAGAGGCCATGTCGGAGCATGCCGGCAAAGTGCTGCTCATCGTAAATACCGCGTCCAAATGCGGCTTCACCCCTCAATATGCAGGCCTTGAAAAGCTTTTCAAAAAATACGGTGACCAAGGATTCGAAGTTCTTGCATTTCCTTGCAATCAGTTTGGTGAGCAGGAACCAGGCGACGAAGAAGAGATCAAGAATTTCTGTTCTCTGACATATGACGTGTCTTTTCCGCTCGCCGCTAAAATCGATGTGAACGGCAAAAACGAAGACCCGCTGTGGCATTATTTGAAGCAGCAGCAGGCTGGGCTTATGGGTTCGCGCGGGATCAAATGGAATTTTACGAAATTTCTGGTCGATCGCAAAGGCAATGTGGTCGCGCGGCACGGCCCTCAGGTCAAACCGGAAGCTCTGGCGAAAGACATTGAGCGGTTGTTGCAGGAGCCAGTCTAATCACGTGGTGGGTCGGCTTCACTATTGCCAATTTGTCCACAGCGAACCGCTGGTCTGAAATTGCCAAAATAGACCCGACCATATTAAGCTCTTCCGCATGAGCTATGTGCCCTTTGTCCCTTTGCGTGTGTTTTCCGCCTACACCATGCTGGAAGGCGCAATTGAGCCAAAGGCGATTGGCGAAGCGGCCAAGAAGCTCGGTTTTCCGGCAATAGCGATCTGCGACCGTAACGGGTTATACGGCGTCATGCCCTTTCAGGATGGCGCAAAATCCAAAGGGATCCAGCCGATAATTGGCACATTGCTCGGTGTGCGGCGGCCCGGAGGGGATGGTCACTTCGTCCGTGACTGGCTGGCGCTTTATGCACAAGACGAGCGCGGATACAATAATCTGTGCCGGCTTGTCTCCATGGCGCATCTTGACCGTCCGGAAGAATTTGATGCCCACGTCACGATGGACCAAATGGCCGAGTTTACCGACGGCTTGATTGCCTTGACCGCCGGTAGCGAAGGGGCATTGGCAAAATTGTTGGCAGACGGACAAAATGCTGCCGCCGCCGACTATATCGGAACTTTGCAAAGCTTCTTTCCCGGACGGCTTTATATCGAGTTGAGCAGGCGAAATGATCCCGTCGAAGAAGCCGCGGAAGATGCCTTAATAGATCTCGCCTATCAACATGACATCCCGCTGGTCGCCACCAACCCGGCTTTTTTCGCTGAACCTGAATTTTTCGACGCCCATGACGCGATGCTGTGCATCTCGGATGGCGAATATGTTGAAAACACGGAACGTCGGCGCAGCAGCCGCGACACGTGGATTAAGACCGGCAAGCAAATGGGCCAGTTGTTCGCCGATGTACCCGAGGCGATCAAGAATACCTTAGTCATTGCGCGACGCTGCGCAGCCTTGGCCCCGTATCGCAACCCAATTCTACCAAGCTTGGCCGGAGACAAAGAGGCCGAGGAACTACAATTGCGTGAGGATTCGCGGATCGGCCTTGAAAAGCGCCTCGCGACGGCAGGTATAACCGATGAGGCAGCGCGCAAAGTATATTTTGATCGCCTTAAATTTGAAGCCGATGTTATTTGTTCGATGGGCTTTTCGGGCTACTTCCTGATCGTTGCTGATTTCATCAAATGGGCAAAGGAGCAGGATATTGCGGTGGGTCCTGGCCGTGGTTCGGGGGCCGGCTCTCTCGTCGCCTGGGCGCTGACCATTACCGATCTTGATCCCATCCGGCTTGGCCTCCTGTTCGAACGCTTTTTGAATCCTGATCGTGTATCGATGCCCGACTTCGATATCGACTTTTGCGAAACGCGGCGCGGCGAAGTCATTCGCTACGTGCAGAAGAAATACGGCCACAGGCAAGTTGCACAGATCATTACGTTCGGAAAGTTGAAGGCACGGGCCGTGTTGCGCGATACGGGACGTGTGCTCCAGATGAGCTACGGGCAGGTCGACCGGCTGTGTAAGCAAGTTCCCAATCACCCGACCGATCCGTGGGATCTCAAGCGCGCCTTGAGTGGTGTTGCGGAACTTCGGGAAGAATATCGCCGCGATGAACAGGTTAAACGGCTGTTTGATCTAGCGATGAAGTTAGAGGGCTTGCCGCGTCATAGTTCAACGCATGCGGCAGGCGTTGTCATTGGCGACCGCGAGCTTTCCGAGTTGGCACCGCTTTACCGTGACCCGCGATCCGACATGCCGGTTACGCAATTCGACATGAAATATGTCGAAAGCGCGGGATTGGTGAAGTTCGACTTTTTGGGACTCAAAACGCTATCCGTGTTGCAAAAGGCATGCAAAATGCTGGCGAACAGGGGCGTCCATGTAAATCTAGACCTGCTGCCCCATGACGACGCCGAAGTTTATGAGTTGCTGCAGCGCGGCGATACGGTGGGTGTGTTCCAGCTTGAATCGGAAGGAATGCGCCGCACACTCGCCGCGGTGAAGCCCACCAATTTTGGGGACATTATCGCACTTGTGTCATTGTACCGACCGGGTCCGATGGATAATATTCCCATGTTTGGCCGCCGAAAAAATGGCGAAGAGACCATCGAATATCCTCACCCTTTGCTTGAGCCTGTATTGAACGAAACCTACGGAATTTTCGTCTATCAGGAACAGGTTATGCAGGCCGCCCAGATTCTGGCCGGCTACAGCCTTGGTGAAGCAGATTTGCTGCGCCGTGCTATGGGCAAGAAGATCCAGGCGGAGATGGATGCGCAGCGGCAAAGGTTTGTCACCGGATGTGCAACACATGATATCCCGCCAAACCGTGCAAACGAACTGTTTGATTTAATCGACAAATTTGCAGGCTACGGGTTTAACAAGAGCCATGCTGCTGCCTATGCAGTCCTCGCCTATCAAACGGCTTGGCTGAAAACGCACCATCCGCAGGAATTTTTTGCGGCATCGATGTGCTTCGATATGCACCAGACCGATAAGTTGGGCATTTTCATTGATGATATGCGGCGTCTGGAGATCAACTGCTTGCCGCCCGACATCAACTATAGCGAGGCGGAATATACCGTCGAAAGTGACCATGAAGGTGGTCTGGCGGTTCGTTACGCATTGGGTGGTATCAAGAACGTCGGCGAAAAGGCAATGGAAGCTATCGTTGCAGAGCGCGCGAAAAGCGGGCCTTTTGCCAGCCTCGATGACTTCGCCAATCGTGCCGATCCGGCGCAGTTAAACCGGCGCAGCCTAGAAAATCTCGCCGCTGCGGGGGCGTTCGATAGCCTCGATTCCAATCGCGCCGCGGTACACGCTGCGGCCGAAACATTACTGGCCGCCGCACAGTCGGCGCGCGATTCACGCGAAAGCGGTCAAGGCGGCCTGTTCGGCGAAGGCGGTTCGGATATTGCGAAGCTTCGTATTGATCGAAATGTGGAGTGGGCACTCGGCGAACAGATGAACCGTGAAAAAGAGGCGTTCGGCTTCTATTTTTCGGCCCATCCTTGCTCGCAATATGATGCGATAGCCGCCAGTCATGGCGCGAAGAGCTATGCCACCTGGTTGGAAAGTGGTCCCATTCCTGAAGGCGTGCGCCGGGCGGCTACGATTTCAGCATTGATCGAAGGCGTGCGTTGGCGGGAATCGCGCAAGGGCAAACGGTTCATGGTCGCCGACTTTTCAGATCAAAGCGGTCAGTTTTCGGTGCGCTGCTTTGACGAGGCCGTAGGCTTGATGCTGTCCGAATGGGCAAAGGAAGCCGCGTGCCTGCTACTGCATTGCGAGATGGATATGCGTGCAGGCGACGAGGTCCCGAGCTTTACCGTAAAAAGCGCCAAGCCGCTGAGCAGTTTGACCGGTGTTTCGCGGTTGAAAATGCAGCTCGATGTGACAAGCGAGCAGGCGTTCGCGCATTTAGCCGAGATCGTGGCGCCTTTGCATGGCGGCAAAAGCGAGCTGGTCATCAAAACGCGGGCAGCCGACGGGCGCTGGACCCACATTGTCTTGGGAAGACGCTACCAGTTGGACGCATCATTGCTCGATAAACTAAAGGCTATCGACGGCATCGCAAATGTAGAGCTTGCGCCATTAGGTCCAGTTTTGGCATTGGTGCATTGAGAGCTTAAAAATCAAAGGAGAGAGCGATGCGCGGCACCATGCAAGATTGGGATTTAAGGGTAACACACCTGATCGATTATGCGGCGCGGGAACACGGAACGCGGGAAATCGTAACCCGCTGGGCCGATGGCAGCGTTGAGCGGTCAAACTGGGCAAATGTAGCCGCTGAAGCACGCAAATTGTCACAAGCTTTCGCCGGTTTCGGACTCAAAAAAGGCGACCGAATCGCGACCTTTGCCATGAACCACCACCGGCATCTGGCGGCTTGGTACGGGGCTATCGGGTTCGGTGGCGTTATTCATACTGTGAATATCCGGTTGTTCGACGAAGACCTGATCTACATCATGAACCACGCCGAAGACAAAGTGCTGATGTACGACGCCGCGTTCCAGCCCATCGTTGACAGGCTTAAACCGCATTTGAAGACCGTAGAGCATTATATCGTGTTTGATGATGCGTCGAGCTACGGCGCATTGTTGGCGGCGCAGGATGGCAATTATGAATGGGCCACTGGCGACGAGCGCGACCCGTGCATGCTGTGCTATACAAGTGGTACGACAGGAAACCCGAAGGGAGTCCTGTATCAGCACCGTTCGACCATGTTGCATGCCATGGCCGAAATAGCGCCATCGGTTTTCGATCTAAGTCCGCAGGCCACGCTGCTTCCAATCGTCCCGATGTTCCATGCGGCGAGCTGGGGATTGCCCTTTGCCGGTGCCGCTGCGGGCGTCAAATTTGTTTTTTCTACAACCAACGAAGCCCCGATCCTCCACAAGTTGATGTTGGAGGAAGGTGTCACGCACAGCGCAGGCGTCCCTACTGTTTGGTTGGCGATGTTTGGCCATCTGGATGCTGAGGCGGCTGCAGGACGCTCTGGTTCACTCGGCAAGCTGAAACTGGTCACCATCGGCGGATCCGCTGCTCCGCGTGCCATGATCGAACGTCTGATGAAGTCCGGCGTGCGCGTCAGTCACGCATGGGGCATGACCGAAACGTCGCCTATCGGGACAATGGGCTCACCGACACCAAACTGGGACGAACTGACGCTGGATGAGCAGATTGACGTCGTGTGCAAGCAGGGCAGGGTGCCCTTCGGCGTCGAACTGCGCGTGATCGACAAGGACGGAAACGTTGCGCCACGCGACGGCGTAACCTCAGGCGCGCTGCAAATTCGGGGTCCATGGGTCATCAAACGCTATTTCAAGGCGGAGGAAGATGCTGTCGACCCGGATCAATGGTTCGACACCGGCGATGTTTCGGTCTTGCATCCCGACGGCACGATGCAAATCACAGACCGCGTGAAGGACGTGATCAAATCGGGCGGTGAATGGATCAGCTCGGTCGAACTCGAGAATATTGCTGTTGGGTGTCCGGGAATAGCCGAAGCCGGCGCGATTGGTGTGCCGCATCCCAAATGGGATGAGCGTCCGGTGTTGATCGCGGTTAAAAAGCCCGGGGCCGCGGTCGATGAGGAGATGGTGAAATCCTATTTGGCCGAACGGATCGTGAAGTGGTGGATGCCCGACCGTGTTCTGTTCGTTGACGAATTACCGCACACAGGAACAGGCAAGATTCAAAAAGTTGCTTTGCGTCAGCAATTCAAAGACTTTGTGCTGGAGGGATGAGCATGTCCGAAAGTTATATTGATCCAACGCGCGAAGCTTTTGACCTCTTCAAACAATTGCCGCGCGATGAGCCCATCAACATGCTAAACCTTCTGCGCTTTAATGAGGATGCAGCTTATCCCGCAGACCATCCGAACGCTGCGCACGGTTGGAGCGGCGCGCGCGCCTATGAGGAATATGGAAAGACGAGTGGGCCTATATTCCAACGTGTCGGCGGAAAGATTATCTGGCGTGGGAAAATGGAGGTCATGGTAACTGGGCCACAGGAAAACCAGTGGGATTCTGCATTTATTGCATATTATCCCGACAGCGCCGCATTTCTCGAAATGGTGACCGACCCCGACTATCGCAAAGCTGTCGTGAACCGGCAGGCTGCGGTCCAGACAAGCCGGTTAATACGCTTCAAACCGCTGGAGGGCGACGACACCACCTTCGGTTAAAAAAGGTTGAGCTGTCCGTTCACATTAGGCGGCACAAAAAGGTCACTGCGCACCGACCATTTCGATGACCCCAAGCCATTTCTTTTTTTGGCGATACGCATCCTGGCTCGGATCAAATCCGCCCAAGAGCCTGATCCTCGCATACGGCTGAAAAAAGCGGGATCATTATCTTTGCCGCCGCGCAAGTCGCGGATGATGTTCATAACCTTCGATGCGCGATCCGGGAAATGGGTATCAAGCCATTCCCGGAATAGGGGTGCCACTTCGTGTGGCAATCGGATCGGAATCCAGGAAATGCTTTGCGCCCCATATTCCGCGGCAGCAGCCACAAGAGCTTCGATTTCGGTGTCGGTGATCCCAGGTATAATTGGCGCAATGTTGACATGGACATAAATCCCCGCATCCGTCAGGAGCCGCACGGCTTCCAGGCGCTTTTGCGGGGTCGACGCCCTGGGCTCCAATATCCGGGCCAATTTAGCGTCCAGCGTAGTCACGGACAAAGCAACGCCGGTCAGATTGTCTTTTGCCAAATTGGTAAGCAGCGGGATGTCTTCCACAGCCTTGGCCGATTTTGTGGTTATCACAATCGGATGCCTCGTTTCGACCATGACCTCGAGTATTTGACGCGTGATCCGATATGTCCGCTCGATGGGCTGGTATGGATCGGTGTTTGTTCCGATAGCGATAGGGGCAGGGCGGTAGCCCTTTTTGGCGAGCGTCTTGCGCAGTAAAGAGGCGGCTTGCGGCTTTGCAAATAACCGACTTTCAAAGTCCAGCCCTGGCGACAGGTCATGATATGAATGGCTTGGCCGCGCGTAGCAGTAAATACACCCATGTTCGCAGCCACGATAGGCGTTCACCGAACGGTCAAAAGGAATGTCCGGCGATGCATTGAAACTGAGAATGGATTTGGGATGCTCTTCGGTTACCGTAGTACGAAGGCGTGGCGCACCGCCATCTTGCCATTCCCGTTCGTCTAACCAATCGCCATCAAGTTGCCGATCCGGCAAGTTGAACCGGACGGGTACACGGTTTTCGACGGCACCTCTGCCGGAAACAGGATTAGAAGATGTAAGCTTCGACACTCCGCCTGAATGGCAGAGTTAAGAGAACAAATAAAGAACAAAAGTGTCACGAACTTTTAAACTTCGCGCAATCTCGGCATCAGCTCGACAAAGTTGCAGGGCCGGTGCCGGCTATCCAGTTGATGCACCAAAATCTGGTCCCAGCCATCTTTAACGGCGCCGTTGGAGCCGGGTAGCGCAAAGATATAAGTCCCGCGCGCCAACACTGCACAGGCTCGCGATTGTACGGTGGATGTTCCAATCGAAGCGAAACTGAGCCAGCGAAACAATTCACCGAAACCCGGGATATCTTTCGATTTGACCCGATCCAACGCCTCGGGCGTAACATCGCGACCCGTGAGGCCGGTTCCTCCGGTCGAGATGACGACATCTATTCGGTCGTCATCTATCCAGTTATGCAAACGTGCGGTCAATAATGCGACATCATCGCGCAAGATTGCGCGCTCTACAATTCGGTGTCCGGCTGCCGTAATCCGCTCGGCCAATATGTTTCCGCTTGTATCGTCTTCTGTTGTGCGCGTGTCCGATACCGTCAACAACGCAATATTGACGGGTTTAAAAAGCCGGCTTTCATCGAGAGGCAATGGAGCCTCCCGTCATGCGCCGTGCCAAGACATTGCCATTGCCATCCGGGAAATTCGGCCAGAGATATTGAGCCAGACCCTTAAGGCTTCCTGATGCCTTGTTCTCGCGCATCTCGTAAATCCAGTAATTGCGCAAAATTATCGAAACATAGCCACGCGTTTCCCAATAGGGGATGGATTCAACAAACAGCAGCGGATCGCCATTGTCCCGAATTTCCATATTCCAGCGGGCGAGGGGGGTAGGACCTGCATTGTAAGCCGCAATCACTTTGGGCAGAAGTCCGCCAGTCGAGGGCATATCGCGAAGCTTTTCCAAATAGGACTGCCCATATTCCAGATTGACGGAAGGACGGTCGAGTTCCGAGGCGACGAAGCTGTTACCTCGTGCGCGGGCAATATCTTGCGCTGTTCCGGGACGGACTTGCATCAACCCCCGCGCGCCCGCCGGGCTTATTACGTCGGTTCGGAATGTGGATTCCTGAAGAGCATGGGCGTAGACCAGCGACGGTGTTACGCGCCAGCCACCTGTTGGTTCCCAATTGGGCATGGGATACCTTGCCATTGCATTGCTCTGGTCGCGCGAAGGTCCGTAATGTCCCATCCAATATTGAGTCGATGCCAAGTTGAGCGAACCAGCAAGCTGCGCAAGGTTGGCATGTTGGCGTGCATCCCCGATTTTCGCCTGATGCCGAAGGGCTTCGTCCGCCAATTTGGTCTGGCCGACTTCGGTAAGAGCCACGGCAAGGACCGCATTTTCCTGATCTTTGAGGGCATTCCAGTCGAGCTTGGAAATCTTTGCAGCTTTCTTGGCGATCGGCTCCATTCCGAGAGACTCGCTTGCAAGCAAACCATAAAAGGTTTCAGGCAACTTGGCCGCATATTGCATGCGCGGCTGCACCTGTTGTGGTTGCTTCGCCGCCATGGCCGCGCGCGCACTCCAAAACAGTCCGGCCGCCTTCAGGTCATCATTCCCGGCAAGCCGCGCCACGCTGTCAAAAGCTTCAAAGGCTGCAGCATAGTCCTTTAACCGCCAGGATGCCAAACCATATGCCCAGGATGCTTGGGTCGCCCAATCACCTCCAGAGGCCCGGGCAACACCGGCAAGGCGTTTGGCCGACAAGTCATCATTTTCGATATAGTAAGACCATGCCACACGGTACCGAAGTTCCGTTAATGCATCCGTAGTGAGATCGTTTGCTTTGCTTTCCAATAGCCGTTCGGCGGAGGCGGGGTCGTCATTCTTGATGAAGACCTGCAGTTCGCTGCGCAAGGAATCACTGGCTGCATTCGCAGGAAGATCCCGTTTCGGCGCTCCGCCAAGCCAGGCAAAGCGGCGTATCCCGGGCCGATCCGGCAAGGCATCCGCCCCGCGTTTTTTTGCCATCGCGGCCAATTGCTCTGCTTGCGGCAAATAAGGCGCACTTTGCAGCAGTGCCTGCAAACGCTCGGCGTCGACCTTTGGGCTGTTCGGAGCGAGATAATATTCGGCCCTCGCCATCGCGGCCATGGGGCCTTGGGGTGCTTTATCGAGAAGCTTTTCGGCTTCGTCCCATTTCTGCGCTTTGATAGCTTGATAAATGGCGACAAAGGTCTGCTTTTCGTTGCTGTCCAAAACGGTCGGAGCAGGCTGTGCGGAAACGATAGCCCGGAAGCCTTCACTCGTATTAGCGTGAACAGCGGATAGAGGAATGAGCGTCGCTGCAAAAATTGCCAGTCGGAACTTTTTCACACTTGGGACCTTTTTGCGAACATCTGCAAATCCCGCCATGCCTGCGCTTTCAAGGCAGGTCGTGCGATCAGGGTCCGCGGATGAAATGTCGTCAGTACCGGCAAGGTGATGCCGCCATGGTTAATATTCCCTAAATTTTGACGAGCTTTCATCAGTTCTTCGCCCAGCAGAGCATAACTTGCCGTCGAACCGAGCAGGATGATCGACTTAGGGCTCACAAGTTCAAGTTGGTGCAACATGAATTTGGCGAGTCCAGCAAACTCGGTTTCCGGTATCTCACCGGTTGATGGTCGGGTCGTCGCTAAAGTGGACCAATAACATCTATCAAGGTCGATGCCGATCGCGTGCATCATGCGCCGCAGGAGCTGGCCGCTGCTGCCTTTCGAAAGCGAGCCAGAATCCAAATCATCAGGATCAGGTACATCGGATATAATCATCACATCCGGATGGGACGGGCCAATGGACGGCATACATCTTGGACCGAAGCTATTGCCCGGCAATGGCGCGCCGGACGAAACCATTTGGCGCAGGCTTTCAATATCTTTGGGCCACTCAATTGCGGGTTCGCTTGGCGCCGCCTTGGGGATAACATGGGTGGTCTGCGTTTGGGGTTGCGGGTTGGCGGCAGATTCGTGACGTGCCCCGACCTCCAGCCAGTTCACAGGCAATTCATCGACCGCACTGTCTACACCCGCTAGTTTCCACCACCCATTAAGCGATTGAACTATCAGAGATGCGTTAAATTGCCCCTGTTGCTCCATATTTCCCTTCAGTCACCGGTTGACGGCGGGGTCAATTGCTTGGCATGGCAATATTCCACAAGCTGTTCGGTAATCGGGATGGCCTGAATAGAAGATGGGGTAAAGGAAAAAGGCGATGAGTGAACGGGAATCGATGCCTTATGACGTGGTCATAGTCGGGGCGGGACCAGCGGGTCTTTCCGCAGCAATCAGGATTAAGCAGAAATCCCCTGAAACCAGTGTCTGTATCCTTGAAAAAGGATCCGAAGTTGGCGCCCATATTCTGTCTGGTGCGGTCATTGATCCCAAAGCTCTGGACGAGCTTATTCCGGACTGGCGCGACCAAGGTTGCCCTCTGGCTGACGTACCAGTGAACGACAACCAGCATTGGGTTATGACCAAAACCGGCAAGTTTAATGTGCCGCATTTTCTGACCCCAGGATTCATGCATAACAAGGGAACCTACACCGGGTCTCTCGGCAATCTTTGCCGTTGGCTTGCCGGGCAGGCCGAAAACATGGGCGTGGAAATCTTCCCCGGATTTTCGGCCGCTGAGATTCTCTATAATGACGATGGATCGGTTAAGGGCGTTGCAACAGGCGATATGGGCATCGCCCGTGATGGCAGCCACAAGGCAGATTATATGCCCGGCATGGAGTTGCATGCGAAATATACGTTTTTTGCCGAGGGTGTGCGGGGCCATCTGACGAAGCAATTAAAGCCGAAGTTCGCGCTGGACGCGAATTCGGAACCACAAGTTTACGGTATCGGTATAAAAGAATTGTGGGACATCCCGCCCGAGCAGCATCATGCCGGACGCGTCATCCACAGCCAGGGCTGGCCCCTGAGCGACGCCAATGGTGGCGCATTTCTATATCATCAGGCGAATAATCAGGTCGCTCTGGGCTTTGTTGTCTGGCTGAATTATTCCAACCCTTATCTGTCGCCGTTTGAAGAACTGCAACGCTGGAAAACCCATCCGGAGATCAAGAAGATTCTGACGGGCGGAAAGCGTGTATCCTATGGCGCGCGCGCGATTAGTGATGGCGGCTTTCAATCGGTACCAAAGCTGACATTCCCCGGCGGCGCATTGATTGGTTGCACCGCAGGTTTCCTGAACGTGCCCCGTATCAAGGGTACGCATACTGCTATGAAATCCGGTATACTGGCTGCGGATGCCGCGATCGAGGCCTTGTCGGCAGGACGGGAGCATGACGAGCTGGTTGCTTACCAGAGCGGCTATGAAAATAGCTGGATCTATAAGGAATTGAGCATTGTGCGTAACGTTCTCCCCTTGGTGGAGAAATATGGCAATTTCTGGGGAACGATGTTGTCGGGCGTCAATATGTGGCTCGAGAATTTCGGCATCAAAATGCCGTTTACGATGAAGCATCATCCTGACCACAAGGCGTTGAAAAAGAAGACGGCAGCGACGCCTATCGAATATCCAAAGCCCGATGGTGTTTTCAGTTTCGACAGGCTGTCGTCGGTTTTCCTGTCCAACACCAACCATGCTGAAGACCAGCCAGTGCATTTGCAGGTGAAAAATCTCGAACTGCAAAAGAGCAGCGAATTCGACGAATTTGCAGGCCCTTCGACGCGCTATTGTCCTGCGGGCGTTTACGAGTGGATCGAAGAAGCCGGAAAAGAACCGCGCTACCAAATCAACTCGCAAAATTGCGTCCATTGCAAAACCTGCGACATCAAAGACCCGAACCAGAATATCAATTGGGTATCTCCGGAGGGTGGCGGTGGGCCAAATTATCCAAATATGTAAAACTTCGCTGGGCGTCGCATTATTGGCTTTGCCAATCGTCGCCCAGGCGAAAACCGAAAGTTTCGCCGACCAATATGTTGCGGCGCGCGTTGCCGAAATTGGGGAGCAAGATCGTCTTGCGATGCAGGGCTATCTCAAACTTCAGGCGCGAATTCCTGAAAGCGATATCCTTGCAGACCGTTTGTTTGACGCCTCTATTCGAGCAGGCGACATGACGGCAGCCGTCCGGGCGGCGCGGGCACGATCGCTAGCCAAACAAGGGACAGCCGAAACCGCATTACTCTTGTTCGCCGATGCGTGGCGTCAACGTAATTATGATATGGCGGATTTGGCGGCCGATGAATTGGCATCGCGCGGAAGTCTTGCATTCATGTCACCCGTATTGAAGCATTGGGTATTGATCCGGCGCGGTGATGCGCCTGAATTTGCCGACGTCGATCCAGCCGTGAATGGCGTCCTTGCCTATTATTCAACCGATCAGCGTATCTATTTCGATCTGTCGACAGGGCGTTTGGCTAAAGCCAAGCTGGGATTGCGATCAATTGCTTCCCAGTCCGGTGACTATGTCCGCAATGTCCTTTTGGCTGGCGCGGAAGCCTTGTCGGGAGCCAAGGGCGACCCGGCTTTCGCGCAAGCTTTGATGCGCGCAGCCTCTGGTTCTTCTGCAACGACACAACTGGCGTCCAAAGCGGGATCAACATTGTCACCTGACATAGGTCTTGCGGCTTTCTATGCCCGTATATCGGCGGCTTTGGTGGAGCAGAACCAGCCTGAGGAAGGTCTTGTTTTGGCGCGCATCGCGACGTGGCTGGCGCCGGATAGGACCGAGATGAAACTGGCGCTCACTAATGCCTTGCACGCGAATGCTTTGCTGCCTGATGCGTTGCAGTTGCTTGCAACGGTTCCCGTTGAATCGCCCCTCTTTTTTTCAGCATTCGAAAAGCGGGTCGATTACATGATCGGTGCAGGTCAGATCGACAACGCCCTAAACCTCACCAAATCGGAAATAGAGCGGAACCCGAAATCGGTGGCCATTCAATTGCTGCGTGCGCGTGCGTTGCAGGCGGATGGGAGTACGTCGGAAGTCGTATCGATCTACCGCACAATGACGAAATCCGATGATTTTGCGGCGCTTCCCCCGCGGCAGCAAGCCAGCTACCGGTTGCTCCTTGCATCCGCCCTCGATCAGGCAAATGATTGGCCTGCCGCAAAGGTAGAGCTGGAAAAGCTGCTGATTGCCGACCCCAACAACGCGCAAGGGTTGAATTACCTTGGATATGCCCTGCTCGAGCGCGGCGGGGATAAGGCGAAGGCATTCACGTTGGTCAAGCGTGCCTATGAAATAAATCCGGACTCAAGTGCGATTATCGATTCGCTTGGCTGGGCTTATTACCTTCAGGGAAATACGACGCTCGCTCTCCCCTTGCTTGAAAAAGCGGCGAAGGTTGCGGGGCCTGACATTGCGATCAACGAACATCTCGGGGATGTCTACTGGGCGGTCGGCCGCCGCCGTGATGCGCGTTATGCGTGGAGGATTGCAAGTTACGGCACACAAGGTGAAACGGCGGAACGACTGTCTCGCAAGATCGATATTGGGTTGAATGGGCGCAAGCCATAATGGCCACTTCCCATGCGACGGCATATGCCAAGATAAATCTGGCGCTCCATGTCCGTAGTCGGCGTGCCGATGGCTATCATGAACTTGAGACTGTTTTTGCGTTTCTGGATAAGGGTGATTCACTGTCGATGGAGAAGGCCGAGCGCTTCTCACTCGATCTTGAAGGGCCGTTTGGCAGAAACTTAGCCGACGAAGATTATGAGACCAATCTGATCTACCGTGCGGCCAAGCTGCATGGCGATGGCGTCGTCCCGCCCGTCGCCTTTCGGTTGAATAAAAAATTGCCCATTGCAGCCGGTTTAGGCGGTGGTTCAGCGGATGCCGCCGCTGCGCTTCGGCTTTTGAATGACGCGAGTGATGCCCCGCTTGGCGCAGAAGAATTGCATGTAATTGCTGCCCAATTGGGAGCAGACGTGCCTGCGTGTATCAACAGTCTGCCCGTTGTTGGTCGCGGAACAGGGACGATCCTCGAACCAGTCGAAAACGACGTCAGCGGAATGAATTGTCTGCTCGTAAATCCGAATATTGCCGTCGCGACCGGGCCGGTTTTCAAGGCATGGGATGGTGTCGATCGCGGGCCAATGCCTGAGGGGTCAGCGCGGTGCATTTTGCAAGATGGCCGAAACGACCTTGAACCTATGGCGCTCAAAATTTGCCCGGAGATCGGTAATATCTTGCAGGAACTTCGAAAAGCTGACCCGCTTGTCGCGCGGATGTCCGGGTCGGGTGCAACCTGTTTCGCATTGTTTCACGATGCTGATGCGCTGCAGCATGCAGCTTCTGAAATTTCTAAGAAGAATCCCGAATGGTGGACCATGGCGGGGCGATTACGGTGACCCAAGACCCTTATCGGATTTTGGGTGAACCCGAGCATGATGGCCTGTTGATTATCGGGGATCACGCTTCAAATCTTGTCCCACCAGATGTCGATCTCGGAATTGCGGCGCCGGAATTGGATCGTCACATTGCTTGGGACATCGGCGTTGCAGAAGTAGCGCAGCTTATCGTCTCGCAATACCGGTGCGCTGCTTTTTTAGGGAATGTGTCGCGTCTGGTGACGGATCTGAATCGATACCTCTCGGACGCCGATGTCGTTCCGGTTCAAAGTGACGGCCTCGACATTCCGGGCAATAATCTGTCTCCCGGGCAAAGAGAGGAGCGGATATGGCGGCATTTTGCACCCTATCATGACCGACTGACCGCCATTTTGCACAATCAGCGACCGGCCCTCATATTGTCTTTACACAGCTTTACACCTTCGTTGGCGAGCCGTCCCGAAGAACGCCGCCCTTGGGAGGTCGGGGTATTGTATAACGAAGCAGAGGCACCGTCCAAGCATGCCATCGAATTCCTGGATGCCGCGGGCATCTGTGTCGGTGACCAATTGCCCTATTCGGGCAAGGTACTGAACGCGACGATGAACCGGCATGCGGAAGCGAATGACATTCCATATATTGGCATTGAACTCCGCCAGAATGAGGTTGATCAGCCGGCAGGACAGGAAAGATTCGCGCGTATTTTGACTGAAATGTGCCATTATGTTTCAGAAAAGCTTGGCTTGGGTCTGCAAAAGCCATAGAGGCGCGCCTGTATCAGGAGTTGAAAATGCCGCATCAATTTGACAAATCAAAATTGCCCAGCCGCCATGTCTCGGTAGGGCCTGAACGCGCGCCTCACCGTAGCTATTATTATGCCATGGGTTTGACCGCCGAAGAAATCGCACGTCCCTTTGTAGGCGTCGTTTCGGCAGGTAATGACAGCGCGCCATGCAATACAACACTTGATGCGCAGGCGGATATTGCCCGCAAGGGCGTGGAACAGGGCGGTGGTATGCCGCGCCGGTTTAACACGATCACCGTCACCGACGGAATTGCGATGGGTCATCAGGGGATGAAGTCATCCTTGATAAGCCGCGAAGTAATTGCAGACTCGGTCGAACTGTCGGTTCGCGGCCATTGCTATGACGCGCTTGTCGGTTTCGCAGGTTGTGACAAGTCGCTGCCCGGCATGATGATGGCAATGTTGCGACTGAACGTCCCGTCCATCTTCGTTTACGGTGGCTCCATCCTTCCCGGACGTTACCGGGACAAGGATGTAACCGTAAAAGACGTTTTTGAAGTCGTCGGCAAATATGCTGCTGGTGCTTGCCCATTGTCCGAAGTCGAGGAATTGGAGCGTATTGCGTGCCCCGGCCACGGCGCATGCGGAGGACAATATACCGCCAACACAATGGCCTGCGTAGGGGAGGCGATCGGCCTTTCGCTGCCGAACAGCAATATGGCACCGGCTCCTTATTCGACGCGCGACCAGATTGCCCATGCCGCCGGCGTACAGGTTATGGACTTGCTCGCGAAAAATATCCGGCCACGTGACATTTGCACGCGGGAAGCTTTTGTAAATGCGGCGCGTATTGTTGCGGCAACGGGTGGCTCGACCAATGGTGCCCTTCATTTGCCTGCTATGGCGCATGAGGCAGGCATCGCATTCGACCTGTTTGATGTTGCCGAGATTTTCAAAACCACGCCTTACATGGCCGATCTGCAACCCGGTGGGCAGTTTGTCGCACGCGACATGTACGACGCAGGCGGTGTATACATGTTGATGAAGTCGTTGCTTGATGAAGGTCTACTGCACGGCGAATGCATGACGGTTACGGGTAAGACGCTGGGTGAGAACATTGCCGAGATTACATGGAACCCGAACCAGAAGGTAATCTATCCCGCAAATGCCCCGATCACGCCGACCGGTGGGGTTGTGGGTCTACGTGGATCGCTTGCCCCTGAAGGTGCGATTGTGAAGGTCGCAGGGATGGAGCGCCTTAAATTCACCGGACCCGCACAGGTTTTCGATTGTGAAGAAGATTGCTTTGCAGCTGTCGAAGCACGCCAGATTCGTGAAGGCTCCGTCATCGTGATCCGCTATGAAGGACCGAAAGGCGGCCCCGGAATGCGCGAGATGCTGTCGACGACCGCTGCACTTTACGGGCAGGGTATGGGTGAGAAGGTCGCCCTGATTACCGATGGACGGTTCTCGGGAGCTACCCGTGGTTTTTGTATCGGCCATGTGGGACCTGAAGCTGCCGATTGTGGTCCTATTGCGTTGATTGAAGATGGGGATGAAATCGTCATCGACGCTGATTTGGGTGTCATTGATTTAAACGTTGCACCTGAGGTTCTTGAAGAGCGCCGGAAAAACTGGAGGCCACGGTCAACCGACTACGCGTCTGGCGCTTTGTGGCGCTATGCCCAAAATGTTGGCCCCGCATATCAAGGTGCGGTGACACATCCGGGCGGTAGTGCAGAGACCCACGTTTATGCGGACATCTAAAGCGGCATTTTTCCTGCCCCTCGCGCTCACACTCGCCGGTTGCAATAGCGGGGATGACCTTAGTCAGGCAGAACGTGAGGCGGCCGAGCAGGCGGCGCAAGCTGGCAAAGTCGAATGCGCCTTAGCAGGGTCGGATTCGTTCGAGCGTGTGTGCACGACCGAGCAGATTGTCAGTGATGAAGGCAAGATACTCGTAATCCGTCATCCAGACGGTGGTTTCCGCCGCTTCGACATCCTGACCGATGGTAGAGGTCTTGCCCCAGCGGATGGGTTTGATGAAACGCGCATAACACTGATGGATGAAGGCATGATCGAAGTGCGCTCCGGCGACGATAAATACAGGCTTCCTGCCCAGATAAAGGGTGCAGAAGCCGTTCAGGATAAAGACGCCAGTTGATCGCCAGCGGCTTCACGGGCATGGGGCGCTATGACCGTAAGCGAAGAAATTATCAGGGTAGCCGCACGCGGCGATGGCGTGACTGCCGATGGCCGCTATGTGGCACATGCCGCGCCGGGCGATATGCTCGATCCCAAGGGTGGATTGATCCATGGGCCGCATCATGCGACCCCGCCTTGTCAGCATTTTCCGTTATGCGGCGGGTGTCAGTTGCAGCATCTCGACGAGGAAAGCCTTCGAACTTTTATAGCTGACAGGGTGTCCCATGCCTTGGCCACGCAACAGGTACATATTGGCGAAATCTTGCCGGTGCATCTCTCTCCCCCCGCGACGCGGCGGCGCGTGTCGGTGCGATCAGCATGGGCAGGGAAACAATTACAACTCGGTTTCAGCACCGAAAAAAGTCATCGGATCATTGATTTACGCCAATGTGACGTCATGGCTCCAAATTTGTTTGTGCTTCTCAAGCCATTACGGGAATTGCTTGCTCCCCGGCTCAATCGTGCGCGCCAAGTCCAGATCAAGTTGGCTAGTGTCGATCAGGGCATCGATGTTCTTATCGAAAACTGGATCGCCAACGATCTTGATACCCATGAGGCGCTTTCTGAATTTGCAAAAGCACATGGCCTTGCCCGTCTGTCGCTGGACGAAGGCTATGGACCGGTGCCATTCTGGGAACCTGAGCCCGTTACCGTTACCTTGGGCGGTGTCGCGGTAGCCTATCCGCCCTATGGATTTCTTCAAGCTACACCGGATGGAGAGGCTGCACTGATCAGGGCAGTCCATCAGATTGTTGGCGCCAAGAATATCATCGCGGATTTGTTTTCCGGTTTGGGGACATTCGCGCTTTCGTTCGATACGCGCCGAAAAATATATGCAGGCGAAGCTGATCGCGAAGCGATCGCAGGCCTGAAAGCGGCTGCGGGTCGGGCAGGGAGATCGATTTTTGCCGAACATCGCGATCTGTTCCGGAGGCCGCTAAGCAGCGAAGAGCTGAACAAATTTGAGGCTGTTATCCTCGATCCGCCGCGTGCCGGAGCCAAAGAACAGATTGCCCAACTTGCGAGCTCCAAAGTGCCTGACATTGCTTATGTCAGTTGCAATCCTGCAAGCTTTGCTCGCGATGCCAAAACCTTGGTGTGTGCCGGATACAGGCTGCAGCGGATCTGGCCTGTAGGACAGTTCCGCTGGTCAACCCATATCGAGCTTGTCGGCCATTTCAGCCGGTGATTCTTGTTTAATGAAGCAGCACCGAAATAGCGGCATGCGTTACGAGCATCATCAGTGCCAATGTCGACAGTATAAATAGCAGGAACCGCACAACGACGCGGTTGATCAATATCTGCACAAGGCTGTGTGCGACGCGTAACCCGACATAAGCCCAGGCGATAGTGGCATTCAGACCGTCGCCCTGTCCGATGATCGCGAGGACAATAGATATGGCGTAAAAGACCGTAGGTGCTTCGTGGAGATGGTTGTAGTTGTCGGCCACCCACGATGCCTTGACCTCGCCTTTTGCAGTCAGATCGGTGCGAAGGCCGCCACCTGTCGACCCGACCATGTTCACGCCATCGATACCTGCTCTGTTCATGGCAGGTATCCGCGTTGCATACATCCAGATCCATACGATCATCGTCCAGATGGCGAGCGCGACGACTGGTCCTAATATTGCACTTGTCATTTTTCTTCCCCCCTAAATGGTTGCGAGTACAGCGTGCACGGCCAGAAACAGCAGGCACAAAGTAGACAGCAAAAAGATCGCAAAGCGGACCATCACCTTGTTTACCGTCGATTGATAGACAGAATGGATAATGCGTAAAATCACATAGGCCCAAGCCATGATGACGGTGACGGTGGTGGCGGTGCCCGTTAAAAATAGGATGAAAACAGTCGGGTAAAATATCGTCGGCTGTTCCATCAAGTGCGCATAATTATGCGACTTCCAAGCTGCCGATGGGGGAAGTTTCGGGTCAATATCCTGACCGCGGAGCCCCGGTGCCACCGGTTCTGAATTGCCAAGCTTTGCCGCCGCGCTGAAACGCGCATAAGCCAACCAGAACAACATGATCAACGACCAAAGGACCAGCACTGCAGCTGGTGTTAATATTGACATGCCCATAGATTTCTCCCCCCTCAATTACGAACATTGAGGAGGGTGCGTCACAGCCATTCAATTGTCAATTGCAACCTATTTTTTGGAAACTAGGGCGTGGCGGTTTGTTACGCCGATGTCATTGGCCGCCGATCTGGAATAAAGAGTTGCCATAGGCTCATCTTCAACCACCACGGTTTCGGTTTCTCCAAAGCCGTTGAATTCGGTGCGCATGGCACATCCATAAGCACCGAGCATACCGACTTCGATATAGTCGCCTGCCTGGATATCATCGGGCAGCACAAAAGGCCCGACCATGTGATCCATGTCGTCGCAGGTTGGGCCGTAGAAGCTGAACTCTGCCATTTGCGTGCCGATCGACGTATCCGAACGCTGCAACTGGACAGGGAAACGCCAGCCAACATGCGCGGCGTCAAAGAGCGAGCCATAGGCGCCGTCATTGATATAAAGTTCGTTACCACGACGCTTTTCAACGCGTACCAAAAGCGAGGCATATTCAGCGCACAAAGCCCGACCCGGTTCACACCACAATTCAGCGGAATAGCTGATGGGGAGGTCTTCAAACGCGTTGTGGATGACATCGAAATAGGATTCGAGCGGAGGAGGCTCCATACCCGGATATACCGAAGGGAAACCGCCGCCGACATCGACAATATCGACTGTTACGGATGCCTGCACGATAGCTGCGCGCACATGCTCCATTGCCTCGGAAAATGCCGCGGGGGTCATGGCCTGACTTCCAACGTGGAAGCAGATGCCAAGCGCGTCCGCGACCTGACGGGTCGCCACCAAAAGGTCGGCGACTTCCGACGGATCGGCACCAAATTTCGAAGCAAGGCTTAGCTTGGCATGCTCAGACGAAACGCGGATGCGAACGCATAGTTCAAGATCCGTCGCGCCGTTGGTGGCACGAACGATCTTTTCGAGTTCATCACGGCTGTCGAGGCTGAATGTTCGCACGCCATGGTTGTGATAGGCTTGCGAAATAGCACGCTCCGACTTCACGGGATGCATGAAGCAGAGTTTCGCATCAGGCAGAAATTTGTTCACCAGGCGCACTTCGCCTAAGGATGCCACATCAAAATGGGTGATGCCGGCATTCCACAGCAGCTCTAGTAGGGCAGGTGAGGGATTGGCCTTTACGGCGTAGAGCGACTTACCCTGAAACTTCTCAACGAAGAAACGGGCGGCGCGCGTTGCAGCGTGCGGGCGAAGGAGCGTGATTGGTTCGTCCGGGCGAAGCGCGCGGACTACAGCAAGTGCGTCAGTGTTCTCGTACAACTCAAGGGACCCCCAAAAAATAAACGGAAACAACAAGGCTGCCTTGCGGTTATTGGAAGTCCCCCTGGGGCAGCGGATGAGCGCATTATGAAAAACAGGGGGGGTTGTAAAGCGATTCGTGCAGTTTTTTAGCTGAGCCGGTCCCGGAACTCGGTCCAGTCGAATTGCTTCACGCATTTCAGTTCATCGGTTCCGCTGTTCCAGAGCCAGATAGAGGGCAAAGGGACACCGTTGAAGGTGTTTGTCTTCACCATGGAATAATGCGCCTGATCAAGGAACGCGAACCGGGCGCCTGGCTCGGCCGACACAGGCAAGCGGTAATCACCGATGATATCCCCCGCCAGGCAGGATGGGCCGCCGAGGCGGATGACCGGACCTTCATCCAGTTCACCGAGCATCGCTGGCCGATAAGGTGCTTCAATAACGTCGGGCATATGGCAGGTGGCGCTGATATCCGTGATCCCGACTCCGATGCCATTTTCAAACACGTCGAGCAGTTCGCCGACCAATAACCCAGCGTCCAGTGCAATGGCTTCACCCGGTTCCAGATAAATGTCGAGACCAGCTTCGGCACGTACGGATTGCAGGAATGCGATCAGTTCTTCGCGTTGGTAATCCGCACGGGTGATGTGGTGGCCGCCGCCAAAATTAAGCCATTTGATCTGGCCGAAATAGGGAGCAAGTTTGGGCTTTAGGGCATCCCATGTCCGCTTGAGTGGAACAAAATCCTGCTCGCAAAGTGTGTGAAAATGCAGGCCGGATACCCCTTCGAGATGCTCAGCCTTTAATTGGCTAACAGGGAAACCCAGGCGCGAGCCCGGTGAGCAGGGGTCATATTTGGCGACCTCGCCTTCGGCATGCTCTGGATTAATACGCAAACCGACGTCGGTGCTGCTGTTCAGGAAAGAGGCAAAACGGCTATGTTGGTTCGGGCTGTTGAAAATCACATGGTCCGAAATGGCAACGATCTCCGCCATGTCGGCTTCTTTATATCCCGCGCAATAGGTGGCTATTTCACCGCGATACTTCTCTCGCGCCAGGCGCGCTTCCCACAATCCGCTGGTGCAGACGCCGTCCAGATATTCGCCAATGACCGGGGCAAGTTCCCACATGGAAAATGCCTTCATGGCAGCCAATATCTTGACGCCCGATCGTGCCTTTACATCGGCCAGAATGGCCAGATTCCGCCGGATTGCCATTTCGTCGACGATGAACGCGGGCGACGGTACCCGGTGCAGGTCGAAATGCGCAAAGGCGCCGGGATCACCCGCTTTGGTTTCCATCAGAACTGCAAAGGTCCGTCGAGTTCCTTAACCTGCCACGGCAGGCCATGTGCGTTCAGCATATCCATGAAGGGATCCGGGTCAAATTGTTCCATGTTCCAGACGCCCGCGCCTGTCCACTTGCCGGTTACCAACATCGCTGCGCCAATCATGGCGGGGACCCCTGTCGTATAGCTGACAGCTTGGTTGCCCGTCTCCGCATAAGCATCTTCATGGTCGCAAATATTGTAGATGTAGAGCGTCTTTTCCTTGCCGTCTTTGCCGAGACCGGTCGCGATGCAGCCGATATTGGTCTTACCCTTGGTCGTTGGGCCAAGGCTGGCCGGCTCCGGCAACACCGCTTTCAGGAACTGCAGCGGAATGATTTCTTTGCCTTCATACATCACAGGATCAATCCGAGTCATGCCCACGGCCTGTAGGACATTGAGGTGTGTGATGTAGGCATCGCCGAAGGTCATCCAGAACCGGATGCGCTTGATCTCGGGCAAATGGGTTTTCAGGCTTTCAATTTCCTCATGGTACATGAGGTACATGTTTTTCGGTCCAACCGCCTCGAAATCAAAGCTCTGCTTTACCGACATGGGTGGAGTTTCAACCCAGTCACCATTCTCCCAATGCCGCGCAACGGCCGTAACTTCGCGAATGTTGATTTCAGGATTAAAATTGGTGGCAAACGCCTGCCCGTGATCGCCACCGTTGCAATCCAAAATATCGAGCGTGTCGATGCGGTCGAAATGATGCTTTTTCAGATAAGTGGTGAACACGCTGGTGACGCCGGGGTCGAAACCGGACCCGAGTAGAGCGGTAAGGCCCGCTTCTTTGAACCGGTCCTGATATGCCCATTGCCAATGATATTCGAACTTTGCGACATCGAGAGGCTCATAATTGGCGGTGTCCATATAGTGCACACCGGCGGCAAGGCAGGCCTCCATGATGTTGAGGTCCTGATATGGCAGCGCGAGGTTCACGACCAAGGCGGGCTTGATGCTGTTCAGCAGCGCAGTGGTCGCCGCAACATCATCCGCGTCCAAACCATAGGTGTCAATGTCGACATTCGTGCGGGGCTTTACCGACTCTGCAATCGCGTCGCACTTCGATTTGGTGCGGCTCGCAAGGCTGATATGGCTGAAAATTTCGGGGTTCATTGCCATCTTGTGGACAGCTACCGAACCAACGCCACCTGCGCCAATTACCAACACCTTGCTCATTCGCCCGTTCCTTTTATCAGGGATTCGTTAGCGCACGCATATAGGGGCCTTTTATGACAGAACAAGAATTGCTCTCACCAATTCGCAAGCCAACCCGTGACGGTGTCCTACGTGCAATGGATAAAGTGGCTGCAATCCTGCCGCAAACGCCGCTTTTGCCGCTAGATGTCGATGGGGTGACCATTTGGTGCAAAGCCGAGATGCTCCAACCGATCGGCGCTTTCAAGATTCGCGGGGCCTGGCATCGCTTGACGGATCTGACGCCGGATCAGCGGAGCAAGGGTGTGGTTGGCGTTTCCAGCGGAAACCATGCCCAAGGCGTTGCCTGGGCGGCAAAGCGCTTGGGTGTTGCAGCGACCATCGTGATGCCTTCCAATGCCCCCAAAATGAAATTGGCCGCCACACGCGCATTGGGAGCAACGGTCGTTCTCTACGACCGCGCCACCGAATCCCGCGACGCCGTTGCATCCGAATTGATTGCTCGAAATGGCGGTACATTGGTGCATGCCTTTGGCGACCCTTGGGTAATCGAAGGTCAGGGCAGCGCAGGGTTGGAAATCGCTGCTCAATTGGGCTCTCTCAGTCTCCATGGGCCCGACCAGATTGTTGCCTGTTGCGGAGGTGGCGGTCTTGCCGCAGGTCTTTCCTTGGCCTGCCCCGACGCCGAGATGGTGATTGTCGAACCGGAAGGTTGGGACGATATCATTCGTTCGTTGGAAGCTGGCAAAATAGTTCCTGTCGAGGACCTGACTTACCCGACGCAATGCGACGCTCTGCAAACGCCGCAGACCTATCCGATCAATTTTGAAGTCCTGCAGCGCCGCGTCTCAAAGGGCGTGTCAGTTTCCACGCAAGAGGTCGCAGCCGCCATGCGTCTGGCCTTTGAAAAACTGCACCTCGTGGTCGAACCGGGTGGCGCTGTGGCGCTCGCCGCGGTTTTGGCCGGAAAGGTGCCACTGAAGCCCGTTACCGCCGTCACATTATCGGGCGGGAATGTGGATCGTGAAACCTTTATTCAGATGATAGGCTAGGCCGCCTGCGCGACGCGCAATTCAAACCGTTCCCAGATTTCCACCAAGGCATCGGTCAATTCGCGCATCATGGTCTCATCATGCTGTGGACCCGGCGTAAAGCGCAGACGCTCAGTACCGCGCGGGACTGTCGGGTAATTGATCGGCTGCACATAGACGCCATATTCGGCGAGCAAAGTATCGCTGATCTTCTTCGCCTTGACGGGATCACCCACCATCAACGGTACGATGTGCGTGTTGCTCATCATCACCGGCAGGCCTGCCTCGGCAAACAGTGTTTTCAACATCGCCGCGTTGGCCTGCTGTGCGTCACGCTCTTCGCTGGATGCTTTCAGATGCTTCACGGCGGCCAAGACACCTGCAACCAAAACAGGTGAGAGCGATGTGGTGAAGATGAAACCCGGCGCATAGCTGCGGATGACGTCGACGATTTTTTGGTCGGCGGCGATATATCCACCCATCACGCCAAAGGCCTTGCCCAACGTGCCTTCGATGATCGTCACGCGGTCTGCTACACCATCCCGCTCCGTAATGCCGCCGCCGCGCGCGCCGTACATGCCGACTGCATGCACTTCGTCACAATAGGTGAGGGCGTTATACTTATCGGCCAAATCGCAAACAGCCTCGATAGGGGCGACATCGCCATCCATCGAATAGACACTTTCAAAAGCGATCAATTTGGGCGCCTCAGGATCGTCGGCGGCCAAAAGCTCTTCGAGATGGGCCAAATCATTGTGGCGCCACACACGCTTTTCGCATCCTGCATTGCGGATTCCAGCAATCATCGATGCGTGGTTAAGTTCGTCGGAATAGATTATGCACCCCGGCAAAACCTTCGCCAAAGTCGACAAGGTTGCGTCGTTCGACACATAGCCCGATGTGAACAGCAGTGCGCTACCTTTGCCGTGCAGGTCTGCGAGCTCCTGTTCCAACTCGATATGATAATGTGTGTTTCCACCAATGTTGCGCGTGCCGCCTGATCCGGCACCGACATCGTGCAAAGCCTCTTCCATTGCGGTGATGACCTTGGGGTGCTGCCCCATGCAGAGATAGTCGTTGGAGCACCAGACAGTAATTGGCTTGGGACCATTATGTCCAGCAAAGCAGCGCGCGTTGGGATAGGCGCCTTTGTTGCGCAGAATGTCTATGAAAACGCGGTAGCGCCCCTCGGCATGGAGGCGGTCGATAGCTTTTTCGAAAACAGCATCATAATTCACGGAACATAACCCCGATTTGCACTGCCGCGGCAGCATTTAGTCGCCCATAATCGCCGAAAATCCAAAAATCCAGCGCGAACGACTTGCAATAACGGTCGTTCCGATAGTCGCTATGCGAAATTATCGCTCACAGTGATTTGATCTGTGTCAAGCCGTAGGAATGTAGCGCAGATCGCAAACCCTCTACTTCCGCCAACGGGCCTGTTGTCACGAAAATACCCTCGGAGGGATATGGTGGCCACGCCTGTCCCTCGGTCAAATAACGTATCCGGCGCGCTATTCCTGTGGAGCCATCTACGAACCGCATTCTGGGGCACGCCACGGACAGCTCATCTTGAACAAGCGGGAAATGGGTACAGCCTAATGCGGTCACATCCAGCCGATCACCGTCGGGAAGCAGGGTTAATCCCTGCATCGCACGCAAAAAAATGGCGGGGTCGGGTGTTTCGCCGCGCAACTTGCTTTCCGCCGCATGCACCAATTCAGGCGCGGCGTGCCGCAGCAAGGTCATCCCAGGCGCATGTGCGGTCTGCAGCCTGTCCACATAGGACTGTCTAATGGTGGCGGCTGTCCCCAGCAATCCGATGACGCCCGTATGCGTCGATTCCGCTGCCGGTTTGATTGCCGGAACGGTGCCTACGACCGGGACATCCAGAGCGGCGCGAACATGGGACAGCGCGATGGTACAGGCCGTGTTGCAGGCAATGGTGACCAGCCGTGGCCGGTATCGTTCAACCAACCGTCCAAGCAGCGCAGGAACACGCGCCATGATTTCCGCTTCGCTCTTGGTGCCATAGGGTAATCCGGCATAATCGGCGGCATAGACAACCGGCGCAGTCGGCAGACTTTGCTGCACAGCCCGAAGCACAGAAAGACCGCCAATCCCGGAATCAAAAAATAATAGCGGGGCGTCTGTGTCGATTGGAGGCATATATGCGTGTTATCGGCGGGAAGAGTTTAAGGCAACCCATGCTCCCTTGAGCAGGAAGAACAAAACAGCTACATAATACAGTAAGTTAGAGGATTCGGCACATGACAGCCTTTTGGCTCAATATGATTATTGCGTTGGGTGTGGGCTATGGGCTCGGTTCCATTCCGTTCGGGCTCCTGCTGACGAAAGCAGCCGGCGGGGGCGATATCCGTTCCATTGGCTCGGGTAATATTGGCGCGACCAATGTGTTGCGGACTGGCCGGAAAGGCCTTGCCGCGCTGACCTTGCTGCTGGATTTGCTGAAGGGATTTGCCGCAGTGTGGCTTGCCAGTCGCTTTTTCCCCGGCGCGGAACTCGCCGCAGCTGCGGGAGCATTTTTTGGTCACCTCTATCCGATTTGGCTTAAGTTCAAGGGCGGTAAGGGTGTGGCCACCTACGCAGGTATCATGTTCGGCCTGTTCTGGCAGGGTGGGGTCGTTTATGCGATAACATGGATCGGGGCTTTGCTCATCTTCCGCATTTCGTCGGTAGGGGGGTTGCTGGCTGCCCTGATCGCCCCGATCGCTGCTGCCTATTTTGAACGGTACGATCTGGTTCCCCTGCTATGCGCATGCACTTTGATCATATTCTGGAAACATCAAGCAAATATCAGCAACCTGATCAACGGAACAGAACCCAAGATCGGTAAAAGCAAAGACTGATTTTGTGTGATGCCTTCTGGCGAAGAAACCATTGATAAGCTGCGGCTGATCCGCACCCCCCACATCGGACCTGTCTCGTACCAGCAGCTTATGGCTCGGTTCGGGAGTGCAAGGGCGGCCCTCGATGCGTTGCCCGATTTGGTGATGCGGGGCGGTGGAAAGCGGTTGGCAATTGCAAGCCGTGCTTCGGTAGAAACCGAAATGTCCGCGGTCGCTGCCTTGGGTGCCCGTTATCTTTTCATGGACGACCCGGACTATCCCCGATGGTTATTGCACATCGATAATGCTCCTCCCGTTCTAACGATCAAGGGAAGGATGGAACTTTTGGACCGTCCTTTGGTGGCGATGGTTGGCGCGCGCAATGCGTCGGCGGGGGCGTGCCGATTTGCACGGACACTGGCATTCGATCTGGGGCAGGGCGGGATAACGGTCGTTTCCGGATTAGCGCGCGGAATTGATACGGCCGCCCATATCGGGTCATTGGAGTCCGGCACAGTTGCCGTGATCGCGGGGGGATTGGATATTCATTATCCACCCGAAAACCGGGAATTGCAGGAGGCAATCGCCGACCGGGGCCTGCTGATTGCAGAACAGCCGCCGCGCACTGAACCACGTGCCCGGCATTTTCCGTATCGTAATCGCATTATCGCCGGTCTGGCCAAAGGCACGGTCGTTGTCGAAGCCGCGCCTAAATCGGGTTCGCTCATCACAGCGCGGTTGGCGGCAGAAGCAGGGCGTGAGGTTATGGCTGTTCCGGGTTCGCCGATCGATCCCCGATCACATGGCTGCAACCAGTTGATACGGGAAGGCGCGACCTTGGTTCAAAACGCATCCGACATTGCCGAGCTTATAGGTCCGATTGATACCCGCATGGCCATTCCCGTGTCGACCCCGCAGCCAACGCAACTTTCATTTGAAGGGGATAGCGAACCCGCACGGCGGGCAGTTACAGACCTTTTGGGTATGAGCTATGTCGCTGTTGACGAGTTGGTCCGTCAGTCGGGCGGCAGCCAGTCCGAGGTCCAAACGGTTTTACTCGAACTTGAACTGTCCGGACGATTGGAGCGTGGAGCGGGTGGAAAAGTGCGTTTGACAGCATGAATTTTTTGGCTTGACGGCACAGTGTTAACCCCATCAGCCTATACGCGTACGCGAGAGATTTTGGAAAAGTTCATATTATCATGCAATTAGTCATCGTTGAATCACCTGCAAAAGCCAAGACAATCGAGAAGTATCTGGGCCCCGGCTACAAGGTGCTCGCCTCCTATGGGCATATCCGGGATCTCCCGCCGAAAGATGGTTCTGTCGACCCCGCTAACGGCTTTGAAATGCTGTGGGACAATTATGCCGACAAGGCGAAGCAGTTAAAGGCCATCACCGATGAGGCCAAAAAGGCTGACGGTCTGATACTCGCAACTGACCCTGATCGCGAAGGTGAGGCAATCAGCTGGCATGTTCAGGAAGTGTTGGCGAAGAAAAAGGCGCTTCCCAAAAATGTCGGTCGTGTGACGTTCAACGCCATCACAAAGGCAGCAGTCACCGAAGCCATGGCGCGCCCACGCGAACTCGATATCGACCTGATCGATGCCTACCGCGCCCGACGCGCGCTGGATTATCTCGTCGGCTTCACTTTGTCGCCCGTGTTGTGGCGGAAGCTGCCCGGTGCAAAATCCGCCGGTCGTGTGCAGTCCGTTGCCCTTCGACTTATCGTCGAACGCGACCGGGAAATCGAGGCGTTTCGTCCGCAGGAATATTGGTCGGTTAAGGCCAATATGGAGCATAAAGGCCAGAAGTTCGAAGCCCGTTTGACGCGCCATCTTGGCGCCAAACTCGACAAGATGGATCTGAAAACGGAGAGCGAAGCAGAAGTGGCACGTCTGGCAGTAGAGACGGGTAATTTCCGTATCGAAACCGTCGAAACAAAGCCTGTAACGCGCAACCCGCAGCCCCCATTTACAACGTCGACCTTGCAACAAGAAGCCGCACGTAAGCTTGGTTTTTCGGCAAGCCACACCATGCGGATCGCGCAGGGTCTCTATGAAGATGGCGCTATCACCTATATGCGGACCGACGGTGTGCAGATGGATGGCAGTGCTATTTCGGCGGCCCGGAAAACAATCGCAGACCGTTTCGACAGTGGCTATCTTCCGGAAAAGCCACGCATCTACCAAACCAAAGCCAAAAATGCGCAGGAAGCGCATG
>PNNB01000057.1 GCA_013823985.1 Sphingopyxis sp.
ACAGTAAATATATCAATATCGATATAAGCGTCGAATGGATCTGGCGCAGTAACGTAATCCGGTGTTGCTACGGTCAGTTGGCAAATATGTTCTTCAGTAACCCTTGTCCTGTAATTGAGCGCGAATGCATCAGTGACATCCTTGTCACCGACTTTCAATTCGAGATTTAATGCTTTCGCATTTGCAACATAATGATCTTTTGATGTGAGGGCATTGATGTATCTGAAGCCTATACGACTTACCGGCGTGTCGGACACGGCTAATTTCAACGCATCGACCGTCGACTTCAGCAAAGGATAAAAATGATCCCACCCAGGATATTTGCCTATTACATGACAAGACACCACGTTGCCACCGATGCGAACCACAATACTCGGATTTTCAACTGATCGCAGCTCAAAACTGGGCTGAAACTTTGCGTTTGGGTCAAGAGCCCGAATTTGTGGCGGAAGATCAGCGCCGGGCAATCGTGTTTTTGAAAAACCGCGCCAAGCTGGAGCGTCAGCAAGTCGACCAATCACAATTTCCGATATTTCACCAGCTTCAAAACGAAGCTCACAGAGCGCCTCTTTTATGCCGTCCGGCATTAAATGTATATCGTCGTGGGCCATACGGTCCTTCGTTACGAAACGCTCTAATACGCTCAATTCAAAAACTCCCTATATTGGTCGATTAAGCGCTGCAATGGTTGTTTCGGTTAGCACGCCTGCAAGCTCAGAAAACTGTGGGTAAAATGTCGAGAAAACCACGGTAAAAGGACATTATTTTGTCGGACCCTGATAAGACCTGAACATCGCAAATCAAAATGATCGTACGCCTTGCTCCGTATTTCGTTAGAACTTGGGAGTGGCATTTGCTTCAACCCGCTCGCATTTCCCTGTGAAGTTTCCGCCCTTGCCAGTAATCGAGATAGTGCCTGTGAGGCGGTCGATATGTACTCTTGGGCGATTCAGAAAATTCACCCCAGCTTCCCCTTCGATTGTTCGATCTGTAATCTTAATACTTCGGAGCTCAAACCATCCGTCCTTCCCACCTCTAACTATAGGCAGAACGACTCGCGGTAGCCTGATCCGTCCTGCTGAACCGTCTATTTCTACATCGACTTGATCTGCGTATTCCTGCGTTCTGGTGCCGGTAATTGTTCCGTCCACTGATCCGCTATACTGGCCCTGCCCGTAATCATACGTTCCTGATTGTGATCCGTTAAAGTCTACACTGTCTGGCTTTATGGCTGTCCCGCCTCCCATGCATATCAATAACAATGCGGCTGCTGACATATACTTCTCCCATATTTTACTGCGACAGGTTAGCGCATCCTAGGTCGAAAATCATAAACATTCATCCCCTCTGACTGTTAACAATTCTTTTCCAAGTGTATTCGTCCGGTCCGGGCAACAAAACACCTCCAACACTCTCGTTTGTCTGTTGCAAGGAAGGCTGGCGTACTTTCAGCTTCGTTCGCCGGAAACAAGACATGCAAAACAGCCGTGCATGAAAGGCTTTAACATTGTCATCAAGGCCTAGCCGCTGGCACCGCCACCAGTGCCCCGGAGCATCAATGATTGAGCTATGCCTGCATTGCCAACACACAGCTTTCAGATTGATTTTATAGAGCGCACAATCGAATAGCGAGCGCACCGAGCGATAATTATCCTTACCCGGAAGCCAGCCATATGGCGCATCGCGACTCAAATATTCCATCGGTCGATAGTGAGAACAAAATAAGAACTCATGCAAGCGTCCTGATAAATGATAACGCAAACAAACGGAGCGAAAAACCGGCACGAGCGCCGGAAACAGAATGCTGTTGAAAATCGGTCAAAACCAAAGCCTCTTACCGGCTAGTTAAATATCCAGGCCAGAAAATTATCAACAGACCTTCACAATGCTTCTCAAATATCGCGCTGCCAGCATGGCTTGGGCTGATCGCGCGCCATGCTTCCAAGCGTTACGGTTCCCCTTTGGCGCACCCGGATTGGTGCCGCCGTGCATTCGGCACCTCTTCTTCCCTTTTACGGCTGGAGACTGGCACTCTGTTCCCTGCCGCGTCTTTGCCAAGCAACGCGCCGCTGATGCTAGTCGGTCCGGTTGCATTGGATTGATTGACGGATTTGACATTTTCGGCACCCCCTGTGTGATTATGGAATTGATCGGCGATGACAGCTTGACCCCCCTCGTTAACATGGACATGCCGCACCGTTTGCTCGCGCGGCTGGTGCAGCTTGGCCAGCGTCTCTAGCGTGGCGCGGCAATTGCTCTGAGCTTTCAATGCAAGCCGTCCATAGCGTTCGGCAGCGCTGATGTAGTCGCCTAAGTTATTCGCAGCTCGCCGTGCAAGTTCGGCAAACATGCTATCGAGTGTGATCGCCTGAGCAGCCAGAATTTTGCTGGCAATAGCGAGATCACCCTCCGCCGCGTCGCGAGCCGAAATGTGGACGTGATCGGCGTAGTCACCGATACCCGGCAGATCCAAGTCGTTCCCCATCATCTTGCCCATAAATGCTGATGCAGCTGCCGCGTTTTTCAAGGTCGGCTGGAGCAGCTTCCGAGCTAATGCCTGCGCGCCGGTTTCCTCCGTCATTTGCTCGACATTGAGCGCATTATTCGGCTCCATCCCGCCAGTCGGTTTTGGTTTTCGCGCCATGTTAGTCCTTTGCTTTGCGCGCCGTTGCGCCGATGTTTTGAGAGGTGCCGCAACGCTTACCGATCACGCGCCCGCCTGGCTCCAGTCGCTCCAGACCGAATTGTGACGCGGCCTTAGGGCTTGCCCCTTTCAGGACATAGGCAAGTGCGGCTTTCAGATTGACGGCGTGGAGATCGGGATTGCCTGCCTCCAGTCCCAGCCGCCCGCCAATTGGTTTACTGTGGATCACGCGCGCCCGGTAAGGCTGCCCGGTAATTCGGCGAAGCCAGCCCCGTTGCAGGGCTGTAAGGCGCGAAACGAGATCGGCAGGTGCGTATATAAGCAAATGGCAGTGCCCACCTTTGTCATCGCCGTTGCCGGGTACATTTTCATGTACCCAAAGCCATGCCGTCCCGCTGCCATGCCGGGCTAGAGCCTTCGCCATAAGATCGGTAAAACGCCCAGTCGCTTTCGCCATGCCCGCCAAAGGTACTCCAGCGGCCTGCCAGTGAATCGAGATCATGCGGGTGAAAGGCAGCCCGATTCTTTTGGCATGGCTCTCAGCGGCCCTCAGATTGGCAACATGAGCGATTGTAAGTGCATGGCTTTCTCGGTCGGCACGGTTGCGCGCGCCACCCCTGCCAATGCCTCCAGCGGAATGGGCTGCCACACCAGAGGTTAGGTTATTAATTGCAGGTGCCGTGCCAATCTTAGGAGTTGGCGGTTTTGTAGGCTTTCTCGGCGGGAGTGGTGCAATTGAAACTTCACCGAAACCGCAATCCCGGTGAAGTTTCAAAGCGCTGCCATGCCGGGCAGCATCGAGCGGTTTAGGCATGGCGGCAGCGATCATGCGGCAATCCAGACAATGGCCAGCTTGCCAGTGCTGTTTGGCCTGCGTTGCCCACTGTCGCAGATAAGCCCCTTGCGTCGCAATTCGCTGGTGCGCGGCTGGATAGACCAGCGTTCCATACTTAGTCGTGCGGCCACTTCGTCGGCGGTAAGACCATGCGCGCCAGCATCGCGGATCTCACCTTCTACGATACGCTGGAGACGTCCCAGTTTGGGCGCTATTGCGTCGGCAGCGGCGATTGACGTTTCCATGTTCCGGTGCCCCGGTGCATCGGGATAAATGCCCATTACGCGCCTCCCTCTGCCATTGGCGGGAGGCCTGCACGGTCCAGTAGTTTGGCCAGCCAATCCGCTTGCGCTTCGCTCATAGGCGCGGAGTCGACGGCGAGCTGCCCAAGGAATTGCCCCGCTTTTCGACTAAACCGGCAATTGACATTGAGCAATGCAAGTGCCGCGTCTCGGTGATTAATGAAAAACCGATCAGTCATTGAGGGCCTCCCCAAAGCAAAGCCGCGCGATGTCTTTCGCCATTGCTGGCGAAATGCAGAAACGGGAGGCCATAAGTTGCGCCTGACGTTCCAATGCGGTAGGGGGAGAATGCAACCAGCCGCCAAGTTGATTGCGCGAAGCCCCGGTCTGCACGCCGGGGTTTTGCATTTTTGCCGCCATCGTTCATGCCTCGGCCTCATATGTAGGCAAGCTGGCCAAATACGTTTCAAGATCGGCAAACGAGATGAGCGTGCGCCGTCCAGCCTTACGTGCGATGAGATCGCCACGTTTAAGGGCTTCATACAGCGCGCTGCGCGAAATGCCGGTAGCTTTTACGGCGTCCGGGATAGTGACTGTAATTGGAGTAAGCATTGTGTAGGTTTCCAACAACGTCCATGCGGGATTGCAGGACGTTGCGGGACACCATTTGCTCGGTCCGTTGATTTATTCCGATCCCCCCGAAACAGATCGATCCCGCAAGTGGGGTAGTGACCAGCATAAGTCGGCAAATCTGCCCGCAACTTCTCTTTCAGCGACCGGCTGGCTCCAATCATCTACGATATTGATTGCGGCAGTATTCGCCCGAAAATCAGTCCACCAGCGCTGGACTGTGTCCTTCACTTGCTCATCACGTAGGGCTTCGGCTTCCAAACACCATGTCTGCACTTTCTGCCAGCGAACCGGCCTGCCGTTGCGTCCTGAACGCCCGTTTGATGTCAGCCCGTTTGCTATGCGGCGATAGGCTTCTACAGGCCTAAATCCGTTTTCCCTTAACACTCCATATGCTGCGCGAACCCACACCTTAAGTTCGCTTTGAGCAGTGTTGGTAATACTCGTACCGCCAAAATTGACAGGGGCAGACCAAGGATGGTCCCGGCCACGGTCCAAGTCCGAGAGGAAAATCATTAAATCCTTGAGCGGCAAATGCACACTGTCATTCCTGAACGCTGGCAACTCTAGAAGCGATAGAACGACCAGCCCAAGCATTCCACCGGCCTTATTCCGTTTCAGAAGCGCATCGCTTTCGGCATCATAGATTGCCTGCCGCTCAGCCATTGCCTGATATAGCGTATTGACCCATTCGGTAGGGTCTGGCCATTCCGCGCTTGTTATCTTGGTACGGGTCAAAGCGCCAGTGCCCCAAGCGCTTTAACCGCTGCATCGCTAGCAAGATGTCCATAATGGCGTTCGATCATTTCGGCGCTCGTGCCAGAGATTTGCGCGATGGTTAGCAACGGTAGCCCGGCACTAACGAGGTCGGTTATGGTACTGTGACGAAGTGTGTATGCGGTCGCCTCTCCCGGCAGCTTGGCAGCAGCGACAGCAGCCGCAATGGGATGCTTCCACGTTTCTTTATCCCATGCTTTGCCATTTTTGCGCATGAAAAGCGGTGCTCCCGGCAACTTGTTCTTAGCATGAGCGGCAAATAGGGTTGAAGCGTCGGCTGGCAGTTGAATGCGCCGAGGTTTGCCCGTCTTATCCTTCCCAATAGTCAATTCCGAGGTGCGCTTGTCAAAATCGCCAGCGGTAAGCCCCGCCAATGCGCCGGGCCGCAAAGGCAACAGGCAGAGCGCGCGAACGAAGGGCTCAGCTTCTACGTCGGTCTTTGCTACCAGCTTCCGGCGCTGGCTCCGATCAAGATAAAGGGTACGCCGCCCGTTTGCATTGCGAACGGCTTTCAGCGCCTCTTGCCAAGCTGCCTCACTATTTGGTGCACCGGGCGACAAAACCTTGGCTAGAGCCGCGCGCAGTACCGCCATGTCGCGGTTGACGGTCGAAGCTGCGCGCTGGCGGTGGATAGCGTCGCCTTCTTTTCGACGGCTCACGAGCGCCGGTTGTGCTTCCAGCCGTTCACGCCATTCATTTACATGGCGACGACGCAACCGGTCCAGTTTCACTTTGGCGATTGGATCGGCAAAGACATAACGCCGGAAACGCTGTCCCGCTTCCGGGCGCGTCTTGGCGTATTCTCGGCAAGCGTCGGCAACGGTTTCCAACTTGGCGCGCACTTCACCGCCTGCTTCCACTATATCGGCTAACCGCTCGGCTTCCTTTTTGGCTGCCCCAAACATTTCATTGCCCGATAATGTCCCGAAGTCACCTAGCGCCTTGAGCCGATACTTGCCTGCATCCTCGTCATACGCGCGGGCAATCCACGTACCCTTACCGCCGCGTTTTGACGGACGAAAGCCAAGAAAACAACCGGCACGGAGCCTTTGCCAGTGCGGCTCACGCTGTGCCTTTAGCCTTTCACGCTCCCCAACCTTGCTTAAGTCCAGTGCCATCGACATCTGCCCTATTTCATTTCGTACGGAATATGTACGGAATACAGTAGTGGACGCTTTGGGACAAGTGCGTATAGAAAGACCAAGTTTTACATAGTCTTTTGCGTCCATCCGTATCCGTGATTGTGATGAACCCCTGCCCTCCGAAGGCAGAGGCCAGAGGTTCGACCATTAAGCCGTTTACTGCGCAGTCGTACAAGGCAGGCAAGTTCGTCGAAGTTTCCGACGCGGACGTAAAGGGCAAGTGGGCCGTATTCTTTTTCTACCCCGCCGACTTTACCTTCGTCTGCCCTACCGAACTTGAAGATTTGGCCGACCAATATGCTGATCTGCAAGCCATGGGCGTTGAAGTTTATGCCGTGTCTACCGATACACATTTCAGCCACAAGGCATGGCACGACAGCTCGCCCGCCATTGGCAAGATCAACTACCACATGCTGGGTGACCAGAACCACGTAATCAGCAACAATTTCGGCGTATTGCGTGAAGGTCAGGGTCTTGCCGACCGTGCAACCTTCGTTGTCGATCCGGACGGTGTTATCCAGGTTACTGAAATCACCTGCGAAGGCGTTGGCCGTAATGCTGTGGAACTGGTCCGCAAGATCAAGGCTGCGATCTATGTTCGTGAACATCCCGGTCAGGTTTGCCCTGCCAAGTGGGAAGAAGGCAGCGAAACGCTTGCTCCTTCTATTGATCTGGTTGGCAAGATCTAACCACAATGTGACAGATGCCGCGCTGCCCTCGGGTGGCGCGGCGCTGCCTCCTGAAAATCCATTCCTGGCGCACCGCAATTTTGCGGAACGACCCCGCTTGCTTTGAAGAGACACAGCCATGCTTGATGCCGCAACAACAGCCCAGTTGAAAACCTATCTCGGAAACCTGCGCACGCCGGTCGAATTGGTGGCGACGCTGGACGATAGCCCGAAGGCAGCAGAAATGCGGTCATTAGTCGAAGAGGTGGCGGCGCAATCCGATCTGGTGACCGCCCGGTTCGACGGGCAGGCAGACCGGGTACCGTCTTTTGCCATCCGCCGCGCGGACGGTACAGCCGAAACTCGGTTTGCCGGATTACCACTTGGCCATGAATTCACGTCGCTGGTACTGGCCCTGCTCCACATGGGTGGACATCCGCCCAAGGAAGAGGCCGAGCTGCTGGATTCGGTCCGGGCGTTGGAAGGGGATTTTCACTTCGAAACCTTCTATTCACTGACCTGCCAGAACTGTCCGGATGTTGTGCAGGCCATCAATATCATGGCCGCGCTCAATCCGAATGTTCGCAATGTGGCAATTGATGGCGCTTTGTTCCGTGAAGAAGTTGAAACGCGGAAGGTCATGGCCGTACCCGCTGTTTACCTGAATGGTGAGCCATTCGGCCAGGGTCGCATGGACCTTGCGCAGATCATGGCAAAGCTGGACAGCGGCACAGTCGCGCGTGCTGCCGAGAAGATTGCTGCCAAAGACCCCTTCGAAGTTCTGGTTATCGGTGGCGGTCCGGCCGGCGCCGCGGCAGCAATCTACGCTGCGCGCAAAGGAATTCGGACCGGTGTCGTTGCCGAGCGCTTTGGCGGTCAGGTGCTGGACACCATGGGCATCGAAAACTTTATCTCCGTATCGCACACCGAAGGCCCGAAACTCGCGGCGCAATTGGAACAGCATGTTCGCGACTATGAGGTCGATATCATGAACCTGCAAACCGCCAGCGCCTTGATCCCGGGCGAAGCGGGCGGATTGCATGAGGTGAAGCTCGCAAGTGGCGCCAGTCTGAAAGCCAAAACAATCATTTTGTCCACCGGCGCCCGCTGGCGGCAAATGGGTGCGCCCGGCGAAGATATGTACCGCAACAAGGGGGTAGCCTATTGCCCGCACTGCGATGGGCCGCTGTACAAAGGCAAGCGCACCGCTGTCATTGGCGGCGGTAATTCCGGTGTCGAAGCCGCCATCGATCTTGCCGGTATAGTCGCGCATGTCACGCTCATTGAATATGATGCCCAATTGCGCGCCGATGCCGTGCTGCAGGCCAAGCTGCGCAGTCTGCCCAACGTCACCATCATTACCTCTGCCCTCACGACTGAAGTGCTTGGCGATGGAGAAAAGGTGACGGGTCTGCAGTATCGGGACCGGACAACCGAAGAGCTGCATCAGGTCGATCTGGAAGGCATTTTTGTGCAGATCGGCTTGGTTCCCAACACCGAATGGTTGCAAGGCCCACTTGCTCTGTCGGCGCGTGGAGAAATCGAAATAGACTCACACGGCGCAACAAACCTGCCCGGCGTGTTTGCTGCAGGCGATGTGACCACCGTGCCTTATAAGCAGATTATCGTCGCCATGGGCGAAGGCACGAAAGCGGCCCTTTCCGCCTTCGATTATCTCATCCGGTCCTAAAGACTGGAGCTACCCTGCCCTTATCCGAGCAATAGATTACTCAATTTGGCGCGCTGCCATGCAGCGTCGCCAAATTGGGATGCATGGAAAATGGCGGCGCGGCGATGCAGGCCGGCGTCGCAATCATGCGTGAACCCGAAACCGCCATGGAACTGGATCGCGCGATCGGCGGCAAAACTATAGACTCCATCGGCCGCGGCCTTGGCCATGCGAACCGCGATTTCGCCTAAGCCTTGATCGCTGAAACTGCTGGCTGCGCTATAGAGGTGCGAACGCGCCTTTTCATAATCAACATAGGCATCGACCGTCGGGTGTTTCAGCGCCTGATATTCGCCAATAATTTTGCCGAACTGCTTGCGCGTTTGCAGATAGCTGATCGTATAATCGATTACGCTTTGCGACCCGCCGCACATTTCTGCGCTCTGCAACAATGTAGCCGCCTGTTCGATATGCGCCAGAGTTTGCGCGATATTGCCTACCTCCAGCAGCGCTGATGGTTCGACTTCGAGACCGTCGAGCGACAGCGCGAAGCTGCGCTTGGTCTCGTCGATGATCATTTCACGGCGCAAACGACCTGCGACTTGTGCACTGGTCAATAGAAGGAGCGCGGGCTTGCCGTCCAACATGACGGAAACAACGATGCAGTCGGCTGATTCAGCCCACAGCGCAAAGAGCTTCTCACCCGACAAATGCAGTTTGCCGCCATCAGATCGCGCGGTGGCAGTGATATTACCGAGATCCCAATCACCATGCGCTTCATATAGTGCCAGGGTGCCGATGGCGCCTTCTGCGATTTTGGGAAGCCATTCCGCCTTCTGCGTTTCCGTTCCGCCGGCGATCAAGGCTTGCGCGGCAAGAGTGGAGGCAACGAAGGGCGATGCCATCAGTTGGCGGCCCATTTGCTCCACAACGGGAACAACCTCCGCCAAGGTGAGGCCAACCCCACCATGGGCTTCCGGAATAGCGATCGCGGACCACCCCAGTGCGGCCATTTCTGCCCAGATGTCGGCATCATAGCCAAGGTCGCTCTCCATGAGTTTGCGCACCTTGTCGATGGGGGATTTGTCGCGGCAAAATGTTGTCGCCACATCCAGCAACTCAATTTGCTCTTCGCTATATCCAAGCCCAGCCATCTGCATCGCACTCTCCCGTCTTTTGTTTGATTCTCTTTGACGCGATGCCGTGCAAGAAATCAAGCTTGTTTAATCGAGCGATTAAACAAGCTTGTTAGGATAGCTTGCCCTGAGGCTTATGCTTAAGCCGATTCCAGAACCTTGCGGCCGGGGCGTACTTTCATGCGGTGGCTTGGCTTGGTCGCCAGCGACACATCCTTGACCGTTTGCATGAAGACCCACTCGTTCGTGGCAGCCTGCGGTGTCAGCGACAGATGCATATAGCCACGGTTGGATGTATCGACCCAGCGCAACTCTTGCTTACTGGCCTCTTGCAGGTTGCGGGCAATAACAGCTGGATCGACGCCCACCGTCGCGCTTTCAAAGCCCGGCGAACTGACGCTGTGGCCACCAAATTCAACCCCTGCCGGTTTGCCGCCCTCCGGAAGATCGAAGGCCCAGCCATTGTGGCTATCGCCGGTTACGACAACGAGATTTGCATCGGCGCGCTGTGCAGCGGCCAGAACGCGCGAACGTGCGACAGGATAGCCACCCCAATTGTCGAGATTATAGGGCAACCCGGCCTTTGCCGCTGCAATGCCTTGGCGGACGAAATTCTTGGTCCGTTCCGGCGCATCCTTGGGGAACCAGTTCATCGCCTCTTCCGGCGTGAAGTTATAGCCCATGTTCGTGCCGGTTCCCAGAACAGCCCACGTGCCTTTATTCCGCGCAATGGCGCTGAAGAGCCAGCTTTCCTGTTCAGTCCCGAACATCGTCATGGACGGATCGCGCCACGCGCCATCATGAAACTCCGCAAAGGCTTTGGCCGGATCAGCTGCCCGCGCCAGATCGCCATGCGAATAAGGCTTTGACCGGGCGACCATGCGGGTGTCGGTACGGTAATAGGTGGCGAGGTCGCCAATCAGATATTCTTTCCAGGGCTGTTCGCCGACCGGCAACCATTCCCGCCACACCTGCATTGCGGCATTCCGTCGGGCACTGAAATCGCCTTCGTCGGCGGTGTGATTTTGGGCCCCGCCCTCCCACGCATCATTGGCGCCTTCATGATCGTCGGTATTCGGGATGACCGGGAAATTGGCGTGCAAAGCTTGCAATTGGGGGTCCGACCGATAGCTTGCGTAGCGCAGGCGATAGTCCGCCAGCGTCAGGATTTCGTCCGCCGGGAATATCCGTGCCGCAAATTTCGCACCGCCATCGTAGCCGCCGCGCCCATATTCGTAGATATAATCGCCCATGTGCAGAACGAGATCGATATCCTCGCGCGCCGCGGCGTGACCATAGGCGTTGAATTCGCCGAAGCCGAGGTTGGAGCAAGAGAAGATCGCAATATTGAACTTGCTCGCCTTGCCGACCGGTAGCGTCTTGGTGCGGCCAACGGGAGACATGCTGCCATCAGGTGCGATGAAGCGGAACCAGTGCCACTTTCCGGGCGCGAGATTGTCGACGGTGATCTTCACCGTGTGGTCGCGCCACGGGCCCGTTACCATCTGGCCACCGCCAGCGATTTTCGCAAAATCGCGGCTTTCGGAAATTTCGACCCGCACCTTGGATGGCCCGCCCGTCGGATTGACATAGCGCGTCCATAAAAGAACCGAGTCCGGCCCGGGTTCGCCGCTGGCCACATTATGGGTAAAGCCGGTCAATCCCAACAAAGCCTGCGCCATCGCCGCGCCGCCCGGCAGCATCAGGCCACCTATACCAAATCCGGCAGTTGCGAGGAGCGCGCGACGGTTTATGAAAAATGACATCCCTATTTCCTTTTTTATCAGTCTATTGCTTTTAGTATCTCAGTCAATCGATCAACATCTTCCGGGTCCTGATACAGGCCAAATCCGAACCGCAAGACATCACCTCGCACATCCGTCACAACGTGATGGCGCGCCAATTCCTCATGCAAGTGCACGGCGCGAGCGCCTTTGAACGCAAGAAAACGCGCATGGGGCTGGTCCGTCAACGGATTGAGCAGATGCATTTCCGGCATGTGCACCGCGCTAAGAAATTGCTGTTGCAGCCGTGTGACATGCGCAGAAATAACTTCGGTCGACAATCCCTCTACATCCAGCATCGAACGGATGGCGCAAAACCGGTAAAGCCCTGAGGGATCAAAAGTGCTCCCTAGAAAACGCCGTCCGTCGGGGGCGTATCCAACGCTGCCTGGCGGCAGGGCAAGGTCGTCAAATTCGGCGTACCAACCGGTAATCTCGGGTCGCGGCGCAAAACCGGGCGGCGCGTGTAGAAAGCAAACTCCCTCGCCTGCCATGGCATATTTATATCCGCCAGAAAGATAGAATATCCGGTCCGCAAATTCGGCCAAATCGGTCGGGATAGCCATGAACCCATGATATCCGTCGATGACAACCCACGGCCCCTCGGGCTTTGCCAGCTTAGCCAGCGGAGCGACGTCGACGATGCGCCCCGAGTTGAAAAGTACATGGCTGGCGAAGATCAGGTCATATTCGCCCGTAGCTGCTTCTGCGGCCAAGGCATCGGGTGGCACTTGTTTCCAGACAATCTTCCCGCTTTCCACCCAGCGCGCCATTTGCCGCCGGAAGCTATGAAACTCGCCATCGGTCGACACGATGCGCAGCACCGGACGGCCCATGGCGGAGATGATGCGCACGAGAAAATCATGGGTGTTGGGCGAAAAGCTTATTGTCGATGGATCGGGCAAGGCCAGTTCCGACGCGACATGGCCCTGCGCCTCCGACCAGAGGCTGCCCATGATGACCCCCCATTTATGATCCGCCAGATGGGCTGCGTCCGCCCATGCCGCCATCTGTCCATCATGGCTGGCATCGGGCCAGAGATGGTGGCTGTGCGCGGCAAAATGGAGGCGGTCCGGTGCGGCCGTCAGTGATCGGCTGAAGAGATGCTTGAAACTCACAATTGGGTCCGCAGCGACCATAGTTCGGGAAATGCGCGCTTGCTCAAAGTGCTGCTTAAATAGCTCACGCCCGCGGTTCCGCCGGTGCCGCGCTTTCCGCCGATGATCCGCTCGACCGTAATCACATGCTTGTGCCGCCATGTCGCCATGGCATCGTCCAGATCGACCAGCTTCTCCGCGAGTTGATAGAGCTCCCAATAGCGCTCGGTATCGCGATACACTTGCAGAAATCCGGCTTCGACCTCATGCGAAAACACATGAGGTTGCGCCCAGTCCCGCGATAACTGCCCGAGCGGAACATCAATCCCGGCGCGGGCCAAGGCGATGATGGTGTCGTCCCAGATGCTGGGTTCCGTCAAAGCGGTCATCATCGCAGCGCGTGCTTCCGGACGATCTTCCTGAAACTTCAAATGCGCGCTGTCTTTCAGGCCCAGCATGAACTCAACCGTGCGAAACTGATCCGATTGAAATCCGGAACTTGGGCCCAAAACATGCCGGAACCGCGTATAGTCGGACGGCGTCATCGTTGACAAGACATCCCAACTCAACGTCATAACCGCTTGAATACGGCTCACTCTCGCCAGCGCTTTATAAGCAGGAATAAGCGCATCGCTGCGGATCTGGGACTGCGCGAGTTGCAGTTCGCGGATCATCTGCTTCAACCAGAGCTCTTTGGTCTGGTGGATGATGATGAACAGCATCTCGTCATCCAGCTCCGACTGGGGATGCTGGCAGGATAGCAATTCGTCGAGCGCAAGATAGCGCGCATAGGTCATGGGGGCATCGCTCATGCCACAACATTAACGTTGCATTTGAAACTATGCCAGCAAACTATCCAACCACTTTTCCGCAAGCGCCTCCGCCTCATCGACACTGAAAGGAGCATTGCCGAGACTGAGTTCCAGCCAGAGTCCGTCGACCAAAGCCGTCAACGCCACCGCAATGAGGCGCGGGTCTGACGGTGCGCCGGGACAGGCTGCGATAAGCCTTTCCATATCCCGCCGGTTATCCGCATAAATCTCCTCATGGATACGCCCGATCTTCGGGTCCGTGCGCGAAAGGCTCCAAAAGGCAATCCATGTCGCGAGCAATTCAGGATCAGCAATAGGCTCGCGAAAACTGGCGGTGACAAATGCGAGAAGCCGACCGCGCGGATTGCGTGGGGGCACAGCCTCGACCGCGTCATGCAGCGCTTTGGCAACCCTTGCCCCCGTTGACCTATAGGTTGCCGCGACCAGCGCATCGATGCCATCGAAATAATGCCGCAGCAAACCGGGTGATACGCCTGCCTCAACGCAGATCGCGCGGACCGATGTGCCCTGCGCACCGAGCGTCGCAAGGCAATGGGCACAGGCCGCAATCAACGCGTCCTTGCGGATATCGGCGCTCTCGCGGGTAAAGACTTGTCGCGCGCTCATGCAATTGTTATACACTCGTATAACAAGGGAATCAATATGTCCGTTCAAGCCACTCAGGATCACATACACACACTCGAAGGCTGGAGCCTTCCGGCATGGACGTACAACGATCCCGAATTTGCTAAACTTGAGGTTGAGCGTATCTTTCGCCCCGCATGGCAGGTGGTTTGCCATATCAGCGACATTCCAAATGCGGGGGATTGGCATAGCCTCGACTATGTTGGCGAAAGCATCATCGTTGTGCGGGGCGCAGATCAAATATTGCGCGCCTTTACAAATGTCTGTCGGCACCGCGGTTCACGGCTTGTCGATGGATCGAGCGGCTGCGCAAAGAAGCTTGTCTGCCCCTATCATGCATGGACCTATGATCTTGATGGCCGCCTGATCGGCGTTCCGGACAGTGCATCCTATCCCACTTTGGACAAGGATAAGGCCGGACTTGTGTCCGTCGACATGGAAATCTGGCGCGGTTTCATTTTTGTCCGGCTGGAAAGTGGCGGGCCATCGGTGGCCGAGATGATGGCGCCCTATGAAAATCAGGTTGCACCTTATAAATTCGAAGAATTAAAAGCCCTTGGCCGTGTCACCTTGCGTCCGCGTGACGTGAACTGGAAGAATGTCGGCGACAATTATTCCGACGGCCTCCATATCCCGGTTGCGCATCCCGGACTGACCCGTCTTTTCGGCAAAAGCTACGGCGTCGAAGCCGAGCCCCATGTCGATCGCATGTGGGGTGATCTCGTTGACCGGACATCGTCCAACTGGTCGGAGCGCGCCTATCAAAGCCTTTTGCCGCCCGTCCCCTATCTGCCAGAAGCAAACCAGAAGCGCTGGCTCTATTTCAAACTATGGCCGTCGGTCGCCTTCGACATTTATCCCGATCAGGTCGACTTCATGCAATGGCTGCCCACGGGTCCCGATAGCTGCCTTATCCGCGAGATCAGCTATGTTCTGGATGATGATCGCCGCGAAATGCGCGCGGCACGGTATCTGAACTGGCGCATCAACCGGCAAGTGAACGCCGAAGACACCGAACTGATTACCCGCGTCCAACAGGGCATGGAAAGCCGTAGCTTTTCAAAGGGGCCTTTGTCGGACAAGGAAGTCTGCCTCAAAAGCTTTTGCCGCCGTGTGCGCCACCTTATCCCTGAGGCCTGCCTCGAACATCGCCCCGCGCCGGGCTGGAGCCAAAAATGACCAAAAAATATGATGCCCTGATTATCGGCGCCGGCCACAACGGCCTTGTTTGCGCATTCTACCTTGCCCGCGCCGGACTAAAAGTCCGCATTGTCGAGCGCCGCGATGTCGTCGGTGGAGCTGCCGTGACCGAGGAATTCCACCCTGGATTCCGTAACTCGGTGGCCAGTTATACTGTCAGCTTGCTCCAGCCCAAGGTGATATCCGATATGCGCTTGGCCGATCACGGCTATCGCGTCATCGAACGTCCGATCAGCAATTTTCTTCCTCAAGAAGATGGCGGCTATCTGAAGCTGGGTGGTGGGCTGGAGCGCACGCAAGCCGAATTTGCGCGTTTCTCCAAACATGATGCGCAAGTGCTGCCCGACTATTATGAAATGCTGGAAAATGTGGCCGATGTGTTGCGTGATCTGGCCCTCAAATCTCCACCTAATGTGGGCGATGGTTTGAAAACATTTATCGATGCGGCCCGCCAAGGGCGCGGCCTAATGAAATTGTCGCTCAGCCAGCAGCGTGATGTGCTTGATCTGTTTACGAAATCGGCGCGTAGCTTCCTCGACAGTTGGTTCGAAAGCGAAGCCGTCAAAGCCGCATTCGGCTTCGATGCCGTAGTTGGCAACTATGCCAGCCCCGATACTCCCGGTAGCGCCTATGTCCTCTTGCACCACGTCTTTGGCGAAGTGAACGGCAACAAGGGTGCCTGGGGCCACAGCGTCGGGGGCATGGGCAATATCACGCAGATCATGGCCAAGGTCTGCCGTGAACTCGGTGTCGACATCAGCTTGGAGGCACCGGTTGCACGCGTTCTGGTCGACGGTGAAAAAGTGGCGGGTGTGCGTCTAGAAAGCGGCGAAGAAGTCTTGGCCGACCGCGTCATTTCTAACGTCGGGCCGAAGATCTTGTATGAACGCATGTTTGACGATGGTGATCTGAAGCCTGAATTCAAACGCCGTATCAAAGGATTCAAGGCAGGCAGTGGCACCTTCCGCATGAATGTGGCTCTGTCCGAACTGCCAAAATTCACCTGCCTGCCCGAACCCGGCGAGCATCATCAATCGGGCATCATCATTGCCCCGACACTCGACTATATGGACCGCGCCTTCCTCGATGCAAAGCGGGACGGCTGGTCGCAAAAGCCGATCGTGGAAATGCTGATTCCGTCAACAATCGACGACAGCCTCGCCCCGGCAGGCCAACATGTTGCCTCGCTATTCTGCCAGCAATTTGCCCCCGAACTACCCGATGGTCGGGATTGGGACGTTGAAGAAGGCAAGGCCGCGGACCTGATTATCGACACGGTGGAGGAATATGCCCCCGGTTTCCGCGCTTCTGTTCTGGGACGGCAGATATTGTCGCCCAAGGGACTCGAGCGTAAATTCGGCCTCGCCGGCGGCGACATCATGCACGGCAATATGAGCCTCGACCAATTATGGAGCGCGCGGCCCGTCCTTGGCCATGGTGCCTATCGCGGGCCATTAAAGGGTCTGTATATGTGCGGCGCAGGCGCACATCCGGGCGGCGGCGTTACGGGAGCGCCGGGACATAATTGCGCCGCCGAAGTTTTGGCGGATCGCAGTTTTCTGGGTCGATTGTTCGGCTAATCACAAATGAAAAAGCCGGGTCCATACAGACCCGGCTTTCCCCCCTGTCACCCACGGTGATGAACCGTGGTCGTGACTAACTTTTAAAAATCACGCGAGAATTTGATCCCGATGATGCGTGGTTTGATGATGGTGTCGTAGAAGGCTCCGCCGGTGGGTGTTGCAGGCGTCACACCTGTACCGCAAACGGTTTCAAGACATTGCACCCCGGTGTTGACGATACCACGCTCGTCTAACAGGTTGGTCGCGAACGCCTCGATGTCCCACTGGTCTTTCTTGATGCCAAAGGAGAAATCTACGGTGGTGTAAGCGCCCAAATTGCCCTTCAATGTGTTTTGCGCAGGACGCAAATCGCTGCGGCGGCTGCCGATGTGGTTCACCGCGAACTGAACATGGCCATCCCAATCGGAAATCGGGAATTCGTAACGGGCGATCGCATTGCCCTTCAGCTTTGCAGTAACCGGCAAACGTGATCCGGCAGGGGCAAGCAATGCGTTCACTTCGCCTGCTGGTCCGGCCAATGTGCAATCAAAGGTCGGGTTGGCAATGCGGCAGAAATCGCGACGAATTTCCGCATCATTGTAGCTCATACCCGCGTTGATCGTGAAGCCGCCAGCACGGTAGCCGACATCCATTTCAACGCCGCGAATACGCGCGATACCGGCGTTACGGATTTCGGTCAGGCCGTTGGCGCCCAGGAAGGAAAGCTGGATGTTGTTCCAGTCTTCCTGATAGACCGCACCGTTCCAGCGGAAGGCACCAAAGGTGGTTTTCCAGCCGAGTTCATAATTGTCGAGCTTGTCCGAACCATAAGGTGGCAAGGTCCCGCGACGGTTGATACCGCCGGGACGGAAACCACGTGACCAGGTTGCATAGACCAGCGCATCGTCGCTGAACTTGTAAGTCGCATTCAGCTTGTGAATGAAACCGGTATCGGATGTCGACTTGTCAACATTGGTGCATGGGCTGCCAGCGACCAATATGGGCACAGGCGTACCGGCCGGATTGGCGCGGCGCGTGGTACCGTCTGTATTCAGACAGGCCGCTTCGCCGGTCCGGCTGGAATAGCCGTCCGAGAAACCGAAGAAACCCTGCAACGAGTTGTCGAACTTGTAATAGCGCAGACCACCGGTCAGCGACAGCTTGTCGGTGATATCATAGGTCATTTCACCAAAAGCCGCATAGTCACGGTCGACGCGCAGCTGCTTCGTCAACCAGATGTTGCTGGCGGTGCCGGTGACCGTGATCGCATCTGCGATGTTATCAATGATGTAATTCTGTTCGATATTGTGCGACTGGCGCTGGTAGAACAAACCACCGATAAACCGTAACGGAGCATCGGCAGGGCTTGCGATACGCAATTCGCCGAAGGTCTTTTTGTACCGATCGATCCCCTGAATATATTGGTTCGGGTTTACGAGGTTGCCGGCATTATCGTAGAAATAATTGCCGTATCCGGCCAAGGCGTCGTAAAAATATGCATAGTCCGAATAGTCGCTTTCGGTCTCGGTCTTGCGACGCAGATGTCCGCCGGTGACGGTGAGGTCCCAGTTGCCGATTTTACCTTCAATGGTCAAAGCAGCCTGAATCCACTTATCACGGCTACCTTCCGGGTTGTACTGGACCACCTGAAGCTCGTCATTTGTCTGGCCGGAGCGTTCCTGCGAGTAGCTGCCTTCGGTATTCTGTACTTGCCCCATAACCGTCGGCTTGATCGTCCAGTTATCGTCCAGATCAATGCCGAGCGCCAAACGTGCGCCATATGTTTCGGCGTCGTTGTAGTTTTTCTCTACGAGCGCGCCGTTGTTCTGGGTGATTCCGGATGATGCGTAAGTGCGGGCACCGAAGATATTGTCGATGTAACCACCATCATCGCGGTACCAACCAACCAAACGCGCGGCTGCGCCTTCGCTGATAGGAACGTTCAGGAAGCCTTCGTAAATCGCACCAAAGTCGCCATGGGCCACATTGTTGATCTCTACGCCGGCGCTTCCGTAGAAGCCGGAAGGATCGGGTGCGTTGGTGACGAGCTTCAACGTACCAGCCATGGAGCTGGCGCCGTAAAGCGTACCTTGCGGTCCGGCCAAAGCTTCGACACGGGCCAGATCATAGGCATGCAGATCGAGCGCACCCTGAATGGTTGTGATTGGCATTTCGTCGAGATAGGTGCCGACGGTCGGCAGCGATGCCGAGTGGTTCGCGTTTTCACCCGATGCTACACCGCGGAAATAAACTTGTGCAAAGCCGGGACCGCCCTGCTGGATCGTAACCGAAGGCAGGAATTTTACGACGTCCTGCAGTTCGCTGACCTGCAACTGGTCGAGCTTTTCGTTACCGATTGCGTTGATCGCGATAGGCACGTCCTGCAAATTCTGCTCACGCTTTTGCGCCGTAACAACGATGACATCGCTATCTTCATCGGCGGCGTCCTGCGCAAGAGCAGGCATCGCAATACTCAGCCCTGTCGATGCGAGCAGCATGGACAAAGTCGTGCGGACTTTCGATTTACTTTGCATTTGGCGCATGAAGCAACCCTCCCTTATTACACTCTTGTGAATAGACACCCTTTCCATGCCGCAGCGCAATATATTTTCGGTTAACGTCACTTTTTTGCACTATTTTGCAATCGTGTGTTGCAATGCCGCAACTATAAGAGCGCGGGATAGGTTATCCAATAAGATCCAAGCGCCGCTTTCAGCGGATCGAGATGCTGCTCATACGGTTTCCATTGATCCACGCCGTCCCGATTGATCGGTCGCCGCACCTGTTCGCTTGAAGCGGTACGCACCGCGCGTGTATTGGCGTGGAAATTCAGGCAATCTTCCTCGAACGGCACGCCCAGAAATGCGAGCAACCTTCGGATTTCGCCTTCGGGATCTTCTAACAGCTGCTCGTGAATAACACGGTGGACATAGCCGGGTAGCACCGCATCGAAATGTGCCATGGCGCGCACATAGTCGGCATAATAGCGGCCCATATGGGTAAGATCATAGCTGAACGCCTGCCCCTTGGCGAAATGCTGGCGGAAATTGGAAAAGCAGCAGTCCAGCGGATGACGCCGGGCATCGATGATCTTCGCGTTGGGCAAGATCAGGCGAATGAAGCCGAGATAGGCCCAGTTGTTCGGCAACTTATCGATAAAGAAGGGCTTCGTCGTCTTGCGCTGGATGCGTGTTCGCTCGACATATTCCGCGCCCAGTGCAGACAGTCGCTCCGGCGCCATGCCCGCCACTGCAGTCAACCAAGGGGCGCCTTCGTAGCTGGATGTGCCGCCTTCCTGCTCCCGCGCTTCGCGCATCACCATGGCCGGAATGTCGGGCAATTCCATCGTGCCCTCAATCTGCGAATGGCTGGATAGTATCTGTTCGATCAGTGTCGATCCCGCACGGGGCATTCCGATGATGAAAATCGGGTCGGCCGCGCTGTCCCATGCCCCGGTCCGCGCCGCGAGAAAAGCGGGCGTGACGGTCCGGATCACATGGTCCACCTGCGCTGAAACATTGTCGGGCTCGTGCTGCAATTCCGCGCTGCGCAGCGCATTGCCTGACGCATAATGCGAAAAGGCATCCTCATGCAGCGCGCGGTCTTCGGAGGCTTTCCCCAAGGCAAAGTGCAGATGAAATTTGTCTTCATCCGACAACCCTTCCTTAAAAAGAGCTGCCTGCATAGCGGCCAGATCCTCATCGGAAAAGCGCACAGTCTTCAAATTGGCGAGGCTCCACCACACCTCCCCCAAAGTCGGTTCCGCTTCGAGTGCACGGCGGTACGCTGCAATCGAGGAGTCCTGCTCCCCGACAGTTTTCAGCATATGACCATAGCTCATCCACAATTTGGCGTGGTCGGGAAAGCGCGCGATCAGGTCCTTGTAAAGTCCAATGGCTTCCTCATAACCGCCGATGCGTCCAAGCGCTGCGGCTTTCAGGTTCTGCTGCGCTGGATTGTCGTCCTCTTCCGCAAGCACCGCATCCAGTTGCTCCAAAGCCTCGGGAAAGCGGTTCTGCTTGTAAAGTACGGTCGCCAGATTGGCGCGCGCCGCACCAAAGGACGGCGCAAGTTCAAGCGCACGCCGCAGCAGGGCTTCGCTATCCTTTAACCGTCCGATCCGTGCCGCAAGTTCGGCCATCATCCGTATCGCCGCCACATCGGTGGGCGCATCGCGCAATCGCCCGCGCAGCAAAGGTTCGGCGTCGTGGAGACGATCTTCGGCCAAAGCCAACGCAGCCTCAATCAACTGCGGATTGCGAAGAGCGGCGTCTATGGATTGGCGGGCGGTATCAACGGTCATGCACCTGCGGGTCTAATCAAATCATCGGGCACGTCAATGTCGCGCAACTCGGTCGCCGACGCTTCGATCTTTTGAGCAGCATGCAGAAGTGAACGGCCACCGGCATCGCCCTGCATGTTTAATAGGCTAGCCCAATGGGTGCGCGGGAATAGCGCAGGCGGCATGGCATTGCGCCCGTCGAAGGATGCCGCCAAACCCGGGCATGCGGCAATCTTGCGGAGCAATCCATCGGTCACAAACGGCATATCGGCCAAAGTGACCAATAGGGCCTTTGCATCGGTGTCCTCTGCCGCCTGGATCGCCAAATGCAGCGAATGGGCCTGGCCCGCTTGCGGATTTGCGTTGTCGATGACCGTAAAACCATAGTCGACAAAGAGTGGCGTCACGGGCGAAGCGGGGCTGCAAATCGCAAACCGCCACCCGAAATCGATCGCGCTGCTCGTGCGCGCAATGTGCAGACCGACCGGCAGGTCATCAAGCGGGACGGAGAGCTTATCTGCGCCAAAGCGCGAGCCAAGCCCTGCGGCCAGCACAATCAGGGCAATGTCACCGCAATCCATGGTTGAACGCCCGCACCATTCCACCCGCGATAGACAAGGCAATTTCCGGCGCACTTATCGCGTTGATGGCAACACCCGCAGGCCCTTCGATACGCGCCAGTTGGTCGGGCGACGCCCCCATCGCGATCAAACGTTCTTTCCGTTTGATCTGCGAAGATTTGGAGCCAAGCGCCGCAATATAGGCCGCCGGCGTTTCGAGGGCTGCAAGCAGCGCGGGATCGTCGATTTTGGGATCATGACTCAATGTCACAATCGCTGTCCGCTCATCGGGTGCGAGCGCGCGGATGGCGTCATCGGGCCAGCGGTCATCAAGCCGTGTGTCGGGAAACCGTTCCGCCGTCAGGAAACGGGCACGCGGATCGATCAGGACCACTTCAATACCCATAGCGCGCGCAACATTGGTCAAGGTCGACGCGATTTCGACCGCGCCGACGATAATCAAACGTCGTGGCGGCAAGTAGCGATTGATGAAAAGCCCTTCGCGATCCTCATCCACTATGGTGCTTGATCCATTATCCAAATCGGTGCCGATACGCAGCACCTCACCTGCCGTTTGGGCGTCGATGATGGCACCAAATAAATCACCGGGGAAAAAATCGGGCGATACATTTTGCACGAGCACGACAATGTCGCCACCGCACGGCAAGCCGACCTCCCATGCGGAACCGTCAGCGACGCCATAGCGGCGCACCGCGAAGCCATTGTCGGCAATGACCTGACGCGCAATCTCGAGTACATCGCCTTCGACACATCCGCCCGAAACTGACCCGGTAAAACGCCCGTCTGCGTGGACCAGCATGTGGGTGCCCACAGGGCATGGTGCGGATTTCCAGGTTTCAACGACGGTCGCAAGCGCCATTGGCGCGCCGCGCCACGCCTGCACACTCGCCAAAATACGGTGATGGTCTGCCGCGCCTGTTTTCATGGGTATGGGCCTAGCAAAGGGTTTAACAGGTTGCTATATGAAACGTATTAGAGGGCGGGAGCTTCACACCATGACGATATCGACAACCGTAAACGGCAAGGCCGTGACACTGAATGCGGAGCCGGATTCCCCGCTTCTGTGGGCCATTCGCGAAGAACTTGGGCTGACCGGCACCAAATTCGGCTGCGGTATCGCGGCCTGCGGGGCCTGCACCGTCCATGTCAATGGTGAGCCTGCCCGTTCGTGCAGCCTTCCCGTGAGCGAAGTCGCCGGAAAGTCCATTACGACTATTGAAGGCATCAAAGGGGCTGACGGTACATTGCATGCTGTGCAGAAAGCATGGATCGCGGCACAAGTTCCACAATGCGGTTATTGCCAGTCTGGCCAAATCATGGCCGCCGTCGCCTTGATCGAAAAGACGGGTAAGCCTTCGGACGACCAGATTGACGAGGCGATGACCAATATTTGCCGCTGCGGCACCTACCCCCGTATCCGAAAGGCGATCCACGCCGCCACCGGCCAAGCGGCCACCGCTGTCGAAGGAGCTGCATGATGGCCGATAATCCCACGTTGGAAATGGAACAGCCTGCCCCTGCAAAGCGCAAGGGCGTGAAACGCCGCGCCTTCCTGATCGGCGGTGTTGCTATCGTCGGCGCAGGTCTGTTCGGTATATCGATAATGGACAGCAACGCTGTCAAAACAGCCGCCAAGCTGACCGCAGGCAAGGGCGAGCACAGTTTTGCAACTTGGCTGAAAATTGCCGAAGACAATGTGATCACCATTTATTCCCCGCACACCGACATTGGCCAAGGGTCGAACACGGGCCTTGCGCAGATGTTGGCCGAAGAACTCGATGCCAACTGGGATCTGGTGAAGCTGGTGTCGGCACCTGCGGAATCCGCCTTTGCCAATGTGGGTCTGGGACGTGGATTCTTGGGCGAAATGACCGGACAGCCAGGCATTATAAATGGTGTCCCGCAGTCGTTCCTGTCGTTCATTGCACGGCAAATGAACTTGCAGATCACCGGTGGCTCTTCTGCGTTACGGTTTACGGGCCAGGTGACATTCCAGAAAGTCGGCGCGGCAACGCGCCTTGCGCTGATTGAAACAGCGGCAAAAAGGCTGGGCGTTCCCGCGGCGGAATTGACCACACAGGACAGCCACGTCATTCACGCCAAATCGAGCCGGTCGCTACCCTATGGCAAACTGGCGGCAGAGGCAGCCACGCTCTCGCTGAACAACGAACCCAAGCTTAAAGACCCGAAAAACTATCGCCTGATGCGTCAGTCGGTCCCGCGTCTGGATATCCCGGCCAAGGTCGACGGAACAGCGCAATATGGGATGGATTTCTCGGTTCCGGATATGCGTGTCGCAACCATCATGGCGGCCCCTGCCCGTGGCGGCAAACTGACTTCGGTGGATGAGGCCCCCGCCCTAGCCGTCAAAGGTGTCGAAAAGGTCATCAAGCTGGACGACGCAGTAGCGGTCGTGGCCAAAGGCTATTGGGCCGCCATTAGCGGCTTGCGCGCCATGACGCCGCAATTCACCGATGGCGGAAATGGCGGCATTTCGACCGCATCCATTTTCAAGGCCTATGACGACCTGATTGCCAAGGGTGACCCCGCTGGTGAGGCAGGCGAAGGCGACGTCAAAGCTGCGATGGGACCAAAGCCTGTCGAAGCAAAATATCAGGTTCCGTTCCTGCACCATGCCATGATGGAGCCTTTTGCCCTTACCGCCCATTATAAGGACGGAAAGCTGGATATCTGGGGCGGCATGCAAGACCCGCTGGCGTCTAAAATGATGGCTGTTGATGTTTCCGGGTTGGACAGCGACAAGGTGACATTCCACCCGATGCTGATTGGCGGCAGCTTTGGCCGCCGTCTGCCCATGTATATGGAAATTGTGAGCCAGGTTACGAAACTGGCCATGCAATTGCCCTATCCGGTGAAATTGATCTGGAGCCGTGAGGAAGAAATCGCGCAAGGGGCCTACCGCCCACAAAGCGCAGCGGTTTTGAAGGCGAATGTGACGGCCAACAAGCGGATTGCGGCCTTTTCAAACGATTATGCGCAGACCGAAAGCGCGGAAGCCGAAACGACATTCATCTACAACCTTCCCGCCGTCGCGCGCCGGAATTATGAACATAAATCCAATCAGATTACTGGCGCGTGGCGCTCGGTTAACTCGACCCAGCAGGGCTTTTACAATGAAAGCTTCATGGACGAACTGGCCCATGCCGCAGGGGTAGACCCTGTCGAATTTCGCCGGAACCATTTGAAGGCGGACTCCCGTCATTTGCGTGTACTCGACGAGTGCGCGCGCCTCGCAAATTGGAAAGCGCCTCTGCCAGAGGGCGTTGGTCGCGGAGTGGCGATTGTCGAAAGCTTCAAGACCATCGTCGCCCATGTGATCGAAGCCTCGGTCAAGGAAGACGGCATGCCCAAAGTGCACAAGATCACGACCGTCGTCGACGCAGGCAGCATCGTCAATCCGGACGCCGCAAAAGCGCAGATCGAAGGCGGGACGATCATGGGACTGTCATCGGCCATCGGTGAAGCCGTTACGCTGGAAAAAGGCGCTGTGCAGCAGAGCAATTTTTCCGATTACCCCTTGCTGAAGCTTGCCGATGCGCCGTTGGTGCACGACATCCACTTCATCAACAGTGGGGCCTATATGGGCGGAATCGGTGAACCCGGCGTGCCACCGGCAGCGCCGGCGCTTGCCAATGCGCTCTTCGCCGCCACCGGAAAGCGTGTCCGTAATCTACCCATTTTGACGCAGGCAAAGGCTTGAGCAACAGCAGAGCGAGGCTTCTTGCCCCGACCGACAATCTGGAAATCGCGGAGACATTGGCGCGCGCTTTCCAGACGGAGACAGGTTGGAGCTATGTCATCCCCGATCCGAAGCTGCGCGCCGAACGGCTGGCGGGTGCATTTCACCTGTTCTTGCAGGATGAACATCGCAAGGGCGCGGTATTCGGCACGGACGGGATTGAAGCGGTTACGTTATGGCGTGGCCCGGGACAGGCTCATGATAGCCTATGGGATCGCGCCCGTCTGATCATTCCCTTTATTCAGCGCTTGCGCTTTTCGATTTTTCGGGGGCTGGAAGTGGCCGACCTCATTGAGAAACATCTTCCCAAAGAGCCTGTATGGTATCTGCATTATGCCGGCTGTGATCCAGCGCATCAGGGCAAGGGCTTCGGCGGCGCTGCAATCCGGGCAGGTCTTGAACGCGCCGATGAAGACGGCCTGCCTGCCTATCTCGAAACCGCCGACGAACATAATGTCGCGCTTTACCAAAGCTTCGGATTTCAGGTGAAGCATATGTGGCAGGTGCCTGAAGGCCCCCAATTCTGGGGTATGCAGAGGCCCGGTAAGACCAGGCACTAGACCTCAAATATGTCTGTGGCGGGCGGTTAGCCCGTCGGCATCGTCCCGGGACGGATGAACGGGAACATGTGCGGGATATAGTCGGCCTTGCCGAGAGCAACGCCCGCACTGCGCAAAATCGCATAAGCTGCCATGAGGTGAAAGTAGAATTGGGGCAAAGCCCAATCGCGGGCATATTGCGCTGCTGTCAGGTCGAAGATCATGCCATTGGGGATTTCATGCGCGACTGGCCGGTCGTCATCTCCGTCCAGCGCATCCGGCGCCAGCAAATTGAGTAAATTCAGGGTCTCTTCGATCCGCGACTTTGCTCCGGCAATCGTGCCGGGATGGTCGGCCGCGTTTCGGCCTTCGTTTACCAGTTCCTCGAACGAAACCGGAAATGCCTCGCCCCGAAGCCGGTACACGGCTTCCTGCGCCTGCAAGCACGCAAAGCGGATTTGCGTGGACAGCGGAAACATGTCGGGGGCAAGACGGGCCAGCAGCATGCCCTCCGCTTTGTCGGGCATCTGCGCCTCGGCTTTCGCCAGCCAGCCGACCAGCGTCCTCAGCATCGGGCTATAAGTGGGAACAAGCAGGTTGGTTAAAGTCATTGTGGATGGCTCCTCGGCTAATCTGTGGTCGCGCAGCATTGCATTAGGGACGTAATCGACGTAATAGCCTGCCCACGCAACAGGTCTTTGTGAAAGCAAGGATAATAGGGAAGCCGGCGGAAATCCGGCGCTGTTCCCGCAACTGTAACCGGCGAGTTTGGCCCCTTATGCCACTGGGAAACTGGGAAGGCGGGGTTTAAATTGTGACCCGGGAGCCAGGAGACCTGCCTGTTTGCGGTCTGTCCTTTGTGCTTGCGGGACACTGGCGCAATCGGGGTTTTCCTCCGCGTGACGACATTTGTTTGGACGTCATGTGAAGGATATAACTATATGACATTGCTAAAATTTTCGGCAGCAGCACTGGCGCTGTTGCCTGTTTCCGCCTTTGCGGAGGACGACATTGTCGTCACAGCAAGCGGTTTTGAGCAACCACGCTCCGAAACCGGACAAGCTATATCGGTACTGGATGAAGAGCGGCTTGCCGAATTGCAGTCAGTCAGCATCAGCGACGCGCTCCGGACATTACCCGGCATCGCGGTCGCGACCCGCGGCCCGGTGGGCAGCCAGAGCAGCACATTCATCCGCGGCGGCAACAGTTCGCAGACGCTGGTGTTAATCGACGGGGTACGTATCAACGATCCGTCCGGCCCCAATGCGGCGTTCGACTTTGGCGCTCTCCTGACCGGCAATATCGGACGGGTTGAAGTGCTGCGGGGACCGAATTCCATCATCTGGGGCAGTCAGGCGATCGGCGGGGTTATCAATGTACAGAGCGTGACCCCGACGGAAGATTTGGTGGCGCGCGCCGGGCTGGAATATGGCTATGCGGACAGCCTTCGTGCATCCGCCAATCTGTCGGGGACGAGCGGGATCGTCGAAGGGAGCTTCGGCGGTGCCTATTACCGCACGGACGGAATATCGGCTCTGGCGGGCGGTACCGAAAAGGATGGCTTTGAAAACTGGTCGGCAAATGGCCGGTTAAAGGTCAATCTGGCCGAGAATATCGCGCTGGATTTCCGGGGCTATTACAACCGGGGGATCATCGAATATGACTCGCCCTTTGGCGCAGGGGCAAATGCCTTGCCGGTGTCGCGCAACCGTCAGTTTGTGGGATATGTAGGTGCGTTGTTTGATCTGGCCGACGGTCGTTTGCGTAACCGGCTTTCCTATGCCCGCACCGATATCACCCGCATCGGCACCGATCCGGTCGTCTTCAGCTTCAACAATTTTGACGTGAAGGGCACGATTGATCGGTTCGAATATCACGGGTCCTTCGATATCGCCGACGCGGCAACGCTCGTTTTTGGTGCGGAACATGAGCGGACGTTCGCCAGCACATCCTTCGAAGGCGCGCCTGCCGACCGCGCGCGCAATCAGGTCACGAGCGGCTTTGGCCAAGTCATCCTTCGACCGATCAAGGGACTGACCGTGACCGGCGGGGTCCGCCATGACCATTATAGCGACTATGGCGGCCAGACCACCTTGGGCGGGAACATCGCCTATACCCCCGATGACGGAAACACCGTCGTGCGGGCAACCTATGGCGAAGGGTTCCGCGCACCAACGCTATCAGAGGGCCAGCCGCCCTTTGGCAATCCTAATTTGAAGCCCGAAACGGCGCGCAACTTCGACATTGGCGTGGAGCACCGCTTTCTGAAGGGCAAGGCCCAGGTCACTGCCACCTATTTCAACCGCAAGAGCAACGACCTGATCGCTTTTTCGTTCACGACTTTCCAGTCAGAGAATATTGAACGGGTAAATAGCGAAGGCGTTGAACTGGGCTTTGCGTTGCAGCCTACCGACCGACTCAATGTGCAAGCCAATTACACCCTGACCAACGCAATCAACCGTTCGGCGGGCGCGAATTTCGGCAACCGCCTTGCCCTTCGTCCGCAACATGTGGGAAGCTTGACCGTAGATTGGCAAACAGCATGGCGCCTGAAGCTGGGCGCGACCTTATTGTTTGCCGGCGACAGCTTCGACAATGCGGCAAACACCGTTCGTCTGGATGGATACAGCCTCGTCCATTTGCGCGCAGCGTTTCCGGTCAGCGACCGGTTTGAGTTGTACGGCCGGGTCGAGAATGTCTTCGACACCGATTATGTGCAGGTGGCAGGCTATAACAGCTATGGCCGCAACGCCCATGTCGGCGTCCGGGCGACATTCTGATGAAATGGCACTGGCCGCTTTTTCTGCTTCTGGGCGGGTGCAGCGGCCAGCCTGCCATTGCGCCGGGCGGGATTGTCTCCAACAATCCGTGCATTGACGCCATCCTCGCCGAAATCGCCGCTCCCGGACAGGTGGCGGCGGTTAGCGTCTATTCGCATGACGCCGACAGCGCCTCGGCCCCGCTTGCCTGGTCACGCCAATATCCCGCGCTTGGGACAGGGGCGGAAGACATATTGGCGGCCAAGCCCCGGCTGGTCCTGACGGGCAATCTCGCGTCGACCGGCACCAACGCAGCCTTGGCGAAGGCCGGGATCAAGGTCGTCGCCGTCGGCGTTGCGGCAACCTTGGACGAGGACATCGCGCAAGTCCGGCATATTGCAAAGGCCATAGGCAGGGTCGCAGCAGGCGAGGCTCTGGTCGCGCGCATGCTGGCAACGCAAAGCGAGACGCAAACGTCCGTACCGCACGGCAAAGCACCTTCGGCGATCATCTGGCAAAATGGCGGTTTTGTCGCAGGGACCGGGACGTTGCAGGACGAACTGCTGCGCCGACATGGGTTCCGCAACGCCAGCGCCTCCTTCGGCCTGCAATCCTGGGGTGTGCTTCCACTGGAAAGTCTGATCCGTAATCCGCCGCAGGTAATCTTCATGCCCGTCACGCCGCAAGGCGATACAGACCGGGAGCTTGCATCACGCCAGAAATTGCTGAAACATCTGGGCGGCAAGACCCGGATCGTACCATTTCGCGACCAGCTTCTGTTTTGTGGGGGACCAACCGTCATCAAGGTTGCACAGATTTTCAAAGATGCGCGAAAGGTCGCCCCATGACCGCGCGCTGGATGACGCCGCTTTTGCTGTTTCTGACAGGTGCAGCATTTCTACTTTCGCTAATGGCGGGTAAAGTTTGGATCTGGCCTGCGGCATGGCTGTCCAATGCCCCCGATGGCTGGATTTTCCTCGAACTGCGCCTGCCCCGCGCGCTGCTTGGTCTGGGCATAGGGGCCGTTCTCGGCCTTTCCGGGGCGGTGTTGCAGGGCTATTTACGCAATCCACTTGCCGATCCTACCGTCCTTGGTGTTTCGTCCAGTGCCGCACTGGGCGGAGTGACGGCCATATTCCTAGGCCTTAACACATTGCCTCTTGGCTTGTTTAGCTGCGCCATGCTGGGGGCGGGCGTGAGCATCCTGCTGCTGTTGACGCTCGCACGTGGCGGCGGGCCATTGGGGTTCATCCTTGGCGGAATGGTGTTGTCGACACTGGCAGGATCGCTCACGGCCTTTCTCATCAGCATAGCGCCCAACCCTTTTGCGGCCAGCGAGATAATCAACTGGCTGATGGGGGCATTAACGGACCGGCTGATGGAAGATGTTATCAAGGCGTTGCCGCTGATGGCCATCGGTGCGGCGCTCCTGCTGACGATGGGTCGGGCGCTGGATGGGCTGACACTGGGTGAAGACGGGGCACGCAGCATTGGCGTCAATCTCACGCAGTTACGATGGGTGATAGTGGTCGGTGTTGGTTTGTCCGTCGGGGCTTCGGTCGCCGTATCGGGCGTCGTGGGATTTGTGGGGCTTATTGTGCCGCACTTGATACGCGGCATCATGGGGGAGCAGCCGTCCTCCATATTGCTCCCTTCCGCACTTGGCGGGGCGATACTGACGCTCGTCGCGGACAGCTTGGTCCGCCTCACACCCGGGCCAACAGAAATACGCCTGGGCATCGCCATGGCGGTTCTGGGTGCGCCATTTTTCTTCATGCTCCTGTGGAAGCAAAGGGGGCGCGCAGCATGATTCTGCAATGCGACAACCTATACTTCGCCCATGATACCCATCCCGCACTGGAGGATGTTTCAGCACGCCTGCATCCCGGACAATTCAGCGTCATTTTGGGCCCCAATGGCGCCGGTAAGTCGACATTGCTCGGTTGCCTTGCCGGTCTGCTAAAGCCGCGTTCCGGATGGGTGAATCTGGGAAGCGACCCGATCCTTGCCTTGTCCGACGCCGCGCGCGCCAAGATGCTTGGCCTTCTTCCCCAAGGGGCCCAAACCCACTGGGCCATTACCGCACGTGCTCTTGTCGCGCTCGGACGCTATGCCCATCGCAAGGGATTTGGCCTGACTGCCGAAGACCAAAAAGCCATCGAAACGGCCCTTATTGCGACCGGCACGGGGTCTTTTGCAGACCGGTTGGTGACAGAGCTTTCGGGCGGGGAACGGGCGCGCGTGTTGATGGCGCGGGTTCTGGCAGGGGAACCACAGTGGGTATTGGCCGACGAACCACTCGCCAATCTCGATCCGGGTTACCAGATCGATATGCTCCATCTTTTGCGCGATCAAGCCAGCAGCGGTAAGGGCGTCGTCGCAGTGCTGCACGACCTCCATCACGCGGTGCGCTTTGCGGACCATGTCGTGTTGCTGCACAAAGGCAAGGTCTTTGCCCAAGGTTCCGTTGCCGACGTCTTGACGTCATCCAATCTCGCTGCGGTATACGGCATTGACGCGAAGCTTTTCTCGGACGAGGAAGGGGCAATCCAGCTTTTGATAAAAGGTAAGACTGCCCCATGAAACGCGTCCTTCCTCTTGCCATCCTGTTGCTGTCGGGTTGCGCCATCCATGTCGGTGACACCTCAGCCGCGTCAACCGCCGCTGCGCCACAAAGCGCGCAGGAGGCACTGCGGCCATATTATGCCAGCCTGACGACGAAGCTTCCCAAAGCCCCGGCCAGTCCGGCGCTATCCTCGAACAGCATTATTACGCGCTTCGCCTTCGGGTCGTGCGTTAACGAAAACCGCGATATGAAATTCTGGGATGTCATTGCGGCACAAAAGCCGCAGGCATTTTTGCTGATCGGCGACAATGTCTATGGAGATACGCGGCCAACCAACGGTGCGGACATTCCCACATTGACCGCAAGTTACCGCAAGCTCAGCAGCCGCGTCGAATTTGACCGCTTCCGCCGCAGCGTTCCCATGATGACCACATGGGACGACCATGATTATGGCGCAAATGACGCGGGCGGTGCCTTTGCCTTCAAAGAATGGGCAGAGAAGATCTATGAAAACTATTGGAGCAGCAGTGATGAGGTAAAGGCCCGTCCGGGCGTCTATGAAAGCCGCATCGTCGGCCCGGAAGGCAGGCGTGTTCAGTTCATCATATTGGACTCGCGCTTTTTCCGGTCGGACCTTGCCGTCATGCCCTATCGCGATCCCGGTCCGGCGCTGGGCTGGTATATTCCGAATATGGATCCCAAGGCGTCGATATTGGGCAATGCTCAATGGGATTGGCTTGCGCAGGAGCTTTCCAAACCGGCGGAACTTCGCTTCATCATTTCGTCGACCCAGGTCATTACCGACGCGCATAATTTCGAAGGCTGGACCAATTTTCCCAAAGAGCGGGATCGTCTCTACGCTTTGCTGGCAGACAAAAAGGTCGACAACGCGATCTTCCTGACGGGCGACCGCCATTCAGGAGCATTTTATAAAACCCAACTTCCGGGCCTTTCAAAACCGCTGTGGGATTTCACGTCCAGTTCGCTCAACTTTGCCTTTGGCAAAGGCGACGGCGGCGAGCGGGAGCCGGATCCGCGCCGAACCGGTGGTCTGTGGGGCATACCCAATTTTGGCCAGATCGATATCGACTGGAGCGCCAAGACCGTAAAGATGTCGTTGCGAAAAGATGACGGCAGCGTGATCGAGGAACAGGTTATTCAGGCAATCGACTGAGGCGTCCAAGCGCCGCAGCGGATAAAGCTTATGCGATAGTGCCGTGGCGTGCTTCACCGGCAACCAAGGCATAATCCACGCCCGCCACCTGCTCCATGACCGCATCACGGATCGCCCGCGCTGTTTCCAACGGCAGCGCGATCATTTCCAAAGACCCGCCAGAAATACCGAAATTGACAGAGGCGAGCCCTTGCCTCCGCGCAATCGGGCCTTGATAAATTTCGACCGTCTGCACCTTGACCTGAGGTGCAATCGAAAGACTTTGCCGCCACCAGCCCTCCCGGACATAAATCTGCTTACCGTCGACGAAATCCCCGTAACAACGCCATTCAAGCCACCAGAAAAATCCGAAGACAATCGGGGCAAACAAAATCAGTCCCGCCTGCTGGAAAGGTGCCCCTGCAAAAAACATCGTCGCCCAAATTGCGACGATAACTAAAGGGACCAGAGCGACGAAGCGGATCAGCCACCATTTTGCGATACCCGGACGGAATCGCACTGCAGCGTCCGGCTCCTGTATCAAGGCGGCATGGGCAATCGGCCATATTTCCGCGAGCGTCGCAAAGGGTGCGGCGACGAAATTGGCTTCGTCCTTGCTGTCTTGCGCCAGACTGACAAATTTCAGGCTATGCCACCCACGGCGCTTGCGGATTGGGCCGGTCTGCACAACGGCCGCCTGCACCCGATGCGCGGGCATTACGGCATCGGTCAAGGTCAGAAGGCCGCGACGGCGCCGGAAACCCTTGGCCGTGCGTTCCAGCCGGAACCCATATTCCCGAAGCATGGTGCGGATGATACCTGTGGCAAAGCCGACGAATATAAGGGCCCCAAGCGCACCAACCGCCAATATGATCTGCGCCGTCCAGCCGATGCCGTTCAGATTTTCGACGGTGACCCCGCGCTCTTCCGCCATGCCTATCCAATGCCGGAAATCCCAGATTTCAAAGGGCAATAGAAAATCAAATTGCTGCGCCAAACCGCCGAGCACGGCAAAAATAACGAGCGAGAAGGAATAAAGACCAAATATGAAAACGCGTTTTCCATCCATCGCGAATATGGGAGGTGCATCAGTGTCCGGGACAGCAGATTCCACATGACTGACGCTGACTTGTCCGCTCTTGTGGGCTTTCACCAATTCCCGCAGGCGGTTGGCTTCTTCTACGCTTACAAAGCTGAGCTTCGCGTCATCCCCGTCACCACCGCCGGTTTCGAATTTGACTTCCCCGAGCGCAAAAAGGCGCGCCAAGGGCTTTTGTTCGATGCTGACGTCCTGAATCCGCTCGAACGGAATAGAGCGTGCGTTTCGGCTGACAATTCCGCTTTCGATGCGAATATCATGCTCGCCAATATGGTAGCGAAACCGCATCCACGACAGCCAGCGAAAAAAGAGGCTGAACAGGAGAATCGCGCTGACGGCGGCAATGGAAATCAGCGGGTTGTCACTTCCCCTCGTGCCGAAAAAGGCGGCAAAAATTGGAAAAATGAGTTGCGGCAATCCGGTGACGAAACCGACGAACAGGCCGAGGACGTGGAGCTTTATTCCTTCATCCCCGCCTTTCTCGACATTCGTGTCTTGGGAGTCGGGATCGGTCAAATCGTGTCTGCCCGAATTGCAGCGCGAATGGCCTCCCGCATGGCCAAGGCATCGGCGTGGAACAAACCGGGCAACGTCACCGTGCTGTTGTGGTTGCCGGCCGTGTGCACGGTCAATGTCGCAAGGTCATAACGGCGGTCAATTGGTCCTTGTTCGACATCGATGTGCTGGATACGCCCGAAAGGCACGACGGTATCGCGGTAAAACATATAGCCGCGAACGATCCGTAACCGGTCACTGCCCATATCATAGCCCCAATGGCTATATCTTCGTTTTGGAACGACAAACGCCATGAACAAATAGAGCAGGAACACGGGAACGAAAAAGCTGCCGGGTGGTAGTAATTGTGCGACCTCCAGGGCGCCTGCCCCGATCAGGAAAGGCAAATAACCCAAGGCCGATGCGATACGTGTGGTGGTCACATAGGCGGGGTTCAGAGCAATAAGATCAGGGGAAGAGTCGTCGGTCATGTCGCAGCTATGCGCAGGCTGTGTTGTGTTGGCAAGACGGTTTAATGCCCGTGATGAAGACGGCTGAAGAGGCCTTATCTCGCCAGCGCTTCTTCGGCCTCTGCCACCAGCTTCGCGATGATATCCACCACGGGCCGCTCGACATGGACCATCCCGACCGACTGCCCGGCCATGACCGAACCATATTCGACGTCCCCGTCGATGACAGCGCGGCGGAGAGCCCCTGCCCAATAGCGTTCGATTTCAAGCTGCGCAGCCTCCATATCGATCTCGCCTGCGTCAAGCTTGGCGGCGACCTCGACCTGTTTGCGCGTAAACTCTTCGGTGCCCTTGTTCTTCAGCGCACGGACCGGAATGACCGGCAGGCGCGGGTCGATCTGTACACTCGCCACCGCATCACGTGCATTGGCGCGCAGGAAGGCAGCCTTGAAATTGGGGTGGGCAATGCTTTCATGCGCGCAAACGAAGCGCGTGCCCAACTGCACGCCCGCCGCACCCATTTCCAGATAGCTTGCGATCAGGCCGCCGCGCGCAATGCCGCCGGCCACAAAGATCGGCAATTGTTCGCCCAGCTCGGGCAGGATTTCTTGCGCCAGCACCGACGTCGCGACCGGCCCGATATGGCCGCCCGCTTCGCTACCTTCGATAATCAGGGCATCAACGCCGGAGCGCGCGAATTTCTTGGCGAGCGTCAGGGCGGGTGCGAAGCACATGACCTTGGCACCGAATTCCTTGATCGCCTCGATACTGCCCTTGGGCGGCAGACCGCCGGCGAGCACCACATGGGTCACGCCATGCTTGGCGCATATGGCGATCAAATCCATAATCTGGGGGTGCATGGTAATCAGGTTCACGCCAAAAGGCTTGGATGTCAGCGCCTTGGTCGCAGCGATTTCCGCATCCAGCAGGTCCGGCGTCATCGCCCCGCAGGCTATCACCCCGAAACCACCCGCGTTGGAAATGGCCGACACCAGATTCCGCTCGCTGACCCACGACATGGCACCACACATGATCGCTACCTCGCACCCCAAAAATTCGGTACCGCGTTGCATGAGGTGGGCGAGTTTGGTCATGGTATCTCCGTCATCCTCCCGCGCAGATGGCGGAGGAATGAATAGCTTGCGCCGGAGACAACCTCCAGCCCGACCCGCCTACTCGGACGCGGGGCATTTTTCAAATGATGAAGTCGTTATTCCGCATCCAGCCCGTAAGCCGTGTGCAACACACGCACGGCGAGTTCGGTCTCGTCCTCGTCGATCAGCACGGAAACCTTGATTTCCGAGGTCGAGATCGCCTGAATGTTGATCTTGCGGTCGGCAAGGCTGCTGAACATGGTGGAGGCGACGCCCGCGTGGCTCTTCATGCCGACGCCGACGACCGAGATCTTGGCGACCTTCGTATCAGGGATCAGGCGGTTGTAGCCGATGGCGTCGCGCTGGTTTTCCAATATGTCGGTGCAGCGCGCAAGGTCCGCCTGCGGGCAGGTGAAGGTCACGTCGGTCTCGCCCTTGTCGCGGCCGACATTCTGGATGATCATGTCCACGTTGATGTTCGCGTCGGCAAGTGGCGCAAAGATATGCGCCACGGCGCCAGGGCGGTCGGGCACGCGGGTCAGGGTTATTTTCGCTTCATTCTTGTCGGCAGCGATGCCGGTGATCAGCTGGCGTTCCACTTGGGCATTCTCCAATTCTTCGTCGGTCACGATCATCGTGCCGGGGATGCTGTCTGCGTCGGGGGCGTTTTCGTCGATGAAGGAGGACAGCACCTGCACGCGCACCCCTTCTTTCATCGCCAGCCCGACCGAACGGGTTTGCAAAACCTTCGACCCGACCGAAGCCAGTTCGAGCATTTCTTCGTACGTCACCGCTTTCAACTTGCGCGCGCGGGCGACGATACGGGGGTCGGTGGTGTAGACGCCGTCGACGTCGGTGTAGATATCGCACCGGTCCGCCTTGACCGCGGCGGCAACCGCGACGGCCGACGTATCCGACCCGCCGCGTCCCAACGTGGTGACACGATTGTCGTCGGTCAGCCCCTGAAAACCGGGAATGACGGCGATGCAGCCGGTGCCCATCGACGCCAGCAATTCATCGGTGTCGATCGAGCCGATCCGCGCCTTGGCATGGGCATCATCGGTGTGGATGGGCATCTGCCAGCCAAGCCAGCTTCGCGCATTGCAGCCCAAGGCCTGCAACGTGATCGCTAACAGGCCAGAAGTAATCTGCTCACCAGCCGCTACGACCACATCATATTCGGCCGGATCATAAAGCGCATTGGCTTCGCGGCAGAAATTCACGAGCCGGTCGGTGTCGCCGGCCATCGCCGAGACAACCACGGCCACCTCGTCCCCGCGTTCGGCTTGTCGCTTGACGAGCTGGGCAACGCGGCGGATACGTTCGGTTCCGGCCATAGACGTGCCGCCAAATTTCATTACAATGCGCGCCATGAAAACCTTACAAAGTCGCTATATTACAATCGGGCGCCCTGATAGGGACAGGATATGACAAAGGCAAGCACCGCAACGACAATAAACGCCGCCGAAGCGGCACATTTCGGCGCACTCGCCGCAGACTGGTGGGACCCGAAGGGCAGTTCGGCGATGCTGCACAAGCTGAACCCGGTGCGGCTGGGCTTTATCCGCAATGCGATCGATGCCCATTTCGGCGGCGATGGGAAGTCACGGACACCGCTGGCGGGCAAGAGCGCGCTGGACGTTGGGTGCGGCGCGGGTCTGCTGTGCGAACCGCTGGCCCGCATGGGCGCGGCCGTAACCGGCGTCGACGCCGCACCTGAAAATGTCGAGGCCGCCAAAGCCCATGCGGCGCTGTCTGGACTGACGATCGACTATCGCGCGGGCGAAATTGCTGCGCAAGGCTTGGGCGCCTTCGATGTCGTTACCTCGATGGAGGTTATCGAACATGTCACCGATCCCGCCGCCTTCATTGCCGAACTCGCGCGCCATCTGAAACCCGATGGCCTGCTCCTGCTGTCGACCCCCAACCGCACGGCGGCATCGCGCCTGTTTCTGGTGGAGGCCGCAGAACGTCTGGGACAAGTCCCGCGCGGCACGCATGATTGGGACCAGTTCCTGACGCCCGAAGAACTGACCACGCTGCTGCACGATGCCGGGCTGGAAACAGTGGAAATGCGCGGAATCGCCTTTTCACCGCTGAGCGGTCTGCACCTCAGCGACAATAAGGCGCTCAACTATATCTTGTCGGCGCGGTTTGCCTGAACCCCCTCTCCCATTGGGAGAGGGATACTCACTTAATCATAACCCGCATCGGCATATTGGTCGTCGGCAAGATCGCTGAAGCGCGTGATCTTCGCCTCGAACTTCATGCGCACACGCCCGGTCGAGCCGTGACGCTGCTTGGCAACGATAAGCTCCGCAACGCCGAAAATCCGCTCCATCTTCTCGCGCCAGGCTTCGTGCGCGGCTTCGTTGGCGGGGTCGGGTTGCTTGGCCGCTTCGTAATAATCCTCACGGAAAACGAACCAGACCATATCGGCGTCCTGCTCGATTGAACCCGATTCACGCAAGTCGGACAGTTGGGGACGTTTGTCGTCGCGCTGTTCGACGGCACGGCTGAGCTGTGAAAGCGCAATCACCGGAACGCCGAGTTCCTTGGCAAGTGTCTTCAAACCGCGGCTGATTTCCGAAATTTCGTTGACGCGGTTGTCGTTCGCGCGGCTCGACCCCTGCAAGAGCTGCAGATAGTCGACGATGATCAAGCCAATGCCATGACGCCGTTGCAACCGGCGCGCACGGGTGCGCAGCGCCGCGATGGTCAGGGCAGGCGTATCGTCGATGAAGAGCGGCAATTCCTGCAGTTCCCGGCTGGCGCGCGACAGCTCACGGAAATCTTCCCGCGAAATCTTACCCATGCGCAGCAATTCGGAACTGATGCCCGATTGTTCGGCCAATATACGCGTCGCCAGCTGGTCGGCGGACATTTCAAGACTGAAAAAGGCAACCTTGGCCCCTGCCCCCTTGGCCTCTTCAATCCCGTCTTCGCGTTCCCGGATCCAGCGGCGCGCGGCGTTGAACGCGATGTTGGTCGCCAGCGAGGTCTTCCCCATGCCCGGACGTCCGGCGAGAATCACAAGGTCACTATTGTGCAGGCCGCCACACTTGGCGTTGATGCTGTCGAGGCCGGTGGTCACACCCGAAAGATGCCCCCCGGACTGCAACGCCTTTTCCACATTCTTGATGGCTTCGGTCGATGCAGCCAGAAAGCTCTTCATCGAGCCTGTTTCGCCTTCGCCCTCGGCAACTTTGTACAGCGCGCTTTCCGCGGCCTCAATCTGGCCTTTGGGATCGACGCTTTCGCTGGTGTCGAGAGCATTGTCGACAAGCGTGCGTCCGACGGTCACAAGTTCCCGCAACAATGCAAGATCGTAAATCTGCTGCGCAAAGTCCCGCGCGCCGATCAAACCCGCTCCATCGGCGGTCAGCTTGATCAGATAGCCGGGACCACCCAATTCCTTCATTGCCTCATCGGCCTCGAAAAAGGGCTTCAGCGTGACGGGCGTAACCAGCATGTTCCGGTCGATCAGGCGCAAAACCTGCTCATAGATCCGGCCGTGCAACGGTTCGAAGAAATGGTCGGGCTGCAGCTTGATCGACACATCTTCGATAACGCGGTTATCGATCAGAATGGCGCCCAGAAAAGCAGCCTCCGCTTCGATGTTGCGGGGCAAGCGTTGGGGTTCAGCTTCGTTAACAGCAGCAAGTCTAATCGGTTCGGCCATGACGCCCTATCCTTTAGCATGAACGGCGGCGCAAGCCCTGCGAAAAATAGAATCGGGGACAGGGCTGTGGACAACCACGATCCTTCTTATTCACCCGTCCCCAAGAGGATTCACTTGCCCCAAAATTATCTCAAGCTAACACAGCAACATGAGCGACGCGCGCATCATCAAAGTCGAGTTGGACGAAGCGACCATCCTGCGGCGCAATGCCGATATCGAGCAAGAACGCCGCGTCGCGATCTTCGACCTGATCGAGGATAATGTCTTTAAACCGTTACGCGATTTTGGCGACGGCTATGCCGGTCCTTATCAACTGCATCTAAGTGTTGAGGAAGGACGGCTGATCTGGGACATCCGCCGCGAAGACGGTAGCCCGTTTGAAATCCTGATCCTCGGGCTCGGACGTTTCCGCCGCGTAGTGAAAGATTATTTTGCCATTTGCGACAGCTATTATCAGGCGATCCGCAAAGCGAGCGCGTCCGAAATCGAAACCATCGACATGGCCCGGCGCGGTATCCACAACGAAGCTGCCGAGATTTTGATGGAGCGGCTGGAAGGAAAGGTCGAGGTCGACTTTGCCACGGCCCGCCGCTTGTTCACCCTGATTTGCGTGCTGCACATCAAGGGGTGAAGTCGCGCTTTTCTGGCTTCTCCGGCTTCATAACATGAGCACCATAGCTGGGCCGTCACCCTGAACTTGTTTCAGGGTCTTAATTTCGACGCGGAAGAACTAAGACCCTGAAACAAGTTCAGGGTGACGGGAATTTAAATCACGGCACTCCGGCGTAAACGCCCGTAAAAGCATCGGCCTACCGCACCCGCTTTCCAATCAATCCTCGACTCGGCGCATGGTCGGCGGCATTGCAGGGCGTGATTCGGAAAGGGAAAATCAGTCGCATGTTTGGTGCTAAGAGCCGCTATATTCGATGGGGGTCGATCGTGGCGGTGGTGCTTATGGGTGCTCTTGCCATGTGGTATTTTGTCACGGGATGGACACCTGCGCGCGACGAATATCCGGTTCAGGGAATCGTCGTTACCTCTGCCAATGGCAAACCGGTCTGGTCGCGGCTGGGTGCGACGGGCGTCGATTTTGCATATCTGACCGCAGTCGAAGGCGCGCATAACCGCGACAACCAGTTCGAGGCAAATCTGGAAGGCGTGAAGCAGGCGGGAATCCGCTACGGCGCGCTCCACCATTTCGACATTTGCCGCCTCGCATCCGATCAGGCGATGCTGTTCATTACATCCGTACCGCGCGATCCCGCTGCGCTGCCACCTGCGGTACAGCTCGACTTTACCGAAAGCTGCACCAGCCGCCCCAACCGCGCGTTGATCCTTTCGGAACTCGCAACCTTTCTGAATTTGATTGAGGCGCATAGCGGTTCGCCCGCGATCCTGTTACTGACACCCGAATTCGAAAAGGAGTATCAGGTGAGCAGTGCAATTGACCGCACCGTGTGGCTGGAAAGAAACTGGTTGTTGCCCGATTATTCGGCGCGACCATGGGTGATGTGGACCGCCAATTCGGTGCGCCGAGTCGATGGGATCGACGGCCCCGTCCGCTGGGCGGTGGTGCGCAAATGAGCCAGGAGCTTGTGAATGCGGCAATCGCCGCGTCGGCCAATGCCTATGCACCTTATTCCAACTTTCACGTGGGTGCGGCGTTGTTGCTGGATGACGGGCAGATTGTCAGCGGCGCGAACTTTGAAAATGCGAGCTATGGCATGACCTTGTGCGCCGAAACGGTCGCGATAGCGAAGGCGAATAGCGACGGAACCTTGCGGAAGATCGTTGCCATAGCCGTTGCGGGTGGCCCCGCCGGACTCGTCGCCGCCAATGTCGAGGCCATCACGCCATGCGGACGATGCCGTCAGATCATCAAAGAGGTTGCAGACCTCACCGAGCGCGATATTCCTGTCCATTGCGCGCATGCCAGCGGTTACGATACCTATTATCTGTCCGAACTGTTGCCGCATGGGTTCGGACCGGCAAATCTGAAATAGAGGGAATATATGTCCATTCTTTCCGACATCTGGATACGCGAACAGGCCAAGGCCAATGGTATGATTGAACCCTTCGTCGAGGCCCAACGGCGCGACGGATGCATTAGCTACGGCTTGTCCTCTTACGGCTATGACGCGCGGGTTGCCGATGAGTTCAAGATTTTCACCAATGTCGACAGCTCGATCGTTGATCCCAAGGAATTCGATCCCAAAAGCTTCGTCGACCGCAAAACCGATGTCTGCATCATACCGCCTAACAGCTTTGCCCTTGCCCGCACCGTCGAATATTTCCGCGTCCCACGCGATGTGCTGGTGATCTGCCTTGGCAAAAGCACCTATGCGCGGTGCGGTATCATTGTGAACGTAACGCCGCTGGAACCGGGCTGGGAAGGCCATGTTACGCTGGAATTTTCCAACACGACACCCTTGCCTGCCAAAATCTACGCCAATGAAGGTGCGTGCCAGTTCCTATTTCTAAAGGGCGAACAACCATGCGAGACAAGTTATGCAGACCGCGCTGGCAAATATATGGGCCAACGCGGAGTAACACTGCCCAAATTATAAAAGCCCGGCGCAGCCAAGCTGCCGGTGCGTAAAATGAGAGGAATGCCCATGCCAAAGAACCGCGAATTTGACATCATCGTCTATGGCGCCACCGGATATACCGGCCGGCTCGTTGCCGAATATCTGATCGGAAAGACTGGCCTCAAATGGGCCATGGCCGGGCGCAGTGCGGACAAGCTAGCCGAAGTGCGCGATCTGATCGGCGCACCTGCCGATACGCCTTTGGTGGTTGCCGATGCGTCCGACCCCGCCACGCTCGATGCGATGGCAAAGCGGGCCAATGTCATTCTGACGACGGTTGGACCCTATCAGTTGTACGGCAATGAACTGGTTTCTGCCTGTGTCGCCAACGGAACCGACTATACCGACCTGTGCGGTGAACCGGCATGGATGCGGCAGAAGATTGACGCGCATGACGCAGCGGCCAAAGCCTCTGGTGCGCGCATCTGCTTTTCGGCGGGCTTTGACTCGATCCCGTTCGATCTGGGCGTCTTGATGCTGCAAAAGCACTGTATCGAAAAATTCGGTGCCCCTGCCCCCCGCATCAAAGGACGTGTGCGCGCCATGGCCGGAAAATTCTCCGGCGGGACAGCGGCCAGTTTGAAAGCGACCATGGCGGCAGCGGCCAAAGACCCAGCCGTCATCGGCTATCTTACCAACCCGTTCAGTCTTGCCGGTGGCTTTGAAGGCCCGGCGCAGCCGGCCGGAAATAAACCCGAATATGATGAAAGTTTAGGGAGTTGGGCGACAAACTTCGTAATGGCTCCTATCAATACCAAGAATGTGCACCGGACAAACGCCTTGTTGGGTCACCTTTATGGCACCGACTTTGTCTATGACGAAATGATACTGACCGGCCCCGGCGATGCAGGACAGCAGGCGGCGGAATATGTGGCCAAGACCCCGATGATCGGCACACCCGATGATCCGAAACCCGGCGAAGGTCCGACAAAGGAAGAGCGCGAAAACGGGTATTACGATGTCCTGTTCGTCGCCGAATATCCCGATGGCCGGACCGCACGGCTCAGCGTGAAAGGCGACAAGGACCCGGGCTATGGCTCAACATCGAAAATGATTTCGGAAACGGCCATCGGTCTGAGCGAAATCGACGGACCCGGCGGCGTAACGACCCCAGGTGCTGCGCTTGGCGCGGCGCTGGTCGACCGCTTGCAGCAATTTGCAGGTCTCACGTTCACGGTCGAGGGCTAAGCCCTTTCAAAGAGGTGACCTTGCGCCTATATCGCCCGGACCATGTTAGGTCGCCTCTTTAAAAAAGCCGTTGCTACGCGGCCGATTGATACCGCACGGGTGCCGGACGGCATGCGCGTCTATGCCATCGGCGATGTGCATGGCCGCAACGATCTGCTGCATGATCTGCTCTTGAAAATCGAAGCCGATAATCTTGCGCGTGGTGCCGCCGACACGCACATCATCTTTCTGGGTGATCTGATGGACCGGGGCCCCGACAGCGCCGGTGTGATTGAAACGGCCATGGCCCTGCGCGCGGCGGGCCGCAAAGTCCGCTTTCTCATGGGAAACCATGAAGAGGTATTCCTGCGCGCCTGCCGGAAAAACGACCCTAAGGTTACGCGCTTTTTCATCCGGATCGGTGGGGAAGCCACGGTCCTGTCCTACCCCATCACCCGCGCCGAATATATGGCGCTCGACATGCATGAACTTTCCGAACGGTTGCGGACTCTCGTTCCGGAAAGCCATCTGGAGTTTATTGATAGTTTCGAAGACCAGATCGTCATCGGCGACTATGCTTTCGTCCATGCCGGCATCCGGCCCGGAGTGCCCCTGACAGAGCAGAAACCCAGCGATTTGCGCTGGATTCGCGAAGAATTTGTCGAGCATCGGGGCGATCTCGAAAAGGTGGTCATCTACGGCCACACCATCTACGACAAGGTTGAGGAGCGGGGTTCCCGGATCGGCATCGACACAGGCGCTTATGCTTCAGCCGCGTTAACAGCGATCGGATTGGAAGGCGGCGAACGCTGGTATTTGCAGACCTGATGCGGTAGCCCCGTCCCATGAAAACACGCTTCCTTCTGGCGAGTCTGCTTGCCCTTTCCGCCACTTCCCCCGCAATCGCCGAAGAAAAAGCCAACCCGGCACGCCTGAAAGCCGACGTTGAAAAGCTCGTCAGCTTCGGAACCCGCCACACTCTGTCCTCCGCAACTGACCCGAAACGAGGAATTGGCGCTGCGCGGGCTTGGGCAAAAACGGAATTCGAGAAAATCGCGCAATCCTGCAAAGGCTGCCTGACGACCGAATTGCTCGAACGCACCATGTCCGGCCCTCGCGTTCCAAATGGCGTCAACATTGTCGACGTTCTCGCGATCAAACCCGGCAAAATGGGCTGGGATCATGTGATAATCATTGCGGGCCATATCGACAGCAGGGTTTCCGATGTCATGGATTTCACCAAGGACGCCCCCGGCGCAAATGACGATGGTTCGGGCAGCGCGCTGGTGATTGAGGCAGCGCGTCTGATGGCCAAGCAGCCGCAAAGCGAAGCGACGATCGTGTTCGCTCTTTTGTCTGGCGAAGAACAAGGTCTGATGGGCGGACGGTTGCTTGCCGAAACTGCCAAAGAGCGTGGCTGGAAAGTCACCGCCATGCTCAACAATGACATCGTCGGCAACACGGTGGGAACCGACGGGCGGAAGGTAGATTCGGTCGTTCGCGTATTCAGCGAAGGCATCCGCGCTTCGGAAGACCTAACCGCCCAAATGGCGCGGCGCGGCAGCGGTGGTGAGGATGACGGACCGAGCCGTGGCCTGATGCGCTATGCCGACAATGTGGCGGCAGCCAATCCTGCCATTGGACTTGATGTCTTTGGCGTTCGGCGTCCCGACCGCTTTAGCCGCGGCGGCGACCATCTGCCCGCGCTCGAACTCGGCCTTCCGGCTATACGTTTCACGGTTGGCGTGGAAAATTACCACCACCAGCATCAGGATCTTCGCACCGAAAATGGTATCGAATATGGCGACACCGTCGATAAGATGGACTTTGCCTATTTGGCCAAGGTGACCGCCCTGAATGTAGCGACAGCGAACGCGCTGGCCAGCGCCCCTCCTGCTCCTGAAACGGCCACCCTTGGCGGAGCCGTTTCATCTGACACAAGCGTGTCATGGACAGCGGCGCCCGGCGCGGTGCGCTACCGTGTCTATCAACGTCGCGCAGATGCGCAGGACTGGACATTGGAGCAAGAGGTTGAAGCCACGGAAGCGCTTTTGAAGGGCTTGATAGTCGACGACCATTTCGTCGGCGTGAGCTCTGTAGGCAAAAATGGCGCCGAAAGCACGATCACATTCGGCGGGCTACCTCCACGGAAGTAACGCCGGTATCAAAAAAAGGGCGCAGCGTCCTCAGACTGCGCCCTTTAGATACTCTCGGGTGAAAGCGGAAAATCAGGCAACCATAGGTTGTTCCATATCGTCGAGATCACGCAACACATAGCCACGGCCCCAGACGGTTTCGATGTAGTTTTCACCGCCGCATGCCAGCGCGAGCTTCTTCCGCAGCTTGCAGATGAAAACGTCGATAATCTTGAGTTCGGGCTCGTCCATGCCACCGTAAAGATGGTTCAGGAACATTTCCTTGGTCAACGTGGTGCCCTTACGGAGCGAGAGGAGCTCCAGCATGGCATATTCTTTACCGGTCAGATGTACGCGGCTGCCGTCGACTTCGACAGTCTTAGCATCCAGGTTGACCGACAATTTGCCGGTCCGGATAACCGATTGCGAGTGGCCCTTGGAGCGACGCACCACGGCGTGGATACGCGCCACAAGTTCTTCGCGATGGAAAGGCTTGGTAACATAATCGTCGGCACCGAAGCCAAACGAGCGCACCTTGGAATCCATTTCCGAAATACCGGAAAGAATGAGAACCGGCGTCTGCACCTTGGCGACGCGCAATTTCTTGAGCACATCGTAACCATGCATGTCGGGCAGGTTCAAATCGAGCAATATGATGTCATAATCGTAGAGCTTACCCAGATCGAGGCCTTCTTCGCCCAAATCAGTGGTGTAGACATTGAACCCTTCGGTCGCGAGCATCATTTCGATGGCCTTCGCCGTGGTAGGTTCATCTTCAATCAAAAGCACACGCATTGGGCAAACCCCTCTTTGCTTATTGCAACCCCGAAACACGAACGGACCGATCCGGTTGTGTGTCGGGCTTTATTAACCATAAGGGAAATGAACTGAAAAGGTTAATTTCATCTTAACGCAGGGAATCCGGCGAGTCGCGGGGGCCTAGGCTTCCAAAAAATGACTCAATTCCGCGGATTTAGGACTCTGACGGGACTCGTAAATTTTTTTGAAAATTAAGACTTCGCGCTCCCCGAAATTGCCCAGATTTAAGAATTTCGCGATTTAATGGAGCCGCTCGGTCAAAAAGTCTATTAACGCCGTCACCCGTTGCGGGCGAATTTTCCCCGGTGGCGTGACCAGATGAAGGGCTAATGGCGGTGTTTTCCATTTTTCAAGAATTTCCACGACCGCACCGCTAGCCAAGTCACTTTCGATGATGAAATCCGGAACCACTGCAATACCATGGCCGGACCGGAGGCTGTGCAGCATCACGTCGCTGTTGTTTGCACGCAACCGGCCCTGCGGACGAACAACAGCCTCCTCGCCTTTGGAATTCACAAATCGCCATAGTTCAGGGGTTGGTAATAACGAGTAGCGCAGACACTCATGTTCGCCGAGCTCGGCTGGGTGACGTGGGGCACCCTTGCTATCGATGTAAGATGGCGCCGCGACGATATATGTTTTGACGTCCCGCAATTTACGCGCTCTCAAACTGCTGTCTGGCAATGCCGCAATACGTAAGCCGATGTCGAACCCCTCACCGATCAGATCAACCTTCGCATCGCTTAAATGCATATCAATGCTAACGCCACGATAGGCGCACAAGAACTCGGCCACCACAGGGCCGACATTCGAAAGGCCAAAGCTCATAGGCACCGCCAATCGGACCAGTCCCACCGGTTCAGAAGCCTCGTCCCGCGCTGCCTCCTCTGCCGCTAGCCCCTCGGCCAGAATAGACTTGGCGTGCTCGACCAATTTGGCCCCGCTGTCCGTTAGCGCAAGACGACGGGATGTGCGGTGAAACAAAGGGGCGCCTACCTGTGTTTCAAGGCGCGTGACCGCCTTTGATACCGTTGCTTTGGACAGGCCTAATGCGTCTGCCGCCCCGGTGAAGCTTTTATGTTCCACAACGCAGGCAAAAATGCTCCAGGCTTCAAAATCAGGTAATCGCATAATTGGAAACAATATGTTTCTAACGTTTCTATTTCAATCCCAATTTGAGAGCCTATTTAAAGTCCATGACAACCACCCTTGTTGAAGGAGTGATATAATGACTGACACCAAAACCAGAATCGAAGTCCGCCCGTTTGAAAGTCTGGGTGCCGCAAATCATGGATGGCTTGACGCCCATCATCATTTTTCATTTGCAGACTATTATGATCCGGCCCGCATGAACTGGGGTGCCATCCGCGTGTGGAACGATGACATCATCCAACCCCAATCCGGTTTTCCGCCGCATCCGCATGCCGACATGGAAATCGTAACCTATGTCCGCACCGGCGCGATCACCCACAAGGACAGCCTTGGAAATGAAGGGCGTACCGAAGCCGGTGACGTTCAAGTGATGAGTGCCGGAAGCGGCATACGCCATGCTGAATATAATCTGGAAAACGAGGCAACGACGCTGTTCCAGATCTGGATCATGCCAAACCGCACGGGCGGTTCCCCCAGCTGGGGTGCCAAACCCTTTCCCAAAGACAGCCGGTCCGGTGCGTGGCAAGTGTTAGCCAGCGGCATGGAAGGCGACCATGACGCATTGCCGATCCGTACAAATGCGCGCGTGGTTGGCGCAACGATCAAGGCCGGCGAGAGTTTGTCTTATGAAGTTGGTGCGGGTCGCTATGCCTATTTGGTACCCGCCACCGGCGTGATCGAAATTGACGGACAGCGGGCCAATGCCCGTGATGGCGTCGCGATCAAAGAAGGCCAGATCACAGTCACGGCCCTTGAGGATGCGGAAATCGTCCTCGTCGATTCCCAATAATTTCAACTTGCCCCCGACCGTTCCGGACGGGGGCCATAATCCTGAAGGACATCTCCCATGACCAAAGTACTTGTTCTCTATTATTCCAGCTATGGCCACCTTGAAACGATGGCAGAAGCGATTGCCGAGGGCGCACGCAGCACTGGCGTAGAAGTAGCCGTAAAGCGTGTCCCCGAAACAGCGCCATTGGAAGTCGCACAGGCCGCGCATTTCAAGTTGGACCAAAAGGCCGAAATTGCAACCGTTGATGAACTCAAAAACTATGACGCTATTATAGTGGGCACCGGAACCCGATTTGGCCGGATGTCCAGCCAGATGGCAAGCTTCTGGGATCAGGCAGGTGGTGTCTGGATGCGCGGCGAATTGAATGGCAAGGTAGGTGCAGCTTTTACATCGTCCGCGACCCAACATGGCGGGCAGGAAACCACGCTGTTCTCTATCATCACCAACTTGCTACACTTCGGCATGACGATTGTAGGCCTGGACTATGGGTTTGCTGGCCAGATGCGTAACGACGAAGTAACCGGCGGCGCGCCTTATGGCGCAACGACGATTGCAAATGGAGATGGCAGCCGCCAGCCCAGCGAAACCGAACTCGACGGTGCGCGTTATCTAGGCAAGCGCGTAGCGGAAACAGCAGCCAAGCTAGCCGCCTGAACCATGACAAAGCAACCCGCCCTGTTCCTGTCGCATGGCTCGCCCATGATCGTTCTGGACAACAGCCCTGCAAGGACTTTCCTTGAAGGGCTGGCGGGGACGTTGCCTACGAAACCTGCGGCTATCATTGTGATATCGGCGCACTATGATGCGCCAATCACATCCGTTACGTCTGGTGCACATCCGCCCACAATTCATGACTTTGGTGGATTTCCGGCAGCACTTTACGAGATGGATTACCCAGCGCCCGGCTCTCCGGAACTCGCGGGACGAATCAAGGCGATCCTAGATTCAGCAGATATTCCAAACCGTTTGGACAATGTGCGTGGCTATGACCACGGCACGTGGACACCACTGCTATTGGCCTGGCCCGGGGCAGATATCCCCGTGGTCCAAATTTCCATTAATGTGCGGGCGACGCCACAAGTACACTATAATTTGGGCACAGAACTTCGTGCACTTCGCGACGAGAACATCCTGATTATCGGATCCGGTTCGATGACGCACAATCTGAGCGCTTTCTTCAGAGGCAATTACGGGGCGAAAGCGCCAATCGAGCCTTGGGTAAGTGACTTTCTGAATTGGCTCGACGCGGCATTGGTATCGGGCAACCATGCCGCAGTCCTAAAGGCAGTCAGTGACGCGCCACATGGCACAGACAACCATCCCACAATGGACCATATACTGCCGCTCTTCGTCGCTCTTGGTGCAGGCGGCCCGGATGGTAAGGCACACAAAATGCATGAAAGCGTCGACCATGCAGTGCTCGCCATGGATATGTGGCGTTTCGACTAGATTGATTAACGTCACGCGCATAGAGAATGCGTTTATGGCGTACACCTTGCCCGAAGCTCTGATCGAAGAGACCTTTCTCGCCTCCACCGGACCGGGCGGGCAGAATGTGAACAAGGTCGCGACGGCCTGCCAGTTGCGGATTGACGTCTTTGCACTCGGCCTTGAACCTTATGCATTCCGGCAACTGAAGCTGCTCGCGGGCAGCAAAATGACATCAGGCGGCGAATTGATCGTCACCGCACGTAACCACCGCACACGCGAGGCAAACCGTCAAGAAGCGCGCGATCGTATCATCGAGCTCATCGACCGCGCCCATATCCGTAAGCCGCGCCGTGTCGCGACTAAACCCAGCAAAGCTGCGAAGGCGCGGCGTGTCGACGCCAAAAAGGGTCGGTCTACAATCAAGAAAAATCGCGGAAAAGTAAGTTACGAGTAAATCGGCGTCGGACGAAAATCATAATTGGAACTTTCGATATCGGTAGGCAATTATCCGCGTTTCTTTTAGAGAGTGCGCCATGTTCGAATTTGCAATCAACTCCAACGCCCCGAAATATGAACTCTATCGCGAACTAGTCAGGTCGGCAGATGCGCTTACCGAAGGCGAGACCGACGCTGTTGCAAATATGGCTAACGTCGCCGCCCTGCTTTGGGAATATCTTCCGGATGTCAATTGGACCGGCTTCTACCGGATGATCGAAGGTGAACTGGTATTGGGACCATTCCAAGGCAAAGCGGCGTGCATCCGCATAGCTGTCGGTGAAGGCGTTTGCGGGGCTGCTGCGGCAACTGGCGCAACACAGCTGGTTGAGGATGTTCATGCTTTTCCGGGGCATATTGCCTGCGACGCGAATAGTGCATCCGAGTTAGTTGTACCGATCAAACGCAACGGCGAAGTTATTGCTGTCATTGATTTGGACAGCCCGTCGCTGATGCGTTTCGATGCAGACGATGCTGCCGGTATAGAGACGCTGGCAGAATTGCTCGCCAACCGGATTTAATCCAACTGCCTCATTTTGGAACAATGCCTTGTTAGAACAAGCATTTTACATGCGTTGGATTCGCCAACAGGCACAAAAAATGTTAATAGCCATTTAACCATTGGCACCGGCATTTCCCGGCGCACACGATGCTTGGGGAGTCGTTAACTATGAGAACCGTTCTATTATCAGGCGCTGCAGCTATCGGACTATTGTCGGCCGCACCATCCTATGCGGGCGAATCGCCTGCACCTGCAGCGGTGTCGGTCCAGAAGAAATCGACGGTTGTCGTGAAACAAGCGGGACCTGACCGCACCAGCGATTTCCGCGAACCAGAATATAGCCCTGAAATGCGCCCCAATGCGCAAGTTTATAACTGGAGCGATGATGCTGTATTCGCGGCACCAGATGGGTCGAGCTACAAATATGATGGCGAATGGGACGGGAAATATGTCGATCCGCAAGGCCGCGTTTTTGAAGGCGACTGGAGCGGACGGGTAACACGTACGACTGGGGGTGCGACTTCTGGCTTCCCCGCTCCGCCACCGCATGCCCGGATGCCGCATGGCGAACCAGATTATGGCGATGATAGCGAAGGCTACGAAGAAGAATATTATGAGGACGACGCATATGCGATTCCTCCCGGCTATGAAAATTATGAACGTTGTCTGAAAAGCAATGGCGTCAAAGGCGCTGCTATTGGCGCATTGCTCGGCGGTGCGCTCGGCAATCGCATTGCTGGTCGGGGCAATCGCACCGGCGGTACTTTGGTAGGCGCTGGAATTGGCGGCCTGTTGGGTGTGGCAGTCGAAAAGGCCAACGACAAATGCAAGCAACATCGCCCGCGTCATCCTGGATATCATGGACAGCAACATTATGGCTGGGGCGGTGGCTATTATTACTACCCGCAGGCTCCAGTTGTTACGATCACCATGCAACCCACGGTGACCACAACAACAACCGTGACCGAAGAAATCTACTATGAAACGGTGCGGACGAAGCCGCGCAAAAAGATAATCCGTAAGTGGAAACCAAAACCACGCTGTGTGTGCCGGTGAACTGATTTGGGTTGCCGCTGCCGTGCGGCGGCAACCTCAGCAATATATGTACGGCTGAATTAAGCTGTCGGTTCCAGTGCAGCCGGCTCAAACAGCTCCCAACCTTCGGGTCCGAGACGCTCAAGCGGGGTGTAGCGGATTTTATACTGCATACGTGCAGCACCTTCGACCCAATAACCTAGATATACATAAGGCAATCCTGCTGCCTTTGCGCGCATGATATGATCCAGAATAATGTAGTTGCCGAGACCTAGTCGTCCTTCGGCATCAGGATCATAGAAGCTGTAGATCATCGACAGGCCATCGGCCTGTTGGTCCGTCAAACAAGCGCCGACCAATTCGCCCAAACGCCCAAAGCGGCCGGGTGTTCGATATTCGATGACGTTGCTGCGCACGGGCGATTGTTCGACCATATCTGCATAGTCCATATCGTCCATATTCGTCATGCCACCGACTGGGTGGCGTTTGCCTAGATAGCGGCGTAGCAAATCATATTGCTCCGACGTTGACCATGGCCGGCAGGCGCTGACAACCAGATCGGAATTGCGGCGGATGATACGGCGCTGCGTCGTATTCGGCTGGAAATCGTTCGTGAGAACACGCACCGATACGCAGGCTTTGCAGTCTATGCAGCTCGGGCGATAGGCAACATTCTGGCTACGTCTGAAACCGATACGCCCCAGCGCATCGTTCAGTTCGTCGGCATGCGGACCGTTGAGTTCGGTAAAGACCTTACGTTCTGTCTTGCCTGGCAAATAGGGGCACGGACCCGGGTTGGTGACAAAAAAGCGTGGAAACCGAACGGGTGCGCTCATCGAATAAAGATCCCCAAGACCTAAATGTTGGTGAATTATTTACTGTATATGCACTGCTGTCAGTAATGTGAAAAGACCATTTACCATGAAAGTTGTGGGAAGCGCTTTACTTGTTCAGTTCGACGCGCTCCACAAGATAACCAGCCGCATTTAATCCGTCCACAAGCCCTTGTAATTGCTCGGCATCTCTGGCTTCGCATTCAATGTCTGTGATCAGTCCCTTGGCCGGAAGTGTCGTAAAGATCCGCTGGTGATAAATCTCGATTATATTGACGTTGTGCTCATTAAAAAGACGCATGACTTTATACAGGGCACCGGGGCGATCCTGCAACGTCAGCCGCAAACGCGCGAGACGCCCGGAACGGGCGAGGTCACGCAAAAGAACATTTGCCAGCAACCTTGTGTCTATATTGCCGCCGCATAATACGACGCCAACATTTTTCCCGGCAAAAATGTCGGGGTTCGCCATAACCGCCGCGAGTCCCGCTGCACCAGCACCCTCCACAACCGTCTTCTCAATCTGCAAAAGCAGACTGACCGCCGTTTCAAGCTCTGCCTCGCTCACAAGGACAATATCATCAACCAGACCGCGAATGACTTCGCTGGTGAAGCTGCCCGGAATCTTGACGGCGATACCCTCAGCCAAGGTGTCACCTTCACAGGGCAATTGCTGGTTTTTCAACAACGCGTACATGGACGGGTATAGCTCGGCCTGCACACCGATCAGACCGATATCCGGCTTCAGTGCGCGCGCCGCGGTTCCCATTCCCGATAACAAGCCGCCACCGCCGATGGGCACGACCAGCATGTCGAGGGAAGGAATGCTTTCGAGCATTTCCAAAGCCACCGTCCCCTGCCCCGCAGCAACATCGGGATCGTCGAACGGATGGACGAAGGTCAAGCCTTGCTCTGCCTCCAACAGCCGCGCATGCTTATAGGCATCGTCAAATGTTTCGCCATGCAGCACCACTTTGCCGCCAACGCTTTCGGTCTGCATTACTTTTACAGTGGGTGTCGGTATGGGCATCACGATAGTCACCGGGATTCCGAGGCGCGTGCCGTGGTAACTCAAGCCCTGCGCGTGATTTCCGGCCGATGCCGCGATAACGCCCTTTGAGCGCTGTTCATCCGTCAGCAGCAACAACGCATTCAAGGCACCGCGTTCCTTATAAGCCGCAGTGAACTGAAGATTTTCAAACTTCAGATAAATATTCGCTCCCGTCAGCTTGGACAGCGTCTGGCTGTGGAGTGTCGGGGTCGCCACAATGGAGTCACGAATACGTCCATGGGCGGCGCGGATATGATCGAGCGTTAGTAAGTCTGACATGATGCCCGCGCACTATCCTATCTGGCGCTTGCTGCAAACACAGATTACAGCACACCCATGACTAGAATAGCTTTCATCGGTTTGGGCGTCATGGGCGGCCCTATTGCGCGACATCTGAAACAGGCAGGGCATGATCTGACGGTTTACAACCGCTCTCGCGCCAAGGCCGAAGCATGGGTTGCAGCCCACGGCGGAACCTTGGCAACCTCCCCGGCGGAGGCTGCGCGCGATTCCGAAGTTGTTATTTCCTGTGTCGGTACCGACGACGACTTGGCGGGCGTATCCTTGGGTCGCGACGGCGCATTTGCCGCCATGGCCAAAGGCTGCCTCTATATTGACCATACAACTGTGTCGGCGCGTATTGCTCGGCAATTGGGCGTCGAAGCCAAGTCGCGCGGCCTTCTCGTCGTTGATGCGCCGCTGACCGGCGGACAGATCGGCGCCGAAAACGGAACGTTATCGATCATGTGCGGCGGCAGCGAGGCGTCGATGGAAGCGGCTCGCCCGATCATGGAGCCCTATTCGAAACGTATCGTCCATGTTGGCGGCCCAGGCACCGGTCAAACGACAAAGATGTGTAACCAGATTGCCTTTGCCGGCGTAATCCAGTCGCTATCCGAGGCGCTGCGGTTCGCCCAATCGGCCGAATTGGATGTCGGTAAAGTCTATGAAGCTATTTCGGGCGGCGCCGCGCAAAGCTGGCAAATGGACAACCGCTGGGCCACCATGGCGGAAGATAAATTCGATTTTGGCTTTGCCGTCGACTGGATGCGCAAAGATCTGGGTTTAGCCTTTGAAGAAGCACGGGCTTTGGGCGCAACGCTTCCGATCACCGCGCTAATCGATCAATTTTATGCCGACGTCCAACAGATGGGCGGAGGCCGGCTGGATACAAGCGCAATCGTGAAAAGGTTACCCAAAGGATGACAACGGCAACACGCAGCAGAAATGTTTTGGCCAAATTCTGCGTCCTTTCCCTTCTTGCGTTCGCAACACCCGCTTTCGCAGACGGGTTGGTGGAAAATGTAAATGGCATCACTCTGGATGCGGAAGGCAAGGTTGTCCGGTTCAATGCGGTCCTCATTGGCAAAGACGGCAAGGTAACGGAGCTGTTGACCAAGAAGGACAAATTGCCGCCGCGACTGGATTTCCGTCATGATGGCAAAGGCGCGACCATGTTGCCCGGTCTGATCGATGCCCATGGCCATGTCATGGGACTTGGCTTCCAGTTACTCACACTTGATTTGTCCAGCACGAACAGCCTTGCCGAGGCGCAGGCAGCCGTCCGCGAATATGCCGCGAAAAATCCTGATCGGCGCTGGATTATCGGCCGAGGCTGGAACCAGGAAAAATGGGGCTTGGGTCGCTTCCCGACCGCTGCCGATTTGGACGCCGCGGTTGGCGACCGTCCCGTCTGGCTCGAACGAGTCGATGGCCATGCCGGATGGGCCAACAGCCGGGCGATGGAGATTGCCGGCGTAACCGCTGCGTCAAAGTCTCCGCCAGGGGGACGCATTGAAATAGCAGGTGGCAAACCAAGCGGTATCTTTGTCGATGCGGCTTCCGAGCTTGTCGGGAAATTTGTCCCTGTTCCGAAACCGGCCGAGCGCGATATTGCTCTGGGTGAAGCTCAGAAAAAGCTTCTGTCCCAAGGTATCACGGCAATCGCCGACATGGGCACGTCCTTAGACGACTGGCAAAGCTACCGCCGCGCAGGGGACAGCGGATGGCTCTCGATCCGGATTTTCGGTTATGCTGGCGGCATAGATAATATGGTCGCAATTGCGGGTCCCCGTCCGACACCATGGCTTTATGATGATAAACTGCGTTTGGGCGGCGTGAAGCTGTATCTCGACGGGGCGCTGGGAAGCCGCGGAGCTTGGCTTAAAAAATCCTATTCGGATGCGCCCGGGCAGACGGGATTACAGTTTCTTGCAAGCGCCGAAATCCGCAACCTCATGGTGCGCGCGTCCATGGACGGATTTCAGACTGCGATTCACGCCATCGGCGACGCGGCGAATGCTGAAGTGATCGGCGCAATCGAGGAACTGTCGGAAACCTATAAGGATGACCGTCGCTGGCGCATCGAGCATGTGCAGATCGTTGACCCGATCGATCTGCAAAAGCTTGGTGAGCATGGCATCATTTCATCGATGCAGCCTGTTCACCAAACCTCCGACCGCATCATGGCAGAGGCGCGTTTGGGGCAAGAACGGTTGAAAGGCGCTTACGCTTGGCAATCCATTGCCAAAGCTGGCGGCAAGCTTGCTTTCGGTTCGGATGTTCCTGTGGAATCGGCTGATCCTTTTGCCGGGCTCGCAACAGCAATGACGAGAGAGGATGCCGCGGGGCAACCTTTTGGAGGCTGGCGACCTGAAGAACGCGTGTCCCGAGAGCAAGCGCTTGCAGGCTTTACGACCGGCGCGGCCTATGCGGCCTTTGCAGAAGGCAAGGTTGGATCGCTGACACCCGGACATCATGCCGATTTCATATTGATTGACGTCGACCCGCTGCTTGCAAGCCCGTCAGAACTGCGTAAGGCAGTGGTCAAGGAAACATGGGTTGGCGGAAGGCCAGCCTATCAAAACCCAGCGGTAGCAACCGCCCAAAACAACAAAGATGGAGAGAAACGATAATGGCACGCGCATGGACTTTGGCTAGCCGCCCGGCAGGACTTCCCAACGACAGCAATTTTGCAATGGTCGAAACGCCCGACGCCCCGTTGGCGGATGGTGAGTTTCGTGTCACCAATAGCTGGCTCTCCGTTGACCCTTATATGCGCGGCCGGATGAACGATGCGAAAAGCTACGCGGATCCGTTTCAACTGGGCGAGCCTATGACCGGCGGAGCCGTCGGCACCGTCACCGACAGCCGCAATGCCGATTTTCCGGTGGGCGCGAAGGTGCTGCACATGGGCGGCTGGCGCGATAGCGTCGTTTTAGGCGGCGGCAATACGCCACCTGCGGGAATGCCCCCTGCTCGTTTGCCCGATCTTGGCGTACCCGACCAACATTGGCTGAGCATTATCGGAATGCCGGGCGGAACAGCATGGTTTGGTTTGCTGAAGGTCGCGGAAGCAAAGCCGGGAGAAGTCATATTTGTGTCGGCGGCGGCTGGTGCGGTCGGTTCAACTGTAACGCAGATTGCAAAAGCCAAAGGCATGAAGGTCATCGGTTCGGCTGGTGGTGCGGACAAATGTGCATGGGTAAAGGAACTGGGTGCGGATGCCGTCATTGATTACAAGGCAGGAAAGGTTCTGCCGCAATTAATGACTGCCCTAAAGGAAATGGGCGAGTCCGGTATTGATGTGTATTTCGACAATGTGGGTGGTGAGCATTTTGACGCAGCGCTTGCGACTTCGCGCGAATGGGCGCGTTTTGCCATTTGCGGCATGATTGACGTCTACAATGACTTCAAGGCACAACCCATGCAGTATCTTCCGATGATCATCGGCAAACGCGTTACCATCAAGGGCTTTTTATATCCTGATTTCTACGCGCAGGTCCCTGAATTTAACGCTGATATGGCGCAATTGATAACTTCGGGCGCCGTCAAAGGACGCGAAACGGTCAAGGAAGGCTTGGAAAAAACGCCGGAAGCATTCCTCGGACTTTTCAGCGGCGAGAATACGGGCAAGATGCTCGTCAAGCTCTAAACAGAGTTTTTTGCACCGGCTGTAGATAAACCGGCATCGATTTAACAAACTTCCGGACGCCAACTATTCCGTAACGTCATCTCGGCGATTGTTGCACAATAGCATCACTCGCCGGATTTCGCGGGATTCCGCGCTTTACCGCGATGACATTCGTATGCGTATTGGTTAGATAGCGGCAAAAGAATTTAAAACAGGAGAGAAGAAGATGTTGCGACGTGTGACCCCCATCAGCCACGCCCTCAAACTATCGGCCGCGTGTATTGCGCTCGCCGTGCCCAGCGCCGTCTATGCGCAGGAAGAACCGCAGGCCGAAGAAGCTGCAACCCAGGACGATGAAATTGTTGTGACGGCGCAAGGCCGGACCCAGCTGTTGTCCGACGTTCCTGTCGCTATTTCCGCGGTAAATGCTGAAACACTTCAGAATAGCGGCGCGAACGACATCCGCCAGTTGAACCAGGTAGCGCCTTCGCTTCTGGTATCGTCGACAGGTTCGGAAGCCAACGGATCGGCTCGTATTCGCGGTATCGGTACGGTTGGTGACAACCCCGGCCTCGAAAGCTCGGTTCCCGTGTTTATCGACGGTGTTTATCGTTCACGTTCGGGCATCGGTCTGAATGAACTCGGCGAAATTGATCGCGTCGAAGTGCAGCGCGGCCCGCAAGGGACGCTCGGCGGTCGTAACTCATCTGCCGGCTTGATCAGCATCTATTCGAAAAAGCCCGAGTTCACTTTCGGCGGCACGGGCGAATTGACTTACGGCAATTACGACTTCATGCGTGCCGCAACGAGCTTTACAGGTCCGATTTCGGAGCAACTCGCTTTCCGCGTAGATGGCGTTTATGTGAAGCGCGACGGTTTCTATACCGATCCTCAAAATGGCAAAGACATCAATGATCGCGACCGCTATTTCCTGCGCGCGCAGTTGTTGTTCGAACCCACCGATGCATTGTCGGTCCGGCTGATTGCAGACTATACCCAACGTGCCGAAAAATGCTGCGCCGCTACTTATGTGGATGGAACGGTCAACCAGTTCATTGGGAACCTGAACAACCCATCGACGCCGCTGGCACCCCTGCAAGCGACTGGCAACAACATCATCAACGTCTTGCGTGATCTTGGCCAACCGCTGGCTTCGTTCAATCAGGGCTATAGCCGCAATGTGTCGGTCAGTGCGAACCGGAGCTTCTTCGGTGAGACCAAGGATTACGGCCTGTCCGGACAGATCGACTATGATTTCGGCGGCGCTACGCTGACGTCGATCACAGCCTACCGTCAGTACCGCTCGGGCCAGGCTTCCGACACCGACTATGGTGAAGTCGACATTTTGTATCGCGCAATCGACAAGAATGCCTACCGTCAATTCCACACCTTTACGCAAGAAGTTCGCCTTCAAGGCGAAGCCTTTGGCGGCAAGCTGGATTGGCTCGTTGGCGGCTTCTACGCAAATGAAAAACTAACGGTTCGTGATAATCTGCGGTTCGGCAATCAATATGGCCGTTTTGCAACCTGCCGCATCATTTCCGGCGGCGGCCTTGCCGGCCTTTACTCGCCCACCAATCCGTCTTGCGTCCTTCCTGGCGTTGGCCCTGCAACCATCGCAGGCGCTTCCGGCCCGATTTCGGGCGCCGACATCGTTGCAGCATTTACCCGTCTCGATACGCTGAACAACCTCGGCACGACCAACGACCGTTATTTCCAGAACGGAACCAACTGGGCGTTGTTCACGCACAATATCCTGCACATTACCGATACGCTCGATCTGACCTTCGGCATTCGTTACACCAACGACAAGAAGCGTTTCAACGCGACCTTCGGTAATGACAACACCGCGTGCACCACCATTCAGGGTCTTGTTCTGGATGATGCAACCAACCCATTGACCACCGCAACCGCCCGCGCGCTTGCAGGTGCGTTGATTGGCCTTGGTTGTCAGGGCAACTCCACAGCGGAACTCAATGGCGTGTCGATCAACGACAAACGCAGCGAAGACGAGTTCACCGGAACAGCGATCCTGTCTTGGAAGCCGACCGAAGATCTGCTGCTCTATGGCAGCTTCGCACGTGGCTATAAGGCGGGCGGATTCAACCTTGACCGCTCGGCACTCAAATCACCGATCCTGCCGTTCGCGGCCGTCGGCGGTGCACAGGCGCTTGTTGGCAATCTCCAATTCGACCCCGAATTGGTGGACAGCTATGAGCTTGGTGCGAAGTATTCCACCGGACCATTCAGCCTCAGCGTTTCGGCCTTCCGGTCGGACTTCAGCAACTTCCAGCTGAACACCTTCAACGGTACCGTATTCCTCGTCCAGACAGTCAACGGTTGTAACAATCTCGTTGGCGGCCCTGGGGCGGATACCGACCTTAGCAACGCGACAGGCACATGCGCCGCTGGCGACGTAACCTATGGCGTGCGTACACAAGGTGTCGAATTGGAAGCATCGCTGGTTCCTGCCCGCAACTTCCGCGTGGCGGCCGGTCTGACCTATGCCCGCACCAAATATCAGGATGACCTCATCGGTACAAAATTGGGCACAGCGCTCGATTCCGCCTTGCGCAAGTTGCCGGGCGACAATTTGTCGAACGCACCTGAATTGGTCGCCACTTCAAGTGTGACCTGGACTCCCGAAATTGGCAGCAGCGGCTTGACCGGCCTGTTCTACATCGATGGTCGCATGACCAGCGATTACAACACCGGCTCCGACCTGTTCCCACAGAAGGAACAGGATAGCTTTGCAGTGTTCAATGCACGTATCGGTCTTCGTGGTCCCGATGAAGCATGGGGCATCGAGCTTTGGGGACAGAATATCTTCAATCAGGATTATGCGCAGGTCGCGTTCAACTCGCCTTTCCAGGCTGGTACGACGGCTGCTCCCTTTGTGGATCCGCAATATCCAGGTGGTCGCCAGATCTTCTCGCAGTTCCTCGCCGAACCCCGGACATATGGCATCACTCTGCGCGGCAAGTTCTAAGGCTCCGCGATAAACCCAATAAAAAAGGCCCGCAGCGATGCGGGCCTTTTTCTATGTCTAAAGCAGAAAACCTTTAGCTGCCGAAACCGACGCTCAAAAATCCGGGCATCGGACCATTCCAACCATCATCACCAACCTGGGCTTCGGGTGCAGGCTTGGCTTCGGATTTTGCACGCACGGGTTTTGCCGCAACGGGTTTCTCCGCGCGAGGCGCTTTGGCTTCTACTGGCTTTTCAGCCTTCTCCTTGGGAGCCGCTGCTTTACGGCCGCGCTTTGCCGGTGCTTTTTCGTCCGTTTCGGCAGCAGGTGCTTCGACCTTGCCAAGTCGTACAATTTTGTTGCCGATCAGCTTTTCGATATTCTCGATGGCTTCCTCGTCCGCCTTGGTGACGAAGGTAAAGGCTTTGCCCTTGGCCCCTGCCCGTCCTGTACGGCCGATGCGGTGCACATAGTCATCTGGATGCCAGGGCGCGTCGAAGTTGAAGACATGGCTTACGCCTTTAACGTCCAGACCGCGCGCAGCGACGTCGGACGCCACCAAAAAGTCGATATCCCCATTCTTGAACGCTTCAAGTTGCTTCTGCCGCGTTGCCTGGTCGATATCACCATGGATTTCACCCGAGCGCAGGCCGTGCCTTTGCAGACTTGTGTTCAGTTCCCGTACGGTTGTCTTACGATTGCAAAAGATGATCGCGTTCGAAGCCTTTTCGCTGCGGATCAAGTCGCGCAGCACTTCGCGCTTTTTCATCGGCGCAACATTGACCAGAAATTGTTCGATATTCGTGTTCGCGGTCGCCGGGCGCGCCACTTCGATGTATTTCGGGTTTGAAAGAAACTTGTCCGCAAGTTTCTTGATGGGCGGCGGCATGGTTGCCGAGAATAGTAATGTCTGGCGCGTTGTCGGCAATTTGGTGCAGATATGTTCGATATCCGGAATGAAACCCATGTCGAGCATACGATCCGCTTCATCGATGACCAGCATCTCACAGCCGGTGAGCAATATCTTGCCACGCTCAAACAAATCCATCAAACGACCGGGCGTTGCAATCAGGACATCCACGCCCTTTTCCAGCGCCTTTACCTGATCTCCCATTTGGACGCCGCCTATAAGCAGAGCCATCGAAAGCTTGTGATATTTCCCATATTTTTCAAAGTTTTCAGCAACCTGCGCAGCCAGTTCACGCGTGGGTTCCAATATCAGGCTCCGCGGCATACGGGCGCGGGCGCGGCCGTTGGCGAGCACGTCGATCATGGGCAAAACGAAACTTGCTGTCTTCCCGGTTCCGGTTTGCGCAATCGCGATCAAGTCGCGCATCATCTGCACTTGGGGGATCGCAGCGGCCTGTATGGGGGTTGGCTCATCATAGCCAGCCTCGGTTACGGCCTTCAATAATTCATCAGACAAGCCGATATCGGCAAAACGCATAAGATTGTTCCGGAAAAGCGAAAAGGGCCAAACAACGGAGCCGAAGCGCGTCTTGGCTTGCGCGGCCTTTGGTCTGCTAAGGCAGAAATGTCAAGGAAATAGGCGGAATTGGCTCTGCCGTTTAGCGGGGGACAAGCAAGCGGAACTTATCCACCTCGCACTTTGCACCGGTGCGGGCATGCAAAAGATCGCGATCTACGCATAGCTTTCCATCATAAGGCCGCTCCATATAGGCTCCGGCATAAAATTCCCGTGCCAGACATCCGTCGCCCAGATAGGCGCGGATGAGCACTCCGTCCCGGGTGAGAAGCTCCAGCGTGTCCTTGGTCCCAGGCCGCGAACCGGCCAATTTGTCGATCCACAGACATTTGCCGATTTTCTGCTCTTTATATTTGACCGCCACCGGTTTTTTGGATTTCGCAACCGGTGCATTCATTGGCGCAAATGACTGGCTTGGAAGACGAACGATGACCCGTTGGTCGACCCGCACCTGATAGAATGTGCCTTGGAACCGGACAATCGGAGCAAACGCATTGTCCGTGGAGACAAGGTCGATTTGCGCCAGCGCCTCCCGCGACACCGCCGTTAACGCAACTCCCAAAATAATAATGGCCAAGGCAATGCGCAAAAGTGAATCCGGTATCGAGTTGAAGTTCGGACGGCTTTAGCCGATAGGGTTGAACAGGGTATGAATTGGGCAAGTCTGCGCCGCTGTCAATCTTTTGGAGTCCCTTGTGCCAAATTTTGGAACTTTGTCCGAGTTGAAGGAATTTCTGGGTCCGAAGGGCTTCCAAGACGACAGCGAAACGCTAGCGCCTTGGCTAACAGACTGGCGCGGTCGCTACACCGGACGGGCCGCGGCAATGGTGTCACCAGCCGACACCCAACAGGTCATGCACATCGTCAAATGGGCGGCGCGCAATCGCGTAGCTTTGGTCCCGCAAGGCGGTAATAGCGGGATGGTTGCTGGCGCAACACCGGACATGAGTGGAGAGCAAGTTATACTGTCCATGCGCCGCATGGACAGGATCTCTCAAATCGATGCAGACAATGGGCTGGTAGAGTGCGAGGCCGGGGTTATCCTGCAGAATCTGCACGAAGCTGCCGCAGCCAAGGGACGCCGATTTCCTCTGACTCTTGGAGGGAAAGGTTCGGCGACAATAGGCGGGCTGATTTCGACAAATGCCGGCGGTACGCAAGTGTTGAGACACGGGACTATGCGGCAGTTGGTAGCCGGAATTGAGGCAGTGTTGCCGGATGGCTCGCTCTACGATGCTTTGGCACCGTTAAAGAAAGACAATCGCGGATACGACCTCAAGCATGTTCTCATCGGCGGCGAAGGCACGATCGGAATTGTGACGCGTGCCGTTTTGCAAACTACACCGGCAATCTTGGACCGCTGCGTGCTCTGGGTTGGTGTTGCAAGCCCGGAGCATGCCTACCGACTGTTGTTGTTCATGCAGAAGCGTGCACGCGAGCGGCTCGAGGGCTTTGAAATTTTGCCACAGCGCGCCTTTTCTGCCGTTACCAGACATATCGCCGGCACCCGGGCTCCGCTGGATACCGAACATGCCTGGCATGTGCTGATCGAACTCGTGCAAGAGGACCAGCGGCAGTCTTCCCCTGCCGAGATTTCGACGGCCCTCCTTGAAGAGGCTATGCAGGCCGGGATGATCGAGAATGCCACGCTTGCCAGTAGCGAAGCGCAAGCCGAGGCCTTTTGGAAGATACGCGACTCAATCGCCGAAGCCGAGCGGGCCGAAGGGCCAGCGCTTCAACACGACATCAGCGTCCCCGTGGATCGAATGGCGCGGTTTATTACTGAGGAATCCCCGCTTATCGAACAGAATTGGCCTGGCACCCAGACTGTGGCGTTCGGCCATCTCGGGGATGGCAATATCCACTTTCACGTAAAAGCACCTGCGCATATTGAGCCGTCGCATTGGTACGCGAACGATGGAAAAACCATCACATCGCATATTTACGACCGCGTGTGCGCCTATGGAGGCTCCCTGTCGGCGGAACATGGAATCGGACAGGCAAAGGTTGCGGAATTCGCCAGATTATCGGACCCAACGCGGATTATGGCCTTACAGGCCATCAAAAACGCCTTAGATCCATTGGGCATCATGAATCCCGGAAAGCTTGTTCCACTTGCGCAAAGGTCGATGTCCGCCTAAAGCGCCGCATCAATTTTTTGTCGCAATAACAACATATGGAGTCTCCAATGGCCACCGCGCCCCAAGCCGCTAACTTGCCGCTTCTTTACAAGGACCTAGTTCCTCTCAACAGCAATGAGCATGCGACTTGGAAGTCGCGCTTGCTCGAGAATGCGAAGTTCATGGATGGCCAGCACGCTATCCCGCTGACGATTGAAGAATTTGTTCCGGCATCGCGCAACTTTCCTATCATCTTTTCGGCGTCGGACACTCCGGTTCCTTTGGTGCTGATGGGCATGAATGAAGGGGTTAACACCTTCATGAACGAAGACGGACAATTTGATCGTCCGGTATATGTCCCTGCCTATATTCGTCGCTATCCTTTCATGCTGGCAAAGCTGCGCCCGGATACCGACGAACTTTCGCTGTGCTTTGATCCCACGTCAGGCGCAGTTGGCGACTACGAAGAAGGCACGCCGCTTTTTGATGGCACGGACCCGAGCGAAAATACCAAAGCCATTTTGAAGTTCTGTGAAGATTTTGAAAATGCCGGCGCTCAGACTCATGCCTTTGTAGAAGAACTGCAGAAGCTTGACCTGTTGATGGACGGTGAAGTTTCGATCCAGCAGGAAGGTCTTGAAAAGCCCTATATCTATCGTGGTTTCAAGATGGTCGATGAAAACAAGTTGCGTGAATTGCGCGGTGATGCGGTTCGCAAACTGAACCAGAACGGAATTCTCGCGCTGATCCACGCACATCTCTTTTCGTTGCAATTGATGCGCGAAGTGTTTGCAGTTCAAGTGGCACAGGGTAAGGTGCCGCAAGTGACGGAATTGCCAACCGGTTGATTTCAGGCTTATCATGCCGTCACTTCGTTTCTTGAGGGAGTGACGGCATGACAAAATATAGCAAAACCGCAATTGCGCTGCATTGGATTATCGCAATCCTGATTGTTGCCAACGTCGCATTGGCGAGCATGTCCGAAGATCTCCCCCGCGCGGCACGTGCCGCATATATGGACCCGCACAAGGCAATTGGGATATCCATTTTGGTCTTGTCGCTATTCCGGCTGTTCTGGCGCATCGGCCATAAGCCACCGCCTCTTCCTGAAAAAATCACGGGTTGGCAAAGCACGCTCGGAAAAGCTGTCCACGCGCTTTTCTATTTTCTTATCATTGCCGTCCCTGTCACAGGTTGGCTCATGGTATCTGCACGTCCCGGCGCGCCACCTGTCGATTTCTTTGGTCTGTTTGCACTTGATCTGCCCATTGCAGACAGCAAAGCCTTATCCGGCTTTGGGCATGAAGGTCATGAAATTCTGACGAAACCACTGGTCATCCTGATTTTCCTGCATGTCTTGGGCGCTCTCAAGCATCAGTTTATTGATCGGCTCCCCTTCCTGCAGCGCATGTTCCCTTAAAATTGCCCGATGGCGCACGCATCACGCGACGCGCGTTCGAGTGAGTAACTAGAATGAACCTTCGTCCAGTCCAGCGGCTTGGGCAAACAGAAGATCGCGAGCATCGTCGCCCAGCATTTCGTGGAGCAGCCTTTCAAATTGCGGGCGATTGCGGAGTGATGCCCATCTTACAGCTTGCACCATGACCATCTCGTCCACGCTCGGCGTAGCGCAACATGGTCTATGTAACGCGAAGGGTTCAGGCCATATCTGCGTCACTGTTTCCATAAACAGACTGAAACGGACGACGCGGTGTTCGGAATGAAGATAGGTAAGCAGCCTCGCATGGGGATCCATCGCAGATTTGCGCAACAGACACCAACTGCGCGCGGCCAAGATATAGCGGGCGTCGCATGCCGGCATTTCTAAAAGCGTGAGGGGATGTGGGTTGAACCGATCAATGAGCACCAAGAATCTCCTGTCGAGCGACATTTATTAATAATCATTCTCATTATCAATAAATTTTTCAGTTTTTGACAGTTTGAGCCTGCAAGATGCTCGTTTCACCCATCGTTCTGTAAAATATTCGCCCACCAGACTTGATTTTGAAACATATCCTCCCCATTCTTGGGTCAGGACGGAAATATCCCCTCCCATTTTCGTCCTATCGGTGCCGTTAGGCGGCACCACCTCCCTGAACCTTGGCCACCCCGAATTTATTCGGGGTGGTTTTTTTCTGGGTAATTAGGTGGCCTATTCCGCCGCGATCAGCGTCGAGGACCCCAGCGCCTGGTTTGCCAAAGCACGCACAAGATTTGCCACCAACAGCGAAATGGAGCCCACCAAGTGAGTCGGTTCGCGCAAGTTCGAATCGAGATAGAGTGAACGATCCACTTCCAGTTGCAGCGCATGAATATTGGATCGTGGTCGCGCATGATGGCGCAGAATATGCTCGCCTGAATAGGGGTGGTTGAGTGCTGCACGATAACCGGACAACCGGATTTGCTCGACCAAGAGCTCGGAAAAGGGTGACGCGCAACTTTGGCCGAAACGGTCCCCAACAACGAATTGTGGTGGAGTACCACTCTGCGCCTGCCGGATCGGCGGCATGCTGTGCAGGTCCAGCAGAATGGCAACACCGAACTTTGCGCGAATCTGCTTCAAAAGACCTGCAATTTCCTCGTGATAGGGCCGATGGTAACTTTCAATGCGTGCGTTAATGTCGTCCATCTCAAACTGACATTTCCAAATATCGCCATCGCCAGCCAATCGGCGCGGCACAAGTCCGAGACCGCCCCGCTGCTTCAAGCCAGGCGCCGGATAGTCCGCAGCCTTGGCATTGCGGACCATTTCGACGTCGAGATCCTGCTCGTCCCGGTTGAGGTCAATCCATGCCCTCGCCTTATGCGCCACAATCGCGGGAGCACCGCTCCCGACAGACGCGCGCAGCAGCAAATCGGCATAGCGATCTTCAAGCCGTATCAAGGATTCGCGGGGCAGCCGAAGCGCCTGGAACACAATTTCCGGATAATCCCGGCCCGCATGTGGGACGGAAAGAAGAACAGGAACGGACATTTGCTGCCGACCGTAAACGGTAAATCCGTCCTTCTCAGTCATGGTCATTACGTATCGTCCTGCTACCTTATCGGTGTCTTGGCACATTTTAGCGATTTTGGTGTAAAAAATTAAAACTCTGCGATTATTGCACGGCGATGTGGTGCGCAGGTGATTCCGCACAAAAAGGAAAAAGGACGTTCGATGACCCGTATCTTGCTTGCAGAAGATGAACAGGCAATGCGCGAATATCTGGCGCGGGCTTTGGAGCGGTCCGGATATGAGGTCGTTTCCGTCGACCGGGGCACCGAAGCTGTCCCTCTTCTGGAAAACGAGCATTTCGACCTGTTGCTGACAGACATCGTGATGCCGGAGATGGACGGAATTGAGCTTGCACGCCATTGCAGCAAGGTATCCCCGCAGACCGAAGTCATGTTTATCACAGGATTTTCGGGCGTTGCATTGCGGGCGGGTGAGACCATGCCGAATGCCAAAATATTGTCCAAACCCTTCCATCTGAAGGATCTGGTCCTTGAGGTTGAACGCCTCTTCGCCAAGGAAAGCTTCGGCGAGCTTAAATAGGCTTGAATGATGCGGCAAGCCCCGCTAGAGGCTGCCGCAGCGTGGGCGTATAGCTCAGTGGTAGAGCACTGTGTTGACATCGCAGGGGTCGCAAGTTCAATCCTTGCTACGCCCACCATTTTCCCCCTTCATGTCAACTTTTACTAGGTGCGCGCCCGAACCAGCGTTTGAATGCACGCGTAAACGCCGACAGTTCGCTGTAACCGAGCAGCAAAGCGATTTCGCTAAGTGTGCGCCTGTCTTCCAGAAAATAGAGTTTGCACAAATCCTGTCGCACCAGATCGACGAGTTCGCGGAACGGATAATTTTCCTCGACCAATTTGCGGCGCAGAGTGCGTTCGCTCATTCCGAAGGATTTGGCCATCCGGTCCAGCGTAGGGGGTGATTTGTCTATTTCGTTGGAGAGATAAAAATAGCTGTAGGCAAGATGCTCCCGCCCTTCGGCCATCCAGTTGGCGGGCTGCTGGTACCGCTTGATCGCGGCATCGAACAGGCGCGGATTTGCGTGGGGTGACGGACGAAACAATTGACGGGCCGCAATCTCCATACGGGTGGTTGGCTTCGAAAATTCGACGGCACAGCCAAAGGCGTCCTCATATTTCGATACGTCGAAGCGGGGCTTGTGTTGAAAATGTAATGCGCGCAGCAAGGGGCGCTCACCCAGTATCTGCCGCGACAATCGGGCATAGGTCGCGACCGAGAATTCGATGAAGGGGGCGTAGGGAACAACGAAGTCGGGATGGCATTCCCAAAGCAGATAGGGTGGCTTGCCGGCCGGTTCGAAAGTCGTGCGAAACATATTCTGCCGCAAGATCTGAATCCCGACATTTGCCTCAATCACCGAAGCGAGATTTGCTTCGAGCCGGGTCGCGTAACCGAGATCGGAAAAATTCTGCATAGCCGCTTTGGCGCCAAGCCGCACATGGATCGAGGGATCCTTGAAATATTGCTCCAGCACGCTGAAAAAGCGCAATGCCAGAGGTGCCGACAGGCGGCTAAGCGGATTGCGCAACCGGGCCTCGTCAATCCCGACTGCGGCGAGCAACGCGCGTTTATCGCCCCCTTCCTCAACAGCCGCCCGCAATATGCGCACCAGCAAATTTGCAGAGATCGTGTCGGGCGCCAACGCCCGGCCATCTTGCGACAAAGTTTTTACCCAGCTGTATATGCGCCCACTCCTGCATGCCGTAGCGGAAGGATTGAACATGCCCCGCAAGCGAAGGCAAGCCTGATTTTGGAAGGCTTGCGAGGGAAAATATCTGTCGCTAAGCCCGTTTTATGAACCTAGCTGCCATATTGGAAAAATTCCAACCCGACGCATCGACCCACAGCATCTCGATTCCCCCCAGCTGGCACCAAGGGCGGACATCTTATGGCGGGTTAAGCTCTGCCCTCGCCTATCAGGCGGCGAAAATGTCTGCGGACGATCTGCCACCGCTGCAATCCGCGCAAATTGCGTTTGTGGGCCCATTGGCTGGCGAAGTCGAAGTCACCGCGACGGTGTTGCGCAGGGGTAAAAACACAGCTTTCGTGAAATCGGAAATCAGCAGCGCAGATGGTATCGGTCTGTCCTGCACCTTTATCTTCATGAACCGGCGCGCGAGCCATCTGGATTATGAACAATTGCCACGTCCCGACTTTCCTCCAATTCCGGCGGAAGAAAATGTTCGCAGCGGTCCGCCCGAATTTTTCACCGGGCATATGCAATATCCGGACAAAAGGCTGGAACTCGGGATGGCTACAAACCGTCTCGCCAGCTGGCACCGTTTTGCGGAACATGACGGACTGGACCATGTTGCCGAACTTTTGTGCATCGGCGATGCGCTGCCACCGTCTGCCATGGGTCTAATGACGGAAAAAGGCATGGTGAGCTCCATGAATTGGCAGATCAACATGCTCACAGACACGCCAACCACCAAAGACGGGTGGTGGTTTCTCGAAAGCGAAACCCATCAGGCGGCCAATGGTGCGAGCAGTCAGTATATGACTGCCTGGAACAGCGATGGCCAGCCGATGCTGACGGGAATGCAGTCGGTCGCGATCTTCGTCTAGCGCGCGAGCAATTCCCGTTCCGCCTGCGCCATATAGTCGCGCGTGATGGGCAGGCTGCGGCGGTTGCGGACATATTGGATCTGGTAGTTGCACATACCGCCGGACTCGAACGCCGCAGTCGCGCCGGCCAGATAGAAAATCCACATCCGGAAAAAGCGTTCGCCATATTGCGCCACAATCGCCTCACGGTGCGCGCACACCCGCGCATACCATTCGCGTAATGTCAGGGCGTAATGGAGCCGAAGAATCTCGATATCGCTGTGGATGAGCTTCACCTGCTCGCTGGCTGCCAATGTTTCGGACAAGGCGGGGATATAGCCCCCTGGAAAGATATATTTCCGGGTAAAGGCATCGGTCGCCCCGGGTTTGCCCATCCGCCCGATGGTGTGGAGCAGCATTACCCCGTCATCTTTCAAAAGATTGGCGCAGGCTCGAAAGAAGGTATCGAACTGGGGCACGCCGACATGTTCGAACATCCCGACGGAGACGATCCGGTCAAAATAACCCGGCGCGCGTTTGGCGAGGACACGATAGTCGAGCAACTCGAACCGGACCTTGTCGGACACTCCCGCGGCCTCCGCCCTTTCGCGGGCGAGTTTCAGTTGTTCCTCACTCAGCGTAATGCCGAGTACTTCGACACCGGCAACGCGGTTGAGATACAGTGCGGTCCCACCCCAGCCGCATCCGATATCGAGTACTTTCTGCCCCGGCTGTAATGCGAGCTTTGCCGCTATATGCGCCTTTTTGGCGAGTTGCGCACGCTCAAGGCTATCGTCCGCCTCAGACCAATAAGCGCAGCTATATTGCATGTCCTCATCAAGCCACAGGCGGTAAAAATCGTTGGATACATCATAATGATGCGCGACATTGGACCGTGAATTCGCCAGCGAGTTGAGCTGCATGAAAGGACGCGCTAGAAATCGAAGCCATTTGCGGAACGGTTTGGGGTCCCCAATTTCCCCGCCATTTTCCCATGGATTATTCCGCCGGATGATTTCAATGAAGCCCATGATGTCGTCATTGTCGACGCTCACGTCGCCATTCATATAGGCTTCGCCCATGCCAAGCCGCGGGTTAAGGAGGATGCGCGAAATCGCGGAGGAGGACTGGATCCGCATCGTGACATCGGGCCAGCCCGATTGCCGTTCGCCATAATGGCTAGTTTCGCCGCTTTGGGACAGGACTGTCAAACTACCTTGTTTAATCTTGCCACGCAAAATGCGGTCGAGCATCGACATAGTGCAACTCCCTATGGTCTAGTTGCCCCCATTTTCGTTTGGACTAGGTTTATTGTTACGGATGCTTTTTTCAACAGTCCGTTATTGCGCGTTGCTTATCCGTCGACAGACTTGGCATTTTGCCCACGCGCGAACCGCAAGGCGAAGAAAACCAAACCAATAACGACAAAGGAGTCAACAAAGGTCGTGTAGAAGAGCCAACTGTCGGTTGTCAGGAGCTTGGCCGCAGCATAGTTCAACCCGGCCATGATAACCCCGATGCTGCCCATTGCAATGGCAAACCGTCCGGGGTTCAAATCGGAATAAGGCATATAGCGGGCGAGACCCTTACCGATATAGGGACCGCCTCGTAGCCCATCAATGAGGAAAATGCTTGCCGCAATCAGCCCGGTGATCGTTCCCCGCAGCTTAATCCATTCATCGTCATTCAACCACAGCGCTAGACCCGCCGAGATGCACAGCATGGCGATCCCAAACAGCGCAAGCCCGCCGGTCACATCAATCTTCGTGATCCGCTGGAATACTATCAGTCCAAATCCCACGACCACGCCAACTAAAGCCGCCGTTTGCAGATCGGTCATTTTGGCGATGACGTAGAATAACAGGCCCGTGACGACGTCAACGGCAAACGGCAAGCGGTTTTCCTTGGCAAATACGCCGCCATTCATCGGTGCGTCTGAGGTGCCCTGCGCCATTTTCAAACTGGCCGACAGGCTGTCATTCTCGGTCGCTGCTTCGCGGTATTTTTCCGGATAGGCCGGGACTTTCCCCGGATGGCTTTCGTAAATCGTCCGGCCATCCAGCCGCGCGATAATGCCCGTGGTCCATATCCCGATATAGCCGAACTCCACCTCGACATTCCGTCCATCGGGCAAGGATGCGTTGAGCAAATGGTTGCGCACAGCGTCGGGTCCGAACACAGGCGTCCGGTCCGTAGCCCGTTCAACCCCGAGCATCAAAAGCGACGAATGCAGCCCGTCCCCTTTTGCACGACTGACGACCGAAAAATTTATGCCATCAACGTTGAAACGCCGCGTCGGATATCGCCACCAGGTAAAGCTCATAAGCTCAGCCGAGCGCTGCCTGCTTCTCTTCGGCCAGCCGGTCGAGTTCGGCACGGCTCTTCTTTTCGCTCGACGATTTCAGTTGGCCGCAGGCCGCCATGATGTCGCGGCCCCGCGGCGTGCGGATCGGCGCGCTAATTCCGGATTCAAATATGATGCTGGAAAAACGCTTGATGCGTTCGGGGTCGGAACATTCGTAAATGGCACCGGGCCAAGGATTGAACGGGATAAGATTCACCTTTGCCGGCAATTTATACTGCCGGATCAGATTGACCAGTTCGCGCGCATCTTCATCGCTGTCATTCTTGTCCTTGAGCATCACATATTCAAATGTGATCCGCCGGGCATTGCTGACCCCAGGATATTCCGCACAGGCCCGCAGCAGTTCGTCGAGACCATATTTGCGGTTGATGGGGACGATCTCGTCCCGGATTTCCTTTGTCACTGCGTGCAGAGACACTGCCAGATTGACGTTTATTTCGTCCCCGGCACGGGCCATCATCGGCACGACCCCGCTGGTCGACAGGGTAATACGCCGCCGCGACAAACCCAAACCGTCGCCATGCATCACGATTTTCATCGCATCGCGGACATTGTCGAAATTATAAAGTGGCTCGCCCATGCCCATCAGCACGATGTTCGTCAGCATGCGGCCGTCGGCGGTATAGTGGCCGACATCGTCATCTTCATCATCTTGGTCGGCGGCGCTCGCCATATTGCCCTTTGGCCATTCGCCGAGCGCGTCACGCGCAAGCATCACCTGCCCCACAATCTCGCCCGGCGTCAGATTGCGCACCAGACGCATCGTACCGGTATGGCAAAAGCGGCAGTTAAGCGTGCAGCCGACCTGGCTTGAAATGCACAAGGTTCCCCGATCTGCGTCGGGTATGAACACCATTTCGTAATCTTGCGCGTCGTCGGTGCGCAAAAGCCACTTGCGGGTGCCATCGGAAGACACCTGCGCCTCTACCACTTCCGGCCGACCGATGACAAAGCGGTCCGCGAGCCACGGGCGCATCGTTTTGGCAATATCGGTCATGGCCTCGAACGACGTCACACCACGATGATAGATCCAGTGAAAAACCTGTTTGGACCGCAGCTTTGCAGCCTTTTCATCCAGTTGCGATTCTTCAAATAATTGCCGGATTTGCAAATGGCTCAGGCCCATCAGGTCGATACGACCATCGGCACGCGGGGTGATGGCGCGCGGGGTTACTACGGGATCGATATGGCCGGGAATCTGCATGATGGCCGGGCATATAGGTGGGATTGCGCGCAATTGCCAGCGCAGCCGCAGCATCAATTGCGGACGATAGTGACCTTTGTGCCGGGCGCTTGGTCCGATACACTGACTTCCGCCTGCAACTGGGTTGCCAGAGCCTCTACAATCCCCGTGCCCAATCCAGGCTTTCGGTCCTCTTCGTCCTTGGGCATCCCGACCCCGTCATCAGTCACGGAAAGGGTCCATCCCGCACCCACCGATTTGTAATCGACAAGGATCGTACCCGTCTGGGTTCGGCCGGGAAAAGCATGCTTGAGGGCATTGATCACCAGTTCTGTCACGATCAGACCCAAACTGACCGAAGTATCGGGATCGACGATGCTTTCATCGACGGTTGTCGCGATCGACAGGCGCTGCGGGTCCCCAATCATCGATGCACCAATGCTCATGCAAAGATCGCGGAAATAGGTCGCGAGTGTCACATTCTCGACGGCTGTCGTGGAGAGATGTTTTTGGAGCATGGCAATGGACATGACGCGATTGTGGGCATCACGCAAATGGTCGCGGGTTTCGCTGGACTGCACCTTACGCGCGCTTTGCAGCAGGACGCTGGCAATGATTTGAAGGCTGTTGGCCACCCGATGCTGTATTTCGTGCAAGAGCAGCTGCTTCTCGCGCAGCAGGTCATCCTTGATTTTCTCCGCCAAACGCTGCGACGTGACATCGGTAATTGCCAGCACGACACGGATATGCTCGGCTTCAAAATAGTCCAGAGTATGCGCGTTGATCAGCAAACGCAGCGTGTCTTTACCCTTCCGGACCAAGTCCATTTCATAGATATCGATCGATGCATTTCCGGCGATTGTGGCGTTGATCAACGAATTGAGCTGGGGGACATTCCATTCACCATCGCCAAGATCAGCGAATTTTCGTCCTGCAACATCTGCGCGTTCCAGTCCGAATGCATCGCAAAAGGATTTACTGGCCGCAATGATGGTTAGATCATCGTTGAGTAAGACAAGCGGCGAAAAGGACGAGGATATCAACGCGATCGACATATTGTCGGCGTGTGAAGGCAGGCGTGTCACTGATTTTTCCATGGCACAAAGCCGTCATGAACTGGAAACCCGCAAATTGCTTGTTTTAGCCAGGCGTATCGTTTTGCAGCTCGAAATCATTGCGGAACATCGGCACTCTATCAGACTTGTAGAATGCACGTGAATCAATTCGGCTATTGTTCGAGAAGACTAGCGCGTTGGCACGCATCCGATTGCCGCTGCATCAATGGCACTGGGTGCACCGCGCAGCGAATAGGCATCCACGATGGAACGGCCATCACGGCCAATCGATTCCACGCTCAAGGACGTTGCGGAGCGCATGGCGGCAATAATAGCCAGATCCATCCTCCGGTCCGTCGCCCAACCGGCGCTTCCCTCGGCCCGCAAGCGGAAGCGACGGCCGCCTGCGCTAAGAGTGATGCCGCTGTTCGTTGAGCGTTCCCGGGACAGACGGACATAAATCTGGTGCGTCACCTTCCGGTTTGGCCAGAAACCGATCGACAGGTACGCCTTGGCCGTTGGCTTCCCCGAGGTTTCCTCAGGCGCTGAGATGGCATAACAGCGCGGCGGGGTTGCATCGCGGAACGCAGCCCATCCATAATAAACGCCCAAGCGGTCTTTGGCGGCAAGCGGCGCGGCAAGCGCAGCGACGCCCAGTAACCAAACGCCAAATCTCACGCCCGTTCCCCTGAACCTTCGCCGTCAATTACAAGATGTTCGACCCCGTCGCGGATCATGACCATGCTGCCCTGCGCCAAACTAGACGCAATCGGCGCATCGAAACCGTCCAGCGATGGCTGACCCAGCATAAGCCCCCGCAAAACACGGGCCGTCATGCCGTGACATATGACAAGCAGGTCCTGCTCGAAACGTTGCTCCGCAATCCAGTGAGAGAGCCTGCGCGCCACACCGTCATACCATTCCCCGCCTTCGGGCCGGACGGAGAAAAGCCGGTGCTCCATATTGACGATGGGACCGATTTCCGCAGCAATGTCGGAATATGTCCGGCTCGACCATGTGCCCACATCGATTTCCAGCAGGCGGTCATCGCGGCATGTCTGGTGCCAGTCGGCATCGATCTCTTCCGCAATCAACGCCAATGTCTGTAACGCACGTCCGGCGGTCGAGGACCAGAGCTGTGGCCTCGGGTCGTCGCCCAGATAGTTGTGGAGCGCCCGCCCCATCAGCCGCGCCTGCACGCAGCCATCCCAGGTTAGCGGAGTATGCAGCTCCGCCTGCCCCTGCATACGTGCGATTTTGTTGAACACAGTTTCACCGTGACGTGCGATGAAAACCCTTTTTCCCCCGGTCGAAATCATGGCCGCGCTTATTCCACAGCTTATTGCACATGGCAAAAGCTATCGACTTGCCCTTGTGGACAAAGCGGTTAAGGAAGATTCGCCGAAAGAATAGCGCTTTCCGGCGGATTTACGGGCAGGCAGCCCGATTAGGGGAATTGGAATGAGAGCCACGATAGAACGCGCGACCCTGCTGAAAAGCCTGAGCCACGTCCAATCGGTTGTCGAACGGCGCAACACCATCCCCATTTTGTCGAACGTGCTGATCGAGGCGAGCGACAATGGCCAGATCAAGCTGACCGCTACGGACCTCGACCTACAAATTGTCGAAACCTTCGCCGCCGATGTGGAAACTCCGGGCGCGACCACCGTTTCGGCGCACACATTGTTCGAAATCGCCCGTAAACTTCCCGACGGCAGCCAGGTGCAGCTCCACGCCGCTGATGGCCGCATGGCCGTCAACGCAGGCCGTGCGCGCTTTAGCCTTGCGACCCTGCCGCGTGACGATTTCCCGATGATTGCCGAGGGCGAATTGCCCACGTCGTTCGAGATTCCCGCAAGCTCGCTGGTGCAGATTATCGACAAGACCCGCTTTGCCATCTCGACCGAAGAAACCCGCTATTATCTCAACGGGATTTTCCTGCACGTCACCGAAGACGCGGAACCTGTGCTGAAGGCTGCGGCGACCGACGGACATCGTTTGGCGCGCGTCACCCTGCCCCGTCCGGCGGGTGCCGAGGGCATGCCCGACATCATCGTGCCGCGCAAATGCGTCGCTGAAATCCGCAAGCTGCTCGACGAAAGCGGCGACAATTCCATTCAGGTTGACCTGTCGGCCTCGAAAATCCGCTTCACCTTCGACAGTGTGATCCTGACATCCAAGCTGATCGACGGCACATTCCCCGATTATAGCCGCGTCATTCCGACCGCGAATGACAAGCTGCTGAAGATCGACCCCAAGGCGTTCAGCCAGGGCGTCGACCGCGTGGCGACTATCGCAACCGAGAAGACCCGCGCGGTCAAGATGGCGCTCGACAAGGACAAGATCACGCTTTCCGTCACCTCGCCCGAAAATGGCACCGCGGCAGAAGAAGTATCGGGCCAATATTCGAGCGATGGGTTCGAAATCGGTTTCAACGCCCGTTATCTGATGGATATTCTCAGCGAGATTGAAGGCGATGTAGTCGAACTCCACCTCGCCGACGCCAGCGCGCCGACCCTCATTCGTGAGAATGACAAATCAAGCGCGCTCTATGTGCTGATGCCGATGCGGGTTTGATCAACTCAAACCCGCTCGTACATTCGGAATTTAGATCACTCGGCCGCTTCGGCCATGGCAATATTTTGCGGTCCGCGCACGACCGTACCGGGCAATGCCCCGGTCATTTCGCCGTTGCGGAACGTCACGACGCCTGACTTGATCGTGGCGACATAGCCCGTGGCTTTTTGCAGCAAACGCTTACCGCCCGCTGGCAGGTCAAACGCCAGCCAAGGCTTTTGCAGCCGCAAATTGTCGAAATCGATCACATTGATATCGGCAAGATAGCCGGGCTTCAGCACACCGCGATCATTCAATCCGTAAAGCTGCGCCGTGTCATGGCACTGCCGCTTGACGGCAAGCTCCAGCGATATGGTCCCCGCCTTGCGGTCGCGCGCCCAGTAACTCAGCAGAAATGTCGGTGCCGCAGCATCGCAAATCGTTCCGCAGTGCGCCCCGCCATCGGATAGCGATGCTAGCGTGTCGTCGGATTCCAGTAGTTCTTTGGTGAAATCCAGATTGCCATCCATATAATTCAGGATCGGCAGATAAATCATGCCGTTACCGTCATCCTGCATCAATTGATCATAGGCATATTCCGCGGCATCTTTGCCGGCTGCGCTTGCAAAACCGAAAACGCTTTCCTCGCGTGTAGGTTCATAGCTGAAGTCGTCGACCAACGGGAATTGCATGGCCCATGCCGCGGTCACCAACATGAAAAAGGGTGCCATATCCGGGGACGGCGGCGGAATATTGTCCTCAGCCAACATCTGCGCCTTAAATGCAGGATCGGCCAGCTTCGCCTTTTGCTGATCCCATGGCAGGTCTTTAATCGTTTCCCAGCTTGGTTTGCGCATGAAGGGATGCACCGTGCCGCGCCAGTTCATGATGACACCGATACCCCGCAGACCGATGGCCGCGACAATCTTTGCGCCATTGTCGTTGGCCGCCCGCATGGCTGCCATCTGGTCTTTCCAGTGCATCTGCTTGATCGGCGATTGCAGCATGGAAAAGACGATGGGCTGACCGGTTTCATCGGACAGCCGCCGCATCCAGCCAAATTCATCCCACTCGGGCAACAGGTCGGACGTCAGTTCAAAAACGCCATGCCCTGCCCGCGCCATAGCCCGGCCAAGTTCCAGAAGTTCAGGCTCCGTCGCTGTCGTCCCGGGTACAAGCTCACCATCGATAGACTTGTGCAATATCGTGCGCGAGGTGGAGACGCCCAAGGCCCCTGCCCTTACACCTTCTTCCACCAATCGCGCCATTTCGGCGATGTCGGCTTGGGTCGGCTCCTCATTATCTGCACCGCGTTCGCCCATCACATAGGCGCGCAATGCGCCATGCGGGACATGGGTGCCAATATCGATGGTGCGCGGCAGGCGCTCAAGCGCGTCCAGATAGTCGGGAAAACTCTCCCAGTCCCACTTCATGCCTTCGGCGAGTGCAGTGCCAGGAATATCCTCAACCCCCTCCATCAGACCGATGAGCCATTCATGCTTGTCCTTGCGCGCAGGGGCAAACCCTACGCCGCAATTACCCATGACGGCGGTTGTTACCCCGTGCCAGCTTGATGGCGCCATCTCGCTGTCCCAAGTAGCCTGTCCGTCATAATGGGTGTGGATGTCGACAAAGCCGGGGGCGACGATCTTGCCGCTGGCGTCGATTTCTTCGCGACCTTGTGTGCTGATATGGCCGATCGCTGTGATGACCCCGCCATCTATGGCGACGTCGCCTAAGTAACGCGCGGCTCCCGTGCCATCGACAATCGTTCCCCCACGTATAACCAGATCATGCATGCCGACTCTCCTCTATCCTCCGGTAGAGAATAGCAGGATTAATCGATCGGTTAAAGCATGGTTGCGCGGCGGTCTTATTCCGCGGGCTGCACGTCGCCTGCTTTGCGCAAACGGTTACCAGCCAAGCCCCGAACGGCAGCAAAGAAGCGAGGGATCGGCGCATGCTGGTCCATCCACGCCGCATATTCGGCGTAGGCGGGATCCGACATAAGATGCTTCTCTTCGGTCTTGGCGCGCCAATAATAAATGCCGCTGACCAACGCGAGAATGGCCGTGTTGCGGATCATGTCCGCAGTGCTACCGGTGGTCACCAGAAAGGGCATGGTTGCCAGCCACCAATAGCTGTTCTTGCTGAGATAGGCTGGATGCTTTGTAAACGCATAAGGCCCATGGGTCAGTATCCCCCGGTGGGTCAGGTTCGAAAAACGCAGGCCGAAAGCCACCGTCGCCCACGCATAGATGCCGGTCAAGACGACCAATATGCCACCCCAGATCCAGAGCAACAGCGTCTGCCCATCAAACCAATAGGCCCAGTCGCTGGTGCCGATATGATAATCAAGCGGCCCGCCATTGTTCATGAGGATGAAGGGAGGGTAGCACATCAATGCGGCCACCCATCCAGCCAGATACGGATTGGCCGTCCGGATATGCGCATCCAGCGGCTTCATCGTCAGCATATAGCCGACCGTGGCAAATTGCACATCGACCAGAAACATCGCGGTGATCAGCGCATTGGCAAGCCAAACGGGATTGGTGACGACTTCGGCGAAGTTCATGTTCACGATATCGCGAAAACCGCCGGGAACGATCGAAATCATGAAGGCTAGGAAGAACCCTTTGACCGCCCATGCGCGCAGATGGTGGAAGATTTCATCCTTGTCCCAGTCGTCGCGGCCCGCAATCCAAGCGCCCAGATGCCAAGCGCCATCGCGCGGGTTTACAAGATTGCGATCCAGCCAAACGATGTAGACAATCGACAATAATATGAGCGGAATCGCCGCCGCCTGAAACATCTCCATCGAAAACAGATAATTGCCATCCCAGTAAAAGCGGCAAAGTCCGTAAATGGCCGCAATCAACCCCCAAGTCGCCCAAAGCCCGGCAATTTTGACAATGCTGGTATCAAGCACATCGGCAACAGGGCGCTTGAGTGACCAGTCCAGCCCTGTGGACGCACGAAGATGGACCTTATCCACCAGCAGCGACCAGAGCACCATCGGCAACCCGCAAAAGGCAAGAGCGACCATCGCCGAATAGGCGCCGTCCGCACGCTCAGGCCAGCCGGGAAAGCCCAGACCATCCATAATCGCCCCAAAATGGCGGGCGATATAAACCGCCAGAACCAACCCCAATAGCCCGCACAGGCCGACAGCCGTGCTGACAGCGGACACAGGTCTGGGTTCACGGGTTAGGCTTTGATCGTCCTTCACACCGCTCTCATTAACGTAAATTGGTTAAGAAATGGGTGCCTTCAGACCCGCGCAGCAACCCAGACAATCAACCACGCCGATGGCAAGAGCAGCGCCTGTGCCAAGAGCGTTCCGCCGACGCGGCTCATCGACAGCCAGACAATGGTCCTCCGATAATCCGCTTCCGAAACACGTCCATCCACCACATCGTCCGTCATCACCGACAATTGCGGGTCAATCAAAACAAAGAGCAATATCGTCGCGAACCCGTTGACCACCGCAGAAAGCTGCGATGCCGTGACGCGGAACTCGGGGTAGAGATAGCCTGCATAGAGCGACGCGATCACGCCGACCGTCAGCAATGCCTGCGCCACCACATTCATCGCAATCACGCGCCACGAAAGCACCGTCGGTTTACGCAGCGATTTGGCGTTTGCGCCCTTTGGCAAGGCAACGGATTCCAATACGACCTTGCGCCCCCGCGGAGTAAAGGCGCTGAACAGAAGTTTGGCGACAGAACGGTGCTTGTGAAACTCGCCAATGGCCGCTGCAAACCAGCGTTGCACCGTAGGCACCATCAATGCGCCAAGCACCGTTGCAATCGTCGCCGAGAATAGAACGATCCGCAAATCCAACAGCAACCGCTCGCCCGTCCCGTTGACGATCCCATTCTCGATCCGCTTCGCGAGAAACGGCCCCAGAAAACTGTTCGAGGTGCGCGACACCAGCACGAGGACGTTGAACAGGGCGAAGGACAAGGCAATTTTATGTGTCCGTACACCTGCAATGCGGGCGGCGTAGGCCAATGCACCGATCAAATGTATGACCAGCGTCAAAAGGCAGATGTTGATAAGCGGCCAATCCATATCCGGCCTTTAGTCCGCGCCTTCGCTTTTGACGAGTGCTGAAACTAACTGGCCAGAATATTGATCGAGAATGCGACGATGCCGATGTTGAATACAAACGCCGCCACGCAATGGAAAATGACCACTTTCCGCCATTGGCCGTCGGTAATCTCGACATCGGATGTCTGGAACGTCATTCCCAAGGTGAACGCGAAATAGACAAAATCCCAATAATCGGGCGTCTTCGTTTGTGGAAAAACAACGCCAGCCCGGTCTCCGCCACCCTTGCTGTCATCATAATAGAGATGCGCGTAATGGATGGCATAGATCAGATTGGAAAAGCACCAGGACAGACCAAGCGTCACGACAATCAACGCAACTGCCAAATTGTCAGGTGCCTGGCGTTGCGTAAGTTCGGATCCGACTGCAGTGAGTATCGTCACCATGATGACGGCCGTAAGCGCGAGCAACAAAACCCGGTCGGCATCCACGGGTTTGGCTTTTTTGCGGATACCCGCTGCATCCAGCCGGAATAGCGGAACCAGTGTCGCGGCATAGATCAGGGCAGCGATATCAAACCCCGCCATGATGGCCTGATACCAGGGCAGCCACTGCGCGAAAACAAAAGCTGTCAGACAAAGCAGCAAGAATAGACCGTAACGCCATGGCATGATTGCCGAAATTGGCGTTGCGCCAGCCATGTTACTTGCCGCGTTGCCCCAACAAGCGGAGACGCAAGGCGTTCAGCTTGATGAAGCCGGCCGCATCCTTTTGATCATAGGCGCCAGCGTCGTCTTCGAATGTCACAACCTTTTCGCTGTACAGACTGTTCGGCGACTTACGCCCCACAACACTGGCCAGACCCTTGTAAAGCTTGAGGCGGACAGTGCCCGACACTTGCGTCTGGCTGTTATCAATTGCAGCCTGCAGCATCTCGCGCTCCGGCGAGAACCAGAAGCCGTTATAGATAAGCTCTGCATATTTCGGCATCAGCTCATCCTTCAGATGGGCAGCCCCTCGGTCAAGGGTGATGCTTTCGATCCCGCGATGGGCGCGCGCGTAGATCTCGCCGCCCGGCGTTTCGTACATCCCGCGCGATTTCATTCCCACGAAACGGTTTTCGACCAAGTCGAGCCGGCCGATACCATGCTTGCGGCCAAGGTCGTTCAACGCGGCCAGCAAGGTCGCGGGCGACATCGCTTCGCCATTCAAGGCAACGCCGTCGCCCTTTTCGAAATCAACCGTGATATATTCCGGTGCGTCTGGCGCGTCTTCCGGGTTCACCGTGCGGGAATAGACATAGTCCGGGGTTTCATCCCACGGATCTTCGAGCACCTTACCCTCGCTGGATGTGTGCAAAAGATTGGCATCGGTCGAAAACGGGCTTTCGCCGCGCTTGTCCTTTGGTACCGGTATCTGGTGCTGTTCGGCCCATTCGATCAGCCGGGTGCGGCTCGTCAGATCCCATTCGCGCCAAGGGGCGATAACCTTGATGTCCGGGTTCAAGGCATAGGCCGACAATTCGAAACGCACCTGATCATTGCCCTTGCCCGTGGCACCGTGCGCGATCGCATCGGCGCCTGTCTCCGCTGCAATTTCAATCAACCGCTTGGAAATAAGCGGCCGGGCGATCGAGGTGCCCAGCAAATAGTCGCCTTCATAGCGGGCATTGGCGCGCATCATCGGGAATACGAAATCGCGGACAAATTCCTCCCGCAGATCATCGATATATATGTGATGATCGGGAACACCCATGAGCACGGCCTTTGCCCGTGCCGGTTCCAGCTCTTCACCCTGCCCGAGGTCGGCGGTAAAGGTCACCACTTCACAGCCATATTCGACCTGAAGCCATTTCAGAATGACGCTGGTGTCGAGACCGCCTGAATAGGCAAGAACAACTTTTTTGACAGAATCTTTCATCAGAACCTCGGGAAACGACTGAACACTGCGGCGCGGCTAGCAGGGGGAAGCAGGGGGCGCAACCCTAGGGTCAAGGCCTAGACCACAATCTCGAATATCTGCCAGATGCCCAAGGCGAGAAACAGCGTTGCAGCGAAAAGACGTACGAATTTCATGGGCACATGTTTCACCAGTTCTTCGCCGAGAAAGACGGCTGGAACGTTGGCAACCATCATGCCCAATGTGGTTCCTGCCGCAACCGCGATCACACTATGGTAATGCGCGCCCAGCGCCACGGTGGCGACCTGCGTCTTGTCGCCCATTTCAACGAGGAAAAAGGCTATTGTAGTGGTCAGGAACACGCTCCCTTTATGCGAAACCTGCCCGTCCTTTTCGTCAATTTTGTCGGGCACCAATGTCCATAAGGCCATGGCAACAAACCCGAGCGCGACCGCCCAGCGGAACCAGGGTGCATCGAGCAGACCCGCAATTTGTTGTCCGGCTAACGCCGCGAGTGCGTGATTGACCAATGTGGCCGCCAATATGCCGAAGATGATGGGTATCGGTGCACGGAAACGGGTGCTCAGCAAAATGGCAAGCAACATTGTCTTGTCACCGATCTCGGCGAAAGCGACGACGGCGGCGGATGTGAAGAAGGCTTCCATTGGTTATTCCAGGGGTCAGGCAGTTTAGTTACAGACGCAATGCCACCAACAACCCCGCCCGACCGGAACGGATTGCCAGTGCCATTGGTCTCGCCTTGAACCGCAATCGCGGCCCCAAATGCACCATGACCTCTCGGCCAAATATGTTGATGCATAATCCGCTTCCAAAAAGGAAACGACTGGCTACTCCCCAGATGACAGGCTATTCTCTAGGCGCGTTGGAAGGGAGAAGCAAGATGGCCAAGGCGGAAAACAAAACCAAACCAACCGCGCTGCAGGTGGGCGATTTTCTGGAAACGGTCGCTGATGCACAGCAAAAGCAGGATGCTGGACAGATTATAGAGATGATGGAACGGCTGTCCGGCCATCCGCCCAAAATGTGGGGGCCGAGCATTATAGGTTTTGGGGCCTATCATTATGTCTATGACAGCGGGCGCGAAGGGGACATGTGCCGTATCGGCTTTTCACCCCGCAAGGGGCAGACCGTCCTGTATTTGCTGGATGGTTTTTCAGGGTACGCCGAACTTCTGGAAAAGCTCGGAAAGCACAAAACGGGTAAATCATGCCTGTACGTCAAACGCCTCAGCGACGTGGATACAGATGTGCTGGAACAGCTTGTGACCAGATCCCTTGCATATATGGCGGAAAAATATCCGGAGTGACGCGGTAACCTCGCGCACAGTCTTTGCGAATGAAGGGCGCGGGCGTTGCAAAGACGGCCGCCTCCCATTGTCCATATGCAGGACCCAAGCCGATGAAATTCAGTGCCCTAATTGCCTTGCCGTTGATCCTAACGATTGGCGCCTGTTCCAAGCAGCCGGAAGTTATCTCCGAAGCGCAAGCCAAACAACCTGCGGCAGCAGTATCGGCGGAAGCACCCATCGTTGTCGAACTGTACCAAAGTCAGGGCTGTTCCTCCTGTCCTCCGGCAAATGCGGCGGTCAATGCTGTCGCAAACCGGCCGGGGATCATCGCATTGAGTTTTGCGGTGACCTATTGGGACCGGTTGGGTTGGAAAGATGTCTTCGCGGATAAATCCTATACCCAAAGGCAATATGACTATGCCCATGCTTTAGGAAACCCCAATGTCTACACGCCGCAAATTGTCATTAACGGCAAGACCGCGCTTACCGGTATTAGGCGTAACGAGCTAGCAACTGCGCTGGGCGCGGCCAAGCCCATTGCCGGGGGACCTGCTGTCGAAATTATGCCCGACGCGATCCGGATCGGCGCAGGCAAGGGTTCAGCCAACATCTGGCTGGTCAGCTATGATCCGCGCGTGCAAAATGTCGCAATTCGTTCGGGCGAAAATGGCGGAAGGACGTTGCCGCACCGAAACATTGTGCGTTCGCTCGTCAAACTGGGGGAGTGGTCCGGCACATCAATCCGCATAAAGCGCCCGATGGCCGACCAAAAAGGTTTCAAAAATGTGATATTGGTCCAGCGCAAAGGTGCTGGTCCCATTATCGCAGCAAAGACATTTTAGAGCTATTCAGCGGGAAAACTGTCCTGAACATTGGTCGTTTTGCCCCGACCGGACTGCCGGACTTTGAATTGCCGGCGGTTAATAAAATAGCGAACGGTTAGTGCTGCCAAAATCAGCAACATGATTGCACAAAGCGAATAGGCAATGATGAGCCTGCTTTCCATAGCTTTGACGATCTCCAATGGTCCGTTGAAGGGGTGATTTTACAATTAGCGCGGTCATAATGAATTAGATTAACCTATCAACACTATTTAAAATGAAATATTAAGTTCATGTTATTGCAACACTTTATCTGAAAATCACCACGCGACAAGCAATTGCGCCCCACTTCCGAATGCGATGTTGGGCAGCGCTTTGAAGATGAGGCAATCGCCAGCCGCCGCGGGCTCGCCATCAACGAAAACCTCCCCTTCCACCGGTATCAACGCCAACTTCGCTTCGGTCGGTATTTCGGAAAGTTGCGCCGCATCTGTGACATGGCGCATGTGGAAATAGGAACTGTCGATGATAAGCGGACCGGCATCGACATTGCCTGAACGTGCATCGGCGTAAGGTTCGGCATTCGCTACCTCTACTCCATCGTCAAGATGGAGCGCGCGTGGGCGGCCATAATCATAGAGGCGGTAGGTAATGTCCGCATATTGCTGCACTTCAACCAATGTAATGCCCGCGCCGATCGCATGAACGGTTCCGGCGGGAATGTAGAAGAAGTCACCCGCCTCAACCGGTTTCCAGTCCATCAGATCCTCAATCTCGCCTGACTCACTTGCTGCACGCAATTCTGTCGGGGTTAACGGCTTCGTCGTTCCAATCCCAAGAACCGCGCCAGGTTCGGCGCCCACGACGAACCAGCATTCTTCCTTGCCCGATGCCTGCCCCCGCGCAAGTGCCTGCGCGTCATTGGGGTGCACCTGGATCGAGAGCTTTTCCGACGTAAAGAGCCATTTGATGAGGATCGGAAAAGGCGAGGATTCGTCACCTTCAAACCAGACTTCACCAATCCGCCGTCCTCCCATATCACCGAAGGCAGATGGAATATCTGTGCGGCCCCATGGTTTTTCGACCATATGTTTCTTCAAATTCATCTCATTTCGCCTAACAGTAATTTTCCGCTTTTGCACCGCCGAAAGTCCGGCTAGGGCGTTGCAAATAATAAAACTCTCCCCGGGCGCCAATGTTCACACTGGAGCCAAAAATGACTCAATATGTATCCCGTTCAGGCCTGCAAGTCGCAGAAGAGCTGGCAAATTTCGTAGAAACCCGCGCGCTCGCCGGCACTGGCATTTCGGCCGATGCGTTGTGGCAAGGGCTTGCCGCAATCCTCGACCAACTTGCCCCGCAAAACAGGGCGCTGCTCGCCAAGCGCGACGATTTGCAGGCGAAGATAGACGCATGGCATCGCGCCCATCCCGGTCCGATTTCGGACATGCAATGCTATCAAAGCTTCCTGCGGGAAATCGGCTACCTTGTCCCCGAACCCACCCCTTTTGCGGTCGGCACGCAGAGTGTCGATGCCGAAATCGCCACCATGGCAGGCCCGCAATTGGTGGTTCCGTCGCTGAACGACCGCTTTGTGCTGAACGCCGCAAACGCTCGGTGGGGCAGCCTCTACGATGCGCTTTACGGGACAGACGTACTCGATGCCGCCCCCGCACAACCGGGGGGTTATGATGCCACACGCGGCACTGCGGTCATCGCCTATGCCCGCGACTTTCTGAATGCAACGATTCCGGGTTGGGAAGCCGTTTTGGCGGGCGGAACCTCACCCCATTTTGTGACGAAAGCCGTTTCCGGCGATAAATCCAAATATCTGTTCAAGCAAAATGGCCTGCATATCGAGATCTTGGTCGATCCTGCGCATCCCATTGGTGCGACGGACACGCTGGGCATAGCCGAGGTCACGCTGGAAGCCGCGCTGACGACTATTATCGACCTCGAAGATTCAGTCGCGGCAGTGGATGCACAGGATAAGGTCGCCGCGTACACCAATTGGCTGGGCCTCATGCGCGGCGATCTGGTGGCATCTTTCGAAAAGGGCGGACGGACCTTGACCCGCTCGCTTGATCCGGATCGTGTCTATGGCGACATCACCCTGCCCGGCCGCAGCCTGATGTTCGTCCGCAATGTCGGGCATTTGATGACCAATCCGGCTGTACTTTTTGCTGATGGGGGCGAAGCACCGGAAGGCATATTGGACGCGCTCTTTACATCGCTGTGCGCCCTGCACGATCTTAAAGGCCTCGGAACCCATCGCAACAGCCGCGCTGGTTCGATCTATATCGTGAAACCAAAGATGCACGGGCCAGAGGAAGCCGTCCTAACCAACGCGCTTTTCGACGCGGTCGAGGATGTCCTCGGCCTTGCGCGCCACACCATCAAGGTCGGCGTTATGGATGAAGAGCGCCGGACCAGCGCCAACCTTGCCGCCTGTATCCATGCCGTCAAGGACCGCATCGTGTTCATCAACACAGGCTTCCTGGACCGCACAGGCGACGAAATGCACACTGCGATGCAGGCAGGCCCGATGATCCGCAAGGCCGAGATGAAAACATCAAGCTGGATCCAGGCTTATGAAGCCCGCAATGTGCAGATCGGTCTGGCGTGCGGCCTTTCCGGCAAGGCACAAATCGGCAAGGGCATGTGGGCCGCGCCGGATATGATGAAGGACATGATGGTCCAGAAGATCGGCCATCCCAAGGCGGGCGCCAATACGGCGTGGGTACCCTCCCCCACTGCGGCAACCTTGCACGCAATGCACTACCACCAGTTCGACGTCTTTGGCCGGCAAGCTGAATTGGCGACCGAGCCGACACCCGGTCTCGATCCGCTTCTCTCTATTCCGGTAGCGCCAGTGGGCCATAACTGGTCGGACGAAGAGGTGACGCAGGAATTGGAAAACAACGCCCAGGGGATTTTGGGCTATGTCGTCCGCTGGATTGATCAGGGCGTAGGCTGTTCCAAGGTTCCGGACATTCACGATGTCGGTCTGATGGAAGACCGCGCGACTTTGCGTATATCGTCCCAGCATATCGCCAACTGGCTGCTGCATGGCATCGCGACCGAAGCACAGGTGGACGCCGCCCTGACCAAAATGGCCGCCAAGGTCGATGAACAGAATGCGGGCGACCCGTTTTATGAAAAACTGACACCGGATGGCATCGCGTTCAAAGCCGCCCGTGCACTTATTTTTGAAGGTGTGCTCCAACCCAACGGCTATACCGAACCGTTGCTGCACAAATTCCGGCTGGAAAAGAAAGCCGCCGCTTAAGGCGTCGGTTTCTTTTTCAACTGCTCCGCCTTCCAGTCCATCGCACGGCGTACGCGCCGTTCGACGGATGGGTGGGAGTAGAAGGCAATTTCTTCAAAAGCCGAGGGCCTTGGATAACGATACTCCGCCGTTTTCACGAGGGCGCCTGCCAAGGCATCGGGCAAGTTAACGGTGCGCAGCGAATAGGCATCAGCCTCGCTTTCACCCATGCGGGTGACGCTGTTTAAAACCGGCTGCGCCAGTACGCCCAGCACCGACACGATGAACAACAGGACGGGCAAGCCCTCGGCATCACCTACCTTTGCTGTGCTGCCGAACAGTGCGGCCACACGGCCGAATAGCCGGTCGGCCAGGAAGAAGCCGAGCATCGCAAGGCCCGCAAAAAGAAACACGATACGCCAGACATGCCCCAGCACATAATGGCCAATCTCGTGCCCCGTGACCGCCTTGACCTCATCGAGCGACGCTTGCTTCATGGCGACATCGGAAATAGCGATCCGCGCAGACCCGAACACGCCCGAGACATTGGCGGTAAAATTATTGGACTGGCGCGAACCATCGAACATCAGCACGCGGTCGTGCGGGATGTTGGCCTCGTCCGCCATTTCCAGCAATGCAGTCCGCACGGGACCTTCCGGCACGGGTTTATAGTCGTTGAATATAGGCTCGATCAGGACAGGCGACAGCAATATTGTCGCCGCTGCAGCAAAGGCCGTCAGACCGCCCGACCAAAGCCACCAACTTTTCCCTGTGCGCCGGATCAGGGCATACACGCCTAAAAAGAATAACCCGCCCAGAACGCTCGACAGCACAATGCCAATGGCGTCCTGCGCAAGGAAGTCTCCCAAAGGTTGGCTTGTACGGCCATAGCCGCGTTCAAAACCCCATTCCTCGTACAGACCCCATGGTAAGCTGATCAGTGCGGACAGAAAGAAAAAGGCGGTGCAGACTACCAAGGTCCGCAAGCCCCAACCGCTCTTTTCCAGCCGGTTCGATAAACGGTTCAGCAAGCCCGTGCGGACGATGATCCAGGTCACCAACGCTGTCACAATCAACCCGCCAAGCATCAGCCAATGTGTTCCGCTTGTATAGCTTGCCGCCTTTTGCAGTGCTTCAGGCCCCAAACTGTCAATATAGCGCGCGGTTTCCACCGCAGGATCGAATGCCATTCCTAAAGTCCCTCTGTTTCGCTGTATTAGCTATATCATACAGCAATAGGGTGCAAGGCGTATTGCACGCATGTCTTGCGTCACAAGGAAACGCGTGGTTTATGCACATCGATGTGGAGGTTAGTCGTCTTTTATGGCTTGGCGCTTGCCGCGCTCGCATTCCTGTTGGAATGGCTTGATTACAAACGAACCATCCAGCACTGGTCCTTTGAGTTTTACGTAGCCTGCATCGCTGTCATTTTCGTTATCCTGGGCATCTGGATCGGAAACCGCCTGACCGCGAAGCCACGCGAAAGCTTTGCACGAAATGATGCCGCCATCGCGACACTCGGCATCAGTGCGCGCGAGGTTGAAGTATTGGAGATGCTGTCCGCCGGACACGCAAATAAAGTCATTGCCCGTCACCTCGACATATCTCCGAACACTGTCAAAACCCATGTCGCGCGTCTGTATGAAAAGCTGGAAGTAGCCAGCCGGACCCAAGCGATCAGCCGGGCGCGGGAGCTTGATATTCTCCCCTGAAATGGGGTGATTGCTGCCAAATCACCCATATGGGCGATAGCTTTGCTGGATTGTCCTGCCCTAAAAATTGCGGCATCCACAACAGTGAGGGAGATAATTTATGGGACGTATTATCCTGGTCTACGGCGTTATCGCGGGCGTCACCGTTGCAATATTGATGCGTATTGCAATGATGCTGTTCCCGGAAGGCGGCATCGACGGCATGATCGCCGGATTCTCATCCATGATCATCGCTTTGTCGTTCGTCTTTATCGGCGTGAAGCGTTATCGCGATCTGGAATTGGGGGGTATCATTCGCTTCTGGCGCGCCTTGGGTGTTGGCTTTGCGATCGCGGTTATTGCGTCGCTCTTTTACGTCGCAGCATGGGAACTCTATTTGTATCTGACCAACTACACATTCATGGACGAGTATATCAACGCGACACTCGAGCAGGCAAAAAGCCAGGGCAAATCCGCAGCGGAACTCGCCGCCATGGCGCGCGAAATGGACAGCTTCCGTGCGCTCTATGCAAATCCGTTTAGCCGGATGGCGATTACCTTCACCGAAATATCGCCCATTGCGGTACTAATGCCTTTGATTTCAGCGACCTTGCTCCGCAACAGCCGTTTCTTGCCTGCAAAAGCGGCTACTGCTTGAATTAAAAGTCTTTTCCGATACAGTCCGCTGTATCGGGAGATACGAACATGCGGGAATTAACAATCCGGTCCGTCATTTTGGGCGGCCTGATCACTTTGCTTTTCACGGCAGCGAATGTTTATCTGGGGCTGAAGGCCGGATTGACCTTCGCCACATCCATTCCAGCTGCCGTCATCTCCATGGCGATATTGCGGATGTTGCCCGGCGGCACAATCTTGGAAAACAATATCGTTCAGACCATCGCCAGTGCGGCGGGGACCTTATCGGCCATCATCTTTGTGCTGCCGGGTCTGGTCATATTGGGATATTGGCAAGGCTTCCCCTTCCTGACGACCGCTGCCGTCTGCGCGACGGGTGGCATCTTGGGCGTCATGTTTTCGGTGCCCCTTCGCCGCGCGTTGGTGACAGGGTCTGATCTTCCCTATCCGGAAGGAAAAGCCGCAGCCGAAGTGCTAATCGTAGGTTCTGCCGAAGGTGCGGGGTCGGATGAAAACAAGCGCGGTCTGACCACCATCATGGTCAATGCGTTGCTTTCTGCCGGACTCTCGCTCCTGATATCCATGAAGCTCGTTGCGGGCGAAATAGCCCGCTATTTCAAGGTAGGCGCTGGTGCAACCGGTGCCTCAACCTCGCTCAGTATGGCGCTGGTCGGGGTCGGGCATCTGGTTGGCCTGTCGGTGGGTCTTGCGATGCTGCTTGGCATGGCGATTAGCTGGATCGGGCTCGTGCCCTATTTCAGCCAGGGCGTGGCCGGTGCCGATGCAGCGGAAATCGCCGGAACCGTTTTCCGTGAAAAGGCCCGCTTCATTGGCGCAGGCACAATTGGCGTAGCCGCGATCTGGACCTTGCTGAAAATCATCGGTCCGATTGTGCAGGGTCTGAAAGGTGCAATGGCCGCATCTGCGGCGCGGTCCGCAGGTGATACACTTTCGCTGACCGAGCGTGATATCCCGATCAAGACCGTTGGTGCGATCATCATTGCAACCTTGGTCCCCATTGTTTTTCTGCTCTGGCAGTTTTTAAATGCCACACCGCTTGCCGGAATGGCGGGACCCATGATTGGCCTCACAATCATCTATATCCTGCTCGCAGGCGTCGTTATCGCTTCGGTCTGCGGCTACATGGCCGGCCTGATCGGCGCGTCGAACAGCCCGATTTCAGGCGTCGGTATATTGGCCGTGGTTGGCGCATCGTTGATGCTGCTCGGCTTTTTCGGTCGTGGCGGGACGCCGGATGAAACCAGCGCGATGATCGCCTACGCCCTGTTCGCCACCGCCATTGTGTTTGGCATTGCGACCATTTCCAATGACAATCTTCAGGATTTGAAAACGGGCCAGATAGTCGGCGCGACGCCATGGCGGCAACAGATTGCATTGGTCATCGGCGTGCTTTTCGGCAGCCTCGCCATCCCGCCGGTGCTTGACCTGTTGAACAATGCGTTCGGCTTTGCAGGCAGTGCAGGCGCAGGTGAAAACGCGTTGGCCGCACCGCAGGCCTTGCTGATTTCGGCCTTGGCCAAAGGCGTGCTGGGCGGCGATCTCGACTGGCCATTATTAGGCCTTGGCGCCCTCATTGGCGTAGCGGTTGTGATTGCAGACGAATTGCTGGGCAAGGCAGGCAAGCGGCGCCTGCCGCCGCTTGGCGTTGGCATGGGCGTCTATCTTCCGATGGCGCTAACATTCCTGATCGTAGTGGGTACCGTGCTCGGCCATTATTACGACAAATGGGCCGAAGCGCGCAAAGACCCCGAGGCTGCCAAACGCATGGGCGTCCTTGCCGCCACCGGCCTGATCGTCGGCGAAAGCCTGTTCGGCGTCGCTTTTGCCGGGATTGTCGCGGGCAGCGGCAGCGATGCGCCTCTGGCCGTCGTGGGGGAAAGCTTCGCGCCCATCGCGGAATATGGCGGCGCTGCCGTGTTTATCGCGATGCTGTGGTGGGTCTACAGCCGGACCCGACGTGAGGCATCGAAATAGCCGGGCATATGCCCGCGTTTAACAGCTAGGCGGGGTCTAGTCCGTCCAGAAAGCGCTCCGCATCCAGGGCGGCCATGCAACCTGTACCGGCGCTGGTGACCGCCTGTCGATAGATGTGGTCCATCACATCACCGCAGGCAAAGACGCCGGGTACGCTGGTTTCGGTAGCTTGCCCCTCAGCCCCGCCGCGTACCTTGATATAGCCGCCCGCCATATCCAGATGCCCTTCGAAAATGCCGGTGTTGGGCTTGTGGCCGATGGCGATGAAGACGCCGTGCAGTTCGATATCTTCCGTCCCGCTGCCGTCGGTCGCAGCAATGCGCATGCCGGTGACGCCCATCGGATCGCCGAGCACTTCATCCAGGGTGTGGTTCCATTTGATGGTCACCTTACCCTCCGCCTCACGCGCGAAGAGCCGGTCTTGCAGTATTTTCTCTGCCTTCAGCTTGTCGCGGCGATGGACGAGCGTCACATGGCTGGCGATGTTGGCGAGATAGAGGGCTTCTTCAACCGCCGTGTTGCCACCGCCGATCACCGCCACAGGCTTGTTGCGGTAGAAAAAGCCGTCGCAGGTGGCGCAGGCCGATACGCCCTTGCCCATGAACGCCGTTTCGCTGGGAAGCCCGAGATATTGTGCGCTGGCACCGGTGGCGATGATCACCGCGTCGGCAGTATAATCGCCAGCCCCGCCAGTCAGCGTGAAGGGGCGCTTTGAAAAATCGACCTTTTCAATATGGTCATTCTCGATCCGTGTACCAAAACGTTCCGCATGCATACGCATCCGTTCCATCAATTCGGGACCCATGACACCCGCATCGTCGCCCGGCCAATTGTCGACTTCGGTCGTCGTCATCAACTGCCCGCCGATTTCCACGCCGGTGACAATCATTGGCGTCAGATTGGCGCGGGCTGCGTAAACAGCGGCGGTATATCCTGCCGGGCCGGAGCCGATGATGATGACGGGGGCGTGACGATTTTCGGTCATGGATGGGCTTTCTGATTCTGTTGGAGGGGGACATAAGCGCCCCAACCCCGCTGGCCAAGGGGGACGCCTTACTTATCCCCATAAATTAGGGCTTCACATTAGGCCGCCGTCCAATTATCAGGCGGCGCGTAACAAGCTTCAGGGAGCATTTTCATGGCCAAAGTCACCGTAATCTCACGCAATGGCGAAGGCCGCGAAGTAGAGGCGGAAAATGGTCTGTCGCTGATGGAAGTCATTCGCGACAACGGTTTTGACGAATTGCTCGCGCTTTGCGGCGGTTGCTGCTCTTGCGCGACCTGCCATGTGCACATCGACCCCGCCTTCGTCGACAAGCTTCCCAAAATGGGCGAAGATGAAAACGACCTGCTCGACAGCACCGATCACCGAAACGAAACATCACGCCTGTCGTGCCAGATTCCGGTCAGCGACGATCTCGACGGTCTGATCGTAACGATCGCCCCCGAAGACTAAACCGCCGTTACCAGCCCGATCATCGCCCCCGTCATGGCGGAGGCGAGGTTCCCTGCCACCCAGCTTTTCATGCCCAGCGACGCCGCATCCGTCCGGCGTGCAGGACATAGTGTGCCGATCGTCGAGACCAGCAAACCCACGCTCGCGAGGTTGGCGAAGCCGCATAATGCATATGTGATGATCAGCTTGCTTCGAACCCCGAGTTCGCCGTCGGACAGTGCCGCCAAGTCCAGATAAGCGACATATTCGTTCAGGATGGCCTTTGTGCCCATCAGCCCCCCTGCCGTGCCCGCATCCTCCCAAGGTATGCCTATGGCCCACATGAGTGGTGCGAATATCCAGCCGAAAAAACGGCGTAGCGTCAGTGGACTGCCGTCGATGAGCGGCAAGACCGCGAGCATCTGGTCAACCAGGGCAACAAGCGCAAATACGACGATGATGATACCGATAACGGCCAGGAACAATTGCACGCCGTCCATGGTGCCCGTAATAACAGCGTCGATACTGCTTTCATATTTCAGCTCGGTGTCATCGGGATCCATCTGCGTGGCATCATCGCCCGGGACCATCAGCCGTGCGATCAATATTGAGGCAGGTAGCACGATAAGCGACGCCGAAATCATATGCCCCACCGCATCAGGAACCGCTTTCGACAGCGTCTGCGCGTAAAGGATCAGGATGGCGCCCGAGATCGTCGCCATCGCCAGCACCATGACGGCGAACAATTCGCTCCGTCTCATTTTCTCGAAATAGGCCCGCACCACCAGAGGTGCCTCGACAACACCGAGGAAGATATTGGCACCGGCGCTCAATCCGACAACGCCACTGACCCCCATCGTCTTTTGCAAGGCCCAGCTCAGCCCGCGCACGATGAAGGACAGTATCTTCCAGTGCCACAACAGAGCGGAAAGCGCCGAAAAGACGATAACGAGCGGCAAAATCTGGAAGGCGATGATCAGCGGAGGTTGCGCGCCATCCTTAAGGACAAATGGCATTTCGCCGCCGCCGGTATAACCGAACATATAGCTGGACCCGACCAAGGTCGCCTTTTCGATTGCCATCACTGCATAGTTGGCAAGCATGACGACGTCCCACACAAAGGGAACGCGCACGATTAAAAGCGCGATGCCGATTTGAAGCAGCAAAGCCCCGCCAACCCAGCGCCAACCCGGAAACGCCTTGCGATTTTCCGACAACCCCCACGCGATCAGGACGATCAGCGCAATTCCTATCAGCCCCTGCAATTGCTGCAAGACAGCCATCATCCGCGCATCGCTGTTTCGATAGGTTCGGCAAGAACCGGATAGCCATGCCCTTCCGGTATGCACAGCCAGCTCCCGTCCTCGCGCTTGTCGATATAGGTCTGGACCATGGTCACGGGATGCTCTGCCGCGTGACCTGCCGCGGCGTCAAAAGTGCCGAAGAGGGCAAGCCGTTCGAGGTTGCGCCGTGTCGGGAAGATGATCTTGACCTCATCACGATCCGCTTTGTCCAGAACTTCGGCCGCAGTGGCCCAGAAGAGCGCGCGGTTTTCGGTGTGGTCCACGGTCGCGACAGGGGCTGTTGCACCAGCATCTGCCAGATAAAAACGTGTGTCAAAAACGCGGCTGGCGCGTTCAAATGCCGGGGGCCGCCAGCGCGACCAGGGCACAAGACGGTCAAAGTCGGGAGCCCAGCCATAGCGACTGCAAATTGCCTGCAGACTTTCTCCATCGTGCAAGGCGGCGCGCGCTGCGTCGCAATCGGCCGGGTCATTCACACCGGCAAGGCCCAGCGCCAGTCCCGCTTCCTCAATCGTTTCCCGAATGGCCGCAAGCCGTGCTGCGGCCTCGTCCAGCGGCAAAGGACCGCCCAGCATTTCGGCATAATCAAAATCGGCTGCATCCACTTTGCCGCCGGGAAACACCGCTGCACCGCCTGCAAAGGCCATCGCCTTGATCCGCTCCACCATCAGCAATAGCGGCGCGCCGCCCGATGGGTTTTCGCGGAAAATCACCATCGTGGCGGCGGGTGTTGCGATAGGCTCTTCAGCGGTGTCAGAATTCATCCCGCCACAAAAGCATGCTTTCATGACAGTTAGAAGCGGAAACTTAATCCCGCGGTTAAACTGGTTGCTTCCGGACCCGCAAAGCCCAGTGTCCGGTTGGCATTCAGGTTGAGGCTGATATCTTGCGAAAGCGCAAAAGCGGCGCTCGCGCCTACTTCGGCCCATTCGTCACTTTGTCCGGGAACATTGCGGGCGGCGACGATGCGGCTGATCGTCCCGCTGCCGGTGCCGGAGCGGGTAGCGCTGCTGTTCGATGTGGCAACGAATGCGGCATTCACACCGAAACTGTGCTGTCCATCGGGGCCGAACAAGCTTTGCAGCGCAACGCCAGCCGATCCGGTAACGCCATCTTCACGGGATTTGACAGTCGTCACCTCACCCGCCGGAAGAGTCACCGCACGACCGATATCAATACGGTCATAGTCCACCGCCAGAAATGGCGAGGCAATGACGCTATCGCTGAGCATCAGGTCATAAGACAGCCCGCCACCAATGGCGAAGCTTGATCCATCGCTGTTGATCGTGACCCGGCGGCCAAGGCGTTCGAACACTTCGGTGTCGAAACGACGTTTTCCCAACGCGACATACCCGTCGACACTCACCTCGCCAAAGCTGCGTCCGCCGGAAACGGACACCGTTTCGCTGTTTACAGGAACGGCATTCAGGACGCCCTGCGTCACGCCCCCGCGTACGGCGGATGCCGAAAGCTGAATAAAACCCTGTTCAAATTCGCGTGCGAGTGAGAGGCTCGCATAGCTTGGGTCCTCATCATTTGCATAAAGCGTAGCACCGGCATTCACCGAAGCGCGCCAGTTGTTGTCGTCCTCTGCACGCGCCTGCGCCAAGGGGGTCAGGGTTGTTGCCGCGGTTATGCCAATCATCCAGTATTTCATCATATGCCTCCTGTTAAATAGCCCCGGTTAAGGGCTGGTTCGCATTCAACGGACGACAATGGAAAAACCTTCGAAATTTTTTCGAAGGGTTTTTGCTTTATATACGTAAAGCATGTGAACCGCTTCATGATGAGTGATGAAATGATGCAGCAAGCGATCAAATGGACGCAGGAAAATGATGACGAGCTGGTGGCCCGCATTGCCGCCCGGGACCATAGTGCCATGCGGCTTGCCAGCGATCGCCATGCCAATATGGTGTGGCGCGTTGCCTATCGCATGCTGGGCGATGCCACCGAGGCGGAGGATGTAGCGCAGGAGTCGCTTCTAAAGCTCTGGAATCATGCGGATCGCTGGAAAGATGGCGGACCCGGCATTGCACCCTGGCTGAAAAAGGTGACCGTGAACCAATGCCTCGACCGCCTGCGGCGCAAGCGTTTTGCGAGCGATGAGGAAGTTCCCGAGCGTGAGGATGAAACCCCGCTTGCCGACCGGCAGATGGAAGCCGTCGAAACGGGACAAGCCGTCAAGGATTGCATCGAAGCCCTGCCGGACCGGCAACGCGCGGCGGTGATCCTGACCTATTATGAAGAGCAGCCCAATCAAGGCGCTGCGGAGACGTTGGACATGCAGTTGAAGGCTTTTGAATCGCTTCTGTTCCGGGCGCGGTCCAGCTTGAAAGGCTGTGTCGAACGCAAGGGCGTGCTCGATCAAGGGAGGGCCGCATAATGTCGGATCCCGCATTCACACCTGACATGGAAAAGGCGCTCAACAGCTATGCTGTACCGCCAATGCCCGCCGGATTTTCCGACCGTCTGATGGCGCGCGTTGCCAGCGGCGACACCGGATCGGCGACCATAGCGATACCCGAACTTCCAGCACGCCGCCGCACCCCGAGCCCATGGCGCAGGACAAGCCGTATCGTCGGATCGGTGGCACTATTCTCGCTCGCAACAGCTACCGCAGCCGCAGCCGGTGTGTTCGGGCATCCGGTCTATCTGCCTGGCATCAGCGAAGCATTGGTCAAAGCCGAAATTGTCGAAGCGCCAGCACCCAAGCCAAAACCGCTACCAGTGCAGATCGCGCAGCAAGCACCTCAGGCGGAACTTCCCGCTCCAACACCGGCGGTTGAAGCACAAGGTAGCGCAGCGGTGACCTCTCGCCTGACCGCCTTACGCGAAGACCCCCGTTTTGCGGAGCTTACGCCGAAACAGAAAATGGCGGTCGCCGGCCGCGAAGTCCGCACCATGATCCGCAGTGGAGAAGTTACGCGGCAGGAAGCGCGGACCGCCGTGCGCGAAATGGCACGTAATGCCGATCCGGCCACCAAGGCCGCGGTGCGTCAAGCCATTGCCGAGCGCCGCGAACAGCGGTTGGAACGGCGAAACGGGACGGTAACCCCTGGCAAAGTGATTGCGGACGAGCCGATGGCCGTTACGGATGCAACCACTGCCAATGAAGTCGGAGCAGCTACGACAGAGGAAGCTTTACCCGCTCTTGCCTCCGGCAAGTTGACCGAGGAACAGGCGGAGGCCCTGCGTGAACGTCTCCGCACCGCCAGCCCCGAACAACGCGCCGCCCTGCGCAACGCCATACGCGAACGCCGCCAGCAGCGGCAGCAACGGCGTGCGCAATGAGGGGTGGTAGTGAATTGCTTCCTCCACGCGTGTAAAACGTCACCCTGAACTTGTTTCAGAGTCCATTTGTCAGTTTTTCACATCGCTGTAGTGACAGTTTAAACCGGGACGCGCGGTTGGGGTATCATACACCCGATGGACGCCGCTTCGCGATGGACCCTGAAACAAATTAAGGGTGACGGATTGAAGCTGGCGATACAGGTTGAAAAACACGCAAAAAAATTTCGAAGGGTTTTACCACCTCATGCGTTTCAGTTTCAGGAGCGGGGAAATTATCCCTCCCGACAAAAACTGGAGAATGAACATGAAATATCTTATTGCACTTCCTCTCGCCGCCCTTGCCTTTGCTGCATCGGCCAACGCCCAGACCAGCAAGACGGTCACCATCGAAAAGCCCAAGGGCACAGCCACCAAGACTGTGACCCGTGACAATGGAAATCTGGTCGTCGACGCGACCGCAACCCGCGCCAGCGACGGCGCAACCGCAACACATCACCGCGAACGCACGAAAACTGAAGAGGGCGTCAGCGGAAGCGGATCGCAGACCGGCTTCAACGGCAAGACCCGCTCATATGAATATGACCGCGTTCGCACCGAAGACGGCTTCACCACCACCGGATCGGCCATCGACAAGCAAGGCCGCACCTATGAATATGACGCCTATGGCCGCAAGACCGAAACCGGCCGTGAGAACAGCCGCACCGTGCTGCGCGATGGCGAACAGGTGTACAACCGCACCGGCAATGTAAACCGCGCCAATGGTCAGGTGACCCGCGACGTCAGCGTCACCCGCGCGCAGGATTTCCGTCCGAAAAAGGCCCTGCCGATCCGTCCGGGCAAAACCCTGAAGCGCGGCGGTAACTGAGCAGGGTCGTTGGGGACTGTCCCCAACGGCAACATCCCAAATTTCAAGTTTGCCGCGCGCCTGTCCGCACTCAGGGCGCGCGGCAATCCGTCCCCCCGCCCGGGCCATGCGACCCCACACTGCCCGGGCACCCTATGGGGAGCAGAGATGCGGGCCTCCACATTTCTGCTCCTCACCCTTTTTGGACTTCAACGATTGAGGACAGTCCCCAGCCCTCTTTCCGCATAGCCCCATTGCGCCCGCCAGCGAGACATGGCAGCGTAGCGCTATAAGGACCGGAGGATAATATGGGCATCGTCGAATTACTGGGGCTCGCCGCCAGTTTGAGCCTGCTTTCGGGTTGGCGTTTTTACCTGACGATTTTCGCCACCGGCTTGGCCATGCATTTCGATATCGTGCCGCTGCCGGAAAATCTGCAAATGCTCGACGTCCTTGCAAACCCCTGGGTGCTCGGCATCAGCGCCGTCGGCGCCATTGCCGAGTTTTTTGCCGACAAGATTGCGTGGCTGGATTCCATATGGGACGGTATCCATACCCTCATCCGCCCAGTGGGCGGCGCGCTTCTGGCGTTGGCGATTGTCGACAGTTCGGATCCCACCTGGCAGGTCATTGCCTTCCTTCTGGGCGGAGGGGCAGCTTTTGCGAGCCATGCGACCAAGGCAAGCGCTCGCGCTGCTGTCAACACAAGTCCCGAACCGTTCAGCAATATTGTCGTTTCCAGCGTCGAAGATGTTGCAACCGGCGGATTGCTTGTGCTGGCCTTTGCCAACCCGATTGCCGCGCTGCTTATCGCCCTGACGCTGTTGGCTCTGGCGATATGGGGTCTGTGGGCGGGGTACCGGGCGTTCCGGCGGCTATTCCCGAAATCGGGGGCGCCGCAGGCTGGAGGGCAGCCGAAGGAGTAGCGCCTGTTCCACGCGCGAAAATCACGTTCGGATTGGCGACAGGGATTATAGGTTGCGGCAATTTACCGCTGAAACCTGCATACAGAAAACCTCCATTTTCGAGCGTTTCCAATATCCATTCGCGCTTGTCGGGTTCGACCACAAAACAGCCCTCGCTGGATCCGGGCCGGCCCCGCGCGGCGATCAGGCTGGCGTTGAAATAGCGGCGGCGCTCGGGCATGTAGCTGTGCACAACGATATCGCGCACGCGCATCTGGTTGTTGCTGGGTTCCAGCCCGTCGAGCCGCAGCGATAGCCCGTTGATACCGACATAGCGCTCCCCACCCCGCGACGCGCCCAGCGACGAGGTCAGGCTGTCCTGCACATTGCTGAAGACCGTGGCGTAGCCGTCGTCATCCGGGTCGGAGCCAATGCCATGCGCCACACGGATCGGGCTGTCGAGCCCGTCACCGCTGCGTAGGTCGACACGGTAGAGGCGGGGTTCGCTGCTGTGTTTGGCGAAGTCGACGATAACGATGACCGCAGGGCCGCTGCTGCGTCCGAAACTGCAATGATGCTCGCGATATTTCGTCAACGCGGTCGCGAACAAAGCGCCGTCGAGGCGCTGCCGGGGCAGATCTAGCCCGCCATAGTAGCCGTAACTAATCGCCCGCTCGGCCAGGCCCAGCGTTTCGCAGGCGATTTCGGCGCGGGGTGGTTTGACATAGACGGGCTGTGCGACCGGTGCGTTGCCGGTGCCGGTCTGGAACATGATCGCCGGCGGTGCATCCTGCGCCACGCATGGCGCGGCGGCCAGCGTGCAGCCGGCTGCGATCCATTTCGATAAGTGCGTGTACCAAGTCATGCGTCTGCCCTAGCCTTGCCCAAAAGCTGTTAGCCCAACGTTGCGACCATTATTTCGTTCCATTATGCTGCATTTGCGAGATTCGGCAAGCTTGGGAAAAACCCTGCCTTGAAATAGGACACCAGTCGGGCCATTTCGCTTTTCACGCACCCTCTTGCGCATTTAGAACAAATCTGGAACAACTGACCTCATGTCACTCACCCATATCAAGGTGCGCGGTGCGCGCGAGCATAACCTCAAGGGCGTCGATATCGACCTGCCCCGCGACAAGCTGATCGTCATTACCGGCCTTTCGGGCTCGGGTAAGTCGTCGCTTGCGTTCGATACCATCTATGCCGAGGGGCAGCGCCGTTATGTGGAATCGCTGTCCGCCTATGCGCGCCAGTTTCTGGAGATGATGCAGAAACCCGATGTCGAGCATATCGAGGGCCTGTCCCCCGCCATCTCCATCGAGCAGAAAACGACCAGCCGCAACCCGCGCTCGACGGTGGCGACAGTGACCGAGATCTACGACTATATGCGCCTGCTCTGGGCGCGTGTCGGCGTTCCCTATTCGCCCGCCACCGGCCTTCCGATCACCGCCCAGACCGTCAGCCAGATGGTCGACCGCGTCATGACCCTGCCAGAAGGCACCCGCGCCTTTCTGCTCGCGCCCGTGGTGCAGGGCCGCAAGGGCGAATACCGCAAGGAACTCGCCGAGTGGCAACGCTCGGGCTACACCCGCGTCCGCATCGACGGCGAATTCTACCCCATCGAAGAAGCCCCCGTGCTCGACAAGAAGTACAAGCACGATATCGAGGTCGTCGTCGACCGCATCGTGGTGAAGGACGGTATCCAGCAACGGCTTGCCGAAAGTTTCGAGGCGGCGTTGAAGCTGGCCGACGGCCTGGCTTTTGTCGATCTGGCGGATGGCACGGTGGCCGATGCCATGGGCGGATCGACCTTACGCGAAGCACGCGCAGAGTTCATCGCGGAGGGGGCAGCCCCTGTGCGTGAGGGCACCATGAAAGGCACCGGCCTTCCCACCAACCGCATCGTGTTCAGCGAAAAATTCGCCTGCCCCGTCAGCGGCTTTACCATCGCCGAGATCGCGCCGCGCCTCTTCTCCTTCAACGCACCGCAAGGGGCCTGCCCCGATTGCGACGGCTTGGGCGAGCGGCAGGAATTTGACCCGCAGCTTGTGGTCCCCAACGAACATCTCAGCCTCAAAAAAGGGGCGATTGTGCCCTGGGCGAAGTCCAACCCGCCCAGCCCCTATTATATGCAGGTGCTCGCCAGCCTGGCGAAGGCTTATGATTTCAGCCTCGATACCGCGTGGGAAGATTTGCTGCCCGACCAGAAGCTGATCATCCTGCACGGCACCGGCGGCCTGCCGGTCGAACTGACCTTCAAGGACGGGCGCAAGGAATATACGGTGCGCAAGGCGTTTGAGGGCGTCATCGGCAACCTCAACCGCCGCCTGCTGCAAACCGACAGCGCATGGATGCGCGAGGAGCTGAGCAAATACCAGACGTCGCAGCCGTGCGAAACCTGCCACGGCGCGCGGCTGAAGCCGGAGGCGCTGTCGGTGAAGATCGCGGGCGTCGACATCTCCGTCCCCACGCGGATGAGCGTCGCTGACGCCGTCGACTGGTTCGCCAATGTCAACGACACGCTGACCAACCAGCAACAGCAGATCGCGAAGGCAATCCTCAAGGAAATCAACGAACGGCTTGGCTTCCTCAACAATGTCGGGCTGGATTATCTCAACCTCGACCGCACCAGCGGCACCCTGTCCGGCGGCGAAAGCCAGCGTATCCGCCTCGCCAGCCAGATCGGCTCCGGCCTGTCGGGCGTGCTTTATGTGCTCGACGAACCCAGCATCGGCCTGCACCAGAAGGATAATGACCGCCTGCTCGCCACGCTGCGCCGCCTGCGCGACCTTGGGAACACAGTCATCGTCGTCGAACATGACGAAGACGCCATCCGCACCGCCGACTGGGTGGTCGACCTTGGCCCCGGCGCCGGGGTGCATGGCGGCACCGTGATGGCGGAAGGGACGCTGAAGCAGATTCTGAAAGCCAAGGGCAGCCTGACTGCCGATTATCTGAACGGCACGCGCGAGATTGCGGTGCCCAAGACACGGCGCAAGGGCAACAAGAAGAAGCTGACCGTCCACGGCGCGCGCGCCAACAATTTGAAAAATGTGACCGCCAGTATCCCGCTCGGCACCTTCACCTGCATCACCGGCGTGTCGGGGTCGGGCAAGTCGAGCTTCACCATCGACACGCTCTACGCCTCTGCCGCCCGTTCGCTGAACGGCGCGCGGGTGATCGCGGGCGCGCACGACAAGGTGACCGGCCTTGAACATTGCGACAAGGTCATCGACATCGACCAGTCACCCATCGGCCGCACCCCGCGCAGCAACCCCGCCACCTATACCGGCGCCTTTACCAATATCCGCGACTGGTTCGCCGGCCTGCCGGAATCCGAAGCACGCGGGTACAAGCCCGGCCGGTTCAGTTTCAACGTGAAGGGAGGCCGCTGCGAAACCTGTAGCGGCGACGGCCTGATCAAGATCGAGATGCACTTCCTGCCCGACGTTTATGTGACGTGCGAGGAATGCAACGGCAAACGGTACAACCGCGAAACGCTGGAGGTGAAGTGGAAGGGCCTGTCGATCGCCGACGTGCTCGACATGACGGTCGAGGATGCGGTGGAGGTGTTCAAGGCCGTCCCGCCCATCCGCGACAAGATGATGATGCTGGCCGAAGTCGGCCTCGGCTATGTCAAGGTGGGGCAGCAGGCCACGACCCTATCGGGCGGCGAAGCGCAACGCGTCAAACTCGCCAAGGAACTCAGCCGCCGCTCCACCGGCCAGACGCTCTACATATTGGACGAGCCCACCACCGGCCTGCATTTCGAAGATGTCCGCAAATTGCTAGAAGTCCTCCACCGCCTGGTCGAACAGGGTAACAGCGTGGTGGTGATCGAGCATAATCTCGACGTTATCAAGACGGCGGACTGGATCATCGACTTAGGCCCGGAGGGCGGCGTCAAGGGCGGCGAGATTGTTGCGGAAGGCACGCCAGAGGATGTGGTGAAGGTGCCCGCGAGTTATACGGGGCATTATTTGAAGCCGATGTTGGGGCGGGGGTAGACAGTAGTCACCTGAAAGTATGTCGCATTACGTTAGGCTATTAGCTACACGGTACGGCGGAAATGTTGTGGAAAGCTGCCGTTGTTCAAGCTAGGCCTTTCATGCAACAATATTTCTAAATTTGCTAAACTGCGTACTGCATCATGACAATGCAAGGCTGCCTGTATGAAGAAGTTTGCGACCAAATTGTTTCTGTCGGTCATACTATTCCAGGTACCGCTGACGGCCGAGACGGCTATCTCGATGTTCCCGCCAGACGCCATCGAATTGGACGACAACTATCGCGATTGGTATGGTCCAGAATTAGAGCAGTTGGCAGAAAAGCCGCTTTGGCCGGACACGGGAGCGGCTCAAGAAAAAGAAATCGTTCGTTTCTTGTTCATACCAGGGGCGGCACGTGTCAAAGGCCGCCATTCAAGCGTCATCCGGATTGAAATTGCGGATGGGATGGCACGCTTGATTACACGAGCGAAATTCAACCACTTGGGTCGGCGCAGTATTCGCACACTCACAACCAAGAATCTTTCAATCGGACAGATCGCAAAATTGCGAGAACTAGCCAATCAAGCAGAAGCGTGGAAATTTCGCGTCGGCAGTTGGGACAAGCACGACCCGGAGTCTATCTACATACATTGCACGGAACTGATCATGGAACGCCAAACGCGCTCCGACTACGCGGTCTCACGCGTGCTGATTTCCTGCAACCAGCCCAACCGTTTGATGCCGTTTGTAAACTACATCGCAGAGCTTGCGGAACAGAAGCATGAGGATTTAAGATACTGATACCCTTGTGAATGAACGTCCGGTAGTGGTTGCATCGAGCGACTGAACGAGCGTCCGCTTTG
>PNNB01000079.1 GCA_013823985.1 Sphingopyxis sp.
GCGCGCTTGATGAAGCCGGTTGCGCCATCTTCACCCGCCTGCACTTCAAGACCGCCATCGCGAACTTCAAGTACGGTAACGGTGGTGGTTGCACCCTTCTTCAGGCCGCCAGCCGAAGAGGCTCCAGCTGCCGATGGGGCACCCTTTTCGATCTGCTTGATGCCAAGCGAGATACGCTCTTTCTCTGCATCGATATCCAGAACAATGGCCTTGACCGTTTCGCCCTTGCGATGGAGATGAAGCGCTTCTTCGCCCGAAATGCCCCAGGCGATGTCCGACATGTGGACCATGCCGTCGACGTCGCCGTCGAGGCCAATGAACAGACCGAATTCGGTCGCGTTCTTGACTTCGCCTTCGACGGTCGAACCAACAGGGAATTTCTCAGCGAAGCTCGCCCAAGGATTGTCTTGAGCTTGCTTGAGGCCAAGCGAAATGCGGCGCTTTTCCATGTCGATGTCGAGCACGATAACGTCGACTTCCTGGCTGGTCGAAACGATCTTGCCAGGATGGACATTCTTCTTGGTCCAGCTCATTTCCGAAACATGGACCAGACCTTCGATGCCGGGTTCGAGTTCGATGAAGGCACCATATTCGGTGATGTTCGTGACCGAACCCTTCAGCTTGGTTCCAACCGGATAATTCTTGACTGCAGCATCCCAAGGATCGCTTTCCAACTGCTTCATGCCAAGGCTGATGCGTTGTGTGTCCTTGTTGATACGAACGATCTGCACCTTGACGGTGTCACCGATGTTGATGACTTCGCTCGGGTGGTTGATGCGCTTGTAGCTGATGTCGGTGACATGCAGCAGGCCGTCAATGCCGCCCAGATCCACGAATGCACCATAGTCGGTGATGTTCTTGACTACGCCGTCAATGATTTGGCCTTCGGCCAGGTTCTGGATGAGGCCGGTGCGCTGTTCGGCACGGGTTTCTTCCAAAATGGCGCGACGCGAAACGACGATGTTGCCGCGCTTGCGGTCCATTTTCAGGATTACGAAAGGCTGTGCGATATCCATCAGGGGCGCAACGTCGCGTACCGGACGAACGTCAACCTGGCTGCCGGGCAAGAAAGCGACGGCACCGCCGAGATCAACGGTGAAACCACCCTTGACGCGGCCGAAGATAACACCGTCAACGCGGTTGCCAGCTTCAAATTCGCCTTCGAGAACGTCCCATGCCGCTTCACGGCGGGCACGGTCACGGCTCAGCATGGCTTCGCCATTCATATTTTCGACGCGGTCGACATAGACTTCGACTTCGTCGCCAACCTTAAGGTCGGCTTTCTGGCCGGGCATTGCGAATTCACGCAGAGCCACACGGCCTTCGGATTTCAGACCGACATCGATGACAGCATGGTCATTATCGATTGCGGTTACGGTGCCCTTTACGACGCGACCTTCAAAGCCACCGTCTGCGCCACCAAGTGATTCGTCGAGAAGTGCCGCGAAATCGTCGCGGGTCGGGTTTGGCGAAGTTGCCATAGGTTAGAGTGTCCTTACGTACATTTTATCCGGCCAATCGGTTGGTTCCGATGGTCTTTGACCAGAGTTGCCCCATTGCCCGAATAGCAATAAGGCGTTCAAATACGGCGTATATTGAATAAAAAGCATGTCATGCTGAACAGTTTTCAGCATCCACCCAACGACTTAGACCATAGGTCTGCGAGGCGAAATGGACCCTGAATCAAGTTCAGGGTGACGGCGTGTTTTACCCAAACACTCCGGCCACTAAAGGACCGTTGAGGCGAGCCCCATACGACGCTTTCGCGGCTTGAACGGCGCCGCCTATAGTCAAAAGGTCTGTGCCAAGCAAGGAATCTCGTCAGGATGCGCTCCGTCAGCCTGATATCTGACTTCTGACGGTCAGACTATTTTGTTGCGCTGAGCCCAAAACATGATCCGCCACCACAAGGGGGCGGAACCGAAAAATAGGTTAGTCCAAGCGTTCCAGTTTGTGCGATGGCGTAACGGCTTGGCCGTGATATGCGGGAAATTCTGTGTCTGCGCAAAAGTCGTCATAATGGTTGCCCCCTGATTGAGGCAACCTTTAACCCCGTGACGTTACACCTGCGCGTCGCGGATATGACAGCGGGATTACAACATACAGGGCTTAAACTCGACGTGCGGCAATTTTGCTGTCGACGGCGTGAATAGCAGATTTGATTGCTGTCTGGACTGACATATTACTTGTATCGATTTCGATGGCATCGACCGCCGGTTTTAGTGGCGCAGTTGATCGACCCGAGTCACGAGCATCGCGTGCCTGGATATCCGCCAAAATAGCCTCGAACTCGACATCGACCTGCCGCGATTTCATTTCGCGGAACCGTCGTTCGGCGCGTACATCCGCAGAAGCGGTTATGAATAGCTTCACATCGGCGTCGGGCGCGATCACCGTTCCGATGTCGCGTCCGTCAAGTAAAGCGCCACCGGGTTGATGGGCAAAATCGACTTGACGTTTGTTCAAGGCGGCTCGGACCTCGGGGTGCACCGATACGCGGCTGGCAAGTCCGCCAATGGCTTCATCGCGAAGCGCCGGATTTTCCAGAATTTCGTCGGAAAATTCACATGCTTCAAGGGCATCATCCGGAGCATCGGGATTTCCGCCATTCTGGCGCAGTTGAAAGCCTACGGCCCGATAAAGGAGGCCGGTATCCAAAAAGGGGAGACCATAATGCTCTGCCAACGCCTTGGCGATAGTGCCCTTGCCTGAAGCAGTAGGTCCGTCGACCGCAACTATCATGGGTTCGCGGGACCGTCAGCAGAGATGGTTGAAACGTCGCCGTTTTTCAACATTGTCAGCATGGGTTCGAAAGTGGGGAAGCTGGTCGCAATCGGCGTTACATCATCTACCGTTACGCTCTTGTAGCAATGTTGTCCTGCAACTGCGAAGCTCATGGCAATACGGTGGTCGAGTGCGCTTTCTATGGCGGCTCCGCCTTCAAGAGGTTCGCCGCCCGTCCCGTCTATGAGCAGGCCGTCTTCGGTTTCACTTACCACTGCCCCAATGGCTTGCAATCCGGTTGCCATCAAAGCGAGACGGTCGCTTTCTTTTACTCGCAATTCATCTAGTCCGCTGGTTGTCGTGCGACCCTGTGCAACGCTCGCAGCAACAAAGAAGACAGGAAATTCGTCAATCATACTTGGCGCGACTTCGGGAGGTACTTCAATGCCATGCAGTATTGAATGCCGGGCAGTTATATCGGCCACAGGCTCTCCGCCTACTTCCCGTTCGTTCGAATAACTAAGGTTGGCACCCATTGCCTCCAACATTTTGTATATGCCGTTGCGTGTAGGGTTCATTCCGACATGGGTGACCGTCACTTTACTGCCGGGTGTAATCAGAGCTGCTACGATCGGGAAGGCTGCTGACGAAGGGTCGCCGGGAACTTCGATGGTTTGCGGCTTCAGTTCCGCTTCGCCCATAAGACGAATATAACGCACACCATCACGGGCAATGTCCACCGATAGGTCGGCGCCGAATCCTCGTAACATGCGCTCGCTATGATCGCGCGTCGGAATTGGTTCGATCACTTCGGTAACACCCGGTGTATTTAAACCGGCGAGCAGCACTGCACTTTTGACCTGTGCCGATGCCACAGGCAGGCGGTATTGAATCGGGATTGCGGGAACGAGGCCGCGCACCATCAAAGGTAATGTGCCTCCCGGGCTCGCGGTAAATTCTGCGCCCATCAGGCTCAGCGGATCGATCACGCGGCCCATTGGTCGCTTTGACAAACTGGCGTCGCCAATAAATGTGGCGGAGATTCGATGTGAAGAAACAAGACCCATGAGTAACCGGGTGGAAGTACCGCTATTGCCCATGTCCAAAGCGCCTGCCGGCTGAATCAATCCGCCGACGCCGACGCCGTGCACAGTCCAGCAACCCTCACCGGTGCGTTCAACCTTTGCGCCCATCGCACGCATAGCGGCTGCCGTAGACAGAACATCTTCTCCTTCGAGTAACCCAGAAATGCGGCTTTCTCCTACCGCAAGGGCACTGAGCATAATCGCGCGGTGGGATATGGACTTGTCACCTGGAACCTTGACGGTCCCGCGCAATGGGCCAGAATGCTGGAATGTGGCGGGGCGTGGTACGGCGCTGTGCATAGGTGGCTGCTTTGCTTTTATGGGTGTAGGAAGTCAACGCGCCTTATCATTCTCGCGCGCTTCGAAAGGGAGAAGTTTTTGACAGAGCCGCATGGCTGTGGCAAAGGCCGCGCCAATTGACGGCGATTCACCGACGTGCATCGCCCTTTTCAAGCTATTTATAAAGGATTTGAGCCTGCCATGATTAAGGCTGAATGGGGAACCAAGCGTACCTGCCCGAAATGTGGCACGCGCTTTTACGATCTCACCAAGGACGAACCGGTTGAGTGCATTGAGTGTGGCAACCAGTGGACTCCCGAGCCGGTCCTGAAGTCCAAGCAACCACTTCCTTTTGAAGAGGTGGAGAAGAAAAAGGACGATACGGACCTCGCTGATGACGATCTCGATATTGATGTCGATGCAGTTGACGGTGATGTGTCACCTGACAATGACGTTGATCTCGGCGGCGATGACGATCTTGGCGTTGCCAGCGGGGAAGATGAACCCGACGACATTTAAGTCGAACTTCGTGCTTGATATATGATGGAGCGCCCGCTAGTGGCGCTCCTCACCAAATAGCCGCCTTGTTTGCGGCATGATGGGGCCTTAGCTCAGCTGGTAGAGCGCTACACTGGCAGTGTAGAGGTCAGGGGTTCGACTCCCCTAGGCTCCACCAGTCCTCTAAATGTTTTATTTCGGCTTGTTCTTCGGCCCCGTGCTGACTTGGAGCGATATCGTTTCAAGGCTCTCCTGATCGCGACATAATAGGATAAAATCGCGCGCCACTGGCCAAATCGGCCAACCTCCCCTAAAGGCGACCCCATGCATTTTCTTGATCAAGCCAAAATTTTTATTCGCTCGGGTGCGGGCGGGCCGGGTGCCGTAAGCTTCCGCCGTGAAAAATATGTCCAATATGGCGGCCCCGACGGTGGAAATGGCGGTAAAGGGGGCGATATCATTTTTGAAGCCGTCGCCGGCCTTAATACCTTGATCGACTTTCGCTATGCCCAGCATTTCAAAGCAATGCGCGGCATTCAGGGCATGGGCCGTGACCGTCATGGTGCTTATGGCGATGATCTGGTTATCCAGGTTCCGGTTGGCACACAGGTGCTGGCGGATGACGAGGAACGCAGCCTTCTTCTCGACCTTACCGAGGTCGGCCAGCGGGTTGTTTTCCTACGCGGCGGAGATGGCGGCCGGGGGAATGCATCTTATAAAAGTTCAACTAACCGCGCGCCCCGTCAACATGGTCCGGGCTGGCCAGGTGAGGAAATGTACGTCTGGTTGCGGCTGAAACTGCTCGCTGATGCGGGATTGGTTGGAATGCCCAATGCCGGTAAGTCGACGTTCATCAATCAGGTGTCGAACACCAAGGCTAAAGTCGGCGCTTATCCTTTCACCACAACACGCCCCCAATTGGGCGTTGTTGAACATAAGAGCCGCGAATTTGTGTTAGCCGACATTCCCGGTCTGATCGCCGGCGCCGCTGACGGGGTGGGTATTGGTGACCGTTTTCTAGGGCATATCGAACGTTGCCAAATCTTGATTCATTTGATCGACGCAACGCAGGACGATCCCGTCGAGGCGTGGCACATTGTTTGCGAAGAACTGGGCGAATATGGGGCAGGCCTGAATGAAAAACCGCAAATCGTAGCTTTGAACAAAGGTGACTTGCTCGATCCTGAATTGATGGCGGATATTTCGGCGCAACTGCATGCGGCGGGGGCTCAGGATGTGATCGCGATTTCGGGTGCAACGGGTCAAGGTGTTGACCTTGTGCTCGATCGCGTTCTTGAGGCTTTGCCTGCAAAGAGCGGATTGGAAGGGGCAAAAGCGGACGGCATAATCGAGGATGGGACATGGTCGCCGATTTAAACCCTGCCGCCTTTTCAGAACGATCGTGCCCATTACTGGTCGTAAAGGTCGGGTCTTCTCTTTTAGTGAAACCAGACGGTGGTGTTCGCCGAGGGTGGTTGGAAACATTGGTCGCCGATATCAGCGCCCGCCACCAGGCGGGGCAACGAATCATAATCGTCACCTCCGGCGCGATCGCGCTTGGTGCGCGCCGGCTGGGATTTGATAAAGGTGGTCGGGCAAGCCTTGCCGACGCGCAGGCCTCTGCGTCGGTGGGACAAATTCTACTTTCGGGAATTTGGGCTGAGCTCCTCGCCGCGCGGAATCTTGTCGCTGCTCAAATGCTCGTAACGTTAGACGATCTCGAGGAACGGCGGCGTTATCTGAATATCGCTGCAACGCTGGATCGGTTGATCGGTGCTGATGCCATTCCTGTGATCAATGAAAATGACAGTGTGGCAACCGAGGAAATTCGCTTCGGCGATAATGACCGACTAGCCGCACGTGTAGCACAGGCTGCGGGGGCCACAGGTGTCGTTCTTTTGTCCGACGTTGATGGCCTATATGATCGAGCACCCCATTTGCCGGGCGCAGTTCTTCTGCCGCAGGTCGATAAGATCGATGGCCGCGTCCGGATCATGGTCGCCGAAGGCTCCTCTTCGGGTATGGGGTCGGGCGGAATGGCCTCCAAATTGGACGCTGCCGATATTGCGACCCGTGCTGGCATTGGTCTTGCGATCACGTCGGGTTTAACGGACCATCCGCTTGCCGCGCTCGCGAGCGGTGGACGCGCGACATATTTTGCACCTCGCAGTGGCGGTTCGGCACGCAAGACGTGGCTGGGCGGCCGTCTCGCCATAAAAGGTCGGATATGTGTGGATGAAGGTGCTGTCCGGGCGTTGCAGACAGGTAGTAGCTTGCTACCTGCAGGTGCGATTCGAGTCGAAGGCGAGTTCAAACGCGGAGACGTGATTGACATTATTTCCGATGACGGAATTGCTTTAGCGCGCGGACTTTCCGAATACGACGCTGTTGATGCTGCCCGGATTTGTGGCCATCGCTCGGTCGAGCTTGAGGCGATCTTGGGCACCGTTCCACGCTCAGTACTTGTCCACCGCGATCAACTGGTGCTGCTTTGAAATCTGTTACAGGCAAGACAGTTGCCGTCACTGGGGCAACCGGATTTGTAGGACGCGTGACGCTTGATCGGCTGCTAGAGGCCGGGTGGAAGGTGCGTGCACTTACCCGGAGTGATCAACCCAAGAAACCGGGAGTGATTTGGATAGCAGGCGCTTTGGATAATGCGCAAAGCCTTCAAAAATTATGTGAAGGCGCAGACGCGGTGTTGCACATTGCTGGCGTCGTTAACGCTCCAGATTCTGAAGGGTTTGAAGCTGGAAATGTCACAGGTACCGCCTCGATAATTGCTGCAGCAAAAAATTGCGGCGTAAAGCGGTTTGTCCATGTGTCGTCGCTCGCGGCCAAGCATCCACAATTGTCGCTTTACGGTGCGAGTAAATATCGAGCAGAGAAACTTGTGGGGACGAGCATGCTGGATTGGACAATAGTTCGCCCGCCAGGTGTCTATGGTCCAGGTGACACCGAAATGTTCGATATGTTCCGACTTGCGCAAAAGGGATGGGCACTCTTACCACCAAGAGGTCGTGTGTCGATTATCCACGTGGACGATCTGGCACGTCTACTGGTGGCATTGTTGCCCGCGCATGAAGATGCCACGACTCAAATATTCGAAGCAGACGACGGCTTTGATACGGGTTGGAGCCATGAGGCCTTTGCACGGGCAATTGGTTGGGCCATTGGACGGCGCGTGACAACATTGCACGCACCCCGGCTTTTGCTCAAACTGGCAGCCCGTGCCGACCGCCTTTTTCGGGGACGCAAGGCTAAGCTGACGCCCGACAGGGCTGGCTATCTGTCTCATCCGGATTGGACGATAGACCGGATGGCAACCCCTCCGCCTGCATTATGGTTGCCGCAGATTGCCACGCGGCAAGGATTGAAAGACACGGTGCGTTGGTACAAGGCGGAAGGCTGGCTATAAATTGCCCTCTTGCCGCCTTAATCGCTTGCCATAGCCCAGCAAAATAAAAGGATATCATATGACTGACCGCAACGAGATGTTTGACCGGCTGAAGGACTTGATTGAACCCTTCAACAAAAAAGAAGTCGATGTTACCGAAGCGACAACATTTGCCGGTGATTTGGAATGGGACAGCCTGACCGTCATGGATTTTGTGGCCGAAGTCGAAGACAGTTTTGACATTGTCATTAGTATGAACTTGCAAGCGGAAATCGAAAATGTCGGACATCTCGTCGACGCTGTAAAGAAGCTTACGGACTGATCTTATGACCGACCTGTTTTCCAAATTCGATGCACTTATTGCGCAGCGCGAAGGCTTGCTGGCGACCGGCGTGAAAGATCCCTTCAGCCTTGTTATGGAGGAAGTGAAGTCACCGACCGTTGCTGTATGCAATGGGAAGGAAACCATTTTGCTCGGCACATATAACTATATGGGCATGACGTTTGACGATGATGTAATCGCGGCGGGTAAAAAGGCTCTGGACGAATTTGGCGCAGGCACCACGGGTAGCCGCGTTCTGAACGGCACCTTTCAGGGACATAAAGAGTGCGAAGATGCACTCAAAGAATTTTATGACATGAAGCATGCTATGGTGTTCTCCACGGGCTACCAAGCCAATCTGGGAATCATCAGCACGATCGCCGGCAAGGGCGACTATATCATCCTCGATATCGACAGCCATGCGTCCATTTATGACGGTTGCAAAATGGGCGATGCCGAGATTGTTGCGTTCCGCCATAACGATGTCGAAGCACTGGAAAAGCGTTTGAAACGGCTTCCGGCAGAGGCTGGTAAGCTGGTCGTATTAGAGGGCGTTTACTCCATGCTGGGAGATGTTGCCCCGTTGAAAGAAATGATCCGCGTATCCAAAGAAGCGGGTGCGATGGTACTGGTGGATGAAGCGCACTCAATGGGCTTTATCGGCGAAAATGGTCGCGGTGTTGCTGAGGAGCAGGGCGTTCTCGATGATGTTGATTTCGTCATCGGAACTTTCAGCAAGAGCGTCGGTACAGTCGGAGGCTTCTGCGTTTCAAACCATCCGAAGTTTGAAATCATGCGGCTTGTGTGCCGTCCGTATGTTTTTACGGCCTCCTTGCCGCCTGCTGTTGTGGCCTGCTCGGCGACTAGTATTCGTAAGTTGATGCACAATAGTAACAAGCGGGCGCATCTTTGGGAAAACTCCAAGACGTTGCACAAAGGCTTGCGCGATCTCGGTTTCCAATTGGGGACACCCGAGGCACAAAGTGCAATTATTGCCGTGATCATGCCCGATCTCGAAAAAGGCGCAGCGATGTGGGAAGCGCTTTTGGCGAATGGTCTTTACGTGAACCTCGCCCGTCCTCCCGCGACACCCGCCGGTATGACCTTATTGCGGTGTTCGCTCTGTGCAGAGCATACTAGCGAACAGGTTTCGGACATTCTCGACCGTTTTGAGCGGGCCGGGAAAGCCGTGGGAATCATCTGATCGTCCGGCCATGACCAGACTTGACCGAAACGCCCGTTTATTGGCGGTCGGGTTTGCGGCGATGGCTGGCATGGTTGATGCCATAGGGTTCTTGTCCAGCGGCGGCTTTTTCCTCTCGTTTATGAGCGGCAATTCCACACGCTTGAGCGTCGGAATTGCAGAAGGCGCTCCATATGTTGCGGTCGTAGCATTGCTGCTTATCAGCTTTGTGATGGGTGTAATGGGCGGTTCGTTGATTGGCCGAAACGGTGTGCTTGCTGCCGCACGGCGTCAATCGCTGATCCTTGCCATCATGTCCGGCCTGTTGTTCGTGGCGCCGATGTTGGCGGCGCATGGTCAATTACTGCCATGTCTGTGCTTGGCGGCATTTTGCATGGGGGCCGAGAACACTTTGTTTGAACGGGATGGTGCGGTGTCTTTCGGATTGACTTATATGACCGGCGCTCTGGTGAAGATTGGGCAGGGGCTTGCAACGCTGCTCAGCGGAGGCGAGCGGTTGGTGTGGGTGCCCTATCTGATTTTATGGCTCGGCTTGGTGAGCGGGGCTGCGATCGGTGCTACTTTGTTCAACGCGTTCGGGATCGCAAGTTTATGGCTCCCTGCCGCCCTTGCTGCATGTTTTGCCATGGCGCTGCTCCTAGCCGAGCGGGTAGCACGGCGTTAGCGGACCGCGCCTTTTGCCAGTAACTTAGGCACCAGAAACAGTGCCGCGACCAAAGGCCAGCGCCGCTGCCATGGCTTGATTTCGATCTGGGTTCCGGCGTGTCGGTTAATTTTCCAAGCGAGATAATCGATTCCGCCTGCATAGGTGAAGGCCGCTTTGGCGAGGCGGGCGATGGTGAGCAGCTTGCCATTGCGGCGCAGCGCGGGCCAGCGGTTACGTTCTTGCAGGATGCGGCGCTGGGGATCGGGTAGGATGTGGACTTTCTCGCCGCGCAGTTCGTTGGCGATGGGGGTGTGCGGCAGGGCTGCCTTGCCGATGCGGATGTAGCGGTCCGGGTCGAACTCCACCACCGATGCCGGGCGGTCGTTGCGTTCGGCGCGCAGTTCGGCGTCGTAGGTCATCCGGAAGCCTGTTTGCCATAAGTCCAGCACATCAACCTCCCGCTCGGTGAAGGCGAGGGCGGCATTTAGGAGGGTGGGGGCGGCGCCGGAAATGGCGGTGGCGACGGTGGTGCGGGCGGCGTCGTTGGCGGCCCAAACAAGACGGGCGGGCTGGGCAAATCGGGCCCAAACTGACGCGGCTGATGCTTCAGTTCGGTTCAAATTATGGAAGTCTTCCTCGCTCAGAACTGCAACTTTTGCCACTAACCCATTGTATTCAAATGGAAATACGTTCGGAGGCAGCCGCTTGTTCCATTTAACGAGCCATTTTTGCGAATAGGCCGATTCATAGTCCGAAACGATCAGGTAAAAATCGAGCATCTGCCCTTCCAACTGTGCGCTGCGCAGGCAGGATCCGTAGAAGAGAACGGCACGGGCGGCGTCGGGATATTGCGCGGCGATATGCGCAGCGAAGGCCTGCACTTCGGGAAGCGCAGGAACCGCCAATTCGTCGGCAACAAGTTGGGTAAGCGAGGGCATGAAGCGGTGTCGCGGGCGTTACGCGGCCAGCTTCAAAAAAGGAACCGGCGGTGTCGAGCGCAAGACAATCGGGCTGCCCTTGCTGGCAACAAAGACTTCGCCATCCAGAACAACGCTGCTTTTTTCGCTGTCGATGCGGATGGTGTCGCCTTCCTGAAAATGCACGCCGTCCATAGTCCGCTGCCCCAATTTGCCGCGCAACGACGCCGAGATCATCTTCAGCATCGACCAGGGCCGCTGGTCCACCGCGAGAAATTTCATCAGCCCCTTACGGGCGCCACCGGCCTGCGCCCCGAGCAGAAGCTTGTCGAGCGTCGTGACAATCAGAACAGAGAATATACCCTGCAACTCGCCTTGGCGGATGAAGGATACGCTGATGGGTTTTGCGCGTGCCGGAAGGAAGCTGACCTTCATTTCGAAGATGGTCGAAACCAGCACCGCGATGGCGGCCAGAAAATGGCTCAGACCATTGGGCAAGCCGAGCGGATAGATTTTATTCCGGCAGTAGAGGATCGTTTCGGCGAGCCCCGCCCCGCCCAAGAACATGCCCAGCACAGGCCGTGCGCCTTCGCTGCCGTCGCTCAAGGCAATCAGTTCACGCACGACAATATGGTCCGTCAAATCGCCCTTGGCGACCTCGACGATCCGTTCCAGCGCCACAAGCGGGTCGCCTTCCGCACCGAGATCGAGAGCGATCAGATTGGTCTTGCCATTGGGCAATACAGCAACTGGCGGTGGCGAGCCTTCGAAATGCCCGCCATGGTAAAGCTCGGTCAAGGCGGATTGGACCGTGCCGTCCCCGCCGTTCACGACCAGCACCTTTGGCTTGACCCGCGCGATCATCTCCAGAGCCTTGGCGATCTGGCCGATCTCTTCCACTTCATAATGGAAGATATCGGGGTTCTTCGCGCAATAAGACCGAACCATCGGCAGCAGCGACCTGTTGCCGGTTGAATTGGGGTTCGAAAGGAGCGCGACTAGGGCCAAATATTTTCCGTTACATATATTTCAGGTTGATTGTGATTTGCGTCACACCGGGGCCTGCCTGGAAAGCGACTTTGCTCAACGACGGCTTGCCTAGGTTCAGAATGTTGATGCTGGGGTTGTTCGAGAACCCGCCGCCATCGCTGCTGATGTCGGTCTTGCCATTGCCGTTGCGGTCATGGCGGACCGCAATGCCGTAGCGCCCTTCCGCCGGGATAGGAACGCAGAAGCTCATCGTGCCGGCGCTCGCCCGGCTTTCCAGACGGTGCAGCCAGCGCCCTTTGGCGAGCCAGGCACCACCGGTTGCGGGATAGGATTGGACGCGGACTTTGCCTGCGGATTCTTTCACGCCGCGCACACTAACAAGCACCGCCGGACCTTTGCCCGACGCACAACGCGACATATCGTTAGCGATTTCCTGTCCGGCAACAGCCGTTCCCGACCCCAGGGCCAAGGCAGAAATCGCAAAAAGGACAACATACTTCTTCATCATGAAACTCCTGGAACAGTATTTCCGGCGATTTTGCTTTACGCACGCCATCGATATTGCCCCTGAACCTGATAGCGTCTATCGGGTGAGTTTGCGGCCAAATTAGGGTAACAGGGCGACCATAAGTTGAAATTTATTACCGCCACTGACCGCTACATCTTCCGGCTCGTGATGTTGCCCCTTCTTGGCACACTGGCAATCGCCGCTTCGTTGCTGCTGCTGGAAAAGATGTTGAGCCTTTTCGATTTTGTTGCCGCCGAAGGTGGGCCGGTCAGTGTCGTCTGGCGGATGCTGGCAAATCTCATCCCTGAATATCTGTCGCTCGGCATTCCGATCGGTCTTTTATTGGGTATCTTGTTGGCGTTCCGAAGGCTTGCAACCTCTTCAGAACTCGACATTTTTCGTGCCGTAGGGATGAGCTATTTCCGGCTGTTGCGCGTTCCTTTTCTCTTCGCCATCGGTCTTGCGATTGTCAATTTTGCCATCGTCGGGTTCATCCAACCGAGCGCGCGATATCTGTATGAAGAGCTGCGCTTCGAACTGCGTTCCGGCGCCTTTGGTGCGAAGGTGCGCGTGGGCGAATTTAACAATGTGGGCGAAAATTTGACCGTCCGCATCGAAGAAAGCCGCGATAACGGAAACCGGCTGAGCGGCATGTTCGTCTATGCCGAAAGCAAAAATGGGCAGTCGATTGCTGTTTCGGCCGAGAAAGGCCAGTTTTTGCGTACCGATGATCCGGACACTATTTTATTGCGGCTGGAAAAAGGCACCTTGGTCCACGACGCACGCAATTACAAAACGCCCCGTGTCCTGAGTTTCACGAGCCACGATGTGCCGATTCCATTGCCCAGCATCGAAAACTTCCGCGCCCGTGGCGGGAAAGACAGGGAATATAGCATAACCGAACTGGTCAAGATCGGCGGCGATGCCCAAAAGCCCGCGGTCGAACGGAACAAGGCATGGGCCAATTTCCATTTCCGCCTTGTCGAAGTGGCGATGATGCTGCTGCTGCCATTTCTGGCGTTGGCGCTCGCAATCCCTCCTAAGCGGTCGACCTCGGCGCTGGGTGTATTTTTGTCGATTGTGATGGTGGTGACGTATCACAAGATAAATGAATATGCCGAAGGCATCGGGGGAATGGGCGTCGTCGACCCGTTCATCGCCTTATGGTTGCCCTTCCTGCTTTTTGCTGGTCTGATTCTCTGGATGTATCACGTCATCGCCCATATTCCCGGCGGCCAACCAATCGGCGCGCTGGAAGTCTTTGCCAGCAAGGTGGGCAAGGCTATTCGCAAGACCTTCCGTTTTGGCCGTAAATCGCGACTTGCCACGATTGGCATGCCGGAAGCGGAGTCCTAGCGCATGCATTTTTTCCCTTCGCGCAACATCACCTTGTATATGGCGAAGCTGTTCGTCGTGCGCAGCTTTGCTGTGCTGGCTATGCTGGTCCTGATTTTGATGACGCTCGATCTTTTGGGGGAAAGCGGAAAGATTTTGTCCGTTCCCGGAAATGATCAGGGCGATGTGCTGCGCTATATCTCAATGCGGGCGCCCCAGATTATCGCCCGCTTTCTGCCCTTTTCGGTATTGCTGGGTACCTTGATTGCCTTCGCCACGCTTAGCCAGAATAGCGAAGTGATTGCCATGAAGGCTGCGGGCCTGTCGGCGCACCAGATTCTCGCGCCGATGTTCGTGGCAAGCCTCGCGGTTGCCGGGCTGTCCTTTACCTTCAACGATCTCGTCGTGGCGCCCAATACGGCGCGGCTGAAAGTTTGGCAGGCGGAAGATTATGGCCCGGTTCCGGTCGACACCGGTGTGAAAACCAATGTCTGGGTTCGCGAAGGACAGGATCTGATTCAGGCGGGCACGGTTACCGGTTCGGGTGAAGCGACACGCCTTGGCAATGTCAGCCTGTATCTTCGCTCAAATGGCAGTCTGCGTCAGGTCATCAAAGCGCGTGAAGCGCGTTACAGCGGACAGGCTTGGGAGTTGGTCGACGTTAGCTCGTTCGACGTTGCTACGACCGAAGAAACCAAATTTCCGAAATTGACCGTTGGCCAGAATATCACGCCGGACCGGTTCAACTATATCAAAGTCGATGGCGACAGTCTGGGCTTTTTCCCGCTGATGGGCGCGATACAGGATTTGAAGGCGGCCGGCCGACGGACCGATAATCTGGAGGGTATCCTCTGGCACAAATTGTCGGGGCCCTTGTCGACGCTGCTGATGCCTCTCTTGGGTGCCGTTGCCGCCTTTGGCCTTGCGCGGTCCGGGGCATTGTTCCTGCGTGCCGTTATCGGCATGGCCCTGGGTTTTGCCTATTTCGTCGCCGACAACTTCGCGCTTGCGATGGGGAATCTCGGCGCCTACCCGCCGTGGATTGCAGCATGGGGTCCCTTTTTGCTGTTCTTGTTGATCGGCGAAACGGTCCTTGTCCGAACCGAAGAATGAGCGAAACCGAATGAGCGATATTACGATCAGACCAGTCCTGACAAAGGCGGACCGCAAGGCCTTTGTCGACCTTCCCTTCCGTCTCTATGCCGACAACCGGAATTGGGTGCCGCCGCTGAAGGACGAAGTGCACGGGTTGATCACGCCGGGCAAAAACCCATGGTTCGAACATGGCGAAGCCGAGTTTTTTCTTGCGGAACGGGGCGGAAAAGTCGTTGGCCGTATTTCCGCCCATATCGACCATCTTGCGCTGAAACAGCCGCCGGAACAGGGCATGGGTCCCGGGTGCGGCAACTGGGGCATGTTCGAAGCGGAAGATGCTGCTGTCGCGGCCGCCTTGATCGCCCGTGCCGAAGACGCTTTGCGTGCCAAGGGTATGACACGTTCGATGGGACCGATCAGCCTTGCCATGTGGGACGAACCGGGTTTGCTGGTCGAAGGGTTCGATCACCCACCGGTCGTCATGATGGGCTATAACAGTTCTGCCTATGCACCCTGGGTCGAAGCTGCCGGATATGCCGGTGTGCAGGATTTGCTGACTTATGATCTGCCCATCGACAAGGGATTGCCCGAACTCAGCAATCGTATTGTCGCCATGGGCGAACGGTCGGACAAGATCCGCATCCGCCGCGTCGACAAAAGCCGCTTTGATGAGGAAGCAGCACTTTTGCTCAGCATCCTGAACGATGCGTGGAGCGACAATTGGGGCTTTGTGCCCTTTACGGATGCCGAAATTGCCTATGCCGGTAAAAAGCTGAAGCCGATTGTTTATGAAGATCTGATCCGCGTAGCCGAAGTGGATGGCGAACCTGTCGCATTCATGATGACCATTCCGGACCTGAATGAAAAACTGAAGGACTTTGGCGGCAGCCTGTTTCCGTTCAATTGGGCCAAGCTGCTCTGGTGGCTGCGCAAGCCACAGGTAACTACGATGCGGGTGCCGTTGATGGGCGTGGTCAAAAAGCTGCAGTCGACCCGGATGGCCAGCCAATTGGCGTTGATGCTGGTCGAATATATCCGGCGCGATTCCGTGGCGAAATTCGGTGCGGTGCGCGGCGACTTTGGCTGGGTTCTCGCCAGCAACGGTCCGATGAAATCGGTCGGCGAAGCGGTCGGCGGCACCGTCAACAAGGTCTACCGGATTTACCAAAAGGCGCTGTAACAGATGGCAGGGGTGATGCGAAACCCCGCCGCACTGTGACCGAAGGGAATAACCATGTGTGTGGTAGCGGTCGGATTGGGTGTACATCCCGAATGGCCTTTGCTGGTTGCCGGCAACAGGGATGAATATCATGCCCGCGCCTCTGCACCCTTAGGCGTCTGGCAGGATAATGCGGACATCATTGCGGGGCGTGATCTTGTGTCGGGCGGCACATGGATGGGCGTGTCGCAATCGGGCCGTTTCGCAGTCGTGACGAATATCCGCAACCCCGAAGGAGCTGACCCCGACAAACAGTCGCGTGGCGCGCTGGTCGCTGACTGGTTGGCCGATGGGACGCGGCCCGACGATCTGGGCGATTTCAATCCCTTCAACCTTATAGTGGGCGGCATGGCGTCAGCCGAATATTTTGCTAATCGGCCGTTACCGGTGCGGCGTGCTTTGGACCAAGGCATCGCGCTTTTCTCCAATGCCCCCGATGGTGAACCTTGGCCGCGCAAAGACAGGCTGCAGAATGCCTTTGCGGCATGGCTGGAAAATGGTGCGGGTCACCCGGATCAGATTTTCGATCTATTGGCCGATGAAACGGATGATGTTCCGGCGATGGAACGCACTTTTATCCGGAACCCGGTTTACGGAACCCGGTGCAGCACGCTTATTGCCGTCAACAAAAGCGGTGCGGGCTTCATTTCCGAACGACGGTTTGACGCGCAAGCTGTGCCGGCGGGCGAAACGCGCCTCGCCTTTGATTGGCCAGCCGCCGCGTAAACGCACAATTGGTGTTCGTCGTAATTGCAATCGATTCCCGCCGAAAGGAGAGGAACGAAAGCGCGCGGGCTGCATTTTGGGACCTGTACAGGATATAAAAAGGACTCCCGATGACCCAGCCTTTGCTCAGGCGGAATGCCACGGCCTTCAAGCCGCAGGCGAACCGGACGACGGCGACCCCGCCGGTCAAGCCGCGCACATTTGGACGTGATGCTGCGATGACCGCAACGGGAGAAGATATCGACAATGATCATGCCGACGAACGTCCCGTGGATCGTTCACAGGATTCATATCATGAAACATATGAAGACGCGGATCGGGAATTTTTCGAGAAGCGTTAAAGTTCCCGCGGCACCTCCTAGCGGTGCCTTTGGAGCGGAAGGCCCGTCCCGTTAACCCGCGGGGCGGGCCTAATTATTTGGCGGGGGTTTTGGTCTTGGCCTTGTGGGCCGCAATATCGGCGTCGATCGTCGCAATCCGGATGCGTTCGGGCGAATCCTTGGGCAAACCTTTCAAACGGGCGGTCGCCCACAGGCTGCGGCGTTCGGATTCGAGGGCTTTGAGATAGAGGTCGGCCATGTCGTTGCCCTAGTCGCTAAAGTTCAGGAGGTAAATGCCGGGGCGCCGATAATCGCGCTTGCGGGCAGGACGCCATAAATATGCGGGAACAACGCACCGCCGCGCGATTCCTCCCACCTCACCAGATCGCCGAGCGCCGACAGGTCAATCTCGGCGATGACCAGCCCGCTCTGTCCGGCAAAATGCTTGTCGAGCGTGCCCTGCACCTGATCCGCGGCGGACAAGTGGATATAGCCGTCGGCCAGATCTACAGGCGCGCCGTGAAAGACGCCGTCGGCCTGAAATTGCGCCCACTGGTCGGCGGTGAAAATCTTGAAGGCGGTTTCGGGCATCGGGGATTCCTGCGGTGTGTTGGGAGGAGTTGCGTTGTCGGGATGAACCCCTAAACTAAATCGCATGTGCAATCACTATGCAAATAACCCCGACGCGCAGGCGCTTTTGCAGACATGGCGCGAATATATTTCGTGGAGCCTGACCGACGCCATCCCGCCCCGCACGGCGGAGCTGGAGGACGAAATCTGGCCCCGGCGCGAGGCAGCCGTTGTGCGGCAGGATGTAGGGCTGCGTGGGGCAGTGGTCGACCTGATTACCTGGGGTGTGCCGTTGTCCTTGCCCGGCAAGCGGCCGGGGACGACGGTGACGAAGCATGTCACCAACGTTCGCAATCTTGCCAGCCCGTTCTGGCGATCAATGCTGGTCAAGCCGGAGCAGCGGTGCCTCGTGCCCTTCACCCGCTTTGCCGAGCCGAAAATAGGGCAGGGGCGTGCGGAGCATTGGTTTACGATCACCGACCGGCCGGTAGCCGCCTTTGCAGGGATCTGGCGCTGGGTAGGTGGGGCGACGACGGGAGGGGTGTCGTCGCCCGAGGGGAAGAAGATGTTCGCCTTCCTGACGTGCGAGCCCAACCCGCTCGTCGCGCCGCTGCATCCCAAGGCGATGCCGGTGATCCTGCAAGAGGCGGATTACCAGACGTGGCTGTCTGCGGACTGGGCCGAGGCGTCAAAGCTGGTCGCGCCGTTCCCGAGCCAGTTGATGGCGGTCGAATGACCGGGGCTTAGCCCTGCCGTGCCTGCAATACGGTCTCGATAATCATCACGGCCGCAAAGGACAGGACCATGCCGGTGAAGAGGGCGACGAAGGGAATTTGCAGTGCGTCCATGACGGGCTCCTTAAGTTGTTGAGGCAGGGGTAAACCCGTCCGGCGGAGCGGTCCTTGATCTGGGTCAAAAAACGCGATGAAATGCGCGCAGGCATTAGCCAAATTTTGACATCCTCATGCGCATGTCTGGCGCATGAGCTATTCAAGAAAACGGACCGCATCGGGCTTCAGCGGTTTCAAGCCAATCCTGCCGCTCACCCTTGTGTTGAGCGCCGCGACCTTTTGGGGCGTGTGGACGCTATCGGCGCCAGCGACCAACGCCGCGACGGGCAGCGACGCCGAGCGCGCATCCTTCAGCCTCTGTGGCGAAGGCCCCCGCGTCAACTGCGTCGTTGATGGCGACACGCTCTATTATCTTGGCGTCAAGATCCGTATCGCCGACATCGACACCCCCGAAACCAACCCGCCCCGCTGCGCCGAGGAGGGGCGGCTGGGCAACGCAGCGACGCAGCGCCTGCTGCAGCTCGCCAATGCAGGCCCTTTCACCCTGCAGAGCATTGAACGCGATGAAGACCGCTATGGCCGCAAGCTGCGCGTGCTGACCCGCAAGGGCGAAAGCCTGGGCGGCGTGCTTGTGGCCGAAGGGCTCGCCCGCTGGTATCAGGGCGGCCGCCGCCCCTGGTGCTAGGGCGCTCTTCCGCCTCCCGTCGTAATGATTAGGTAGACTGCCCCAACTGCGTTACCCTGACCAAAGGGTCGCTCTTTGGGAGAGCGAAATATGAATCCGAACAAGGCATTATGGGAAAAAGGTGACTTTACCCGGCTGGCGTCCTGTATGCGCGAAAGCGGTGCGGCGCTGGTGGAGGCCGCTGGAATCGGGCCGGGGCACAAGGTGCTTGATCTGGGCTGCGGCGACGGCACGACGGCCATCCCAGCCGCGCAAAAGGGTGCCGATGTTCTGGGCGTCGATATCGCCAGCAATCTGGTCGCCGCCGGCAATGCCCGCGCCGCCGAAATGGGCTTGCCCAACATTCGCTTTCAGGAAGGCGACGCATCGGCCCTGACCGGCATTGATGATAACAGCTTCGACCGCGTGGTCAGCATCTTCGGCGCCATGTTTGCACCGCGCCCCTATGACGTCGCCGCCGAAATGGTGCGCGTGACACGTCCGGGCGGTCGCATCATCATGGGCAACTGGATTCCCGGCGACCCGACGTTGATCGCGCAGGTGCTGAAGGTCAGCGCATCCTACACGCCGCCCCCGCCCGAAGGTTTCGTCAGCCCGGTCCTGTGGGGCAAAGAAGACGAAGTCCGCGTCCGCTTTGCCGCCGCGGGCATCGCCGAAGCGGACATAACCGCATCGCGTGAACTCTACACCTTCCGCTTTGATGGCACGCCCAAGGCGTTTGTCGATCTTTTCCGCACCTATTATGGGCCGACCATGAACGCATTCGAAGCCGCCGAAAAAGACGGCCGCGCGGATGCGCTCTATGGCGAGCTGGTCGAACTTTTCGAACGCGAAAATGTCAGCACCCATCCGGAAACCACCGAAATACCGGCGGCCTTTCTGAAAGTGGTGGTCGATGTAAGCTGACGGACAGCAAGGCGGGGCGGTATATCCCGACGCGTTCGGGAACACCCGCCCCCCAGCCGCGTTTGTTGGACAGATACCAACACGCCAAGGAGGCCCCGCCATGACCGCATCCGACACCCCCAAAACCGCCCCCGACAACCGCGAGCAAGCGGACGAAGACGCGCAGGCGCAAACGGTCGCAGGCGAAGCGATCACGCACAGCAGCGCGCCGAACCTGTCGGGTGAAGACAGCGAACATGGCGGCGCGCCCAATCCGGCGCAGATCATCCCGGACGATACACAGGATGTCGTCGACCATATGGAACAGATGGAACGCAGCGGCCAGATCGACATGGACGCCTATCGCGGCGAACGCAGCGACGATGATGAGCCCGGAATGCTGGGTGAAGACGGCATGGAACCCGGCGATCTGGACGAACATGGCCACGCCCGCCCGGACGCCGACGACGCGATCTAACGCATCCATCAAACAAACTGTTGCAATAAAGTAACAGATTCTTGTTATTTTATATTCATGAACCCTTATCGGAACCTGTCTGTTTTCTTGTCGGCCCTGCACGCAGCAGGGTAAGTTTGATAACAAATGGATACATAAAATGCGTACATATCTTATAGGCGCGGCTCTCCTCTCCACCGTCGCCGTCACCCCTGCCTTTGCACAGGAAGAAGCGCCCTTCACCGGACCGCACGTCGAAGCGATCGTCGGTTATGACGATGTCAGCGAAGGCAAAGGCGACCTGATGTACGGCGTCAACGCAGGCTATGACTTTCAGCTTGGCGGCGTGATTGCCGGTATCGAGGGTGAATATGCCGATTCCGACGTGAAGGGTTCGGGAACCGACCTGCTCACCACCGGTGACAGCTTCAGCCTGAACACCGACCGTGACCTCTATGTCGGCGCGCGTCTTGGTTTCGCCATCTCGCCATCGACCATGATCTACGCCAAGGGTGGCTACACCAACGCCAAGTTTGAAAGCCGTTTCGACGATGGCGCGGGCACGATCTATAACAATGGCGTGACCGCCGACGGTTACCGTCTGGGCGCGGGCATTGAACAGAAGTTCAACCTGTTCGGACCCAGCGGCTTCATCAAGGCCGAATATCGCTATTCCAACTATAGCAATATCGACATCGGCGAAGATGATTTCGACCTCGACACCGACTTCGACCGTCACCAGGCCGTCGTTGGCGTGGGCGTACGCTTCTAGTCTGACGCTGGGTTACACCGGCTGAAAAGAACCGCCGTGGCGAAAGCTGCGGCGGTTTTTTAATGTCCCGGCCGAAGGCCATTTATTTTTTGGCTAGAAGGAAAAAGGTAAAAAAGGCGTAAGGTGCCCAGCCTCAAAGTTGCGCAAGAACGCCTTCTTCCTTCTTGCCTTCTTCCTTTTAGGGAATCAAAAATCCCGACGCCAAATGCTTAAACCAAATAGCAACTAGCCCAAGATATCCTCCCCCCATGACCATGATCCTATCCGGCGCCATCGCCTTCTTAATCATGTTTATAGCCTACCGTCTGTTCGCCGGCGGCACAGGGATGGCGTTTGACAAGGACGACCCCCGCTTGGTGGAGGCCAAGCAACAGGCCCGCGCCACGCTCCCCCAATTCTGGGCGGCGCTGGAGGCACGCGATCCTGCGACCCGGGACTTCATGCTGAAATTCAACCTGAACCACGGTACCGGTCATCGGGATAATGAATCCATCTGGGCCTGCGACATCCGCCGCGACGTGGGCCGGATATTCGGGTCGCTCGCCAACCACCCCCGAAACCCCGCCTATCGCGAAGGGCAAGAGGTGGAAATTGCGCCCGAGGCCATTGACGATTGGGGCTATTTCCGGGGCAGCGTCGCGCAAGGCCACCATGTCAGCCGCCTCATGATCGAAACCGCCCCCGCCGGTACCGCGCGGATGCAGCGGCAGGCAATGGGCTGGTAAATCACACCCACCTCTCCCCTTAAGGGGAGAGGATACGAAGCTTTATTGCGAAAGCAATTAGGCGAAGTTGGAGAGGAGCAACGACGGTGAGGACCACGCTCCAACTCCCCTTCTCCGCTGCGACTAGGCGGCAAGCCGCCAAGTCTCGCACCTCTCCCCTAAAAGGAGAGAGGGGGTTCTGTTTCAATGACGCAATAAGATTTCTTTCATCCCGCGAGCATCCAGCCGCCAGCGAGCGCGGCGGCGAACACCTGAAAGATCGCCATTTGGTGGAGGCTATTAGAAAAGGGCTGCTTGCGGGTCTTGTGCCGGAAGACCGCGCGGCCCGTGTAAGCGCCGATCGTGCCCCCGACAAACGCCCAGGCAAGCAACGTCCCCTCCGACACGCGACACGTGCCTTGTTCGGCGCGGATCTTGTCGAGGCCGAATAGCATGAATGTCCAGATGTTGACGAGCGCGAAGGCAGCGACGGCGTTAGGAAGGGTGAGGAGGGTGGTGATGTCCATGCGATTATTCCTAAACTCCCCCTCTCCCGTTGGGAGAGGGTTGCGCAGACTTGCCGCCTTGGCGGCTAGCCGTAGCTGGGTGAGGGGATGTGCCCCGTCGATAGCGCGGAACCCCTCACCAACTCCGCCTAACTCGCTATCGCTCGAAAGGCGACATATCCTCTCCCAAGGGGAGAGGGGGTTCAGTACCCACGGTAAGGCTCACACGCGACGCCATCGCCGTCGCGGTCCAGATGCGGGGCATAGCCCGGCTGCCCTTGGAGCAGCGGTGCTTTTCCAGCGGCGCGCACGTCGGAGCAATAGCGGTAATAAACCGACTGCTCGGTAAAGCGCATCGCGGTCTTTTCCTCCTCCGACTGTATGTGGAAACTATAGACGGCGATAAAAGTCAGGACTGCCAAAGGGGCAATGGATTTTAGGGTCGAGTCGCGTGGCATCCAAGGAGGATGGCAAGGGGTGGTTAAAGGGAAGTTGAGGTGGTGATTTAATCTTAATGTTTGAAGACGGTTTCTCTATGCCATTCGAGAAAATCTCGCCTGGGGGCGAACGCGGGGTCAGCAGGTAGGATTGCCCTGAGGTCTGGCCGCAACAATCGTTCCATGCTTTCGATATCGTTGACATGCCGGGAAATTCGGATCGTGCGGTCATCATTAAGCGTCAGCAGACCTCGATCGAACATCCAATGCACGGTCCGTGAAAGTGCTATTCCATTGTTGATGCTGTCAGGACCCTTGGCCTCGACGGATTTTATATGTGCCGCTTCAACTTCCGCTTTGCCGCCGCCGTTAATGAATTGAAGGCCGGTGAAAGCACAACGCTTGTCATAGGCACGAATTACAGCAGATCGAAATGTTGCGTCGCGCGCCGTGCGGCTGGTCAGAATTTTTCTCCGTTCTTCGCCATCTTCAAATAGGAACGGGGCACGTTCCTCAAACAACGCATTTTCGGATTGCGCTGGGGTATGACTTTGGGATTGAAGAACCACATCATCTCCAAGGCCCAAGTTGATTATGCGAACAAAGTCATCTCGGTTAAGAGTCCGTACCGCCGCTTGCGCGTTTCGTAGACCTGCTTCGACTAACTCCCCATCTATGCGGTGAGGAACAGGTGTTGGAAAGTCGATGTAATCACCTTTTCGTATCAGCGCCAAATAGTGGTCAGCACGGGTCGGGTCGGGAATGATCTGTTCCACGAAAGCGACGGCATAAAATCCTCTGCCCCCGGCTTTCAATGGCTCATAATAAACTGCCCAGTCCCCAACAATTTGCGCCGCGCGCGACAGATAAATTTTGGGAAACTGATAACGCTCGTCAGGCTTATCGTCATAATGCGTGTCGCGGCGATGAACGAAGACACCCGCCATCAATATTGGATATGGTAGATTAGTTGTAAAAACAACATGTTCTTCGTTGATCGAGCGGGGGATTCCTGTGTTCTGCTGAATCAGTACACATTAGCGGTGACTTTTGTGATCACTTACTCCGCCGCAACCCCCGCCTGCTCAAACATATCCACGCCGTCATTTTCCGCAGCCGGCTCAATACCGATGATCTTCTTCTTGCGGTTGTCGAAGCTGTTCCAGACCTGGCCCCAATCGCCGCGGGTGCTGGCCTTGCTGTACTCGGTCGCACGGGTTTCGAAGAAGTTGGCATGCTCGACACCGTTCAGCAATGGCGCGAGCCAGGGTAGCGGATGGTCTTCGACCATGTAGATGGCGGGCAGGCCAAGCTGGCCCAGACGCCAGTCGGCGATGTAGCGGATGTAGCGCTTGATTTCCTTGGCGGTCATGCCGGGCACAGGGCCCATTTCGAATGCGAGGTCGATGAAATTATCTTCCAGACGGACGACCTTCTGGCAGCAATCGATAATATCTTCCTTCACCGCCTTGGTCAGGCATCCGCGTTCGGCGCAGAAAGCGTGGAACAGCTTGGTGATGCCTTCGCAGTGGAGCGATTCATCGCGGACCGACCAGGATACGATCTGCCCCATGCCCTTCATCTTGTTGAAGCGCGGGAAGTTCATCAGCATGGCGAAGGAGGCGAACAGCTGCAGCCCTTCGGTAAAGCCGCCGAACATGGCGAGCGTGCGGGCGATATCCTCGTCATTGTCGACGCCGAACTGGTGGATATAATCAACCTTGGCGGCCATTTCCTCATATTCGAGGAACGCGCTATACTCGCTTTCGGGCATGCCGATGGTGTCGAGCAAGTGGCTGTACGCCGCGATGTGCACCGTTTCCATGTTGGAAAAGGCGGTCAGCATCATCTTCACTTCGGTCGGCTTGAACACGCGGCCGTAATTTTCGTGGTAGCAATTCTGCACCTCGACATCGGCCTGTGTGAAGAAACGGAAGATCTGCGTCAGCAGGTTACGCTCATGATCCGAAAGCTTCTGCGCCCAGTCGCGGCAATCCTCACCCAACGGCACCTCTTCGGGCAACCAGTGGATCTGTTGCTGGCGTTTCCAGAAATCATAGGCCCAGGGATATTCGAAAGGCTTGTAGCTGTTACGGGCTTCTAGAAGGGACATCTTCGTTTCCTTGCTTCAATCTATTTCCCCTCTCCTTTGGGAGAGGGTTGTGAAGACTTGGCGGCTTGCCGCCTAGTCGGAGCTGGGTGAGGGGGTGTTCTCCATTTGCAGGGAAGAACCCCTCACCAACTTCGCCTAAGCCTGACGGCCAAGGCTTCGTATCCTCTCCCACCGGAGAGGGAATTCACTACTGACAGGCCAGACATTCGTCATAGTCGGTCGTGGTGGCCAGTTCGATGACCGGGGCTTCGGCGGTGTTGTCCGCCTCCACGCCGCCTGCAAAACCGGCGCGCTGGATGCTCTTGGAGCGCAGATAATAGAGCGATTTCACGCCCAGTTCCCATGCGCGGAAGTGCAGCATCAGCAGGTCCCACTTTTCCACATCGGCCGGAATGAACAGGTTCAGCGAGGTCGCCTGGTCAATGAAGGGCGTGCGGTCGGCGGCGAGTTCGATCAGCCAGCGCTGGTCAATCTCGAAGCTGGTTTTGAACGTGTCCTTTTCCTCATGGCTGAGGAAGTCGAGATGCTGGACCGAGCCGCCCTTTTCAAGGATGCTGTTCCAGACATTGGTGCTGTCCTTCGCCTTTTCCTGCAGCAGTTTTTCCAGATAGGGATTCTTCACGATGAAGCTGCCCGACAGGGTTTTGTGCGTGTAGATGTTGGCAGGGATCGGCTCGATGCAGGCGCTTGTGCCGCCGCAGATGATGCTGATCGACGCGGTGGGCGCGATTGCCATCTTGCAGCTGAAACGTTCCATGACGCCCATCTCTTCGGCATCGGGGCAGGCGCCGCGTTCGTTGGCGAGCATCATCGATGCTTCGTCCACTTGCGAGCGGATATGCTTGAAGAACTTCATGTTCCACGATTTCGCCAGCGCGCTTTCAAAGCCCACGCCGCGCGATTGCAGGAAGCTGTGGAATCCCATGACGCCGAGGCCGACCGAACGTTCCCGCGCCGCGCTGTACTTCGCCCGGGCCATTTCGTCGGGTGCGCGGTCGATGAAGTCCTGCAGCACATTGTCGAGCATGCGCATGACATCCTCGATAAAGGCCTTGTCGACGCTCCACTCATCCCATTTTTCGAGATTGAGCGAGCTGAGGCAGCACACCGCCGTGCGGTCTCCGCCCAGATGGTCGCGACCCGTGGGCAGGGTGATTTCCGAACACAGGTTCGATGTCGATACTTTCAGACCCAGATCGCGGTGATGCTTGGGCATCGCGTTGTTCACGGTGTCGGAGAAGATGATGTAAGGCTCACCGGTCGCCAAACGGGTTTCGACCAGCTTCTGGAACAGCGAGCGTGCATCCACCGTGCTGCGCACTTCGCCGGTCTTGGGCGAACGCAGGTCGAATTCGGCACCGTCGCGGACCGCTTCCATAAACTCGTCCGACAACAGCACGCCATGGTGCAGGTTAAGCGCCTTACGGTTGAAATCGCCCGAGGGCTTGCGGATTTCGAGGAACTCCTCAATTTCGGGGTGCGAAACGTCGAGATAGCACGCCGCCGACCCACGGCGTAGCGAACCCTGGCTGATCGCGAGGGTGAGGCTGTCCATGACGCGGACGAAGGGAATGATGCCGCTGGTCTTGCCGTTGAGGCCGACAGGCTCCCCAATGCCGCGCACGCTGCCCCAATAGGTGCCGATACCGCCACCGCGCGAGGCGAGCCACACATTTTCGTTCCATGTGTTGACGATGCCTTCCAGACTGTCGTCGACGGAGTTCAGATAGCAGCTGATCGGCAGGCCGCGTCCGGTGCCGCCATTCGACAGCACAGGTGTTGCGGGCATGAACCACAGGCGGCTGATATAGTCATACAGGCGCTGGGCGTGCGGCTCGTCATCCGCATAGGCCGCGGCGACACGCGCAAACAGGTCCTGATAGCTTTCGCCCGGCAACAGATAACGGTCCTGCAGCGTGTCTTTGCCAAATTCGGTCAGCAGCGCATCGCGCGACGAATCCGTGACGACGTTGAAGCGCCGCTCGTCCACCGTTTTGCTGGACACGGCTTTCTTCGCCGCAGCCTTCGGTTTTTCTTCGGTACTGGTTTCGGCTTCCACCGTTAATTTTTCGAGCACGTCCGTTGTTCCTGCGACCATATCTTCGGCCCCTTGGCCAGTATCCCTGAAATCCATTTAACCCCGTTGCTCCATTCCTATTCAGACCCCACCGGCTGCATGGGATTTCCCCACCGGCCAAGTCCGCCCATTATTTTAGACGGAAAAATGTTCCCGTCTTGTTCGACTCGGGGGCGAAACCCCCTCTTACCATTTTTTGTACCCTGCAGGGGACTAAATTCGACTTGTCCCCAGCTTATCGACGGAAAAAATCTCCCCCTCGGCGGAATCACGTTCCGCAGCTTTAAGCACAATCTGTGGTGATGCCCCCTACGGCCAACCGCTACCTATAGTGCCTCAATCATTTTGAGACGCAAGAGGGTAAATGGTAAATTTACCATTCAATTCGTCGCTATTGTGATTCCATTCGTCGCACGCCCCAAGCGGCCTACAGGGCGCGACGCGTGGATCTGCTAAGTCTTTTTTTGGGCGCAAGACGGAAAATCAAAGTTGGAAAATTTTTTTCGATCCGGCGTCCGGACCGATTTTATCCCCCGATTTTTAGATGGCGCGTCGCACCGCCTTGTCAAAATATGGGGGGCACGCCATGCTGAATCCAATGCGGGAATCAAAAGGGGATAGGACATGAAGCAGATACTGGCCGCTTTGGTGATGGCCCTGTCCTTTTTATATGCTGTCCCCGCCAGTGCCAGCGGCGATTCGACCTGCTATCCCGACTGGAAAGTGAAGCAAACGGATTATAATGGCTGCAGCAGCACAGCGTTGATCAGTCCCGGCAATGACACGCGCATCAACCTGCTGATGTTGTTGTACGATCGTCATGGCGCCGTAGGCCCAGCCAGTCACTACAGCTATGATATCGTCGAACGGCGCGGCGAGGCCGAACCTTTTGACTGGCCCAGCTTTGCCTTGAAACTTGGTCCATCTCCGGCGGGGCAGGACGATGGTTCGACGGCTGACTTTCCGTTCGGTACCCGCTGTATGAGCAATATGGCGGCGGGCGCGGACTTTATCGCCGCCGTGGGTCGCGCCAAAGGCCTGAGCGAAGCCGAGAAGGCGACATTGACCGCCGTGCGCACGACCCTGAAACCGGAATGTACAGGCGAAGCAAAGGCAGCGCCTGTCGCCCAGGAAGCATTGGCGCAAGTTCAATCGTCAAATGGCCGTTCCTTCGCCGCCTATCTTGTGGGCGCTGCGGCCTTTTACGACGGTGACTTTGCCGCCGCCCATGCTCATTTCGCGCGGGTCGATCCGAAGGCTTCTGCCTGGCTGGCGGAGGCGGCAACTTATATGCTGGCGCGCACAACCTTGAACGACGCCATGGAGACGGCTTTCGACGAATATGGCGGGGTCTCGGAAAAAGGGGCGGACACAAACCGCGTCCAAGTCGCAGAAACGGAGTTCAAGGCCTATCTGAAAGCCTATACCGACGGCAAATATGCGGTGTCGGCCAAAGGTCTGCTGCGCCGTGTCTATTGGCTCGGTAACCGAAAGGATGCCCTTGCCGCAGAATATGCTGCGCAATTTGCGCAAGGTGATGCCGCCAAACGCAATCTGTCCTTCCCAGACCTGGTACAGGAATTCGATATCAAGGCCATGACGCAGTTGAAGCCGGAAGATGTGAAAGACCCGCTACTGCTGGCGGCACTTCTGTTGCGCGATATGCGTCGACCCGATGACCCTAAATATGCCGACTATGGCACACCACCGGTCACCCGCGCCGCTCTTGATGCGTTCAAGCCCGCATTCACCGGCGAAGAAGCGCTGTTCAGTTATCTGCAAGCCGTTCACGCATTTTATGTCGTCGATAAACCGGCGGACGTGTTGACGTTGATACCGCCAACTAAAGCGCAGTCCGGTTACCTCGAATACAGCCGCATGCTGCTGCGCGCACTCGCGCTGGATGCGTTGGGTGATCCAACAGCACAGGCGGCTTTAACGTCCGCCGTATCGGCCGCGTCATTGCCACAGCAACGCGGCGCGGCGGAGCTCGCCCTAGCTATGCACGCCGAACGTGCAAAGTCTGTAGATGCGGTCTTTGGTTCAGGCAGTTTGATCCGCGATCCCGATGTGCGTGAAATTTTGCTGCGCTATCACGCGGGCCCAACATTGTTGCGCAAATTGGCTGCATCTGGCGGTTCCGAGCGCGAAAAACAGGCGGCCACATATACCCTGTTGTACAAGAATTTGACGCGGGGCTTTTACGCCGATTTCCTGCGCGACTTGCCGCTCATTCCCGCACAAGCCAAGCGGCGGGCGCAGGACGATTATGAATCGCCCCTCTATACGGACATCGCGTTGTTCCGTTGGTCAGGCTCGACTGATTTTGCCTGCCCGGCACTGAGAGCAGTCGTGGCCAATCTGGCCGCAAAGCCAAAGGACCCTACCGCTTTGCTATGCTTGGGCGAATTCATCCGGCTCAATGGCCTTGATCCCGAATATTACGGCGTCACCCGTTCTTTGGACGACCAGCCCGAGAAAGACGAACTGGGCGGAAGTCCCAGTCAGTTTCCCGGAAAACGCTTCTCGCGCCTTGATGCCTATAAGACCGTCATGGCCGATCCTGCGGCAGGCGCGGGCAACAGAGCCTATGCGCTCTACCGAGCGGTCAATTGCTATGCGCCAGCCGGCTATAATGGCTGCGATTCGACGGAAGCGACGAAGGCACAACGAAAGGCGTGGTTTGATCAACTGAAGGGCCAATACCCAACATCCATTTGGGCAAAGAAGCTGCGCTATTATTGGTAAGCTTGTGATGCGCTGTTTTGGCCTGCTGGTCGCTCTTTGTGTCGCGGCCTGCCAGCCTGCCGAGAATCGTGTGAAGGCGGAAAATTACGACGCCTTCTGGCTTTGGGCCGGCGTAGTGCCGCAACCCGTCTTGGACCGCGCGCACACCATCTACATTCTCCAAGGTGAAATCAGGGGCAACGGGCCATCCAAAATCGTGACCTTGCGTCCCGGGACACCGGCCGTACGGCATGCCAATATCTGGATTGTTTACCGTGTGGAAACGATCAACTGGGGCGCGGACATCTTGCCCAAAATACGCGCGGACGCCGCGCGGTGGAAAGCGGCCGGAAATGAAGTCGTGGGGGTGCAGATTGATTTTGATGCAGCAACGCGGGGGCTCAAGGATTATGCTATATTCCTGGCCAGGGTTCGATCCGCTTTACCCAAGGATCTAAAGCTTGGCATTACAGGTTTGCTGGACTGGAGCGCACAAGGCGACAGCGCGGATTTGAATCAGTTGGCAGGGGTGGTCGACGAGGTCGTATTGCAGACCTATCAGGGGCGCCACACAATTGCGGGATATGAAAATTATCTGCAAAGTCTAGATCGGTTGAACGTGCCTTACCGTATCGGACTTGTGCAAAACGGCGAATGGACAGCGCCTGACTCACTAAAACATGATCCCCAATTCAAAGGCTATGTTGTGTTTCTTCTCAACCCGGCATGAACAGGTTCGGGTCCCGTCATCTGCATGACAGGACCCGGCGTCCTTCCTTGGGGAGAGGAGGGGATTAGCCCAGAAGAAACTTGCTCATTTCGGCTTTGCTAATCTTCTTGCTTTTATCCGCGTCTGCGGCAGCAAATCCATCCTTGGCCCATTTCAGCTTTGCTGTCTGGTCCATAGCCTTGGATGTTGCATCACCACCCGCGGCGTGCAGAGCCAGAAGCCATTTGGTGAACTCCGGTTCTTCCAGATCGCCGCTTTTGTCAGCGTCATAGGCGGGGAATTCTGCTTCTACCAATTGGGCGACCTGTTGTTCACGTGGCATTGGTGCCGGTGCTGCAGCGGGTGCAGGTTCGGTAACAGGCTGGGCTTCCATCGTATCGGGCACTTCGGTCGGGGAAGGGGGTGCCATCGGGTCGGCCTGCTGCGCCATAGCCGGGATTGCTGCCAAAGCAATTAAGCTTGATGCGGTCAGAATGCGTAACATAGTAAATCTCCTGCGTTTCTCAAATATCCAAAATTATAACCCGATATTTGATATATAAAGTACGTATAATATCGCTTCTGTTCAGCAATATCGAACGGTACAATCCACAAGATGGTATTTATGTTTCAAGTTATGAATTGAAAAAATGAACTATGTTCACTTGAACCTTCATATGACATCAACTCATCATCAAATTGACAGAAAATTAAGCCAACATGCTTTTCGACGTAGATGTTAAACTTAATGTCTGATGAACATAATTTTAACGGCACATGAATAGGCGGTGTATTCGGGGTTTCCGAATTGGATTGTCTAAAGGTTGAATCTCAAGATTCGTTTGTTAAGGGCTGTGCACCTGACCAACCGACGGGACATGAATATGACTGTAGAAATTCGCCAAAGTGACCTGATCGAAAGCGTTGCGGACGCTCTTCAATATATCAGCTATTTTCATCCCATGGATTATATCCGCGCCTTGGGTGAAGCCTATGAGGCGGAACAGTCCCCCGCGGCGAAGGACGCCATTGCCCAAATCCTGACCAACAGCCGCATGTGTGCCGAAGGTCACCGGCCGATCTGTCAAGATACGGGCATCGTGAATGTGTTCGTCAAATGGGGTATGGATTGCCGGCTGGACGATACATCGAAATCCTTGCAAGAGGTGGTCGACGAAGGTGTGCGTCGCGCTTATTTGCATCCGGAAAACAAGCTGCGCGCCTCGGTCCTTGCTGATCCCGCTTTCACGCGCCGCAATACGAAGGATAATACGCCCTGCGTGCTGCATGTCGAAATGGTCTCCGGCGGCAAAGTCAGTGTCGACGTCGCGGCCAAGGGTGGCGGCAGCGAGAATAAGTCGAAGTTCAAAATGATGAACCCGTCGGACAATATCGTCGACTGGGTGCTGGAAATGCTCCCGCAGATGGGCGCAGGCTGGTGCCCGCCGGGAATGCTTGGCATCGGTATTGGCGGGACAGCGGAACATTGCGTGCTGCTCGCCAAGCAGGCGCTGATGGAGCCGATCGACATGGGTCCCCTGAAAGCCCGGGGGCCTCAGAATGACATTGAAGCAATGCGGATCGAGATATTTGACAAGGTCAATGCGCTGGGCATCGGTGCGCAGGGACTTGGCGGGCTATCGACCATATTGGATGTGAAGATCATGGATGCCCCCTGCCATGCGGCGGGCAAGCCGGTGGCTATGATCCCGAATTGTGCTGCGACGCGCCACGCGCATTTCACGCTGAACGGTTCGGGACCTGCGCTTCTTGAGGCGCCGAAGCTTGATGAATGGCCAAAGGTGGATTGGAAGCCTGATGCCGCAGCGAAACGCATTGATCTCGACACGCTGACACCTGCCGATGTGCAGGGTTGGAAACAGGGCGACCGGCTGTTGCTGAACGGCAAAATGCTGACCGGCCGGGATGCTGCGCATAAGCGGATTGCCGACATGCTGGCCAAGGGTGAAGAGCTGCCGGTCAGTTTTAAGGGCCGGATGATCTATTATGTCGGGCCCGTCGATCCTGTAGGTGAAGAGGTCGTTGGCCCTGCGGGCCCCACCACCGCGACCCGCATGGACAAGTTCATGGACATGATGCTTGAACAGGGCTTGCTCGGATGCGTCGGGAAGGCCGAGCGTGGTCCGGCAGCAACGCAGGCGATTGCCAAGCACAAAAGCGCCTATCTGATGGCTGTGGGTGGTGCGGCCTATTTGGTTGCACGTGCGATCAAAGGCAGCAAAGTCGTCGGTTTTGAAGATTTGGGCATGGAAGCCATCTACGAATTTGAAGTGCAGGACTTCCCGGTAACCGTGGCCGTCGATAGCGAAGGCAACAATGTCCACCAGCTTGCGCCAACCTATTGGCAGAAGCGGATTAAGGACGAAGGTCTGCTCGCGGGGGTCTAGTCCCCCGATCGGCGGGCAGGCGCGTTATTGCGCCTGCTGTGCCTGCATCTGTGCGTCGATTTGTGCCTGAATCTCCGGTGGCAGACCCTGTGGCGCGCCGCTCGCCTGTCCGCCGCCAGGTGCACCGCCTTGCTGCTTTTGCATTTCCTGCATCTGGCGCTGCATCGCGTCGACTTCGGCGCGTGACTTGAACTCAAGCAGGTCGACGTCGAAAATCAGCTCGCTACCGCCCGGGATCGCGACTTCGCCGGTTTGCGGGTTACGCTGGTCCTGCGAACCGTATCCGATGCTTGCAGGTATCCAGAGGCGATATTGGCCGCCGCGCTGCATGACCTTCAGGCCTTCCGAAAAGCCGGGCACCACGCCGTTGACGGGCAAGGCGGCTTGCGGGTTCTGGTCGAAAACTTTTCCGTCTTTCAGGCGGCCGGTATATTTGATCAAGACAACATCCTGATCGGTAGGTGACGGGCCCTCGCCAGCCTTCAGCACTTTGTAGCGCAAACCCGACTCCGTCGTGACCACGTCGCCAAATTCATGGCGCACATCTGCGGTTCCCCACCAAGCAAGTCCACCGCCAGCAGCAAGCACCAAGGCCGCACCAATCCAGAATTTGGTGAGCGAACCTTTTTTGATCGGCAGAATGGGAACGGCAGTTACAGACATGGACTATTTCCTGATCGCTAAAGTTGTGCGCTGACTAGCAGAATGTGCAGCGGTTTCCAGACACAAAAAAAGCGCCCGAGCGGCGCTTTCCCTGTTCAATGCAGACGGTGCTTATTTCGCGCCGTCACGCTCTTGCTGTTTACGCTCCATCTTGCGGGCGCGACGGACAGCGGCAGCCTTTTCACGGGCGCGCTTTTCCGAGGGCTTTTCGAAATGACGACGCAGCTTCATTTCGCGATACACGCCTTCACGCTGCAGCTTCTTCTTCAGCGCGCGTAGGGCCTGATCAACATTATTATCGCGAACCATGATCTGCATAAGAAAACTTCACTCCGGTATCGAATCGGCAAAATGGCTGAAATCCGCCATTTTGTAAGGCTAAAAACGAAAATTGCCGCAAACGAGTGCGGCGTTATGCTCGGCCCCTTAACCGTGTGCCATGGCAAATTCAAGCAAAAAGCGGCCTTGTCCCACAAGAAGCGCGCGGAAATTGGTGCATTTATGCCACAGTTCCGAAGAATGTATCGGGCCATGGAACCGCGACCTAGCCTGTTCATTTGGCATCAAGGTTGCGGGTCTCAACTTGTGCACGGGCAAATATTGTCGCGATGTTTCAGGGGACAGCGACCACGAAAACGCTATCTTCTGGAGCACCCGATGAAAAACCATAAAGCGCGCATGCGCGATTTCTCCCTTTCCGTCTCGATTGCGGCTCTTTTCACTGCATTGACCCCTAACATTGCGTTTGCGCAAGATTCGCAAGAGGCGCAACCCACCGCTGAGGTGGCCGAAGAAGCTGATGAAGGCGACGCCATTATCGTTACCGGTTCGCGCATTGCGCGTCCGGAGCTGAATGTCGCAAACCCCGTCGTCGCGGTCACGGGCGAAAGCATCGAGAAGTCCGGACAGATCAACGTAACAGACGTCCTTATCCGCAACCCTGCGCTGACAGCCTCCATCGGCGGCTCGCTGTCGGGTGGTGCGGATGCAGGATTAGGCGAAACGGGCGTGAACCGCCTCGATTTGCGTAACCTGGGTGCGGACCGCACACTCGTTCTGGTGAATGGCAAGCGCCATGTTGCCGGGATCCCGAACACCGCTTCGGTCGATATCAACTCTATTCCGCAAGATTTGATCGAGCGTGTTGACGTGCTGACCGGAGGCGCTTCTGCCATCTATGGTGCTGATGGCGTTTCGGGCGTGGTCAATTTCATTCTCAAGCGGAACTTTGACGGCGTTACCGCCCGTGGACAGGTCGGCATATCCGACAAGGGTGATGCCGGAACCCGCTTCTTTTCGATTGTTGCCGGCAAGAACTTCGCCGGAGATCGCGGTAATGTGGCGCTCGCTTATGAGTTCAGCGACCGCGATCGGTTAAGCAGCTTTGAACGCTCATTCAGCGGTGATCCACTGGTGAACCAGGGGCTGTTCCGCAACCGGGCGGACTTTCCTGATGATCCCAATGTGCCTGACCGCATATTATACAATAACCTAAGCTGGGCAGACAGCGCACCCGATGGAGCCGTCGATCTTGATTTGGACGGCATTCCGGATTTTACCGGAAGCGGCCTTGTCTATGACCGCGGATTGCCTATTCCGTCATCCGGCGGTCGCGCACAGGGTGGTTCCAACACACCCACCGCAGGCTATTTCGGCGACTTGGAACCTTCGTTGCGCCGCCATGCGGTCAATGCCTTGGCGAGTTATGAATTCTCACCGGCGTTCAAAGTATTCCTTGAAGGCAAATATGTACGGACAAACGCCTTTTCCGTAGGCCAACCCAGCTTCGATTTCTTCACCTATCTGGCCCCCGATAACGCCTTTTTGAATGACCGCTTCGGAGTTGCGAATACTACCAACGGCGCCCTGATTTCGCGCGACAATTTCGATTTCGGTGTACGTGGTGAATCAATCAAGCGCGAAACCTATCGCGGTGTGGCGGGTATCGAAGGCGATATTACGGACAATGCGAAATATGAGGTTTCTTATGTATTCGGCCGCACCACGGCGGCTGGAACACAGACGAGCAACCTGATCGGCGATCGCTATTTTGCCGCGCTCGACGCGGTGCGCGATCCTGTATCAGGTCAGATTGTTTGCCGTTCGACTTTGGACCCCTTGTCCAACATCGATCCGAACAATTTCAACCAGCCCGCATCGACCTTTACACCCGGCGCGGGCAGCGCGTGCCGTCCGCTGAATGTATTGGGTAATGGCGTCGCTTCGCAAGAGGCTCTCGCATTTGTACTGGCGAACAACACCAATCGGTCACGTATTACGCAGCATGTTGTATCAGGCTCGGTTTCCGGCGATTTCGACGCCCTGTTCACCTTGCCGGGCGGTCCGCTCGGCTTTGCGTTAGGTGCCGAATACCGAAAGGAAATCAGCAGCGACACGCCTGATGCCCTCATACAATCGGGCGACTTGCGGGACTTTGCGGCGGTGCAGCCGAGCACCGGGAAATTCGACGTGAAAGAAATTTTCGCCGAACTGAACGCGCCAATTCTCGCCGACATGCCTTTTGCGAATTTGCTCTCCTTCTCGGCGGCTATCCGTCTGTCCGACTATTCGACGATTGGCAAAACGACGACATGGAAAGTCGACGGCATTTACGCGCCTATCGCTGACGTCCGTTTCCGCGGATCCTATTCGCAAGCTGTGCGGGCACCCAATATAGGTGAGCTGTTCTCGCCTCAATCGGGAACCTTCGCCTTCGTGACTGACCCGTGCGATGTCACGCGGCTCAATGACGGAACACAGTTCCGGCAGGCGAACTGTACGGCAATCCTGTCCGGCTTGGGCCTGACCCCCGCGCAGATCGCTACCTTCAGTCCGTCGACCGACGCACAGGCTACCACATCACGTCGTGGCTTGGCCGGAGGAAATCCCGGTTTGAATGAGGAAGAAGCGAAGACGTGGACGGCAGGTGTCGTCTTGCGCCCCAGCTTCATTCCGGGCCTGTCGATGAGCTTCGACTGGTATAATATCCGTATCAAGGGGGCGATCAATACGCCGAGCGCCACCGAAGTGGCGGAATTGTGCGTTGACCAGCCAACTATCGATAATGTGTTCTGCCAGAACATCTTCCGCGCCACCGGGACTGGTTTTGTCTTGGGTGATGGAAATGACCCGCTGCAGCGCAACGGCTTTATTGTCGGACCGGAAAATGTTGCTGCGTTCGAAACTGCGGGCGGTGATTTCACCATCAATTACCGCATGCCCACTGACAATATCGGAACATTCAACTTCAACCTGACCGGCGGTTATCTGGACAAGATCACCTTCGTTCCGACGGTAGGGGCAGATGTGGATGACGATACGTTAGAGGCTTATAATCCACGCTGGCGCGGATCGGCGAGCCTCGACTGGCAATTGGGCGGATTCAATATCAATTATGGTGTGAACTATTTCAGCAAGACCCGTCGTTTCACCACCGAACAGCTTGCCGCAAATCCCGACTTGTCCGACCCGCGGTTCTTCTACTTCAAGGAACGTTGGGAGCATGATGTACGCCTGGCTATTGATGTCGACGATAAGTTCACCTTTTACGGCGGCGTGAATAACATTTTCGACGAAAAACCAGCCTTTGACCAGCTTAGCTACCCGATCTCGTCAGGCGTCGGCCGGTTCCTATATGTCGGTGCCAAAGTAACGATGTAACGACATGGCCTTGCCCTCGCTCTCCTTTCATTTCATAATGCAACGCAAATGGAATGAACAGGAGAGCGAGCATGGCCACCCAGCTGAAAGCGAACAGCAAATATAGCGAAGCCGAATGGACGGCACGGCAGGAACTTGCCGCCTGTTACCGTATCTTTTCAATGTTCGGTTGGGATGAACTGGTGTTCAACCATATCACGGTGAAGGTACCCGACGAAGAAGGTGCCTTCCTGATCAATCCGTACGGCATGCATTTTGGCGAAATTACCGCCTCCAGCCTGATCAAGATCGACATCGACGGCAACAAGCTGGATGCCGACAATCCATGGCATGTGAACAAGGCCGGTTTTGTGCAGCATAGCCTGTTCCACAGGACATTGCCCGATGCACATGCGATCATCCATACTCATACAACCGCCACGGTAGCGGTTTGTTCGCTTGAAGGTGGACTACAGCCAGTGAACTTCTATGCCTGCAACTTCATGGGGCAACTGGCTTATCATGATTTTGAAGGCGTCACGGTACGCGAAGAAGAAGGCGTGCGGCTGGTCGAGCATTTGGGTGACAAACGCATATTGATGCTGCGGAACCACGGACCTGTGGTGATGGGCAAGAGTTTGCCCGATGCGTTCATCAAATATTGGGCATTGCAGCGCGCCTGCGAGCATCAGATGGCGACCATGCAAATGGGCAAGCCAATTACGGTTTCCAATGAGGTCATCGCCGTGCACCAACGCGACCTTTATATGGCATCGCCTCCGGGCGGGTCGGGCCGTGTCGAATTTGATGCGATGGTGCGCAAGGTCGATCAGATCGATAAAAGCTGGCGGGATTGATTGCTGCGCGATCTGCGTTTAGCGCCTTAGCATGACCAAGTTCACCGTTAACGATCGTCCGGTCCAGTATAAGATGGACCCGCAAACGCCCCTGCTGTGGGCGTTAAGGGACGCGTCAAACCTGACAGGCACCAAATATGGTTGCGGAACGGGCGATTGCGGCGCGTGCATGGTCGAAATTGACGGTGAGGCCATCCGGTCCTGTCTGGTGACCATTGCCGAAGCGGAAGGTCGCTTTGTCACAACCATCGAGGGGCTGAGCCGCGATCGTAGTCATCCGTTGCAACAGGCCTTTGTCGCAGGAAATGTGCCCCATTGCGGGTTTTGTATTCCCGGCATCATCATGGCGGCATCGGTGTTGCTGAAAAAGAGCAGCAACCCGACCGATGAAGAAATCAACGCTGCAATCACCAATCTTTGTCGGTGCGGTAGCTATCCCCGCTTGCGCGATGCGATCAAGCGGGCCGGTCGTGTCATGCGCGGTGAAGAACGGATCGCGGCTGCTCCGCCTCCGGGGATTACACCGGAAGATGCGGCGCGAGCCGTACCTGCGTTGACGGTGACAGAATAACAGCGCGGATAAGGCTGCGCTTAACCTTCCAATTCGATATCCCAGTAGAGCCAGTCATGCCACGTTTCGTGCAGATGGTTCGGTGGGAAAGCGCGCCCGCGATCCTGCAATTGCCAGCTCGTTGGCCGGATGGCTGCCATATTGAGCTGCATATGCGCTTGTTTCGGCGTCCGTCCGCCCTTTTTCAGGTTGCAAGGCAGGCACGCGGTTGTGACATTTTCCCAACTGGTGATCCCACCCAAACGGCGCGGGACGATATGGTCAAAGGTCAGGTTATCGCCTGAACCGCAATATTGGCATTCGAACTTGTCCCGTAAAAATAGGTTGAAGCGGGTAAAGGCTGGGTACTCGGAAGGTTTCACATATTGGCGCAGCGCAATCACTGACGGGATTTTCATGTCGAGACTTGGGCTGTGCACGTGGCGGTCGTAGCTGGAAACAATGTCGACCTTGTCGAGGAACACGGCTTTGATCGCGGTCTGCCACGGCCATAGGCTCAGCGGATAATAGCTGAGCGGTGTGTAGTCCGCATTGAGCACCAGCGCCGGGCAATTTTCTGGATGCCTTGCCCTGCCAGCTGCTTCGAAAGTTCCGGTATGCAACATAAGTCAGACCTTCTCCCCTGTTGTCATAGCCGTTTTAACCCTATGGGCGTTACAGCATTTTGACATTTGCCAACCTATTTGCACATATTGTGACGTCAAGAGGGCAAAAGCACATAATATGGTATTTTTACCGAAGATTGAGCCTGATCGCGCGATCCCTATACGGACACGATTTGCGCCCAGCCCGAACGGTGCCCTACATGTAGGGCATGCGTTCTCGGCCCTTTGCGCGCATGATTTCGCCCATGCCCATGGCGGGCAGTATCTTCTGCGAATTGAGGATATCGACGGGACCCGCAGCCGGCCGGAACATGTCGCGGGCATATTGACTGACCTTGCATGGCTGAACCTTTCGCCCGATGGGCCGGTTGGTTATCAATCCGGGCATATCGAACGGTATCAGGCAGCGCTTCAGAAACTCCTGTCGCTTGGCCTTCTCTACAAATGTTCCTGCACGCGCGGCGATATTTTGGCGGCGCTTAAACAGATGCCTGTGCCGCACGGGCCGGACGGCCCGCATTATCCTGGCACGTGCCGCAATCGAACCGGGGAACCAAGCGGTCCCTTTTGCTGGCGAATCGATATGGCGAAGGCTTTGGCGATGACGGGGCCCTTCCAGTGGACAGATTTGGTGGCGGGCACCAATTTCGCCGACCCGATGCAGTTTGGCGATGTAATCGTGTGGCGCAAGGATGCCCCGGCCTCGTATCATCTGGCGGCGACAGTTGACGACGCTGCCGATGGGATTACGCATGTCGTGCGCGGTTTGGACCTGTTTGCCTACACAGCCATTCACCGTCTGCTGCAGATTCTGCTGGATTTACCGGAACCGCAATACTGGCATCATCCTCTGCTGCTGGACATGGGCGGCCAAAAGTTGGCCAAGAGCAAATCCTCGCCGCCATTGTCGGCACGCCGTCTTGCCGGGGAGGACGGACAGCTATTGATCGATAATTTGCGTCAAGGGGTGCTACCGCTTGGCATTTCCCTGTCGAGCGCCTAGATAGGCCCCAGGGGTATCAACCCCACTAAGGACATTCTCCCAATGACTATTTTGCTGGTACTCTTGATTATCGCCTCGGCTGGTGCGGTTGCTTTTGCGCTTGTTCGTGGTCTGCATGCCTTTGCGAATATGCGCCCGACCGAATTGGACAAGGACGGAATTCCGCAATCGCTAGCGATGCAAAACAAGATGATGTTTGCACGTGTAAAGTGGCAGGCCATTACGGTGATGCTTGTCGTCGTTCTCCTGCTCGTGGCAGGTGCGCAATAAGCGGTTGCGTGATCCGACATGGTTAAGCTGAACAAGATTTACACCCGCACCGGAGACGACGGGACAACCGGACTGGTCGACGGCTCTCGGGTATCAAAGTCGGATGCCCGGCTGCACGCCATTGGCGAAATTGACGAAGCCAATTGCGCTCTTGGTGTAGCTGTTCAGCAACTCGAATCCGACGAAGGTCAGACAGCTTTAGTCTCTGACCTTCGCCGAATTCAGAATGATTTGTTCGATCTCGGCGCGGACATCGCCACCCCCGGAACCAGTTTTGAACCAACACCGATGGAACTGCGGATCATTCCGGAACAGGTGGCATGGCTAGAAGCGGCGATCGATGCGGCCAATGAACAGTTGCCGCCCCTGACAAGTTTCATTTTACCGGGCGGAAGCTTAGCCGCGGCCCATATGCACATGGCCCGTGCGATCAGCCGCCGTGCCGAACGCGCGCTGGTATCCGCGGCACAATCGGTCAGCATCAACCCGCAGGCCATTCAATATGTGAACCGGCTGTCCGATTATCTCTTTGTCCTATGCCGTCTGATCAACGCGTCGCGTGGCGGCGATATTTTATGGGTCCCAGGCGCCTCGCGATGACGCGGGGACTTCGTGACCGGTTCTTTGCCGCACGCAAGTTGACGGTCGATTTGGTCAAACCGCTTTCCGATGCGGATGCGACGGTGCAGTCCATGCCGGATGCATCTCCCGCCAAATGGCATCTGGCGCATGTGACGTGGTTCCTTGAAAGCTTTATCTTGCGGGATCATGTTCCGGGATACCGGACGTTTGATGAAAACTTCGCCTATCTGTTCAACAGCTATTATGAAGCCGAAGGTGCCCGGCATTCCCGCGCGGCTCGTGGGCTGATTACGCGACCCTCGTTGGTTGAAGTGCTTGCCTATCGCGCCCATGTCGAAGCGGCACTGGATGCGCACTGGAACAATCTTCCCGAAACGGCATTGGCATTGCTGGAGCTTGGCATTCAGCACGAGCAACAACATCAGGAACTGCTGCTGACCGATATCTTGCACCTGTTTTCGCAAAACCCGACATTTCCCGCTTATTGGCCGGAGCCAATTGTGCGGGCCGTTCCGGATGCTCAGGCACAAGACGCATTTTGGGTCACAGGACCGTCAGGGATGCAAGCCATTGGTCATATGGGCTCAGGCTTCGCCTTCGACTGTGAAGGGCCGCGCTACGAAATCTTTTTGCAACCTTTCGCGCTATCGTCACGAACCGTGTCCAATGGTGAATGGATGCAATTCATGAACGACAATGGATATGGCGAGCCACGCCACTGGCTGTCCGACGGATGGGCATGGGTGCAGCGCGAGGGCGTTGGCGGGCCTCTTTATTGGCAACAGGACCGCGACGGCCAGTGGCTGTCTTTTGGTTTGGACGGTTTGCGGGCGGTCGACCCGGACGCGCCAGTCACACATATAAGTCTCTATGAGGCCGACGCCTACGCAAGCTGGGCGAACGCCCGCTTGCCTACCGAGGCCGAATGGGAGGTGACCGCGGCATCTCAGGATGCGGACGCGGGCAATCAACTCGACGCGGCCGGGCCCGTGCGTCCCAGTGCTACCGGCGCGGGCGCGCTGTTCGGTAATGTGTGGCAGTGGACCGGCAGCGCTTATCGCCCCTATCCCGGCTTTCGTGCCGCTGACGGTGCGGTCGGCGAGTATAATGGCAAGTTTATGAGCGGACAGTTTGTCTTGCGCGGCGGGAGTTGTGCGACGCCGCGTGGCCATGTGCGTGCGAGCTACCGAAATTTCTTTTATCCGCATCAGCGTTGGCAGTTCACCGGACTCCGGCTGGCCCGCGATGTCTGAGGCAGACTTCAAACCTCAGGTCGACCCTCAATTTCGTTCGGATGTTCTTGCAGGTCTCAAGGGACCGCGCCGCGCAATCCCTGCACGGTGGTTTTACGACGAACGCGGATCGCAGCTTTTCGACGATATCACACATTTGCCGGAATATTACCCGACACGCACCGAAACAGAATTGTTAAAGAATTGCCGCGCCGAACTCGGCAAGCATATCCCCGCGGGGGCTGCGGTTGTGGAGTTTGGCGCCGGCAGCGCAACCAAGACCCCTCTGCTGCTGGAGGCCATTCGCCCGGACATCTATATCCCGGTCGATATTTCAGGCGACTATCTCAGGATGTCGGCAGAGGTGCTTGCCCGACAATTTCCCGATCTAACGATTCGTCCCCTCGAAGCGGATTTCTCGCAAGATATGCAGTTGCCAACGAACAAACCGAGCGAAGCCCGCCTCGGCTTTTTTCCTGGATCTACCATAGGCAATTTCGTCCCGCGCAGCAGCGTTGATCTGTTGCGGCATATGCGGGGGCATTTGGGGCAGGGCGCTCGGCTTCTCATCGGCTTTGATCGCATCAAACCGGTAGAGATACTTTTGCCCGCATATGACGACGCAGCAGGCGTGACTGCGGCGTTCAACCTGAACCTTCTCGCGCGCATTAATCGGGAGCTGGACGGAAATATTCCTGTCGACGCCTTTTCCCATCATGTTCAGTGGAACGACCGAGAAGCGCGGATCGAAATGCACCTGCGCTGTGCTTGGGACGTGCAATTCACCGTTTCTGGCTGCGAGTTCCAGATGCAGGCAGGCGAATCGATCCACACCGAAAACAGCCATAAATTCGACCTGCGCAGTTTACGCATCCTCTTACGAGCAGGCGGATGGACACCCGTTGTCGAATTCAGCGATGCGCAGCAATGGTTCACCCTGGTGCTGGCCGAAGCCGCGCCATTTTTTGATGCACCCTAGGCCCGCACCCTTATCGTTTGCGTCCACAAGGGCCCAGGCTATCGAGGATATATTTATAGTCTGCCTGCGCGCGTGCCGCATTGTCGCTATCGGCGGCCTCAACCAGATCGGGCGAAAGTGCGCGCGGTAATCCGCAGGCCAGCCGGTACCAAAGCAAAGTGAATTTCTGAGGCGCAGTCGCCGATTCATCGATCACTTCTGCCGTCGAGACAGCCCATCTTTTTGCCTCACCGGGACGGCTTAAGACCGAAAGCGACAGAGGCTGTTCCTTGGCGGTTTTTAGGAAAATTTGCGTTTCCCCTTCGCCCAATACGGTTCCAGCGCTGTAAAAGGCGCTCGTGATGCCGGTAATCCGATCCGGCGCATCAATCTGCACGGCTTCTTTTGTTATTGCGCGAACGAGCTGGTCGTTGGCAGGGCTCCACTGCACCAAAGCGTTGGGACGCGACAGGCGGGTTTCGCCCGGTCTTCCAGCGACCGTGCTTCCGAGCAGAAACAGGCGCTGCTTCTTCAGTTTGGGGAGTTTGCCCTTCGCATCCTTGGGGACATCCAGCAAAAAGCGGATTCGCGGGGTGACGCCCTCCTGACCGCGAATCAAAGCGACAATATCGGCTTCCACAAGAACACGTTGCAGCGTCGCAGGCACTCCGACGGCCTGTTCGGGCGCAATTTTACGTAAATTTTTGATCGTGGCATCGACGATCAGGGGTGAAATGACGACTAAATCGGCAATATCGGCATAGCTGGCACTTTCAGCAGGTACCGCGAGTGCAGGTGGCAACGGTTCGCTCGTCTGTGCGGCGCTAATCCCGCTAAATCCTAGCAAAATTGAGGCAAATCCATATTTCAAACGCGACAATCTCATTCCAATTCCCTTTCGGACAGCAACGGCAAACGTAGCTTTGGTCCATATCTGTTCTGTGCCATATGAAAGCGCTATACATGAATTGCGTCTGAATCGCAGAATCCGTGTTGCTAGGCCCGAAGGCCTTGGCTATTGCTCCGGTGAATCGAAGTTAAAAAAGATAATATTTCGATATCGCGGGGGTATTTCGGTCGCATCTTCAGAACGTGCGGACCCGAATGCTTTTTTTGTTTTGAAGGTAGGAGAGTTGTTTCCGCATGGCATATGCTGATCAAGATGGGATGAGCACAAACCGTTTGGTTTCTGTCATCATTGTTATCCTTCTTCACGCGTTCCTCGGTTATGCCTTGGTGACCGGCCTCGCCTATGACGCGGTCGTTGCCATCAAGGAGAAAATGACCGTCGTCGACGTGAAAGAAGAAGAACCACCGGAAGAAGAAGAGCCACCACCAGAGCCTGAAAAGCAGATCGAGCCTCCGGTTGTCTCTCCGCCGCCAATGGTTGTAACGGTAACGCCGCCGCCGACAGTGCGTACGGTTGATACGCCGCCGCCTGCTGCGCCGATCGTTCCGACTGCAGCACCGCCTGCACCGTCTGCACCACCTCCACCTCCGCCGCCTGTGGCGAAGCGTCCTAACCCGATCCCTAAGGGCAATCCGGGCAACTGGGCCAATACCAACGACTATCCGTCGCGGGCATTGCAGCAGGAGCGTGAAGGTACCACCGGGTTCCGCGTAACGGTTGGCGCCAATGGCCGTGTAACCGATTGCCAGATTACATCATCCAGCGGTCACCCTGATCTCGATCAGGCTACCTGCACTAACGTCACCCGTCGTGCGCGGTTTGATCCGGCCCTGGATGGCAGTGGTAACCCCACTACCGGCACCTATTCCAACCGCGTCCGGTGGCAGATACCGAAATAATTCTATGGCCCGGCAAAGGGGGAGCCTTCGCGCCGGGCCTTTTTGCTAGCAACGTAAATTTTTCTGAGAGGTAGTTAAAATGTCGATTTTGTTTCTAACGGCGGCCGGTGCCGCAGCTCCAGAGGCCGCCGCCCAGTTCGGTCTTATCCCCGCCCTTAAAGAAGGTGGCCCGATCTCCATCGCGATTTTCTCGGTGATGGTTATCATGTCGGTCTTCTCCTTCTACATCATGTTCACCAAGCTGTTCGAACAGCAGAAGGTTCTGAACCAGGCAAAGCAGGTTCGCGCCCAGTTCTGGCGTGCAGCTACCTTGGAAGAAGGCGCTTCGAAGCTCGACAAGAACAGCGCATTCCGTCAGGTCGTTGACGACGGTATTGAAGCCCAGAAGCAGCACAGCCTTTTGACCGATCCGGTCGAAGCACATGACTGGCTGCACGGCGCGATGGCCCGTTCGGAAGAGTCGATCAACAACAAGCTGGCCAGCGGCCTGCCTTTCCTCGCAACCGTTGGTGCTACCGCACCGTTCGTCGGTCTGCTGGGTACGGTTATCGGTATTTACTCGGCGCTGATTAAAATCGGTATCGCCGGTCAGGCCGACATCGGCAAGATCGCTGGTCCGGTTGGTGAAGCACTGATCATGACCGCCATCGGTCTGTTCGTCGCTGTTCCCGCCGTTCTTGCCTACAACTGGTTGCAGGCACGTAACAAGACGATCGCACGTAGCCTTGCTACCTTCTCGAACGATGTGCTTGGTTACATCTCGTCGGGCGGTCGCGTGAAGCCTGCTGTCACGGCTGCCCCTGCTGGCAAGCCTGCACCTGCTGGCGCGGTAAAGAAGTAAGATTGGGTTAGGGCTGTGTTTCGGCACAGCCCGTCCGCCGGATGTTCCGGCTCTCGATTTTGACCCAATTTATTTAGAGAGGATTGGCCAATGGCAATCAGTTCAGGAGGCGGCGGCGATGACACGCCAATGTCTGACATCAACACGACGCCGCTCGTCGACGTCATGCTGGTGCTCCTCATCGTTTTCCTCATCGCTATTCCGGTCGCCATCCAGACGGTGAAAATGGATATTCCGGTCGTGAAGTTTGAGCCGACAAAGGCAAAGCGTGAAAACGTGTTGCTTTCGGTGACAACGACCGACTCCGGAGGTCGCGATCCAGGCGACCCCGCTTATGAGGGCGCAAACCCGAATGGCGAATGCCGCATTTACTGGAATGTGACTCCGGTTGATTCCACCGAGTTGGTGGATCGTGCTGCGAAGCATTTGAAAGCCGAGTTTGAAAAGCTCGGGGGCGAAGAGGCTGCTAAGGCTGGCTTGATCGAGCCGGACATGCTGCCCGAAGCGCATATTCGTGGTGATATCAACACACCTTATCGGTGCATCGGCGGTGCAATTTACACCATGCAGATGGCTGGTTTTGCCCGTGTTGGCTTCATTTCATCGCCGTTCGAAAATGCGAACGTGCAGTAAGTATTTCTAAGGAGCAATCATCATGGCAATGAGTGGCGGTAAAGATGATGGCCAGCCGATGATGGAAATGAACACGACGCCGTTGATCGACGTCATGCTCGTTCTCCTCATCATGCTGATGATCACCATCCCCCCGGTTTCGCACGCCGTAAATATCGACCTTCCGGTCAACGATCCTAATGTGCCTCCACCCGATATTCCAATCGACCCGGTGATCAACAAGATCATCATTCTTCCGGACAGCACGATCCAGTGGAATGGTACACCGGTCACGTTACAGCAGATGGAGCAGTTTCTGGTCCGGACGACTTCGATGAACCCGGAACCGGAACTCCAGTTCCAGCCTGCGCCGACCGCACCTTATGATACGGTCGACAAGGCACTGGTAGCGGTTAAGCGGAGCGGAATTTCCAAATTCGGATTTGTCGGCAACGAACAATATCGCGTCTTTGGAAAGGCAGCGCGCGAGGGCCGGTAGTCCTCCGCGATACAGCATAATCGACATGGAATGGGCGGTGCCGCAAGGCGCCGCCTTTTCTATGTACGGTGGAGCAGATGGTTGACCGCCGCATCCATTTGATTGTCCGATCCGTCGGCTATCGCCTTGGCTGATTGGGGTACTGCGATGTCGGGGCTCAAGCCTGCGTCCGGCTTTGGGTCTTGCGGGAAATAGCCGATCAGCGGCACATCAAACTCGATCCCTGATTCCGGCAGTCGGGCGAAGAAAAAGGCACCGCCATTTATGCCGCGCTGGTTTCCGCCAGTTGCCTCTCCAATCAATGTGCCAAGGCCGAGTTGCTTGGTGAGCGATGCGAATTGGAACGTCGCGCTGCTATTCTGTGCGCTGGTTAATACCGCCATCGGCGTTGTGACTCGTGGGCCTTTTGCAGCCAATATCCCATCGTCGTCCCACCGCTTCAATTTGTAAAAGCGGTTGTTAAGTGGCTCCACCTGATCGCCCCAATTGCGGAAGCTATCATCCCATGTGTCGAGATAACGGTCCAGATGCTCAGGCGTTTTCTGGTAGCGGACAAGACGGTCTGCACGTGGTTTGATGATATCCATACCAGCCATCCGGGAAAGCAGGACGTCGCCACAATCAAGGCCACCCTCATTCTCCCTGATGTCGACAATCAAACCTTTAGCGCCTGATAAGCGGTCCAACCGGTCATTGAGCCAAGCTTCCCACTTCCACGCGCTGTTGTACAGCGCCCACCCATCCATCTTGAGGACGGCAATGCCATCGGGCCGCATCGTCCATTCCCACACCGGACCGTCACCTCTGTAGTCCGGGGCTTTGTAGAAGGATTGCCGGTCCGCAAGTGTGAGCGCAGGCAAATCAACCCACACGTCCGATGTAGAACGGGGCAAGCGCATCCGCAGGCGGTGGAATCCTTCTTTGGGTTCTCCTTTCGAGCTTCCGGGAGCCCCATAGATCAGGCCATGGAAAATATCGAATGTCTCCAACTCGTCAGCGCCTGTCATCGACAGCAAGGCACGCCGTTTCGCATCATTATTGCCGTCCGCCCGAACATAGGGAAGCAAGCGTGCGAGCATAGCTTTCGTAGCAATGCCGTTGACCTCTTTTACGATGGTGCCGCTCGGCAGGCTGTTGGTCCCGCTCTGGTCCTGCGTCACCACCATCTGATCGCCTATCCATTTGAACGCGAACGGCAGGCGAGTGCGCCGGTCAAACAGGTCGGCTTTCACCTGTTTCGTCTGGTTGAAAAAATTGGCGTAGCTGTGTCCGCATTTGATCGTCGCCAGAAAGCGGGAAAGGTGGAGATATCGGGACCACAGGTCAGGGAGGTCCGGCCATATTCGCTCTAGCTTGCTTAGCGCCTGATCAATCGTCTTAGGGCTGTTGTACCTGTAGAGACCCGGATGGAGCGTCGACACGATTTCACGCAAAAGGGCGATATCGCCTGGCGTGGAAACGGATGCGGTGGCGCGTGCCGCGCTTGGGAAGGACGCAGCGGTGGCTAGGACAGTGCCTGCGCCTTGGGCGAGAAAGTGGCGGCGGTTCATCATGCTTCGATCCTTTTAACGAATGACCGCTCTGATCTGACAAATCTGTGCCGACTATTCGCCTCAGAATATGGGATCATATGATTATTCGTGTTTTGAGACCTGCCGCTTACGCCACTCAGACGGCGCCATTCCGAAGGTTGCCGTAAAGGCGCGGTTGAAGCTTGCCTTCGAACTGAAACCTGCTTCGAGCGCGAGGTCCAACAAATCGTCTTTACGTCCCTGCGCCATCATCCCGGCAACGCGGCGTGCCCGCAGGTCGTTGACAAAGGTTGCAAAGTTAACGCCCAACCCTTCATTGATGGCGCGGGATAAGTGGCCGCTGTTGGTCCCCAGCTTTCGTGCCAGTGCGGCAAGCGACAAATCCGGATCGGACGCCCAGTCTTCCGCTTTCACCTTATCGGCCCACAATTTGCCGAGCTCCGCCCAGTCGCGCGGCGGCGGAAGTGTGTCGGCGGTGGCTCGAAGATTTGAAAGCGGAGGAAAGGACAAGACCGAATGGCGCCACGCCTCGATGCCCAGATACAGTGCGAACGCACCAATGGCGATATAGAGCCACATCAGGCCCGTATAACCCAAGGGCGACAGCAAATCCCAAACCAGGAAGCTTGTCCAGATGAGCAGGAGCAGCGCGAGCGCCGCAATGGCGTTGCCTAGCCAGAGTGCGGCATAACGATGTCCGTCGGAACGGGCGGCTGCCAATGCGGCGCGATAGGTTTGCAGAAGTCGGAGGCTGGCGTAGCAATAACAGCAAAGTCCGATCACGATGCCAATGCTGGTGATCCACGTAAGGGCAGGTGATGCAAGATCAGCCCAGAGCATCTTCAGCGTGAACGGCAAGAGGAAGCTTGCTGTGTAGAACACAAACTGCAAGGCAGCCGGGATCAAGTGCCACCCGCCCTTGTCGGGCCATTTACCGTTTACGAGCGCATAGGCGTAAAGATAAAAGAGCGGCGCGACGGCAAGGCTTATCTGGAATGGTGCGAAGGTGAGCCACATCCATTTGTCATAAAAGCCTGCGAAACCGATCAACCAGGGGATCAATATTCCTGCCAATACGATGAGCAAGGCCGCCATCGTGCGGTTTGCGACCCTGTTTTGAAGCACCCGCGTCAGCGATAATGCGAGCAACAGGAGTTGTGCAAACATGACGGACAGAAGGGCGGTGCGCCATCCAAAAGTGAGCCCGTCCAGCAACGCCATGCGTGTTGGGTTCTATTGCGCTTTTTCGCGCGATAGCCGGGTCATCAGGATCGCGGCGCGCTTGGCTTGCCGCCTTATGCTGTCCAGATCCACAGTCTCGCCGGGTGCATGGTCGCCGCGGCTGTAGGTGCCGAGCCCCACGAGGCCATCAACATCATTGGCCACAAAGCTGATATCTCCAGCGCCTCTTTTGAGCGGATCGAGCGGTGCTTGCTCACCAAGACCCAGGTGGCGATTGACCGCGTTCAACTTGCCAAGCAACGCCTTATTGCCTTCGGTCGGGGCCATGGCGGGATAGCTGCCGGGGTCGAAGCTGATCTTCGCTGATGTTTTGGGTGCCGATGCAGCCACGATGTCGACCATCTTGGCGCGAACACGTGCGCTCTGGTCTTCGGACAAAGTGCGGAAATCGCCGCGGGCCAGGGCGATGCCGGGGATGATATTGGTTTTGCCCTTGGCAACCGCGCGCACACCGTCACCGTCTACCACAGCCTCTTGTCCGGCGGCGATCAGGCCGACGTTGAAGGTTAGATTTGGCTCGGGCAGTTCGGTACGGAACCGGTGGAGGATGCGCGCCAGCTCAAAGGCGGCGCCATCGCCATATGTGCCATCGAATATCAGCGAACTGTGTCCGGTGACGCCAGACACTTCCAGCTTCCAACTGTTGGAAGACCGCCGCGCGATCACACCCATATCCTTGCCGTTCTCGATCGACAGACCTTCAAAATCGAGCGCGACATCGGCCGCCTTGCCCGCAGCGATCAGGGGCGCCCGGGTCACTTCGATGGGGTCGCCCGAGTCTTCTTCGTCACCGGTCATGTGAATTTCGATATGTGCATTTTTCAGCGTCCCCGCCGCTTGCATGGCGCGCAAGGCCGCCACGATAACGACCATACCGCCTTTGTCATCGCCGGCGCCGGGACCTTCGGCTTGCTGACCCTTACGGACGAATTTCTGGAACGGGCTATCGGGTTCAAATACAGTGTCGAGATGCGCGATCAGCAGCAGCTTTTTCGTGCCCTTTTTGCCTGCCTTCTTCGCCACCAGATGGCCCGACCTTTTGGCCTTTGCCATATCTATCCATTCGACATTGAAGCCCAGCGGTTCGAGTTCAGCGCGCATCATTTCCGACACAGCTTTGACGCCGGCAAAATTCATCGTCCCGCTATTCTGGTTCACCAGCTTTTGAAGCAAGGCAACCGAGCGTTCATATTCGGCGTCGATCGTCTTCGTCATTTTGGATTCTTGCGCTGTCAATTGTGCCGATGCGGGGGATGCCAACATCAGTGCAGCGCCAAAAAGGCCAAGCGTAACCGCACGGAATTTCATAGAGAGCTCCTGATGAACATGTCGCAGATGTGCCCTGCTTTACCGCGGCGGGCAAGCCACTTCCCGATGCTGGCCCTAACGACAGTGCGTTGAAGCGGAACATTGGGGCGATGAAGCGATTATCCCAACACTACGCTTCTTAGAAAAGAGAATAATCATGAAAAGCCACATATTTAAGGCAGGCATCGCGCTCGCCCTTTTGACGCCTTCCATTGCCATGGCGCAGGATGACGGATGCCGCCGGGATAGCTCGGGCCGCATTGTCGGCACCGTCGTTGGTGCAGGTGCTGGCGGTGTGCTCGGTAACGTCATTGCTGGCCGCGGCGACAAGACCGAAGGCACGATCATCGGTGGCATCATCGGTGCTGTTATCGGTAACCAGGTGTCCAAGTCAGACCGTGGCGATTGCCGCAGCGCCTATGGCTATTACGACCAGAATGGTCGTTGGCATGCTACCGGCGTCAACAGCGCCGAAGCTCGCGGTTATTATGACCGGGACGGCCAGTGGGTCGACGGTCAGCCCAATGGCTATTATGACAATGGACGCTGGGTAACCGCGAACAGCAATTCCGATGGTAGCGGCTACACTGACCGTGACGGGCACTGGGTTCCAGCCGCATCGGCTGGTTATTATGACCGCAATGGCCGCTGGGTTGGCGGAACAGCGACGGGATATTATGACACCAACGGCCGTTGGGTAGCTGGTCCGACACGTGGCCGTTATGATGCCCGTGGTCGCTGGATTGCCGGTGACAATGGCTATGCGACTGAAGCCAATGGCAGCTGGAGCAGCATCGAGCAGCCGGGCTATTATGACAACAATGGTCGTTGGCGGGCCGGTAAGGTCTATGGTTACTATGATTCCAGAGGCCGCTGGGTGGCTACCCGAAATGACGGTTATGGTGACAACACCAACTATCAGCCCGGCGATGGCCAGTATAATATGGCCCAGATGCCGACCGACATTCCGACCCGTATCAGCTGGCTTCGCGAATATGTCCGCTCGGCCGAGCAGGCGCGCCGCATTGACAGGGCTGATGCCAGCTATGCCCGCAATGAATTGAGGGCGATTGAAAGCCAGAACCGGATGTTTAACCGCGATGGTCGGTTTACGCAGCGGGAAGAACGGACCGTTGACAAGCGTCTGGACCGTTTGACCAAGCGTCTGGACCGCAACTGGACCCAAGCCCGGGCTTACTGATCGAAAAGGCCCGGCGGTCCCCCAACCACCGGGCCTTCAGCTATCGATCGGATGCGTTCGATCAGTAGCTGTAATACATGTCGAACTCGACAGGCGACGGCGTCATTTCCCAACGGGCGACGTCTTCCATCTTGAGGTCGATATAGGCTTCGATCTGGTCCTTGGTGAACACGTCACCCTTGAGCAGATAGTCATGGTCCGCCGCCAGGCTTTCCAATGCTTCGCGCAAGGAACCGCAGACGGTTGGCACTTCGGCCAGTTCTGCGGGCGGCAGATCATAGAGGTTCTTGTCCATCGCTTCGCCCGGGTGGATTTTGTTCTGGATGCCGTCGAGGCCAGCCATAAACAGCGCCGCATAAGCGAGATAGGGGTTGGCCATCGCGTCGGGGAAGCGGACTTCCACGCGCTTGGCTTTTGCGCCTGCGCCATAGGGAATGCGGCACGATGCCGAACGGTTGCGTGCCGAATAGGCAAGCAGAACGGGTGCTTCATAACCCGGCACCAGACGCTTGTAGCTGTTGGTGGTCGGGTTGGTGAAAGCGTTCACCGACTTGGCATGCTTGATGATGCCGCCGATGAAGTAGAGGCACATTTCCGACAGACCGGCATAGCCGTCGCCTGCGAACAAAGGCGTCTTGCCATTCCAGATCGACAGGTGGGTGTGCATCCCCGAACCATTGTCTTCCTTGATCGGCTTCGGCATGAACGTTGCGGTCTTGCCATAGGCATGGGCTACCTGATGCACGACATATTTGTAGATCTGCATACGGTCAGCGGTCTGGGTCAGCGTGCCGAAGGTCAGGCCAAGCTCATGCTGGGCCGAGGCCACTTCATGGTGATGCTTGTCGCACGGCAGGCCCATTTCGAGCATGGTCGAAACCATCTCGCCACGGATGTCCATGCAGCTATCGACAGGCGCCACGGGGAAGTAACCACCCTTAGCACGTGGGCGGTGGCCCATGTTGCCGGCTTCATATTTCGTGCCGCTGTTGGTCGGCAGCTCGATATCGTCAATCTTGTAGTAGGACGTGTTGTAGCTGTTTTCGAAACGCACATCGTCGAACATGAAGAATTCAGCTTCAGGACCGACATAGACGGTGTCGCCAATGCCCGTGGTCTTCAGATATGCTTCTGCGCGCTTGGCGGTCGAACGCGGGTCGCGGCTGTAGAGTTCGCCGGTCGAAGGTTCCACGATGTCGCAGAAGATAACCAGCATTGGTGTTGCCGAGAACGGATCGACATAGACGGCGTCGAGGTCAGGCTTCAGGATCATGTCGGATTCGTTGATGGCTTTCCAACCTTCGATCGACGAACCGTCGAACATCAGGCCGTCTTCCAGCTCGTCTTCGCCAATCACACCCGAGCACATTGTCAGATGCTGCCACTTGCCCTTAGGGTCAGTGAAGCGGACATCGACCCACTCGATCTCTTCTTCCTTGATACGCTTGATAATATCCTTGGCGGTCGTGCCCATGTTGCTTTCCTTCTTTGACTTGTCTTTTTTTGACGATTTGGATTTCTTAGACGGCATCGTTGTCGCGCTCACCGGTGCGGATGCGCAGAGCGGTTTCGACGGGGATAACGAAAATCTTGCCGTCACCGATGCGGCCGGTTTGCGCGGCGGCGGCGATGGCTTCTACCACACGGTCTGCCAGACCATCTTCGACCACCACTTCCAATTTCACCTTGGGTAGAAAGTCGACGACATATTCAGCGCCGCGATAGAGTTCGGTGTGGCCTTTTTGGCGGCCAAAGCCCTTGGCTTCGGTAACGGTGATGCCGGAGACGCCAACTTCGTGAAGTGCTTCTTTGACTTCGTCCAGCTTGAACGGTTTGATGATCGCTTCGATCTTCTTCATGACTTTCCCCTTATTGGCGCGGGTGGCGTAGAAAACCGCGCTCGGATTATGGCAATCGTTTATCAAGTATCGTGCCAGTTGGGATGCACGGATTTGTGCGATTCTGGATTCAAATCAGGCAGATGATGTGCCTAAAAATTAGGCAGATGTGCGATTCATGGGCAGCAGTTTTCCGTGGGTCCCGGCAGTTTGTTAACGCGGCTGATGCTTCAACGCATCTTTTCGCATACGGCAAAAATTGTTTGGTTGGTTGCATGCCCTTACAGCCCCTGGGCGGATACCGATGTCCCGCCCAGTCCAGCAGACCAAAACCTACAATTCAACCGCCTAGCGGGCGGGCTTTACGCCCCCGCCAAGTCCTGCGTCATTGGCCTTGGCATAATGGGCACGGCTGATGACATAGGCGCGCATTTGCTCGGCTTCCTTGGGTGTCAGGACCGAGGCAAAGCTGACCATGCCATTGCCTTTCAGCACGCCTTCAATGACGACCGATTTCCACGTAGCTTCATCCGCAATAGCTGCCGATTTCCGCAGGTCGGGCAATACGCCGTTTCCGACCGCACCGGGGCCGTGGCAGACCAGGCAATAGCGCTGGAAGTTCGACTGGCCCGCTGCGATGTCGGCAGGGGTTCCGAACTTGGCCGGCGGATCCCAGACATAGCCGGGCGTTTCGGGCAGCGCGGGCAGGGCGACCTTGCCACCCAGTTTCAGCACGATCAGACGCGGGATATTGGGCACCGCCGAGCTCGCCGAACCGGCATAGCCCGACACCAGTGGGAAGGCCCCGCCCTTGCTGGTCAGGAAGGCAACATATTGTTCGCCATCGACACTATAGGTCGAGGCACCGGAAAGGACACCCGACTGCACATTAAGGTTGAGCAATTGTTTGCCGGTATCTGCCGCATAGGCACGGAATTCGCCTAAGGCTGTGCCCTGGAACACCAGATTTCCAGCCGTGGTCATGGTGCCACCATTCCACGATGCGGGATGGTCGACGGTCCATTTGGCCTTGCCCGTTTTGGGGTCAAAGGCGACCAGCTTGCCCATGGTGGCTGCCTTCACCGCTTTTACGAAATTTGTGTCGTCGGGCAGGTCGGCCGTGGCCATTGCCCCGCCGGTGTTAAAGCCAAGTGCCTTTCGATCCTGCTCATTGGGCGCAACCGGCGGAAGATAGGCACCGCCGATATACAGCGCCGGAATATAGACCAGACTGGTTGCGGGGTTGTAGCTCATCGGATGCCAATTGTGCGCGCCGAGGGCGGACGGGTTCGCCATGTAGAGCTTGCCCGTTTTTTCGTAGCGCGCCTCGGGCTTTTCAATCGGCCGTCCGGTTTTCAGGTCATAGCCCGATGCCCATGTGATGCCGTCGATAAAGGGATCGGCCGACAGCATCTTGCCGCTGACCCGGTCGATGGTGAAGAAAAAGCCGTTTTTCGGTGCGTGGTAGAGGACCTTCACATCCTTGCCGTCGCGCTTTTCGGTGGCGAGGATGATCGGCTGCGTCGCCGTATAGTCCCAGCTTTCCGCCGGTGTTTCCTGATAATGCCAGACATATTCGCCGGTATCGGGTTTCAGCGCAACGATCGACGACAAAAACAGATTGTCGCCTTCGCCATTGGAACGGACGCCGTGGTTCCACGGATTGCCATTGCCGACACCAAGATAGAGCTGGTCCAGCTCGGCATCATAGACAATCGCGTCCCACACCGTGCCGCCACCGCCACTTTCACGCCAGTCGCCCTTTTTGGGCGTGGCGCTCCATGTTTTGGTTGCGGCGGTTTTCAAAATGTCGTCGCTGGCCGCGCCGTCCGGCTCGCCCTTGGGATTGGGGGTGGTGTAGAAACGCCACGCCTGTTTGCCGGTTGCGGCATCATAGGCGGTGACATAGCCGCGCGCGCCGAACTCTGCACCGCCAAAGCCGATGACGACCTTGTCCTTTACGACGCGCGGCACGCCGGTGATGGTGCCGTTCGATTTCAGGTCGAGCGTCTGCGCGCTCCACAATTGCTTGCCGGTGGCGGCGTCGAGCGAAATCAGACGGCCATCAATCGTGCCGACAAAGACGCTGCCTTTCCAGAAGGCAACACCGCGGTTGACGACGTCGCAACAGGCCTTCACCCCGCGGGCCTTGTCCACTTGCGGATCAAAGCTCCACAGCGGCTTGCCGGTCTTGGCGTCGAAGGCGAGAACCTTGGACCATGCGGTCGACACGAACATCTTGCCATCGACCACCACAGGTGTGGCTTCCTGTCCGCGCGCATCGGGTAGATCCGCGAACCAGGCAATGCCCAGATCCTTCACATTGTCGGCGTTAATCTGGGTCAGCGGGCTGTGGCGTTGTTCATTATAGTTGAAGCCGGTCATGGCCCAGTTGGACCCGTCTCCACCGGTTTTCAGATAATCGCCGTCAATCGCGGCAAAACCGGGGACGTCCGTTGGTCCGTCCGTATTCTGGCACGAACCCGTCATCACCATTAGCCCCGCCGCAGCAGCCACCAGCCCAAGTTTTTTGATCATAATGTCTCTCCCAGGATCGGAAGCTATGCGCGCAAAGTCGGTTCGTCCAGTGGGAATTTAAGTGGGCGGTTAAGTTGGGGTTGGTTACATCCCCTAAGGGGTCTGGCGCATAACATTTCCTCTCCCGTTGGGAGAGGATACGAAGCCTTGGCCGAAAGGCCTAGGCGCAGTTGGTGAGGGGCTCCACGATGAGGTTCGCGCGCCAACGCCCCCTCTCCCCAAAAGGTGAGAGGAAAATCACTGCCGACTTCACAATAACTGCTACCCCACCATCCCGCTGTCGCGCAGAGCTTCCTCCATCTGGGCGGCGGCAGTGTCGTACACGCGGGCGCGCAGATTGTGGAGGATGTCGGGCGATGTGGTTTCGGGGGTGCCGCCTTGGAAGGGCGGGGCAGGGTCATATTCGAGGGAGAGTTGCAGCGTGCGGGCAACATCCTCACCGGCAATCAGCGCGATCAGTTCCAGCGCAAAATCGATGCCCGAAGTCACACCGCCTGCCGTCACGACATTCCCGTCGCGCACCACGCGCGCAGCTTGGTGGGTCGCGCCGACCAAGGGCAGCAACTGCGTATATGCCCAATGGCAGGTCGCGCGCTTGTCCTGAAGCAGACCGGCAACGCCCAGAATGAAGGCGCCGGTACAGACACTGGTGATCCAAGTCGCTTGTGCACCCTGTTGCCGGACAAAGTCGACCAGCTCCGTATCCGCTACCGCCTGACGGACGCCATGCCCACCGGGCACGCAGATAATGTCCGCAGGTCCGCAATCGGCAAAGCTGGAATTGGGAATGATGGAAAAACCGCAGTCGGTCGTGACCGCCTTGCCGTCCTTACTGACAATCTGGACGGTGGACCCCGGCAAACGGGCCAGGAACTGCACGGGCCCGGCAAAGTCGAGCTGCGTGACATTATCGAAAAGGACAAAGACGATGTTCATGGCGCACGGTTAGCGCGCCTGTTCCCAAATGCAAAGGGCCGCCGGATTGCTCCGACGGCCCGCATCTACCGATAACATCCCGGGAGGATGAAATGTTACCAGTAGAATCCGCGATAGGCACGAACCACGCGTCCGGTCCGGGTGTTTACCAGCAGCACGTCATTATAGTGACGCACATAGGTCTGGTAACGGCCGGGCTGGGGCAGGCGGTAATTCTGGTAATTGCTGACGCGGTAGCGCGGCGCATAGTAGCTCGATCCGATGCTCACACCGTCGTTGAACGTGCGGTAACGGAAGGGGGCGTTAAAGCGGCTGCCACGAAAGGCGTTGCGGTTTTTCTGGCGGTAGTCGCGCCAGTCTTCGCGATATTCCTGTTTCGCGTCGCGGTATTCGCGACGTTCCTCGCGTATATCGCTCCTGTCACCATAACGCTTCGCTTGATTAAGTTCGCGCTTTTCTTCGCGCACTTCCTGACGGTCGCGTTGCAATTCGCGTGTCTGGGCTTGCGCCACCATGGGGGAGAGGGTGGCGGCGACAGCGGCGACGGTTATCAAAAATCTTTTCTTCATTGTCTGTCTCCTTGAGAACAACAAACCCCTTTCGGCGTCTGTTGTTCCTTTTTAGGAGGCAGCGTTTGAACCTGCGGAAAACAACACGTTCAGAAACAAGACATTAGTGTCGCAAATTGTATCAGATCAATTCGACCGCAAGCGCCGTACCTTCGCCGCCGCCGATGCAGAGCGAGGCGACGCCGCGGGTTTTGCTGTGACGCTTCAATGCGGCGATCAGCGTGGTGATGATACGTGCACCCGATGCGCCGATGGGGTGGCCCAATGCGGTTGCACCGCCATGGACATTGATCTTTTCGTGCGGGATGCCGAGGTCGTGCATGGCGAACATCGCGACGCAGGCAAAGGCTTCGTTGACTTCGAACAGGTCGACATCGGCGACTGTCCAGCCCGCCTTGGCAAGGCATTTGGTGATCGCACCGACAGGGGCGGTGGTGAAGGCCGATGGTTCCTGCGCGTGCGCGGCAAAGGCGACGATGCGGGCGACGGGGGTGTGGCCCTTGGCATCGGCGACCGACTGGCGGGTCAGGACAAGCGCGGCTGCGCCATCGGAGATGGACGAGCTGGTCGCGGCGGTGATGGTGCCGTCCTTCGCGAAGGCGGGGCGCAGGCCCGGGATCTTGTCAGGCATGCCCTTGCCGGGCTGCTCGTCAGTGTCGACGACGACATCGCCCTTGCGGGTGGCGACGGTGACGGCGACGATTTCATCCTTGAACGCGCCATCGGCAATCGCGGCCTGCGACCGGCGGAGCGATTCAATTGCATAATTGTCCTGCGCCTCACGCGTCAGTTGATATTCGTTGGCGGTGTCCTGCGCGAAAGTGCCCATGGCGCGGCCTGCTTCATAGGCATCTTCCAGACCGTCGAGGAACATATGGTCATAGGCGGTGTCATGGCCGATGCGCGCACCGCTGCGGTGCTTTTTCAGAAGATAGGGCGCGTTGGTCATGCTTTCCATGCCGCCGGCGATGACATAGTCGACCGATCCGGCTGCCAGCGCTTCGCTGCCCATGATGACGGTCTGCATGCCCGAACCGCACACCTTGTTCACGGTGGTGGCCTGAACCGACTTGGGCAGGCCCGCCTTAAGTGCTGCCTGACGGGCAGGGGCCTGACCCAATCCGGCGGGCAGAACGCAGCCCATATAGATCCGCTCGATATCCGCGCCGTCGACACCGGCCCGCTCGACCGCCGCCTTGACCGCCGTGGCGCCAAGATCGGTTGCGGCCACATCCGCAAGCACGCCTTGCATACCACCCATGGGTGTGCGGGCGTAGGACAGGATAACGACGGGATCGGTGGACATGGCAGAATCCTTATTTTGACAGAAAAGCTGGCGCTTCCATAAATGCTACGCACCTTGCTTGCAATGCGCCTTGGTGCGAAAGCGGCCTGTAAAGAGCTCTTGACAGGCTGACTCGCGCCCTGTAAAGAGCTCTTTACAGGAAGGGCCGGTGATTTGGAAAGTCGATTACGGGAAATTCGCGAGACCAAGGGCTGGAGTCAGGGCGAGCTGGCGCGGAAACTGGGTGTTTCGCGCCAGACGATCAATGCCGTCGAAACCGACAAATATGACCCAAGCCTCCCGCTCGCGCTGCGCATGTCGAAGCTGTTCGGGATGCCCGTATGCGACATTTTCATCGACCACTGGCAACCGCAGGAGGACGCAGAATGACAAGCGAAGCAACGGCGCAGGCCGGCAAAACCAAGAAGATGGTGCTGCAGATGATCGGCGGCGGCATTGCCGGGGGCACCGGCATGATCGGGCTCAACCATTTTCTGTCGCTCAACACGCTGGGGATCGACCGGCTAATATTGGCGGCGATTGGCTTCATCTATGTGATGACCGGCCTGATCGTCCTGACCGGCAGCCTCATGCCGAAAATGGGCGCGAAGATGCTCAATGTCAGTGATGAGGAAGACTTGCTTGAACAGCGGGAGATATTGCTGGGCTCCAGTCTCATGCTTTTGACCTTCGGCGTGGCGCAGATCATGTTGGTGCTCTCGGGCGACGGCAAGATGTTTCCCGGCTGGGCAGGCGCTGGTGCGATGCTGCTGTCCATGCTGTTCGGGTCCGCCATCTGGATCCGCGACCGCCACCGTTATGACGAGATGATGATGAAATTGTCGCTCGATGCGAGCTTCATCTGCTTTTGCGGGCTGTGGCTTGTTCTGGTTCCATGGGGCTGTCTGGCGATGACGGGTCTGTCTGCGGCACCAAGCGCAACCGCGATCGTGGCGCTTTTCTCCGGCGGCTATTTGCTGTCCAGCGTCGTGGCCGCTGATCGGGTCGGATTGCTCGCGCCGAAATAGGTCCTATTCCATTGCATTCTCCCGCCTTGCCGTTAATCAGTCGATTAACAGCGAGACGCGAGCCAGGAGAGAGCGATGACCAAGGATATGCAAGCCATTTTGGAAAAGCAGCGCGCAAGTTTTACCGCTGCGCTTCCCGAACCCATGTCGGTGCGGCGGGACCGGATTGACCGGGCGATTGCCTTGCTGGTCGACCATGCCGAAGATTTCGCCAAGGCGGTGTCCGCCGACTTCGGCCATCGCAGCCGGGAACAGACGCTGATGACCGACATCATGCCCTCGGTCAGCGCGATGAAGCATGCCAAAAAGCATTTCGAAAGCTGGGCGCGCGGCGAAAAGCGCAAGCCGACCTTTCCGCTCGGCCTGCTGGGGGCGAAAGCCGAGGTCGTTTATCAACCCAAGGGCGTGGTCGGCGTTGTTGCGCCGTGGAACTTCCCTGTGGGCATGGTAATGGTGCCGATGGCGGGCATACTGGCGGCGGGTAATCGCGCAATGGTCAAGCCGTCCGAATATACCGAGCGCGTATCGGCGCTGTTTGAAGAGGTCGTACCCAAATATTTCGCCGAAGAGGAAATGGCCGTCTTCACCGGCGATGCCGAGGTGGGCATGGCCTTCTCCAAGCTGGCCTTCGACCATATGATCTTTACCGGCGCAACCGGTGTTGGCCGCCATATCATGCGGGCTGCGGCGGACAATCTGGTTCCGGTTACACTCGAACTGGGCGGCAAGTCGCCCACGATCATCGGGCGCAGTGCCGACAAGAAAAAGGCAGGAGAGCGGATTGCGCTCGGCAAGATGATGAACGCCGGACAAATCTGTCTCGCCCCCGACTATCTTCTGGTCCCCTCGGATCAGGAAGGTGACGTGATCGACGCGGTCAAGGCGGGCGTGACCGCGCAATATCCCAAGCTGTTGCACAATGACGATTACACCTCGGTCGTGAACGGCCGCAATTATGAGCGGCTGCAGGGCTATCTGGCCGACGCACGCGAAAAGGGTGCGGAACTGATCGAGGTCAATCCGGCGGGCGAAGACTTTGCCTCGTCCAACGGTAACAAGATGCCGCTGACCATCGTGCGCAACGTGACCGATGATATGAAGGTGATGCAGGAGGAAATCTTCGGCCCGATCCTGCCGGTGATGACCTATTCGTCGATGGACGAGGCGATCGATTATGTGAACGCGCATGACCGTCCGCTCGGTCTTTATTATTTCGGCAGCGACAAGGCGGAGGAAGACCGCGTGCTGTCGCGCACCATATCGGGCGGGGTGACGGTCAATGATGTGATCTTCCACAACGCGATGGAAGACCTGCCCTTTGGCGGAGTCGGCCCGTCGGGTATGGGCAATTATCACGGGCAGGACGGTTTCAAAACCTTCAGCCATATGCGCGCCGTCTATCGCCAGACCGGCGTGGATGTCGCCGGCATCGGCGGGTTCAAGGCCCCCTATGGCAAGGCGACGCACAAGACATTGGCCAAGGAATTGAAGAAATAAGGATAGGCTTGCATCCGGACGGAGGCTCGGTTAGAGGGGCCTCCGCTTCGAAGGGTCCGCCCCGACAAGCTGTGCCCCAGTGGTGGAATTGGTAGACGCGCTGGACTCAAAATCCTGTTCCGAAAGGAGTGCCCGTTCGAGTCGGGCCTGGGGCACCATCTTCTCAACATTCAGATGCCGCCCAGCTGTCCTTAAAGGACCGACTTCGTCCGTCGGGTGGGCACCATTTATAATTGCAATTGCAACCATCTGCTCTACATGCCGTAGCGCCAGATGACCCAACATTTCAGCATCACGGATTTGTTCACCATCGGTATCGGGCCATCGAGTTCGCATACCGTCGGCCCGATGCGCGCCGCGCGGGATTTTGCGGAGCGGGCTCTGGAGAGGCCGGATGTCGGGCAGATATTGTGCGAGCTTTATGGCTCGCTGGCGCTGACGGGACATGGCCACGCAACGGATACCGCGATTCTGCTCGGGCTTGCCGGGCATAGTCCGGAGGGTGTGTGCCCTGACTCGATTGCGGGCTTTGTTGCCGATATCCGCCATGCCGACCGGCTGATGCTGGCGGGCAGGGTGGACATTCCCTTTGTCGAAACGCATCATCTGCTGTTCCGCAAGGGCGAGTTTTTGCCGGGCCACGCCAATGCGATGCGCTTTACCGCGACCTATGGGGACGGTTCGGAATATAGCGAAACCTATTTCTCGATCGGCGGCGGGGCCATTGCGCGGGAGGGGGCCGATGCGGCGCGGACCAATTTCACGTTGGCGCATCCCTTTGGCTCGGGCGAAGAATTGCTGGCGATCGGCGCAGCGACAGGCCTGAATTTCGGGGCGATTGTCGAGGCGAATGAAGCTGCCTGGCGCGACACGGCGGAGACGCATGCCTTTATCGATGCGGTGCGGGGTGCGATGCTTGACTGCGTGGCGCGCGGTATGGCGCATGATGGCGTTCTGCCCGGCGGGCTGAATGTCAAACGCCGCGCCAAATGCCTGCACGAACGGTTGGTAGCCCGCGGGCCGCGCAGCGATCCGTCGACGGTGTTCGAGTGGGTCAGCCTCTGGGCGCTGGCCGTGAACGAAGAAAATGCCGCCGGTGGCCGCGTCGTCACAGCGCCCACCAATGGTGCGGCGGGCGTCATTCCGGCGGTGCTGAAATATTATGAAGTCTTTACCGCCAACCCGACGCCGGAGGGCAGCCGCCTTTTGCTGACTACAGCCACGGCTATCGGCTTTCTCTACAAGACCAATGCATCCATCTCGGCGGCGGAAATGGGCTGTCAGGGGGAAGTGGGCGTGGCTTGTTCCATGGCGGCGGCTGGTCTTGCGGCGGCGCTGGGCGGGACCAATGCCCAAGTTGAAAATGCCGCCGAAATCGGGATGGAGCATAATCTCGGCCTGACCTGCGACCCCATTGGCGGGCTGGTGCAGATCCCCTGCATCGAACGCAACACCATGGGCGCGATCAAGGCAATCAACGCGGCCTATCTGGCCCTGCAGGGTGACGGTGCGCATATCGTCAGCCTCGACGCGGTGATCGAAACCATGCGCCAGACGGGCGAGGATATGCGCTCCAAATATAAGGAAACCAGCTTGGGCGGTCTCGCCGTCAATGTTGTGGAATGCTGATCCCTAGAATTTGATCATCACCTTGCGCGCCAACGCGGGCGAGATCGAATAGACCATCTTCAACAGCTTCACCATGCCGACATTGGCTTCCGCACTGTTGCTTTCAATGGCATCGACGATCTGTGCCGCGCAATCGGGCGCCGACATCTTGTTTCCGCCGAGCCGCCCGCGCGTCATCGCGGTGTCGACCACCGGCGGCAGCGCTTCGATGACATGGACGTTGGACTCGCGCAGATTGTACCGCAATGCCTGCGTAAAGCTGCGCAGGCCTGCCTTGCTCGCGCAATAGACGGGACCACCGGCGCGTGGGGCGATGGCAAGGCCGGAGGTGACGTTGACAATCGTCGCTTCGGGCCGCGCCAGCAGACCGGGCAACAAGTGGCCGATCAGGTGGATGGGGGCGTTCAGGTTCAGGAAAAAGGCCTTGTCGGTCAGCGCAAGGTCCAAGGGCTCGCCGGGGCCGAAATTCCCGCTCATCCCGGCATTGTTCACCAATATGTCGAGCGGTCGTGCGTCCAGCGTCTTGACCAGATCAAGGCATCCGGCGGCGTTCGACAGATCGGCCGGTATCGCTTCAAAACCCTCACCCCGGGCGGAGGCGAGCAGTTCTTCGCGCCGGCTGCAGACGATGACATTTGCCCCCTTGCGCTGCAAAAGCCGCGCGATTTCAAGCCCGATTCCGTCCGTCCCGCCCGTTACAAGCGCGGTTTTACCCTGGATATGCATAGCTAACCTCCCCACCAAATTCCGCATCATGGCCAGAAAACTGGCGATATGATGTCCCGTCCCTACCCGCATTATAGATAGGTTTTTACGCACATTTGAAACCGGTTTTTTGCTCTAGGGGAGCAGCACGGTCGACCCCGTTGTCTTCCGCGCTTCCAGATCGCGATGGGCCTCCGCCGCGTGTTCGAGGGGGTAACGCTGCCCCACTGTCATTTTGAGGGTGCCCTGCCGCAACATCGCAAACACCCGCTGCGCGCCTGCGGCCCGTTCATCAGCCTGCTTGTAATAGTCGAACAGGGTCGGGCGGGTCACAAAGAGCGAACCCTTTGCTGCCAATATCCCCAGATTGACGCCGTTGACTGCGCCGCTGGCATTGCCATAGCTCGCGATCATGCCGCGCCGCGCCGTGGAGTCGAGCGACGCATTCCATGTTGCTTGCCCCACGCCATCAAAACACACTTCGGCGCCTTTGCCGTCGGTAAGGGCCCGCACCTGCTGCGCAACATCTTCGGTGCCGTAGAGGATGACATGGTCCGCACCCGCGGCGCGGGCCAGATCGGCTTTTTCCTCCGTGCTGACCGTGCCGATGACCCGGGCGCCGACATGCTTGAGCCATTGGACGAGCAACAGCCCAACGCCACCGGCGGCAGCGTGGACGACCACGTCCCAGCCCGGCTGCACCCGTGCGCATCGTTCCACCAGAAATTCGGTGGTGCAGCCTTTCAACAGGCCGGCGGCGGCAAGGGCGTCGTCAATATCGTCTGGAAGGGTGAACAAGGAGCTGGCCGCAACAATGCGGGCGGTGGCGTAGGCCCCAAGCGCGGGGCCGAAGGTCGCCACGCGGTCGCCGACCTGCAATCCGTCGACGTCGTCGCCGACCGCTTCGACAACGCCCGCCGCCTCGACGCCGAGGCCCGACGGCAGCGGCACGGGGTAGAGCCCGCTGCGATGGTAGGTGTCGATATAGTTGAGGCCAACCGCCGTGTTGCGCATCCGCACTTCGCCCGGACCGGGCGGGGGCAACTCGACTTCGGCCCACTGGATGACTTCGGGGCCACCGGTCTGTTCGAAATGTGCCTTTTTAACGATCATCTGGGGCCTCTCTTTCATCGTTTGACCACGCACTGCGGGTGACCATGGTTAACAGGACAGTAAGGAGTGTAACAGTTCGGGACAATGCCCCTAGGCACCCGAATTAACCATATTTGCGCATGGCCATAATCCCTAACAAAACGTTAACGTGTGACTATGTTGAAAAGAAAACTCGTCTGTCGCAACGAAGCCGCCCGCCATCCCTTCCGCCGGATGCTGCCGCCTCCCGTCCTTGATGCCACGCTCACCATGCCGCAGCCATCGCGCTGGTGGCGCAAGGAAGACACGCATCTGTTCATGCTGAGCTTCAGCGCCTTCTTTGTGGCGATCAGCAGCTTTATTTTTTGAACCCGTCTCTAGGTTTTTGGACGAACCAAATGGTGTCCAGCAACCAATGGTCAATCGCACGCCTTGTGCAGTTGCTGCGCCAGCCAGGCGGAGACGAGGCACATCGCCGCGCCCAGCAACAGCTGGTTGACGATCGTGACGCCTGCGGCGCTTAGCCCCAGCGCGATCAGCGACCCGATCACCATTGCACCCGAATTGACGATATTATTGGCAGCGACCGTCCGCGCGGTCTGGTCCTTGGGCACCGTTGTGGTCAAAAAGGCGTAGAGCGGCACCACGAACATCCCGCCCGAAATCGCAATCCCCAGAAGCGAGAGCAGAAGCGGGATGGCATCGGGATGCGCAACGAAGCCCGTAATATTATAGAGTTCGCCCGCACCGATCACGTGCCAGTTCCGGCATACAAGGAAAAAGGCGACGACGAAGAGCGCCATGACAAGCACACAGGCCGGTGCGTAGCGGGCCGATACCTGACCTTTCAGCATGCGGTTGATGGCGACCGAGCCGATGGCAATGCCGATGGAGAAGATGGCGAGAAACAGGCTGGCCACTTCCTTGTCAGCCCCGAGCACATTTTTGGCGAGCGGCGGGAACTGGATGAAAAGAACAGCGCCGATCGTCCAGAAAAAGCTGATCGAGGCGATGGCCAGATACAGCTTGCGGATATGCATCGTGCTTTTGACGAGGTTGATCGAGGAGCGCAGGATGTGCCAGTCCAAACCGGTTTCTTCATGTTCGGGGGGCGCCGGGGGAACCTGTCGTCCGGTGAAATAGCCGATGATTGCGGTGATAACGACGCCCAGCGCTGCCCACTCCACATCGATAATGCCCGCTAGAATAGTGCCGAGCAGGATGGCGATATAGGTGCCCGCCTCGACAAGGCCGGTGCCGCCAAGCACTTCGTCTTCCTTTAGATGCTGGGGCAAAATCGCATATTTGATGGGGCCGAAAAAGGTCGAATGTATGCCCATGGCGAACAATGCGAGCATCATCAGCGGAATGGCAATCAAGCTGACGGCGAAGCCAAGCCACGCCATGACCAGACCGATGCCGCCGACGATCATGATCAGGATTTCGCAAAATTTCACGATCCGGATGATCTGCGCCTTGTCGCGCGTATCGGCCAATTGTCCGGCGAGCGCGGACATCAGGAAAAAGGGAAGGATGAAAACGGCGGTCGCAACCGCGCTGAACAGGGCTTCGGCCTTTTCGTCATTATAGACGCCATAGACGACGAACAGCACCATCGCATTTTTGAACAGATTGTCGTTAAAAGCGCCCAGCAACTGGGTCACGAATAGCGGCAGGAACCGTCGCTGTTTCAGCAACGACATGGATGTCGACATAATTTGCGAAAACCTCTCTTCGTTTGAGGTGCCTTAGCCGCCGGATCCGGCAGGGCAAAGCGCTTTTGTCGATGAAGCGAAATCGCCGCGTGATTTTGCAATAATAGGAGGCTATCGGTATCCCATGCTGAGCTTGCCCAACATCCTGACCCTTTCGCGCATATTGGCCGTGCCCATATTGGTATTCCTGCTCTGGCCGGGGGCCAAGCATCTGGGGACGCAGCCGGTGCCGCTCGATTATGCCTTTGCCTTTGTCCTTTACTGCCTGATGGGCATCACCGATTATTTCGACGGCTATCTGGCGCGGGCGCAGGGGACTGTGTCGAAGCTGGGCGTGTTCCTCGACCCGATTGCGGACAAGATCATGGTCGCGGCGGTCATCTTGATGGTCGTGTTCACCCGCGATGTCGACGGCTGGCATGTGATTGCTGCGCTCATCATTTTGCTGCGCGAAATGATCGTGTCGGGCCTGCGCGAATTTCTGGCCGGATTGCAGGTATCGGTGCCGGTATCCAAGCTCGCCAAATGGAAGACGACGTTTCAGTTGGTCGCGCTGGGCGGGATTATATTGGCAGGGGCGCTGCCCGATTGGGCACTGCTGAAACAGGCCGCGCTGGCGCTGCTCTGGATCGCTGCCATTCTGACCATGATTACCGGCTGGGACTATTTGCGCGTCGGCATCAAGCATATGGATTAAGCACCATGCGGTTCGTCTATTTCGCCCGCGTGCGCGAAGCTGTCGGTGTGGACAGCGAGGAGCGCGACCTGCCCGCAGAGGTGCACACAGTGCAGGGCTGCATCGCCTGGCTGGAAAGCTGTGATCCCCGTTATGCGGTGGCCTTTGCCGAACCCGCCCGGTTGCGCTTTGCCCTGGATCAGCAGATGGTTGCCGCCGATGCTGCGCTTGCGGGCCATGACGAGTTAGCGATCTTCCCGCCGGTCACCGGCGGATGAAGCAGGTCACGATTACCGCAGAGCCGATCAGCACGGCGCGCGCGCTGGAGCCGCTGGAGCATCTCGGCGGCGGGGCGATTGCCAGCTTTACCGGCATTGCGCGGGCGGATTCGGGTGTAGTAGCGCTCGAACTCGAACATTATCCCGGCATGACCGAGAAGAATTTGAACGCGCTTGCCGACGAGGCAATGGCGCGCTGGTCACTGCTCGGCTGCGTCGTGATTCACCGCGTGGGCAAAATCGCGGTGGGGGAACAGGTCGTGGTTATTGCCACCGCCGCCGGGCACCGCGCCGAAGCACTCGACGCCTGCGCCTTTCTGATCGACCGGCTGAAAACCGATGCCGCCTTCTGGAAAAAAGAACATCTTAGCGACGGCAGCGCCCTATGGGTGGAGGCAAAAGGCACGGATGATACCCGTGCGGAGAAATGGAGAGACTGATGCTGCTATATGACGCCCCCATGCCCGCCCCGAACCCGCGCCGGGTACGTATCTATCTGGCGGAAAAGGGTCTGACGGTGCCGATGCAGTCGCTGTCCATCATGGCGGGCGAGCATAAGGGTGCGGACTTTGTGGCCAAATATCCCGCCGGACAATTGCCGGTGCTGGAACTGGACGACGGCCGGATGATCGGCGAGACGATCGCGATCTGCCGCTATTTCGAAGCCTTCTACCCCGAACCGCCGCTTTTCGGCACGGAACCTGCGAGCATGGCCGAGGTGGAAATGTGGACGCGCCGTGTCGAGCTTACCTATGGTGCGGCGATCCGGAATATCTGGATCCACACCCATCCCTTGACCGCGCGCGTGGTGAAGCAGCAATATACGGAATTTGGCGAAAGCAACCGTCCGCTGGCCCATGCAGCGATGATGACGTTCGACGCGGCGCTGCGCAAAACTGCCTTTTTGGCAGGCGATGCCTTTTCAATGGCGGATATCGCGCTGCTGAGCACAATGGATTTCGGCCTGTTTATCGGTGTACCGATTCCGGAGGAAGCCGACGCATTGAAGGCATGGCATCAGCGCGTATCCGCGCGCCCGAGCGCGTCGGCCTAATTTTTGCGCAAGGCCCGCAAGGCCGAAGCAAGCATCTCGAACTCTTCGCGCCGCGGGCTGTTGGTGCGCCAGACCAGCGCAATTTCGCGTGTCGCATGGTCTGCATTCAGGGGGCGTGCCTGCACATCGGTGCCGTGCAGCAAGCCGGAATCGACAGCCATCTCGGGTATCAGCGTAAGGCCCAACCCATTGTCGACCATCTGCACCAGCGTGTGCAGCGATGTCCCTAGCATCGTCGCCGACGCACGCAGTTCGGGACGGTTGCACGCGGCGAGAGCATGGTCCTTGAGACAATGGCCATCCACGAGCAGGAGCAACCGGCTCTCGTCAATCAGGTCGGGGGTGATGCTCTCGGGCGGGTCCCTTGGGTCGTCTTTGGGAAAGGCGACAAATAGCCGATCGTCGAAAAGCTTGGCTTTCTCCACATCGCCCGCGGCAAAGGGCAACGCCATAAGAACGCAGTCGACCACACCATGGTGCAGCGCCTCAACCGCAGCAGCACTCGCCTCTTCGCGCAGATAGAGTTTGAGGTCGGGATATTGCTTGCGCAAAGCGGGTAGCAATTTGGGCAGAAGAAAGGGTGCGATGGTGGGAATGACGCTCATCCGCAGGTCATCGGCAAGCGGCTTACCTGCCGAGCGCGCCATTTCGGCCAGTTCCTCGGCCTCGCGCAAGATTCGGTGCGCCTTGGCCACCATCTTTTCGCCCAATGGCGTAAAGCGCACCACGCGCCGCGTCCGCTCCACCAGCATCAGGCCCAGAAGAGACTCAAGTTCCCGGATGCCTGCCGACAATGTCGATTGCGTCACGAAACAGGAGTCGGCAGCCTTGCCGAAATGGCCGTGCTCTTGCAGCGCGACCAGATATTGCAGCTGCTTCAGGGTGGGGAGATAGGTGCTCATTTATCGAACCTTGTGATTAGTTCCGGCCCAATAATCGCTTTTAACGATTTAAACCAGCTTTTTCGGTGCAATTTTGGCTCCGGCACTGGAAATCGCGTAACTTATCCCCTAACTTTACCGAAAGGCTCCGGATAGTAGAGGGCGGGGACGCATATGTTCATTTCAAATCTCATTGATTATCTGGATTCGATCAAGGCGCGCGATCCGGCACCCCGTTCGCGGTGGGAGATATTGCTTTATCCCGGCGTGTGGGCCGTTGCCTATCATCGCGTCGCGCATTGGCTATTTCTGGGCCACATGTTTTTCCTTGCCCGTCTGGTGAACCATTTTTCGCGCTTCATGACCGGCATCGACATCCATCCCGGCGCCAAAATCGGCAGCAACTTCTTCATCGACCATGGCTTTAGCGTCATCGGCGAAACCGCCGAGATCGGCGATAATGTGACCATGTACCAGAATGTCACGCTGGGCGGTACCAACCCGACCAATGGTGCGGCGGGCAAGCGGCATCCGACCATCATGGATAATGCGATCATCGGATCCGGCGCGCAGATATTGGGCCCTATTACCGTCGGCGAACGCGCGCGCATCGGTGCGGCAGCTGTCGTCACAGACGATGTGCCCGCAGGCGCTACCATGATTGGCCAAAAGGCACGCTCCACGCTGGTGAAGGCCGAAACCTACGCCAAGGACTTCATGCCCTATGGTACGCCCTGCCGCGAGATGTTTGATCCGGCCACGCAAAGCCTGGAAATCATGCAGTGCGAGATTGAAACGCTGCGCAAGAAAGTGGCCGAACTGATGGCCGAACGTGACGCAGCGCAAGCCGCGCCTGTGCCCGCCAAACGCCGCACGACCAAGGAGGCAAAGGGCGCTTGAGCGCGGTCATCACACCCTTTCCAGTTGCGAACCGCCTCCATCAGGTTGGCTTCGACCGTGCAGAGCTTACCCAGATATTGAACCTCTATGGCCGCATGGTCGCGGCCGGCAACTGGCGCGATTACGCCATTGATCTGGGCCGCGATGCTGCGATCTTCAGCGCCTTCCGCCGCGCAACCGAACGCCCCGAATACCGCATCGAAAAGCGGCCCGAATTGCGTAACAAGCAGGGCCAGTGGGTATTGGTCGGCGAAGGCGGAGCGGTGTTGAAGCGCGGCCACGAACTGGGGCCGGTACTGGCACCGGTGGAGCGCAAATTGATGAAACTGGTTGGGACTTAGGCCGCGACCTGCCCAAATCGTTCGGATTGGCCTTGGGTAATTGTTTGCAGCATCAATAGTGCCGTTGGAATGGCTACAAAAGTCGCGATCGATGAAACCGCGCCCAAGACCGTTCCAAGAAAGAGTGTGTCCGCCGATTCAGCTTGCAACGCGATACGCCCGGATATGTTACCAGCGATGCCCGCGATCAGCCATGTAATCCACCAGCGACTGACAATTGGAGCAGGTGAATCGAGTATCGTCGATACGCCCGTGCTTGCGTTCCAAATCTTCCGCATGATTTCAAACGGCTTGAACAAATTTGCAAAGGGTACGAAGTGCCAGCCCACTGCCCATGCCGGCGTATAGTCGAAATCGGAAAAGTTCGCCTCGATAACGTTTTTTGCCGCCCTGTGCAGCCACATGCACCATAGAATGATTGTGGTGATCGATATGATGATCAGGGCCAAGCCCACTAAGCCGTAAACTGCTTCAAAAAGGCCGAACTCAGCATCGGGGTCGGTGTTAAAGGTAAACACACCCAATAGTTCAGCAACTTCAAACAGCAAGTAGGCTGCGACGACCGATAGGTTGGCCCACAGTACCAAGCGCAAGCGTTCAAAGCGAATATGAAGCAGGTATAAGCCGGATATGTCGATCATGTTACCCCCAAATCCAACGACGCGCAGAAATGAGCGTGTTTGCAGACCAGCAAAACTCCGGCCTAGCTATGGTCAACCCAGCGCTTGCAAGGCCTTCATCACCGCGATCGACTGTTCGCCGCCCGATTGCGGGACGGTTTCGCCGGTGCGGTCGATGATCTTGTCCCATGCGGCGGCAAAACCTTCGACGGTGCGTTCGTCCTGGCGCAGCGCGACGCCGGGGGTCATAGTGACATAAGCGGCATGATAACCGCCGCCACCGGCGCCGATGATCATGTTTGTGGGGGCGTCTTCGCTGACGAGATAGAGCGCGGCGGGAACAACATTTTCAGGGGTGAACTGTTCAAACAGGCCTTCGGGGAAAATGTCTTCGGTCATCCGGGTTCCCGCGACAGGTGCCAACGAGTTGACGCGCACATTATATTTCGCGCCTTCAAGATGCAGGGTCTTGGTCAGACCGGCGAGGCCGAGTTTGGCTGCACCATAATTTGCCTGTCCAAAGTTGCCGTACAAACCGGTCGATGATGTGGTCATCAAAATGCGGCCATAGGCCTGCTCGCGCATCGTGTCCCAAACGGCCTTTGTGCAGTTCGCCGAACCCATAACATGGACCTGAAGCACCAGATTGAAATCGGGCATGTCCATCTTGGCGAAGCTCTTGTCGCGCAGGATGCCCGCATTGTTGATCAGAACATGGACGCCGCCCCAGGCTTCTTTCGCCTTGGCGACCATTTCGACCATCTGCTCATATTCGGTGACGCTGCCGCCATTGGCCATCGCTTCGCCGCCAGCAGCCTTGATTTCTTCGACGACTTGCGCCGCTGCATCCGACGTGCCGGTGCCGTCACGTGCGCCGCCCAGATCGTTTACGACCACCTTGGCACCGCGCTTGGCAAGCTCCAGAGCATAGGCCTTACCCAGTCCGCCGCCTGCACCGGTCACAATAGCGACTTTGTCTTTAAAGCTGATGGTCATTTTTTGTCTCCATAGATATGTGGCGGACGAAGCACGCCAATGCGGCGCATGCCTTGGCATGAAGGTTAGGTTTACGCAAGCGTAAAGCAAATAGGCTGTGGGTTGTCACAAAACAGAAATTATTGAGTCACTGTTAAGTCATATAATTGTTGTTTAGGCGTCACACCTTTTTCCGGATCGAGGACATTTCGAAATGACTGCATCACGTTGGCTGGCAAGCACTGCACTGATTTCAGCCGCACTGGCTGCAGCTCCGGTGCATGCGCAGGACAATGCGTCGGAAGTCGAAGCTTTGCGCGCCGAGGTAGCCGCGCTGAAAGAACAACTGGCCGCCATTGCCGCCAAAGTTGAAGCGGTGGAAAAGAAGCCGGTCGCCGAAGTGAAGTGGAAGGGTGCGCCCGAAACCACCGGCGAGGGTGGCTGGTCGTTCAAGCCACGCGGACGAATCCATTTTGACGCCGGGGCTGTAAGCGAACCCGGCGCCCTTGAAAGCCGGAATCTGGGTTTTGCAACCCGGGTCCGTCGTGTCCGTCTGGGCATGGAGGGAACGATCCCCGGAAATCTGGGCTATAAGGTCGAAGCCGATTTTGCGAATAGCAACGTTGCCTTTGGCGATGTCTGGCTGACCTACAATCCGGCAAATGCACCCGTCGTGGTGCGCGTCGGCAATTTCGAAACGCTGAACAGCATGGAGCAAATTTCGAGTTCCAACAATGTGACGTTCATTGAACGCAACAGCTTCAACGATGCCTTTATCAATGCGCGCCGCTTGGGCGCTGCGGTTGCTTGGCACAATAAGAGCAATGATTTCTTCGTCGAAGCGGGCCTGTTTGCGGGTCATGCCATCGACAGCAGTCTGGATAATGATGGCTGGATTGGCGCCACCCGCGTCCACTTCACCCCCAAAATTGGCGACACCCAACTGCATCTGGGGGCGACGTACCAGTATCGCGACTTTACGTCGAACAATGCGGGTACGACATCGACATCTTTATTGTCGCCTTCGACAAATCAATTGGCACGCTATCGGGCACGCCCCGGCAGCCAGTTGACCGATATCCGTTTTGTGGACACCGGAAGCTTTGCAGCGAAGAGCGACCAGATCATTGGCCTGGAGGCTGCCGCGATTTTCAAGCAATTCTACATCAGCGGCGAAGCGCAATGGCTGAAAACCAACGCCTATAAGGCAGGCGATGTAGCCACAGGCCTTGATGTGTTTTCGGGCGGTAATATTGCCGTGGTGCCTACCGAAAATCCCGGCTTTTTTGGTGCCTTTGCCGAGGTTGGCGCATTCCTGACCGGCGAAACGCGCGGCTATAACAACAAGCTGGGCGTATGGAGCCGGCCCAAGGTCAAAAATCCGATCACCAAGGGTGGTTTGGGGGCCTTCCAGATTGCGGCTCGTCTCGATTATCTCGACCTTGACGACGACGCGTTGAAAAATGGTGCGACCAACAATTTCGCAACGGGCACGACAACGCTTGCGGCCCTGAACAGCCGCCTGGGCCGTGGCGGTACGCAAACCAGCTATTTGCTAGGGCTGAACTGGTATCCGATCGATTACATGCGTTTCATGCTGAACTATGGTCGCGTTAACGTCGAAGGCGGACCGCTTGCCGCGACTGTGGATCCGCTATCCACCCTTCCGGTCGACGAACGCGACTACTCCGTCGACGTTCTTGCCGCCCGGATGCAGATCGAGTTTTAAAAAGGGATGCGGTGTTAAACCGCGTCCTGATCCAAGGAATAACCCGCCGAACGCACCGTGCGGATGATGTCGCTGTCAAAGCCTTCGTTGAGGGCTTTGCGCAGACGGCGGATATGGACGTCGACGGTGCGGATTTCGATATCGCTGTCATGCCCCCAGACGCTGTCGAGCAGGCGTTCGCGGGAAAAGACATGGCCCGGATATTCGAGGAAATGCTTGAGCAGACGGTATTCGGTCGGGCCCAGTGGCACCTGCTTGTTGCCGCGTTTCACCTTGTGCGCGACCGTGTCCATTTCGACGTCGCCGAAGCGCAGCGATTCCCCTGCAAGCGCAGGACGCACGCGGCGTAAAACGGCTTTGGCACGGGCGACCAGTTCGCGGGGGCTGAACGGCTTGGTGACATAGTCATCCGCGCCGATTTCAAGTCCGCGGATGCGGTCATCCTCTTCACCGCGCGCCGTCAACATGATGATGGGGACGTTGGCGGTGTTATCGGTTTTGCGCAATTGGCGACAGACCTCGATCCCGGACAGATTTTCCAGCATCCAGTCGAGCAACACCAGGTCGGGTGCATGTTCGCGCGCCATCAGCAGCGCTTCTTCGCCGTCGCCGGTGTGGCGGACGTCAAATTCCTCACGTTCGAAATGCCAGCGGACCAGTTCGGCCAGTGCGCTGTCATCTTCAACCAATAGCAGTTGTGCCTTGGGCATATCGCTCTCTTCCAATCAGGCGTCGGGCAGATTTTCGCCGGTTTCAGTAAAGTAAATCATCTGCGCCACGGTTGTCGTATGGTCGCCGATCCGCTCCAGATTTTTGGCGGTGAACAACATATGGGCGACTTCGGTTGCCGTTTTCGGATTTTTCGCCACATAGGCGACAAAGTCCACGAACAGGTCCTTGTTCAACTGATCCACATCGTCATCGCGTGCCGTGACGGTGCGGGCAAGGTCAATGTCGCGTTTGGCATAGGCGTCCATCGCGGTACGGATCATTTCGACCACGATATCACCCATGCGGACAAGCTGTTCATTCCCAGCCAAGCTCGATTTCGCTTCCATCTGCGGCACGCGCTTTGCGATGTTCTTCGCATAGTCGCCGATCCGTTCAATCACCGCCGACATTTTGAGTGCGGCGATCAGTTCGCGCAGGTCATCCGCCATCGGGGCGCGCAAAGCGATCGTCCGGACGACCAGCTTTTCGACTTCGGTTTCGAGCGTGTCGATCAGCTTGTCTTCTGCCCGGGTCGCAGCGGCAAGTTCGGTATCATGTTCGCTCAAGGCCTTCATTGCGGCCTTGACGGCAGACTCCGCGCGCGCGCCCATCTCCGCGATCAAGCCGCGGATTTCGTCCATATCATCGTCAAAGGCGGTAACAGTGTGTCGGGTACCAGTGCTCATATCTGCAATCCTTTAGCCGTAACGGCCGGTAATATAGTCCTTAGTACGATCTTCGCGCGGATTGGTGAATATTTCGGAAGTTTCGCCAAATTCGATCAGATTGCCGAGATGGAAAAACGCCGTCCGCTGCGACACACGTGCTGCCTGCTGCATATTGTGGGTCACGATGATGATGGCATATTTGCCACGCAAATCGTGGATCAATTCTTCGATACGTGCCGTCGCAATGGGGTCCAGTGCGGAACAGGGCTCGTCCATCAGGATGACTTCAGGGTCAACGGCGATGGCGCGGGCGATGCACAAACGTTGCTGCTGGCCGCCGGACAGGGCAGTGCCGCTATCGCCCAGGCGATCCTTCACTTCGCCCCACAGGCCCGCACGCGTCAGTGCGCTTTCGACAATCTGGTCCAGTTCCGCTTTGCCAGCGGCAAGGCCATGGATGCGCGGGCCATAGGCCACATTGTCGTAGATGGATTTGGGGAAGGGATTGGGTTTCTGGAACACCATGCCCACGCGTGCGCGCAGCTGCACCACGTCCATGGATGACGCGTAGATATCCTGACCATCAAGGAAGATATTTCCTTCGACGCGGGCGCCGACGATGGTATCGTTCATACGGTTCAGCGACCGCAAAAAGGTCGACTTGCCGCAGCCCGACGGGCCGATAAAGGCTGTCACATTGTCCATATCAACGTCGATCGACACATTATCGATCGCTTTTTTCTCGCCATAATAGACGTTGACGTTGCGGGTCGATATTTTCGGGTTGGCGGTTGTTTCAGCCACAATGGCGTCCTTTTCTCATCTGCTACCAGCGCGTTTCGAAACGGTTGCGCAGGTAAATAGCCAGGGCATTCATCCCCAGCAGGAATATCAGAAGCACGATAATCGCGGCACTGGTTTTTTCCACGAAGCCCTGATTGACTTCGTCCGACCACAGATAGATCTGCACTGGCAATGCGGTGGCCGCATCGGTGAAGCCTTGGGGTGCCGACGGGATGAACGCGCGCATGCCGATCATAAGCAACGGCGCGGTTTCGCCCAGCGCACGCGCCATACCGATAATCGTGCCTGTCAAAATGCCGGGTAGGGCGAGGGGCAGGACATGGTGGAACACGACCTGCACCGGCGAAGCGCCAATGCCGAGTGCGGCTTCGCGGATCGACGGCGGCACGGATTTGACGGCGTTGCGGCCGGCGATCACGATGACCGGCATGGTCATTAGCGCGAGAGTGAGGCCGCCCACCAAAGCCGACGAACGGGGCATCCCGAACATGGTCAGGAATACGGCAAGGCCGAGCAGACCGAAGATGATCGAGGGAACAGCAGCGAGGTTGTTGATCGACACTTCGATCATGTCTGTCAGCTTGTTCTTCGGTGCATATTCTTCGAGATAGAGCGCGGCGAACACGCCAATGGGGAAGGCCAATAGCAGGGTAATCGCCATCGTCATCAGCGATCCCTTGAACGCCGCCCAGATACCCACCGCCGACGGGTCAGTCGCATCGGCGCCGGTCAGAAATGTCCAGTTGAAACCACTGCGCAGTGCATCCTTCTGCTCCAACGCTGCAACGGTCTTTTCGGCGGCAGGCTCACCCGCGCGCTTGTAAGCGACATCGAGGCGGGAATCCGCCGGCAGCCACAGCGTTGGTTTCGCGGTCACCAATTGGGGATTGTCCGCCAGCTTCTGACGCACATTTGCGGCCGCCGCAGAGGTCAACAACTCGCTGCCCTGATCGCCATATTGCTGGCTGACGGCCAGCTCGACAATGCCGGGAATATCCATCGAGTTCAGCGTCGTGTCCGCATTGGGTCCGGTAATGGACGCCGCGGTGGCGCCCGATGTCAGGGCCGGAAAATCAAACTCGACGGCAATTTCTGTCCGCTGGAAACCGCGCAGGCCCTGGCCCAGCATAGTGAACAGCAAAAAGGCAAGGAACACGGTGGATAGCGCAACGGCGATAAAGCCCATCGCCTTGAAACGGCGCTCGGCGGCGTAACGCTTCGCGATGCGTTTTTGCATCACGACGCCGTTCCAGTCGGTGGGGGTGGGGTCGATAGTGGCGTTATTCATATGCTTCACGATAGCGTTTGACCACGCGCAGAGCGACATAGTTGAGGAAGAAGGTGGTGACGAACAGCGCCAGGCCCAGCGCAAACGCTGCCAAGGTGTGCGGGCTGCCAAAGTCTTGGTCGCCGGTCAGCAACGCGACGATTTGCACGGTGACCGTGGTGATCGTATCGAACGGGTTGGCGGTCAGATTGGCGGTGTAGCCAGCGGCCATCACCACGATCATGGTTTCGCCGATCGCGCGGCTGACCGCGAGCAGGACGCCGCCGACCACGCCGGGAAGCGCAGCAGGGAGAAGGACCTGCTTGATCGTCTCGCTCTTGGTGGCGCCCATCGCGAGGCTGCCGTCGCGCATGGCGTTGGGCACGGCCGCGATACTGTCGTCGGACATGGACGAGACGAGCGGAATGATCATAACGCCCATAACAATCCCGGCAGCCAGCGCATTATCCGATGCGGCGTTGCTGACACCCAGCATAACCGCAAAATCGCGGATCGCAGGGGCAACGGTCAATGCGGCGAAATAGCCATAGACGACGGTCGGTACACCTGCGAGGATTTCGAGGATGGGCTTCATCCATTTGCGGACGTTGGACGAGGCATATTGCGTGAGGAAAATCGCGCTCATCAACCCCAGCGGGATGGCGACAAGCATCGCGATAATCGCGCCGATGAAAATGGTGCCCCAAAACAGCGGAATGGCGCCATAGCCGTTATCGGCCCCGGGCGTGACGACGCTTTTCGGATTCCAGTCGGTGCCGAACAGGAATTCAAACGGCGAAACCATGGAGAAAAACTGATAGGATTCAAAGATCAGTGACGCAAAGATGCCAAGCGTTGTGATGATCGCCAGCAAGGACGCGAACAGCAGGCCGAGCATGACCAGCCGTTCGACCTTGTTACGGGCACGGAAGTCAGGCTTCAGACGGGTGAATGCGAAGGCACCACCTGCGAACAACAGCACCAGAGTACCGGCCATGCCGATCCAGCTATAATAAGACAGCGCGTCTTTATAGAGCGGCGCCAGCTTTTCGCTCTGCGCCTGAAACGCGGTGGTCTGCAGTCCCTGCGCCATTGCGCGGGCTTCGGACAGAATCGCGGCTCTTGAAAATCCGTCTTGCGGCAGGTCGGCTGCGACGGGCGCGGACAGGACCATATTGGTCACCAGCGCGGGCGAAACCGATTGCCATATAAACATGAAAAGCACGGCAGGGACGACGGCGCAGACCGCAACGAACCAGCCATGATAGGAGGGCAGGCTGTTCACCTGACCACGCGGGCCACCTTTGGCCGCACGCACAAAGGTCGCGGCGCGGGCGCGTCCGACGATCCACGCGACCAACCCGAGGCCAAGGACAAGGAAGAGCAACGCCGTTCCAGTCATATACCTAACCTTGCCCCCTTCGACCAGACGGCCGGAAAATTGAGAAATTACGCACCAAAAACACTGGGCATGGACCGAATAGAGATTCGATCCATGCCCATAGACGCGAGGAATGTTGCAGTTTTATTTCAAATCTGCGCCGTCGATGGCATTTAGGCTGTTCGCAGCGTCCATCGCCTTTTTATAGTCGGCGTCGGTCGAGGCGATCATGCCCAATTTCGTCAGATAACCGCCAACGGCGCCGCCCTTCAGAAACTCAAGAACAAATTCCTTGATGCCAGGAATCTTGTCGATGTGCGCCTTCTTCACATAGATATACATCTTGCGTGCGCCGGGGTAGCTGCCGTCCGAGATGGTGGCGATGGTAGGGCTGACGCCGTCCATCGTGATGCCATGCACCTTGGCTGCGTTTTCTTCCATATAGCTATAACCGAAAATGCCGACCATGTTGGGGTTGGCGTCCAGCTTCTGAACAATCAGATTGTCGTTTTCGCCCTGCTCCTTAAACGCGCCGTCGGTGCGGATTTCGGTGCAGATTGCCTTGAACTTGTCTTCGTCTGTCTCTTTCAGCGCCTTGGTGGCAGCGTCGGTTTTGCAACCGGCTTCCATGATCAGCTCATGGAAAGAATCGCGGGTACCCGAGGTTGTTGGAGGGCCAAAAACTGAAATCGGCAGCTTGGGAAGCGAAGGATTGACGTCCGACCACAGCTTTGCAGTCTGTGGCTTGCCAAAGGGATTTGCAGCCAACGCCTTGTAGACATCGGCGGTCGACAGGGCGAACTTCGCACCCTTGTTTGATTGTGCAAGCGCAAGGCCATCAATGCCAACCTGGATTTCGATGATGTCCTTCACGCCATTCTTCTGGCAATTTTCAAACTCGCTCTTCTTGATGCGGCGCGATGCATTTGTGATGTCGGGCGTTTCTGCGCCGACGCCTTTGCAGAACTGCTCCATGCCACCGCCGGTGCCAGTCGATTCGAGAACCGGCGACTTGCGCGAGCTGTCAGCCTTGGCAAATGCTTCAGCCGCAGCCTTGGCAAAAGGGAAAACGGTCGAGGAGCCGACAATGCGGATTTCCTGGCGCGATCCGCCTGCTGCACCGCCGGTGCTGGCCTGGTCATTACATGCCGTAAGCGCGAGCGCACTAATGGCGATAAGCGAGATTTTCTTCATCATATACCTGTTTCCCTCAATTGGAATTATCATGGCGAACCCATGCCCGGTCGCGCAGATAGCTGCCCTACATGGCCGATAAATGACTCTTGTGTGACACTTATATGACGGTGTCGGGTGCGACAGGTAACAATACCGACACGCTGGTCCCGGTTCCTACGGTACTGCGGATTTCCAGATGGCCGCGGTGCCGGTCCACAATATGTTTTACCAGACTTAATCCGAGCCCGGTTCCACCGACCGAGCGGCTGCGGCCCGAATCGACGCGATAGAATCGCTCGGTCAGGCGTGGCAAATGTTCGGGTGCGATTCCGTCGCCCTGATCGACGACACCAAAGGCCAGCATCGCACCCGACCGCGATTGCGCCAGAGACACATTGATGGGCGTGCCCGGGCGGCCATATTTCATGGCATTGGTGATGATATTGCTGGCGAGCTGCCGCAATTGCCCCGCATCGCCCATCACTTGCGACGCTTCCATCGTGATATCGAGGACAATGTCGCTGCCCCGCTCTTTCTGGCTGGCGCGGACGTGATCGACGGTTTCCATAACGATATGCGCAAAGTCGACGGGCGTTTGGGGCGGATCATATTTCTCCGCTTCGATACGTGACAAGGACATCAGGTCACGGACAAGCGCCTGCATCCGGTCGGTCTCCTTTGCCATTATCCCCAAGAAGCGTCCCCGTGTTTCAGGGTCGTCCGCGGCGGCGGGATCATCCAATGTTTCGATAAAGCCTTTGACGGCGGCCAGCGGGGTCAGCAGTTCGTGGCTTGCATTTGCGACAAAATCGACCCGCATTTTTTCGGCCGCCTGCGCGCCGCTGCGGTCCGCCAGATGCACCATTTTCTGGCCCGGCCCGATCGACTGGATACGCATATCCCACATCTGGCTTTGCTGGCCGATACCGGTCAGGCGAATCGGATGCCCGGTGTGCTGGGCTTCGGGATCGGTGAGTCGCTCGATCGCGCCGGCATGGCGAAAGGCGATGCGGACATTCTGCCCGACGATATTGATGCCCAACAACTGGCGCGCGAACTGGTTGGCGGCGGTGACGCGGGAATTTTCGACGATCAGGATTGCATCGTTCGATGCATCGATGAAGGACTGCAATTGTGGATGGCTGGTGATGGCGCCGGGGTCGATGAAGGATGGAGGCGGGGTCTGCGCCAAAAGCTCATGACCCGGATCATGCGGGTCGGCGGCTACAAAGAGCGCGATCAGCATGGAAATTAGCGTCACAAGAATGCGTTCGATTTCGCCGTGCAACTGTCCGGCGATCACCGCCCCGATCACGGCCAGCGCCACGGCAAACAGAACACGGGGTGACAGCCAGCTATTCACACTTTCCCCATCCACGAACCTTATCCCGTTCCTGCCCTACGCTAAACCATCTATTAGCTTTTGCTGTCGATAATGTCCCACATATAGACGCTGGTCTGTCACGCAAGCGTGGCGGCTGGAAATGCGGACATAATATGCTAGGCCGAAAATATGGACGATGACACAAAAAGCCCCAATCCGTTGAATAGCCCGACGAGCCGTCGTCGTGCGCTGATGCTCGGTGCGGCCACGGCATCGGCTATTGTATCGGTGCGGCCCGCGCTCGCGCAATCCGCCGCCTCCGTCATGAACTGCGAAATTCCGGTACCCGGACCGCATGGGACGGGCATGAATATTGACAGCTATGGCAAGCTGGTTCCGCGCGATACGCCGGGATCGTTCCCCGCGACGGGTCAGAAATTCACCGGTGAGCAAGTCAAGGCAGCCCTGCGTGGACGCAGTCTTCCCGGCACAAGCTATGACCAGAGCCAAGCCTACGTCAATTACATCCGCCGCCTGCAAAGCGGACAGAGCGGCTTCACCTGCTACGCCAGCTTGCAGATGTCGCGCTAAACATTGAATTTTAACGCTGGGGCTTTACCCCATGCGCCCATGACAGCGTCGCAAACCACAAAGTATAAAGCCGAACCGGCGGACCAGATCTTGGTCACGCCGCTGGATTCGCTGACTTTAGTGTACCAGCGCCGTTCTGGGATCACCCATATCGTCGCTGAACCCGCCCCGGAAATACTTGAGGCCATGGGCGCGGACGCCTTGAGTGTGGAAGAAGTGGCGCAGCGGCTGGCCGCGCAATTCGATTTTGACGGCACGCAAGCGACGGACATCATATACGCACGCTTGAACGAACTGGCCGACCTCGGGTTGGTCGAGCGAACCCATGCATGAATTTCGGGTTCAGGTAGGGCCAGCAGCCTTTCGTATCGGCTCGCAATGGAAACGTCCATTGGACCAGTTGGCGGAATTGTACCGCGATTATCCGGTGCCGACGGTCCCCGACTATTCTGTGCGGCTGGAATCGGTCAGCCTGCTGCGCCGTTTCATCCGACCATCGGTGGCCATCCACGGCGACTATATGTTGCCCGATGCCGCGCCCCTGCCTTTGGCGCAAGGATTGCTCGCGGCGGAAATGGCGATGAATTTGCAAATGGCGCTCGGTTGGCGGCGGCATTTGCTGCTGCACGCCAGCGCCGTGGAAAAGGATGGGCGCGCGCTGATCATGACGGGCCAGTCGGGGTCCGGAAAATCGACATTGGCCGCCATGCTGGGGCATCGGGGTTGGCGCTTCATGGGCGATGAATTTGTCCTGATTGATCTGGATAAAGGTGACGCGGTGCCTTTCCCCCGGCTTATCAGCCTGAAAAACGAAGCCATTGGCGCGATGATGGCGACAGCGCTCGATGGTCGCTTTGGACCTTTGATGGAGGCGACGCCCAAGGGTGACATCCGGCATCTGGTTCCGCCGGCCGATGCCATTGCGGCCATGGCCCAACCGGCACGACCCGCGCTGTTGCTTTTCCCGAGCTTCGGTTTTGAAGCCACTGTGCGTGAAGTCGCCCCGAGCGAGGTGTTCATGCGCCTGACGCAAGCCTCCACCAATTATGTCGCCTTGGGGGAAAAGGGCTTTTCCACGCTCACCCGCTTTGTCCAGACGGTGCCCGCCCGCGCCATCGACTATCGCGACGGGATTGAAGCCGAAGCGCTGGTGAACCAGCTTTGGGCGGAATGCGCATGAGCTATGACGGCATGCTTCTGGTTGATGCGCTGCGCGATCCGGCAGGGACGGCGCGGCTGGATCCTGCAGGATGGACCGCGCTGCTGACCATAGCGCGGGTCGAACAATTGCTCGGAACTTTGGCGCGTCGCTTGACGGGCCTGTCCGTGCCCGACGCGGTGGCGGACATATTGGCGGAGGCCCGGGTCAATGCGGAATATCAGCGCCGTTCCGCCTTGTGGGAAGCCGACTGCGCGCGGCGGGCACTGGCGGACTATTCCGGGAAAGTCGTGCTGATGAAAGGCACGGCCTATGTGGCCGCCGGTCTGAAAGCGGGCGAGGGACGGCATATCGGGGATCTCGACATTATGGTGGCGCAGGCCGATCTGCCGCAGGTCGAGGCGGCGTTGCTGAAGGCTGGATGGGAATGGGTCAAGGAAGACGCCTATGACGACGCCTATTACCGCGACCATATGCACGAGTTGCCGCCGCTGATCCACAAAGAGCGGGATCGGATGATTGACGTGCACCACACGATTTTGCCGCTGACGGCACGACCACGTCCCGATGCGGCGGCGATGCTGGCGGAGGCGACGGCGTTGACCAATGGCCTCTATGTTCTGAACCCGGCCGACATGCTGATCCACAGCGCCGCGCATTTGTTCGCGGACGGCGAGTTGGACGGTGGATTGCGGAACCTGTGGGATTTGCATTGCCTGATGACCGAATATGGCGACGATGCTTTTTGGCCTGCGCTTGCGAAACGCGCGGCGCACCACCAGCTGCTTGCTCCGGTCGAGCGGGCTGTGCGGCTGACCCATCAGCTGTACGGGACGGAGGTTCCACAGGGATGGCGGCGCTGGCACCGGCAAGACAAGCATTATGTCCGCCGTCTGACCGCGCGCGACCATTGGGGGCGGGGCACGCATAAGTTCACGCGCTTACTATTCTACGTCCGCTCCCACTGGCTGCGCATGCCGCCAATGATGCTGGCGCGGCATTTGTGGACGAAATGGCGCAAGTCAGCCTAGATTTTGCAGCGTCGGGATAAGATCGTCAAAATGGTCGATGATGGCATCGGCACCCATGTCTTCGACCGGACCATGTAAAAAGCCGAAGCTTACCGCGATGCTGGGGACATTGGCGTTCTTTGCCGCCATGACGTCAAGAATGGAATCGCCAATATAGGCCGCCCGGCCGCCGCTTCCCAGTGCTTCGCACCGCTTCACCATTTCGAAGATAGGCGCGCCCGATGGCTTGGCGTTTTCCTTGCCCAATGTGTCGGCCCCCAAAATGCACCCCATGCGATGCGCGAGGTTGAGGTCGGTGAGCAGCTTGACCGCAAGGCTTTCAAACTTGTTGGTGACCACGGCATAGCGCACACCCATCGCATCGAGCCGGTCCAATAAGTCCAGCGCGCCGTCGAACGGGCGGCTTTGGACCGATACATTGGCTTCATAATAGCTGAGCATCTGGCGGTAGAGCGGACGGAAATCGTCACCAGGAATGCCTCCCGTTGCCTCCAGCCCCTGCTGCAGCATCAGCTTCGCGCCGCCGCCAATATGCTGCTTCACCGTGTCGGTCGACAGGGTGGGGCGCCCGACGCTGTCCAGCACATGGTTTACCGCCGCAGTCAGGTCGCCGCTTGTGTCGACGAGGGTACCGTCGAGATCGAATCCGATAATGTCGAAAGGAAATTGAGTCATATCGACATCAATTGGCGGCAAGTTCTGGAAACCGCAACAATTTGCTGGCATGACGCGCCCCATGACACAGATCGCCGCCATCATACTCGCCGCGGGCAAAGGCACCCGCATGAAATCCGACCTGCACAAGGTGCTGCACCCGATTGCGGGGCGACCCATGCTGATGCACCTGATGGACGCGGTCGATGCGCTAAATCCGGCCAAGAAGGTTGTCGTTGTCGGCAGCGGGAAGGAACAGCTTGAGGCTGCGCTCGCCGGATCGGCAGAACTGGCCGTTCAGGAACCGCAGCATGGCACCGGCCATGCCGTCCAACAGGCCGAAGCGGCCTTGGCGGGTTTTGAAGGTGACGTCCTTATTCTCTATGGCGATGTACCGTTCGTACCGACGTCCACCATGCAGATGATGATTGACCGCCTGAATGCCGATGATGACCCCGCAGTCGTCGTCTTGGGTTTCGAACCGGAGGATACGCAAGCCTATGGCCGGATCGTGACGCAGAACGACCGTATCGAATGGATGGTCGAACATAAGGATGCGACCGAAACGCAACGGGCGACGAAGCTGTGCAACAGTGGCCTGATGGCGGTGAAGGCAAAGGACCTTTTCCCATTGCTGGCACGGGTGACCAACGACAATGCCGCTGGCGAATATTATCTGGTCGATATTGTCAATATCGCAACGCAGGACGGACGGCATTGCTATGTCGTCAAAACCGATCCCTATGATGTGACCGGTATCAACAGCCGGGGCGAGCTCGCCGCGATGGAGGGTGAGTGGCAAGCACGCCGCCGGGTGCAGGCCATGGTGGACGGCGCGAGCCTGATCGCGCCTGAGACTGTCTGGTTTTCCTGGGATACGAAGCTTGGCCGCGATGTCCTGATCGAACCCAATGTCTTTTTCGGCCCCGGCGTGATAGTCGCCGACAATGTGAAAATCCGCGCCAACTGCCATATTGAAGGCGCGACCATCGGTTCGGGCTGTGAAGTCGGCCCCTTTGCCCGGCTGCGCCCCGGTACGGTGCTGGACGAAAAGGCCAAAATCGGAAACTTCGTCGAAACCAAGAAGGCGCATCTGGGTAAGGGCGCGAAGGCCAGCCATCTGACTTATCTGGGCGACGCCACCATCGGCGCAGACGCAAATATCGGGGCAGGGACGATTACCTGCAACTATGACGGCTATTTCAAATATCAGACCGTCATTGGCGAAGGTGCCTTCATCGGCAGCAACAGTGCCCTGATTGCTCCTGTAAAAATCGGCCGCGACGCGATTGTCGCTGCGGGAAGCGCGGTCAGCCGCGATGTCGCCGATGGCGACCTGCGCATGGTTCGCGCCGAACAATTGGTGAAACCTGGCTGGGCAGATCGCTTCCATGATACGATGCGGAAAAAGAAGGCCGAAAAGAAGTGACGCCTATCCGCGCGATATTTCTGGCTCTAGCATTGCTTTCGGTTCCCGTCCCCGGGACCGCTTCCACCGAACAAAAGGAACAGCATATGGTGCAGCATCAGGCCAAGGGCACATTCGACGTCAAAATGGCGCCGCAAGCCGACAATACCGCCGATGTCGGCCGCATGACGCTCGACAAAACATTCCATGGCGATCTGGAAGCAAGCAGCATCGGCCAAATGATTGCCGTCCGCACACCCACCGAAGGGTCGGCAGGCTATGTCGCCATGGAGCGCGTCACCGGCACTTTGGCAGGCAAAAAGGGAAGCTTCGCCCTACAGCATTTCGGCACCATGAACCGGGGAGCGCAACATCTGCGTATCGAAATCGTGCCCGATTCCGGCACCGAAGAACTTACGGGGATCAGCGGCACGCTCGACATCATCATCGAAAAGGGCGCGCATTTTTACGTGCTCGATTATGCGCTGCCGGAGTGAAGTTTTTTTAGCCAGATGGGGTCGTGGTAAATAGCATCAGGATAGATGGATGCGCTGCGCACTCTCAGCGCGTTAGTCTTTATTTTTTACGCAACATTTCGATATATTCCAGCTCGCGGACGGCTCCTATATTTTTGGGAGTGAGCTTCAATGATTCCCGAATGTATTTTTCGGCCTGATCGAGATCGCCGAGCTCGATTTTTGTAAAAGCCATACCGCGTAAAGAACGGGCTTCTATTTCTATCTTATGTTTCTCGGGTGCGTATGTGGATAGCGAACGTGCTTTTTCAAATAGCTCGAATGACTTTTGCCAATTGCGCCGCGACTTGTGCCATTCGGCATATTCATTGGCGTAATGCGCCTCCAAAGGCGCCATTGCGGCAGCGCGTTCAAGAAAAGCGCCCGCTTCGGCAGATCGGTTCAGATCAATCAGAGCAAAGCCCTTGATGAATATAGCGTGGCACAAGGCCCCGTCCATGATGATGGTATCCCTCTTATTCGCCGCACCTTGCCCGGCTAAGAGTAGCGTTTGAACGGGTCCTTCCGCGCAAAAATAGTCTTTGGTGTTGTCTGTTTTTTCCGCATCAAAGGCGGCTATCACGGGATCTACAATCCGAATCGCTTCCTCGGGCTTCGTTTCCAAAAGCGCGGCATGTGCTTTTTCAACCTGCGTTTGCCGCTCTTGCATGTCCGGTGCGGCTGTGGCCGTCGCCGCATGACCCGCAACAGACATCGCGACCAAAGAAATCATTAACACCAAGCGCATAGTGAGTCCCCCATGAACGCGGAACATAGCCTGCCGTTGCTGTGCAACAATGGCAAATCGTCGGTCTTGACATGATATCATGATATGATATCAGTATATCATGACTCGCATCCTCGCTGATCTGCCTGACGAAGATATCAAATGGCTCGACCAACTCGCGGCCGAGCAGGGGAAGTCGCGCGCAGCGGTTTTGCGTGAGGCGGTAGCGGCTTATCGGCCAGACACTTCGGGGAATGACAACAGTTGGATCGACAAAGGCTTCGGCCTTTGGGCGCGGCATGGAATCGAATTTGATCCGAAGGAATATGACCGTAAAAGGCGGGCCGAATGGACGCGCCATTGGGATGATGATTACGAAGAGGTTCGCACTGAATCGCCCGACATGTTCGACGAAGAAGATGATCGCCAGCGGCAAATCTACCTCGACATGATTGCGGGCAAATATCCCAAACCCAAATCGCCGGCTGGCACGTGAGCGGCTTTACCTTTGACGCAAATATCATAATAGACGCGCTGGCCGGTTTCCCTCCGGCCCGCGCCGAAATTCAGCGTGCAGTTGAATATGGATCACGCGCATGGATAAGCCGGATGGCCTGGATCGAAGTGTTGTCAAAGGGCAATGACGCCATTGTGAAAGACGCATTGGCTTTCCTCGACCGCTTTGGCCTTGATGAAATCGACGACGAAATCTCGTTGCGCGCAGCATCGCTCCGTCGGGAGCGGCCTCGGCTTAGAGCGCCGGACGCGATCATACTTGCAACCGCCCAAATTCGCGGTCGGGTTTTAATTACACGAAATACAAAGGATTTTCCGGCAGAGATGCCGGGCATCCGCGTTCCCTACACTTTATAAGACGAAAGCAAATATTCATGTGCGGCATTATTGGCATTGTAGGTAAAGAAGCAGTCTCGGACCGGTTGGTCGACGGGCTGAAGCGGATGGAATATCGCGGATATGACTCCGCGGGTGTCTGCACCGTGCATGACGGACAACTTGTCCGCCGCCGCGCCGAGGGTAAGCTGGCCAATCTGGTGCAGGTCCTGAAATCCGATGATGCCCCCGGCAATATCGGCATCGCCCACACCCGCTGGGCCACCCATGGCGCGCCGACCACCAGCAACGCCCACCCGCACGCAACGCAGGAAGTGGCGCTGGTCCACAATGGCATCATCGAAAATTTCAAGCAGTTGCGTGACGAGCTGACGGCGCGTGGCCGGACATTCGAAAGCGAAACCGATACCGAGGTTGTCGCGCATCTGGTGTCCGAACAGGTTGAGGCGGGGCTTGCCCCTGCCGATGCCGTGAAGGCCGTGCTCCCGCGTCTGCGGGGTGCTTTTGCGTTGGCAATCGCCTTCCGCCAATTCCCCGACTTCCTCATCGGCGCACGCCTCGGCAGCCCATTGGTCGTCGGCTATGGCGACGGCGAAACCTATCTCGGTTCCGACGCCCTCGCGCTTGCTCCGCTGACACAAAAGATTGCCTATCTGGATGAAGGCGACTGGGTGATCGTCACCCGTGACGGCGCGCAAATTTACGATAAGGATAATAACCCGGTCACCCGTGAAATCACGACGTCGGGTGTGTCGGCTGCGGCGATCGAGAAGGGCAACTACCGCCACTATATGCAGAAGGAAATCTTCGAACAGCCCACCGTAGTTGCCCAGACGCTTTCCAGCTATATCCGTCCGCTCGAACAGACCGTCGCCTTGCCGCAGATGGATTTCGATCTTGCCGGGGTAAAGCGCATCACCATCGTCGCCTGCGGCACCAGCTATTATGCCGGGATGGTCGCCAAATATTGGTTCGAAACCTTCGCCCGCGTACCCGTCGATATCGATGTCGCATCCGAATTCCGCTACCGCGACCCGGTGTTGGAAGAGGGCGGCCTGGCGCTGTTCATCTCCCAATCGGGTGAGACGGCCGACACGCTCGCGGCGCTGCGCCATTGCAAGGAACATGGGCAGACTATTGCCGTGGTCGTCAATGTTCCCACCTCCAGCATGGCGCGTGAAGCTGACCTGTTGTTGCCCACCCACGCTGGACCGGAAATCGGTGTTGCGTCGACCAAGGCTTTTACCTGCCAACTCGCTGTGCTGGCCGCGCTTGCGGCGCATCTTGCGCTGGTGAAGGGCAAGCTATCCGCAGAAGAAGAGCGCGAAATTGTCCGTCACCTGATCGAAGCGCCCGCCGCGCTCAACGCCGCGCTGGCGCATGACGACGACATTGCGGCGATGGCCCATCTCATCGCGCCGGCGCGCGACGTGCTCTATCTCGGCCGTGGTCCCGACTATCCGCTGGCGATGGAGGGCGCGCTGAAGCTCAAGGAAATCAGCTATATCCATGCCGAAGGATATGCGTCAGGCGAAATGAAACACGGCCCCATTGCGTTGATCGACGAGGCCGTGCCGGTCATCGTGCTCGCCCCGTCCGGCCCGCTGTTCGAAAAGACCGTCAGCAACATGCAAGAAGTCCGCGCCCGCGGCGGCAAAGTCGTTCTGATCTCCGACGCCGAAGGGATAGAGGAAGCCGGCGAAGGCTGCCTGGCCACCATCGAAATGCCCTCGGTTCACCCCCTGATCGCCCCGCTGGTTTACGCGGTTCCCGTCCAATTACTCGCCTATCACGTAGCCTGCGCCAAGGGCACCGACGTCGACCAGCCACGGAATTTGGCAAAGTCCGTGACGGTGGAGTGAAGGTGTGTTGGGGTGGTTGTCGTTGTGTAGCGGGACAATAAAGTTCTCCATGTGACACAAAAGTTCTCCGCCGATTTGACGCTTGTACAAAAAGTCTTCCGCCTCGCCTCCGCCACCGGCTCAGCGTCGATCAACCAAAGCGCCTGAGATCAAATCACGTGCTGACGATCAGTTCGGGCAACGACGTCTCGGCTATGCTGCCTTGATGTCGGTTAATGCTCCATCGCTCCAGCCTGCGATGACAACCGCCTCACTATTTTATGGCAGCTCGAAAATGTGAGTGCAGCGACCCATTAGCCTCATCAAGATACTCATACCGTTATTGTGTTCAGCACACTGCCAGACTCGCAATCCTCAAAAGTGATGCTAAGTGATTAGCCTCCATGACTTTTGCCTTAGTGAAGCCGACATGTCTGAATTCCCGCAACTTGAGTATTCAAAGAAGGATGTAGTGCGGGCAGGCAAGGCGCTGGCGAAGCGTCTAGTGTGGGAGGCTGAAACCAAAGCTGAAATTCAGACTGTGTTTGATATCGCCAACAGTTGGCGGGCCTCGCACGCGTTCCCCATGCATCGAATGCGGGCAGAACTTCACGGCCGAATGAGTTCTCTGAAGCTTAAAGGGTTGACCGCAGCACGCTTAAAGCAGATGTCATCCATTCGTGGGAAACTGAACCGAATAGAAAGCAATCTTCGCCAATTGCAAGATTTGGGCGGGTGTCGAGCGGTAGTACCGGATATTCAGCAAGCGCGCCAACTGGTGAGCGATATCGTAGATAAATCGCCGCACAAATTGACGCGGCAAGACCATTACATGGATAGCCCGCGGCCAAGTGGCTATCGCAGCCATCACATCGTATTCGCGTTCAATCCCCGTCATAAATCGGAAGAAGGCTACGAGGGGCGACTGATCGAAATGCAGATACGCAGTCGCCTTCAGCACTCATGGGCAACCGCAGTTGAGGCCGTCGGCCTGTACCGCGGGGAGAACATGAAGGCGGATGAAGGCAATCAAGATTGGTTGCGCCTATTCCAGCTTATGTCGCATGAATTTGCTGCCAGCGAGGGCTGCGACTACGCCAACGATCAAAGCAACAGCAGGGCGCAAGAGATAGTAGAACTCGACGCTATCCTGAAAGCAACTGACGCTCTGGACAGCCTTAGCATTGCAGTTCACTCGCTTGATCTCATCGCGCTCGAGCGCAACTATAAGCCCCGCTACTGCCTCATTAAATATGACCAAAAGAATCGAAAGGTTGACGTCAGTTACTTGAACAGCCCTTCAAATATCGGCGGTGTTCTAGAAAATTATAGCGATAATGAAGGCGACAGCGACCAGTTCAGTTCTGTAGTTGTGGAGCTCGACAAAATTGATAACTTGAAAAAAGCGTATCCTAACTATTTTGGTGATGTGCAATTGTTTAAGTCGCGTCTGGCGGCGGTGGTTAATGGGCGCCCGGTGAAGGAGTATTCGCTACCGCCAATTGAACGCGCTCTACCGCCGCCAAAGGAAACCCCGGATGATTCCTGGTTGCGAAACCCAAGCCGTCGATATCGTCGTTGGATAGAATAATCCGGGTCTAAAACCGCCCTTTTGCGCACCTTTGAACTGTATCGCCTCGTGCATGTACTTAAATGGTGAATCTTTAATCCATAGTGGCTTCATAGCGGCAGGCGCATTGATCGGGATGAGTGCAATCCAGCAACGGAAATAGCTTTGCTTGTCCCGCCGGTGTGGTGGCCGGCAAGGCTTTGACGGCATCACATGGACCAGCGAGCATATTGCTCTCGATCTTTGTGACAAGGCCCTCCGGCCCGGCCACGTCAATCCAGCGTTGCAATCTACTCATGCACCATTCTCGGCTTTCGTCTGGCGTGGGGTGGCGCTTTGACATCAGCTAAGCTCTGCCCAATGTAGGTGCGATGGATGAAGAGCGATTGATCATTATGAGCATTACGACATTGTATCAGGCCTTAGCTAAACAAATAGTCCCGACCCTTTAGGCGTGGCATTGCATTTTTTTACTTTTGCGGGATCTTTCAGGCAACCCCGCGCAACTACTTTCGCGTCTCTTTACACATATTCATGCCGCCATATTCCTCATTGGGGCCGCATTTATAGCCACATTTATAATCGCCATCGCCAGGCGTTGATTGTAAGCGGTTGATCGCTGCAGCTTGGCAAAGCTCGAAAGTTTTGAACCCGCGTATCAATTCTACCGAATCCATATTCTCCACGTCTTGATAAATGTATGCATCCCACTGATTGGGTCGGTCGTCACACCCAGCGGAAAGGAGCGCGGCAGCAACAAGCAACAGTAGTTTTTCAAACATGAAGTAATATTGCTGTCTTCAGCTAGGTTGGCAAGCAGTGCGTCTGGCGAGAGCATAATATCCAAATTTCTTCTGATGCTTGCATTCGTTCTATCTTTGTTCCTTATACAGGCGAATGGCCCGCAAGAGATTCGCAATTATCACTTATGACCCTGACACGGTACAGAAGCTAAGCTGGCAGGGTGAAGGCAATTCCTTTGCGTGGATCATATGGCGAGGGCTTGCAGGCTATACCTATCCCAAAGAGCGCGGTGTTATAAACATTACACTAATGGACCAATTGCCCGCAAAGCCGCATCCCGAGTTAGACAAGCGAGAACAGGTCAAATAAATCATCGTAACGAGGGTATTCGCCGCACAGATTAATCGCCGGAAGAAAAGGCGGAGTTTCAGGTGACGCAGAATGCTGCACATGAAAATGGGAGAATAATACATGAAATTTCGTTTGATATACGACGGCCCTCTTCAATCAACTCAAAGAGACCCTCAAAATGGTCAACGGGATAGATTGATTGACCACAAACACGCTATTAGGCGAGCATTTCATGAACAGCTAAAACATCTCTGGAGTGAAAAGAAGGAACTGAGGAATTGGTCAGTCTATGCAGGCGGTTGGCCCAACCTTCCCCATCAAAGCGAAAAGGAACAGGTCAGCATTACTGAGGCGTTAGCCTCACAAAATGTTCTGAATGACTATCGATTTGTCCCGCTGGTAACCGAGTATTCAAACTTGCATTGCGAACTGGACATCCTCTTTATGCGTCGCGATCCGCCAGGAAGTCTTCTAAGCGCGGGTGATTTGGACAACCGCATAAAAACCCTGATAGACGCACTGCGCATGCCAGCAAACGCTTTGGAACTCGAAGGAATGTCCCCACAGGAAGGAGAAGACCCATTTTTTTGCCTTATGGAAGATGATAATCAAGTAACCGGATTAAAGGTAGATACCGACACACTTTTAGGAGGCGGCGACCCCCGGCGTGTTCAGCTTGTGGTTACTGTCAACGTAAAGCCTTATTATCTTACGATAGGTAATTCTCACATCGGATAGGTTAAACTAACCCGGACATTGCGACAGCAATTCCGACAACAAATGCCAAGAGAGAGCTAAGTCCAAGTGCTACCCGTCTCCTTATTGCCTTTCTATTTTTTGCAACTTTAATGTCGATCTTAACTTCATCCGACTTGTTCCGAATGCCATCGAGTCTGACTAGAGACCAATAGCCTAAGGTCTCTCCTACCAATGCAAAAGCGGCTTCGGAACCTAGCGCTGACCACAACGCAGTTAACACAGCGGCGACAATACCGGCTGCGAA
>PNNB01000070.1 GCA_013823985.1 Sphingopyxis sp.
CTAAGCGTTGGCGAAGAACGGGCAAAGGCGATTGCTTCGGCTGCGTTTGATGCAAGGGGGCCAGATTTCGCAAAAACATATTTCAGCAGATTTTTAGGAGACTCTGCGGTTTTATAGGTATCGGCATGGCGGGTCGAAAATACAGTGACCGCCATGGGATGGTCCTGCAAATGCTGGCCGACATGTGGTGATGCGCATTCCACCTCAATGCCCAGTTTCTGCAGCGTCTCCCCGTCACCGATCCCTGACCTTAAGAGTAGTGCCGGCGTCTCAATAGCTCCTGCTGCGAGTATAACACCTGCGCGAGCAAGAGCGGAACGACGACCTTGCGCCCCGTTCATGAAGACGCCGACCGCCTTACCCTGCTCAATGATGAGGCTTTCGACCGTCATGTGCGTCAACGCTACCAGATTCTGGCGCTTTAGTGCCGGTTTCAAATGGCTGTGATAAACGCTGTGCCGCTTGCCCTTGCGAATATTGCATTGCGCGATCCAGGACCCTTCATAGTCCCCGCCATTATACGTAGAACCGGAATTTCCGATTATCGCCCGTGCGGCATCGACGAAGTCGGAAGCAGCGGAATGTGCGTTGGGGTTGACGTTTTGCTCAAGCTCCGTTTCCAGTTTTTGGAAAAGGGGAGATACACTGTCCCAACCCCAGCCTGTTGCCCCCGCCTGCTCCCACTCTTCAAAATCAACGGGATGGCCCCACTGGTGAATCAGCGCATTCATATTGGCGCTGCCGCCCAGCATTTTTCCGCGTGGAATGTAAACCGTACGTTGGGATGTGCCGCATTGTGGCGTGCTGTCATAATTCCAGTCGCAGCCGCTTTTGAACAATTTGGCGAAACCCGCGGGAATGTGGACGAAAGGGTTCCGAGGTCTACCGCCGGCTTCGACGAGCAATACTCGGTTCTTACCATTGGCGGAAAGACGATCGGCAAGCACACAGCCCGCAGTTCCTGCACCGACAATGATATAATCGTTGATCACAAACCGCTCCAGCCGAACGATCGTTGCATGCACGAAGTTATGGCTGCAAACTCGTTCAAGGCCAGCGCATACATAGTGTGACTATGTTTGAAAGTCTTTCTTATTGGAAGCGCGCCCCCCGTCGGATTGACACTGCTCTTCAAGCTTTTGCTGCTTGGTTGGTCGCGATCCATTGTCGCAAAATCGCTTCCACGGAGTCGATTATGTCATGCTCAGAAACGCAAGGGTCTTTACGAGCCAAGGCAAAACACGACTCATTTAACAACCCCAACATGGTGAGTGCAGTTGCTCTCAAGCGCGATTTTGGGACGGATTTGCTTCCAACCAAAAGACACAATGCGGGCTCTATCGCTTCCAACGCAATGCTGGTGTCGATCTCTTTCCACTGCATATGCCCCAAAATTCCCGGCGCATCGATCAGGACGATCCGCAGATATTCGGGCTTTTGCGACAGTTGAAGCGATGCTCTTGCTCCTGTCAGGAACCGTTCTATTCCTGCAGGCGCTTTAGCAGCTGCCTCAAACACAGCTTTATCGAATTCCTTTTGTAACTGCCGAACAACTTCGGCAAAAAGATCTTGTTTCCCTTTAAAATGATGAAAAAATGCCCCCTCGGTCACATTTGCAGTGCGCGCGATTTCGCTAGTTGTTGATTGCGCAAAGCCTTTTTCAGAAAACAGCGTCCGAGCTGCCCTGATTATGTCCCCCCGAGTAATGGCTGCATCCGCGGCGCTCCGCTTTATAGCCAGTCTCCTCTTCCTCCAAAGCAGGACCATATTCATAGTAATACTATGCAGTCAATCAGAGATTTTTCCAAAACGGAGTAAAAAATACAAATAGTTAGGCCGAATATTGACCTGTCATCGCAACTCCTCCCGTCAAGTCATGTTTAAAAATTCCAAAGAGCAAAGACTGCAATTTGGAGTTTGGCTGGCTCATCATAATTTGGTTGGATCAAGTTCAGCTTGACGACAATGCAACACTATCTAATATGGACCATTATGGGGAAAAAGAGCGCCGCTGAAGCCGAAAAAACACGCAAACTTATTGTTGCGACGGCACGTGAATTGTTCGCAGAACTTGGTTTTGCGGGAGCGACGACGAGTCGCATCGCCAAGTCGGCTGGATTGACCGAAGGTGCATTCTTTCATCACTTCAAAGATAAGAAGGCCTTGTTTGCGGAGGTCGTAAAGAACCTGCAACGTGAATTTGCACATGCGGTCGTCTTACGCGGACAAAAAGGAGACGATCCCCTCGAACGAGTTATAATCGGTGCCAGGGCGTCTATCGAATTATCCCAAAGCCCCGAATATTTGCGGCTGGTACTAATTGAAGCGCCCACAATTTTAGGTGGCGAAAACTGGCGCGAGATTGATGCTGTAACCTCTTTGTCGGTTATTGAACCTGCGTTGGTGGCGATTACTGGTCGCGATCAGATTGATCCCACTATGCTTCGCCCTATGGCGCTCCTCGTGTTGGGGCTTTTAAATGAAACGGCATTTGCATTGGCGCGTCACGACGATCACATAACGATTGATGACGTGATCGATATTCTGGAATTGTCGATTAACGACTGGCTTCACAGACTGGATAGGCCGAAATCGGCAAGCCGGAAAATTGCACCGCTGGCAGTGGCGGGTAGCGGTAAATCCAAGTCTGCCAAAGCGGGTATCGCTTCTTAGTCGTTTCGGTTTTACCCAATATTATTTGCGAACGAACCGGCTTATCGCCCCGTCCGCCGATTTTAGGATGAGACTGCCGTCCGGCGAAATTGCGAACGAAACCGCTGTCTCGACCAGTTTTTGAAAATTCTGTTCTTGATTCATGAGTGCGGGCGCACATGCCATGCGGGTCCCGATCAGCGGTGAAGTTATCTTCAGTTTATCGTCCGTAATCTGATAACTGGCCGAATATCCATTGCAGCCGGATTTGCCGCCAATTCGACCATCGCTTCCGAGCATCAGAGTAACATCGCTCCGATCAATGATGCCTTTTCCTCCAATATCTTCGGCCTGCCACCACACATCCTTCAACGTCGGAGCGGGTTTTGGTATGCTTGCCAGCTCTTGGACTTCAACGTGTTTTGTTTTGCGATTGTATATGCACAGCATGCTTGCTCGCGCACCTTTCATATGTGGTTGGGGCCAGACACCATCAATTACACGCGCATCGACCAACAATTTGTCTGAAAAGCGAACGGGCGGACTGACCGTCGTGCTGGTGAGGCCCGATGCCTTCACGCAGGCGGTCTGGGTTGTCGCATCTAGTTTTGCCCAGCTATCGGGTGTTGAAGCATATAATGGAGTTGCCATCGCCAAAGAGATTGCTCCACCCAACATCAGGTTCATACTTGTTGCCGGGAAGGTTGTGCTGCGCATGGATCACCTTTTGAAGACTATAGCGGAGTAAACAATCCGCTAGACTATAGGGTTCCTTTGCGTGGCTAGCTACATTTTCTAGCAATATAGTCTGCGCGATACGCCGGTTGAAGGGTGGATCAGCCTGTTCGCGCCTGTCCGACCCAATCGCGAGAGGAATTGCGGCCTGTTGTATCGAACAAGTCTAGGCACCATCGCTGCATGAATTCGTCGCGCGTCACCGGTTTGCCTATGTACCAACCTTGAATTGTATCGCAGCCATATTCCCTCAACACATTGAGGGCGGTAATGTCTTCGACACCTTCGGCTACGACCTTCATCCCTAATGCATGGGCCATTTCAATCGAAGACCGGACCATGATTTTATTGGCATTGTCGGTCGCGATTAATTTAACAAAACTCTGATCAATCTTGATTTCATCGGCCGAAAAGCTTTTCAGATAGGTCAGCGTTGATTGGCCGGTCCCATAATCGTCTATCGATAAATGAGCGCCCAATTGTTTGAACTCATTCAGGCTTGATGCGGCAAGCTCTTGCGAAGACAGAGCGGCAGTTTCGGTCAACTCGATGGTGAGCAACGACGGATCTATGCCGCTAGAGCGTAAGATGGCCACAGCGCGCTTGGCAAATGCAGGATTGGCCAACAAAGACGCGGATATATTGATCGCGCAGCCCATGGGCTGGCGCACTGAGTTCCAGCGCTCAACATCTCCCACCACCTGCCGCAACACGAAAAGTGTGAGCGCCTCCATGAGATTTTCGCGTTCGAGTACTGGGACGAACAACGATGGGCTCACCATGCCTTTATCGGGATGTTCCCAGCGCACGAGAGCCTCTGCGCCATTAACGCAGTCATCAATAAGACTATATTTCGGCTGATAGACAACCGATATTTGCCCGGTCATCAGCGCCTCTTCAAATTCCGACAGAATGAAAAGTGACTGGTCGGTGACCTGCGCCAGTCGGTCATTATGCCAGACCAGCCGTTTGCCGAGCTCGTTCGCACGCTTTGCGGCCAAGGTCGCCTGGTTAGCCAATCCTTCCGAATCCTTGATGTCTCCAGTGGCAACGCCGAAGCACAAGGTTGCACGAACCGAACGTCCGCTTACTGGTATCGCCGTGTTGAACAGCGACGCGCTCGCTTCGATTGTTGACTCAACTGCATCGCTGTCCAACGTTTCGGTCCGCCAACAAAAGCGCTCTCGCCCAATTCGGTATAGTTCGCCCGGCCCACTGGACAATTCGAGCCGGTCGGCCACAGCGCGCACCAATTTTTTCGATTCCGTGCGATCCAGAGTTGCTACGATCTCTCCGAAATTGGCGATTTCGGCGACGATTACATTATGGTCACCGCTGCAATCAACACGCTCTTGCCATGCCGCCATATTGGGTAGGCCCGTCGTCCTATCGATACGACGCTCCACGGAAATTTGTTTCGTTATGCCGATCACATATTGGGCGACCATGGAACCCGCGAGCAGCAGCAATGCCGGTGTTACGTCCAAATGCGCGATCTTGTATCGTTCGGCCACCAACGGAACGACCAGGATTATTAAAGCTATCAGAAGCGAGGGCACAAGGCCGGTTGTGTTTCGCCGATCTGTCCATTGAATAGCCAACAACACTGCTGCGAAGGTCAATGCAAGCATGGGCCATGGACCAAGTTCGGGCAATACCGTGCCCGCAATCAAAGTCTCTGCAGCCAAGGCCTGAACCACGACACCGGGAATAACGCCGAAACGGGCGGTCGCATAGCGATCGCCAATTTCGATGGCAGTGGCTCCAATGATGACCTTCTTCCCCTTCAGTTCGCGCGCGTCCACCCGCCCTTCCAACACATCAATGAAGCTATGACGAGGAATCGACGAAATCTCGATGGACTGGTCAATCTTGAATTCCTTGTTCACCGCGCCGCTCGCATCGCCCAGAAGCGCTCCGATAGATGGCCTAGGCGTTGCTTCCGTGATAGTGCCAAAAGGGTAGGAGTTCACCTGTCCATCCGCATCCGGACGTACATTGACCGAACCAAGAAATGCTTTTTCACGCAACATGGGTACCGGAAGGTTTTCCAGGTCGGCATTCATTTCTCCGGTGCTTTGCGGCTGACGAAATGTAGCGAGCACAACCTTACCGTCGGCACGCGAAATCGCCGCTGCGAGCGCTTCGTCCTGACTTCTGGACGAATGCGAAGAAAAATCGACATCAAAGACTATTTGTTCGACACCAGCCTTATCCAGTTCGTCGATTAACTGGGCATGATAGCCACGAGGCCAAGGCCATTTGTTCAAAGCTGAAAGCGATTTAGCATCGATTTCGACGATATGGATGCGGCCGCTAGCAGGCTTTGCATTCACAGAATCACGGGCGTTATGGAGGACCTGTTCGACCGGTCCTTCCGGACTGTAAAGGCCGATGACAACGGCAAGAATGAGCGAGATGCCTACCGCCAACGAGCGGCCAAAACGCGCCGAAACGCCAGTCTTAGCCAGACCATTTTTCAATGTTGACCGGATTGACATTGCGGCAGCAAATCCTGTTATTCTTTAAACAGCTGCCATTAATGTGACGGCCTATCGCCTACTCTAGCCCGAATGCGTTGATTGTTCGCTAACGGGGCGCCATAATTTAAGCGCGGGGAGGTTTGCCACCATCTTTGCCGCCCTTAGGCGCACCGTCGGCTTTACCTCCGGCGGCATCCGCATTCCCACCGGCGTTGCCGCCTGCTGCGTCGCTGTTTCCACCAGCGTTACCACCGGCCGCATCGCTATTGCCGCCAGCTGCGTCGCTGTTTCCGCCAGCGTTGCCACCGGCCGCATCGCTATTGCCGCCAGCTGCGTCGCTGTTTCCGCCAGCGTTACCGCCGGCCGCATCGCTATTTCCGCCAGCTGCGTCGCTGTTTCCGCCAGCATTTCCACCAGCCGTATCGCTGTTGCCGCCCGCCGCGTCGCCGTTACCATTACCCCAGCTTCCGGAAACCGCTCCAACGGCAGCATCACCCGCATTGCCGCCAACGTTAGTCTTGCTGTCTGCGGCAGCGCTACCTGACCGTCCTGTGACATTCGCGTCGCGGATGACGCCCTGATTGCCCGAGATTAAGCCGCCGGTAACAAGGGCAAGGCTTACTGGATCGCTAGCGATAGGTGCGGCAATCTTTCCTGAAAATTCCGATTTCGAATTTGAATCGGCAGTTGCGGACGCGGCACCGGCATTGTCGCTTTTTGAGACGCTGTCTGATGTCGATTTGCTTTCATCATCTTGCTTGCCTGTAGCCTCGGCTTCCGTAGCCGACTTCTCGTTTGCGGGCGATATAACTGAAGCGGAGGACGAGCGAATACCTGCTGCTTCGTTGCCCATCACCTTCAAAAGCTTCAGGTCGTTGGCATCGACCCTGCCAATTCGGCCGGGTACAATCATGTCCGAAGCGCCGCCGTCGAGAGTCGATACTTCTACCCGACCTTCGGTCACCTGAACGGTCGCGCCATTTGCCGTAACGGTTACGTTAAATGTGGTGCCCTTCACGACAGCCGCCAAATATGGGGTTTTTACACCGAAATGGGGTGTTTCCTTTTTCTCGATTTTGAAAAGCGCGCTTCCAATCGATTGGAAAATTTGGGTGATTGCCCCAGTCTCTTCAGGTTTGGTAATGCGGACGCGGCTTTTGGGGCTGACAATAACATATTCCCCGCCGCGCACGATAACCGCCCGTCCGGTCGAACCTGTAGATACCGCATCGCCCGCTTTTAAAGACATTCCGCGCGCGCCGGTGCGCACTTGGCCATTCGATTCAACCGAAACGGCCCCAGTGCTCTCGGAGATCTGCCACGCTTTTGTGCTCGCCGTTGCCGGGGTCGAAAGCACGAAAAGTGCAACTATTGCCATAATCATCGCTTGTATGACGGAGAGATATTTACGCACTGGCTTTGCCCCATAGATACGATTTCAGAGGCACATTGTAACAAGCAAGTCTGACGAAACTCCGTCGAGAATTGCCTAAGAACTGGTAAACATTCAGGGCGTTGGAATTAACGGCTACGCAACATGTTGGCTTTAAGAATAGCCTTCGCATTTTATTTTATATCTGGCTGATTTCACGCTAAATGACGAGATTCTATGGTTCTTATTACTTTGCGATAGGTGGCGCCTTGATTGCGCCGGCACAGCTGTGCGCACAAGTAAACGGTGCGGCGGACGGAGAATGGCGCGCATTTCTGCCAGCAGCGACCAAAGATAATAAGCCTGAGCGCAACGAAGTTAATGTCGAAGCGCCGCAACTGATTCGCAGCGAAGCAGCCGGCATTCCTCAGCAACCTTTACCCGCTAACTCCGGGAAAGGCATTCGCGTTGGCTCCGTTTTGATCGAAACAGATAGCAGCGTCAATCACAGCATGTTCGAACGGGTCATCGAACCCTATCTCGGTAGCAGCGCGACCGACGAAGACCTGGCAAAACTAGCGCAGGAAATTGCCCAAATAGCCCGGTCTCAGGGCATGGTTCTCGCCAACGCCTATGTCCCTGAACAGCAAATCGAGTTGGGCATCGTCCGTATCAAGCTGGATGCGGGTTCAATTGACAAAGTGAGGATCGAAGGTTCCTCGAACAAAGCACTCCGCCAGTTACTTGAACCGCTCGTGGGGCAAACTGTCATGCAGCACGAGTTGGAACGCCGTCTCATGCTCGCAAATAATGTTCCGCAGATCATTGTGAAGCAGACCGAACTCATAAACGAAGGCGGTACGCGTGTACTGGTTGTTCGGGTGCAGCAACGCAAAAAGACCAGTAGCCAGTTCGTCATCGACAATTTCGGTTCCAACAAAATCGGTCCATTGCGCGCGCGCCTCAGCGTTGAAGCTGTGGCGCTATTGGAGGACTCCGACTCTCTGAACGTCACGTTCCGGACCAATCCAGCCGAACCACAGGAACTTCTGGCGGCAAGCGTTTTGTACGGCGTTGGTCTAGGCACGAACGGTACCCGGGCCGAAATCGCAACCGCATGGAGCGATAGCAATATCGATCCCAGCTCCGGCTTCGGCAAGCGCAATGCGGGCAGCCGTTACGCCTCGCTTTCGGTCAATCATCCGGTATACCGGTCCCGCACCGCCAATCTTTGGGCCGAAGGGCAATTCGAATATCTGAAGGTTGATCAGGACAGCTTTGGTGCGGTTCTACAAAGCGACACTGTCGTTACCTTATCCGTCGGACTTTCATCGTCGTACCGGTTGGGCAATGGTTGGTTGCGTACTGGAGCCCAACTACGTCAAGGTTTGGGGATCTTTGGTGCAAACGGGGCCGCTGATCTGTTTTCGTCGCGTGCGGACGCTGATGGCACATTTACTCTGGCACGGGCCTGGGCCAACTGGTCTGGCTATGTTGCCGGCAACATGACGTTGAGGATGGCTGTATCGGGACAATATTCCGCTGACCCTCTTTTGTCTTCGGAAGAAATGGGATTGGGCGGCGCCTACACCGGGCGCGCTTTTGATTTTTACGAGCGTTCGGGTGACAACGGTGTGTTGGCGCTGGCCGAGCTCGGATATGAATATACAAAATCCAAAAGCTGGATCCGACGGCTGCAGCCCTATGTCTTTATAGACGGTGGGCATGTGAGCAATTTCCGGAACGGCTACGGCACTGGAACGCTGGTTTCAGCCGGGACAGGTATTCGCGCAGGATTGGGTATGTTTGACGTGCAAGTCGAAGCCGCTGCGCCTGTTTACACTTCTGGAGCGATTTTCAGCACAGATGATCCGAGGGTCAATTTGCAGCTTGGTTTAGACTTTTAAAAGCGCGCCAGTGCGTAGAAATTGTTAGGTTCAGGTCGCGCACAGCGCAAATCCCAACCTTAAATAATCACAATTTCGTAAGGTAATTCTCATCCTAGCTTCAATTGGCCGCAACGGTTCGTCGCACGATGAGGCCGTGCTAACCGCAAACACGGGGCCAAATGCAATCGTGTTCATCCGACAGAAAGGATGGAATCAACAGGCTAAATCCAAGGGTATGATGAGGCATTAGCCGTTTGAAGGAGTGAATAAATGAACGTAATTTCCAATAGGACGGGATTTCCCGTCCTGCTTGCCGTGGCAACATTAGCTGCATCGGGTAGTCTGTCTGCGCAGTCGAACGACCCAACCATCGTAGTAGATGGTCCTGTCACCCAGGAAATGCCGGTGATGGTCAAAGGGCCCGACGTTAAGGGTATCATCACGGCCCGGAGCGGTGACAAGTTGAAGATTACTACAGCCGATGGCAATGCGACCATTATTTCGATTAATGAAGCTACGAAAATCAAGTCTGGCAGTGGGCTATTGAGCAGCAAGAACAAGCTGACATCGAACGCATTGTTGAACGGTCTGCCTGTGACCATTAAGACATGGCAGTCAGGCGCAGGTCTGATCGCGAGCCAGATCACCTTCCGCAACAACGATCTAAAAACGGCCACCATGATCCGTAACGGCACGGCCCAGCAGTTTGAAGAGCAAACCGCTGCAACTGAAGCTTTGCGCGGTCGTATGGGCGACATCGACAAGTATAATATCAAAGGTACGACCAACGTGTACTTCGATACGGGCAAATATTCCTTGTCGCCAAGTGCAAAGCAAGAACTTTGCTCGACAGCCGCTGCGGCAGAAGCAACCGACAATGCACTGATGCTAGTCGTGGGCTACACCGACTCTGTGGGCGACGAAGAATATAACCAGACGTTGAGCGAAAAGCGCGCCAGCAGTGTTATCAACTATCTACAGCAGGCCTGCCGCTGGAAGCCCTACCGCATGTTGACCCCGACCGGGATGGCTGAGTCCGATCCGTTGGCAAGCAACGACACAGAAGAAGGCAAGGCGCAAAATCGCCGCGTGTCAGTGAATATTCTGGTTAGCAAAGGGCTCGATGGCCTTTAAATAATCTAAGGGTGGGCATGTCCCACCCTTTTTTTCTTGTCCGGTCACGGCGCGCGCATCCACTTCAAATCGGAAATCGTAACTGCATTTACCGTTACCTATCTGCATGCAGTGCATTAAAGCAGCATGCAGCAGTTGAGGAGAATGTTGATGCGCGTTTTCGGTCTTTTTGTTTCAGCCTGCCTTTTTGCCACAGCAGTGTCCGCAGATGCGCCGCAATTGAGCGGGACGTGGACGGTTGATCTTTCATCGGAACCAGGCAAGCCGTACACCAAACCCATGGTTCTGGATCTGAAAGCCGACGGCAGTGTGCAGGGCAGTTTTTATGAAAGCACTATAGAAGGTGGCCGCTGGAAAAATGATCGCGGCAGAACCTGCGTCAGTTTCCGCACCACCGACGGTGTCGGACCCTATCACAGCGCAGCCTGTCTGGTTGGCGACAAAGTTGAAGGCCAGACTTGGGCTGAGCATCGCAACTTCTTGTTCAACTGGGTCGCGACGCGCTGAGCTAGAATGAACCGGTCAAGGTTCGCCTTTTGCCTTGAAGCGGCCAACAACCAAACCGAATACAATACCTAAACATAGGCCGAGCGCGGTGTTGCCGGTTGCCACGCCCAGCCCGACACCGAGAGCAATGCCTACGCCTAGGAACCGCTTGTCAATTTTCCCCATCGCATGCTCCTTCGAAGTTTCGATGGATTGTGCCACGCGTATGCGTAATTGGAAAGCCTAACAAAGTTCAGCGAATGTCGCTGCATAAGCGGGGGATGTAGCCTTCATTTCGGTTTCAGATATTTGTCGAACCATTCAACCGTACGGCGCAGAGAATCGATCTGGTTTTCCTTTTTACGGAAACCATGTCCTTCGGCAGGGTAGTAGACGGTTTCAACGATATTTCCCTTCGCCTTCAAAATGTCGTGGACCTCTTGGGCTTGGCCGCGCGGGACACGGATATCGTTCTCGCCCTGAATGGTGAGCAGCGGGGCCTTGGCGTTTTTAATATAGGTCAATGGCGACGCACGGTCATATCCTGACGGATTTTCTTCTGGCGTGCCCATCAGGCTGCGCAAATAGGCCTTCAGGACCTCGTCCATATCACGGTACATTGTGCGCCAGTTGATGATGCCGAACCATTGCACACCGGCGGCAAACTCATCCGGTGTCTTTCCAACCGCCATCAACGTGATGAAGCCGCCATAGGAGCCTCCGAATATACCGACACGTTTGGGGTCGACATAGCCACTTTCGACCAGGAAATTCTTGGCCGCAACGGTGTCCTTCAAATCGCCACCGCCGAGATCATCGTAATTGGCGGTCTGGAAGGTTTTGCCATAGCCTGTTGATCCCCGGAAATTCGGCGCAATGATAATATAGCCCCGACTTGCGAGCGCTGCGGCTATATCGTCGAAATAGTCTTCGGTTTTGCCTGTAGGCCCACCATGGGGAAGCACAATGGCCGGATTACCGCCGTCCCGCTTCAAATTGGCTGGCATGGTCACCAATGCGCTGATCAGCGTTCCATCAAAGCTTTTGTACGTAACCATTTCTGATTTTGCCAAAACTTCAGGGCGCAAGCTGGCAACCGAAAGCTGTGTCAGGGGTCGCACACTATCATCCGCTAAATCATAGCGGTTAAGTTCGCCCGCGACATTGGCGCCCATATGAACGACCAGTATCGAGCGTCCATCCGGAGAACGTGTGTCGTTCCCTGTCGAAAAGTTCAAACCTGCAGGAAGATTCATCGGGGTTTCCGTCCCCGTCGCCAGATCATAGCGCACCATCATTGTACGCAGATCATCGCTGCTTTCGACAATCAGGGACTTGCCGTCATGCGTAAATCGAATGGCCTGCTGGTCCCATGGGATGGGCTTCAACCACTTCCACTTTTTTGTAGCAATATTGTAGAGTCCCGCGCGTGGACGTCCGATATCCGCATCGGTAGTGACGGCCAGCCACTGGCCATCTGCGCTCAGATCCTGGACACGGTAAATGGTATTTGCTTTCGCCAGAACCGGTGTGGCTTTCCCGCTCGCGACATCGATCTGCCATATCTCGGTGCTTGTAGAATCGACTTTTTCGCGGTTCACGAACAAGGTTTTACCACCGTCTGCCCAAAGGCGCGGGGACCACTCATATTGCGGATCCGTCTCGGCGGTTAGTGGTTTGACATTTCCTAGGTTGTCGATCGTTGCGACATTGGATTGCGCTTCGCTTTTCTTCTTCACCGATAGTGCCATCAGGCCATTGGCGGGTCCGGGAACAAGTCCGCGTTCGCTTAATGTCGGCGTATTCGTAACACGCTCGACAGCGCCGCCGCTCGTGGGGACGCGGTAAATATCATAATATTCATCACCCCCATTGTCTTGGGTGAAGTAAACCCACTTCCCATCACGCGACGCGGCAAGACCGCCTTGGGAATCGTCCGACTGTGTCATTTGCAACGGCCAGCTACCATCTGCGTCGGTACGCCAGATATTGAAGCGCCCGGTCAAATTGGTGGAAAGGTAGACATGCTTGCCGTCGGCACTCCAGGTTGTGCTACCAACGGAGCGTGAATTTCCTATATCATCCAACGGCACCGCCCGCGCCTCGGGATTGGATGGCGAGGTTAAACTTTTCGGATCGGTGACGGGCCTGTCAGGCGTGGCGATCTGTGCGGCAAGCGGAGATGTCGTGCATAGCAGGACGGCGGCGATCAATAAGCGCATGGTAGTTCCTCCCTTTGGCGTCCATTGATATCGCGATTTAAATCGATGCAATAGGACAAAATAGACAGGTTACAGGAGGTGCGGAGGCAAGGCGCGTGACTTCCGAAACAAGGACGCCGCGCCTTGGCTATCGCCCCATAAAAAGGGACGCCATCCGCGAACGGAAATGGCGTCCAGTTTTGGCGGATTGAAAGGACGAGGAGAGAAGAAATTCCTTCCCTTTCAAATCCGCACCTAGTCATCCGAACTTCAATAAGTTCGGTCTTACGCGCTTTAGAATTTGGCGCGTACGGTCAGGCCATACATCCGCGGTTCTTCAACGAAACCGATGCGCGAGCGCGTGCCGGCACCGCCGCGAAGCGGGGTGTTGGCAGTCACGCCACGGGTGATTTCGTTGTTCAGATTGGTGCCCCATAATTCGAACGTAAACCGTTCGTCAGGTGTGGTCAGGCCAATACGCGCATTCATCTTGAAATAGGCATCCTGATAATCCAGCGGGATCGGCAGGTTGTTTGTGTCCAAGGGAATGGTGCTGGTACGGCGGCGATCCGAATAGTTGATATTGCCGTTGATCAGCAATCCCCAGCCGGAACTGTTCAGCGGGCCGTCATATGTCAGGCCAACAACACCCGCAAATTTGGGAGCGTTGGTAAGCGTCGATCCGCAAAGACGGTTGACCGAAGCCAGTGCGGCCGCAGCTACACCGACGTTACAGTCTTTGGGGTAGCGCGAATTGGCGTAGGTCGCCGACACATTCGCCGAAATGTGATCGCTCAATTTGCCGAATAATTCGAGTTCGGCACCTGTCGAGCGTGCTGAATTCACGTTAAAAGTAAGGAACTGGACCCCCGTAAATTCGAGCACTTGGAAATCGCTCATTTTCATGTCGAACAAGGCCAGATTGGCTTTGATCGTACCGAACAACGTGGCTTTTACGCCGATTTCGATCTGGTTGACCTTTTCCGACTTAAAGCTGGGATCCGCATAGACCGGTGCGACAATGACCGGTGTTGGCGTTGTCGCCAGGCCGGCCAGAATAGCGGCCGAGTTCTGCAGGGTTGCAGATTGGGGGTCAAGGTTGAAACCACCGGATTTGAAGCCATGGCTATATCCAGCGTAGAAGAGCAGATCTTCATTCGGCTTATAGCCAACCTGCGCTGTGTAGGTGATCTCGTCATCCTTGAACGTATCGGACCATATGCGTGGTAACGGGAGCAAGCGACTGGCCAATCCTCCACCCAATGCGGCTGGTGCGGTCAGATTAACCGAGGTGGCAAATGGGAAGCAATTGATCCCGATTAGGCCTGCGCGCAGAGGTGCCGGAACAGTTCCAGCAAGAACGCCATTTACACTAGCTTGGCAGGCACTAGCCCCAGCGCCGGTTGTACCACCAAGCTGATTGAAAGATGCGTCCTTGTTTTCCTTCACATAGCGTGCGCCCAATGTGAGGCTCAACTGGTCTGTAATGTTGAACACATTGTGTGTGAAAATGGACCAGCTCTTTGCATCCTGCAAAAAGCGGTTTTCGGCATAATTGCCATTGGCATTAACAGGAACACCCAGATTGCCCAATGCCGTCAATGCAAACAAGGGGTTCACGCCAGCGGCGCTACCAAAGTTGAAGGCACCGCCAGTGCGTTGGAAATCCGCGTTCAAAGTCATCGTCTGGTCGGCGCGAATGCTTTCATCGCCGTAGAAGCCACCGATCAACCAATCTAGCTTGTCGTTAAAAGCCGTGCCTTGAAGGCGCAGCTCATGCGTCATGGTCTTGATATGGTCGCCCGATGGCAAAATGCCGGGGCGTGACGTTGGAGCTCCGTTTCCTACCGTATACGTATCGTTGCTGGTGAAACCACCCGTCGTGGTCGAGCTGGAGTCGAACTTGCGATAGGAACCGATATAGGTCAGCTTTGCGCCGCCCAAATCCCATTTCAATTCGCCCGAAAAGCCCCATTGTTTCGAACCATTCAGATAGGTTTTCGCATTTACCGACAGATTATTCAGCGCCGACATGCCTGATTGATCAACACCGTCGCTGGCAAGACCGTGGAATGCCGAAAAGGGTGCGAGTTCGGTTTCGCGAACGATCACTGCCTGACAGCATTGTTCATCGGTTTTCGCGTAATCGGCGAGAAGTCGGATGCTGACATCGGCGTTTGGCTCGATGTAAACTTGACCGCGCAACATATAGCGGTCGCGATCATTGCTTTCGATCCCGCCCGGTGTTTTGAGATAGCCATCGCGTTTGCGCCATGTGCCTGAAAGCCGAACGCCAGCGACATCCTGTGCGATCGGAACGCTCACACCTGCCTGCACATTCATGAAATTGTAATTGCCATAGCTGGCATTCACAAAGCCTTCGAAATCGGAGAGACTCGGGCGCTTTGTTGTAACGTTGAGCGCGCCTGCCGAGGTGTTGCGGCCGAACAATGTCCCTTGCGGCCCACGTAGAATTTCCAATCGTTCTAGGTCGACAAGATCGCCCAAGGCCACACCGGGGCGTGATTGATACACGCCATCGATGAAGACACCGACCGAGCTTTCCAAACCGGTATTGTTGCCGGTCGTACCCACGCCGCGGATTTTGATTGAGGTGCCCTGTGTCTCGGTCTGTGAGGACTGGATGTTGAAACTCGGCGAAATGGAAGCGAGGTTTTTGATGTCATTAATGCCCTGGCGCTCAAGCGCTTCTGGGGCAACGGCCGTAACCGCCAATGGAATGTCCTGGACGTCCATGGCGCGCAGAGTTGCGGTAACAATGATGGGTTCTTCGCCGGAATTCTCGTCATTGGCCTGCGGGTCCTGCGCGAAAGCCGGTGTTGCGGCTATCATGGCAAACGACGAAACCGCCAATAATCCTAACTTCTTCATGATCTCTCTCCCTCGATTTGCGGTTCGTTGACCGCCATTTGCCGGGAGTTTTGAGTTTACGTCACGATCCCGACAGATGGGATGTTAGCGATGTCACGATCGTAAACTTGACTTAGTGCGCCAATTTTCAGAGCCGCGCTTACGCTCTGCTTTGAGGTAGGCGGCGTCGAGAGTCACGGCTACTCCGCCTTTTATGGAACGCGGCGAATGACCGTACCAGCGAACGACCGCACGCGATAACGCGCTTGTCTCAGAAAACTGTAAAATTTCAGCTATTTCCGTAACTTTGAGGTGTGACTCTTGGAGATAGGATAGGGCAAGATCGGCGCGGACGGCATCGATTATTTCTGCGAGACTTGTGCCGTCTTCGGCCAGCTTACGCTGCAACGTCCGTCGGGACATACCCAACAAGGTGGCTGCTTTGGAGAGGTTGACGGTCTCATGTGCCATGAAAGCACGGACGATTGTTTCAACAGCAGCAGTGACGGTTCCGGGCGTTGCGTCGCGTAGGTCACTATATTGCGCCGCAAGTGCGCAATGCACTTCTGTGCTGCGGACGCAGGTTGGCTTCTCCAAATCGGCGCGTTTAATGAAAATCGAATTGCGATCGGCGTTATAATGAATTGTTTTGCCCAGATATTGCCGATGATGAAAACTATTATCCGGCGGGGCATGTCTGAACGTGATATATTCCGGTTCCCATCCGGGAATATGACGACGCATTTCTTTCACCAAGATACCGAAACCAAGCTCGGTAATTTGCCGATGCGGCAATCCGGTGCCAGCGGCGAGCTCGTAATTGACCTCGATCCCTCCCTTTGTTTCAACGAGAGCGATAAGTGCGCCCATCGTAAAAACGGGAAAATAAGTCGCAAGATCTTGCAGCGACTCCCCGATTGTGTCCGCACTTTCAAGCAGAAGAGCCAGCGATCCCAGCACGGAAAAGCCTTGATATTGCGATAGCATCAGGCCGAAGGATTGGCATTGCAGTTGCTCCGCCGCCAGCGCAAGGAAGCGCGTTAGTGCAGCAACTTCGATCAATTTGGTCGGTTCAAGACTTTCGCTGATTTCCAGCCCGACTGCTGCCGGCAGGGTAGCCCAGTCTCCACCAAGTTTCGCGACCAAATCCGGCGCGCCAAATAGCGCTGAGCTTGACACCCATTTGGCCATATTTCCCTCCCCATTGTGCGGGAGCAAACAGCTATTGGCGCGCGATGTCAAGTTCCCCCAAAATCGTGGTCTATGACGGGCGAGTAATGCAGTTCATGCTAGCGGCTTAAAGATAGAATAGGGACTTCGCGGAGGATATGACAGGGACATATATCATTTGGGGAACCCCGCATTCGCTCTATACAGGTAAGGTGCGCTCCTATCTGATCAAAAAGCGCGTGCCCTTCCGGGAGATTATGGCGTCCGATGCCCGTTTTCTGACGGATGTTACGGAAAGGGTCGGTCATAAAGTAATACCCGTGATGGAGACGCCGGAAGGGGAGCTCGTTCAAGACACCACGGCCATTATTGATCTGGTCGAGTCCCGCGAAACAGCGCCCGATTTCACGCCACCTGGTCCTGTTCAGCAGTTTGTAGCGCATATGCTTGACGCATTCGGATCAAATTACATGATGCCATTGGCCATGCATTATCGATGGTCCTATCGTGAAAAACAGGAGCTGTTCTTACGAACCGAATTTGCGCGAGCGGTGCCCCAGATGGAGCATGAGCGAAGGCTGGAAACAGCAGGCAAGCTGATGACACGTTTTTCAGGTTTTCTCCCCGGTCTTGGCGTAACCCCCGCTGTCATTCCTGCGATGGAAGCGAGCTACGCAGAGCTGCTGGATGCATTGGAGCAGCATTTCCGGCACCACCCCTATTTGCTTGGCGGTCGACCCAGCCTCGCCGACTTTGGCATGATGGCGCCGCTCTACGCGCATCTGGCACGTGATCCTGTACCTGCGTTCCTGATGAAGACGACGGCACCTTCTGTGTTTCGTTGGACCGAGCGGATGAATAGTCCCGAGATCATTGACGGCGAATATGAAGGATATCTGGACTGCTTCCCAAGCGACGATCATATCCCGCCAACGCTCGAAGCCATCCTCGCGATCGTGTTCGCACATTGGACGCCGGGGTTCACGGCCGATGCCGCCTGTTTCAACGCTTGGGTGAAAGAACGTCATGACCCTGCACCCGGGACGCTGGTCTCGTATAATGAAAGCCGAAATGTGCATCCGACCGTGGGATGGATACAATATCCATGGCGTGACGTGATGATGGAACGTGCTAGCAATCCCCACTCGCTATGGCATTTCAATCGCGCTCAGACTCTGGCCGATGGGCTCTCGGGCGCTAATGCCGAGCGGCTCGACGAACTTCTGGATCGTACCGGGGGGCGGGCGATGTTGGCGACAAGAACCGACCGTGCACTTACACGAAAAGACAATGTGCTTGTGCTCGCATAGGCGCGTGATTGACCAGAACGCGTTTTTGCACTGCCATTCTTCAAATGTAATCTAGATGACATATAGTTTCGCATCTTTGATCTATCGGAAAAACGGTGTGAGCAGTTCCGGCATATGAACTGCACGAATGGGGGGAAGTTGGGCGAGCAGCATTTGAATTTGACCGCGCGTTAAATCTGCAGGCATCCGACAATGTATAGAGAGAGGGTTTAAACGGCGATGCCTATTTCAACCTATGCCGTCATTACCATTTATGTTGCCTTTGGCTTGCTCGAGCTTTTTCGGACCCGCCTTTTCTCGAAAAATGAACAGACCCGTGACGATGGCATTGTCGAACTCGTCAGCACAATATTGCTGCTGGTCGTTACCCAACCCGCCATTCTCATATTTGTGGACTTTGCACTTGGAACGTTTCGCCCTGAGTGGCGGGGGATGTTGTCAGGCATCAATATCTTCGTCGCGATCGGGCTATTTCTGATCCTCGACGACATGATGCAATATTGGCAGCACCGTGCATCGCACAGCTTCGCATGGCTCTATAATATGCACCGTGCCCACCATAATGCCCGCTATATGAGCATTCGTTTGGTGTACCGGAACAACATATTTTATTATGCTTTAATGCCCAGCATCTGGTTTTCGGCAGTGTTGGTCTACATGGGCTTGGGATGGGTTTATGCGGGCTATGTTGTCGTGAAGCAACTTGTGATCATTGGTGCGCATAGCGATGTGGCCTGGGACTCGAAGTTGCTCAAAATCAAATGGCTCTCGCCCGTCATGTGGGTGGTTGAACGGACCATATCGACGCCTGCCACCCATCATGCCCATCACGGTCGTCACACCAGCGACCCGGCAGTGAACTATAAAGGCAATTTCGGAAATCTGCTCTTCTTCTGGGATGTGCTGTTCGGCACCGCAAAAATTACGCGCACCTATCCACAAAGCTATGGGGTAGAAAATTTACCGGAGGCGACTTTAGGACAGCAACTGGCGTGGCCACTGTTTCCCGAGGCTAAAGCACCGCAAAACAGTTAAGGGGCCGACCAGAATCGACGCACCGCCTCACGCTTCGTGTTACGGTAAAAAGAGCGATTGATTCGACCTGACTTGTCCCTCTTGTTAAAAGAACGGTCTGGGGGCGACTCGATGGGTGAAAACGGGTTACGCAAACGCGATTTTTTGAAAGCCGCTCTGCTCGGTTTGATCGGAGGGCCTGCCTTTGCACAGGAACGGGATATATTCGGCATTAAAGTCCCGAATTCCCTGATGCAGTTCATTCCCGCAAAGCCTTTGAGCATTGCAACCACGGTCGAAAAGATCATCCGGCTGGAAGCTGATGCGGATCGAAAGGGTCTCGCAGAATCGCCGTTACAGCGCCGCAAAGGCGAGAGGGTGTTTGCCACCGAAACGTCAATCTACCAACTCGTTCTGCCCCGGCTGGTGGCCTTGATCGACCGAAGTGAACTGGTTGACCTTGGCCTTGCGGATGAAGCGGGGTCTTTGCTTGCCGAATTACATGCAACACAGCGTGAATTGCCGGAGGCGCTTCTTAACTTTCCGATCTCGATCTCGCTTTCACAACAAGAAGGCCGATTTGCGCATAGTTATTTGTCGATGGCGCAAGCAACGGCGAACCAGATTCCGCTTCCCGAATTGACAAAGCCATCGGACGAGCAAAACGATTCCGATACAAATGCACCACTCAGTAAATCCAAAGATTTTCTGAGCCTGAAAGTCGAGTACGCACGGTTGTTCCACTCGGCCGTTGTGCGGCAGGAATATCGAGATAGCACTGACTGGCATCGCGAGATGATGCAAAAGTCAAAGCCACGTTACCAGTCTGTTTCGGACAATACCGGCGTGCCGTGGTATTTCATTGCGGTTTGCCATGCGCTGGAATCGAGTTTCAACTTTAGGGCGCATTTACACAATGGCGACTTTCCACTGACCGCCCGCACCCGGCAGGTGCCGGCCGGACGACCAACGAAATGGTTGCCTCCATCCGACTGGGAATCCAGCGCGCGCGATGCCTTGCGTCTGTTAGGGTTTGCCGACCAGAAAGACTGGTCGCTTGAAAGAACACTGTATCGGCTGGAAGCGTATAACGGTTTTGGATATCGTCGTTACGGGGTCGCATCGCCCTATCTATGGAGCTTTTCCAACCATTATGAACGCGGCAAATATATTGCCGATCGAAAGTGGAGCGCGACGGCGAAATCCCAACAGTGCGGAGCGGCTGTTATGTTAAAGCTTCTGACCGACGCTGGAGAAATTGATTGGCCGGAATAACGGTGCCGCTTGGCATTTAGGGGCTGTGTTGTCGACATCCGTTCCGAAAATCACATCGCCCCGGAAGCGCCAAAATCAGGCGAACTGGGTTTGATGCCTAATTTCGAAAGCTGGCTATCAGTTCGACCATTGGCTGCTGACTGACCCTGATCGCGCCTGTTGCTGGTCGGTCCAGGTCGAAAATCGACACCAGAGCCAAGGTCAAAAGGATAAACAGCATCTTGTTTGCCAGTTGTTGCGGCGTGCTTGCATGGAGTTGAGAGTAGCCCAGTAGAAAGGCTGAGATCATCGTATAACCCAGCAACATATGGACGACGCTTTCAGGAATTCGCGCAAGACTGACAGCCTCGCGTTCACTGCCAATATCTACCACATCATTGACGCTACTGATAAGCGAAGGTGCCATCGTAGCTATGGAAACACTCTGGCTGGCGCTGATGCCCACACCAATCAGCTTTGTCCGTAATTCAGCCGACTCTTGTGCAAACTCGGTTCTATCGTTGAGCGGCGCATTTCCATATTCGAGCCGCTTTTTAGCGTAGGTTTCCAAAAGGGCGCGTAATTCTGTCCGGTGCAAATCAGAAGCAAAAGCCGATCTGATATGTGCTGTGCCAATGGCGTTCGCCTCCTGCACCACAAGGTCGCGCCGGGTTTCATAACGATCAAGGGTTAGGCTGAATGTGAACGCGATCAGCAGGCCCAGCAATGCAAATACGCTGGTCAACACATAGTCGATGCCTGTTGCTTCCGCACCTGATGCACTACGCTTCTTTTGCAGCCATTTTCGCAGAGTGCTGCCCAAATACCCCGCGATAAGCAGCGCACCAAAAATCAGCGCCGCGATGAGGAGCATTGGCTGTGTTGCAACGAATTCGGCCACAAAATTCAACGGTGTTTCCCCACAACACAATGTACGATAAAATATATCCAACAAAGTCGATATGACGTCAACCGACGAGCAAGATGCGGCCGTTGTGTGGCAATGTGCTTTAACACAGGAGGTGGGATTGGCGTGGCGCTGGCTCTAGTACATCGCTCCCGGAACCCAGGGCACCCATTCGCTCTCGCCAAGACCGAAACATTCGGACGCAGTCGGCCTACCGCTAGCTGTTTGCAATATTACACCGAAAATCCGACTACCCATGGTGTCTAGCGAGGTTCCGTCCAAAACGTCGCTGCAATCTATATCAATATCGTCAGACATATTGCGGGCAAGGGTCGCATTGGACGCGAGCTTTATATCGGTTCGATCTGATTCACTTCGCAGCCGACTCCGACGAGCGGGACCGAAGCGAAATTGGGGTGCCGGGCATAGCCGGTGATTGTCCGTGGCAGATTGTCGATGCCGCGCCCCCCTTTGCCATCCCGCAGCCAGACATACGGCTGAAGGCAATGATTCCATCCACATTTGGGTAGGTGGAAAGGCGTTCCGCGGTGAAGTAGGCTGCGATTTTTTCGCGACTGTTGCCGAGCAACGGTTGGGCATCCACCACTTCACGATCTGTTCGGCCAGATTGGATTTCACCATCTCCTCATCGACTATGGTCATGACGTCAATGATCCGATGCGCGATTATTTGCAGAGACTCTGGAAAAGCGAAGGAATATCCGGGATAGCCCGCGCGCTATTCGGGAACAAAGGCACTTTCAGGGCGGTGTGGACGGGAACTGCGGATGACATAAGTCTGATCAATTCGCTTTTGCGATAGGGCTACCGGCGACATAGGCGAGGCACAGCTGTTCTTCGGCATGCACGGCACGATGCGAGCTACAATTTGACTTAAAGACATGAATCCGTACCTTTGGCCCATTGTTTCAAGGTCATATTATGTCGAAATTGCAACAGACGGGTCCAATAGCAAGGATGGCCAGATCCTGGGCGGTGGCGCTGCTGTTGCTCGTCTTGCCTGTTGGTGCAGTGGCGAAAGAGGGTTTCGTGCATCCGGGTGCGATGAACAGCGCCGACCGTCTGGATGACGTGAAGGCGCAGATTGCGCTTGGCCGGGAACCGTGGAGTAGTTCGTTGCGTGAGGTGAGCATATTGGCAGTTTCTGACCTGTCGGCCATCAACCACATCAACTCGCGCGATGACAAACAGGCCGACGCATCAAAACGCAACTCGAACAGCGTGTATGCCCATGCGCTTGTCTGGCGATTGAACGGCTCGGAACGCCATGGGCGGGAGGCGCTGCGCTTGCTTAATGGCTGGGCCAGCTTTTCGGGTTTCACCGGCGGTACGGATCAGGACAAACTGCTCGCAGGGTGGCTCGGTTCTTTGCTGGGGGAAGCCGCGGAAATCATGCGGGACCACCCGGATTGGTCCGATGAGCAGAAAGCAGCCTTGCAAGCGATGTTTCGGCGCAGCTTTTATCCGCATTTGGTGCGTGCGAGCCCGTGGAATGGCAATGTCGATCTCACGCAGGTCAATGCCCTACTCGCGATCGCCGTTTTCAATGAAGACAGGGTCGCATTCGATCTGGGCGTTCAACGATTGGAACGACGCAGCGAGGCCTATTTCTATTTGCAATCGGATGGCAAGCCTCGCCCGATTGAAGGTGATGGCGGCGACAGTGAAGCCTTCTGGTCGCACCCGGTGCGCTGGGTTGATGGATTGACGCAGGAAAGCTGCCGCGACAATGGTCACCATGCGCAATATGCCCTCGCATCCGCGTTACATTCAGCCGAAATTGCCTGGAACCAGGGTGTCGATGTCTATGCACGGCAGGCCGGACGTTATGTGGCAGCCATGGAGCTGCTTTCCCAACAACTACTGTCCGGCGACATGCAGGGGGTCTGCCGCAATTCGGCCGCGACCCCGAACATTTTCGATACGTTCGAAGTTGGCTTCTATCACTACCATCGCCGCATGGGTTTGCCCTTGCCCAACAGCCATCGACTCATTGTCGAGCGGGTCAGGCCACATGGCATATCGGACTGGAACATCTTTCACGAAACCCTGACCCATGCCGCACCCGAGAGCGCGGCGACGGCAGCCGCCGCCACCCACCTATCATTGGCAAGATGCACCGAATTAAACGCTCCGACTGCGCGCACAGCGCACACCGCGCTTGATCCCGGTGCGGCGGCGGGGCAGTGTTGATCCTCAATATGGTTGTGTGGGGGCAAGATGGGACATTTCATAATATCGGGAGCGGCACTGCTTGCGGCGTTTGTGGGACTACCCGCTGCGGCCGCGGCTGCGCCTATTGAATTCAGCGAGACCGAAGTAGAGGCGCCCTTGCTGCCTCAATTATTGAAACCCCGCGAAAGAGCGATCACCGAAAACCGCATATTGGCCGAGCGGCTGGATACGATCATCCCGGCAATAATGCGTGAACAGGGCGTTGATTTATGGTTGCTTGTTGCCCGTGAATATTTTGAAGAGCCGGTGGTTGCTTCGATGCTCGACGCAGAGAATATGCACGCACGGCGCCGGACTATCCTGATCTTCCACGATCCGGGCGATGGAAAACCGATCGAACGTCTAACCGTAAGCCGCTACGGGCTTGGCGGGTTGTTCGCGCCCGTTTGGGACCCGGGCAAGCAGCCTGATCAGTGGCAGGCTGTCGCAGACATCATTGCGGCGCGCGACCCGGCCAAAATTGCAATCAACACGTCCGATCTTTATCAGTTTGCGGACGGCATGACGCTAAGCCAGTATGATAAGTTCGTTTCAGCGCTGTCGGCCCCTTTGCGCCAGCGGGTTGTCAGCGGCGAAGCCCTCGCAATTCGTTGGCTCGAGACCCGCGTTCCGTCCGAGATGGAACTGTATCCCGCAATTGTACGCACCGCTCATTCGGTGATTGGCGAAGCGTTTTCGCGCGCGGTTATAACCCCCGGAGTGACAACAGCAGAGCAAGTGCAGTGGTGGTATCGCGACCGGCTGCTTCAGCTTGGTCTCGAACCATTGTTCCATCCTTCGGTCGCGATCCAGCGCGAAGGCGCGAAGGGCATGCTCGAAGGCGCCGTGGTGATCCAGCCCGGCGATCTGCTGTGGACAGATTTCGGCATCACCTACCTGCGGCTTAACACCGATACGCAGCACCTCGCTTATGTGTTGAAGCCGGGCGAGAGCAAGGCGCCTGCTGGTCTTCGGCAGGGACTGGCGAACAGCAACCGTGTGCAGGATATACTGACCCGTCATTTCGCGGTCGGGCGCAGCGGGAATGAAGTCTTGGCACTGGCCCGCAAGGAAGCGGTCGCTGCGGGACTCGATCCATCGATTTACACGCACCCGATTGGCCTGCATGGTCATGGCGCGGGGCCGTCCATCGGTTTCTGGGACAATCAGAACGCCGATCCACGCGGCAGTGGGCTCATCAACTCCAATACTGCGTGGTCAATCGAACTTACATCTTATGCTGCTGTGCCCGAATGGGGCGGCCAGCGCGTAGATTTCCGGACCGAAGAGAACGCGTATTTTGATGGCAAAAGCGTTCGCTACATCGATGGACGGCAAACCGACATCACCCTGATCCCATCAGGGCCGTAGTCGCGCCTACCACGAGCTGCGGCCGAAATCGCTCCTACAGGAATTTTTCTTCTGAAAATGCTGTCGGCCAATATGACCCTGAAAAGTGACCAACGGAAGGCGGGCCACTCACGCTCAAATTCCGGGCCTTGGTCGACCAGTGCGCACAATCAAAAACGACCATCCGTCCCCTCGAAAATTTGGCCGGCAATTATTTTCCGCCCTCATGTCGAAATCCCGTGTCCCCAAGTGTCATGGCAACGATGGACCGCAATAGGGCGTGTTCTTCATCGACAGAAAGGACAAGACCATGAATATATCAGCACGGACCACAGCCCTGCCGAAATGGTTCTGGATCTGCGCAGGTTTAGGCTTCGCGTGGAATATGTTCGGCGTAGCGCAGTTCCTCGGCACCGCGTTGGCCACGCAAGAAGGCCTTATGATGTCGGGCATGACCGAGGCGCAGGCGAAGCTGTATTTCGGTTTACCCGTCTGGATGAATATCGCCTTTGCTATCGGGGTGTTCGGCGGATTGCTGGGTTCGGCCCTGCTATTGCTTCGCCGAAAGCAATCGGTAGCCGTGTTTGCTGTGTCGCTCGCGGGATATGTTGTCCTCTATATTGGCGACATCACCGAAGGCGTATTTGCCATCATGGGCAGTTCGCAGGTGATCATATTGACCTGCGTTGTCCTTATTGCTGCTGGCCTGCTGTGGTTGGCGCGATGGATTGAAAAGCAGTCCGCGCTTTACTGAGAAACGCCCAACGTCGGATTGCATTTCCGGCTTGTTTACATCATTCAACAGACAAGGAATTCACCATGCAATATATGCTCATTTACACCGAAACCGCTGACGAGTTTGAAAAGCGCAACCATCCCGAAGCTGCCAGCGCCTATTGGGGCGGTTGGAGCGCCTATATGGGCGCGATGGGGCAGGCGGGACTGATCGTGAACGGCGACGGACTGCAACCGCCGCACACCGCGACCACGCTTCGAATTCGCGACGGCCAGCGCCATGTTCAGGACGGCCCCTTTGCGGATGCGAAAGAGCAACTGGGCGGCTATGTCGTGATTGAAGTACCCGATCTCGACACTGCGCTCGAATGGGCGGCCAAAGCACCTTGCGTGACGAACGGCTCGGTCGAGGTGCGGCCGGTTTTGCAACGATGACACAGGCAGATTGATGGAAAAGGATGCGCGCCGCACATCCGAGCTGGCGGCGCGCACGTCTTATGGGCGGTTGTTGGCGATACTGGCATCCGGTTCGCGCGACATATCTGCAGCTGAAGATGCCTTGTCGGAGGCCTTCGTCGCTGCACTGAAGAATTGGCCCGACCGCGGCGTTCCCGACAACCCCGACGCATGGCTGCTGACGACCGCGCGCAACAGCCAGCGGAACATTGCCCGCCATCTGAAGGTCCGCGACGGCGCGGTCGAAGAAATTGAGCGGCGTCATGATGAGCTTGTGCAAATGCAACAGGACTTACCCGACGAGCGTCTAAAGTTGCTGTTTGTCTGCGCGCATCCGGCGATTGACGAGTCCGTAAGAACGCCTTTGATGCTGCAGATCGTGCTTGGATTGGATGCCGAGCGGATCGGTTCGGCTTTTCTGGTTTCGCCAGCTGCCATGGGTCAGCGGCTGGTGCGGGCCAAATCCAAAATCCGCGACAGCGGATTGCGTTTTGCTATTCCCGATGCCGAGGTGCTGCCCGACCGTTTGGCTTATGTACTCAACGCCATTTATGCGGCCTTTGGTGCGGCTTGGGATGATCTGCCCGGCGCCGCAGAGGGCGAGCAAGGTCTGGCAGAAGAAGCAATCTATCTCGGAAGGCTGATAGTATCGCTGTTGCCGGACGAGCCAGAGCCGAAAGGGTTGCTCGCGCTTATGCTATACTGCCATGCGCGAAAGGATGCTCGCCGCGATGCGAAAGGGCGGTTCGTTCCGTTAAGCGAGCAGGACAGCGGAAAATGGTCGCGTGACATGATCATCGAGGCTGAGCAATGGCTCACGATTGCATCGCAGGCCGCGACGTTCGGGCGCTATCAATGCGAGGCTGCGATCCAATCCGTCCATGTCCAACGCGCAATGACCGGGGCAACCAACCATGCCGCATTGTTAACGCTGTACGACCTTCTTGTGACGCAATGCCCTACGGTCGGCAACGTGGTCAGCCGGGCCGCGATGCTGCTTGAAGCGGGCCAGGCACAATTAGCGCGCGAAGCACTGGAAGCGCTGCCCGCAGCCCAAACGGCGCGTTATCAGCCCTATTGGGTCACGACAGCCTTTGTGGCCAAAGCGACTGGTGATCGACAAGCTGCGGGCAAAGCATTCGACACAGCTATTGCACTGACCGAAGACCCCGCAGTTCGCTCATTTCTGACGGAACAGGCCGCGTCATAGCAATCAAATAGCCGCATGCCGCATCATGTTTGAGAAAGCGGACATGTGAGCGCCGGTGTCAGCTAGAGACGCCGCTGTTGGAACCGTTCGTGGCACCCAACCCTTTATGGACCTGCGGTTGTATTTGAGGCTCCGAAGACATATCACCGGCAATATTAACGCTCTTCAGCAAGGCTAGCGCATCAGCTTCCGGCAGCGCCCGATCAAACAGCCAGCCTTGCCCGAATTTGCAGCCGATTTCTTGCAGCCGCGACCGCTGGAACTCGGTTTCAATCCCTTCGGCCACAACCCGCAAATCCATGGCATCTGCCATACTCGTCATGGCTTTGACGATCGTCCAATTGGTATTGGTTTCGTCCTGGTTCATGACAAATGACCCGTCAATCTTTAGCGCATCGAACGGCATGACCTGCAGATGCGCAAGCGACGAATATCCTGTCCCGAAATCGTCGAGGCTGACACGCACGCCCATGGCGCGTAGTTCTTCAAGCATATGTGCGGTGCGGATCGGGTTGATCACAGCGGCACTTTCGGTGAGTTCGATGGCGATTGTGCGTGGGTGGGCGCCCGTCTCCATCAAGATATCGCGGACAAGATCGATGAAATTGGGCTGCTGGAACTGGTTGGGTGCGACGTTCACGCTGATGAAAAAAATTCGATCACCACCGGTTTCTGCACTCCATCGGGCTGCTGTACGACAGGCTTCACGAAACACCCATGTCCCAAGCGGCACGATGAGACCGCATTCTTCTGCGACGGGAATAAAGATGTCAGGGGCCGTGTAGTCACCATTGGGCTGCGGCCAGCGCAGTAATGCTTCGAACCCTACAATATTGCGCTCGTTCAACTGGACGATCGGCTGGTAGTGTAATTCGAAGGCCCGCTGCTCGATAGCCTGTCGCAATGCCGACTGCAGCTCCAGCCGCGTTAACGCTTCGGCACGCATCGTTGCATCGAACGACACTGTTCGTGGCCCTATACCGAGCTTTCCCTGATATTTTGCTTCGTACATCGCAACGTCGGCATCGCGCATCAACACTTCGGGCGAGGTATAGGTTTCGTCCATATGGGCAATGCCTACACTGGCCGATGCTCGCAAATCGTTATCGTTGACACGGTGGACCGGATGCAGGCGGACATGAATTTTTTCGGCGAGCAATTCGGCAACCACAACATTCGCTGCGGAGCTGACCAACACCGTGAACTCGTCGCCGCCCATCCGGGCGAGCATAATTTCTGCTTCGGGAAAATGGCCCTCTATTTTTTTGACGACGTCACGGAGGCGACTGGCCATGGCAACGAGCAGTTGATCACCCGCCTGATGGCCCATCGTATCATTGACCAGTTTGAAGCCATCAAGATCGATATAGATCAGCGAAAGCGACGTTTTTTCTTTGTTGCTTAGCGCCTCGAACAACTCGGCCAACCGAGCCTCGAACAATGTTCGGTTGGGTAAACCCGTCAGAGGATCACGCGTCGCGCTTTCGAGTAAGCGGCGGGCGTGATGCTGCCGCTTGAAGACACGCCCTGCCTGCGTGCCGACTTGCACGAGCAGTTCGAGCAATTCGGGATCGGGAGCAAGGGTGTCGGTCGCGAAAAACTCGATTGCCGCGACCAGTTCTTGGCCCATCAAAACCGGGGCTGCCACTCCCGCGCGGAGCTGTGACCGCAAAGCAAGGTCGGACCGCGTGAAGCCTGGCAGAGCATGTATATCGGGCGTCCAGATGGGGTGCGGGTTGATGAAGAGTCGACCCGGTGGTGACGCGCAGGGCCATGCAACAAGTCTATTTGAGGCATCCGCAAATGGGAACATCAGGTCAGGGTCATGTGCAAACCAGATGTCCGTACCTTCAAGCCGCACGTCTCCGACGTCTCCGGCACGGATTAGAACATGCCCGATCGCCCAGCCCGTCACGAGGCAGATTTCCTCTGCCGCCAGTCGCAGGGTGGCTATAGGATCGTTCGAGTCATTTGCGACCGTGGCAATACGGTTGAGCAGTTCAAGTCGGCTGCGCGCAAGATAGGATTCGCGCAGGCCTCGTTCAGCGATAGATTCGGCGTCGAGTCTTGCGCGACGTTCGCGCATCAGTGCGCGCTCGAGCCGCGCGATTTTTTGGTCCGAACTTAAAACATCGAAGGTATCGGAGCCCGGCTGGAAGCTCATTGCCAGGTCAGACGCAGCTGACATGATGCATCGCCATCATGCATGCACCGCGGCTGTTCGACAAGAATCGTTTCGCCGAAAATGGTGGCGAGGCCATCAATGAACCCATGCGCCAGATGGCACAATTTGCGCGGGGAATTATATCCCATGGTTAGCACGCCATCCTGATCGGCGAAGTGAAAATGGGGGCATCCTGCTCCGGAATAAAGCTTGCGCACTTCGGGATGGATGATTGAGTTGAGGCTAAGAATGAACGCGCGGGCGTTGAGCGCGGCCTCGAAAAAGACGGGATAGCGTTCGTGCAGGCGGGGCATCGCACCCGTGCCTAACGCGCGCAGTATTTCAGGCGCGGTGGCTTTGGTCATCGCGCATGCCGCGCCGACAAGTGCGGTCAGTTCTTCGTCTGGATAGCTACCAAGCGATGTATATGCGCCATCCAATCCTGTTGCCGCCAGCATAGCGTCCCACGCATCGGAGCCGTAACGGTCATGCACGACCTCTTCGACGACATTAAAGATGATGCCCTTCATGCAATTCAGCCCCCTTTTGGTCACGCGAGCGACCGGGCTCGCCCAATCAATGACGACAAAACTTCACGAAACTTTAGAGAATTTGGCTGTTTTCTGAGGCGTCGCCTCTATCGGATCAATTGTTACAATCGCTGAACGCAACGCTACATAGCCCGAAGAACGACAGCTTGCATACCGACTAAAGATCGACACCTGACCCGGTCAACATGGAATCCTAATTATGGCCATTGCCATGGACAGTTGGGACCCCTCCCAACGGGAAGGCGCATTCGCATATAATTTGGGGATTCCCTGTTCAAAAGGATGGTGCTGCTGGGGAGGATTGAACTCCCGACCTCGTCATTACCAAAGCAAGGGAAACACGGCCGGAAGGTAAGGATTACCAACGATTTTGCAGATATTTTGTTGGCATTAGTGGATTAACCCACAGACTTCCCAAGCTGTCCCAAGTTCCGATTTCGGAGTTTTCCTACTGAAAGTTCTTTGGTTCAATAAAAGTCCAAAAAGCGACCTACGCACGACCTACGAACTACGGGCCGAAACCGCTGAACATATCGCGCAACGGAAGCATGATCGTTCTTCGGGCGAGATCTAACCACTCCCCCAACGCTTCGCGTTTTTCTTGATGATCTTGTCGCAGCCCTGCTGTTCGATACGACGCGCGACCTCATAGACTGTTTCGTCGACTTTCGCGGCCGGAGCTGCCGCTGCGGTCGCGGCGATCTCGGATATGGCTTCGGCTTTACCGTCTTTCTTGCACATCGCTTCTTTTGTGAGCGAAACGGCATATTCCCGGGCGTCTCGTATGTCGCTGTCTTCCGTTTGGCATGCAGACAGCATTAAGAGCGCTATTAATGCGACTTTGGCTTTCATGGCGGCCGCATAACTTTGCCGAAACATGTTGTCAAAATGGAATTCCATGAAAATTTTACATCCTGAGATTTAGCGTCGAAAATCGTGTAGCAGGTCGAAATCGCTCTATATGAGCGACAAGTTGCCCGAATTCCTGCACTAATATCGATACTTAGATTTTGGCATTTCCAGTAGTCTGAATTTGAAAGCTGGGGCGCCATTAAAATGCCCTGTGCCAAATAGAACCATCGTCTCATGAAGAGCGAATTTATAGTTGATGGACCCTACGAATCCCGATAGCAAATATCAAAGTCGCCCATAAAAAGGGTCGTCGGACACTACTCCAAAAGGGTTAGGTTTTCGGCGAAAAATCCCTCTGCATTTACCCGAATTTCTCGACCGGATTCCGCGCGCGCGGGGTATTGTGCGAGCTGAGGGACGTTCGTGTCATAACTGCCTGTTGCTGGAGCCACCATCATGCCTACTTTTTATAATGCACTTGGAAGTCAAACTCTAAACGGATCGAACCAGCAGGACCGTTTCTATGCCTTCACCTTTGACGACAATCTGAACAATTTGCGTGCGGATTCGATTGTGGCGGTGTTTAGCTGGACGACGACGCTCCGTACCTCGGCGACGAATTTTTTCACGATCACCGGCAATAACGTGCAGCTCTCGTCCGACTTCTTTGCGGGCGGCGAGAAGAATGACTTCATTTACGGATCGAACGCAAACGACGCGATCTTCTTCAATAATGGCGTGATTAGCGGGGGCATTGGCAGTTTCTCCTCCATCGAGCAGATCGAAATGGGCGCTGGCGACGACATCGTGGATCTTTCGGCGCGCGGCCCCTCTGGTGTCGATTATACGAAGAACATTATCATTCGAGGCGATTCCGGGAACGACACCATCATCGGTGGAGCCGGGATGGACACGATTTACGGCGATGACGGCAATGACCTGCTTCTCGGCTGGCGCGGTGCCGATACGTTGTACGGCGGTGCCGGTGACGATACCATTTACGGCGACGATTTCGGCTTCAATGGCATTGCCGGAGATGATTTTCTTTATGGTCAGGCGGGCAATGACACTCTTTACGGCGGTGCCCGTACGGACCGGCTTGAAGGCGGTGATGGTAACGACACTCTTTATGGCGGGTCAGGCGGCGATAATCTTCTCGGCGGCGCGGGCGACGATATACTCTACGGCGATGACGACGGCGTAAATGGCAATGACAAACTCGATGGCGAGGCCGGCAACGACCAGATGTTCGGCGGTGGCGGCAATGACGAGATGCGCGGTGGAACCGGTAATGACCTCGTCGACGGCGGCATCGGAAATGACTTTGTCGATGGTGATGGCGGCATCGATATTCTCATTGGTGGAGCAGGCGACGACATTCTGAACGGCGGAACCGAATCCGATACCGCTGTCTATTCCGGAAATCTGAGCGATTATTCTATCGTCCAGAATGTCGATGGCAGCTTCACCATTACCGATCTACGCGGCGGGTCACCCGATGGTGTCGACACGCTCCGCAATGTCGAGTTTTTCCAGTTTGCCAATACAACCATCCCGGCAGGCGTGCCCAATACGCCTCCCGTCATAACATCCGATGGCGGTGGCATCGCTGCATCGCTCTCTGTTCTGGAAAATGCGACCTTTGTCACGACTGTCACGGCTTCCGATGCGGATAATGGTCAGACTTTGACCTATTCTATAGCAGGTGGTGCCGACGCGGCCCTGTTTACGATCGATCCGGTAACTGGCGTTGTCTCGTTCATCAACGCGCCCGATTTCGAGAACCCTGCCGACGCTGGCGGAAACAATGTGTATGACATCATTGTCCGCGCTACCGATAACCTGGGCGGCTTTGATGAGCAGGCCATTGCCATTACCGTCACGGACGTATCGGAAGGCTCGCCTCCGATCATCATTTCGAACGGAGGCGGAGCGACCGCGAGCGTTACCATTGACGAGAATGCTACTGCAGTTGCGACCGTGCAGGCAGAAGATGCCGATGGCACAACGCCGACCTACTCCATCGTAGGTGGAGCCGACGCAGCCTTGTTTAGCATTGATCCACAAACAGGTCAGTTGGTCTTCATCAACGCACCCGATTTCGAAAATCCGACGGATGCCGGGCAGAATAATGTCTATGATGTCATCGTTCAGGCCAGTGACGGCATCAATATCGATCAGCAGCAGATTTCGGTTACCGTGGCGAACACCAACGACAACGCGCCGGTCATTACATCTGCCGGTGGCGGTGCGACAGGATCGGTCAGCGCTACCGAAAATGCTACCGCCGTTGCTACCGTTGTCGCAACCGACGCCGACGGTTCAACGCTGACTTACGCTATCGTAGGTGGCGCAGATGCGGCATTGTTCACCATAGACCCGGTAACGGGCGCGCTCGCGTTCATCACTGCCCCCGATTTTGAAATACCCGGCGATTTTGACGGCAATAATGTGTATGATGTCATTGTTCAGGCTAGTGATGGCACGAATATTGACGAGCAGCAGATTGCCGTCACCGTTGGTAATGCGAACGACATTAGCCCTGTCATCACGTCCAATGGCGGTGGTGCGACGGCGAGTGTCAGCATAAGCGAGAATATCTCTGCCGTAACGACTGTCACAGCCACCGATGCCGACGGAACCAACCCGGTATATTCGATTGTCGGCGGTGCCGATGCAGCGTTGTTTACGATCGACCCGCAGACCGGCTCGCTCGTCTTCATAACCGCGCCCGACTTTGAAACGCCGGGCGATTTTGACGGCAACAATGTTTATGATGTCATCGTGCAGGCCAGCGACGGAGTAAACTCCAGCCAGCAGCAGATTGCGGTCAGCGTTGGGAACGTGAATGACGCGGCTCCCGTAATCACCTCCAACGGCGGTGGCGCGACTGCTTCGGTTAGTGTCACCGAAAACACCGCGGCGATTACGTCGGTGACATCGACTGACGCCGATGGACCAGCGCCGGTCTATACCATCGTCGGTGGTGCCGATGCCGCCTTTTTCACGATTGACCCGCAGACCGGAGCGCTTCAGTTCCTGTCCGCGCCCGATTTCGAACTGCCTGGCGATTTCAATGGCGACAATATTTACGACGTGATTGTGCAGGCCAGCGATGGCACCAACAGCGACCAGCAGCAAATTGCGGTCACAGTAACCAATGCCAACGACAACGCGCCGGTTATCACCTCCGGCGGTGGCGGCGCGAACGCTGCGGTTAGCGCAGCGGAAAACCAGCGCACTGTGTTGGCCGTGGTGGCACAAGATGCCGACGGTGCGGCTATCACCTATTCCATCGTCGGTGGCGCGGACGCCGCTTTGTTCACGATCAACGCACAAACAGGAGCATTGGAGTTCATCACCGCACCCGATTTCGAATTGCCGACGGACGCCGATTTCAACGGCATTTACGACGTAACTGTCCGGGCTTCGGATGGCACTTTGTTCGACGATCAGGCTATCTCGGTCACAGTGACTAATGTGGCCGATAATCCACCTGTTATTACCTCCAACGGCGGCGGTGCGACAGCGGCTATAAGTATCTCGGAAAACAGCGCAGCCGTGACCACGGTCGCTGCTATAGATCCTGACGGAACGACGCCAACCTACTCGATCATCGGGGGCGCCGATGCAGCTCTGTTCTTCATTGATCCGCAAACAGGGGCGTTGACGTTCATCAATAATCCGGACTTCGAGACACCTATTGATGCCGATGCCAACGGAATTTACGACGTAATCGTGCGGGCGTCCGACGGCGTATATTTTGACGATCAGGCATTGTCGGTCACGGTCACCGATGTGAACGAAGGCGGCAGAACAATCACCGGCTCTTCCGGCAACAACACGATCACACCTTCCTCAACCAATGTCGCACTGCAAACGACAGCGCTGAACGATACCGTCTTCGCGCTTGCCGGGAATGACATCATCGATGGCGGCGCAGGTGCAGACTATATGGATGGTGGCACAGGCGATGACACTTATTATGTCGACCAATTTTCCAATGATGGAAATAGTGCCAACGATGATCTGGTTATCGAGGCCGTAGGTGGAGGAATCGATAGGGTTTTTAGCACAGTAAGTTATATTCTAACGCCAAACGTGGAAAACCTGTTCCTAACTGGGACCAATGCCATCAATGGAACTGGAAACGACCTTAACAATACAATCTTTGGAAATCAGGGTAATAACATAATTGACGGCGGATTAGGGAACGACACTCTGTATGGGGAAGCAGGCTCCGACACTCTGCTGGGTGGTGCCGGAAACGACACTTTAGACGGCGGCATGGGTAATGACGTGTTAGATGGCGGTGATGGCAATGACACATTAGATGGCCGTGATGGTGTGGATCGCCTCTCAGGTGGCCTCGGTGACGACATATATTACGTTAATGACTTTTCCGATGACGGCGACAATACCAACGATGATTTGGTAATCGAAGCTGCGTCGGCCGGCATTGATTTGGTTTATAGCCAATGGGATTACGCACTCCCGACAAATGTTGAAAACCTGACCCTTTTAGGTGGAGGTAATTTCAATGGCTTGGGCAACGATCTAAACAACATAATCAACGGGAATACGTTTAATAACTATTTGGATGGTGGAGCAGGTAACGACACGATCAACGGCAACGCTGGCCAAGACACTATCCGGGGCGGTAATGGTAACGACACCATTAACGGCGGCGCCGATAATGACTCGCTCTTTGGCGATGCAGGTATCGACTCTCTGCTTGGTGCAGCCGGAAATGACCTGTTGGACGGCGGTGCGGGCAACGACACGCTGAATGGCCAGTCCGGATCCGATACGATTATTGGTGGCCAAGGCCGCGATTCATTGAACGGCGGCACGGAAGCGGATATTTTCCGCTTTAACTTCGGCGACACGACCACCAATTCAACCACCATCGACATCATCACCGACTTCACCACCGGCTCTGACAAGATCGACCTCGATTTCGTCAACGGAGGCATCTCGGCGGCTGCCTATTCGGAAGGGTTGATCGCTACCAACTCCTTCACCGATGCCTTGGCGAGCGCGCAGGCGATGCTTTCGGGTGGCAAGTCAGTAGCATTCGTGGCCGGATCAACCGACGGCTGGTTGTTCTGGGATACCAATGGCGATGGCGTGATTGACCAGTCGATCCTGCTGAAGGGCGTGGGTTCGCTGGGCGGGTTTGATTTTACGGACATCATGTAATCCAGCACCGGTTGCTGCCTCTAAAAGCGGGCGGCGACCGGTCATTGCTGCTTACAGCATATTAAGGTATCTCCGGTAGAGCGGACCTTTGTGGCGCGGGCCAAAACGAGGGGCATATGATTTCTGTCTTAACCGGAGGTAACGCGGCCAAGCCCCTCGCGCATGCGTTGCAGCAATGCCGTCAGCATCTGGTGCAGGCGGCTATCTTCAGTGCGCTGCTCAATCTCCTATACCTCGCGCCAGCACTCTATATGATGCAGGTCTATGACCGGGTCGTACCCACACGCGGCGTGCAGACGCTGGTCGTGCTCACCATTATCTACCTTTTTGCGATAATCACCCTCGCGGCGCTCGACTGGCTGCGTTCGCGGCTTCTGGTGCGTGCAGCAGCACGTCTGGACCGGTTGCTGGTGTGCGATGTTCTCAAGGCACTGCTGAGGATGCCGGACGAGGCGCGCGCCAATTCCGGATCTGTCCTTCGCGAATTTGATACCTTCCGCCAGACAATGACCGGCCCTAGCGTTGTGGCGTTATTCGATGCCCCTTGGGCGCCGATCTATATTCTGGTTTGTTTCCTGCTCCATCCGTTGATCGGATTGTTTGCGTTGGTCTGTGCAGCGACATTGTTTCTGGTCGGCTATCTGAACGAGCGGGCCATGAAAGGCTCACTGTCTCGCGCCATGGCAGATCAGCAAACCGCCTATCGGGCGATTGAAGGTACATTGCGGTCAAGCAGGATCGTTCGCGCACTGGGCATGTCAGATGGTCTCATCGCACGCCATTTGGAAGAACGACGTGCTGCAACCGGATCACAGGCACAGACCGCTTTCATCAGCGCAAAATATGTCAGCATTACCAAAGCGGCGCGTATCGCGATGCAGTCCTTCGCCTTGGGTCTGGGGGCGTTGCTCGCAATCGACCAACAGATTTCGGCAGGCGCGATATTTGCCTCGGCGCTGCTGCTGTCGCGGGCGCTTGCCCCCTTGGAAAGCATCACGGCAGCGTGGCGCAATACGGTGCAGGCGCGGGTCGCATTGGACGGCCTCAACACCGTTTTCAACGCCCAGCAAGAATCTGTCACGCCAACTCGGTTGCCTGACCCTTCAGGCAAAATCGACGTCGAGCATGTAACGGTGAACGCACCTGGCCAGAAATCCGCGATCCTGCATGACATCAATGTCGCGATAGGTGCCGGAGAATTTATCGGCATCGTCGGACCAAGTGGTGCAGGCAAGTCAACTCTCTTGCGGGCGATGGCGGGTGAACTGCCGGTGCATGAAGGGGCCATAAGGCTGGATGGCGCCAGCTTGAACGACTGGCCCGACGATCAGCGCGCGGCTTCTTTTGGCTATGTGCCTCAAGAGGCATCTCTCTTGGCAGGCACGATCAAGGACAATATCGCGCGTTTCCAGACCGAAACCGCATCGGATGTGCGGGGGCTGGACGAAGAAGTTGTCCGTGTGGCCAAGCTATGCGGTGCCCATGATTTTATTCTCCGGCTTCCGCAAGCCTATGACACCATGCTGGGGCCAGACGGGGTCGGCTTGTCGGTTGGACAGGCGCAACGTATTGCTTTGGCTCGCGCGCTCTTCGGCAGTCCCGCTGTGCTCTTGCTCGATGAACCTAACGCCCATCTGGATGCCGAAGGGGAAAGCCATTTGATCGCGACACTCGCCGATCTAAAGCGGCAGAAGGTCACAATCATCATCGTCGCTCATCGGCTGCGGGTGTTGGAAAGCAGCGATAAGCTACTGGTCCTGCGTGCGGGCCGCGTTGAACAATATGGCAAAAGCGATCGCGTAATCCGCCGTCTTTCCGAAGGCGCGGCAAAAGCAAGTTCGCCCACGGGTCCATTATCGGCATGAACATGATGTCTCCCTTGGACGGCCAAAAGCGTGCGGCAACGCCCGTTCCCGACGAAAGCATGGACGATGCCGGTAGCCGCGAAATCCGCTATGGGTGGATGGTGATCATTGCCTTCTTCGGCCTATTCTTGGGCTGGGCCTTGTTCGTTCGGATGGATGCGGCGGCTTATGCCACAGGCACAATTGCTGTTTCGGGTAACCGGCAGGTCGTGCAGCACCGCGAAGGCGGGACGGTGGCCAAAATAGAGGTCAAAGAGGGTCAGCGCGTTACCAAGGGGCAGGTGCTGATCATGCTGGCAGGCGAAGACGTCATTGCTACTGAACGGTCGCTTTCGTCCCAAGTCATCGGCCTGCGCGCCGAACGCGCCCGCCTGATAGCCGAGAAGAGCGGCCGCACGACCATTGAGCCGCCCATCGAATTTGCCTCTCTGGAGGGTGCAGACCAGATTGAAGCCGCTCGCGCGATGGCCTTGCAACGCAGCACATTACTGGCTCGGCGCGATACCACAGGCGGGCAGAAATCGGTCTTGGGCCAGCAATCGGCACAGTCCTCCGCACGCATCAAGGGGATCGAGGACCAGATCGTCTCGAACCAGCGGCAAACCGAACTTTTCCGGGAAGAGCTGGAAAGCCTCCGTTCGCTGGCAGGACGCGGATTTGTCAGTATTAACCGGATACGTGCCCTGGAACGCGCCGAAGCCGCGCTCGTCGGAGAAACGGCGAATTTGCGCGCGAGTATCGCCGCTACACGAGAACAGATCGGTGAAGCTCGAATGCAGATGTTGACGCTGGATTCCCAAAACGAAAAAGATGTTTCGGAAAGTCTTCGTGCCATCGAGTTCAACCTGAATGAAATTCTCCCCAAGCTGAACGCAGCCAAAGAGCAGCTTGCACGTATGACGATCCGGGCACCCGCGTCCGGTCAGGTAGTAGGCCTTAAAGTCTTCACCATCGGTGGCGTCATCCCACCAGGCGAAACCTTGATGGAAATAGTGCCCGAGCGGGTCAAACTAGTTGTCCAAACCCAAATAGCGCCCACAGACGCGGATGACATCTATGTTGGGCAGAAGGCAGAGATACGCATTTCCGCTCTTCACAACCGGCAACTCCCTATCCTCACCGGTAAAGTAACCCGACTCTCCGCAGACAGCTTTCTAGACGAACGGACGGGGCAACGGTTTTTCACAGCAGAGGTTAATGCGGATCCAGCCGTTTTGAAAAAGTTCAGCGAAAAAGTCGGTGGTGGACGCATAAAAGCAGGATTGCCGGTGGAAGTCATCCTCCCGACCCGTAAGCGGACACTATTCCAATATCTGATGGAGCCGCTCGACCAGAACCTGTGGAGCACTTTTCGCGAGCAGTGAAATTTTGATAACCTTTTTGTCTTTCTCGCGTGCGCGTGATCTTGGAACGAAACCTTAAACCGTCAGCTTTCGACGGAATTGCTTGATTGCAAATTCGGATTTTCCATCCGCCAGTCCAACTGTAAGCTAAGCAAATTGAGGAATGAAAAAATAAGGAGGGAATTTAACTGGGCCCGAGCATCCATCCCGAAGGAAAGATACCCAGGCCCAGTTCAGTTGTTACCAGTTCACGTTTAGCTTAGCTGCACCAACTTCCGCCGCCGCCATCAGCGTGTCATTCGCAAGATGGGCGTACCTAGCTGTGCTTGCCACATTCACATGTCCAAGCAGCTTGCCGACCGTGTAAAGATCGACACCTGACCCAGCCAACGCCGAAGCGTAGCTATGACGGAGGTCATGGATGTGAACATCGTCCAGCCCCGCCAACTTCCGCGCCTCCATGAAGGAACGCTTGATGTCGGTGAACGGCAACATCGTTTGCGGGTTGGGCAACAGCCACGGGCAGTCGGGATAGCGTGGCAACTGGCTTATGATGTCCATTGCCGCTTGGGACAGGGGTACGTGTCGCCCTCTGCCGTTCTTGGTCATATTCAGCGTCCATGTCCGTTTCTCGATGTCGATATCCGACCACTTGGCCTTAAGCAGTTCAGACTTCCGCGCACCGGTTAGCAACAACAGACCCACGATGTTCTTGAGCTGCGGATTGGCGGAACACGCGCAAGCCAGCTTTAGTGCATTGGCCTCATCACTGGTCAGGTAACGTTCGCGGGCGTTGTTGAATTTGACCCGCGGCACATACTTCACGGGATTGCCGTCAAAGAGCTGCCACTGGCGGGCAAGCTCGAACGACCTGGAAAACATGATCCGGATTTTCTCGACCGTCGCGGGTGCCAATCCACTTTTCCGCTTCTCCGTTAGCCACGTGGTGACATCTTGTTGCTTGATTTCGTCCAGCCGTAGTTTCCCCCAGCGGGGCAACACATGGTTATGAATCATACGTTCGGTGCTGTCGTAACTACGCTGATAGCTTGCGGCGTGTGCCAGATGTTGTTCGGCCAGTTCGCGGTAAAACGGAATGACCTTCTTCTTTTCCTTTTCTGCGGCTGGATCTCCACCCAGGACAGCTTCTGACCGTATCTTCTTTGCGACACGCTTGGCCTGTTCAAAGGTGATATCCGCATAGCCCCCGATGGTCACCTGACGTTGGCGGCCATGGGGATCGAAGTAGCGTTGGAAATAGGTTTTCTTACCCGAACACCGTACTTCCAAGCCGAAGCCGGTCTGGGTATCAGAGTAATAATCGGTACGTTTCTTGCCCGGCTCGCACTGGGCTGCCGCGCAGAAGGCGGCGGTCAATTGGACTTTTGGCATGATGGTTTCCTTCCGAAACATGGGAATTGGTTAGGCACACACAGATGCGCTGCGGTGCGGGTAGGGGGTGGAGTGCCTCCGGCCGGAGTTTCGCTGCTGGGTGGTTTGGCGCATTGGCTCAGGCGGGGCATTCCCGGGCAGGGGGAGCTGGTAATGGTCTGATCGTTCACTACTGTGGAGGATCGGCTTAATTTGGTGGTGGCAGAGGCGGCACCGAACGCCGAGTTTGACGCGCGGTTCGTTCCGCGATTTTGGTGGTCACGGGGTACGCCACTGCTTTGGTGCTAGACCGTCTTAACCTTACCCGCCTTTATCGATATCGGACAACGCGCCGCAGGCTTAGCCACAACCTTATTCATATAAATTCTATAAGCTTACGGCTTCGGATTGTGGTGAGGTGGCAGCAGGGGAAGCAGCAACACCGGACCTGCGCCGAGCATTGCGATCCGATCAACGCTTCTGACATTGGATCGGATTTGCTACCCCTCCCCCCACCTGCACCAAACTAATCAGCTTCTAATCGAACTTCTTTTTGTACTCCGGTGGCTTTGTGGCCGGTTCGTCGTCGAAGTCGGAATCATTTAGAGGCACTCGCCATTTGTCCCGCCCGTTGATCCGTTTTGGATCACCAAACAGTTCCCTCAGGATTGCGCCACATTCCTTGGCCTGCGGATTGGTAGGATATTTGAAACCCGCATGCTGCAGCATCTCGGTGGCCGTAAACACATGGTCCTGGGGAGATGGTTCGCGCCCTAGATCGATGTGTTCCAGTATCGCATCACGAACGACGCTAATCGCTTGATGCTTGCTGTTTCGAAATGCCAATTCGGCTTCTTCTTCCGCAGTTAGCCACCAAGCCTCATGGTTGTGGAAGTCCACGGCCAGCTGGGCAAATAACTGCTGCATGTCGATATTGTGGTTATAATCGATCCACTCGACCGGAATCGTCCACCACCTGCTATTGCCGGTGTTGTCGATCAGAAAATCCGCTTGGTTCACGGTGGCATAAAATACCGTGCGGCGCGGATATTCAGAATCACTACGAGCATATGGCCTTCGTATCTTGTCGCTTTCGGCAGTCAGAAAGCCCTTCAGTCGCGAAACATCCCGCCTAAATGAACTTTCCACCTCGCCTATTTCGACAATGAAGTGCGTGATGGCCGTGACAAGGCTATCTTTGTTCCCGCTATCGAGATGGTGGTCCGTTTTGATGACGGCATCGCGGAGTGGGGGATCGGATATCAGCCTTCTGCCCCATGACGTTTTCCCAAGGCCTTGCGATCCTTGGAGTGTTAGGACGCCTCGACACTTGAACCCACTAGGCGATAAGGCCGCGGCCGCAGCACTTAGCAACCATTTTCGCATAAGGGTCTGTTTCAGCCCTTCTGGAAAGCCTTCCCTAGCCCGCAACGTCGCGTAGAAGTCCGGAAGCCGATCAACACCGTCCCAACACACGCTGTTGATCCAGTCAGCTACAGGATTGTAGGCATTGGCATCCGCGACGGCCTCTATGAACCCGCCAACCGAACCGATGTTCATTTCATTGTACGAAGCCAAGCTAAAGATATGTTCTCGAGCAACATTGTCGCTGTTTTCCGGCGTCATCACGATCCCCGGCACCAAGATTTCTGACCTTTTCTTAATGACGTTGTACCGCGCAGTAATGCCGTGCTGTTCCATCAGGTAGCGGACATTGGCTATCGTTGTGGGCGCGCCCTTTCCTGGCCGTGGGCGATCAGGAAACAGCGACGGGTCCAGCCGCGCCGGTTGCGATGAAGCGATCGCAATCTGTTGGTTGTCCGCTCTTGGAGGCGAGACCGCGACCGGCATAGCTAAACTGATCTTCAGCTCAGCGGCACTCTTCTTCAGGTCTGGTGGCTTCCTTTCGCCACCGCCTTCTTTCCCTAATTTTTCTGTCACATTTATTCTCCTTTGTTTCCCAGTCAATTGGGTTAATTGAACGGGATAAAAATGTTTCAGATTTACAGTTAGTTAGAGAAGGCGCCTCTGCGGTTCAAATGGGCGGGAAGTTAACCGCATTTGTGTGTGGGTTTAGTCGGTTTCAGCTTTACGTGAAGGTGCTGTACGCATTGAACAACGCGATCAGCGAAGGCTCTACGTTGGCGCGGTTTGGCACCAGTAACGTTATGCCAACACCTGCATCTGATCGCGTGAAGACTGATTCAAACCATGGTCCATGCGCGATCATCCATTCCCACGATGGCGTGAAATCGGCGTCACCGTATTTTGCACCATCCACGAAATTGACAAACGGCGAGAACCCTAACTCGACTTCGATTGTGGTCATTGTATCGCCGGGTTCGACGATGACAAAATGGGCTAGCTCGCTCAGGTCGAAATCGCTGTACTCACTGAGCATGTCTAGCCGCTTCAAAAGCAGCTGTTTCAAAAATGGATCAAGCGGACACGACAGCGCGAAATCCATGGATACGGTATCGTATAAAGACAGCATGATGCTTCTCCTTTGGACAAAGAAAAACGCCCCCGAATTGCTTCGAGGGCGCTAGATTGCGGATGACCGGCCGTGGCCGGGATGGATTATTTGAAGGAGGTCACGACCTTCACGTCGGGATGTCCGGCTATACGCAGTGGAATCTCGAAGTAGTTTGCTACACTGGCTTGGGCCTGCTTCTTTGCGTTTGCGACCAAGACCTTGCCTTGTGCCTGCTTCGTGATGGCTCGGCGTGCAGCCTTGTAATTGACCCTGTTCAGCTTTTCGATCTGCCCAGCGTTTAAGGTCAGCAAGCCTCCATTTTCCGTCGTTGCGTTTTCGGGCTGGAAGGCAATGTCGCCAATTTGCAGCTGCGGCAACTTCACCCGTACCAGCTTGGCCTTTTCGTCGAACACAACATCGGCAAGCGTCAGCTGGGACAGGTCCAGGTAGTAGTTCACCCCGGCCGGGACGATTAAATTCTGCTCTCCGTTGAAAAAGAACAGACCGTCTATCTCGGAACGTACCTTGGCGGTTCCCTTATAGCTGAACACCAGCAGCTTATTCTCTGCACGCAGGCTGTCCACGGTGGCGGCCAACACCTTCGTCGTGGTCACGGAAAAGAAACCACTCTCTTCCACTTCGGTGTCCAGCCGTTCCTTAGGCGCAACGACATAACCGACCCCGAAAGCGGCAAGCGATGATCCCATCAGCAGCGTGATTGGTACACGAGCCATAGTATTTCTCCATTTTGATTGCATTATGGATAGGCCTTGCGCCTCTCCTTATAAGATACCCCGCTTTGCGCATTGTGCTGCCGACCCTTTGGATGGATGTGCACAGTATCAGAGGCTTAGCGTTCCGCTAGCAAAAATGAGGTTCATAATCCGTGGTACAAACGGCAACATCCAGCTTCATAATGGAAAATGGACGTTCGAAACCGATTAGCTGAGAAAATGCCGCGCTCGCCGATTAAGCCGGGTTGTACCGTACCTACAACAGCGGCATCGGGTGGAAGGTTAAAAATCCTACTGTTTCGGTGGTGGCGAGAAACGCCAATGCCCCAAGGTGCAACTTAGGCGCAAGGCTAGATTAATGTTTTTTGACGTATATCCGGAAGGCACTTAGACCGCCGTTGCGAATACTTGCTGTCTATACTCCGAGACGTCTACCAATTGCTTTGTAATAGGTGTCTTGGAAAGCTCGGGAATGATTGTTTTTTAAGATCGCTATCTGTGCGGGGGATGCCGTGGGATTTCGGAGTGCGGATAGCAGGCACAGAAACTTCGCGTGAGTAATTCCTGTTCCTCTGGATGGGTTCGGTGCTTTTAAAGCATTGAACATTGCCGTAAACGTGGAATGATCCTTAGCAAGATTGATATGAAATTTGTAGGTTTCGCGTACGCCAGAATTCAACGTCTCCGCAAAGATGATTTTGAGGGGTTCTTCTTCTTGTGAACCGCGAAACAAGGGAACGAAGGATGCCGCAAGGCGGCCCAATCTTTCATGGGGCGACCAGATTTGTCGAGTGTCTTTGAGCGTTGCAAACAGTTGAGCCGTGGTCCCATACTTTGATTGCAACCAGAGTTTTGAATAAAGTCCAAAGAAGGTTTGTGGATCGTTACTTGCGATGACCATCTCTAGCATTGCATGGCAGTTTCTTGTTTTGACAAAGGTTTCGACAAGATAATTCGTCATGTTGACCATCGCGGCGTCGTCGACAAGTAAGCCTGATTGACCTGCTCTCGCTAAAGCTCTTGCGATTGTTGGAGTTAAAGGGCGACTTCGGACGTAAGAATAAACGTTTTCTCGAACGGTAGGCCTCCGCTTTATGAGATCCTCTAACACTGCAGGTTTGATGTTAGCTCCAGATTTTGCAGCGAGGCCTATCCAGCGTTTGAGCACTTTTTCGCCGTTTCCAGTGTCGAATGATTTTTTCCTTAATCCTTGCGCTATTCTGGCTTCAACAAGGTTACGCTGTCGGGCCAACGAAAGACCATGCTTGAGACGGTGATCGACACTTGCCTGAACAGAATCTATCCTTGCATTCTCGAAAATTCGGAAGTGTTGAATAGCTTCGGACCGGGTAAGAATTACTGTTTTACCGCTATTCAAACGGACTTGTTTTGTTTGCAGAACAAGGTCTACCGTTTTCAACACCCGCTTGGCATCGACGATCGTGTCCACGCCAATGTCAATGTCATCCATATAACGTACAAAGTCTCGTTGAGGGTCGCTGGCGAGGTAAGCGTCCAGTTCGTAAAGGAAGCAATGTGCCAGCAGCCGAGGGGCATCGAGATTGATTTGGGGCAAACCGACCTCAATACGAGGTGTGTAGTCCGGCTGCCAAAGCAGGTCGGCGAGAACGTATATCAGCATATCAATGACGCATTCATCAACACCGGTGATTGAAGAAATAGCATTACGGAGATGGACATATGAAATGCTGTCATAGTAGTTGGCTATGTCTGTCACGACGACGAATTTGCGTGTCTTCGAAAACGCAAACAGCTCTTTCTGAAAATTCAGCCAAGATGCAAACGTCCCGTAGCCACTCGGGGGCGTTGAGAATTTGTGATCCTTTGGTTCGAAGAATGCTTTTTCTGTAGGTGCCTTACCTTTAATTTCAGAATAGAGCGCATCGGACAGACACTGAAGCACAATAGCGTCTCTTATGCTCGGTATGACGAGTTGCCTACAAAGTCCTTTACTTTTTTCGACGAGAATTCGTTGTGTCTTCTGTGGAACGTAGTCGCCGGACAAAATGAGGTGCGATAGCTTTTGACTCTCTGCCTTTAGCGAAACGTGAAAATCGAAGTTTTCTATCCCGTCAGAAATAAACTGATCCCGCATGGAGACTTTGATTTTTTCTTTCCAAATCCTCTCGATGTTGCCTGGCGAAAAGATCGTGCGCAGCTTCTTTGCGCGTATATCAAAGCGAGGAGATCTCATCGCGAACATTCTTTAATGGATTCTGAGAAATCGCCTAGTCCTAACATCCTACCCCGACGATGAATGAAAGAACTCCCGACCGGATGGATGCGCGTCACGTAACGCTATCCGTCGCTGCTGCGGATTACACGCTTACTTCAGCACAACAAATTATAACGCCAAAACGCCCCAAACAGGACCCAAAGCCCATCCTAACGGGAAGGCACTTTCGCATTAGTTTTTGGGATTCCCTGTCTAAAGGGATGGTGCTGCTGGGGAGGATTGAACTCCCGACCTCGTCATTACCAATGACGCGCTCTACCACTGAGCTACAGCAGCTTACACCGAAGGTGCGGCCCTATGCGAAGGGATTGGCTTAATGTCAAGTCGCTTGCGTGGATTGGAAGCATTTGGCATCGGTGGCGCATGGAAAAGAAGTTGGACAAGAAGCAAATTGAACGGGAAGCGCGTTTGCGCGAGGCGTTGCGGACCAATTTGCGGCGACGCAAAGCGCCGGGCGGCAGCGTGTCTGATTCGAAGCCTAACTGTCCGAAACCAGCGGACTGACTTTTCCGCCAAGCGCGCGTCGGCCGGTCATGGTCGCGCGGGTAAGCGTGTGCTTTCCGTTGCGCAGCTGGCTCGGGGTAAGGCCGGTAAACTGTTTAACCTCGCGGATCAGGTGTGACTGGTCATAAAATGCGAGCGCCAGACCGGTTTCATCCAGACTATCACCATGCGCCAAAAGTTGGGCGGCCCGCAACGCGCGATATTTGCGCGCCAGCTTTTTGGGTGGCGATCCATAATAACGCTTGGTCATCCGTTCCAATTGCCGCTGCGAAAGGCCGGATTGTGCGGACAATATCTCCACGCTGGGATCGCTGTCGGATATCAGCCAGTTGTCGACCATTGTCGTGAAATCAAAAGGTGCGGTCGATTTATGGCGGAAGATGTTTTCAGCCGCGAGGCAGCCGATTTCGACCTGTTCGGCAAAATCGGCAGCGGCGATCAACTGGTCGCGGATGTCCATAATCCAGTCGCCGAAGATATCACGGGCATCAATGGCCTTGTCGATATGGCTGGCCGCATTGCTGCCCATCAGTGCAACCCACCCTGCTGTGGTCATGCCCCAGCCGAATATGGTCAGCGGGCAACTGGATTTGGAAACCACCGGTGCTGTGGTCGGTCCAATGATAGTGACGGGAAAAGAGGATGTGATGCTGCCATCGGAGAAGTGATAGGATCCGTTTCCTCTTAGTTCGAACCGGAATTGTGCGCGGTCGGCGCGTTCCAGTTCCGAAAAATTATCGCCGGAATAATCGAGCCGATAAAAGGACGACACCAGTTTCGCCAGCCGTTCGCCCGGCGCTTCGTACACAAGATCAATCATAGTGCGGCCCATCTCCGACATAGGTCATACACGCCGGAGGGGCACAAAAAAAGACCCGCTGTTGCCAGCGGGCCTGATAGGAAAAAGAACTTGGCGTCTTTCGACGTCGAGCCCTTCGGGTCGCACCCCCTCTATCCACGGAAAATGTAAAACGCTCTTGCACGGAATCGTCATAGCCAACGATTACATTTGACATTTTCGGCCAACGAAATTTCCGTTATCGTTAACATACTGGAAATCGCCGTTTCTTGCATTTGTGTGACGGCGGGATTGCGTCGGATTCTATTGTGTAGGATAGGCGGACGCATGTTCTACGCCCTTTTCCGCCCTTTCCTGTTTCTCTCGGACGCTGAACGGGCCCATAACCTGTCGCTTGCCATGCTGAAGGTGGCGCCGATCGCGTCGCTCGGCACGTCCGACCCCATATTGGCCCAGAATGTGGCATCGCTGGATTTTCGCAATCCGGTTGGGCTGGCGGCTGGATATGACAAAAATGCGGAGGTGCCGCTGGAGATATTGCGGCTTGGTTTCGGCTTTACCGAGGTCGGTACGCTGACGCCGCTGCCGCAGGCGGGAAATCCGCAGCCGCGGCTGTTCCGTCTTGTCGAGGACCGGGCCGTCATTAACCGGATGGGGTTCAACAATGGCGGGCAGGCCGATGCGATGGCGCGGCTGGCGCATCTTGTTCGAGACAGGGGCGCAGGCCCCATTGGTATCAATATCGGCGCGAACAAGGACAGTGCGGACCGGATCGCGGATTATGTGACCGGTGTGCGCAATATGGAGCGCTTTGCCGATTATCTGACCATCAATATCAGTTCGCCCAACACGCCGGGCTTGCGCGCCTTGCAGGACAAGGGGGCTCTAGACGACCTTCTGGCGCAATCGATGGCCGCGCGGACGCTCGGCAAGCCTGTGTTCCTTAAAGTGGCGCCTGATTTGCAGCCTGCGGATATCGACGACATCGTTCAGGTCGCCATCGCGCGCGGTATTGCAGCCTTGATTGTGTCCAACACCACCATCAGCCGTCCGCCCCTGCACGCGTCGCACAGGGACGAAAGCGGGGGGCTGTCCGGCGCGCCGCTGCGCGATCTGGCGCAACAGCAGCTGGTCGATTTCCGCAAGGCCAGCGGGGGACAGATACCGCTGATCGGCGTGGGCGGCATATCATGTGCGCAGGATGCCTATGCCCGCATCCGTGCCGGAGCGTCGCTGGTGCAGATTTACAGCGCATTGGTCTATGAAGGGCCGGGGCTAGCGCGGCGCATCAATACAGGGCTCGCCCGGCTGCTGAAGGCGGATGGGTTCCGGTGCCTTGCCGACGCCGTCGGGGTCGACGCCTGAAAAAGGGACTTTGCCTTGACGCCATCGCGACGCTAGAGCGCAGGGTATGAAAAGATTTTTTATCGCGCTGTTCGCGCTCGCGCTGGTTCCCCAACATGCCGCTGCCAATACCGTCGGCGTCGCGTCCTCTGCGGACCCAAGGGTGACCGAAGCCGGGATGGAAATGCTCAAGCAGGGTGGCACAGCGGCGGATGCGGCCATGGCCATGATGCTGGCGCTGACCGTGGTCGAGCCGCAGTCGAGTGGCATCGGGGGCGGCGGGTTCCTAATGTATCAGGACACAAGCAAAGGCATATTGAGCACGCTCAACGGCCGCGAAACCGCGCCGGCGGCAGCGACGCCGGACCGCTTTGTGGGACCGGACGGGAAGCCCATGCCCTTTTTGCAGGCATTCCAGGGCGGCCGTTCCGTGGGCGTCCCCGGCAATGTCGCGTTGATGGCCGAGGCGCACACGAAATGGGGCAAGCTTCCTTGGGCGACGCTGTTCAAGCCCGCCATCCGGCTGGCGCAGAAGGGCTATGTGGTCAACGCCACGCTGGAATCGCGGCTGAAGACGGTCGAGCGGCTGTGGCCGAATTTCGATGAAGCGCGGTCAATCTATTGGATGGATGGAAAGCCCGCGGTGGCGGGCGCGACCATTCGCAATCCGAAGCTTGCCGCGACGCTGAAACTCATCGCCAAAAAGGGGCCCAATGCCTTTTACAAGGGCGCGATCGCCAAGCAGATCGTCGACGCCGTCACCACCAGCAAAGTTAGCGCGGGCGACATGGCTCTGACCGACCTCGAAAAATACCGGGTGAAGGAACAGGCCGCGGTCTGCGCGCCTTACCGCGTCTATGTCGTATGCGGCATGGGGCCGCCATCCTCCGGCGCGACGACCGTGCTGCAGATGTTGGGCACATTGCAACGTTTCGACATGGCAGCGATGGGCAAGGATAATCCCAAAAGCTGGTTCCTGCTGGGCCAGGCGATGCAGTTGGCCTATGCCGACCGGGAGAAATATCTGGGCGACAGCGATTTTGTCGAAGTTCCGGTGAAAGGCCTGCTGGACCCCGAATATCTCAAGGCGCGCTCCGCCCTGATCGATCCGGACAAGGCGCGGACGGACTATCCGGCGGGCACGCCCCCCGGCGCAATGCCGCGCACCGCTGCGTTGTCGAGCGAGGTCGCGGGCACCACGCATTTTGCGGCCGTTGATGCCAAGGGCAATATCGCCAACATGACCTCGACCATCGAAAGCGTGTTCGGCAGCCAGTTGGTGGCCGGAGGATTCTTCCTCAATAATGAGCTGACCGATTTCACCTTCGCCCCCGAAAAGGATGGCGCGCCGGTGGCCAACCGCGTGACAGGGGGCAAGCGGCCCTTGTCGTCCATGTCGCCCACCATCGTATTCGACCGCGATGGCCGCGCCGTGCTCACACTGGGCTCGGCGGGCGGCAAGCGCATCATCATGCATGTCGCCAAGACTTTGGTCGGCGTGCTCGATTTCGGCCTGCCGCTGGATCAGGCGATAGCCTTGCCGAATATCTATTTCGGGCAAGGTGAGCTGCAGGTCGAAGAAGGCAGCGCGCTGGTTCCCATGGTGGAAGCGCTCGGCGCTTACGGCCAAAAAGTCAGGTCGTCCGATCTGGGGTCGAAGGTTAATGGTGCCCAATGGGTGGCGGGTAGCTGGAATGGCGCATCCGACCCGCGCAGCGAAGGCACATCGGCGACCTTGGACGACAAGGGCAAAATCACGGTCACTGCCTCGAAATTGGCACAGGACGCCCCTAAGGCGAGTGTGCACTGAACCCCGACGAACGAAAGCCTGATTGCGCTGCCCTGCGGGGCGCGCTAGCAACGGGCAATAGTTGAGGTTCAAAAGGACCAACCGGAATAGTCCAAGGAGAGAATTGTGGCTGCCGAACAATTTGACGATTTTGACAGCTTTCCCAATCTGGTGTCGATGTTTCTCACCCGCGCACGGTATCGCGGGGATGCGCCGTTTCTCTGGGCGAAGAAAGAGGGCGGGTGGCAGTCGCTAAGCTGGGCCGAAACCGCACGCCAGGTCGCCGCGTTCGCCAAATCGCTGCGCCAGTTGGGCCTGCAAAAAGGCGACCGCGTTATGCTGGTGTCCGAAAACCGGCCCGAATGGTGCATTGCGGATCTCGGTATTATGGCCGCTGGCTGCGTTACTGTACCGACCTACACCACCAACACCGAACGCGACCATCAGCATATCCTCGACAATAGCGCATCGCGCGCCGTGGTCGTTTCTTCGGCCAAACTCGCCAAGACGCTGCTACCGGCCGCAATCCGCTCGTCCGAAGCGGAGTTCATCATTGGCATGGAGCCGCTACAGGCAACGCAACAAGGGCAGTTGTCGATCCACAATTGGGGCGACATGGTCAATGGCACCGATGCAGATGTCCGCGCGACCGAAGCCGCAATGGCCACGGTGACGCGCGATGACCTTGCCTGCATCATCTACACCAGCGGCACCGGCGGTGCGCCGCGCGGCGTCATGCAGCAGCATGGCGCGATCCTGCACAATGCCGACGGCGCAGCGGCGGTTCTACGCGAAGATTTCGGACTGGATGAGGAAGAGGTGTTCCTGTCCTTCCTGCCGCTCAGCCATGCGTACGAACATTCGGGCGGCCAGTTCCTGCCGATCGGCGTAGGCGCGCAAATCTATTATGCCGAGGGTCTGGAAAAGCTCGCCTCCAACATCGAAGAAACGCGCCCGACTATCATGGTCGTCGTCCCCCGTCTGTTCGAGGTGTTGCGTCAGCGGATGATCAAGGCAGTCGAAAAGCAGGGCAAGTTCCCCAACTATCTGCTCGACAAGGCGCTGACCATTGGCGAGCGCGATTATAAGGGCAAGAAGCGGCTGCGCGATGCGCCGATGCGCGTGCTGCTGTCGCGCACGATCAAGCCAAAGATCCAGGCCCGCTTTGGCGGCCGTATGAAGGCGATGGTTTCGGGCGGCGCGCCGCTCAATCCCGATATCGGCGTATTCTTCCAGTCGCTGGGGATCACACTGTTGCAGGGCTATGGCCAGACCGAAGCCGGTCCCGTCATCAGTTGCAACCGGCCGAGCGTCGGGTTGAAAATGGACACCGTCGGCCCGCCGCTGAAAAACACCGAGGTCAAAATAGCCGAAGATGGCGAAATCCTTGTGCGCGGTCCGCTGGTCATGCGCGGATATTGGCGGAACAAGACCGAGACGGATCGTGTCATCATCGACGGCTGGCTGCACACGGGCGACATCGGCCATATTGATGACAAGGGCCGGATTGCGATTACCGACCGAAAGAAGGACCTCATCGTCAACGACAAGGGCGACAATATCGCGCCGCAAAAGGTCGAAGGCATGCTGACGCTGCAGCCTGAAATCCTGCAGGCGATGGTGTCCGGCGACAAGCGGCCCTATATTGTCGGCCTGATTGTACCTGACCCCGAATGGACGCTGGACTGGTGCCGGGCGCAGGATATCAAATGTGATTTTGCGGACCTGAACGACAACCCGCAATATCGATCCGCTCTGCGTGCGGCTGTGGACCGGGTGAACGCGGATTTGTCAGTGACCGAAAAAGTCCGCCAGTTCGAACTTACCGATGAACCTTTTACCATTGAAAATGGCGAAATGACGCCGAGCATGAAAATCCGCCGCCATGTCATCCGCGAACGTTATGCGGCGCGGGTGAATGGGATGTATAAGGATTGAGGGTGGCATACCACACCGTCACCCTGAACTTGTTTCAGGGTCCATCGTGCAGCAGTCGCCGCAGTCTGAGAGAAAGCGCAACCGGGCGTCACGCTATGGCTTGTTACTACAGGGCAGGAATGGTCTGGCAAATGGACCCTGAAACAAGTTCAGGGTGACGGGTTAAGTAAGAATTTGGGGCTACGGGGTCGGTGAGGAACTGGCAAAACTGCGGGGGGGACAGTCCCTTCAGGGACTATCCCCAATCATTACATCACTGCCCAGCCTTTTCATCCAGCCATGCGGACGTTTCGGTCCGGATCCGCGGTTGCGATTTGATGCGGGTCTGGATCGCGGCAATTGCCTGATCGACGGGCTTGCGCGATTCAGGCGACAGATAGGCTTTGGCATAAGCTTCAAGCTTGCCAACCATCGCCGGGTCGCTGGAGCCATAGCCTAAGCCCGGAATGAATTCCGACTTGGACGATACATCGACCAGACCTTCGACTGCTTCACGGTTCGCTAAGGCGAAATCGACGGCCAGTTCGGGATGGTCACCCGATACGCCATTGATGATCGCGGCGCTCAGCGTAGGGCCGGGCTCCTTGGTCAGGGCGAGCGCCAGTGCCTGCTTTGCAAGGGCCATGTCGCGGGCGGAGCCGAGCAAGCGATACATGCTCGATTTCACGAGGAAGCTCTCGGCCGTCTGGCCCAGCTTGCGCATCTTGTCCCAGTCGGCCTGATTGGCATTTTGCGCGATCACACCGAGCCATGTGGTGCGCAGCGGGCCATCCAGTGCCGCAGGATTACTGTCCAGCTCTGCGAATAGACGCTTGGCTTCGGCCACGACCGCAGGATCGCCCATATAGCCCAGCGTACTGATCAGCGAACTGCGCAAATTGGCGTCCAAGGTGCTGTCGGAAGGGCTTTGGCGATAGCCTAGCTTGGCAAGCGCGGGACCAAAACGGTTACTGGCCAGTTTCGCGAGTTTGGCTTGGCGCGCGGGGTCCTTTTCAAACAGCCCGTAGAGATAGCTGTAGGTGGACACATTATCCTCGGTCACCCGCTGGCTGGTGTCGGACGGCACAGCATCCACGAGATTTAAAGCGGTGCGTACAGGCTGATATTCATTGAAGGCAAGGCTTTGGCTGTCGTTGAGCAAGCCGAGCTGGTCGATTGCCGGAAGCTTGGCAAAATCCTTCTGCAAGGCAGCCATCATATCGGGTTGGTAGAGCACGCGGTAATAGCCGCTTTGACCGGCATTCACGATAAAGGCCCCGCAGCCAGCGAGTTGCAGCGATCCACTACCGTTCGAAATGACCGTCTTGCTTGGCGCTTGTCCTATAACCTGCGCGATGACCGGCACATTCCAGCGTTGCGGTTTGGCCGATGTCTCGGCCTTGCGGTCCCGCGAAAATTCGCTTTGGGTTAGGGTGAGCAAGGTCGATCCATTGACGCATTTCGCTGAAGCGACCTGAATCAGGGGAACACCGGGTTGCTTGGTGAAATCATGCGCAATTTTGACCAGCCCCTTGGCGCCTGCCGCCTCTACGGCGTTCCAGAGATCGTCGGTGCGGGTGTTGGCGTAAGCATGTTTCTTCATGTAGCTGCGCAAGCCATCGCGCCAGACATTCTCGCCGGCAAAGGCTTCGAGCATCGTGATCACCGCTTCACCCTTTTGATAGGTGATGGTGTCAAAGGCCTGGCTGGTCTGTTCGACGGTCGAAATTTTCTGGATGACGGGATGGGTGGTGACATAAGCATCAAGGCCCATCGCCCCTTCGCGGCCATTCACACGGTCCAGTTCGCTTTGCCAGTCAGGGTTGAAATGGGCGGTTGCCTTGCTTTCCATCCAGCTGGCAAAACCTTCGTTCAGCCATAGATCGTCCCACCAGGCCATGGTGACCAGATTGCCGAACCATTGATGGGCTATTTCATGCGCGTCGGTGGAGAAAATCCCCTGACGCGTGCGGGCGCTGGTGATTTTGGGGTCGTTCAGCAGGACGCGTTCAAAAGTGAAGATCGCGCCCCAATTCTCCATCGCGCTGAAAAACTGGCTTTGTCCGGGACCTGCCACATTGTCGAGCTTGGGCAGCGGATAGGGGGTCGCGAAATAGTCGTTGTAATATTCGACCAGCTTGGCCGATGCATCCAGCGCATATTGGCCTTTGGGGCCGTTCCCCTTGCCGACGACGACGCCGACTTCGGTTGGCCCGACCTGCTTGGTGATGCGGTCAAATTCGCCCAAGCCGAAGAATAGCAAATAGGTCGACATTTTGGGCGATGTGCCGAAGCGAACCTCGGCCAAGCCATTACCAATGTCGCGCCGGGCGGCGACGGGCATGTTGCTGACCGCCATCTGGTCGGCGGGGACCGTAGCGGTCAGATCAAAGGTCGCCTTGTAATTGGGTTCGTCCCAACTCGGCACGAAACGGCGTGCATCGGGCGCTTCGAACTGGGTGAAAAGCGCGCGCTTTTCGACGCCTTGGGGGTTCTTGTAATCCAACGCGAACAGGCCATTCGCCTGTTGCAGGATCTTGCCCGCATAATCGATGTTCAGCGTATAGCGTCCGGCGGCCAGCTTTTTGCCAAAGCTGATGGTCGCAGTTTGTGCCGCCGCATCGACCGTTGCGGTGGCTGGCATCGCCGCCGCGCGGCCCTTGGCGATGGTGACGCGGCGAAAGTCGATATCCGCGGCGTTGAGCGTGATGCTGTCGCTGGGGGTGTTCAGCATGAACTCGATCAGGACATTGCCGTCAAAGCTCAGCTTTTCGGCATTGGGCGTGACGGTGATGCTATAGTGCAAGGGCGCTGCGTTGCGGGGGAGCTGAGATGGAACCTCAGCCGTTGCCGCCTTTGATGGAGCAGCCATAGCGCTGCCGAGCGGCGCCAAGGCCAGCAAAGCAGCCGATGCCGCGAGCGAAAAACGTACTTTCATAATATGCTCCCCGAATAGGACGGGCTTCAGTTTTTCTGTGCCCAGATTAGGAATTCGATATTGCCTTGCGGCCCCGTTATGGGGCTGGTTGTCAGACCGCGTACAGTCCAGTTTTTTTCGACCAACCACATTTTGACTTCGGCACACACGCGCGCATGGATCGCTTCGTCGCGCACGACGCCGCCTTTTCCGACCTCGCCACGCCCGGCCTCAAACTGCGGCTTGATAAGGGCGATGATCTGCGCGCCGGTTTTTGCGAATGTCAGCGGGGTTTCCAAGACCTTGGCAAGGCTGATAAAACTGGCGTCGCACACGATGATGTCGACAGGCTCGGGAATATGGCTTTCGGTTAAAATCCGGGCGCTTGTTTGCTCATGGACAATGACGCGATCGTCCTGCCGTAATTTCCAGGCGAGCTGGTTGGTGCCGCTGTCGACGGCATAGACCCGCGCCGCGCCATTGGTCAGCAACACATCCGTAAAGCCGCCGGTCGATGATCCGACATCCATGGCGACCGCGCCGGTCACATCAATGGCGAATTCTTCCAGCGCGTGCGCCAGCTTGATGCCGCCGCGCGACACCCAGGGATGGTCGCTGCCTTTGACGTGCAGTTCGGCATCTTCGGCGACTTGCTGACCGGGCTTCAGCGCCTTTGCATCGCCGACAAATACATGGCCTGCCATCACCAAGGCCTGCGCGCGCGTTTTGCTGTCCGCGAGATTGCGGTCCACGATCAGCTGATCCAAGCGTATTTTTTTCGTCGCCATATCGCAGGGCGCTAGCGCAATGCAGTGCTTTTGGCCATAAGCTGCAGGGATGAAGCTTCACTATCCCCTATTTGCCAGCCTGTTAGCTCTGTCGGCTTGCGCCTCGCCACCGCCAGCGCCGCCACCCGCACCGGTTGCCAAGCCTGCACCTGTGGTAACCCCCGCACCCGCGCCGCAGCGGCCGAAGGGTAGCTGGCTCGACTGGCCGCTGGAGGCAGGCGACTGGGTCTATCGCCGCGATGAACGCGGGTCGCTTGGCCTGTTCGGGCCTACAGGGCAGAATGCGACGGTCACGCTGCGCTGCGATACCACGCGCCGCCGCCTGTATCTCGCGCGTGCGGGCGCCGGGGCAGCCGCCCGGATGACAGTGCGGACAAGCTCTTCGTTGAAGGAACTGACCGCCAGCCCCACTGGCGCAACGCCGCCTTATCTGGCCGTCGAAATACTGCCGACTGATCCGATCCTCGACGCCATGGCCTTCAGCCGCGGCCGCATCGCGCTGGAGGTGGAGGGGCAGCAGCCAATAGCGATCCCGTCCTGGACCGAAATCACGCGAATAGTGGAAGATTGCAGAGCCTGAGGGCTTCGACGCAGAACCGCAATGTTTGACGGAAAAAAAATTTAATACAAGACTTGTTTGCAAACTTTGTTTGATTCAGTTTCAGAGTCGCGGAGGGCAGATATATGTTTGAAGCAAGCAATTTCCATTCAACGAAAGGAGGTGATCCGATGTCTCATGGTTCAGTTAAGAGGTCGGGCAAATCCGTTCGGGAGATCGGCCGCTGATCCAATCAGCGATGCCGGTCACGGCATGAAAGCAACTTCCGGCAGCGGCACATCCGACCGCTGACCCATGTTTAAGGGCCGTTGGAGCAACTCCAGCGGCCCTTTTCTGTGCCTTATATGCCGTTGGTCGAAAGAATGCTGGAATTTGCGCGGGCAACACCTACATCAACCTCATAGTTCAAGGGGTAGTGTATGACGTTTTTGCGGATCAGCTGGAAAATCATTGTCGGTTTGAAGGACCTGTTGGTGCTTTTGCTGCTCCTGCTGTTTTTCGCGCTGCTGTTCGCTCTGCTCAGCGCGAGCCCCAACCCTGGCATGGTGCGCGAAGGCGCGCTCTGGCTGAAGCTGGACGGCGTCGTCTCCGAACAGCCGGCCGAGGTTGATCCCCTGACCGCGCTGACGTCCACCGCTATGCCGGTGAGCGAAATCCGGCAGCGCGATATCATCCGATCCCTGAAAATCGCGGAAAGCGACAAGCGTATCAAGGCCGTGGTGCTGGATATGGACCGCTTCATGGGCGGCGGGCAGGCGAGCCTTTCGGCGATTGGCGACAGCCTTGATGCCGTCAAAAAGGCGGGCAAGCCCGTCTACGCCTTTGCCACCGCCTATACCGACGACAGCTATCAACTGGCCGCTCATGCGACACAGATCTGGATGGATCCCCTCGGCGGCGCGATGTTGACCGGCCCCGGCGGGTCGCAGCCTTATTATAAGGGGTTGCTCGATCAATTGGGCATCAAGGCCAATATTTACCGCGTCGGCACCTATAAGAGCGCGGTTGAACCCTATATGCGGTCCGACCAGTCGCCGGAATCGAAAGAGGCGATCAAGGGCGTCTATGACGAGATCTGGGGCCAGTGGAAAGCCGACGTTGCCAAGGCGAGGCCTCAGGCTCAGATCAACGGCATATTGAACGACCCCGCAGGCTCGGTCGAAGGCGCGCGCGGAAATCTGGCGCAACTGGCGGTTTCCAGCAAGCTGGTCGACAAATTGGGCGACCGCATCGCGTTCGGCAAATTCATCGCCACCAAGGTCGGCACGGACGAAAAGAAAACGACAGGCGGTTTCGCCGCCACGCCGATGGATGCCTTGCTCGCAAGCTATGGCCCGCCAAATGCGGGGCAGCAGATTGGCGTGGTGACCATTGCGGGCACCATTGTCGATGGCGAAGCCGGACCAGGCACAGCGGCGGGCGATACCATCAGCGGCCTGATTTACGACGCGATCGACAATAAGGATTTGCAGGCCCTCGTCGTTCGCGTCGACTCCCCCGGCGGGTCGGTGACGGCGTCGGAGAAAATCCGTCTGGCGATCGAAGCGGCCAAAGCCAAGGAAATTCCCGTGATCGTGTCGATGGCCAACCTTGCGGCCAGTGGCGGATATTGGGTGTCCTTGCCTGCCGATGTCATCTTCGCCGAACCGTCCACGATTACAGGCTCCATCGGCATCTTCGGCGTTATACCAAGTGCGCAGGCCGGTTTGGCCAAGATCGGGGTCAATGCCGACGGCGTGAAAACAACTCCGCTGTCAGGTGAGCCTGATGTGCTGGGCGGTTTCAGCCCCGAATTCGACCGCGTCGCGCAAAGCGCCATCGAAAATGGCTACCGTGAATTCATCACCCGCGTCGCAACCGCCCGCAAAAAGACACCCGAACAGGTCGATGCCATTGCGCAAGGCCGTGTCTGGGCCGGTGGTACGGCACGGCAAATTGGTCTGGTGGACCGCTATGGCGGCATGGACGATGCCTTGGCCGAAGCGGCGAAACGCGCCGGATTGAAGGCCGATGGCTGGCACGCCGTCTATATCGAACCCCAACCCAGCTTTGCAGGCTCGCTCCTCGGTGGCTTGATGCCCAAGCGGGCGAGCGTTGCTGCGCCTATGGATATTTTTGCCCAGGCTGCATGGCAGCAGCAGTTGTTCGTGCAACGCATGGCTGCCGATCTCGACATGCTGACCGCTGTCAAAGGTGTGCAGGCCCGTTGTCTGGAATGCGCCGAGTTCACCCCGCCGACTACCGCAAAGGCGGATAGCGGCTGGTTATCGGTACTGGCGAAGCTTTTTGCTTAAGCCTTAACGGCGCAAATCAGGCCGGACGAGCTTACGACCCCGAGTATCTCGGGGTCTTGCAGCGACTTGGTGCGCTTCAAAAACTCGTCCACGGAAAGCTTGCGCACATCCTTGTCGCGCAGTTTTTTCAGGCCCGACAGCTTGTTGAGCTGGATCAGCGACAGCCGGTCGACCATCCGGTCGGCCATGCACGAGGCGATGGGCTTGGAAAGTCCGGCGTCCATCAACGCCGTGCGCACCCGCGTTTCCGGCGTGGCGCAGGCGGATAGCGCCAGCACCGAGACCGCGACGAGTGCAAGACGCTTCATACCCCATGCTCCTTGGCGCGCGCGACGCAATCCATGATGATGCGCTTGGCATCCTTTTCATCGCCCCAGCCATTGAGCTTCGCCCATTTGCCGGGTTCGAGGTCTTTATAATGGGTGAAGAAATGCTCGATCTGCTGCAGCACGATGGGTGGCATATCCTTATAGGTCACGACATCGGCATAATAAGGAAAGGTCGCGTTGACCGGCACGCAAAGCAGCTTTTCATCGCCGCCCTTGTCATCTTCCATCATGAGCACGCCGATGGGGCGGCATTTGACAACGGCACCTGCCACAATCGGCGAACGTGCGACAACCAGCGCATCCAATGGATCGCCATCTTCACCCAGCGTATGCGGCACAAAGCCATAATTGGCCGGATAGCGCATCGGCGTGTGCAGGAAACGGTCGACGAACAAGGCACCTGAGGCCTTGTCAAATTCATACTTCACCGGTTCGCCACCAATCGGCACTTCGATCAGGACGTTCAGGCTTTCGGGGACATCGTCACCGGCGGGGATCAGGTCAATACGCATGGGAGAATGCTTTCTTGAGTTATTTGTTCGGTCGCCGCGGGGCAAGCAACCGGTCTATTGCCGTTTCGCCCTTGCCCGCAGATTCGAGGTGCGGATAGCGCAAACCGCCTGAATAGGCGATGTCTATTTGCTCAAAACGCTTGTTCCGTTCAACGATCAGCCGGATCGGTGTCTTTCCATCCTTGGCCGCCGTTACCGCTTCGGTCAGCCGGTCCTTGGTAAAGCCCATGCCACCTACGGCTAAAATCTTCGTGCCGTTGACGATATCCGCCTTGAATGCCGGGCCATTCCACATGACCGAGGTAACCTTGCCTTCCTTGTCCACGGTCAGGCCCAGCGAATGGGTGAGGTCGGTGCTGCCGCCGTCTTTCATCCGGTCCCGGTCGAAAATATTCGGCTCTTCCTTCCAGACCAGCTTGTATCCGCCCTTTTCAAAGCCGGTCAAAGGTGCAGGCTGTCCGGGTTTGCGCAATTTGGTGTCGAGGAAGGTCGCCCAGTCATAAGGTTGGACGGCATTCAGGGTGCGGACGACTTCATCGAAATCATAGGTCAGCACACCCCAATCGGCATCGCGCACGCCGAAAAAGGCCTTGGCAAAATCATCAAGCGATTTGCTGCCCTTGGACAATTCGCGAATGGTCATGTCGGCGGCAAGCCAGATCAGCGAGCCTTCATTATAATAATCTTCGCCGCGCGCCTGGCTGGAAAAGGGTTTGGGCTTGCGGGCACCGAATATCGGATCATGCGTCGTATCTTCGACCGAACGCCAGTCACGGCCGGGTTGTTCGGCATAGAAACCGGCGTAGCGGGCCCATTCGGCCAATACCATTTCCTTGGTCTGCAACCCGGAACGGGCGGCAAGGACGAGGTCCCAATAGCTGGTTTGCCCTTCATAGACCCACAGCAGATTGTCGCGCATCGGGGTCGAATAATTGGGCGTCCACATTTCGGATGGACGGCGGAATTTGCCGTTCCAGCTGTGCGTCAGTTCATGCGGCAAAAGGCCACGTTCGGACCCATTGTCGGCCCATTTGGTGAAATAGTCGGTGTCACGGCTGTTTTCCGAACTGCGATGATGTTCAAGTCCGATGCCGCCCAGTTCGTCAGTCAGCGCGAGCAGAAATTCATAGCGGTCGAAATGTTTGGACCCGAACAGGACCAACGCTTCGTCGACCAGCGCCTTGTGCGCGTCGATATGCTCGGGCTTGGCATCCAGATATTTGGCTTCATCGGCCCACACATTCAGCGTTACCTTATTCCCCAAATCCCATTTGCGATAATGGGGTCCGGCAAACATCGGGCTATCCACCAATGTCTCATAACTTGTCGTTGCATAATCGATGCGGTCGCCTGTTACCTTGCCACCATCCAGGGCTGCAACGCCGGTCCAGCCGGACGGAAGGGTGATGGATGGTTTGACCTCGATGGCGCGCGTAAAATGCCCTGCGGGATAGAGCGAGACCTGTTCCCACTGCACATTCATCATTGCGGGCGTGACCACAATACGCCCTTCGCTTTCGCGTACGGGCGAGGTGAACTGGAATTCTACGTCGACCGATTTCGTTCCGGCCGGGGTGTCGACATGAAAAGCGTAGACCTCGACCGGATCGCGCGTCCAGTTCAGCAATTTGCCGCCTGCATTGATCTTCAGCCCGGTCATTTCGGCCAGGGCGCCGCGCGGGCCATGTTTGCCAGGCAACCATTGGGGATAAAGAAGCGTCAGCGGCTTGCCCGCTTCGACCGGGATGGTCTGCTTCACCCGGAAAATGGCCCGCGCAATGTCCGTTGCATCGACTTCCAGAACCATCGGGGCGGGCAGGGGACGGTCTTCGGGTTCGGGCACCCGGTCGATAATCGGCACCGGTTGCGGTGCGCTTTTCTGGGCATGGACCGCGGTGGCAAGGCTGGTGGAAAGGGCGAATGCGGCAAGTGCGCGCGTCAAAGTGCGTGAATTCATGGCAGCGGGTTTTGGCGGATGTGGTTGCGGGCGTCCAGCGGAATGTGACGATTATGGGAAAGCCTTTTTTCCTTCTCCTGAAGAGGAGAAGATGCCGCCGTCCGGTATCCTCACGACCGTCACCCTGAACTTGTTTCAGGGTCCATCGTGCAGCGGCACCCGGTGCGCTAAGGAAAACGCATCCGTGCTTCACTGTTTGACTTGTCACACAGTAAGCAGGAGATGAACTGATAAATGGACCCTGAAACAAGTTCAGGGTGACAGTTCCATTGAAAAAGCGCCGAAACAGCTGAGAAAGTCCCTAAAGCATCCATATGCGGGGAATGTCCTTTGGTGATTGCACCCAACCACAGCAGAAACCAAAGCACTATTCCCCTCTCCGGCAATTGGCGCTAGGGCGCTTGCCGATGGCAAAGATACAGACCCCGCAGCCCGTCCGTGGCACCCAGGATATGTTCGGTGAGACCGAAGAACGCTTCGCGCATGTCGTTGCGACCTTTGAACGCGTGCGGCGGCTTTACGGGTTCAAGGGGCTGCAATTGCCGGTTATCGAACCGACCTCGGTCTTTTCGCGCAGTCTGGGCGAGGCGACCGATGTGGTTTCCAAGGAAATGTACACATTCGAAGATCGCGGCGGGGATTCCATTACCTTGCGGCCCGAATTTACGGCGGGGATTGCCCGGGCCTATCTGACTAATGGCTGGCAGCAACATGCGCCGATGAAGGTATCGGTCCACGGCCCGCTATTCCGGTACGAGCGTCCGCAAAAGGGCCGCTATCGCCAGTTCCACCAGATTGATGCCGAAATTATCGGCGCGGCGGAACCGGCGGCGGATGTCGAATTGCTGGTGATGGCGGACCAGCTGCTCAAGGAATTGGGCATTGATGATGGCGTGACGCTGCAGCTTAACACCTTGGGCGATACACCAAGCCGCGACGCCTGGCGCACCGCACTGGTCAGCTATTTCAACGACCATCGCGATGTCCTGTCCGAAGACAGCCTTTCGCGGTTGGAAAAGAACCCGTTGCGCATATTGGACAGCAAGGACCCCGACGATCGTGGCGTTGCCCATGCAGCGCCGAAGATTGACGATTATATGTCGGCCGAAGCGAGCGATTTCTTTGCGGCGGTCACCGCTGGACTGGATGCAGCAGGTGTGGCGTGGACCCGCAATGCCGCGCTGGTGCGTGGCCTCGACTATTACCGCCACACGGCATTCGAATTTGTCACCGACCGCTTGGGTGCACAGGGCACTGTCTTGGGCGGCGGGCGATATGACGGGTTGATCGAAAATCTGGGTGGCCCTGCAACTCCTGCGGTGGGTTGGGCTGCGGGCATTGAGCGGTTGGCGATGTTGGTGGATGCGCCCATCGAGCCTCGTCTAGAAATCGCGATTGCGGCCGAGAATACGGCACGCGAGCTTGAGGCGCTTGAGGCCGCGATGCTGTTTCGAAGAGCGGGATATCGCGCGGAGATGTTTGCAAGCGGTAGTCCTCGGAAGCGGTTTGATAAGGCACGAAAAGCGAATCCTGGAATTCTAATATCCATGGACATTCGCAGTGACCAACGCACCCAAAGCTGGGTGCAAACAGATTATGACGAAAATAAAGCTGGAAAGGCTTTGAAGCTCTTCAATACACGCTGGGAAATCTCAGAACCGGGCGATTTTTAAGCAATGAAAATCTCCCCCCAACGGATCGCGCAGATTGAATCGCGCTTCGCCGAGCTTGAGGCGCGGATGGCGTCCGGGCAGATGGAGGGTGAGGCTTTCGTCGCGGCGTCCAAGGAATATGCCGAGCTTGAGCCTGTGGCTCTGGCCGCGAAGACCGTTCGGCGTCTGCGCAAGGAAATCGAGACGCTGACGCATATGGTGAAGGATTCCGCCGATCCGGAACTGCACGATATGGCGGTCGAAGAGCTGGAGGATGTGACCCAGCAACTGTTCGAAGCCGAAACCGCGCTGGCGATTGCATTGCTGCCCAAGGATGCGGCGGATGACCGGCCTGCCATGCTCGAAATCCGCGCCGGGACCGGCGGGGATGAGGCAGCGTTGTTCGCAGGCGATCTTTACCGCATGTACGAACGCTATGCCGCAGGGCAGGGGTGGAAGGTCGAGCCGATTTCGCTCAGCGTGTCGGACGTCGGCGGGTTCAAGGAAATCGTTGCCTCGATCAAGGGCAATGGCGTGTTTGCGAAGCTGAAATTCGAAAGCGGTGTCCACCGCGTGCAGCGCGTGCCGGTCACGGAAAGCGGCGGGCGCATCCACACCAGCGCGGCGACCGTGGCGGTCCTGCCCGAGCCGACCGAGGTCGATGTGCATATCGAGGACCGCGATCTGAAGATCGACGTGTATCGCGCGTCGGGTGCGGGCGGGCAGCATGTGAACACGACGGACTCAGCCGTCAGGATTACCCATCTGCCGACCGGTATTGTGGTGACCTGTCAGGACGGCCGCAGCCAGCACAAGAACAAGGAAAAGGCGATGCAGGTGCTGCGCGCCCGCATGTACGAAAAAGAGCGCGAGGAAGCGCAAGGCGCCGAGGCCGAGGCGCGCAAGGCGATGGTCGGGTCCGGCGACCGCTCCGAACGCATCCGCACCTATAATTTCCCGCAAGGCCGCGTCACCGACCACCGCATAAACCTGACGCTGCACAAGCTGCCCGAAATTTTGGAAGGCGGCGCGCTGGGCGAGATGGTCGACGCACTGATCGCCGAGGATCAGGCCGAGCGGATGGCGGGGCTGGGGGAGTAGGTGCGCGTTCCCCTCTCCCGATGGGAGAGGATACGAAGCCTTGGCCGTCAGGCCTAGGCGAAGTTGGTGAGGGGTTGTGCCCTATCGATAGAGCCGATCCCCTCACCCAGCTACGACTAGCAAACAAGTTTGAATGTCTGCGCAACCCTCTCCCGATGGGAGAGGGAGCTTAGATTTCCAGCCGGCCGTGTTCCAGCCTTGGCAGCACATAGCGGGCGAACATGTCGCATTCGTTGATGTGCGGATAGCCTGACAGGATGAACGCCTCGATGCCGACGGCCTTATAGGCTTCCAGCTTGGCGAGCACCTGGTCGGGGTCGCCGACAATCGCCGCGCCGCAGCCGGAGCGGGCACGGCCGATGCCGGTCCATAGATTATCCTCGATATACCCGTCGTTCGCCGCCGCTGCCTCGCGCAGTTCCGCCTGCCGCGCCACGCCGAAGGTTTGCGCGTCGAGCGATTTGTTGCGGATCGCCTCGCCCTGTTGCGCATCCAGTTTCGACAGCAGGCGGTCGGCATAGGCGCGGGCTTCGGCTTCGGTTTCGCGGACGATGACATGGCTGCGGAAGCCATATTTCAGCGTGCGCCCGAACTTTGCGGCGCGGGCGGTCATGTCGTCGATCAGATCCTTCGCGCCCTGCACCGTTTCGGGCCACATCAGGTACACATCGCATCCTTCGGCAGCAGCTTCTTTGGCTGCTGGCGACAGGCCGCCGAAATAGAGGGGCGGGCATTTGCCGCTGACAGTCTTCATCCGCGGCGGGTCGAGGTCGATCTTGTAATGCTCGCCATCAATCGAAAGATGCTCGCCATTGAGCAGCGCTTTCAGGATATGCATCGCCTCCACCGTCCGGCGGTAGCGGGGTTCGCTGTCCATCTGGTCGCCCGGCAGATCGGACGAGATGATGTTGACGTTCAGCCGCCCGCCCGAAATCTGGTCCAGCGTCGCGATCTGCCGCGCGAGTTGCGGCGGCCAGCTTTCGCCGACACGCACCGCCATCAGCAGTTTGATCCGCGAGGTCAGCACCGCAATCGCACTCGCAAAGGCGGTGGTGTCGAGGCCAAGCGCATAGCCTGAGGGTAGCAGGATATTGTCGAACCCGCCCTTTTCGGCATTCAGAACGATGTTGCGGCAATGCTCCCAACTCGACGCCAGCATCGGGTCGGGTTGCCCCAGAAATTCATAGTCATCATCGCACAGGGCGGAAAACCAGCTGACTTCGACAGGCTTCATGGAAGCGGCACTCCTCTTGCGGCGACCAGCACACTGTACCAGTCCGCGCGGGTCCATGTGATTTTGAAGGCGTCGGCGGCTTCGGCGATGCGGGCCGGATTTTGCGAGCCGACAATGGGGATGGGACGCGCGGGATGCGCCATGATCCAGCTATAGGCCGCCGCCGTGCGCGACACGCCATGCGATGCGGCAACGCCCGACAGGGCACCCGCCACATTCTGCTCGCGCGCATTTGACGGATCACCGATCCGCCCGCCACCCAAGGGCGACCAGGCGAGCACGGCGAGGTCCATGGCCATCGCCTGATCCAGCTCGCCATTTTCGATGGTGTCGATCCGCAGCGGCGACAGTTCGGGCTGCGTCGACACGATCGGCACCGGACAATATTGCGCCAGCGTGGCAATCTGCGCCTGCGTGAAGTTGGACACGCCAAAGGCGCGGATCTTGCCCGCTTTATGCGCCGCCTCGACCGCGCGGGCGATTTCCTGCGGGTGGGTGAGGATGTCGGGCCGGTGGATCTGCCACAGGTCGATGCGGTCGGTGCCTAGCCGCTGCAGGCTGTCGTCAATTGCTTGCGTCAGATATTCCGCGCTGCTGTTGTAAGGCGTAGGCGGGGTGATACCGCCCTTGGTCGCCAGCACCATCCGGTCACGCAAGTCCGGCGCATCGGCGAAGACGCGGCCCAACAACTCTTCGGCCTTGCCAAAGCCCTGCTCCCCAAAACCATAGATGTCGGCGGTGTCGAACAGGGTGATGCCGGCGTCGAACGCAGCGTCAATGGCAGCGCGCGCGGCGGACAGTTCCAGTCCGGCAAAGCGCCACATGCCCCAGGCGATGGACGATATTTCGATTCCGCTCTTGCCCAGTTGGCGGGTGGTCGGCGGGGAGGGTAAAGTCATATTTTCTTGCTCTTCTGTGAAGGTGGTGAGGTGGATTCGCGGATGACAAGTTCGTGCGGCAGGCGGCGATGCTCGATCCCGCCTTCGCCGAACAAAAGCTCGGCAGCGGTCGATGCGAGGTCGCGGACCGGCTGGCGGACCGTGGTCAGCGGTGGCCAGACGACACGGGCCAGTGTCGTATCGTCAAATCCGCCAACCGAAAGCTGTTCGGGCACCTGGATGCCCCGGCGGTGGGCGACAGCCAGCACGCCCGACGCCATATCGTCGTTTGATGCGAAGATGGCCGTGGGCGGATTGCCGAGCGACAGGAACTGTTCCGTCGCCGCCACGCCGCTCTCAAAATCAAACTGCCCTTCGGCAATCAGCGCGGGGTCGACCGAGATGCCGACGCGGCTCAACGCCCGCTCATAACCTGCGCGCCGTTCGGCGCTCGCCATATGGTTGGGGTGGCCGATGATGAAGCCGATCCGGCGGTGGCCGATATTGATCAGATGCGTCGTCATGTCATCGGCAGCCTGCGTGTCGTCCATGAACACGGAGGATGTCAGTGCATGGTTCGTGCCCGGCGAGATACGGACAAATGGAATGTTGAGCGCCTCCAGCGCCGACAGCACCGGCGCGCAATCGGTGACCGGCGAGGACAGGATCGCGCCATCGACATGCGTCTGGCGCACCATGCCGCGCACCTGTTCGCCGACATCGGGATCCGCCACATCGACGGGCTGCGCGATGAGGCGCATGCCTTCGCTGTGGCAACGGTCCCAGCATCCCTGCATGATCTGGTGCATATAATAGGGTGAGTGATTGTCGTAGATCAGCGCAATCTGCCCCGATTTGGTCCCCGCCAAAATGCGCGCCGCAATGCTCGGGGAAAAGCCGAGCTCCGCCATCGCCGCATCCACCTTCGCCTTGGTCGCGGCGCTGACATAGGGATGGTTGTTGAGCACGCGGCTGACGGTCTTGACGGCAACCCCTGCGAGCTTTGCCACATCGCGAATATTGGCCCGGATGTTATTATTGGGACTCATGCGCCAAACTCCTCCTTCAGGGAGGCGAATAATGGCGCAAACGGGCTGTCTTTGCGAGTGAATACAGGCGGCTGGCCATAGGGCGCGGCGACGGCATGGGTGCCTTGCGCATATTCTGCGCCGGACCACATATGCACCCAGGTTCCTTCGGGCAGCACCACATCGCGCGCTATCTGGTCGGCCTCGAACACGGGGGCGACCAGCATGTCGGCGCCATAAAGATATTGATCCTGTATCCGGTAAAAGGCCGGATCATCATAATGCAGGAACAGCGGGCGCTGCAGCGGCAGGCCTCTGGCTACAGCCTCGTCCGACAATGCGCGGACATAGGGGGCGAGGCGGGCGTGCACCTGGCTCATCCGTGCAAAATGGGTCAGGATTTCGGCGCTGCTGTCGAGCTGCAGATTATCCGCCGGGCGGTTGCCCTCATGGCTGCGCATCACGGGGGCAAAGGCGGCCATATCGATCCAGCGGTGCATCAAGTCGGCGCTGCGCACGACGCCATGCAGGCTGGTATAGCCGCCCAGATCGCTATGGTGATAGGCATTGCCCAACAGGCCGGACGACAGCGCGCCGGTCAGGACGGTGTTGATACCGTCATGCCGCGAAAAATCGACGCATTGGTCACCGGCCCATAAAAGCGGGCACCAGGCCTGAACCCCCGAATAGCCCGCCCGCATGAAAAAGGTCGCCTCGCCCGTCTTGCCCCGCGCGGCGATTGCGTCGGCGTTGACCTTGGCCCACAGGACCGGCCAGCGGTTATGCGCCTCCATCGGGTCGGACCCGTCAAACAGCCGCACATCGGTGGGCAGATATTCGCCAAAATCCGCCATCCAGCCCGATAGCCCGAAATCGAGCATTTCCTGCCCGATGATGCGTTCGGAAAACCATGCGGCGGTGTCCGGATTGGTGAAATCGACAACGCCTGCGTCAAATTCGCCGAAATCCACGGCATAGGGTTCGTCGCTGTCCTGCCGCAAAGCCAGATAGCCGAGCGCAGCCGCTTCGGCAAAGAGCGGACCGTCGACGGCAAGATAGGGGTTCACATAGCCCAGAAAGCGCACGCCCCGTTTCGCCAGCGCCTTAATATCTGCGGGCAGGTCGGGATAGCGCTTGGCATTCCATTGCCAGTCCCAGAACAGGCGCTTGCCAAAGCTTGTCTGGCGGATGCCAATCCAGTCTTCACACCACAGGCCCGTAAGCGCCGCGCCGGACGCGGCGATTTTTTCAAAGCGCGCAAAAGTATCCTGACCGTCCTTCAGGCCGACAATCGCGCCGGATATGGCCCAGTCGGGCAGTGGCGGCTGGCGTCCGAAGCGGTCGGACAGGCCGCTGACCAATGCCGGCCGGTCGGATGCGGTAAAGATTTCCAGTTCGATATCGGCTTTCCAGCATTCGATTCCGGCCCGGCCTTCCTCGGTCAGATCCAGAACGGAATAGGCCGCGGTTTCGAGATGGACGGCATAATTTTCGGAGCTCAGCCATGTGGGTTGCGGATAGTTGGTCGTCCAGTAATCGCCACCGGCCAGCCCTTCGCTATCCATGATCTGCGTCAGCTTGGTCGACTTGTCGCGTCCGACGCCGGGCTCGGATGTCCAGAAAGGATAACGCCGGTCGTTGAGGCAGAGATAGGACATCTGCTCCCCACCACCCCAAAAGGCTTCGTGCGGATCGCGGCGCATATCGATCCACAGACGGTTGATGGCATGATCGGTACAGCGAATCCGCAAGGCCAACTTCCGGGCATCTGCATCGACCTTGATTCCCAGAATCGAATCGGGCCGCGCGCTGCTCCACAAACGAATGGCGCCATTGTCATTGGCGAAACAGTCGAGCGGCAGCCGAAGGTGCAAATCGTCGCCGATTTTGAAGTTGCCGCGCACCATTTCCATGTCCGGCGTGCCGATGCCGATGGCAAATGCGGGGGCGTGGGTGCGGTGCGCCAAAACGCAGATTTCGCCTGCAAAAAGGTCGAAGCCATCGGCGTGCATGATGAACTGCGATGGCACTGCGCTCTCCCTTTCTCCGGTTTAGAAGGACTATGGCATCCTTGCCACAGTCGTTGCGATAATTTGTCCTCCTATATGACACCGCTAGACATATTAAGTCAATCTGGTTAGAGCGCCCCTTTATGAACGGTATAACCCGCTAAAGCTTTTCTTGCTTGCCTTAACTCAAGCAAAATAGTTGAGAATGGGTAGCCGAATTTAAGGGAGGTGCCTTATGCAAAGTTCCAAGTTCCATAACCGTAATCTAATTCGCGCCACATTGCTGGGCGGTTGCGCTGTTGCGCTCGGTTTCAGTGCGCCTGCCATGGCGCAGGTTGAAGAAATCGTTGTGACCGCACAGAAGGTCGAAGAAAATGTGCAGGATGTGCCGATCGCCATCACCGCTGTGTCGGGTGATGCGCTGATCGCAGTCGGTACCACCAGCCTCGAAAATCTGGGCCAACTGGTTCCTTCGGTCACCTTCCGCAAGGGCACGACCAATGCAAACTCCGCTGTCGTCCTGCGCGGCGTTGGCACCATCTCCTTCTCGATTGCGGCTGAACCGAGCGTATCGACCGTCGTCGACGGCGTCGTTCTCAGCCGGTCTGGTCAGGCCTTTGCCGATCTGGTTGAAATCGAACGTCTCGAAATTCTGCGTGGACCTCAGGGCACGCTGTTCGGCAAGAACGCATCGGCCGGTTTGATCAATGTCGTTTCAAAGGGCGGCACGGACACATTGGAAGGTGAATTTACAGCGGAATATTATGAAGGCGACGAAGTCCGCACGCGTGGCACCATTTCGGGCCCGCTGGCTGAAAATCTGACCTTCCGTGCCAACGGCTTTTTCGGAAAGTACAAGGGCAACATCACCAATGTTGCGCCGTTCCAGACCAAGGAAAGCAAGATCAACGGTTATGAGCATCTCGGTTTCCGCGGCCTGCTCGATTTCGACAATGGTCCTGCACGCATCAAGATTATTGCCGACTATTATGAGGCCGATGACGATTGCTGCGGCGAAGTCACCGGCGTATCGCGTGGCGCGCAGTTGAACGCTGAGCTCAACCTGCCGCTCGGTGTAGCGCAGGGCGAAAACCAGCGTTTCGTCAGCCATAATCTTGTCACCCAGTCGCTCGATCGCCAATGGGGTCTGACCGTCAATGCCGATTTCGACGTCTTCAGCGACCATGTGTTGAGCGCGATCTACGGCTATCGTAACTGGAACAACACCGAATTGCGCGAAGGTGACTTCTTGCCGCGTGCCATTGTCGGAACCCCCGAACTGCACGACCGCGGCTTTGTCGAAACCGATCAGCAGAGCCTCGAGCTGCGTCTGGCCTCGGACCAAAGCAAGGCGTTCAAATATCAGGTGGGCGGTTTCTACTGGAAGTCGGAAAACACGCAGGACTTCACCCGTCAGGTTGTTTCCTGTACGACCTCGACCCTGCCGATTGATCCGGTTTCGGGCGCACGTCCCTGCAATCTGACCGACACCGTCAACACGCTGTTCCCGACCGCAACATCGAACAGCCTTGTGAACATCGAAAATTACGCAGTGTTCGGTCAGGCAACCTATGATTTCACCGACTGGATCGGTCTGACGGTTGGCCTGCGCTGGACGCATGACTCGATTGATTACGCGCATCGTCGCTTCCCGGGTGTCAACCGCACCACCGGCCTTCCGGCAACCGGCCCCGGCATTTCGGGTGCGCCTGCGGGTGGAACGGTCGCCAGTGGCGGTAACGGCACTGTGCTGTCGACCGGATCCTCGTCCAACAGCAACTTCTCGGGCAAGGCGGTCCTGACCGTGAAGCCGTCCGATGATGTCATGCTCTACGGCAGCTACACACGCGGCTATAAGGGCCCGGCGTTCAACGTGTTCTTCAACCATACCGCGCCGACAAACTCGGTGCCGATTGACGAAGAAACGTCGGATTCGTTCGAACTGGGTATCAAGAGCCGTTTCGCCGACAACCGCATCCAGCTGAATGCGTCGGCGTTCCAGGTGACCTATGACGGGTTCCAGGCGAATAACTTCGTGTTGCTGAATGGTGCCGTTGTGACCAACCTGACCAATGCGGGTACGGTTCGCAGCACCGGTTTCGAACTCGACGCCCTCGCCAATCCGGTCGAAGGTCTCGACCTGTTCGGTAGCGTTGCCTACGCAGACGCCAAGGTTCGCCGTTTCAACCCCAATCCGCTGACCAACGCACCGGACGCCCGTAACGGCACGAAATTGCCGCTGGCACCGGAATGGAGCTGGAACATCGGTGCGGCTTATGAAACGCCGTTCAACATCTTTGGCGCCGAAGCCAAGGTCTATGTCCGGACCAGCTACAACCATGTGAGCAGCCAATTCTCCGATCTCGGCCAGAGCGGCCCGATCGATGCCTATGGTCTGTGGAATGCAAGCGTGGGCTATTCGGATGCCGACGACAATTGGCGGATTACCTTCATCATGAAGAATATCACCGACGAAAGCTATGTCCTGCTGAACACCAGCGCCGGACAGCGTCTGCACATTCCGCGCGACGCCGACCGTTATATGGGCGCTTCGCTGCGGTTCCGCATCTAAAAATGACCTGAGATAGGGTCGCACCAAAGGGGGCTGGAATCCATATGGGTTCCGGCCCTTTTTTTATGCATTTTTTGGGGGGGTAAACCAGGACGGGTGGTGCGAGACCAGTAGCAAACCACCCGTCCTTGTTTGTGGGGTGTTGAACGCAAATAGTAATGCACTCCCCGTGCCAGTTTTATGCTGCGCATATAAAACAGGGACTTAGCTGGTTACTGCAGCATTAACCATGTTGGCCGCTGTAAAGAAGTTCGACAAAATACCGACAGGCGCGGACAAACGACGTTTACATCTGTAATCGAATCGATTACGTCTGTAGTCGGAGAATATGTAATGACCCTAGAACGTATTAGTGACGCGGAACTGACGGTGCTGGAAATCCTGTGGGAACAGGCGCCCCTGACCGCAACCGAAGTGGCGGAGCGCATTCCGGCGGATCGCGACTGGTCCTTGCCGACGGTCAAGACGCTGCTGTCGCGCTTGCTGGCCAAGGCGGCGGTCGAACATCGCGCCGATGGCCGCCGTTTCCTCTATTCGCCGCTGGTCGAGCGGGAGGATTATGTCAGCCATGAATCGAAGCGGCTGGTCGACCGGCTGTTCGGCGGCAAGTTCATGCCGCTGGTCGCGCATCTCGCCGAGCAGGAAAAGCTCAGCGATGCGGACATTTCCGAGATTGAGAGATTGCTGAGGGAGATGAAGTCATGAGCGTTGAATTCAGTCAGGACTGGCTGTTCGACAGCTTGTTGGTAACAACATTGCTGATGGCCGCAATTTTATGTGTCCGCAAACCGGTCGCCAAGCTGTTCGGCCCCGGCGTCGCCTACGCCCTCTGGCTCATCCCCGCCGCCCGTTTGCTGATGCCCAGCCTCGAAGGGGAACCGGTCCCGGTCCTCGAAAACGGCTCTTCGATCAGCGACACTGTCCGCCAATCGGTCCTGTCCGACATACCCGTCCAAGCTTCAGCCGCGTTAACAAACGGCAATACCAGCAGCCTGCCCACAGTAGATTTTGTAGCCCTCGGCGTCACATTCTGGCTGGGCGGTGCGGCGTTGTTCTTCATCATCCAGATGATCCGCTACGCCTCGATGCGGGATGACCTGCTTGCCGAGGCGGAGGAAATCACAACAATCAACGGTGTCAAAGTGGTTGCATCCGATCTGGTTGCAGGTCCACTCGCCTTCGGCCTGTTCAAACGCTACATCGCCGTGCCGCAGGATTTCACCAAAACCTATTCCCCCGCCGAACGCGAACTCGCACTGGCCCACGAAATGGCACACCACACATCGGGTGACCTGTTCGCCAATCTGGTCGCCTTCATCATCCTGTGCCTGCAATGGTTCAACCCCATCGCCTGGATGAGTTGGAACGCCTTCCGCTTCGATCAGGAAGCTGCCTGCGACGCCCGTGTCCTTGCCGGAAAAGGCGCTGAAGTTCGGGCGATCTACGGACAGGCTCTGGCACGCACTGCCTTTGACGGCGTGCCTACCTTTGCAACGGCGCTGAACTCGCCAAAAACCATAATTGAAAGACTGAGGAGGCTTACAATGAAAGATGCCAGCACCCAGCGCCGGGTATTCGGCAAACTGGGAATAGTGACCGCAATGGCGGTTATCCTACCCCTGACCGCAACAATTGTTCCGGCCGTGGTGGCGCAGAATGACGCGGCTGCGGAAGAAGGAAAGGCCGAGACGCTCAAGCGGAACGTCAAGATCATCAAGATCAAAAAGGATGGCGAAACCATCAATGTTGTCGGCCATGACGGCGACGGTGAAGTCACCAAGGTCGAACGCGACGGCAAGACATTCATCTTCCGCACCGACAAGAAGCTGACCGAGCAGGAAGTCGAGCAGTGGATCGAGAATGCGGAAAAGTCGCGGATGGAAGCGGACAAGGCTCTCGCTGAAGCGGATGGTGCACGGGCCGAAGCGGATGCTGCACAAAGTGCCGCCGATAGCGCCGCTGCCGCAGCCGACGGTGCCCGTGCCGCCGCTGAAGTCGGACGCGTCGAAGCTTTACGGGTCATGTCGAACATCAACATCGCATCCTATATTCCCGAGATCGACATCAAGGAAATCACCAAGAACTGCCGCGAAGGGCAGCCGGTGACCACGGATGTGAGCGGTTTCGATGGGCAAAACAGCTCGCGGATCCGGCTAGTGATGTGCGGCAAGGGGCAAGCCAAGATTGCCCGTGTCGAAGCCATCAAGGGGTTGCGCGAAGCGCGTGGCGATATCGACAAGGACAAGGATATTCCCGACTCTATCCGCAAGGAAGTCGTCGAAAAGCTCGAGCAACAGATCCGCAAACTGGAAAGCCAAGCCGACAAAGCGGACTAACAGGGTGAACTGATCCGAACATAAGCTCCCCTTTTCATTCTGTTCGGTCGGGGCGGTTTTCTTGAACCGCCCCCTTTTCTTTTTACCCCAATGCGCCATATCGGTTTCATGAGTTGGCCCGACAGCATTCGCGCAGGCGAAACCGAACAGCACGAACCACTGGTCCGCCGCGTTCTTGCCCCTAATCCTTCGCCATACACGTACACCGGCACGCAAACATGGCTGGTCGGGGCAGGCGAAGATGTGGCAATTATCGACCCGGGTCCGACCGGAAGCGGACAAAGCATTGGTGATCCTGCGGATATAAACGGCGAGGGGCATGTCGAGGCGATATTGCGCGCTGTCGCTGGAAAGCGTGTCGCTGCGATCCTGTGCACCCACACCCACCGCGATCACTCTCCGGCGGCCGCACCGCTTAAACTCGCTACCGGCGCCCCCATCATCGGATGCGCGCCTTTGGTCCTGAAAGACGACGGCCCGCGCGCCGACAGCGCCTTTGACCCAGATTATGCGCCTGACCGGATCTTGTCGGATGGGGATGGGATCAATGGCGACGGCTGGACACTGGAAGCCGTGGCTACGCCCGGCCATACATCGAACCATATTTGCTACGCGCTCGTTGAAAGTGGCGCCCTGTTTACGGGGGATCATGTCATGAAATGGTCCACAAGCGTAGTCAGTCCCCCCGACGGTGACATGAGCGACTATATGGCAAGCTTGCAAAAGCTCTACGACCGCGAAGACCGGGTCTATTACCCCGCACACGGTCCGGCGGTCGAAAATCCCCGCCAACTTGTGCGCGGTATGATCGGGCACCGGCGGCAGCGAGAGCGGCAGATACTGAATTTGCTTGAAAACGGTGAAGGGCACATCCCCGCTATGGTCGCCGCCATGTACAAGGGACTCGATCCCCGCCTGACAGGGGCGGCCGGGCGGTCTGTGCTTGCGCATCTCGTTGACTTGCAAAATCGCGGCGAAGCACAGGTCGCTGGTGACAGGTGGCAAAGGATCGGCGGTGCAGCTACTGCTTGAGCTTTGCAGTAGCGGGTGTTAGTCCTTCCACCGGGTCAGCGTGCTATATCGGGAGGGATATATGGCCACAGTTGCGCCCGCAGCCCCTGCTGCGACTTCAGACGACCGCTTCTTCATGCGCATGGCTACGGTTATGGCGCTCACCATCGTCGCCGGCTTTGCGTTGCAATTCGTGATGGGGCGATCCACCTTTGCGGCACGTCCTCTCGTCCATGTCCATGGCCTAGCTTTTATGGGTTGGGTTGTACTATTTATGACGCAAGTGCGCCTAGCGACTGGCGAGTCTTTGGCGTTGCATCGGCGGTTGGGGTGGATTGCTGCGGGTTGGGCCGTTCTGCTCGTTATCATGGGCTTCGCGATTACGGTTGATGTGGCACGGCTCGGCAAAACACCGTTCTTCTTCCTCCCGCAATATTTTCTGATTGCAAACCCGCTAACGGTTTTGTGCTTTGCGCTCTTGACCACCGCAGCAATCCGTCTTCGTCATCGCTCCGACTGGCATAAGCGGCTCCACATATGTGCGACGATCGCAATCATCGGTCCGGGTCTTGGCCGAATCTTACCCATGCCCTTAATGGGCCGTTACGCTTTCGATATTGTTATAGCGGTGTCGTTGCTGTTTCCGCTCGTCGGCATGATCCGCGATCTGCGGAACGATGGACGCGTGCACCCTGCTTGGTGGCGTGGGGTCGTTGCAATTGCGATGATCGTCCCGCTTTCGCACCTAATCGCAAATTCACCGATAGGTGATTACCTCTACGCTGCTGTCACTTCTGGCCATCCCGGCGCGACCGTTGCACCATGGGAGTTTGGTCCGCCACCACCAATGCCGAACTGAGCGATACGGCATTGGTGAAAATGCCAATCGTACCTATCTAGCGGTGATGAACAAATTCTCCTTTGCCAAATGGTCCATGCGGTTAGGTGCATTGCTCATCCCGCTGATGTTTCTGCTGGGTATTTGGTGGGCGATCGACGGCTTCCGGTCGTGGCGGGACGTCCCTTCACCTGAAACAATTGCGAGTGCCAGCTTGACCGGGATACGCGAACAGAACCGCTTATCGGCTTTCGCTGCCAATTATGCGGCTGTGGTCACCAGCGAGCAGCAGCGCTTCGGCCTGTCGGCGAAGAAGACACTGATCATGCAAGGCCTTGTCAGATATGAGGTCGATCTGAGCAAATTGACCGAAGATGACGTTCGCTGGGATGCGTCGACTGCCACGTTGCGCGTTAAGATTCCGGCCATAGAGACCGCTCCCCCGCAGATCGATTTGAAATCTATACAAGAATATGGAGAGAACGGCATATTGCGCGCATTTACGAACGTTGATGATGTGCTGGACGAAGCGAACCGTGATAAGGGAGTCGCCGAACTCACCCGTCAAGCCAATGGCCCGGTTCCCATGCGTCTCGCGCGAGACGCGTTCAAAAGGGCGATCACACAAAATTTTCAGGCACCTCTGCGGGCGGCCGGTCTGGATGCGAAAGTTCAAGCCTATTTCGCAGATGAACTTGGCGGAAACATCACGACCCGCTGGGATGAATCGACGCCTCTTCGCGAAATTGTGAAATAAAAACCGGTCGCAGGCGAAGACAAGCCATATTCAATGCGCTAATGCGCTGACGAACGCTGACAATAGTGGAATTTTAAAATGAACGCTCCAACCCGTGAAAGCCTGCAAGGCGTTGATCTCCTCAGCGAAATCAACCGACTTAAAAAGGAACGCAACGCCGTCATTCTGGCGCATTATTATCAGAAACCGGAAATACAGGATCTTGCCGATTTTGTCGGGGACAGCCTTGAACTCAGCAAGCGCGCTGCTGAAACCGATGCAGATGTAATTGCCTTTTGCGGCGTGAAGTTCATGGCCGAAACAGCAAAAATCCTGAGCCCGCAAAAGACCGTTGTTTTGCCCGATATGGCGGCCGGTTGTTCTTTGGAAGATGCCTGCCCACCCGGTAAATTCAAGGCTTTCCGCGATGCGCATCCCGATCACATTGCGCTTACATACATTAATTGTTCGGCCGAGGTGAAAGCATTGTCCGATATCATCGTGACCAGCAGCAGTGCCGAAACCATCCTCGCGCAAATACCGCCCGAGCAGAAAATCATATTTGGACCAGACCGCCATTTGGGGGGGTATCTGTCCCGGAAGTTCAACCGTGAAATGCTGCTCTGGCCTGGTGTCTGCATTGTTCATGAGGCCTTTAGTGAGACAGAGTTGCTCAAACTAAAGGCTCAATATCCCGGAGTACCCGTGGCAGCGCATCCCGAATGTCCGCCGCACATTATCGATCACGCCGATTATGTAGGTTCCACCAGCGGCATATTGCAATTCGCCAAGTCTTTGACAGGTGACACGCTGATTGTTGCGACCGAACCGCACATCATTCACCAGATGGAAAAGGCCGAGCCTTCGAAGAAATTTATCGGAGCTCCGGGAGCAGACGGCAACTGTGCGTGCAATATTTGCCCCTACATGGCCTTAAACACGATGGAAAAATTGTACTTTGCGCTGCGCGATCTTCAGCCCCAGATAGAGCTGGATGAGGAGATAAGGCTTGCAGCCAAGCGCAGCCTTGATCGGATGCTCGAGATGGCGAGCGGTACCGTCGGGAAGGGTGATTTGGGACGGGCATAGGCAACTTCTCTGAAGACAACCCTGATCCGCTCTTTTCCTTCAGCTATTATAGAATGGCTTTGATATGAAATTCACGCTGAAAGACTTTCATCTGCGGTCCTTTGTCGCGGCGACGCTTTCCGAGGATCTGGGACCAACCGGACGTGACATTACCTCAGAGAGTGTCATTCCGTCAGACGTCCATTTTGCAGGCGTCATGGATAGCCGGGATCCGATAGTTGTCGCCGGGCTGCCAATTGCAGCGGCCTTTTTCAAGCATTTGGATTCTGGAATGAAAATCGAGACTCTGGCGTCGGAGGGACAGCAGGTAGCGGCCGGGACTGACCTGATGTGGCTTAAAGGCCGCGCGCGCGCGATGCTGACAGCAGAACGATCGGCGCTAAACACGGTACAGCATCTTTCAGGCATTGCGACGATGACACGCAAATATGTGGATGCGATCGCAGGTACAGGCTGCACCCTGCTTGATACCCGCAAAACGATACCAGGGCTGCGCATATTGGAAAAATATGCGACGCGTATGGGTGGCGCCACCAACCACAGAATGGGACTTTGGGATGCCGCGATGATTAAGGATAATCATGTCGCAGTGGCTGGAAGTGTCGAGGAGGCGGTACGCCGGGCCAAAGATGCCGGTGTTGCCCGGATAATTCTTGAAGTCGATCGTATTGCCCAGATTGAACCTGGCCTGGCTGCCGGTGCAAACCATTTGCTGCTCGACAATATGGATGTCGATGAATTGAAGGCGGCTGTCGCTCTCGTTGCCGGGCGCGTTCCGACCGAGGCATCTGGCGGAGTCACGCTGGAAACAATTCGCGCCAAGGCAGAGACGGGCGTTACCTATATTTCCGTTGGTCGCCTGACGCAAAGTGCGCCTGCTGCGGATATCGGACTGGATTTCGCACAGGCTTAAGGGATGAGCCTTCGTCTTTTCCTGATGTCGCTATCTGTGTGGTTTTCGATCGCACCATTACATGCGCAGGCTTGGCAATGCCGTGCACCCAATTATGCACCGCGACCCGCCCTTGAACTTCCAGAGCCCGGACAGATCCGCCGTACGCCGATTCATGGCTATACATTGGCATTAAGCTGGAGCCGCGAACAATGTCGAGGCCGGGAACGCGACCCAGCCATGCGGTACCAATGCTCCGGTCAAATCGGCGAATTTGGGTTTGTGTTGCATGGCCTGTGGCCGGAGGCCAATGGGCCGCGCTATCCTCAATATTGTAGGTCTGTAGGCGTCTTGTCGCGCGAAATGGTGAAGCGCAATATGTGCATGACCCCGACTCCCCAACTGCAACAACATGAATGGGCTAAGCACGGAACATGTACGGCAAAAACGCCTGAAGCCTATTTCGGTGCTGCAAAGCTATTGTTCGATGCGGTACAGTTTCCCGACATGGCCAGGCTTTCGCGTCAGTCCGAGCGTGGAACACCATTGACCGTTGCACACATTGCAGAGGCTTTTGCCGAGTTAAATGAGGGGCTTCCTTCCGAAGCGATAAAAGTCAAAATCAACGATAAAGGTTGGTTGGAAGAGGTGCGCATTTGTTTGGCAAAGAACTTTAAGCCCCGCAAATGCCCAAGATTTACGCAAGGTGCGGTGAACAACGCGACGGTGAAGGTCTGGCGCGGCACAAACACAGCATCGAAACGTACGAATGCGACACCTACGATCAGGGTCAACAACTAAATGCTGGGTTGAACTAACCCTCGATAATCCGCGTTCCCGGATGATGTTTGTCGAGATGCTTTTTGATAATCCGAAGGTTCTTGCTGTTAGACCGCCAAACAAAGTCGAACACATCACCCACCAGAGGGACGGCACCAATTGCAGTATCGACGCCAACATTGGCCGCCATCCGTATGAGCTGCCATTTGGACATTCCCAGATTACGCGCTTCCCATACAATATAAGCCCCCATCGCTGCAGTGACGACGTCACCAAGCACGGGCACCAGCCCTACTACTGTGTCGAGTCCAAAGGGTATCTTTGTTCCGGGGATATGAAAGGACCTTTCGAGCACTTTCTCCATCGCCTCAACACGCGCGCGCACAGAATGGGGATCGCTGCCCATGCCGGGTAAATCTTTAGCTAATTGACTAAACTGTTCTTGTGAAAGTGGCATCTGGTGCGCTCCTTTCCTGTTATGTTGTGTCGCGTCCCAGATATTGCAACAGGTGCCAACCGCGCCCGTTCGACACATGCCCTAATAAACCTGGCCTAGCGACCGACCAGCGCAAGGGATTTGCGATGGGGATGAAGTTGCGCATATCTTGCAATTCGGCTTCTGCTTGCGCAAGCAACTGCGCCCGCGCCTCAATCGTGCTCGCCATTCGGGCTTCGTAAACCAGCCTGTCGGCATCCTGGCTGCAGATAACACTAACCGTGCAAGACAATTGGTCCATGTACCAAGCCGGACTGGACTGATCGGCAGTGCGGTCGATCAAGCGGAGGTCATGCGGTCGATCGATTGTGACGCGTTCGACCTCAAGTCCGATTGATGCCATATCAGCCCGAAGGCGAGCAAAGAATATGCGCCCGCCGTAACCGCGTGGCAAAGCGACCCGCAAAGGACGCACCTGGCCATTGCTGGTTTCCCATCCTTCAATTGTTTTTTTGGCCATAGCCTTCCGTGTGTCGATTTGACCTGCTGCCCAATCAGGCCGAGGAACGGATTGCCGGTTAGGAAGACTCTCCGGGACGAGCGTCAACGCCTCGCGCCAGGCCATGATATCAAACGCGGTTAAAAGTTTGGGGCGGTCAATCGCCATGGCAATGGCATTGCGATTTTCACGGGACGAAAGGAACGGGCCGCCTTCAACAAATAACAGCCCAAAAAGGCCCGGCACCGGATCGAAATGAATTTCGCCGGCATTAACGCGCGCAGCCTCCAGCAACGGGAAATCTTCGAATCGCCCACCTTCGACGAGGTCGCTTTGCCCTTCAAGATAGCGGGCCAATGCCAAAGAAGCGGGGCTGCTCCGGATGGTAACGGTCTCCGGCTCGAGCACGGTTTTACCCTCTTCATCAAGACTGCGAAGGCGCAACTGCATCGCATCACCGCGCTTTTCTGCTTGCATCGGTCCAGACCCGAAGCCTTTGCGTGCTAGCCCGAATTCAGGCTGGGCCAGCATTTCCAGAAGATAGGGCATTGGCGCCTTTAGCCGTACCTCGACAACTTTGCCGGTCATTGGAACGACGCGGTCGATGACAGCCAGTTCCGAATTGAAACGACCTTTACGTAACTCCCTGATGCGGCTCGTTAACAGACCGGCGACCTCACCCGACGTCACTTCACGTCCATCGTTCCAGCGCGTCTTGTTCAAGCGAAAGATGTAACTCAAACCGTCATCGGTAACGATCCATCTGTTGGCAAGACCGGGTGCTACGCGGCCTTTACTGTCAAAGGTTACAAGGCCTTGCGCGGTTGCCCCTCTCAGATAAGCAGATGCTAACGGTAGCGGTATGGCCGCAATGCTAAATGGGCGAGGTCGGCTCTCGATGATATCAACGCGAACGCGGCTGTTATCTACTCCTTCGGCACACCCTGCCAAAAGCATGATAATTGCGGCGAAACACAGGAAACGGGTCATTGCGCCACAATAGACACAATGGCTTACGGCACAATCCATCTGTCACTTATCCGAACAGGCAAAAACCAGAATCTCGTTCGGCGAAGATGGCAGCACCTCGCGTACGGCTTTATTCATATTGTCGATCTTGCCCGCCGTGTCGGCGTCAGCGCTACATTGCGTAACTTCATATCTTTGCCGAGCGGTCCGCGCCTTTTCCATGGCGTCTAGACCCAAAAGATATCTTTCTATTCGATACAGTTCATTCTGAGGTTCGTAGCTGACGACGGAAACCTGAGCATCACTGTTTGGCACGAAACTTCGCGACCAGGTGCCTGCGTTCTCGATATATTGGGTGCGACCATTAACACAGCCATTTTTAGACCATGTAAATGTCACGTCGGCAGTATCCGATACGGTAATGCGGCTGCGCTCGGGCTGTAAAACGCACCGGCGTTTCCCTGTATCTAACGACGCGGGAGTGCTGTTGGGAGTAGTGTCGCGTTTGAGATTCTCGGTCATCACTGCCCGCACGCGTTCGTCGACTTCGTCAAAAGAGGGGCGGGCAAAGAAAGCAATTATCGCGCAAGCAAATGCTATACCGCCAACGCCGGCTGCAATTTTGAAACGGTCGTGTTGTGCACGCTCTGCGAATTGCCATGCCGCCCCGCCGGCGACCGCACTGAGAACGAGCAGAAAGGTAGCGAGGGCCAAGTGGTTTTCGCGCTCACCGATCACGGCATGTTCGGCGTCGCTACGAACCTTGCCTTCTCGGCTGCGTTTTAATTCCTCTGCAATTCGGGCTTCGGTTTCGACTTTCGCCCTGATCGCTGCTTCGCGTTCGGCTTCGGCGCGGGTTAACTCGGCTACAGAACGACACTCATTGGTAACAGCAGTCAGATTGATGCCGTTGCCTTGAAGAAAGGTAATTACTTCACGCACCGAAATGGCGAAGTAAAATTCAGCTCCCCCACCGTCGGCGACAGACCCGAAACTGTTTATGCCGATTATCCGTCCGCAGGAATCTGCCAATGGGCCGCCGCTGCTTCCCGGTGCTATCGGCGCCGTGTGCAGAAGGGATTCAACCGACTTAGAACTACGTCCCGACGAAATGGTGCCGCGTGTTTTGACAGGAGGCAAAGGGCGCAAGACGTCTGCTTCGCTCTGTTCCAAAGCGATATCAACATTGGCAGGGTAACCGATTGCGAAAACATCGGCACCGTCGCCAACTATTCCAGAAAAAAAACTGGCGGGAATCAGGCGGCCGTTGCCTGCCAGCTGCAACAAGGCAAGATCCTTTCCGGGCGACGACGCGATTAAGCGGGCGCTGTAGGTCGCGCTACCTTCTGATGGAATCACCGTAAACGTAACGCTCTCGTCTGAACGGGCGGGTTCAGCGACATGCGCATTGGTTATGATCTTGTCGGAAGCGACCGCCACGCCTGAGCCATATCCGATCAGAGTGCGTTGCCCGTCAGCGGAGCTGAATACGGCAATCCGCACGACGCTTCGCGTGGCCGCGGCTATGTCACTTGCGTCACCGCGCGATTGTGAAATGGCGAACGGAGAGAGGAGGAGCAAAAGCGCAAGAAAATATCGCATGCGCCAGTCGACCATAAAAGCGCGGGCCAATCAACCTGCCATCAGCGACGGGGTTCATTTTCCTTCGGCGTCGGCTGCACCTCAACACCTTCGCGGCCTAAGCGAATATCCAGAGGCACACCGCCTACTTCGGTGTTGACCGTCACCCCGTCCTGCTCGTTGATACGCACATCGGTGTTACGGATACCTTCTGGTAGCTCCGGAAGTTCGGGCAAGTCGAGAGGTTCAATCGGACCTTCGGGATCCGGCTTTGTTACACGTTTCGGAGCCGCCTTTGGCGCTGCACCCTTAATCGCTTGGCTCATGAAATCACGCCAGATTCGTGCCGGCAATCCGCCTCCGTTGATGCCGCGCAAGGGGCTGTTATCGTCATTCCCGATCCATACGCCCACCACCAGATCGCCTGCAAAGCCGACAAATAGGGCGTCGCGATTATCTTGGCTGGTTCCGGTTTTTCCGAAGGCCGGTATGGAAAGGCGCGCTGCACGTCCGGTTCCGTCGGTTACGGTCGCCCCCAGTAGATCAAGCAACATCTGATGCGTACGCCCACTAAAGCTGCGCGGGCCGGAAAAAAGCCATTCGATCCAGCCTTGCTCTTCCTGCTTGAACGCGTGCGGTTCGACGGGCCACGCATTTCCAGCGACTCCGGCATAGGCCGATGTCAATTCGAGCAGTGTGATGCCGGAACTGCCGAGTGCAAGGCTTGGATCTAGATTAAGTTTGCTGGTTACACCCAGATCGTCCGCCGCTTTGGCGACTGCTTCGCCGCCAACCTGTTGGTACAAGCGCACAGAGGCGACATTGCTCGACCGTGCAAAGGCTTCCTTCAGACTGATGTCGCCGCGATAATTGTCGCCTGAATTTTTGGGTCGGTACAGGCCTTCGTTGATCGGCGTATCCGCGATTAACGAATTTGGCGTCATTCCCGACCGTAATGCGGCGAGGTATACGAACAGTTTGAATGTTGATCCCGGTTGTCGCTTCGCTTGGGTTACCCGATTGAATGGAGAATCTTTGTAGCTCCGGCCGCCCACCATCGCGACAACTTCGCCATTGGGCCGCATTGCCACAAGCGCGACCTGCGCTTTGCCAAGGCCTGCATTTCCCGTCACGCGTCGCGCGATATTCTGCAGGCGGGCGTCCAGTGTTGTGGTAATCCGGACGTCGGCGTAACCGCTTTCCGTCAAAAGGCGAGCCTGTGGAATGGCCCAGTCCGCAAAATAGGTGCCTGTGGGCAGGCTGTCACGCACACGCACGTCAAGCCGCGCCACGGGGGTGGAATCGGCCTTCGCCTGGGTTATCGCGCCATTAGCGACCATAGCGCGCAACACCAGTTTAGCCCGTTTTGCAGCGCGTTCCGGGTTTTTGGTAGGCGCCAACCGCGATGGCGCTTGAACCAAGCCGGCCAGCATTGATGCTTGCGACAGGGTCAGCCGTTCGGGTTGGCGGTAAAAATAGTGCAGCGAAGCCGCACGCAGGCCGTAAACATTGTCCCCAAAGTAGACGTTGGACAGATAACGCTCCAATATCTCGTCTTTGGTTAAACGTCCCTCGAGCCAGAAGGCAATCAGCATCTCGCGGGCTTTTCGCGTGAGGCTGCGCTCCGGCGTCAAAAAGGTGAATTTGGCAAGCTGCTGTGTGATGGTGCTGCCGCCTTGGGTAATGCCGCTGCCGAATGCGTTTGACCACGCTGCCCGTGCCAATCCGCGTGGGTCGATACCCCAATGCGAATAGAAACGGCGGTCTTCGATGGATAAAAAGGCTTGCACAACATGCGGCGGTAACGTGCTGACATCGACAGGCTTGTCTACAATCGCACCGTTTCGGGCAATGGGTGTACCGTCCGATGCGAGCAAGGTAATACGCGGTGGAGCAATGGGCTGGAGCGACTTTGAAAGCGGTGCAGTTACGGCCAGCCACAAGATGAGAAGCATGAACAGGAAAAGAAATCCGGCAAAAATGCGCGAAAACCACCACCATCGTGTTTTGCCCAAAAACTGCTTTTTCGGCAGAGCTGGTGCAGCTTCGCCATCCCATGGTTTGGGGTTTTCCGGAAACAATCCCGCATAAGCTTGGTCGAATGCCGCAAGACGACTGTCGATGTCGGGTGCCGCAGGGGGTGGATTGTCGCGTTTGAAGAACATCGATTGGCTGTATTATCTATATAAGACGCTAAAGGCGAGTAGAAAAAACGGCATTACAAAAAGCTATACGGGTCTACATCGACGCCGACGCGGACGCTACGGGGAAATTCCAAACCGCCTAACCATTCACGGATAATGGACTGCATTTCCACAGATCGCTGCGCATGTACCAAAAGCCGTTGCCGATACCGTCCGCGCAGCATAGCCAGTGGAGCGGGTGCGGGACCATATATGTACATGCCATCCGCCTGTGGCGCTGCCCCGCCGATGGCCCGCGCTGCCTCGATCGCTTCGCGTTCGTCTTCGGAGGAGATAATGATGGCCGCAAATCTTCCAAAAGGCGGCGCACCTGCCGATTTGCGCTGTTCGGTTTCGGCGTCGTAAAAAGCATCCCGGTCTCCAGCAACGAGCGCTGCAATGACGGGATGGTTCGGATTGCGGGTCTGGATAAAGACTTCGCCGGGCTTTTCACCGCGGCCGGCACGTCCTGCGGCTTGCGCAATCTGCTGAAAGGTGCGTTCCGCGGCGCGTAAATCGCCGCCTTCCAATCCGAGATCGGCGTCAATAACGCCCACGAGGGTCAGCTCCGGGAAGTGGTAGCCCTTTGTCACCAATTGCGTTCCTATGATGATGTCGACGGCCTTGCTTTCCACGCGGGCAACGAATTCTGCGGCCTTTTCGGGGGACCACAGGGTGTCTGATGTCGCAACTATCGTTCGCGCATCGGGCAAGAGGCGGTTCACCTCGTCCGATATCCGCTCAACACCTGGACCACAGGCAACCAATGTTTCCGCCTCGCCGCATTCCGGACATTCTTCGGGCGGGGGCATCACATGGCCGCAATGGTGACAGGCCAACCGGCGCACCAATCGATGTTCGACCATCCAGCTTGTACAATTGGGGCATTGGAACCGATGCCCGCAAGTCCGGCATAATGTGAGCGGTGCAAAGCCTCGACGGTTGAGAAACAGCAGGCTTTGCTCGCCCCTTTCCAATCTTTCCTCAAGCGCTTTAAGCAGGGTCGGTGCGATCCAGTGCTGGCGTTCGGGGGCATCGAGAGTCAGATCGATGGCTTTGATCTCGGGCATTTTGGCGGCGCCGAACCGAGAGGGGATTTCCAGACCCTTGTACCGGCCGATGGCGACCATATGACGCGACTCAAGCGCAGGTGTGGCTGACGCCAGAACCACGGGAAAGCCTTCAAACCGCCCGCGCATCACCGCCACATCACGGGCGTGATATCGTACACCATCTTCTTGCTTGAAACTGGTCTCATGTGCCTCATCAACGATGATGAGGCCGGGATTTACGAAAGGCAAGAAAAGGGCCGAACGCGCGCCCACCAGTACCTTGGCATCTCCGTTCGCAATAGCCCGCCATACGCGCCGGCGTTGCGTCGAACGCATATTGGAATGCCAAGTCGCAGGCTCGACTCCGAAGCGTTCTTCAAACCGTTTCAAAAATGGTTGGGTTAATGCGATTTCGGGTAGCAGGACCAATATCTGTTTTCCAAGCCGCAAGGCTTCAGCGACCGCTTCGAAATAGGTTTCAGTTTTGCCCGAGCCGGTAACGCCATCAAGCACAAAGGTATTGAATCCGCCATCTCGGACGGCCGATGTCATGACGTCAGCAGCTGCTCGTTGAGCCTCGTTGAGTTCAGGCGCCGAAAAATCGGGCAAAGGGGCGGGGAAGGGTGTGTCCACGCTGATGGTGACGGGTTCAAATGCGCCCGCTTTGATCAATCCGCGAATGATATTGTCGCTCACCCCGGCCTCTGCCGCAAGTTCGCGTACTAGACCCTGTGCGCCCTCCAGCGCATCCAAAGCTGCGGCCCGTTGTGGCGTCAGGCGTGCCGGCTCCAATCCGGTACGGCGATACTCGGTAATGGTGCCAGACGTCGTAAAGGCCGCAGACGACGCAAGAACCATGCGCAACACGGCAGAATGCTGGGTTAAATAATAATCTGCGACCCAGTCGACCAAGCGGCGCAATCCCGGCCCGATTGGCGGGCAGTCAACTAAATCAAGGACGTTGCGCAATTTTTTGGCATCGACAGGTTCGTCGTCAAATATGCGTTCATCCCAGATGACACCGGGCAGCTTTCGCGGTCCCAGCGGTACCATCACCACACAGCCCGGTCCCGCTTTCATACCGTCGGGCAGACGATAATCGAGCGGGCCGATCGCCTGCGTCAGCAGCACTACTCGGACGCGTTTGGGGGGAGGACTCATTGTAGCGATATAGGCACGCAATTGCGACGCGTCACCAATTAGCACAATGCGTTCATGGAATTGGCAGCCGATTGCTGTTACCACGGTTGCGGAGGAGACCTATAAATGACCCTATGCACCCATCGTCGCCAAATTCTGCTTTCGGGGGCCGCGCTCGCTACTTTGATGTTGCCGGGCTGCCAGAGCATGCCTGCGTTCAGCCTCACCGAAGCAATCCGACGATTGCTGACGATCGCGTCGCAAAATGCCTTTGCTCTTTTGCTGCAACCGGGTGGATTTTACGACAATTCGGTAGCACGTATTTCTTTGCCGGACCGCCTGGGCGGGGAGCGTGGAACGGGTATTCTGTCTGTGGTTCTGCAGAGCCGCCAGTTTCGCGACCGCTTGCAGCGTCAGTTGAACCGTGCAGCAGAAAAAGGCGCCGAACGGGCGGCGCCTTTAGTGGCCGATGCCGTTCGCAATATCAGTATCGAAGATGCCGCATCGCTCGTGCGCGGTGGGCCGCAAGCAGCGACCGCTTTTTTGCGCGGAAAAATGGGACCGGCGCTTCTTGAATCGATGCTGCCGGGCATTTCTGACGGTTTGCGTCTGTTTGATGATCAAATCATCAGTCAGGCTGTTAGGTCTGTTGCAGGCTTCGACGTCGCCGCATTGGCACAGGATATCACTCGAAAGGCAGATGACAGCATCTGGGCCGCAATCGGATTGGAAGAATCTGCAATTCGCGCAGATCCTCAAAAAACAAATGATCCACTGTTGATCGGCGTGTTTGGGTTGGTGCGGTAATTTACCGTTGAACGGACTTGGATTCCCAAGGCTTTGTTACTAGGCAAGGAACACGATTCCAATCCGATTGAAAGCAACACCTATTATGAAATTTTTTGCCGACACAGCCGAAATTGACGACATCAAGGAACTGGCGGCGACAGGTTTGCTGGATGGAGTGACGACCAATCCGTCGTTGATAGCCAAGTCGGGCCGCGACTTTATCGAGGTGACGAGGGAGATCTGCTC
>PNNB01000071.1 GCA_013823985.1 Sphingopyxis sp.
TTTTCGTTTCCTGACCGTCCGGTTTGACAGCTTTGTTGTGGAAAGCGGCCATCCCTCTACGACAGTTATTGCCAATAGGTTCAGACGCCCGCAAAAGTGGGCAGATGATCACACAACAATTTTACGACCGGCTTGATGCCATTGAGACCGAGTTGCTGACGATTGAGCGCGCAATACCTTTCGGCCAAGACCCAGACCACAAAATTATAGCAGTTATTCACGTTAGTCTTGCCGCTGACCTTCCTGGACTAATCAGTCGAATTGAACCTCCTTTGACAATGGAAAGCTATCATCTGACGCTGAAGTATCTCGATCAATTCGAGCGAAATCTCGCCGTTTGCGACTTTGAAGGGACGACGTGGGGGAGCAAATATAGAGAGTTAGAGTTACGCACTCGCGAACTGTTCGCTGATGTCTTGGAGACATACACAAACGCGGGGATTGGCAAGAATTAATCAGAACCCGCACATCCGCAATGTTGTCGTGTCTCGACAGTCCGTTTTGGCACCTTTGTTGTGGATAGCGGACATCAGTGCCTATCAGCGCTCCCACTTTCTCAGCCGTGCCAAAACATAGTTGGGTATTTCATTTGCGAAATCTAAATTCTCCTGATCTAGGTGGAAATCGACCACAAGGCCGTTTCGATATACGACATATTTGCAATCAAAATATTCCAACCCCTTAACGTCTTCCGATCTTTGACAAGACGGCGGATTCCAATCGGAAGGCAGTTGATCCAGCCCTTGCTTTGGGATCAAGTAAAAGAGTGAGCCCCCATCGCTTGGTGCACCTTCTCCGCCACCCAACCAGTAAATCCGCTGCCAACCTGTTGACTTGTCGGGTTCCTGCACGTTTATCTTTTTGATAGCTTCGCTGACCTTTTGGATTTGGTCGGCCCTAAACTGAGGAAATTTGAGCGCATCCTGCCCGCCATACACATGAATAACCATGTCCATTTCAACTTCTGGCACATAACCACGAACCAAACGGCTATAACCAGTGATATCCCGTGCCAGCTCGCTAGCGGGTATCGTCAGCCAAACAGAATTAGTGGCTTCTTTTTCTCCCGCTTTCAGGCCTTCGAGCCAAGGTATCTGAAAATTTCGCTCGAACTCGTAGCTATGCGGAATGTTGTAAACAGTTCCATTTACGTCATATCTAGTTGAGCCGATCTGGGCTTCTACAGCGACACTTGTAACAAGAGCGCCAAGCAAAATTGCAAGGATATGCTTACTTTTCATTTCAGGATATTTGCACGATGGCTCGACGTCCGCAATGTTGTCGTGTCCTGACGGTCCGCTTTCGGATCAGATTTCCAAATTGCAGACATCAGCGCTAAGGCAGTTAAACTCACTCCTTGCCAAAACTATGACAATGTCATACACTACAACCATGTACAGCAGAACCACAAAACCTGTCACAGTAACGCTCGGCCCATTGACCGAAATGGCGCAGTCTCGTGTCGCTTCGGGTCGCTTCACCTCCATGAGCGAGGTTGTACGCGCCGGTTTACGTGCATTGGAACGTGAAGAAGCCGCTCTTGATGCGATATTGCAAGGGAAGGTGCAGGCAGCGCTGGCTGATCCAGCTCCATCCATTCCGCAATCTGATGTTTTTGCCGAACTCAAAGCAGCCTACGAAAAGCGCAAATCTGTGTGAAGACTTACGACGTTATGTGGCGGCCACAGGCGCGTGGCGATTTGCTGTCTTTATATGAATGGATTGCGGAACAGGCCGATCCGGACACGGCCTATGAATATGTCAGCAAGATAGAGGCGCATGCCGCGGCGCTCTCTAGCTATCCCGAACGCGGAACTGCGCGGGAAGATCTCGCACCGGGTGTTCGTACTATCCCCTACCGCCGCCGCACCGTGATCGCCTATCGGGTCTTGGACGATTTGGTTGAAATTCTTGCCATCGCCCATGCAGGACGCGATCTGGGCGGTGCATTCAACTGAAGCTGACATTCACTACCCCCTTGAAATGTAGGAAACCCCCCTACCACCCTCCCCGCATGACTGTGCACGTGACTGCTCTGCTACTTCGCTCCCCCACCTCCCCCGCTCTTAATTTAAAGCAACAAAGGATACAGTTTCCGACCCGTTCTGCGTGTCTTTTGTATCTTTATCTTCGCACCCCTCGCCAAGGTCATGGGACCCGTCTAAGCAACCTCCTGTCATGCGGGCGTCATCTTCTTCTGCGACGCCGCGCGGGTCTTTTTGAGGAGAGTTTCATGCGTCACCCATCTTCCCTGTTGCTCGCCTTTGGCCTGATCACGGCGGCAAGCGCGCCTGCACTGGCGCAGCTTGCGCCCCCGGGCCCGCTGCCCGAGCGTCCCGTCCCGCCCCCGATTGCCACCACCGACGGCTATCTGAAGGCCGGGCAGGACGAGATGAAACGCCTGATCGCGGACAAGCCCAACAACCGCAAGGCGCGCAATATCATCCTGTTTATCGGCGACGGCATGGGTATCAGCACGCTGACCGCCGGCCGTATCTTCGAAGGGCAGCAGCAGGGCCGCGACGGGGAATCCTATGTCGCGCAGATGGACCGCCTGCCCCACACCGCGCTTGTCAAAACCTACTCCCACGATGCGCAGGTCGCCGACAGCGCGCCGACCGCCACCGCGCTGGTCGCGGGCGTCAAAACCAAAAATGGCGTGATTGGCGTCGGGCCCGAGGCGATTGAAAATGAATGTTCCTCGACTGCGTCGACCAAGGTGCCGTCGCTGTTCGAAATGGCGGAGGATAAGGGCTATGCCACCGGCGTCGTGACGACCGCGACCATCACCCACGCGACGCCTGCTGCTACCTATGCCCATGTCGTGCAGCGGAACTGGGAGGTCGACAGCCTGATGCCGGATGCGGCGAAGGCGGCGGGGTGCACCGATATTGCGCGGCAGATGGTCGAATGGCCGCATGGCAATGGCCTCGACGTCATGCTGGGCGGTGGACGGGCGCATTTCCTGCCCGCCAGCGCCACCGATCCCGAATATCCGGTGGCCAAGGGCTTGCGCGGCGATGGCAAAGACCTTGCCGCCGTCTGGCAGGCCGCCAATCCGAAGGGCGCCTATGTGTGGAACAGCGACAGCTTCAACGCGGTCGATGTCCGGACATCGTCAAAACTGCTCGGCCTGTTTGAACCGTCGCATATGCAATATGAAGCGGACCGGACGGCGGCGGGAGGCAAGGAACCTTCGCTCGCCGATATGACGCGCAAGGCGATCGCGATGCTGTCCAAGAACCGCAAGGGCTATGTCCTGATGGTGGAGGCCGGACGCATCGACCACGCCCACCACGCCGGAAACGCGCGGCGCGCGTTGCAGGATACGGTGGCGCTGAACGAGGCGTTGAAGGTGGCGATGGAAAGTGTCGACCTGTCCGACACGCTGATCGTCGTGACGTCGGACCATAGCCACACTTTCACCATGTCGGGCTATCCGGAGCGGGGCAATCCGATCTTGGGCGTGGTGGCGGCGCCGATTGGCGTCCCGACGCTGGCCAAGGATGGCAAGGCCTATACAACGCTCGGCTATGCCAATGGCCCCGGCGCGGTGACGGCGGCGGAGCGGGCGGACCCGGCGAAGGAAGATACCGGCGCGCTCAACTATCGCCAGCAATCGCTGGTCGGGCTGTCATCCGAAACGCATGGCGGCGAAGATGTCGTGGCGCGGGCGGTGGGGCCCAAGGCGCATCTGTTCAAAGGGACGATCGAGCAGAACACGATATTCCACATCCTGCGCGCGGCTTTGGGCTTATAGGTTGGGGGGCTTGTAAGTCGGTGGCGCGCTTCCCAACTGATATTGCGGGTTTGGAGCCTGTTTAGGAAAGTTGAGAATTTATGCGGACACATTCCCTATTGGCGCTCCCCTGTTTTGTGCTTGCCCTTGCCGCTTGCGGCGAAGGCGGCGTGCTTGATGAAAGCGTGAAGACCACGGTGCGCGAACAACTGGTCGCCACCTGCACCGCCACAGCCGAAGGGCAGATACCCGAAGGGCTGACGGTTGATCTCAATCAGGTATGCGACTGCGCCGCGGACAAGGTGATGGACGGCAAAAGCGTGCAGGACCTCGTAACCAACCCGCCAACCAGCGCCGAAGACCTGACCAAGGTGCGCGAATGCCTGAAGGAAATGGGGCCGGTGAAGCTCGACCCGGCGGGCGCATAAACAGAAACCCCGCCCGGAAGGGAGGCCAATCCGGACGGGGTCTTTAGGCCCTCCCGACCTGCTAGGGGGCAAGGGAGGGCTGTATTTTCAGGCTCCCCCCGAAAGGAGAGCCTTGAAAACTCAGGGCATGACGACCGTGTCGACCGCGTGGATCGTGCCGTTCGAACCGATCATGTCCGCGCCGGTCACGGTGGACTTGCCACCCTTGGCGTCGGTCAGAACGATCTTGTCGCCGTCCATGCTGGCCTTCAGGCTGCCGCCGTTAAGCGTCTTGATGCTGGCCATCCCTTTGGCGGCGGTGATCAGCTGGGCAATATCGCCCGACTTCAGGTTGCCAGCAACGACGTGGTATTTCAGCAGTTCGCCAAGCTTGGCCTTGCTTTCCGGCTTCATCAAACCATCAAGCGTTGCCTTGTCGACCTTGGCAAAGGCGTCGTTGGTCGGTGCGAAAACGGTGAACGGACCAGCGCCATTCAGGGTTTCAACCAGACCAGCTGCGGTCACAGCCGACACAAGGGTCGAAGCCTGCGGATTGCTCTGCGCCAGGCCCACAATGGTCTGGTCACCGACAGGTGCCTGCGCAACCATGGTGTCGCCAGCAGTCTCGTTCTGCACGACTTCGGTGTCGGCAGCCACGGGATCGGCAGGGGTTTCTTTGGCACAGGCCGCCAGCGATAGGGCGGACATGGTGGTGATAAGCGCGATTTTGATGCTATTCATAACTGGTTCCTTCGGAAGGATTGTCCCTCGGGCAATCATAACCGCCGCACCGGGCAAAAGGTTGCATCACCCCGACAAAAAATCGCCTGCCAAAACCGGCGTACCGAATTCCGTGCCCGGCATGAGACAGTTTGCACCACCGCACAGCCACGCTATGGGCAGAAGCCATGGATAATTTGGCCGCCACATTGCGCAAAACCGCCATTCGTCTGGCCGACGTCAGCAATACCCCGCGGCTCGACGCCGAATTGCTGGCGGCACATGCGCTAGGTCTGGACCGTTCGGCGATGTTGCTGCGATTGACCGACCTTTCGGCACCAGCGGAGCTGGCGGATATGGTCGAACGTCGCTTAGCGAACGAACCCGTCGCCTATATCACCGGACGGCAGGCATTCTGGGATCTGGACCTTGCTGTCACATCCGACGTCCTGATCCCCCGCGCCGATAGCGAAACCTTGATCGACCTCGCCGTTGAATATTTCCGGACAAGCCCCGCCCGTATATTGGACCTCGGCACGGGCTCCGGCGCGCTGCTGCTCGGATGCCTGTCGGCCTTTCCGGAAGCCAGCGGTGTCGGCATGGATGCAAGTGCCGCGGCTCTGGCGGTGGCGCAAGCGAATGCGGACCGGTTGGGGTTCGCATCCCGGTCCCAATGGATGCACCGGAGCTGGGCCGACGCGGATTGGAATAGCGACCTCGGTCAATTTGACCTGATTCTTTCAAACCCGCCCTATGTTGAAACCGATGCGGAACTGGACGCAATGGTGGCCGCTTATGAACCCCATTCGGCATTATTCGCCGGCCCCGACGGGCTGGACGATTACCGCATCCTTATCCCGCACCTTCCGTCAATGCTGGCACCCGGCGGCGTTGCCATCTTTGAAATCGGCCATCGGCAAGCCGAGGCTGTTAGCGATTTGGCAAGCAATGCGGGTTTATCCACTGAAATGCGCCGCGATCTGGCCGGCAATCCCCGCGCGTTACGCTTTTCGCTTGGAATCGGGGATATGAACGGCTAGGACGCATAGTGCATCGCAGCAAAAACGCCCCGACCCGGGCCTTTCGCGCGAAGCCGCCCCCCAGCGCAGATGGTATGATATCAAGGTCGGGACGGACCTTGGCGGAACCCGAAGGACTGGGTTCAAGGGGGCACCAAGCAACATTTATGCTAAGCAGAGGACAGGGCAAATCCTGATGAACACCAACAACCGGCAGCAGAATAACAACAACCGGCGTCGCGGTCGTAACAACAATAACCGCCAGCAGAACAACAACCGCAGCGGTTTTGACTATCAGAACCAGATCGACAACCGTGCGCGCGGCAACGCAGCGCAAATGCTGGAAAAATATAAGAAACTGGCACAGGATGCACAGTTTAACGGTGACCGTGTAAACGCCGAATATCATCTGCAATTTGCCGACCATTATTTCCGCGTCCTCGCCGACTTCCGCAGCCGTCAGGAAGCACGTCAGGAACAACAGGGCGAACGCCGTCCCCGCGACGAATGGCGCGATCAGGACCGTGAAGGCGGCTTTGAGGAAATGGATTCGAACGAATCCGCTGAACGCGAAAGCGAGAGCGAAAACATGTCGGAAGAATCCGACGAACAGCCCCGCCGCGAATCGCGCGACAATCGCCCACGCCGCAACGAACGGCCGGAGCGGAACAATCGCCCCGAACGCGACGGGAACCGTGCTCCGCGCCGCCACCACAGCGAAGAAAGCGAAGACGAGCCCGCGGGCCTCGACCTTGCGGTATTGCCGCCCTCCATCGCGCTTGCATCTTCGGATGATGGCGACGTCGAGATGGAAGCCGTCAAACCCGCCCGCAAACCACGCGCACGTCGCCCCAAATCGGCAAATGACGAGGAAACGGTAACCGCCGCGGAATAATTTCCGTCCCGGCGTTAAGCCTCTGGTCATCTGGGAAAAATTAGCTAACTCTCCACCGGTCTTTACTTGGGGGAGAGATAATATGCGCCATTTGCTGCTTTTGGGAATGGGATGCATCATCGCAACTCCCCTGTTTGCGCAGGGGGAAGCCGCCAGCGCCCAGGGCGATGTCGCCGTCACCATTTACCAAAATGGCCAGAGTCTGGTGCAGGACAGCCGGCAGATGAATTTGCCGTCCGGCCGTTCAAAACAGGAATTTCCAGACGTCTCTGCCCAGATCCGCGCCGAAACGGTGACCCTGACCGGACCCGGAATCGGAATAGTCGAGCAGAATTTCGATTATGATTTGCTGACGCCTGCAAAGCTCATGGAAAAGGCCGTCGGGCAAACGGTGACCTTGCTGCGCACCAATGTGGCGACCGGTGCTGAAACCCGCGTTCGTGCAAAAGTACTGGCGGCCAATGGCGGTGTGGTTTTGCAGATTGGCGACAGTATCGAGGTGTTGCGCGACGATGGCCTTCCCGTCCGTGTCATATTTGACCGTGTTCCGCCAAATTTGCGCGCGCGCCCTACTCTATCTGTAACCGTGGAATCTATGGGCGGGCTGACACCAACCACGCTAACCTATCTGACCCCCGGCCTTGGCTGGACATCGGATTATGTCACCCTGTTCGACGATGCCAAGCAGACTATCGATGTGCAAGGCTGGGTGACCCTGACCAACAATACCGGAACAGACTATACCAACGCCGATGTGCTGCTCGTTGCCGGGAACCCCAATCAAGGGGGAAACCAGCGCATGTACCAGACCCCCTATAGCCCATCGACCGGGACGATTGACGAAGCAGGAACGGAGTCAAATGATCGCGAACGGCTGGGCGACTATTATCTCTATCCCTTGGGAGAGCGCACCACGATCGCGAATGCCCAGCAAAAGCAGGTCAGCTTTCTCGACGTGAAGTCGGCGCCGGCCCGCAACACCTATGAATTCAACAATGGATGGCTCGCCACGAATGAAGCGGCCAGCGCGTCATCTGTGCTGAAATTTTCAACTTCGCGCAGCGGCGGCTTGGGTGACCAGCTGCCCGCAGGCACGATGCGTGTCTATATGCGCGACAAACGCGGCGACCCGCAATTTATCGGCGAAAGCCGGATTGAGGCAACGCCCATGGGCAGCGCCATGTCGATCCGTACCGGGGAAGCCTTTGACGTCAAAATCAGAACCGTGGTGGAAGAGCGCACGCGCATCAATAACAACCGCTGGAAAACCCGCATGCGCTATGAAATTACAAATGCGCGCGGCAATGCCGTTACCGTCGACCTCGGCCAAAACGGGCTGTGGGGCGATGTGCGGATCAGCGAGCAAAGTCAGGAAGGCAAACGCGTATCTGCCGACCGTATTGAATGGAGTGTTCCGGTCCCTGCAAATGGCAAGGCGACCGTAACCGCCACATTCGACAGCCGTTACTAAGCCTGTGCGCGGGCTTGTTGCCCTTTTCCTGGCGTTGGCCGCAACTCCTGTCGCGGCACAGACGCCCGTGGTTTCAGAACAGCCCGAGGCCGTCTCGCTTACCGTTTACCGTGGGGAGAAATATGGGGTGCAGTCAATTGATCCCAAATGGCCCACAGGTTACGCCCTTGTGACGGAAACGCGCACGCTGACCATTCCTGCGGGGGAAAGCGTGATACGCTTTGAAGGTGTCGCCGAAGGGATGTTCCCCGAAAGCGCCATCGTGACCGGCCTTCCCAATGGCGTCAAAGAAAAGAACCGTGATGCACGGCTGCTGTCGCCCTTAGGTCTGGTTGATGCTTATCTGAAGCGGCAAGTAACGATTACCCGCACCGATCGCGCGACTGGTAAAACACGGGAATATCCCGCGATGATCACGTCCGCGCCGGGTGGAGCGGTTATTCTGCAAACGGGCGATGGTTATGAAGCCTTGCATTGCACGGGATTGCCGGAGCGGATGGCATTTGCACAAGTTCCGGCCAACCTGTCGGCCAAACCCACCCTTTCGGTCGTGACGCAAAGCGACAAACCGGTGACGGCCAAAGTTACTTTGACGTACATGGCCGCCGGTTTCGATTGGGAAGCCAATTATATCGCGCAAGTACAGGACCGCGGCGCAGACGGCAAAGGCAAGGTAGACTTGTTCGCTTGGCTGACCCTTGCCAATGGCGGAAATCAGAGTTTCAACAATGCCAATACAATGGCCATCGCGGGCAAACCGAACCGTGAAAATAGGGGTCCTCAAGTCAGACCGACAGGTGGCGGCTTAGCGCTGAAATGTTGGCCGAACCAACGCACCCACGAAGTACCGTATAATTTGGGATATATTCCCGCTTCTCCGCCTCCTCCGCCCGCGCCTGCGCCTGCTGCATATATGGACGAAGAAGGCGACAACATCGTTGTGACTGCCCAACGTATGCGGAGTGAATCCTTGGCCTCTTACTCTCCCGTCGCAGTCGTGGTGGCGGAGCAGGAGAATTTAGGCGACCTCAAGCTCTATCGCATTCCTGAACCTGTAACCGTCAACGCAAAGGGGCAGAAGCAAGTCGCGATGCTGGTGAAGCCCGGGGCGGCGTTTACGCATCACTATTCTGCATCCGTCGACAATTACGGCGCGCAGAGCGAACCCATGACGTTGACGCTGCGCGGCAAAAACACGACGGACAAAGGACTTGGGCTTCCGATGCCGCAAGGTCAGGTCATGGTATTTGAAAACAGCGAATATGGCCCCCTGCTCACCGGAGAGACAACGCTCAAGGACCGTGCAGTCGGAGAAGATGTGGAGATGGCTGTCGGCACCTCGGTGGATGTGCGCATGAAAGTAACTCCCCTGTCCGAAAAGGCGAACAATTCGCGGTGGGAGATCAAGGTCACAAATGCCCGCAATACGCCCGTCAACATTGAAGTAGAGATACCTTACGAGCTGCGCGGAAAATCGAAAGCCGTCACCAAAATCAACGGGGTCCCCACTTGGAAAACGACGGTCGCCGGAAATGACAGCGCAACGCTATCGTACGACATTAAGCTGGAACGAGATTAGCTTTCGGGCAGTGGTCGCGGCTTGTGTTGTTCGTCCAGAGCAACAAAGGTGAACAGGCCTTCGGTCACTTTGACCTCTTGCTGTCCCCGCTCTCGCGTTGCGATGACTTCGATGCGAATACCCATAGACGTCCGGCCGCGCCGTTCCAGAGTGGCGTATACCGAGATGATATCGCGCAGCAGGATCGGTGCAATAAACTCCATCTTTTCAATGGCTACTGTCGCGCAGGCGCCTTGCGAAACACGGCCAGCAACAATCCCCCCGGCCTGATCCATGACGCCCAGCACCCAGCCACCAAAAATATGCCCGTTGGCATTGATATCGCTTGGCCCCGGGATAACGCGTAAAATAGGATCCGTCCGCTTGGGAAGATTACGGATAGTGTCGCTCATCGATCGGCTTCGTCTTTAAAAATGTCTTCGATAGATTCATCATGCCCTGTCCCGCTGGACAGAAATACCAGTCCCATTAGGGCAGCGGTCAACATCATGGCGCCAATGATCGCACCCGCTGTCGCAATGAAAAAATGGATGGATACCATGCCATTATTCCACCAGAAACTGCCCAGCACAGCCACTGTCACCGTAACCGTGAACAACAGCATCCACCGCATAAGGCGCCAATAACGCTGCCACGCAAAGCTGGCATATTCGGGATCGTCGAGGCGGGATGGTTGGGTCATAGCTTGATAAGGCCGCCTTATGCTATAAGTTCCCCTTGGAGCAAGGATATAGGGAGAGAGTCGATGACTATTTCTGAAATATTGGCGAACAATCAGCATAGCGTATTCACAGCGCACCCGAACGAAAGTGTCGGGGAGGTGGTTACCCGCTTGGCCGAGCACCGCATCGGTGCCTTGCCAGTGGTCGACGGGGCAGAAGTGGTTGGCATATTTTCGGAGCGCGATATCGTCTACGGCATAGCGAAACATGGCGCGGCGTTCCTTGCGAAAACCGTCCGCGAGACGATGACGGCGCCGGCCATTACGGTGTCGGGCGAAACGGCAATCATGTCTGGACTTTCCCTCATGACAAAACGGCGGATTCGGCACCTTCCGGTCGTCGAGGATGGCAACTTGTCCGGCTTTGTTTCCATCGGCGATTTGGTCAAGCACCGCATCGAAAAGATTGAGGCGGAAGCCGCCGCAATGCGTGATTATATCCAGATGGCTTAGCGGAGAAAATCTTCGAATTTTCATCGGGTAACGTTGATTTTACAGTTAAGGGGAAATTTACGCTGATGCGATAACCGTCAGGGATGCAGGCTGCGCGCATCTCTTTTCTAAAACCCCTATTGGCTGCGCTTGCCTTGCTGCTGTCGTTCGCCACGGGCCCGACGCAAGCGTTCGCAAAAAGCATTCCGCTGGATAGCTGCACAGTTGCAGCGCTGGCCACCGACACCGTTGCAGGGGTGCTCTCAAAGCCTCAGGCTTTTGCATGCGGCGACACGCAAAACCAGCTTTCGCCCGGTGATTACTGGGTCAAAATGCAGGCACCCGACGCAGCACCGGGCGATGGTCGCAACCTCATCTTTCGCACCGCAAGCCTCTGGGACGAAGGGTTTGAGCTTTGGGCCATTCACAAAGACGGTCACATCGAACATTACCAGCCCTTTGAAAAGCAAGCGATCAGCCCCATGCGGCTGGGTGCGACAACCGTGGTGCCGCTGCGCAATTATGAGGCGCCGATCAGCATGTTTCTGGCGAAAGTTGAGGACAGTGGCGCCGTGCGGGGCGTGATGCTGCAATCTCAACTGAGTACAAGCGAGTCCGCAATCACCTTTGAAATGATCATGGGCGTATTTTACGCAGGCTTTGCCGGCGTCCTAATAGCCCTGCTGGTGTACAATATTGCGCTATGGCGCGCGATGCGTGAGCCCTTTTTGCTCGCTTACTGCGCGATGATTATCACGACTTTGTCTTATGGTCTTTTTACCTCGGGCGCGCTTCACTATTTTGTTGGCGGCCTGTCAGGTCCCGACCGCTTGCGCACGACGATCCCGCTCTTGGCATATAGCGCGAGCACGGCTTTGATCTTCATCCGCTTCTTCTTTGCCAACACCGAAATTCCGTCATGGCTGGCAAAGACGACCTATCTCCAGGCATCGGCTATGGCTGCGTTTGCGACGATTTATGCGATCCTGGCTCCATGGCAAATCAAGACGCTGGATACGATCTACGTCTACAGTTTTACACCCGTCCCGGTCATTTTCGGGATTTATGTCTGGAAAGCATGGAAGAGCAGCGACCGATTCCTCGGCTACTTCCTGTTGGGGTGGAGTGGTGTCGCGATATCGACTTTGATGCGGATGTTCCACGCATTCGATATTCTGCCGTACCATATATTAATCGAAAACAGCACGTTGTTTGGACTAGCATTCGAAGCGTTGGTTAGTTCGCTCGCGATCGGTTACCGTGTTCGCTTACTCGCACAGGCACGGGACCGTGCGGAAATAGCCGAAGCGCACGCAATGGCCATTGCCGATACCGATCCTTTGACCGGATTGCTGAACCGCCGCGCATTTTTGCGGGCTTTGCTTGAACGGCAAAGCCACTGGACTTTGGTTCTGCTCGATGTTGATCATTTCAAGCGGGTGAACGACAGCCTTGGTCATGCCGGCGGAGACGAGGCGTTGGCGCTTATTTCCAACACGCTGCAGGATGTGGCACCGCAGGGCGCTCTTGTCGCCCGCTTGGGCGGCGAGGAATTTGCTATTGCCTATCGCGGAAATCTGCTGCTGCTTGAACCTGAAGACTTGTTGGCGTCGGTCCGGCAAATCAACTTGCCCCAAGGTTACCGCATAACGGCAAGCATCGGGATCGCCAACCGCATCGTGGCGTCGGAAGACGACTGGAAAATATTATACCGTGCCGCCGACATGGCGCTGTATCGAGCCAAGACCGGCGGACGTGACCGCTTCATCCTGATCCGGCCGCAAACCGCGGCCGCGTGACCGATCCGCTTTTTGGAAACCCTTAGCCGCCGGTAGCCTTCGTTGCAGGAGGCGTTGTGACCGTCTGCTGCGGCAATGGTGCGAAGACCGGCTTGGGTGCGTATTTCATATTCCAGTCCGCCAGATCACGCTCATATTTGGCATAGGCATCGAAGAAGCGGATGAAAATGCCATCAATGTCGGTCAAGCCGCCCATGGCATATTCCGGCAGTGCCGTCACCGGAACGGAATTAACCTCGACCAACTTTCGCAGCGCGGTATCGCAATATTCGGACCGGACAGGTGGAAGAGCGAAATAATTATAGAGATCGGTCAATTTCGTATCGCGAACGCGAAGGCCGTTTTGACCAGGATAACGTGCAACATATTCACGGTCGACGGTCTTGCTGCTCTTGGAAAGCTGGACCTTATGCGTGACAATGAACTTGTTATATTGCGTCGCGATTTGTCCCCAGACAGGACCCTGGCAGTTCAATGCCGCCACGTTCAGGGCCGCCCGGAAATGCCAGATTTGTTCATCACGGCTGAGCCCCCGGTTGGGTGTGACCCTGACACCATCTACGCCAATTGCAGGGATTTTCATGGACGCGGCAGCGCCACCCGGTGGAAGCGGCATGACGGGTGGTGGAGGGGGCGGAATATAAACAGGTGGAGGTGGCGCAACGACGACCGGTTTTGGCGCAGGCGCACAAGCCGATATCGCGGTCACCGTAAAAATGATTGCTGCCACATTTTTATAACCGCGACGCATTATTATCCCTCCAACCAAAGAGCATCTGTCCAACAGGATTTTTACCGCAAAGAAAAGTCTTCTTCGGTAAGCTGCATAAAGAAAATGGCCCAGCGGTTTCCCGCCGGGCCATTTTTATCGCTTCTACCTTAACCGGAGGTGACTTTAGTCGCGGTTACCAAGGAAGCTGAGCAGGAACTGGAACATGTTGATGAAATCCAGATACAAGTTCAACGCGCCCATGATGGCGGCCTTCCCTACCATATCCGAGCCGCGGATCTGGAGGTAAATGCTCTTGATCGTTTGCGTATCATATGCGGTCAGACCTGCGAAAAGCAGCACGCCAACCGAGCTGATTACCCAATGCATCGTATCGGACTGCAGCCAGATGTTCGCAATCGAGGCCACGATAAGTCCAACCAGACCCATGATCAGGAAGGTTCCCATCCCGCTCAGGTCCTTCTTGGTCGTATAACCCCAAAGGCTGAGACCAGCGAAGGCGGCGGCGGTTGCAAAGAATGTCTGTGCAATAGATTCACCGGTGAACATCATAAAGATGCGCGACATCGAAAGGCCCATAAGGACCGCGAACGCCCAGAACATTGCCTGCAGCGCGGGGGTCGAAAGGCGATTTTGGCCGAAGCTCATGATCATCACGACCGCCAAAGGCGACAAAATGATGACCCAGCTCAGAAGGCTCGGGTTGAGCATCAAATTCTGTGCGAGTTCGGTCTGCGCAAACAGCATCGCAACGATACCTGTCAACAGGACGCCGGACGCCATATAGTTGTAAACCTTCAGCATGTGCGCGCGAAGGCCGGCATCGATCGCGACATCGCCAGCGCTCGTGCCTACACCTGCAAGACTTGACTGGGTCCCGGTTACCCGTGGATCGGACCACTGTGCCATGACTTATTTCTCCTCAAAACACGGCACCATAGCCGCATGGACGTAATATTGGAGGGAATCGCTCCAATTTCAAGCAAAACACGACACAGCCGTAACGGATTTTGCAGTTCACCAGATTGGCGGACGATTAATTATCCCGAATCCCGCCCTATTGTTCCAGCTTTTGCAGAAAATGTTCCGTTGCGGACTGCACTTGCGCCCAACAGATTTCAAAATCTGCAGGGGTCCCATAATAGGGATCGGCAACAGATCGCCCCTCTGCACCGGGCGAATAGTCGAGCAAAAGAGACAGATGGGCGCCGGATCCTTCCGGCATCATTTGTTCCAGATTTCGTAAATTGGAGGAGTCCATCGCCAGTATGAAATCAAATTCATAGAAATCGGCTTCACAGACCTGTCGGGCGCGCAGATCGCGTATGTCGACCTCACCATGACTAAGCGCAACGGCGCAGGCCCTCGGATCCGGCGCGCTCCCTATATGCCAGTCCCCAGTGCCCGCGGAATCGACATTGATCGCAAATCCGCTCCTCGCCGCCGCCTTGCGCAAGGCAGCTTCTGCGAGCGGAGATCGGCAGATATTGCCAAGACACACCATTAACACCGACGGCGCCGAGTTCATTTTGCTGCTGTTCATTTTCGCTCCGCCAAGTTGAATAGTAATTCAGGTTGCGCCAAAAACATGTTCTGCTAGCCATGATGGCACGCGGCGACAACAGCCAAGAACAGGGAGACGGATGTGAGTGAAACGGTCGAAGGCGCCAAAGAGAACGCTGGAACCGCGCCAGAAACAACCGTACGCGAAGCCACAGGATATAGCTGGTATGTTCTAACGGTTCTGGTCGTTGTCTATATTCTCAATTTTATAGACCGCCAGATCGTCAGCATATTAGCCGTCGATATCAAGGCCGATCTCGGGCTGACCGATTCCGATATGGGCTTTCTGGGCGGCGCGGCATTTGCTGTATTCTATGCCCTGTTCGGCATCCCGCTGGGCCGGCTTGCGGACAATTGGAACAGGGTTCGGCTGCTGTCGATTGGATTGGCCCTGTGGTCGCTTATGACCGCCCTTTCCGGCTTTGCCCGAAATCAGGTCGAATTGACCCTTGCGCGCATGGGTGTCGGCGTCGGCGAGGCAACAGCCAGTCCGACGGCCTATTCTCTAATCTCGGACTATTTCCCCAAACGGCAGCGCGCGACGGCATTGGCTATCTATTCTTCCGGTCTTTATATCGGCGGCGGTGTGTCCCTGTTCATCGGCGCGCTTATCGTCCAGGCTTGGAACAAGGCCTATCCCGGAGGCGGGCCGCTCAATCTTGTGGGCTGGCAGGCAGCATTTCTGGCGGTCGGTATTCCGGGAATATTAGTTGCCTTTTGGGTGTCCAGCCTGCGCGAACCCGTTCGTGGGGCCATGGACGGCCTCGCTGCGACCAGTCATGCCAACCCGTTCCGCGCGTTTTTTAGCGATCTTTCGATGATCGTGCCGCCTTTCACGCTGTATGGCGCGGCGCAACGTGGGCCGGTCGCACTCGCTATCAACCTGCTGACAGCAGCCGCCATCGCCGCATTCGCGGCGTGGATGATACGGCTGACAGGTAATTTCCCACAATGGTCCGCTGTCGGCTTTGGCTATTATGCCGTGTTTTCCTGGGCATCCACATTGCGAGCAAAGGACCCGGCTACCTTCCGGCTCATCTGGGGGACGCCGGCCTTCATCTGCACCACCCTCGGTTACGGGCTGGTATCGCTGGCCGCCTATGCCCTTTCGTTCTGGTCGGCACCTTATGCCGAAATCGTGCTCAAGCTGCCGAAGCAGGAACTTGCATTCATCCTTGGCGCCAATGGCGCATTGGCTGGTTTTCTTGGGGTTATCGTCGGGGGTCGGGTCGCCGACGGGCTCCGTGCAAAATACCCGGCAGGCCGCATTTTAGTCATTATCCTCGGCGTGGTCGGGCCAATCGTTCCGATCTGGATCGGTTACACAACCGAAAGTTCCACGCTGTTTTACGGGATGAATTTCCTGGCCGGTATGTTGGGTGCAACCGCTCTCGGCGCCGCAGCGGCAACCACGCAGGATCTGGTCCTACCCCGCATGCGTGGCACAGCAACGGCAGCCTTCTTTCTAGGCACCACTCTCGTCGGGCTATCATTCGGACCATATATGGTCGGCCAGATTTCGGATTTGGCAGGCACGATGGTTGACGGCAAGCTCGTCGGCAACCTGCGTGTAGGCATCTTGTCCTTGATCGCCGTCGCACCCGTGGCGCTGGTCTTGCTGATCTTTGCCTACCGCTTTGTTCCCAAAGCTGAAGCGACGATCGTCGAGCGTGCGCGCGATGCAGGGGAAGCGATTTAATCGGCTGATTAAATTCTGCTTGACCCTAACGTAAACTTGGTGTCTCTAGATGGTATCAACGATATCATTTGGAGAGTCCCATGTCGCTCGATACCATCCCGCGTACAGCCTATAATGAAGACCATGAAGCATTCCGCCAATCGGTCCGGCAGTTCCTGCTGAAGGAAGTCGCGCCAAACGCGAAACAGTGGCAGGAAGACGGCATTGTTCCCAAATCGATTTGGCCCAAGGCAGGCGAAGTCGGCATGCTTTGCCCCACTGCTCCGGTCGAATATGGCGGTCTCGGTCTCGACTTCGGTTACAACGCAATTGTGGATGAAGAGTCGGCCTATTATGGCGGCGCGGCCACTGGTTTCTCGCTGCAATCCGACATCGTCGTCAACTATCTCGTCAGCTACGGCAGCGAAGAGCAAAAGAAGCACTGGTTGCCGAAAATGATCTCTGGCGAGGTTATCACAGCGATTGCCATGACCGAACCCGGCACGGGATCCGACTTGCAGGGCATGAAAACCACCGCGCGCAAGGATGGCAACCACTATGTCATCAACGGTAACAAGACATATATCACCAACGGCCAAAATGCCGATCTCATCCTTGTTTGCGTAAAAACCGATACCGAAGTGCAGCCTGCATGGAAGGGCATGTCGATCGTTTTGGTCGAAGCCGACCGCGAAGGATTCAAGCGCGGCCGTAACCTCGACAAGATTGGCATGGACGAAGCAGATACGTCGGAACTCTTCTTCGAAGATGTCCGCGTGCCCATGACCAACTGCCTAGGCGAAGAAGGCAAGGGCTTCATCTACCTGATGAGCGAACTGCCGCAGGAACGTCTTTCGATTGCCGTGTCCGCGATGGCGAGCACGCAAAAGGCGTTTGATGAAACCGTCGCCTTTGCGCGCGAACGCATTGTTTTCGGCAAGCCTCTGCTCGATTTCCAGAACACACGCTTTGTGCTGGCGGACATCAAGTCGAAGCTGCAGGTTGGCTGGGCTCATCTCGACTGGGCTCTGAACCGCCATTACAAGAAAGAGCTTACCGCCGAAGAAGGCGCGGCCGCCAAGCTTTGGCACACTGATCTTCAGTGGGAAGTTGTCGACGCCTGCCTCCAACTCCACGGCGGCGCCGGCTATATGAACGAATATCCAATCGCACGGATGTGGCGCGGCGCCCGCGTCACGCGGATTTTCGGCGGCACCAACGAAATCATGAAAGAACTGATCGGCCGCGGCCTTTAGTCTTCCAAATTCGGAGCGCGTTATCCTGATTAGTCCGGACCATAGTCCTGACTTTTTCAGATAACGCGTTATAGCCGTGCCCGCCGGACCAGATTCGGCGCACGCAAATTGCTGAAAGTATTTCGAATTCCCAAACCGCAGCCTTGGCAACTTGATCCGGCAAGTTATCCGTTCAGTCATCGGACCGAAACACGATTTGCCGACATGGACGTGCTGGGGCACATCAACAATGTGTCGATGGCTGGTCTGTTTGAACATGGCCGCGGCATGTTCAACCACGCCATCGAAGTGCAGCGCAGGGCTGCTGGCCAACGCTGGCTTATTGTGAGCGTTTCACTCGATTATATCGCCGAAGCCCATTTTCCGGAACATGTTGATGTGGCGAGCGGCATCTTGAGGATCGGAAACAGCAGTTGGGATATTGCATCCGCCGCTTTTCAGGGTGGGGAATGCAAGGCCACCTGCATTACAACGATCGTTTTGACCGATGCCAATGGCCCAACCGCCATCAATGCGGATCTGCGGGCGGAATTTGAACGGTTGACCATTCGCCGGTGATCAGTCCTTAAAGTTCGCAGTTCTCTTCAGCATCTGCGACATCACGGCCTCGATCTGGTTGGGCGTGCGAATGACACGGTTCTGACGGACGCTCTCCGCCATCAATATCGCGTCTTCGTCCAAATCTGCATATTCGTTGAACAGGGCCTTTGCCTCCCGCATGGCTTCTGGATTGCGGTTGGCGATATCCCGCGCAATTGCCATGGCCCGCGTGTGCGGATTTTCGTCGACATAGGTTGCAAATCCAAGCGCTAAGGCATCTGCGCCGGAAAATTCCCGATTGGTATAGGTCAATTCCCGCAGCACGTCTTCGCGCACCATACCGCGCCAAAGAGCATAGCCGCCCATATCGGGGATAAGACCCCATTTCATCTCCATCACCGCCATACGCGCATCAGGGGCAACGACCCGAATGTCTGCGCCGCTGGCAATCTGGAGACCTCCGCCAAAGCACACACCGTGGACGGCGGCGATGACCGGCATGGGTAATTTGCGCCAAAGCATAGCCACCTGCTGGAAGGTGTTTGCGTTGCCGTGCGTGCGGTCGGTCAAACTCTTGATCCCGCCGCTCGCGCTTGCGCCGCCGCCCTTCATGCTTTCCATGTCGAGGCCCGCGCAAAAACTCCGCCCTTCACCCGATAGCACTACGGCCCGAACACCTTGCATGGCGGCGAGATCTTCGCCGGCGGCAATAATCCCTTCGAACATGGCGGGGTCGAGGGCATTCATTTTGTCAGCCCGAGTCAGCCGCACATCGGCGACATGGTTTTCGACGGTTATGCTAACGCGCTCATTCATGCGGGCTTATCCTTCAATGCAAATTCTACCAGAAGCAATTGGTCATTACCAAAATACATCTGTGCCGTGTCCACAAAAATCGTCGGCGATCCATATCCGCCCCGCGCGATGACCTCTTCGGTATTGGCGCGCAGCAGCATCTTCACCGCATCCGTTTGTGCCGCGGCACGCATGGCTTCGCCATCCAATCCCGCCGCATTGGCGACGGCCACCAGAGTTTCGGGGTCATCAAGATTTTCTTCGCGTCCAAAATAGCTTTCGAACGCCGCTTTGGTAAAGCTATTCAACGCGGCCATGTCGTCGGCCAGCGTGCACGCCATCCGCATGGCATTGACGCTTTTCGCCGGATGATATTGCGAGGGAAAGCGCAGGGTAACACCTGTGAACGATGCCCAATCCTTTAGCACCCGCCAGCTATGTTTCAATTTACGGTTGTCGGCATCTTCGCGTGCGGCATAAACGGACTGGTTTACCGCGTTAAATACTCCGCCAACCAAGATCGGACGTAGCCGCACTGTCGCACCTGTCCGTGCCAACACCCCTTGCAGATTGGTGAAGGCCAAATAGGTCCAAGGGCTGGAAAGATCATAAAAAAATTCAACGCGATCGCGTGACATGCCCGCCTCTCCTTTGCAGCGATTCATAGCAGTCGAGTCTTTTTAATGAAGCGATTAATTGTCCCGGATTGAAATTTGGCAATTGTTCCCGCGCTGGTCGGCGAATTTACACATTTGGCCGCAAGTGGCGATAAACCACCCACGTCTTAAATTGACTTTAACCATATCGCGTCACAGGGGTTGGGGGATAAAATTCCGTCCAATTTGGATTAGGACAGGGGTCGCTGATGTTTGAAGGCAAAGATATGCGCTTTGCCAGTGCTGGTGTAGGAGGCAGCGTCGCGCTTGCGGACGCGATGATTACACCTTTGCGCCAGACAGCCATCCGCTCCTGGGTGGACCGCATCTCCGAACTCGACCTTGTGCCTGACCTGGGCGAAGATATTGGCTCTGTGCGCTGGTTTCGAGGACTAGGCACCCTCACCGTGCTCAGCGTCTGTGCGCTCGCCTTATTGCCTGATTTTGGCCCGGTATTCGGCGCGCAACCGCCGCTACAGACCGAAGCAGAATTTGAAGAAGCGCGGGCCCAGATGATCATGCCAATTGCCTATGGCAGCGACAGCGGCAAGCGCATGGCAGCCACCGACACCGTTATCGCTTTGGCAGGTAGCCCGGAACGGCCACGCATCGAATTGACCGCAACGCTTGGGCGCGGGGACAGCTTTTCGCGTGTCCTGCAACGTGCAGGCGTCGGCGGCAGTGAAGCTAGCTATGTAACTTCGCTGGTATCGGATGTAACATCCTTGGGCGGTATTGAGCCCGGCACCCCGATCGACATCGTGTTGGGCAAACGGACCACGAAAAACATGGCCCGCCCCTTGGAATCCGTCGCCTTCCGCGCCCGTTTTGACCTCAATTTGGAAATCAACCGCAGCGGCAACAGCTTGCAACTCGTCCGCAAGCCGATCGCGGTCGACGAAACACCGTTACGTATCAGGGGCGTAATTGGAGACAGCCTCTACCGCTCGGCCCGCGCTGCCGGCGCGCCTGCGAGCGCTATTCAGGATTATCTCAAGGTCATTTCGGGGCGAACCTCACTTTCGGCGCTCCGATCCAGCGATGAGTTCGATATCATTGTGGATTACAAGCGCGCGGAGACGGGCGAAGTCAAAGTTGGTAATCTTCTCTACGCTGGCGTGGATCGCGATGGAAAATCCGCAATCCAGATGCTGAAATGGACGATGGGGGAAACAGCTCAATGGTTCGAAGCATCGGGTGTAGGTGAATCCAAAGGGGCGCTGAGCCGTCCGGTCAACGGCGGAATCACATCAGGCTTTGGCATGCGTCGCCATCCCATATTGGGCTATAGCCGCATGCACAGCGGCCTCGATTTCAAGGCAAGTTATGGCACCCCCATTTATGCGGTGACCGACGGTACTGTGGCCTTTGCCGGTCGCAAGGGCGGCTACGGGAACTTTGTGCAGATCAACCATGGCGGCGGCCTTGCTTCGGGTTATGGACATATGAGCCGCTTTGCCGTTTCGTCCGGCACGCGTGTACGGCGCGGGCAGATCATCGGTTATGTGGGGTCTACCGGCCTTTCGACGGGGCCACATCTGCACTATGAGTTGTACCGTGGCGGCAGGGCCGTCAACCCGATGTCGGTCAAATTCACTCAACGCGCGCAATTGTCGGGCAGCGATCTTGCCCGGTTCAAGGGGCGTCTCAACAGCCTGAAATCGGTCAAGGGGGGAGCAGCGCTTGCGCCCCTGCGGCCGACCGAGCGCACCAAAGACGAACCCAAGCGTGAGATTGACCGGCTAACGCAAAATTTGGACGGCCGCCCGCCGCGCGGATAAGCCGTTGAGCATAGCGCAATGCTTCGCTAGACAACGGACATGAGTGACAATTCAAGCTTTCCGAACACCCGCTTGCGCCGCAGTCGTGCCGCAACGTGGAGCCGCAAAATGGTGTCCGAAACGACCCTCAGCCCCGCCGACCTGATTTGGCCGCTGTTTATTACGGAAGGTGAAGCTGTCGAAGAACCGATTACTGCATTACCCGGAGTGTCGCGCTGGTCCGTCGACCATATCGTCGCGCGGGCCGGCGAAGCGATTGCGCTTGGAATACCGTGCATCGCCCTGTTCCCGAATACGCAAGCCGATCGACGGAGCGATGATGGAGCCGAGGCACTCAACCCCGACAATCTGATGTGCCGGGCGATCCGCGCCATAAAGGCTGCCCATGGCGATGCCGTAGGTGTGCTCACGGATGTCGCTCTGGACCCTTATACCGCCCATGGCCAAGACGGGTTGATTGACGCATCGGGCTATGTCCTGAACGACGAAACGGTTGCTGTCTTGGTTGATCAGGCCGTGAATCAGGCCGACGCAGGCGCGGACATCATTGCCCCGAGCGACATGATGGATGGCCGGATTGGTGCCATCCGCAAGGCGTTGGAAATGAACGGGCACCCCAATGTTCAGATCATGTCCTATGCCGCCAAATATGCCAGCGCCTTTTATGGACCGTTCCGGGACGCCGTCGGATCGCGCGGACTGTTGAAGGGTGACAAAAAGGGATATCAAATGGACCCCGCGAACAGCGATGAGGCGTTGCGCGAGGTAGCGATGGATATCGCCGAAGGCGCCGACAGCGTCATGGTGAAGCCGGGTCTGCCCTATCTTGATATCATTCGCCGAGTGAAGGACAGGTTCGAAATACCTGTTTTTGCTTATCAAGTGTCCGGCGAATATGCGATGATAGAGGCTGCTGCCGCTGCAGGGGCCGGTGATCGCGATGCGCTGGTTTTGGAAACCCTGACCGCGTTCAAGCGGGCGGGATGCTCGGGTATTCTGACTTACCACGCAGCGCATGCGGCACGTCTGCTCCGGGCGAAAACATGACCGCAGGCACGTCGGGTAACAGCCGTGCGCTGTTCCTTATCACGATTTTGACCGGCAGTTTCCTGCTGTTCCTGGTCCAGCCGATGATCGCCCGCATGGCGTTGCCACGTCTGGGCGGCGCGCCGGCGGTCTGGAACAGTGCCATGTTGGTGTATCAGGCGCTGCTCTTGGCGGGATATGCCTATGCCCATCGCCTGACCCAAAGCGCGCCACGACGGCAGGCTATCATCCACATGGCCCTTTTTGCCGTCGCCATCTTGTGGCTGCCAATCGGTCTTGCAAATTTACAGCCTCCTGCGGACGGGTCGCCTATTTTCTGGGTCCCCTGGTTGTTGATTGCATCCATTGGCCCCTTGTTCTTTGTGGTGGCCGCGCAGGCTCCTTTGATGCAGCGCTGGTACAGCCTGTCCGGAAACGAAGGCGAACCCTATGCGCTTTATGCAGCGTCGAACGTCGGAAGTTTCGGCGGGCTGATCGCATATCCGATCCTGGTCGAACCGTTTACCACGCTTCAAAGCCAGAAGTGGATTTGGAGCGGGATCTATCTGGCCTTGATGGCGCTGGTTTTCATCTGTGCGCTCCAGCTCTGGCGCAAGGCAGGAACGAGCACTGCTCCAACCGAAGCGGCATCAACCCTCGTCCCTATCGGATGGCGTCGACGCTTGTACTGGATTATTCTGGCCGCAGTCCCGTCCGGTCTGATGCTGTCCACAACCTCGCACCTTACGACGGATCTGATGGCCATGCCTCTGATATGGGTGATCCCCTTGGGCATCTATCTGCTCAGCTTCAGTGTGGCCTTCGCCGACAATCAAAAGCCGGCCTATTGGATCAGCCGCTTTGCGCCGATCGTTTTGATTATCTTAGCAGCCTTTGTCTTCGTCGTTTGGGGAAAGGCGGCCATCGGTGGGCTGACGGCGAGTTTGAGCTTGCTCTTTATCGTTGCGGTCGCGTTGCATAACGAAATGTACCGGACACGACCGGCCCCTGCCCAGCTTACAAGTTTTTATCTCATGATGTCGGTTGGCGGCGTTCTGGGCGGATTTTTCTGCGCGATTGTTGCGCCCCTGCTGTTCGACTGGACGTGGGAGCATCCTATCTTGATCCTGATGGCCGCCGCACTGCTTCCTGCCATACCGCTGCTGCATCTCAACGAAACCGACAAGCGCTTACCTTTAATCATGACCGCAATAGGGGCGATTGCCCTTGCCCTTGGCCTGTTCGGGGGCATTTCGGAACCCGTTGAGTCCAGCTTCACCAAAATCCTTCTGGCCGCGACGATTATTACATTGGGCATTGCGGTAGCTGGGTTCCGCCTTCCCTTCCTGTTGGCTGTTGCCGGGCTCTTGACCATCAATGGCGGCTGGTACAGCGTTCAGCAAAGCCTCGATGGTGTCCGCATGCGGAGCTACTTTGGCACATACACCGTCAATGCCAGCGAAAGCGGGCGAGTGCGTTGGCTGAACCATGGCACGACCATGCACGGGATGCAGTTGCTTGACGACCCCACCCGTCCGATCAGCTATTATCCCGACACTTCCGGCGTCGGTATCGCGATGCTGAATGCACCGCGGCTTTACGGGCCAACGGCAAGCATCGGCGTCGTGGGCCTCGGCACCGGGACCTTGGCCTGTTACCGTCGGCCGGGCCAATATTGGCAGTTTTTTGAAATTGACCCGCTGGTCATCGAAATTGCGCGCGAACGCAAAATCTTTTCCTTCCTCGAAAAATGTGCGCCAGATGTTCCCATCACATTGGGCGACGCACGCCTCACCTTGGCCGCCGTGCCGGAAGGAAAGTTCGACATTTTGGCGCTGGATGCCTTTTCATCCGATTCCATCCCGCTCCACCTTTTGACCAAAGAGGCATTTGCGACTTACCGCAAGGCGTTGAAACCCAACGGGCTATTGCTCGTCCATATCTCCAACCGGTATATCGACCTCAATCCTGTGGTCGCGGCGGAGGCTAAAGCCAATGGCTGGAGCGCGGCCCTGCGCCATGACAGCCCCACCGAACAGTTGATGAACCGCGGCAACAGGGCTTCGCAATGGATCGCCCTCAGCCGTGACCCCGCAAAACTCGCCGAACTGACCGGCAAGGTCGATACCGTAAAAAGCCGCTACTATAATTCAGAGCAGTGGCTTCAACTGGACGCACCCGGGAAAACGAGCCCCTGGACCGACGACTATGCGTCCGTCCTGCCCCATCTATCGCTTTGGAAAACCCTATGACCCTGCATCGGCCCGACGTCAGCATCATCACCATGAATGGCAAGACGCCCCAAATTCACGAAAGCGCCTTCATTGCGCCGGGCTGCCGCATCATTGGCGATGTCGTCATCGGGGCGGAATCCAGTGTCTGGTATAACTGCGTAATCCGCGCGGAGGTTAACCGTATCGTTATCGGCGCACGCACCAATATACAGGATGGTAGCGTCATCCATTGCGACGGCCCTGCGCCGGGCTTTCCGGACGGATTTCCGACCTTGATTGGAGATGATGTACTCGTTGGACATAATGTATTGCTGCACGGCTGCGTCCTGAAAGATCGCGCCTTTGTTGGCTTATCGGCAACGGTCATGAATGGCGCCATAATCGAAGGCGACGCCATGCTCGCCGCCGGAGCGATGCTAACCCAGGACAAACATATCGAAAGCCGTCAGCTATGGGCAGGATCGCCCGCGCGTTTTGTGCGCGATTTGGACGATAGCGCGGTCATGGGTATGCGCATGGGCGTGGCGCATTATGTCGAAAACGCCAAGGCCCATGCGGCTGCTATCGCACAGAGTTAGAATTTCGCGCGGATCGTGAAGCGTCCGTTTATGGGCGCTCCGGTCGAAATATTATTATTGTTATGCGCATCTGAAAAATAGGTCGTGTCGAACAGATTTTCGACGTTCACCTGCACTTCAATTGCATCGCTGAGATCATAATAGAGCGCAGCGTCCACACGCGTGAAAGCCGGCAGCTTTGTCGTTGTTGCCGCTGTACGGATGGCGGCGAACTGGCTCGATTGGTGAATAATGCCCACCCCTGCCGCAAAGCGTCCTCCGACATCATAGCGGTTCCACAAGCTAGCCTGATGCTTGGGCACCTGCCCCAGTCTGACCAGATCGTTACCGGCAAGGGTCGCGTCCTGATAGCTATAGCCGCCATGCACTTGCCACTTTGACGTGATGCGACCGGTTACGGCCAGCTCGACACCCTTCGTGGTGGTTTTTCCCACATTGATTGTAGCAAGCGGATTAACCGGATCCGGCGTGGTCGCGTTGCTGCGATCAAGCTGAAACAGGGCCAGCGTCAGATTGAGATTGGGGCGCACATCCCATTTTGCCCCAATCTCGTAGTTGGTAAACTTCTCCGGAGCGAGATTTTCCTGGGTCGTACTCAAGGATAGGAACTGGTCGCCGGATCGCGGCAAGAAGGATTGGCTATAGCTGCTGTAGATCGAGACGCTCTCGATCGGTTTGAATATCAACCCAAGCCGCGGACTGACTTTGGTATCTTTTCGTGCAAAAGGACGATCAACGACTGGGAACAAGTCTACACCTTCAATGTCGAAGCTGTCGTAGCGTAGTCCGCCGACAATATCGAAATGGTCACCAATGCTGATCTGGTCCTGCACATAGGCCGAAAAGAACGTCACTTCGGATACGGTGTTCCGGGCGGGTGCGTTAAAAACAACGGTCGGAAATACCGGATTGGCCAGATTGAATGTGGCGTTCGACAATGTCCCGTTCGTGCGGCGGTTTTCACTCTTTTGATCGCCATATTCAATGCCGACCAAAATCTTGTGCGCGAGTGGTCCCGTTTGAATGTCCCAAACCAGATTGCCTTGCGCAATGAAGTTGGTCCGCTGTGTAGGATCGCTATAGGCGGACAATGCCACGGTGCCAATTGGTCCGCTAGCGGGGCCGTTTGCAAACACATTGTCGTAGATTTTGTCATAGTCGCCGTACAACATTGTGCCGTTGAACTGAAGATTATCGGCAAGTTGTCCGTCCAAACGCAATTTACCAATCTGGGCCTCCAGCTTGGTTCGGTTTACGCCGGGAATTCCGAAAAACTGATCCCGGAATCCACCAAGAGGTGCATTGGGTTGACCAGCAAGTGTTGCGACCGAAGGGATGCCGCGGTCGGTTGTGCGATCATCATACACATATTCGTACGAAATGCCGAGGTTCCACCCCTCACCCAGTTTAAAGGCGATATAGGGGTTCCACGCATAGCGTTCGCCGCCCACAAAATCGCGATGGCTATCAAGATTTTCATACACCGCATTCAGACGAACGGCCGCGACATCGTTTAGCGGGGCGTTCAGGTCGGCGGAAATGTCGAACGCGCCGAAACTATTCACACTGGCTTGGCCTGCGTAAAAAATGTCGGTCTTGGGGGATTTCTGGACCCGGTTGATAATTCCGCCGCCACCGCCGCGTCCAAAAATCAGGGCATAGGGCCCTTTCAATATTTCGACCCGCTCGATGTTATAGATACCGCGGTAATATTGAACGTCGTCGCGAACGCCATCGAGGAAAAAGTCCGCGGTCGTATTCTGTCCACGCAGCGTGATCTGGTCTCTATTGCCTTCCCCCTGCCCGACGGTGGTGCCCGCGACATAGCGCAGCACATCGCTCAACGAATGATGCGCCTGATCTTCCAGCTGTTCGCGCGTCACCACATTGATGCTCTGGGGAATATCCAGCAAGGGCGTGTCGGTCTTGGTGGCGGTTACAGAATTGGACGCCACATAACCTTCGCTCTGACCTGTGACGATAATGGTCCGGCTATCGTCGTCGGTTGCGATTTCCTCAGCAAGCGCGGGCGTATGGGACACGGCAGCAAGGACCATGGCCACCGAAAAAGAAATAGAATGACGCACTATAATCCCTTGAAACTTTATATTGAGAATGAGTCGCAACGATTAGTCGGCGTTATTGCGAATTGTTCTCATATGCAAATTTAATTTTGATCACTTGCGAAAAGATTTTTGCAACTCAGCGGGCAGCGCGGTAGCAGGCTCGTATAGGATTATGGCAACGAGGAAATGGCGATGCATGCAACGATCTGGCACAACCCGAACTGCGGCACCTCGCGCAAAACATTGGCGATACTGGAGGCCGAACCCGGCATCCAGCTCACCGTCATTGAATATCTTAAGCATCCCTATGAAAGGGAAAAGCTGGTGCAATTATTCGCCGACGCTGGCCTTACCGCACGCGAAGCATTGCGCACACGGGGTTCTAAGGCAGAGGAATTGGGCCTGATTGAAGGTGCTTCAAACGAAACAATTTTAGAAGCAATGGTCGCGGACCCGATGTTGGTTGAACGTCCCTTTGTCGAAACCGAAAAAGGCGTTCGCCTGTGTCGTCCGCAAGAAAAGGTCGCCGAGATTCTTTAGGCGGATTGCAATTCTCGCCCCACGAAAGGGTCAGGCCACGTTGCGGCGCGGACCTTTGAAAAGTTCCAGGCTATCGGCAAACACCATGGGGCGCCCGAAATAATAGCCTTGGATTTTCTTGCAGCCGAGCTGCTGGATCATCGCCAATTCACTCTCGGTTTCCACACCTTCGGCCGTAGTTGCAATGTTCAAGCTGTCCGCAAGAGCAACCACCGCGCGGATAATGGCCAAGCTTTCCGCCTTATTCTTGGCCGCGCCCTGGACGAAGCTACGGTCAACCTTGATCGTATCAAATCGCACATTCCGCAAATAGCCAAGCGACGAATAGCCGGTACCGAAGTCATCAAGCGATAGCTTGATCCCCAGACCACGCAGGCGATCCAGAACCTGCACAGCGAGCGTGCCATCGCGCAAGAAGATGCTCTCGGTCACTTCCAGCTCAAGTCGCCAGGCGGGCATGCCGCTGTCGTGCAGTGCGGATATAACCGTCTCGACAAAGTTGGTGCTCGTCAACTGGTCGACCGAGATATTGACGGCCACGCGGGTCGATTCCGGCCAGCTCATCGCGTCCTTACAGGCGCGACGCAGAACGAAGTCGCCAATGGGAACGATCAACCTGGCATCTTCGGCAACAGGCACGAATTTGGCTGGTGACACATTGCCGAACTTGGGATTATTCCACCGCAGAAGCGCCTCAAAGCCCACCAGGATATTATCGCCGTCCGCGTTCACGACCGGCTGATATTCGACATGCAGTTGCTCGCGTTCAAGAGCGTTGCGGAGCTCGAACTCCATCAAGCGCCGCTCCTCGGCATTCGCGTGGAGCTTATGCTGATAACTGTGATGCGTATTCCCGCCTTGGTCCTTTGAACGGTACAGCGCCAAGTCCGCGCTGCGCATCAGTAGTTCTACGGTGCGACCGTCGATTGGTCCCAACGCGCTGCCGATACTGGCGCCGATATAGAGTGTGTTCTGGTCAACTTCATAGGGGCGTGACAGGCTTTCGATGATGCGTCGCGCTAATGTCGCCACATATTTGCTGTCGTTGGCGTCCTTGATGACCACGGCGAATTCGTCACCGCCCAACCGGCCGCACAATTCATTGTCGGACATGATGAGCTGAAGACGCCGCGCGACTTGCGCCAGCAGTCGGTCACCAACCGGGTGACCGAGCGTATCATTGACCGCTTTAAACCGGTCCAGATCGATCATCATGAACCCGCACCTGCGGCGCCACTTGTCCGCATCGGACAAGGCTTCGGCAAGCGTTTCGGTCAACTGCAGCCGGTTTGGCAGACCGGTCAAGGTATCGAACCTCGCCAGATGTGAAATCTTGTCAGCCGATTCCCGCTGCTCGGTCACATCGGAACCGACACCTCGGAAACCCAAAAAGCTGCCATCTTCGGAATGCCGGGGCGATGCAGACAATTCCCACCAACGGGTAATTCCCTTGATCGTCACCGGAACAATCAAATTGCTAAAGGACTCGCGCCGTTTCAAACGGTCCGCAAGATCGTGGAGCGCCTGGGGATATTGGCCCTTTTCCCAAGCGTCGCCGGCAATAAGCTTTAGCAGTGGCTGACCTTCAATTGCCTTCGCTTCTTCGCCCAATGCATAGGCGAAGCGTGGCGACACATGTGTCGCGCAGCGCGAGGTGTCGGTCTGCCAAAGCCAGTCGGCGCCGCTATCTTCAAACTCGCGGAGCAACAGGCTAACCGTTTCGGACTTTTCCTGAACGATGCTGTTGGCAACCTCGAACAATATTTGCGCCCGTGCCGAACGCAAGCATGCCATGATGAGCAATGCGCCGATCCCACAGGCGGCGACGGCGAGATAATAGCCGCTGTGGAAAACAAAACCTATGCTTGCGCACAGGCTCGTCACACCAATAAAAATGGTTGCAGCCATAGGCGCGGTCGGCAGCAGAAGCGACGCATAGACCATCATACCCAGCACTATGGACCACAGCCCGATCAGCTCCATTAGCGAACCACTTGTGCCCAAAAACCCGAATGCCGAACCCCACATTATGGCGGTTATGGCGGAATGTGTGTTCAGTTTTCGAACGTCTTCCCGGTTGATCTGCGGTCGATCCCACACCCATTTCGTTCCGAATTGATGGAAGGTATAGAGGTGGAAAGCGCTGAATAGCACAGCCCAAGACGCCAGGGCCCAGGTCGGGGCGACGCCCTTGTACAGAAATATCGCCATGATCGCGCAGACGAGGTTCAACCCGACGCGCAAGGTCGTGCGCTGACGCATCGTGCGTGCCTGGATGCCGCGCATGACGTCGCCATCCAAGCCGACAGGCTCGGCAAGGCCCAACAGCGCCTTGAACGACAGTTCATTTGGCAATTCTAGGGACGCGTCTTTTTTTATCACGCCCGACGTTTAGCGCGTGAACCTTACTCAAAGGTAATCAGACGCCTCCATTCGGCGTTTTTACCCACAAAATTTACAAATAAAATCAACCGCTACCAAACTTTACCGGATATTCACCATAAGGGCGTTGCATTGCCACTACAGGCGCAGCTTATACCCCCATAATTATGCAATCCGGTTAGGCCGCTACCGCATAGGGTTGAATTTCACCTGAGAGATAGAGATTGCGCGCCTTTGCGCGGCTCATCTTGCCTGAACTTGTGCGCGGGAGCGTCCGCGGCGGGACCAGTTCAACCACACAATTCATGCCGGTTACGGACCGCACCTTATCCCTTATTTGTTCACGCAACTTGGCCCGCTCAACTTCGTCCGTGGTCCGGCATTGGACCAGCACGGCGGGTGCTTCTTCGCCACCGGGTGTAGTTACGGAGAAGGCAGCAATGTCGCCGGCCTTAAAGCCCGGAAGTTGCTCCACCGCCCACTCGATATCCTGCGGCCAGTGGTTTTTGCCGTTGATGATGATCATGTCTTTGGCGCGGCCGACGATGTAAATATAGCCGTTTGACATATAACCCATATCGCCGGTGTCGAGCCAGCCATCGACCAAGCAAGCATCAGTCGATTCCGGATCGCGGAAATATTCTTTCATGAGCGAAGGTCCGCTGCACCACACCTTACCAATCACGCGATCGGATAACGGTGCGCCATTTTCATCGCGGATCTCGATCGTCATGTCTTTGACGGCTTTACCGCAATTCACGATAGCACGGTAACGCACCGGCCGATCGGGTGCACCTGGATGACCGGTCAGTTCTGTTTCCTCGACCAGTTCCACCTGGATGCCTTCGCCCGGGGGCATGATCGAGACAGCCAGAGTAGTTTCTGCAAGGCCATAGCTCGGAAGGAAAGACGATGCCTTGAACCCGGCGTCGCTGAATGCGTCCACAAAAGACTGCATCACGTCGGGGCGGATCATATCGGCGCCGTTGCCGGCCAACCGCCATTTTGAAAGATCAAAGCGATCGTTGACATGGCTTTGGCTTGAAATCCGGCGCGCACAAATGTCGTATCCGAATGTGGGCGAATAGCTGATAACCGTGCCATCCGCGGCGCTGATGACATCCAGCCATGCAAGCGGTCGCCGCGCAAAATCTTCGGTTTTCATATAGTCGGTGGAAACCTGGTTGGCGACCGGCGACAGAAAGCATCCGACAAGGCCCATATCGTGATACCAAGGAAGCCACGACACACAGCGGTCATGCTCGTTGACTTGCATCCCATGGGAATGCGCCGACAGATTATTCAACAACGCCTTGTGCGTCACAGCGACGCCATGCGGAAAACGCGTTGAACCGCTGCTATATTGCAAATAGCAAATTTCATCCGTGTCCGCGCTCGGCAGGTCGGCTTTCAGAGGGATACGATCTGCAAAGCTATCCCAGTCCAGCCCTTCGACGCCACAGGCGGTCGCAGCATCGCCTGCCATGTCCGCCAATTCCGGCGGATAGAATAAAATTTTGGGATCACAGCTTTTAATCTGGACCGATAACTGGTCCACATAGCTTTCCTTGCCCCCGAAAGATGTCGGAAGTGGAAGCGGAACCGGCCATGCCCCCGCGTAAACGCAGCCGAAAAAGAGAGACGCGAATTGCGTTCCTGTTTCGGCGACCAAAGCAATCCGGTCGCCCTTCACAATACCATGGCTTACCAACCGATATGCCATGTCCAGGGCGTCGGTGCGCATTTCGGAGAACGGATAGGGGCGCGCCAAGCGACCACGCATATCGTGAAAATTCAGACCACGCTGGCCAAGAGCGGCATAATCCAGTGCTTCACCCAAGGTAGCAAAATCCGAAAACCGGCGTTCCAAGCGGTCCAGCGTAGGCGTGCTCGCGAGTTCGCTCATATTTCATCCCATTATTAAGGGCGGCGGCCCATGTTGCGTTTATGTTATCTCGTCATTTTAGGCGCTGATACCAGTTCAAAATTCGACCCGACTGTGGCAAGAATAGGGCGTAATGTACCGCACATCTGTCAAACCGCCTCCTCCCGCGCTGAACGAAGAGCGATTGCGAGGACTGGCGCTTCATTATGTGGGGAAATATGCAACAACCCGCGCCAAGCTTGCCACCTACCTCATAAGGAAAATTCGTGAGCGTGGCTGGGACGACGAAAAACATGCGGACGTAGAGGCGCTTGTGAACAGGCTTTCCGAACTCGGCTATATCACCGATGCGCAATTTGCAGAAGCACGCGGTCGCTCGTTCGTCCGGCGCGGATATGGGAAGCGGCGGCTCGACGAAGATTTGCGCGCGGCCGGGATCGGGGATCGGGATTCTGCATCCGCACGCGATAACGCAGACACGTCGGAATTCATCGCTGCCGAAAATTTCGCCAAGCGCAAACGCATCGGACCATTCGCGCAAGAAATTGCTTCAGAGGATAAGCGGCGGAAAAACATGCAGGCATTTTTACGCGCAGGCCATGGCTGGGAATTGGCGCGCCTGTTCGTGAATGCTGATCCGGGAGATGCCCTGAGTGAAAACTAGGGGTGGAACAAAACCAATCATTAAGGTGTTGGTGTCCACACAAGGCCCGCGAATTCGTTGTTAACAACGGCCAAGAATATTTCGGCGAATTAACACCGATTTTGTGAAAACTATGTTTGCAATCGTTAGTAATCGCTAATTTTAACATAAAATAAAGCACAGGTAGCAAGATGCGTAACATTATTATGATTGTATATCATTATCCTACGCCAGATTTCAAAAATCGGGCCAAAAATTGTTAAAAGTAATTGTAAAATTCACTCGGAATCCGTTAACCTTAGGACGTGGGCATCGAACAGGGACATCCGGTCACTCGTCTTAGCGCCGTTCAAATTGAAACGTTGCGCCTTGTATACGCGCATAAAAACTCCAAAGAAATTGCACGGATCATGGGTGTGTCTTCACACACCGTCGATGAGCGTATCCGCACATCCATTCGGAAACTCGGAGTAGACTCCCGAACCAAAGCGGCGATCCTGGTCGCCGAAACTCTCGACCCCAACACCTATCAACCGTTGAGTTATCAACCGTCCGTTATAGGTTTTGAAACACAATTTGAGCAACCCAGTGGCCTTGACCCGGAAGATCTGCAGTCGACGCCAATCTGGCTGAGGCCGCCCTTCCCAACGAAAAGGAGGCCACACAACACTGATTCATTTGGAGAGCGTTTGCTGTGGCCTGTGCTGATTGCAATGGGGACGATCATGGCATTTGCCGCTCTCTACGCCGTAATGCTCGGACTGGGGGCAATGCTATCCTGACCGGGCTTTCTAAAAAATGATCCGAACGAAGAGAGAAATCGTTCGGCAGCCAAGGGAAACAGGATAATGTTGAAACAAAGAGTGGTAGCAGCCGAAAAAATTGCCGCTGAACTTCACGAAGCTGAAGACGCCGTTGACCAAGCCATTATCAAGCTGGCCAAGCTAGCCGGAACCCTTCCGGTAGCACGTTTTGAAACAAATATGTCTGCCATCGTTGGGCAGGATGCTGTCGCAAAGGTAACGCAAGCCGTCGCCGCCGCTGGACAGGTTCGTCAGATGGTCGCAGACGCGCATCAGGCGCTCAGTGAAACGCAACGGCAGGTCGGACTTGGCGCACGGATGTTCGGTGCAGGCACGGAAAAGCCAAAGGGCCAGTCCGTAACAAACGACCGGAACGCCGCGAACGAAGCGGAATTGCAAACACGGGCAGTCGCTTGAAATAATGGAACCGCACGTTGCCACATATTATGCCGTGCTGGTCGCAACAGTCATCGCGGCACATTGGCGCGGCAAATCATGTGAAAAAGCGGGTGCCTGGATAGCATTATCCGGATCCCTGCTCACCAGTGCAGTGCCTTGGGGCGGCATCTGGATGACGTTCGCGGTTCCAATATTTTTCATCGATCTTATGGTCTTGGCAGGGTTTTGGTCCCTTGCATTGTTCAGCAGCCGTTTCTGGCCCTATTGGGCAACGGGATGGCAATTGGTGGGTTTACTCATCCATATTCAGCGGATGATGTTCGATGATATTTTGGAAAAACCTTATGGTCTTCTTTCCATGTACATCGCTTATCCCATCCTTCTGGTCATCCTGATTGCGTCTTTACGGTCAGGCGGCGCTGCACAAATTCAAAGGATCCATGCCACCGCCAAATAGGGGGCGAAATGGGGATTAATCAGATAATAGATGAGCTGTCGGCTCTAAAGTCTAATATTGCTGAAATTTCCGAAAAAGTCGAAAATCAACTCAGATCAGACATATTAGATAACGATGATAACAAACTACTTACGGTCTTCGTATCAAGATATATGGAGAACCGTAATCTCAGAAGCAAAATGATCAGTCAGGATCTTTTTTCCGATCCTTGCTGGGATATTCTTATGGATGTATTTTCCGCCAGACTGAATGACAAAAACATATCAGTCAGTGCGGTCGCAACTGCCGGGAACATGCCCCATACGACGGGACTTCGCTATATCGATACGCTCGAAAAAATCGGCTATATTTATCGCGAACGTGATGATTGGGATGGACGCAGAATATTTGTCAAAATGACGGATGACACATTCCGCATGATGAAAGAGTATTTTCTACGCGTCCTGCAAAAATCTCAGGAATATCGTTACTCGTAGAATATCCTACCGCAAGGTAGAAGGTAGGGCGGTCTTTATGGCCGCCCTATTTCACAAGGGTCTATGCGTCCTCAATCATATACGCGATCTGCGGTCGCGACGGCTTCGCTGGCCCTGAGCGCTGATATTATCCGCATCAGATGCGGCAGATCGTGCACCTCGAGATCGACTTCAAATGTATGGAACTCAAGGTCCCGGGCCGTCATCCGCAAATTGATGATATTCGCTTTATGGTACCCGAATATGCCGGCTATTTCGCCCAAGGTGCCAGGCCGGTTGTGGATCACAACACGCAATCGGGCGGAAGCTCCTTCGCTGCCCTGCCCCCAGCTTAAGTCGACCCAGTCCGCATCTACACCGCTCGCAAGCCGGTCACACTCGATGGTATGAACCTCGACGGGTTGGCCCGGCAAACGCAGGCCCACGATACGGTCACCCGGAATAGGGTGACAACAATCGCCAAGATGATATCCGACCCCGGGCGTTAAGCCACGGATGGAAATCGCCCTTTCCTGATTGGGGAATTCACCCGATACGTCACCTGCGTCAAAACCCGGGACAAGCGCTTCCAGAAGTGCGCGATCGTTGATTTTGCCAGCACCGATGCGGTGCATCAATTCCTCTTCATTTTCCAGCTTCAGGCGATCCACGGCCGCTGTCAGCGCCTTTTTTCCGATCTTTGCCGGAAGGCGTTGCGCGATTTCTTCATATAATTTCCGGCCGATGGCGACGAGTTCGTCGCGTTCACGGTGCCGAACGTGGCGCCGGATGGCCGCGCGGGCTTTGCCGGTTGTCACAAAATTGAGCCAGGTCGGCTGTGGCTCCTGCGCTTTTGACTTCAGGATTTCGACCATGTCGCCGTTGTTCAACTGCGTCCGCAGCGGCACATGGCGACCATTCAACTTGGCACCCACCGTCTTGTCGCCCAGATCGGTATGCACCGCATAAGCGAAATCGACCACCGTCGATCCTTTTGGAAGCTGGTGAAGAGCACCCTTCGGCGTGAAGGCAAAGATGCGATCCTGATACATCGCCATGCGGGTATTTTCGAGGATGTCTTCAGCATCCTGACTGGTTTCGAGGATTTCGATAAGGTCGCGAAGCCATCCGGCCTGGCCATCCGGCTTATCGGCCTGCTTATAGGCCCAATGTGCCGCAAACCCATATTCGGAAGCGCGGTGCATTTCCTTGCTGCGAATCTGGACTTCCACCCGCATATTCTTGGCGAACATAATTGTGGTGTGGATCGATTTATAACCGTTGCGTTTGGGGGTTGAGACAAAGTCCTTGAACCGGCCGGGGACCATTTGCCAGCGGCGGTGCAAAACCCCTAGGGCACGATAGCAATCCTCCTCGGTCTCGGTAATCACCCGGAACGCGTTAATGTCGGTGAGCTGTTCGAAAGCGACATGGCGCTCCTGCATCTTCTTCCAGATGGAATAGGGATGCTTTTCGCGCCCGGAAATCTTGATCGTCAATCCTGCCTGTTCCATTTCCCAGGCAATTGTCTGGTTGATCTGGTCGATTTCGACATCGGCTTTTTCGCGTATCTGTTTCAGCCGTCCTGTGATTGTTTCATAAGCTTCGGGCTCCAGTTGCTGGAACGCAAGCAACTGCATCTCGCGCATATATTCATACATACCGATCCGCTCCGCCAGCGGGGCGTAGATATCCATCGTTTCCTTAGCGATGCGGCGGCGCTTTTCCGGGCTTTTGATGAAGTGCAGCGTACGCATATTGTGCAAGCGATCCGCAAGCTTGACCAAAAGGACCCGGATATCGTCCGAAATAGCGAGCAAAAACTTGCGCAGATTTTCTGCAGCCCGTTCATCCTCGGTCTGCGCCTCGATTTTGGAAAGCTTGGTCACGCCGTCGACAAGACGTGCAACTTCCGGACCGAACTTGCTTTCGATATCCTCGATCGTCGTCAGCGTGTCTTCGACGGTATCGTGCAGCAGCGCGGTGATGATCGTATCCTGATCCATTTTCAGGTCGGTCATCAGACCCGCCACCTCTACCGGGTGGCTAAAATAGGGATCTCCACTGGCACGCTTTTGCGCGCCGTGCATTTGGACGGTAAACACATAGGCCCTGTTTAGCCGATCTTCATCAACCTCCGGGTCGTAAGCACGGACCCGTTCCACAAGTTCATATTGCCGCATCATATAATGACACGTTGGGTCATTGGTTCGCGCATGCAACAAAAAAATGCACCGGTGGCGCGTCGATGGTGAAATTTCTCCATCAAGGCACTCCGGTGCATAGGTATTTCGGCACTCTGTGTACCGGTTCGCAAACCGGTTCGGGGGTAAGAAGGAGAGAGGTACCGAAAAATTCGTTCAAAAATCAATTCTTGGCAATTACTTCCTTCTTGCTGCCGTTGCAGGCGGCAAGTTCATCGGCGGTGAATACGCGGTCACCTGCCGAGAAGGCCGAAACTTCGCCAAATTCGCGCGCGATGCTGATGCACATATTCTTAGGTGCAGTCGAAGCCATCGGGGCGCGGCAAGCGGTACCTTCGCACTTCACGAAAACGCTGCGGAGCAATTCCTGCTTGGATGCGGCTGGCTGGGCCAGTTCAACCTTGTAATAAGGACCGCTCGATGCGGCATGTGCCTGAGGAGCAACGAACAAAAGAGTAGCGCTGATTACAGATGCAGCGGCCAGTGCGCCAAAACGCGCAGAAACATGGGAGAGGGTCATTGTCGTATCCTTTTTAGCTTTGCATGGTCTGCAGAACGACAACCGGAACTTTTGTTGCCTCGCTAGCGTTCTGCGCTTCTGGAAAACCAGTTGCGAATCACTACCTATTAGATTAGGTTTCTAGTTGCAACTTAAAACTGATTATGTGTTGCATTATTTTCCAGAGCGGCACAGGCTGTCGCCAAGAGGATGGATTATGGGTGAATTGAGAGAGTCGCTGAATGATATTGTCGAGTGCGGATTACCCACCGCATTAGAGGCTATGGGCGAACGATGGTCGTTTATGATCTTGCGCGCCGCGTTTAACGGTGTCCGCCATTTTGAGGAGTTTCTCTCCGAAATTGCCATCGCGCGTAACATTCTTGCCAATCGCCTGACCCGCTTGACGGAAAGCGGTATTTTGCATCGCACGCCCTGCCCCGATGACCGCCGTAAAGTGGAATATCGTCTGACCGAAAAGGGGCTGGATCTTCTGCCGACGATGATTGCCTTGCGGCAGTGGGGCGAAAAATGGGGTACGGGGATTCCTTCGAACCCGGTTCTCGTCGACGAGCAGGACCGCCAACCGATCTTACCGGTCAGCATCCGCAGCCACGACGATCGCGTTCTGGGACATATGGATTTGTGCTGGATGAATTCAGCCGATATCAAGCCGATAAGCTTCCAGGACCATGACGAAGATGATGACCGGGTGCGTAAATTAAGCGCTATCTGAGTCGCGTTATTGACATCCGGTAAAGCAGGCATTGAAATTTTATTGCGAATCTGTTACACTATGTGTCGACAGGCCAAACATGGTCATCGATTGCACTGACTATCGTGCCAGGCAATCGGCAAAGCGCAAGGGACGAACCGAACAGTCTTATGGGTAACCATGTGTTACCGGAAAAGCGAATTCATCCCAAATAATCAGAAAGGGTCCGTAGATGACGTCCACCGCGGCGATATTTGATGTAGGCGATTATGTAGTTTATCCGAAGCATGGCGTAGGCCGTGTGATTGAACTGCAGGATTCCGAAATCGCAGGGATGCAGCTCCAGCTTTATGTGCTGCGTTTCGAAAAAGAAAAAATGACCCTTCGCGTGCCCTTTAACAAGGCTGAAGGCGTCGGCATGCGCAAGCTGTCTTCCGACAAAACCTTGAAGGAAGCGATGCACACCCTGACCGGCAAGCCCAAGGTGAAGCGCACCATGTGGTCGCGCCGGGCGCAGGAATATGAAGCAAAAATCAATTCCGGCGATCTCGTATCTATTGCGGAAGTTACCCGCGATTTGTTCCGCCCCGATGACCAGCCCGAACAGAGCTATTCGGAGCGCCAGATTTTTGAAGCCGCGTCCAGCCGCCTCGCACGCGAACTGGCTGCCATGGAAAAGACCGATGAAAAAGCCGCTTTGCAAAAGATTCTCGCTGTGTTGAACGAAGCAGCGCCGCAATATTACGAAAAAGCGGAATAACAGTTTCCTTACCGGAAATCTGAAGGGCGTCGGAAACGGCGCCCTTTTTTTGTTGCGTGCGACGGTTTGGCGTGTATTATACAAGCAATACACATGGAGTAGATAATGAAAAAATCTCTATTGCTTATCGCCCTCGCAACCCTCCCCTTGTCCGCTTGCGGATATTCCGTCATGGATGCGGCGGAAGATATTTCCGGCTCGGACAATGGCCTCGTTAACGGAACCAAAATCGGAACATCTGTATCGACGACCGGCTCCTTTACCAAGGTCGAGGGCATTGGTCCGGACAATATCATTTTTGTCGTCGGCGATAGCTTTAGCATCAAGGCCGAAGGAACCGATGAGGCGGTGGCCGCACTGCGTTACAAATTGGACGAAGGCACCATTCGTGTCGGTCGGACAAAGGGCAAATGGTTTGGTGAAGGTGCAAAACCCGCAACCATAACGATTACCGCACCTTTCCTGAGCAAGGCTTCGTTGGCGGGATCCGGGAATTTTGCGGCCGACACAATGGATGCCGAGGAACTGGATCTGGAGATTGCCGGTTCCGGGTCGATCAAGATCGGCACGCTGACCGGACGCAAATTGGAAACCAATATCGCTGGGTCGGGCGAAGCATTTCTGGCGGGTAAAGTCGATAAGGCGAAATATTCCATCGCTGGTGCTGGCACCGTCGATGCGGCCAAGCTTGTATCGACCGATGCCGAGGTGGACATTGCGGGGTCCGGAGACCTGAAGCTGAACGCTACCGGCACGGTAGATGTTTCCATTGCAGGAAGCGGTGACGTCGATGTTACCGGCGGTGCGAAATGCACCACGTCGAAAATGGGATCCGGAAACGTCAATTGTTCGTGAGCGGCCATCCGTGAGTGGTTTTTGGGATAGACATGTTGTCCCCCGGCTGATCGGATGTGCGTGCCGACAACCGGCAATCATGAAGGACCGGGCAAAGATTGTTCCGCGCGCCTCGGGTGATGTGCTGGAACTTGGATGCGGCGGGGCTGCGAACCTTTCCTTTTACGACTGGTATAAGGTGCGAAGCTTGTCGGGTATTGATCCGTCGGCAGAACTTCTGGAGCGGGCACAGACGGAATTGGCGCATTCGGGCCGAAAAGCCAATTTTGCGATCGGAGTCGCAGAAGCGCTGCCCTTTGCGAGCGGCAGCTTTGATACGGTAGTCACAACGTTCACGCTATGCTCTGTCCAGGACCCGGTTGCGGCGCTTTCCGAGGCGAAGCGTGTATTGCGGCCAGGCGGGAAATTACTATTTGTCGAACATGGCCAAGCCCCCGATGCCGCAGCAGCCAAATGGCAGACGCGTATCGAACCAGTCTGGAAGCATATCGCCGGCGGTTGCCATTTGACCCGACCCGTAACACAGGCCATATCAGCATCTGGCTTTGCAACAGAGGGGTTGCAGGGCCATTATATGAAAAGGACACCAAGATGGCTGGGCTGGGTAGAATGGGGCGAGGCACGCGTAGTATCCTAGCAATTCTGCTGCTGTTCAGCAGCGCCGCACCGGCACAAGAGAACAAGGCGATCGAGCGCAAATTGCTGGTCGGAAGCTTCGAAAATATCGTGGTCATCGGTGACATAAGTGTCTCGGTTGTAACCGGAAAAGCACCCTCAGCTATCGCGAGCGGCGACAAGCGCATGCTGGAATCCCTCAAGCTGGAACGAGTTGGAACCACCTTGCGCGTTCGGTTGCAGGACATCATCAACAACAACCGCGGTGTCCCGATCACGGCACCCTTGCGCCTCACGCTGACGACGCAAGGTATCAAGGACGTCACGCTCAGCGGCAATGGCACAGTTACGATTTCCGAAGTCAAACAGACCAATCTTGCGCGCATGCTCGTCGCGGGCAACGGTTCGATCAATGTCGGGAAACTTGTAGCCGACCAATATTCGGCAGCGATCAACGGCAACGGCAAGATTGATCTTGGTAGCGGCACTGTGCGCGACGCGAAAGTCATCATAGAAGGCGCAGGTGTCTTCGAAAGCGAGAAAGTTCGTACCCGCAAGCTTCGGTTGGAACATGTCGGCAATGCCATTTCGACGGCCACCGTTGAAGAGGGTACCGACATCTATAATCGCGGATCGGGCAACATCACCATCGGTGGCAAGGGCACCTGCTTCATAAAGCAGGCTGGCTCTGCTTCCATCAACTGCGCAAAAGTGGATACAGGGTCAAGCAAATGAAGACGTCCAAACTCATCCGTTCAGGGATTGCAATTCTGGCGATTGGCGTTTCCGCATGCACCATGCCGGCAAACAGCAAAAGCGCGTCAAATGGTTGCGGCAATACCGCCGCCTTGCCAGCCTCTCCCGCGGGCCTTGCGCAAACCACCCTTTGCATCACCAGCGGAACGAAGACGCGGCAATTCACGGTCGAAATCGCGCGTACATCCATGGAGCAGGCCAAAGGTCTGATGTTCCGCACAGAGTTGGCCGATAATGCCGGAATGATTTTCCCCTTTCCTGAGCCCAAAGTGGCCAGTTTCTGGATGAAAAATACGGTGATCCCGCTCGACATTATCTTCATTCGGGCGAACGGAACGATCGAGAGTATTGCCGAAAACACGATCCCTTATTCGACAACGCCTGTTGAAGCCGGTGAACCTGTCGTTTCCGTTCTTGAACTGCGCGGCGGGTTAACGTCCGAACTGGGGATATCAGCGGGCGACAGGGTCGTCTGGCAATCCAAATAGGGATTGCACACGGCCCCGGTTCGCCCTAATCGCTCCAACCATGGGTATCCTCGGAAAAATCTTCACTTGGTGGGACGGCGCCACCATCGGCACGTCCCTGTATAGCTGGCGTAAAGGCAAGTCTGTCGGTCAGGATGATGCCGGCAACAGCTATTTCGAATCAGCCGACGGCAAACGACGTTGGGTCATCTACAACGGTGCCAATGACGCAAGCCGCGTTTCGCCGGATTGGCACGGATGGCTTCATGGAACCCATGATGGCAGCCCAGAAAGCTATTTGCCGCCCGTGCGTGGATTTGAGGCTCCGGCTGTTCCCAATCTTACCGGTACCGATAGTGCTTATCGCCCCGCCGGTGCGATTGAACGTGGCGGTCGCCGTGCCCGCGCGACCGGCGATTATGAGGCGTGGAGTCCCGACGCATCATGACATTGCTTCGCGGCCTGATGCTGGTGCCATTTTTGGCCGTGCTCGCCGCATGCGGATCGCCCAGCGAGGACGAAGCGGCGCTGGCTCCCGCGAAGTCGGGTAAACCACAGGTTACCCGAGACAAAATCGTCGCAACTGGCGCGGAATCAATCGGCACGCCTATGGCCGAACGCGTCGCGGTTTTGGGTTTGTTGAACAAACGCAATGGCCAGACGCGTGATATAGAACTGAAACCGGGGGAAGCCATACGCTTCGGCAAGGTCGTGGTAAGGGTCCGCGCCTGCGAAAAAACCGCGCCATGGGAAACGCGTCCGGACGAAGGTGCCTTCGTGCAACTGATCGTGAACGAACGCCCGCCGGGCACAACGCAGTCCGAACGCTGGCGGCAGGTATTCTCCGGCTGGCTTTTCAAAGAAAACCCGGCCGCAAATGTCGTCGAACATGCGATTTACGATGTTTGGGTCAAAGCCTGCAAAATGAGCTTCCCGGGCGAAGAAGACGCGGTGGACGACAAATCCTCTGACGCAGCACCCGCACCCGCGGCCAAAAAGCCGTCCAACGCGCCCCAAACGCCCGCGCCGGCCGAAACGCCGGACGATGCAGGCGATGCAGACAACACAACCGAAGCTTGAAAATCCCGACCTAGCGACTGTTGCAGAAGGACAAGATAGTCCTCTTGCGGCATTTCAACGGCCCCCAAGCTCTGCAAGTGGGAGGTCATGAACTGGCAATCGAGCAAGGTAAACCCGCCAACGCGCATGCGGGCAACAAGCCAGGCCAACGCCACTTTCGAGGCATCCGTTGCCCTTGAAAACATGCTCTCTCCAAAAAATGCCCGGCCCAGCGCGAGGCCGTACAGCCCGCCGACCAGCGTTTCTCCCTCCCAACATTCAACGCTATGTGCGTATCCGCGCCGATGCAGTTCGCAAAAGGCATCCTCGATATCCGGATTGATCCAGGTGTCTTGGCGATCCTCATCTTTGGCTGCGCATGTCGCGATGACACGCGGAAATGCCGTATCTGCCGTCACACGGAACCGGTCCTGCCTAATGGTTTTGGCCAGCGACTTGGACAAATTGAAACCATCCAGCGGCAGTATCGCGCGCATTTCAGGCTCGATCCAGAATGTGTCAGGGTCATCGCGCGCGTCGGACATAGGGAAAATGCCGCTCGCATAGGCCCGCATCAGCAGATCGAGATCGATGGGCAAAAATGCGGTCCTTTTCCTAATCGGATTAATATGTGCGCGATTGGTAATGATTATTCTATCTCGAATTGCACCCGTGCATGCAATGGCTTATAGCCACTTTACTAGCCCCGGTTGTGTCGAGTCCACGCAGGACCTGCGCTGCCGGGGCATATCATTTCACGTTAAGTCAGGGACCACATATGACCCGCCGCCGCAAAATCTATGAAGGCAAGGCCAAGATCCTTTATGAAGGTCCCGAACCCGGCACGCTGATCCAATATTTCAAGGACGATGCGACCGCGTTCAATGCCCAGAAAAAGGGCACTATTTCGGGCAAAGGCGTGATCAACAACCGCGTGTCGGAACATGTGTTCACGCGCCTGTCGCATATCGGCATCCCGACCCATTTCATTCGTCGCCTGAACATGCGCGAACAATTGATCCGTCAGGTGGAAATCGTCCCGATCGAGGTCATCGTGCGCAATGTGGCTGCGGGTACGCTGTCGAAACGCCTTGGAATCGAAGAAGGCACGCCGCTGCCCCATACGCTTCTTGAATATTGCTACAAAGATGACAGCCTTGGCGACCCGTTGGTGGCCGAAGAGCATATCGCCTGCTTCGGCTGGGCGAGCCAGGAAGAGATGCAGGATATCAGCTCGATGGCGATCCGCATCAACGATTTCATGTGCGGCATGTTTGCCGCCATTGGCATTCGCCTGATCGACTTCAAACTGGAATTCGGCCGGCTTTTCGATGGCGATTTTTCGCGGATCATCCTGGCCGACGAAATCAGCCCGGACGGTTGCCGTCTTTGGGATATCGAAACTGGCGAAAAGCTCGATAAGGACCGTTTCCGCCGCGACTTGGGCGGTGAAGCCGAAGCCTATCAGGAAGTTGCACGTCGCTTGGGCCTGATGCCTGACGAAAGTGAAGGGGCCGTCCTAGACATGGTCAGCCATCGTTTGCGCAAGGGAAAATAAATCCGGGTGGCCGTGCATCGGTTATGGCCTGTCTTCGCGACGGCTCTGTTATTCTTCGCAAGCTCCGCCAACGCAGCGCCTGACAAAGCCGTTTCCGGCACCGAGCGAACGGCGCCGTGGAACGCCGAAACTTCGGATCTGGAACCGGATTCCAGCATAATCTACGGCCAGTTGCCCAACGGGCTTCGCTACGCGATCCGGCCCAATCAACGTCCGCAAAATCAAGTCGTCGTGCGGATGACCGTCGATTTTGGCTCCGCTGCAGAATCCGAGGACGAACAAGGGCTCGCGCACTTCATTGAGCATATGGCTTTCAACGGCACGACCAATGTTCCCGAAGGGGAAATGGTCAAAATGCTGGAGCGTCTGGGGCTATCCTTTGGCGCCGACACCAATGCGTCGACCGGCTATACGCAGACACAATATAAGCTCGACCTGCCCCGGGCCGATCCGGCTTTGCTGGAACGTTCTCTGTTTCTGTTGCGGGAAACCGCAAGCGAGATTCTCTTTAACGCAGGCGCGGTCGACAGGGAACGCGGGGTCGTCATCGCGGAAAAGCGCGAGCGGGAAAATTTTGGATTTCAAAGTGCGCGGGCGGCGAACAATCTCTTTTACCCGAACACCTATTTCGCGACGCGTTATCCCATCGGACAGCAGAATATTCTCGAAACTGCCCCGGCAGACCGGATGCGCGCGCTCTATAAAAAATGGTACCGTCCCGACCGGATCAAAATCATCGTCGTCGGTCCTGTTGATGTGTCCAAGGTAGAACAGGAAATTGCCCGCAAATTTGCCGATTGGTCGAATCCGGGTTCGGCATTGCAAGACTTCGATACCTGCGCGTTGGACACAGACCGAAATGCAGCCGCCGATATGTTTGTGCATCCCAAAATTGGCGAAGGCATCAGCGTCCAGCAATTCTTCCCGGATCGCAAACGCCCCGATACGATCGAGCGGGCATTGATCGAATTGAAGATGCAAATCGCATCGTCCATCATCGTGCAACGGATGAGCCGGCGTTCCCGCGAAAATGATGTCCCCTTCCTGAGCGGCGGGACAAGCTTCGGGATCGGCTTTTGCGACGCATATGCCCGGGTCGGCTTCAGCGCATCGGGCAAGGACGGAAGCTGGCGCGAGCTTTTGCCATTTGCGGAACAGATCGTCCGGCAGGCGACACGTTATGGTTTTAGCGAGGCCGAAATAGCCGAGCAGGTGAAGCGCTTCGATTCCAGCTATGACAATGCCCGCAAAAGTGAAGCCACCAAGCCGAGTGTCGCAATTGCCAATGAACTCACAGCCATTGACCAGGACGTATTGAACTCAGCGGCCTATCGCCAACTGCTCTGGCGGCAGCTTCGACCGTTTATGACCAAGTCCGCCATCGATGCCGAATTTGCGGGCTGGTTCGGTCGATTGGACAAGCCCCTGTTGTTCCTCACAACTAAGGCGGCGGAAGGTTTCACCAAAGATGACGTTCTGCGTCACTTTGCAGCAAGCCGCCAAACCGACATAGCGCCCCCTGCCGACCGCAAAGAGCAGGATTTCGCCTATACCGATTTTGGCCCGCCCGCGACGGTCGTTTCGGACACGCGGATTGCGGACCTTGGTATCCGCACGCTGCGTTTCTCCAATGGCGTACTCCTCAACATCAAAAAGACGGACTTCGAAGACAACAGGATACGTTTTTCACTCCGTATCGACGGTGGCGAACTGCATTTTGGCAAGCAGAATGCGCCCCTCGCCGCTTTGATGTCCGGTGCCTTTATATCGGGCGGGTTGGAAGCGCACGATATAGAGGATCTCCGCTCCTTACTTGCGGGCACCACGGTTTCGACCGGCTTCAGTGTCTCGGACGACGTGTTCGGCAGCAGTGGTGCAATTGCTCCCACCGATCTGGATCGGCAGTTGCAAGTCATGGCGGCGTACACAAAATACCCGGCCTATGCGGAAAATGCCCTGCGCCTCTTCCGCAGGCCACTTCCGGAACTCTACGCCCGGCTGGACGCAACGCCGGGTTCGGTGATGGGCACATCGACCCCGAAGATCATGACGGACAATGACCCACGGTTTAGCATTGCTCCTTTGGAAACCATGCAATCGGTCAATTTCACCATGCTCAAGGCCGCGTTGGCCGACAGCCTGCTGAAGAACCGGCTGGAGATTGCCCTTGTCGGTGATGTTGACGAAGAGGCGGCGATCGCCAGCGTCGCCCGTACATTCGGGGCACTCCCGCCCCGCACGACAGAGGCGATTTCCGATCCCGAAGCGCGCGCGACGGCCTGGAGCACGACACGTGGGATTTTCAATCTGCCGCATAAAGGGGAACCCAACCAGATGGGCTGGCGCCGGATATGGCCGACCACGGACGACAGCGACCAGAAGGTCAGCCAGGGCATGGACTTGCTTGCGCGGATCGTGACGATCAGGCTGACCGATGAACTGCGCGAAAAACTGGGCGCCACTTATGGTGGCGGGGCAAGTTCATTCATGTCCAATGTCTACCCCGGCCGCGGAACCTTCGCCATCGCGACCAGCGGCGATCCTAAAGACCTGTCCGCCATTGAGGCGGCCGTTGACGCGATAGTCGCGGAACTGCGTGAGGCACCTGTGAGCAAGGATGTGTTCGAACGCGCCCGTAAGCCTGTGCTCGAAAGCTATATCGATTGGAAAAAACAGAATGGAAGCTGGATCGGCATAGCCTCCATCGCGCAGTCCAATCCCAAGAGGCTCGACCGCTTCCGTAATAGCGAAGAACTATTTAAAACCATCACAGCTGAAGATGTCTGGAAACTCGCAAAACAATGGCTCGAACCATCCACATCGTTCACGTTTCGCGCTGTGCCGGACGAGCTTGTGGATACCGATGGCAGTTTGAAACAGGCGCCCCCGGCACCTGTAAAATAATCAGCCTTTGGTTTTATATCCGCATACAATGCCGAGAATGAACGAGATAAACAGGCCAAGCTGAACCTCGTCATTGGCCACGCCGGACCAGCCGAGCATTTCATGCCCGAAGGCAAAAAGCCCGATGAACATTGCCGTTGCCAATCCAACCATAGGTTCCTCCAATTGGCCTAAATGCCGCCACGAACCATTGTGGTCACCGCGCTTACACCGGATACCCTCAATGCGGGATTGCGTAACATGGTTAAAATTCGGTTATCGCGCACTGCCCTCTTGTTTCAAAATGCGTGCGTTCTATAGGAGGCGAACGGTCCGTAACACAGGTGTAGCCCATGAAAACCCGCGTCTTTGTAACCTTGAAAAACGGTGTTCTTGATCCGCAGGGCAAGGCCATTCACCACGCAATAGAAAGTCTTGGATTTTCAGGCATCCACGACGTGCGTGCCGGACGTTTGATCGAGATTGAGCATGAGCCCGGCCTTTCCCAGTCCGATCTGGAGGCGATGTGCAGCAAATTGCTGGCAAATATGGTCATCGAAAATTTCGAGATTGAGCAGGCTGCCTGATGCGCGCCGCCGTTATCCAGTTTCCCGGATCCAATTGCGACCGCGATATGGCTGTTGCGATACGGCAGATTATGGGCGCGGAGACGAGCCTCGTCTGGCATCGCGAGACGGCGCTTCCCGATAATCTGGACCTGATCGCGATCCCCGGCGGATTTTCCTACGGCGACTATTTACGCTCAGGTGCGATGGCGGCGCGGTCACCGGTCATGCAGGCCGTTGTCGCGGCGGCACAACGTGGCGTTCCGGTTCTGGGTGTATGCAACGGGTTCCAGATTTTGACCGAAGCGGGACTTCTTCCCGGGGCACTGATGCGCAATGCCGGCATCCGCTTTGTCTGCCGCACGGTGCAGTTGAAGGTCGAAAACAGCCAGTCGATCTTTACCAGCCAATATGACAGCGGGGAAACCATCGCCATTCCGGTCGCGCATCACGATGGCAATTATTTCGCGGACGCCGAGACACTAGACCGTCTCGAAGGCAATGGGCGCGTGGCATTCCGTTACGCGGAACCCGTCAACGGTTCGTCGCGCAATATTGCGGGCATTCTCAACGACTCCGGAAATGTCCTCGGCATGATGCCGCACCCCGAACGCATGATCGAGGATGTGCACGGGGGATCAGATGGTCGCCGACTCTTTGAAGGGCTGATCCGTCAGATCGCTTGACGCGTCAGGATCAGGCCGGGCTGCCTTCAACCGGCGCGGAAAAAGAAATCGCCCAAGAACGACAATTACCGTCGGCCAGAACATGGTGTTGTATATGTCGTGCAACGCGGCATCCAAACTAGCCTCATCAGGGGCTGCACCGCTTAAATCCGCATATTCGTTGAACAGTTCCGCCAGAAACACGACTAACCAGCACCACAGGCTGTCGGGCCTGCGCCGGAACAATATTGCCGAAACAAACAAGAGAAGTAGCGACATATGAATATGCATCGCGTCATTCGTCAGACCGACATATTCAATCAGCCTGATCTTGTACGCGATCCAACGTTCAGCCAAGTGCTGTAAAATTTCCTGCATTACACTTTCGTTTTGAACGGCGAGAAATCCGTATCCTCGTCAAACAGGTCTACACCCTCTTTTCGCTTGAGCCAGCCAACCACGATGTAGGTCACGGGTGTAAGAACGACTTCCCAACCCACTTTCAAAAGCCAATTGGTAATCATGACGGTAACAACTTGTTCCGTGCTCCACACGCCCAAAAAGGCGAGTGGGTAGAATATCACGCTGTCCACCCCCTGGCCGACAACGGTAGATCCGATCGTCCGCGACCAAAGATGCTTGCCTGCCGTCCAGATTTTCATCCGTGCCATGACATAGCTGTTTACAAATTCGCCCGCCCAAAAGGCGGTGATCGAAGCAGCGACGATGCGCCAGACTTGGCCAAAAACCGACTCATACGCCGCCTGCCCTTGCCAGCCGGCTGCCGGAGGCAAGGATACAACCACCCAACTCATAAACGCCATAAAGATCAGGCCGACAAATCCTGCCCAGATAACACGGCGCGCGCGGGCATAGCCATAAACCTCGGTCAAGACGTCGCCGATGACGTAGCCCAGCGGGAAAAAGAGAATGCCCGCACCAAAAACCCATTGTTCGCCATTGATATTGAGCGCTGCCGGTTTCGCAGCGCCAATCACATTCGATAACAGCAGAACAGCCACAAAAGCGGCCATGACAAAATCATAATAACGAAAGTGGCGCCCGCTGGCGGCATTGGCGCTTTCGGTCAAAATCGGTGTATCCTGCATGGCGAAGACATAAGCAGCTTTGCAGCCGCGCGCAAAGTGGTTATTGCGCTCCCAGCGCGCGCCCTTAGCTCAGCTGGATAGAGCGCGAGACTTCTAATCTTGAGGCCACAGGTTCGACTCCTGTAGGGCGCGCCAAATTTTCTTATAATTTACAACGCTTTATAGATTTTCAGATTGTTACTACGACTGGTAGTGGTAACTTTATGGTAACTTTGTATGAACAATTACCTGTTTTATTTCAACGTTTTATGACCGCGCAGATGAAGGGGCTGAGGCCCTTGCTATTTCTGCCCCTTATCCTTTATGTTGGTCTGCAAGGGGCGACGCTAGATGGCTGATGTACTTACATTTTCGATTGGCCCAGATGCTGATGTCACCGTCCGCAGTTGGGATGAACTACAACGATGGCTTGAGGGAGAGCGAGGGAAATGGAGTTGGCTTGTTCGCGGTGATCTCAGGACGGATCGGCAGGGTGTAGCAAGCGCAATTCAGAACGCTTGGGACGCCGTAATTACCGACGTCAATTCGCTGAAAATCCATGGGCACCCTCTTGCAACAGCGCAAGCTCCACTAGTTCCTTTAAGTACGGGGCCAATTCTTATATCAACTTCGTTAACTGGCGCTACAGTGCTAGATATCCTTCAAACTTCCGGCGACCAATCGGCATCATTTGCTGCTGGTTTCATCCAATCAATTCATGGTTTAGGGGTTGCCAACACTCCCGCCGATCTGCTCGGCGCTATGCTTTGCGTCACATCAGGGTTGGATAATACAGCCCAATTGTCGGACTTACTGAAGCGCGAACGCACCAATTTCCGAAATATGACTCGCAACTTGAATGAGCGGGTGTCGAAAGAAGCCATCGACCGAAATGAAGAAAACGCAAGATTAGTTCGGCGAGTTGTAGATGTTGCCAGACGCAAATTTGTTTTCAAAAAGTCGAAGTGGGAGGCAGCGCAACAACAGATACATAAAGCAGCGTTCGACGCCGTCTCACAAATTACCGGTACAGAAGCCACGTATAAAGAATTTATGAAGCTTAAGGCGCCGGCTCAATATTGGAGTGACAAGGCAACTGAACATGCAAATAAGGAAAAGAGCGCGAGACGGAAACTTTACGTCTTTTTCCCTCTAACAGGTATTGTTGCGGCGCTTGCATTCATTTGCACAGCTAATTTTCTTTTAAGTCACCCCGATACTGCACAAAGCAAGGCGCCCGTGGCTTTATATGTGGTGATTTCTGGAGGGCTACTTTTGCTGTCTACTCTCGCTTTTTGGGTGGGACGACTGCTGACCAAGCTATTCTTAAGCGAGCACCACCTGAGGAATGACGCGGAAGAACGCGCCGTAATGGCGACAACTTATCTCGCGTTGAGCCATGAAGGCACAGCGTTGGAGACAGATCGTCAGATAATATTAAGTGCGCTTTTTAGGGCAACTCCGGATGGAATCGTAAAAGATGAGGGTCCTTCGGATACGGGCATTCAGGCAGTAATTTCGAGGCTTTTGGTCAAGTAGTCATTGCGAATCTGTTCTACTTCTGTTCTCATAGAAGGATGATGATTCAACCTGCAGACGACGAGCTTAAAATGATGATCGATATTGCGATCAACTTGGCCCCCAATTACGCCATTCGAAGGCTCATCCTGCCTTCCAACGCTATCGATCGCCGATTAGCCGTCGAGGTGCTTACCGATCGGATAATTAAGGCACTGGCACGGTATCAGATAATGCGGGAGGCTTTGGCACACGAAGAGGCGATAGGCACATTGCCGTTGTTTCCTGACGATGATTTTCATAGAAAGTTTAAAAGGAAGAATTAAGGCTTGCCGTGTGGGGGGTAAAGTTATGAATGTTTTGCGGCTTTTTCTTTTAAGTCTAGGTTTTGTAGTCTTAATGTCATCATTCCCGATTCCGGCATCAGCGGCGAATTGGGTCTATATTGCAACAGGTACAAACGGAGACGAGTTCTATCAAGATACTTCGTCAATACGCCGTTCCGGAAATACCGTAACTATCTGGGAAAAATTGGTTCGCTCAAAAATACAACCAGATGGTGAATCATATAGGCTCATACGGTTCCGATATGATTGCTCAGCAGAAACAATCACAACGTTGACTGTTACCCATTATAACTCTGAAGGCAGCCCGATTAAGTCGTTTACATTGAACCAATACGAGCAGAGAGCTGTGGCGGTGATCCCCGATACAGTCGGCGAAACAAAGTTCCAAGCCCTTTGCCGTAGCTAGTAATGGTTCAGTCAGTGAGGCTTGGCAAACAACAGGTCGGTTGTGTCGAGATCCGCTTCCAATGACTTGGCGTGATCCCTCCGTCTCTTTACATCGCGAGGCTCGCCCTGCTTCCCCCTGCTATGAATCCCCAATGACTGCCTGTACTTCATAATACGTGCGTTCAGGTCTGCAATGATCCTTGCCCTTGGGTTTTGGCATCTGTTCCCGCCCACAGTTGTCAGGACCGCGCCCTCATCTTCCATTTTGCTTTCTTCTACGACCATGCACCGCATTGAACGGGCAAGGAGAGCGGCAATTTCTAGATCATGGCCTGTCCATTCTGAGCGAGCCTTTTCGGCAATGATGCTGTTCCAAAAAGATTCGTCGGCTGTGGTAAGCGGTACATTGGCCGGAGGGTCCAACGGTTTAGAAGCGGCTTGGGCTATTCTAACGCTTTCAGCTACACTCGTGGTGCGTGTGTTTCGAGGCATATACTTTTCCAAGACATCCTAAAAAATAGGTAGGTTGTCGGGCAGGGGATAAAGGAAAACCCGCCCGACAACCATGCACACAGCCTTAGCTGACTGCGATCTTAAGCAATCTAATTGCGTTTGGATCGAGTACGCCTGCGCCTACCCGCTTTGTGGAGTAGAAGAGGACGTAGGGCTTATTAGAATATGGATCGCGCAAGATGCGAGTGCCAAGCCGATCATTGATCAGGTAACCCGCTTTGAAGTCGCCGAAGGCAATGGCGTAGTTGCCAGCGCCTATAGATGGCATGCCTTCATCGATCTCAACTGGACGCCCGAGCAAGCTTGCAGGTTGCCCAACAAGAAGGCCCTCGCGCCAGATGTAATTGCCGTCGACATCCTTAAATTTGCTCACAGTGGCTGCGGTCTGGCTATTCATCAACCAAGTCGCATTCTGGCGATAGGGTGACGTCAGCGAATAAAAGAAATCGATCAGAACATCAGTGTTAGGAATCGTGGTCGCGTTGCCAGTTGGCGTGATGCCCAAGGTTCCTGCAGGATGCTGGGTAGCTGCTGCGCCGCCCGGGATGTACTGCAATAGACCAAATGGTTTGTTGGTTCCGTTGCCCGAGAGGAAAGCGATGTTTTCCTGCTTATTGAATTCTGTTTCCAGTTCACCTGCAAGCCATGCTTCGATCTGGATGCCAGAGTCATCGAGCAGGCGCTGAGTGATTGCTGGCATGGCATAGATTTCACCATGCCCAAACGTGATGCTGGACAAGCTCGGTGTGGTTGTTTCCGGCCGCGCTGCGGCCTCGCCAACCCATCCAGAACCCCAAACATTGTTGTCCCAAAGCGTGGTGTAAGCGCCGACAGAAGTTGTCTGAACGGTAGCAAGGCGGCGCATCGGGCTGGTCGCAGTTTGCGCTTTCTGAATTTTGCGATCCCATTCGACCGGTGCCAAATAGCCGCCGCTCGAATTGTCTCCTACCGACATTGCGGCCTGCACTTGGGCGCGGTGCCCCTGAGCGTTAGCCTCTTTCAGGTCGGCTTCGGCATCGCCCTTACGGAAGTATCGGTTAAATGCCTCTGTATAGCTGGCATCTACGGGGCCAAGTGAACCGCCAGCACCCATGCGATCCATCGCAGAATCTAAGAGGTTAGCGTTCACGGCAGCCTCTATAGCCGATATTCGGGTATCAACATTGGCGCGGAAATCAGTCACCGCCGCATTAAGGTCGGACAGAACCTTTGCAGGGTTAGCTTCAGCGCGGGGATTGGCCAGTAGGGCGCGGGGAATTTTGGTGTGTAGCATGAGATTATTGACCTTTGCGTTGTGTATCATTTGCAAAGGCTTGCATCTCCCAAATGGCCCGAAATACGGTTTACGGCCAAATCAGAAAAAAAATGTCGGTATCGGGATTCAAGTCTTGCGGTGAGTAACTCGGCAATCTCCGCAGTCTCGCACGCCCAAGCTTTCGGCTCGATCTGTATGCAGCCACGCGCTTCAAATCGCTTGATGCGCTCTTTGTGTACCATGCCTGCAAGGTCTATTTCATCGCTGGAAACTATTGATACGACCGGGTCGCGCGTCATCGCTTGGCGAGCATCAAACATCGCCCGATCAAAGGGGTCAACCCGCTCGACATCGGCAATCAATTCAGCGACAACTGCCCTCGCAACCGTTTTAGCTTGAACGCGCGCAGACTGGCTCGGCGCAAGTTTAGCCGCTGCCTGTACAACAGCATCGATCTCCGCAACCGGTCGGCGGGGTCGCGCCATCGCCCATACTTTAACCCCGTTCAACGGCTTGCTCTCCCGGTACAATTGCGATGATGTGCAGATACTTTAAAGCCTTGACGGTATCGCGGCGCAGCGACCGGCTAACATAGGGCAAAAGCGCCTTGTCTAACTCCCTTGCCGTCATGGGCGCGCTGATTTCGTCCAGCAAGGATAGTGCGGCCTCCCTCACTTCAGGGGCTGCGCTTTTAAGTTTATCAATTCGGGCATTCATGGTGCACTCCTTTCAAAGCCTGCGCTTCCATCGGGTCCGGAGGATCGCGCGTATGCCCCCGAAAAAGTTGTGATTGTTGTATGTTTGTGCTTTCCCGCCGGTGTCCTCATTGGTCGATTTTAAAGTTTTTATAGCCCCCGACCCCTTGTTCGGTGGGCTGGCAGATTAGAGGCCGTTGTCAAAAGTCTCTCGGATATGTTTCCGCATGCACCTGCGCTGCACGTTGCCACTGCGTGTGCATCGCCGGAGCAGCTTCATCAGTGCCGCTCGGTTGAAGGCCAGTTCAACACCACTTTCGGTGTGAATTACGAACATGCCTGTGTGAGTTGTTTGTGCCCTCATCACATAGATTTGTTCACCATTGACCCGCATATCTATTGTGTCGGGATCTATTTGGGGTTTCATATTGACCTCCTAATTGGACAGGCAGGGTGATTTGGATTGATTGGTGAGAGGGCCGAGGGTCGGCAGGGGCGGTAGGGTCGTTGGTTTTGTATCGCCTCTACACGTGCGCGTATGCGCGTGTGTGTGCGTGTAACGGGTAATAGGAATTTGTGACCCTTCCGTCCCTTCCGACCCTTACTCATCATCGAACTGTCCCGACTTGAGGCTCAAACCCTTGTAAAGGCGCGCCCCATTGGATTTGCCTGATCGGAACCCCCTTCGTTGTAACTCACCTGTGAACCCCTTCATGCTGCCTGCCTGTTCGCCTGAGTCCTTTGCGAAATAGCTCCAACTTTGAAAAAGCCTTGTGGGGGTGGCTGACTTGGCTTCATCAAGGTCGCATCGCTCTTCAAGCCATTGGCCAAATAGGTCTTGGTCGGTGAAGTATTCGTTTGACGCCTTCGTAATAGAGGCGGGTCGAACGAGGCCCAACGATAGCCAATCGATGCACCCCTTAATTGCCCAATTCAAAATCCTTCCATGTTCGGCGCGAAGCTTCGTTTCAAGGCTTCGGTCCGGAGCCGTGGGCTTATTGATGAAGGGCATTATGATAAGGCGTCGCCTCATCGCATCATCAACATTGCGGAGGCTTGGGGCATGATTGCCAGCGATCATGAGTTTGAATTGCGGCTTAAAGGTAAAGTTGTCCTGCCTCATAAATCTGGCGGTGATTGGATCGCCGCCTGTCAATTGTTTGATGCGGGCCTCTGCCCATGCCCGTCCCTCTTCCGTCTCGGACGCGGTCACCAATCGGGCGCCTCGTAACATGGCTAGATCGGTCGAATGCTTATCAAACTTCGATGCGGTGAACGTGTCCATCGTCGATGTGATGGCATAGTCGCCCATGATTTCGATCAACGTGTTTATGCAAACGGACTTACCATTGCCTCCGGGTCCATGAAGGAACGTCAATGAATGTTCGCGTGTGTCCCCAGTGAGGCAATAGCCAAACCATTGCTGCAAGAAGAAGATCGCTTCTTGGTCGCCATCTAATGCTTCGTTTAAAAACTTTAGCCACAATATAGGCTCGCCACCTTCGGGACCTACTGCGGTCAATTTAGTGATCATCTGCGCGGGGTTGGGCGGGCTAATCTTCCCTGTGACTAAATCGACTGTGCCACTTGGCGTTCCAAGCAACATGGGGTCGTTGTCCCACATAGATGAAACTGTGGCATGGGCTGGGTCTGCACGGGCAAATCGTTCGATGCCGCCAGCCACAGCAGCTTTGCACATCGACCTTTGACCATCGGATAGTGATCGGGTCAATTCACGGGCAAAATGGAAAGCTAAATTGGTATGGTCTGGCTCCCACCTTGTATCATTCCATTGGAACCATCGGCCAGCGTTGAAGTCAAACCTGAGTGAGTCACGAAATCGTGCTGTGAAGGCACGTGCCACGGCATCTTCTGAAACTTCAGAGCCGTCCAATATCTCGCCTTCAATTGCTTGACCCGTAAAATCTCGACGGCGTGGATTTCGCCACCCATTGTGTTGTGCCTTGGCAAACACCGTCTTGTGGTTGGTGTTCGTCGGGCGGAATGTTTCCCATTTTGCTTTTGCATCCGCATCGTCAAACTTGTCGCTTGTTGCGGACCAAGTTAGCCACAACTGCCTGCCCCTATCGTCGGGCAGCGTTTTCAGCGCCATGCCTATGTTGACCCACGTTTCTCGGTCATCGCTTGGAATATGCGTAAGGGCGCTTTTAAGCTCATCTAGCGTTCGGCGGGTGATAATCTCCCCTTCTTCATTGTGACCATGCTTAGACTGCGTATTTGGAGCGTTTCGGGCCATTAAACCCAGCCACAATTCCAACAGATCGGCGGGCAATGTAGGAATATTGCGCCAATCACCCTTGCCTGCCCATTCATAGGGTCTGTTCGTCTCTGGGTGGATCGATGGCGGCAGAACGTCTTGAACGGTTTTGCCATCTGCTGATGCGCACCTGAGTTCGAACAAAACTTTGCCGTTGTCGCCAAATTCCTGAACGGACCTCATGGCTTTTGGGTCGACATCGTCTGGCATTCGATAGAGCAACTTGCCTCTGTTCGGGCGGCCACTGCTAATTTGGACAGCATTTTCCGCTTCCAGTGCTGCGTGAAGATCGAAGCCGTGCTGGTCGAAATAGCTTATGGCACCATCAAGTGCATCGAGGTCTAAAGCGCAGGTCCGTGAAGAAACATGAAGCAAACCGATGTTGCTGCCATCTCGGATGGCTTTCGGATCTCGGATGGCTTGGTCGGGCAGGTTCCAGCCAGTGCCCATAGCGGCACCGCCTTTTGTGGCTGACCCAAATTGGCATAACGCGAAGTCACATTCGATGTAGGATTTCGCGGCGGTAAGTAAGTCGCTCATGCCGCACCTGCTTCGTCGTCAGGCTGGCCGAATACTTCCAATGGCGATTTATACTTTTTTGCGGTATGCCTGAAGCTGTCTAGCAAGGACTTCTTCGAGCCCCGCGCCTTATCCCGGCGTGGGGTTTCTTTTGTCATTGCGCCGACCCCCCTGCCCGTTCAGCCATCCACTTTTCGATTTGGTCAGCAAGAAAAGCTAAACGACATTTCGTTAAGCGAATTGGAGCAGGAAAAAGACCATCAGCTACTAGCCTGTCGATTGTAGGCCGACTTAGCGTGGTGCGTTGGCATACTGTTTTTGGGGTTAAAAACTCGATACTCATAATGGTTTCCTCTTGTGGTAGAGGAGGCCCATTGAGGACATATTTCAACTTATAGGAACATAGACTAAAAACTAATTTCAGCTTTAGTCTGTTTTGGTAGTTCCAGAAGGGGTTAAGAAGTAGGCTTCGGGAGCTTGGCTCTCCTTTTCACCAGCAGCTTCAAGGCAACGACCCAATACGACAGGCAGTAGAGCGTCTTTACTGGTATCGGTCGGCAAATCATGCATTTGAAAAATCTCTTGTAGTCTGGATGCGAACAGTTCTTTTCGTGCCTTCGGAACTTTCGTTCCGGAAGGCCCCCGCGTCGGTTCGGCCATGCTGTCACGCAATTCAATTGCCATTACTCGGAAGGCTTCGGCGGCGTCGGCCAAATCATGCAAAAGGAATGCTCCTTTTGCTCTCTTCGTCATGTGGCGTATAATGGTCTGCCGCCGTTTATCTTTTGGAGGGTGGTTTTTAATATTTAGGTCAAGATTGGGGTCTATAAGCTTTTGCAGTGCGGCGACAGTTTTCTCAACGTCGGACACATACTTTCTGACCTCGGCAGGGTAAGCGTTCCGCTCACTGTCATCAAACTGGGCTTCGACCATGTACTCAGTCGTGAAGTCTAAAAGCGCCTGAATGATTTCGGGCGACGGGCTAGGCCTCTTTGCGTCCTTCCATGCCAAGCGGAGATTTTCGGGCAGGTCCTTATGGGGTTTAGAAATGTCAGTGCTCATGTCGATCGGGTTTACGTCGATCAGAATTGCATCGTCGATTTCGAACTCTTCTATTTCACCCTCGTCATTTTTAATCTGGACGGTTTTTTCACTGCCTGTGTCGATCCAAACTCGACTAGGGTGACGGAGTGGCTTGATCCTGTCAGTCATCGTGCTGTCCTTAGCTCGACCACCTTTTGATCGCCACGGCCATTAACAACCCGATCCACCTCGGCCGCCCAACGATCCAGTGCATTGCGCTTTTCTGGCTCGTATTTGTAAAGGGCGTAAACCTTGGCGGTAACGCCCTGTGACGCGTGATCCAGCACTTTGCCTATAACTTCCAAAGGAACGCCTAATCGCTGCAGGAGGCTGGCAGTTGAGCGTCTTAGGTCATGAAAACGCCATCCTGCCATTTCACCTTTGTCGTCGGCAAGAATAAAGGTGTCCAGTTTGCTTTTCACCTTTGTGAAATTCGAAATGTGGGTTTTGCCATCGGTGCTGAAAACAAACGGCCCCATGCGTGGCAAGGTGTTCAAAATATCTAGGACTAAAGGCGAGAGCGGCACTAAATGGGCTCGCTTGCTCTTCGTTTCACTCGCCCTCATCGTCCAAGTTCCGGCAGCTAGGTCAAGTGACTCCCATCGCATTGATGCGACTGACGTTCGTCTTTGCCCCGTAAGCAGCAGCACTTTAACGTACTGCCCGAACGGATAGCCCAACAAATCGGACGCGTGCCACACCCTTGCAATTTCCTCGATGGAAAGGAAACGGTCGCGGGCTTCCTCCTTTTTCGGCTTCTCTACCCTGTCAGCAGGGGAGGCATCGATCCAATCGCGTGACACGGCAAACCCAAATATCGGCTTGATGGTGGCAAGTACTCGGTTCGGCAACACAAAGCCTTCGATGCGTTCGATCAGGTCACGGACATCGGGGCGCCGGATGTCGGCAATCTTTTTGTCAGCCCATTTGGGATAGACATACATTTCCAGTTTTCTTTGTTGCTGTTTCCAACTGGTGTTCTTTGGCTTCGCTACCTTTTCAATCCATTGCTCGGCTACTTCCTTGAACGTGCGGTCAAGGGACTCTGTGTTGCCATCACGACCTATGGTCTCGACAAGTTGTTGGGCAGTGGTTCTGGCAGTGGTCAAACTCATGGCGGGGAAAACGCCTAGTTTGCGGTTCAGGATTTTGTCCCCTGCCCTTACCCTCATCACCCATGTCTTTTTGCCAGTTGAACCAACACGCAGCCTAAGGCCCTTCGCTCCAAGATCCTTATATTCAACGGGAGTGGGGAAGGATTTAAATCCCGCCACCATAGTGTGGGTTAACAACACTGGGGCATTTGTAGTAGGGCCATCGATAGCCATAAACGTCTCCTCAATAGACGATTGCGGTTAAGGGCGGCTTGGTGTTGGTGCACCAAGTCGCCCTGATTTTTGTTACCAAAACTGTTTTGGTAACAGCTTTTAGTAACATATCTCTTGGTTGAATGTAAACCATGTGCATCATTTGGCCGAGAAAACCTTAGTTTTCCGTCCTTAGGACTTACCATCCTGCACATATTATCCAGATAACAGGACTTCTAATCTTGAGGCCACAGGTTCGACTCCTGTAGGGCGCGCCACGCAGTCCTTAAAATCGCAGTTATCCAGAGACTTTTGATGCATCGCTCAGAAAGCGGCGGACTTCCGCGCGCTTTGGCGGGTGCAAAATTCGACCAGAAGCCAAAAGCGTCTCTGTTGCGAGTTGATTTGCCAAAAAAATAGGGCCCGTCTCAAGGGCCCAAAAAACAGACTTCTGTTGGAATGTGCGAGGCGTCAGACGAATCCGAGCACGCGCTTCTGGTCGGCCCAATCGAGTGGGAGATCGGCCGTAAGAAGTTTGCCAGGCGTGAGTTTAAGGGGCTGACGTCCTTCGACAATAGCGGTGACTATGTCGGGTGCGAGGCATGCGAGCTTTGCAACCTTCATCATCCGGACACGGCACCTGCCCTGCTCGGCAGCAAGAGTGGGGATTGATTTATTTGGGTTGTTAGTGAGTTGGGTCACGACCATTCGAGATTCCACGATTAGCGCGATAAGCTTTTCATCGCGCATTTGTATATTGCTTTCCGATGTTGGTGCCGGGATGACTAGTCGTAGAGCTTTTCCCCGTCGCAGCCTGATCGCCTGACGTTCGATTATCAGATTTACTTTTGTTGGTTGAACAGCGCTGTCAGCTCTAATGATATTAAGCAGACCTCGGTTGTCCACTCTGATTACCACACGGTCATCGTACACGTCGATGCCGTCCAGCGCACTTCGAAGTATCTCCTGCTTTCGTGTGTATTTCGCAGTACCAAGTTCGGTCGCCAGTTTGTTGCATCGTGCGATTATGTTGTGCAGTTGTTCACTCGTATAAGTGCCGTCCAACAGCATATTTTGCACCTTATTGCCGGAAGCTAGCGTCTGCGAAAGCTGTTCAACGACGATGTCTTCAATGTCACGGGCATTGACGCGGGACGCCGCTGAATCGCCTAAGGTTTCATATCGGTTCGCATAATAGTGGAAGCGGCGATTGCCTTTCTGGGTATGGGTAAGAACCATCGCCCTACCCTCGCCATCATGAATGAGGCCTGCCAGCACACCGGTTCGGGGACTAACTTTGCGAGAACTACCACCCTGCCCCTGCTTCGCGAGTTTAGCCTGGACCTGATTCCACAACTCTTCAGGCACTATAGCTTCATGTTCGCCCTCAAACGCTTCGCCCTTATGCACTGTCATACCGCGATAGATGCGGTTGGACAAAAGATGATAGAGATTGCCACGTTTGAAGTGGACGCCGCCCTTCGTCCCGCCCTCCTTGCGTTGCTGAACCTTGGTCAAGCTGCCGTTTCGGGCCAATATCTGGACAAGCTCAGGAACGGAGTTTGCTGTCAGGTAAAGTTGCATGATTTTTCGGACTTGCTCGGCTTCCGGTTCGTTGACGACTAGCTTGCGCTCAATAACGTCGTATCCCAGCGGAACCGGCCCGCCCATCCAGATGCCTTTGCGCTTGGATGCATAAATTTTATCCCGGATGCGCTCGCCGGTGACCTCACGCTCGAACTGGGCAAAGGATAGCAACATGTTTAGGGTTAGCCGACCCATACTTGTCGTCGTGTTGAACGACTGGGTAATGGAGACAAAGCTCGCGCCCTTGCGGTCGAGGATTTCTACGATTTTTGCAAAGTCTGACAGCGAGCGCGTTAGCCGGTCGATCTTGTAGAGCAGTATGATATCGACCTTTCCTGCTTCGATGTCCGCCAACAGCCGTTTGAGTCCTGGACGCTCCAACGTTCCGCCGGAGAACCCGCCATCATCATACCGGTCTTTGGTAACTGTCCAGCCTTCATGCCGCTGGCTCAGCGCATAGGCTGTGCAGGCATCATATTGCGCATCAAGGCTGTTATACTCCTGCTCGAGACCATCTTCGGTCGATTTGCGGGTGTAAATAGCACAGCGGACCAGTTTCTTGGATCGGTCCATCTCATGCCGCCTTTGCTGACAACCCAAAGAACGTTGGGCCGGACCAGTGTGTTCCTGTCACCTTACGGGCGATCTCCGACAGCGAACGGTAGGTCTCGCTTTCCCATTCGAACCCGCCTTCGGTCGCCGTAACAGCGATTGTTGTTCCGTTCCACTCGCGAACGAACCGGGTTCCTGGCAGTATCGGGCCGCGTCGTTGCAAGGTCGGCGTAACTCCATCGCCGCTTCTGCTAAATCGATCGAGTTCACGCTCAATATAAACAGGCAGTTTGCCAAGAGCCTTTTCCTGCAATTGGTGCGCTATTAAATGTCGCAGGAGGCTCGGTGTAGCATGCGGTAAATTTACTCCAGATAGATCTAGCAACGATTGTCTGAGCTGCACCGGTGACATCGAAGCCAGTGATTTCAGTTCAGCCTCAAGTTTATCCAAGCGCGCCATCACGCGCCTCCGCTTGGGACGATAAGGTAGCGGCGGACGCCGTCGATCTTATCGCTTTCAATGACATGCCCCTTCTTCTTCAGCCCGGTCATGAATGATCGCGTTGAATGGTGCTGCCAGTTGGCGAGAGCCGACATTTCCTCGAGTGTCGCTCCATCTTCTCTGGAAAGAAGGTCGATAATTTGCTGGTTCTTGGCTTTTGGTTCCTGTTTTGCAGATTGAGCAGTCGATTTAGCGGCTGACTTGTTTGTCATGGGTAGTTCTCCATAAATGGAACAGCCTTATGCTGCTCCCACCACCCAAAGCCCCGCAATGGCGAGGCTCGTTCACACGGCCATACCGCCGCGCGTCACACGCAGACCAATGCTCGAACGTCCAACGAAGTCGAGTGGATTGTTGGGATTAGCGCAGAAAATTAAGGCGTTGGGATATCTGGACCGAGCGCCTCAACATCGACGAGCCCTACGCCAACGATTATGCCGGAAATACGCACGCGCTTTTCGTTACGATCGACGAGTACGCGGTGCAGATCGAGTTTCCAGCGCCCGCCAATATCGCGGCGCAGCGCAAAGCCGCCGCCGTCAGCGATGAGCGTGCCTGTTTCTTCGATTCTGCTGCCGATGTTTGACATACGACTACAGCTAACGATGAAACCGGCGCTAATCCATTCAGAAATAATAACTCAAAAGCTGCATATCGACTTTGGCGACAAATCGAGCATTCGTTGGTGCATGGCAATTCCTGCAAATGACGAAGCTCGCAAACTTTTCAACGAGATCGGCTGCATTATGGAAGATGCTAGCGTTGTTGCGCTCATGTGGCGAGATGGAGATGGATTAGACCTGCGGGCGCGATTACAAAGCTTGTTGGATGCTCACGCGGAAATTGGCAATCTACTCGCGAATATCGAAAAAGCGTGCTGAATACGCCACGTAGTAAAATTGTCGGCTTTGTTGGACAGTCCGGAAAGTCCGCTTTTGTAGGTGCGATCGCAGTTATTGGCCGTTCGTTCATAGGTCACTTGAACGGCAGCTTCGCGCCCATTTTATCCGTTTGACCATGAGGGTCCCAGATACGAAAGCGGTCGTTTGATACCAATTGCTCAAGTTCAAACTTGGCGTCTCATACCAGTCAATCAGCTGCCCGTTTCGAAAATGTAGAATCAGACAATCAGAATTCGTGTACAGAATGTGGCGATGGACATAACTGTGCAACTTCCTCATATTTTCCAGGCAAACGCAAATCGATTTTACCGCTAGGTTATAATGCCAACGCTGGAGCATCTTTGCCGAGATACTCCGCTAGTAACAGCTAAGGCGCTCTTGTTAGATGAATTCTTAGACCAGTGTGCCAAGCGGATCGAAAACCATACAGCGAACGAGGCATGTAAGGCGTTCTCTCTAACGCTTGACGGGATTTTTGAACGTCATCTGAGTCAGTGGGTCGCCGCATACGGCGAGAAGTGTGAAGGCAGGAATAAGCTTTTGGAAGCAACCGCACGGATATATTCATTAGACGTTGGAACTCTTGGTCTTGAGCACGGTCTTTGGAAACTCCATCTCGTCGTTAACATCGTGCGCCATGGTGAAGGTCGCTCTTGCTTAGAGCTGCGGCGATTGCTCCTAGCCTGTGGCACATTGAACCATCGGTCGATACCATCCCGACGGGTTTTACACCTGCCAGTGAGGAGATGGTCATCCTGAACGCCGACCTACAGCGATATGCGAGCACGATAGTACGTTTTTGGGGCTATCTCGATCAGCTGTGATCCATCCACCCTATTAAGCTATTTTAACAAAATTCTACGAGCAAGCGCATTCACCGGTTCATCGCTTTCCGAACAACGTTAGTTTCACATCCGGCTTGAGATGGGAAGGGTATGGTAGACCCATGGCCTCGAATCCGCTTTCTTCAAGAATTATTCTCATCCGATGTGTTTTTGTGGTGGCGTAAACACCTGGAGCGCTCACCAGTGCAATTGCCTCGCGCACCAAGCTGCCAGCATGGCCGCGCTTACGGTGATCGGGATGCACGACCACCCAGCCAAGTTCTAGGAGAAATTCATCGGCGCGGGCTGTGATGTTGGCCTTTGCGAACTCGCCACGACGATGGCCATGATGCGGTTCTTTAATCGCTGCAGTACCAATCAATGCGCCGTCATTGAACAGCATCACAAGTGCGACGGCGTTCTCGACGAGATCCGGCAGTGTGGCGGGATTCACTTCGCCGCCCGCATTCACAAATTCGATGAATGCCGCTTTGTCGGCCGCAGTCATCTCACTTGGCTTACCCGAACGAATGTTCATGTCACTTCAGATTCCGATTGGCTAGAGATACGGATTGGCGAACTCAAATATGTGAACGCGCCTCCGATGGCTGCACCCTAAAATCGCTCTTTGTTGGCCAGTTGTTGATAGTCAGATGGTGCCAGCATGTGTGATAATATTGTTTAGTTCCGCCGTAGCTACGACAAAAGAACCGTCAAGTTCCGAATGATCTGAGCTCGAAGTTCATTCCGATCAAGGTCCCGTAGAGAAGCGATGGTTTCCAAGACTGGCCTCACATCCCCTGGACCAATGGACTCGCCGTCCCTCTCAACAAACGGCCCGTCGGTCTCAGTCAATATCCGATCACGTGGAATTTCTGCTAGAAGCCGGCAACCCCGGGGCGACCTTAGCATCGCTTCATTTACAGAGAAATAGCATCCGAGATCCAGCCCGCGGCGGACGTCTGCAAGGCTCCCTGTGAACCAGTGCAAGACCACCTTTCCTCTTGTGGAAGGAAGGATCGTCTCGATCAGGTCAAGGACCTGCTTCGAGGCACGGACGCTGTGCACCGTCAGCACTTTGTCCCCCGCTGCTGCGCAAAGCTCTAGCACGGTCTTGAACACACGGACTTGCGCTTCGAAGGAACGATAGTATCGCGGCCCCGCATCGAGACCAACTTCGCCTACGTAACGCGTTTCGGGTAGAAGCTGTCTGAACAGGTCGAGTTCGTGCTCCCTCTCGCCAACGAGTTGGGGATGAAGTCCCAACGCGACCCGGACAAAGGTGCTACCGTCAGCCAATTTCCGATTGTGGGTGAAAGCAAGCGGCGTGGTGGTCACCGCCAGCGTCGCCGTCCGGCGACTGTCGCAAGCTTTGATCGCCGTCGCCAGATCCGGATACAGGTCGAGGTGACAGTGAAAGTCGACGAGATCGGGAAACATGGGTGCTAGTGCGGCTTGGTGACCACACCGTCAAGCAGTTTACCCACCTCGATGACACCTCGACGGAACACTTCGGCGTAGGCCGATATCTCTGACGCCGAATCCCCCAACGGCCCGGGCTTGTGGACAAGGATGGCGGAGAGGCTAGGCGAAGCCTCGATACGTTTCGCCATGAGCTGGAAGGATCGCACATGCTCGCCCTCCTTCCGGTCCGAGAAAAGGGGCTGTGTTTTGCTGACTGCCACGGAATAGGGCGTGAGGTCGGGGACCCCGAGCCCGGCATCTAGCGAAGCGCGCCGAATGAGGCATGGTACGCAATATCCGCAATGCCGTGGCGAGAGACCGCGGAAGCGGGCTTTCGCGGGCGAGGAGCAGGACATTGAGTTCTCCGCCACTTTCCGCAGGAACGGAAGATCGGCACAGCCCGCAACCATCTCCCCCTTTGTCGCGTGGCGATATGGATTTACAAGCGTTCCCGGTATCTGGATATTTTGGAACAGCGCGTTCATCCCGGCGATGAAGTGGGGGTGCGCCGTCCGTGTGCTCAGCGCGCCGAACCGGAGTGGGTCGAGCGGAACGTTGAGTGCGATCAGCCCGTTCTCAGGCACATTGACTCTTATTGGACGACCAAGCGCCGACGCCGCGAGTGCGGCGAGGGCAAAGAAGAGGAAGGAGCGACCGCGCTGCGTGTTCTCGGTCTCTCCCGTTCCGAGATCATTGCTGTTGAAGCCGAGACGCACCCGTACATTTCGAATCTCCGGCCCTGGGAAGCGTTTCTCGAGTCGGCTGAGAAGATAGGCCTGAGCGCTCGCCGTCTCGGCATCCCAATAGTGACTGACCAGAAGGGGCCGTTTGCCGCCCTTCAAAAGGTCGATCACGCCTATAAGGCTGTCGAGGCCTCCCGAGAAGAGGCAAACTTCGTCGAGTGTATCTAGCGGGAGTGTGCTGACAGGCCTGACGAGTGTTGCCTGAGTGTCCGGACGGGGACGAAAGAAAAAGCGCCAGCGGTCACCCGTCAGAAAGCGTAACAGCGCCGCCAGTCGTTCAGCCTGCAGACGCCACAAATCGGGGACCGATACCGGAATATATAGGTCGATTTCTCGCGTCCATCCATCCTGGGCATTGATCGCGCGTGAAACGCGCGTATCGCCTGCGTTCACAATCGCAGCGATCAAGGTCAGATCGACCGACGTCTCGCTTGGCGCCAGACCGATGGAGCCTAACTGTGCGAGTGCATGACCTAGGCCAAAACCCAGCGTGTTGTGGTGATCTACGAAGTTCACCTCATGGACGACTGAATCCTTTTGGATGATCGCGACGGTATCCTTATCGGAAACGCCGAGCCTTGCTACGAAACTGAACCGCTTCATTCGGCCTCACCCAGCGTCTGCATTAGATCAAATGCGGCGACATAAAGGTCGGATATGAAGCCATCGATCTGTCCCGACGTGATCTCCGCGAGACTCGATCCCGTAGCATCGAACCGGTCACGGACACACCCATCCACGAAGTCGTGAAGCATACGCTGAGTCCTTTCTACGGCGGCGACGGTCGCCGCCACCCGGATACTGTTCGTACCAACCTCATTAAGGATCTTGCCTTCGATCGACCGGCTGACGACTCCTATGAAGAACTCTTGGAGGTCCGACTGAGTCATGTCATCGAAGTTGCCAACACCGGCCGCCGCAAGAGCGGCGACGGTCTCAAGCATAGCGTCGCGGGCGATGGCCTCATCGATCGTCCCACCGGGTGGACAAAGCGCGTCGGTCAGGGCGATGAACACGTCAGCAGCTGGTGCACCGGCCAAGTTCTCCAGATTAAAGGAACGGAGCGCCTCTACGGGTCCATCGGTCAGGAAACTACGGGTGAGCCCCGCAATCCCTCCTGCGGTAGCCCGCGAACTCGCCATACGCCGTGCAGCACCCCCGCCCCCGCCTGACGCCGACACATATTTGCTCGCGCCACGCCGGATTGCCTTCGAATCGGAATTTCTCGCGCCGCGAGTGACATCTCCCCGGGCGCCTCCGAGGCCGGTGTCGACACCCGGCAATCGAATTGGGGGATAAGCTCCTGGCGGCGGCGGTGCGGGTTCAGCGCCATCGTTGTCGGGCGCCCCGCCATCAGGCGCCGCTGGATCGGCCGAGGTCGGTGTTGCCGATGGCATCGAATCACCAACCCAGCTGGGTACGAGGCCGCGTTTTGACCCGCCGAAGGTGCCGGAAGTTCCCATCAGCCCGCACGGCCTTTGCCGAGCTTGGTGGCCGCCGCCGCGGCCGACTGAAGGGCTTTGTTCTCCGACTGCCCCGACCATTCACCCAGTAATATTGCGAAGTCCGCTTTTGCCCGGTTGTCCGTTAGGGCCCGTGCCCAGCCACTAACCGCCCAAGGTCCCAATTTCGCTGCCGGGAGGCTGCGCATCAGTGCTACGAAGGATGACTGCAGGAAGCTGTGATGTTTGCTCACCGCGGCAAGCCCCAGCACGCCAGGCGGCTGCTCGCCAAGATCCTCTGCGACTGTAACCTTCGCCTTGAGAGCATCAAACACCTGCTCAGCCTCGCCCGGAGAGAGTCGTGCGATCTCCGGCTCGGCCTGGCTCACCTGTAGTTGAACGCTGCTGAGGCGCAGGACGAGATCATCGAGCCCACCCAGCGAGGCTACCGAGCCGAATACGGCGCGACGATCACGCGTGACGAATACATATGGCCTCAGATCATAGCCAGCGAGCGGCGGATCTATCCCGGCCCATTGCTTCGCCCATTCAAGATTGGGCCAATCCGGCAGAATAGGCTGTTGATTCATTGCTACACTCTTCGCCGATTTTTTTGCATCCGTCGCCTCCATTGCGGGGCCACTTAGCGTCCGGACCACGGCCTCGAGGACCGACAGCTCTTCGGAAGAACCGGTCCCTGCGGACCCTCTCGCGATCGTGTCGTATATCTCGGGCGCGAAGCGCTCGGCGAGCATGACCTTGGCGAGCACGGCCATTTTCAATTCGTCGCCGAAGCCGCGCTCGTCTGCGATCGCGAGCCGCATCGCCATCGTGTTGATGAATCGTTTCACCTGTCTAGGGTTTCCGCGTGCGCCGTCGGTGAGAATCGGCGCGATGCGGTGCGCGATGTCTAGGGCACGTTCCACCGGTTCAGGAACCGAACCGAGCGCTTCGGCGATTCCTTTTCGGTCTAAACCAGCACCTTCCCACGGTCGCCGCAGCGCCTGACGAGCGAGTTCGACGAGCTTTTTGAATTCTGTCGAACCCTCACCGCAGTCATTGAGCACCAGAAGCAAGGCGATATAAATTCGCGTTTCAGCATACCCGAGCGACGGGAGTCGGAAGGGAACCTGGATCAGCTTCTCTAGATAGTTTCGCGCGTAGCTAGCGGGACCCGCTGCTACCGGCAGGTCGGGAAAATGCTGGCGGACAGCATACTCAATCATGCCCTCGTCCGCGGCAATTACAAAAGCCGCTCTGGGTACGAAAAGGAATAGGCGAATCGCCTCTAGCGTACCAATCGCCGTTTCAGGGAGGCAGCGATCAAGGTCGTCGACGAGCACGACCAGCCGATCAATGTCCGCACTGCTCAACAACTCCTCGAATTCCTCGCGGAATGCATGCATTTGTTCCGGTGCGGTTTCGGGCGCCGCGTCCTTCAGTATTTTTCCGGCCTGATCTGAGACCTCCTGGAGATTTTCCAGGGTGATCTCGCTTCGGCCCTTGCCCACGAGTCCCGTGAGGCCGTCGTAAAGGTCACGGAGCGAGGCGATATGAGGGATCCCGGTAGCAGCGGTAAACGCGAGGCCGCCTACCCCTCGTGCGGCCTTCATCCAGTCAACTCGGCGCAGGACCTTTTTCGCTTGGTCAACAACTTTCGTCGACTTCGAACGGTGCTTTAGCAACTCGTCCACAATTGTCTCAATAAGAACCGCTTTAGCGTCTTCAAATCCTTGAAAGAGCCACCCGTTGAAGCGCACGCAGAGCACGCGTTCCTTCTGCGAAAAAGATTGCTGGACCATCATCAGAACGCTCGATTTGCCGGCGCCCCAATCGCCGTGCACGCCAATGGTGAGCGGTTCATCAGACTTTTCGTCGATCAGACGCACCACGGTACGAGCGATTGGCTCATAGTAGAGAAGATCCACCGCGGTTTCATTGTCTGCTACAATCATGTTCTAGTTTTATGCCCCCATTTAGTTTTACATTAACATGCAATCGAGGTCTGCCAACTACTTTCGATGTAATAGAAACTGCAGTTTGTGATGAAAGTCTTTTCGCCTAAGTCGGCCGAAGTGGGAAGAAAATCCCTTCCTGCGGCGACTAAGTGGAGTTTGATTAGCCTACGATAACTATCGTATCACTTTACTTTTGTCGCGAGCGTTCGATATGTTTGCGTGATCCCAATCGCGAGTTGCATTCGATGCAGCGATTGCTCCCGACAAGATTTCGGACCAAATGTCTCCGAATTAAAGTTCTCCATAGCAGACATCGATTTGCGAAGCTCGGCGATATGGAAGTCGTCGAACGTGTGCTAAACATGAAGGGTGGGTATGTACTCGATTTTAGTGATCGTACCTTCGATGAGTTCATAGCTTACGAAGTGGGCGTTGACGCAACAGCTCCACGCTTTTCCGATGATCGTGGGACAAAAGCGCGACGGTTGCGGCGGATTCTTCCTTCACTTGCCGGTGGTCAACCCGAGTGTAGAAATTATCTTGCATTTTGCCGAACAAAACTGCAATTTTTGCATGAATTTATGTACACACGGAGCAAATTAAACTTTCAGGGGGACTGCGATGAACGCGAGCATTGGCAGATGGCATTTATGCACGGCGGCTATTGCGGTCGTAGTACTCTCCGGCTGCAATAAGTCTCCGGACGAGAATGCCAGCGCTGTCCCGCTCGATCAGGAGAAAGCGGTCGTTTTGGAGATGCCGCCGTTGGACGAATCGGGCAGCAAACCCGACTTCAAGAATTTTGAGGAATTCAAAAAGACCGTTTACAAGGAACCATTTGAGGGCGGCGTCTATATCGTCAATGGGGATACATCCATTCCCACCGAAGAAGAGCTTCGAAAGTTCTATTCTGAGGTTGTCGCGCTAAAGTTTATGTCAGGCAAAAATACCGCAATTGTCATCGATGCACCGGGGGGGAAGGTAGCTGGATGGACAGGACAGGCAGAAAAGAATTTGACCTATTGTGTCAGTCGTACATTTGGGCCTCGCTATGATACCGTGGTTCAAAACATGAAAGCTGCTGCCGATGCGTGGCAAAAAGCTGCTGATGTTAAATTCGTTCATTTGAACACGTTTGATGATAAATGTGATGCGGCTAATTCTTCGGTAGTGTTCGATGTACGGCCAGTAAATGTTAACGGACAATATCTCGCCCGAGCATTTTTTCCGCGTTACTCACGTCCTCAAAGGAATGTACTGATCGATTCGACCTCATTCGGCCTCGATCCTGCAGGGAAACTCCAACTCGTGGGCATTTTGCGGCATGAGCTTGGACATGTTTTGGGGTTCAGGCATGAGCAAACCCGCCCGGAAGCAGGCAAATGCTTCGAAGACAAGGATTGGAAGCCATTGAGCAGTTATGACGCATATTCAGTGATGCACTATCCTCAATGCAATGGGTTGGGCGATTGGTCCCTCACTCTGACTGTAAGTGACCAAACAGGCGCAGCATGTTTCTATGGCAAGGCTGAAGGCTTTGCATTCGATGAGAAGCAATGCTTGCCTTTATCGGTGAGGTTTTTGGAACCTAAGGCGATTCCTTACAAAAAGGGCATAGAAACCACGCCCATGAATTAATGTGGGAGAGCACGAGCAGTTAAAGGGTTGGGCGCGTTGCCAGTTCGAAGAAACTGATGACTTTCAATTTGACCTCCCGATGGATTGAAGGCCCTAACCACGGGAGCATTTGCGGCTCGAACGAAACAATCACCAAGGGAAGCGTCCGGTGGTTGGCGGATGGAAACGCAGAAATGAGGTCTGTTGAAAGACGGTCGCAAAACCCGATCAAAAGTTCGTCGAGATCAGGCTTCCAAAGTATATTGAACTGGGCACGGCACGCTTGCGCTCATGCTCAACGTCGATAATCATGGGGTTTGGCGATGAGGGGGAAGAACGATGCGCATGACATATTGGGGATTATTCGCGGCAGGTGCGGTGCTGCTGAACGGCTGTGCAACAATTCGGTCGACACCGCGCTCCGCAAATGAGCTTGCCTCCGGGGTTACCTATTATCTGCCCAAAAGAGACATTAAAGTTACCGCAGAACGCAAACTCCTCAAGAAAGAGGATTTGCAGAAGGTCATAGCCACGAAGAAGACCGAACTCGAAACGGTCAGCGCTTCAATCAAAACGCTGGAAGCGTCTATAAAGACGGCCAATGACCGGTTGAAGATCGCATCGGTGCAGACGAGCGCCGATGCTGTGGCGACTTTGAAGGAAGAGCTTGCCATCGCAACAGCCGATCTCGAGCTCGCCAAGGGCCGCAAAACCAGCGTCGATAACGAAATCAAAAACGCCGAAGCCAGCTTACGCATTCTTGAAGCCGCGCCTGCCAACAGCTGCGCTTTTTCCTATTCGACCGCGATCGAACTCCTCGCCCCTGTTGCTGACACCCGAGTTAGACTTGTTGCTGACGCGTTCCATAGTCCGTTGCGAGACGACGATACCAAGCTTGCGGTCAATGCTGCAGGCCTATTCAGCACGGCCAATGTTGTCGCAGCCGACCGAACTGGTGATATTCTCGTCGAAATTGCGTCGGCTTTTTCCGGCCTCGGCGGCGGCGTTGCTGATCAGCTGGCGGCGTTTGACGGCGGCTCGCAACTTGCCGATTCAGGCGAATGTGCAAAGCTACCCACAAAATTTGCTTATCGGCTCGATCCCAGCAGTCCAGACGAACGCGATAAAGCCAATGACGAACTTAAAGATGCGGGCTTTCCTTTCCGGTTGCAGGTGCCTGCCATGGTGGGTGGCTATGATGTCGCCGACCCTATCGCCGATCGGCAACGTATTGGGGGAAGCGCCCAGGACAAAACCTATCCCATCGATGACGCTCTTCGCCACCAAGGCATGAATGGCGCACTTTTCTACAGAACGGCGTTGCCGCAAACGATCATCTTGCGCCAATGCACCACAGGGACACAATGCGCGCCAGAAGGTACCGACAGCGTCCCGATCGACGCAACGGTTACGATGCTGCCGCAGATCGGCCCTGTTTCATATATTCCGATGCGTTCATCCGCCTTTGTCAAAACAGTTGACGATGTTGTGCTCGACAACGGCATGCTGGTGTCGTGGAACGCTAGCAGACCGAGCGAGGTGCTCGAGGTGGTGCGTTTGCCGGTTAAGATATTGAAGTCTATTGTATCGGTGCCCGCTGAAATCTTTAAATTGCGAATTGATCTTTCCGACCAACAAAAAGGCCTAGCAGCGTCGCAGCAAGCTCAAATGGCCGCGCAAGCAAAACTCGCCAAAATCCAGACGTGCGTCGACGCCGCAGGGGCCAACAAAGATGCGGCTATGACCTGTTTCGCGATCGAATGATCGCGGAGCAGTGCACAATGCTAACGCTATTATAACGTTGGCGAATGAGTAGCGGTCCATTGGCGTAATGTGAGTTCCGGCGATCAATTGCTCTGCTCCGTCGGGATAGCGTTAGCAATTCTTTGACTCCGAAAATAGGAAATAGGTGGAGGGCATTCCATTTGGTAAGCAGAGGTGGCAGTGGCTTATTCCCGCTTCTCCAACACATAGCCTGTGCCTTCGAAAAAAGAGATTTAATGCTCATGCGGACCGCTCCATTTATTTCCGATGACCCAGGCTACTCAAGCCTCTATGGACTAAAATTGGTGGATTTGGTCCAACAATGAGGCCGGTAAAATACTACACCCATGTTAACTCAAGACGCATGCAACCATTTCTGTCTTCGTAAGCAGTGATGGCTTTAGGGATGCTATTTTCGGGGCTTGCATCCAATTGAAGAGCAATATCTCCATTACAAATCATCGCGGCCCTAGCGTCCATCTTTTGCACGTTCGAAGTTTCTTCCACGCCCCCCAATAGGGGAGACGTTGCATAAATCAGATGTTCCCCAATCTCTAGGTCTCCTAATACTTTGCGAACTTCCTTGATCATTACGTCATAAGGATCTTTAACCGAGCGGATGAATTCGTTTTCGAAAAATTCTGAAAACGTGGAAGCCACCACAGTCGGCGTCATGGACAGGCAATCGAGGAAGTAAACTTGGGGCTCCCCACATATCAGAGCGGGAATACTGTATGCGTACTGATCCCCCCAAGCTGTTTCGCCAAAACACAGATAATCAGAACATCGAGATTCCCATGCAAATTTCCAGCACTTAGGATCATTCCACAACGCGATGTCGAGGTTTGCGCTAGGTCCAGCACCAAAAAGCCGCAAATATCCCCCATAGCCATCAACACCATTACTTTCTTGTAAAGCGGCACAATGATCGGCGGGAAGCCTTAAACCCAAGGCATTTTCGAGCGCATCGAGCGCCAAACCACCTCCTGAGTGAAGGCGAATGCCACTGAGTGACGCCAAAGGAGCAAAAACTGAGAAACTCATGGGGTTTTACCGTCCACCGTTATGACACCCACGCTAGCATATGTGATTCCACTGGCGCTCAAAGCATTGTCAAACTCCAATGCAGCGTCTTGATATTGAACCTGGCCTCAAATCCTAACGGGACGGTGCCCAATGTTCTGTTGATTGGAATACTCTCTGCGGCAATAAATTACGCATGAATGGCATGCCTTGCTTGTTCCGTGATGGCCGTTGTCGCTTTAAATAACTCATCCTCCCAATCCATACTGTCGATACAAAATCGACTCAAAGCGCGGCCCTCATTCTCTATAGCATGCAGTGAAGGAGAATTCTCAGCGACGTCTTTGAAGCGCTGCAAATTGTTTAATAAATACCAATGGACGCTCTCTACTTTTAGAGATTGTGCCTCGAGTTGCTTGATCAACTGATTGATCATTTGGATTAGCTTTTCCATTTCTACCTCGGCATCGGAATTTCATGGAATGTGTACGGACTCAAGGGTCCAGTCAAGAAGGTTTGATTGGCGCCGCCAGTCAGCCCCGAACTAAAGCGAAGCTGAGGCGCAACGCGACCAGTGAATATCACACTGCCTCTTGGAATCGAGACCTCTCCTAGCCTTGTTGCAGAATTGCCCATGAGCGCAAAGTTTTGAATTCTGTCGGTCTGATTTGCGAAGAAGTCTCCAGAAACATATCTGCCTTCCAAGCGCGCACCGGTATCATCAAAAAGGCGATAAGCTTTTGTATCAGACAGCGTCCTTTCGACATGGAACGATTGTAGGTCGAAAGATCGTATGACTTCGCCTCGCTGAGCAGGATTTAACCCTGCGCTTCGTAATATACTGCGAGCTTCCCATACATTTTGCGCTGCGATAGTTCTCTCTGCGGCGGTTACATCTCCTACTCCGTAACTGCTTACCTTGTTCGCAAAGAATCTGCTGCCAACGCCTATTGTGCTACCTAGTGCAAAGTCCAAGGCGACGGTATTTAAGGTCACCTCTTCCCTAAGCGTATGTCGGAATGCGCTTCCTGATGCAGCACTTACCAAACCTTCACCAAAAGCGATGGCTCCATAGGCTGTTACACCGCTCGCTCCGGTCGCTCCCACGGCCAACGAAACGCCATAGCCTCCAGCCATCGTGGCCCCAGTTATGGCGTAGATCTTGCCAAGATCCTTAGCGTCCTGCCACAATTGCGCATCAACCTGACGATCTAGATCGGCAATGTATGCGTCTTGAGCATCATACCCTTGAAGCTGAGCCAAGTACGCTTCTTTGCTGTAGATCCCTTCTTCGACTTTAGCGGCATAGTCCCTTATGTACTGGCTCTTCCATAGGGCGTTTGTTCTCCGATCGAGCGTTTCATCCGGAGTTGTCGGCGGCGCGTTCGGACCTACATCCAGCGCTGCTTGAGGAACATTTGGTTTAAAACGCTCGTTTATTTCTGTTTTTATAGCAGAGCGTTTCTCGCTCAGTTCCGTTCTGGAAAATCCTAGGGCTGCTGCATGTCGCAATTGTTCCGCAAAGCTCATTTCATCATATGAGGGTGCTCTAAATTCTATATTGATGGGCACATAGGAGCTTGGTCTGTTTGCGGTGACGACGATTTCATCGCCGTCGTACAGCCCTTGTGTGGCGCCATTTGCTTCCTGGCTATCTGCGGCCCGCCCACCTGTCGTTGCGATAGGAGTTCCGTTCATCGAAAGCGCTGCTGCAACACCACTTTGCGTTACTGGATTTATCGCGCCGCTGATCGTTGCTCCTACGTTTCGGCCAATCAGATTGCCGATCGCCGAAGGAAGCGCTGCTATGAGATTGTCGCCAAAATCGCTGCCGTCTATAAGGCTTCGCGTCGAGGCTTGAATAACAACATCGGACATGGCGCTGCCAATTTGCTGCACAGCTCCGCACACCTTTAAGGTCGCTAGGCCTCGACTTGCAGCTCCACCCAGACCCGCTCCAACGCCTGCTGTGGCCACACTGGTCCAACTGAACTTTTGTTGAAGCCCTGTCGCAACGGCAACTCCTTGTGTGGCCGCACTGGATACAGCACCACGTATCACATCTCCTGCAACTCTTGAGAATGCACTGGAGGTTGCTGTTGTTCCAATTTTGACAACGCTACCTACCCCTTGCGCGACGCCTGCTGTTACGCCTGCGAGTGCAACGGCT
>PNNB01000044.1 GCA_013823985.1 Sphingopyxis sp.
CATTCTCTTAAATATCTGAAAAGTCAGGATTTCCCTACGGGGAAATCCACTCTTCTACCTTTGCTTCCACCTTTTGGATTTGGTAGGATTGAGGGAGATAGTCAGCTACCCGCCGAGCGAAAGTTCGGAAGTTTCCCAGTCCCGCTAATATCATCGTTGGACACCTTGACTAGTCCCGTGATGGCCTTGGCGGGTAGCTCGCTATCGCAATATGCAAAAGTTCCTCTTCATCCTCTACACCATCATCATCGTCGTACCATTCCTAGCGTGGCACGTCTTCCAGGAGTGGAGAGAGAGTAAACGAGGGTAGAGAGGAGGAGGATACCCCGCCCTCAACAAGGGGTACAGAGAGATATCATACGCCCATCGAGTCTACCGTGTAAGGCTGGGCAACAGCACGGCTCTCGTCTTCCTCTCTGCCTTCGTGCAGACATCTACAGCTTGAACCTCTGTCACTCGCAGAGGTTTTTTGCTATCCCACTCCCGCCATGGCTCGCAACCACTGGCCGTTGCAACGGCTCCAAATCGGAGTCGAAGCAATGGAACGGTTACTCACAAAACGTCAGGTCAAAGAAGTTGTAGGATTTAGCTTTGCACATATTGATCGCTTAGAAGGCGAGCGCCGGTTCCCTTTTAGGGTACGAGTTGGTTTTCGAGTGTTCTGGGTGGAGAGTGAAATTCAGCAGTGGATTGCCGAACGGATAGCCGAACGCGACAGCTCCTAGAGCTGGGGGGGCGGTGTAGGGGTTCCATCCTTGCACCGCCCTTTCGTTTGTAATACCAGACCGCATCAATGCAGGAGGTAGCAATGGCATCTGTGCTCGAACAAATCCGCAAACTCGACGAACAAAAGGCAGCTCTTCTAGCTCAAGCAAAGCAGGAAGCTATGGCCAAAGCCCAGGAGGGTATCAAAGCCCTTGCCGAGCTAGGCTTCTCCTATCGACTGGTACAAAGCGACGGCTCAGCTCCCGCTCCGCGTGCCACTGGCTCACGACGCACTGGTGTACGTGACGACGTGCTCAAGGTAATTGAGGGAGCCGGTAGTGCTGGTATCGGTCGCGCCGCTATCCTCAAAGAGATGTCGGCTGAATCCAAGCAGGCCCAGCAGAGCATCAGTAACGCGCTCGCCGCTTTGAAGAAGGCTGGTACTGTCACTGGTGACGGTGGCGTTTACAAGGTGTCTTAAGCCAAACACCTTATATAAGTCGATCTATAAAAAACCCCGCGCTAATCACGCGGGGTTTTTTATGCACCCACAATCTCACAGTACGCTTGGTAGTCGTCTTTGGTGAATGGTTGACCAGAATCAATGTTGAACTCGATAGCGGGGAACTCGTCGAGCCCTGCTATGTCCATCCCTTTCTCGACGGCCACAATCGTATTCTTATGCCAGAAGTGAATGTCACATTTCTCACGCAGCGCTCTCAACCAATGCTCTAGGTGCGGGGTGTGGCCGATGATTTCGACCTTAGTTTTACAGTACGGGCATTTCCCAGCTTCCTTTGCACACTCAGGACACCACTTCGGCGGCATACCGTTCGGCCAGCTTTTACCCTTCCGACACTTTCCGCATTTGTAGCTGACGAAAGCCTGTGTCGTTAACTGGCCTCTGGTACAACCGTGTAGATGATTGAAGTCCGTTGCGTAGTCGAGAACTTTATTGAACCAGCGATACCCTTTAGACCAGAAACGATACTCACAGTTCCGGCTCAACTCCATCAACTCAGGACATACACTCCGTACATGAGCTAATGCCTTGTCTTTTACTGTTTCCATATACTCTAACTGTACCATAACCCGACACACAACCCACCAAAATACCAACTATATTGTATGGGGGTTACGAGTTCAGATGAAAGCCCCAACATAGGGCTTCATCAAATACAATTCCGCACATTGTCCGTCAGCGCTCAGCGCATGACCCCCCAGCTATCTAGCTCTCTCCACTACCGGTCGCACCGCCACGAAGCTGGGGGGTCATGCGCTTCACTTCGTTTCGCTTAGACGGACAAGTGCGGGCAGTACCCCTCCGCCTGACGGCGGATACGTGTTACAATTCACAGTACATGAACAACTGTAGGCGTTGTACAAAACCCATACCTCCCCTAAGTCGCTACTGCTCTCCCTGCCGACCCATCGCACGTCGTGACCGGCAGAAGCGATACTATCGACGACACTCAACTGAGATTACTTCAAGACGCAGAGCCTATGATGCACTCAATCCTTTGAAGCGCTCAGCCCGTCGGCAAGTTCAACAAGCTCTTCTCTCCGGTGTACTCAAACGGCCCAATGCCTGCGAGTTTGGTTGCACGAAAACACGGCTTGAAGCCCACCATTCCGACTATGCAAAGCCCCTCGAAGTGCGCTGGCTCTGCTCATACCACCATACACAAGTGCATCTCAAAAATTAGCCGTCATGCGATAATAGCTATGGGATGTTCCTTGACGTGAGGACGGACATCGCATCGGCACCCGTTGAAGACCGCGACGCTCTACCGAGCTTTCACCGTCCTCACTTTATGGCGCATACCTATCTAATCGGAGCCAGTGGAACTGGAAAATCCACGCTACTCAAACAGTACATACGCGAAGCCATCGAAGCCGGTCACGGTGTCTTTTACCTAGACCCACATGGCCACGATACCGACGAGCTCATACAGTACATTCCCAAAAACCGTAGACAGCACACCATTCTCTTTGACCCTTCCAGAGAAGAAGTGGTTGGCTTCAATCCCCTCTTTGACCACTCACCGCTCGCTATCTCTGTTCTCATGGACGCGATCAAGGACGCCTGGGGTTATGGCGAAATGCCCACTCCAACGATGGATATGTACCTCTTTTTCTCGCTGACTGTCTTAGCTGAAAGCAAGCAAACTTTGGCCGATCTACCTACCTTCCTGACGGACAGCGATTATCGGTCATCATGTCTCACATCTGTGTCCGATATTGTTGTCCGTGAGTTTTGGTCCAACTTTGATGCGATGACGCCGAAGGAGAAGCGAGACCAGATCAGCTCCACTCTCAACAAGGCTCTCATGCTCATCGCCGACAAGCGCGTCCGGAAGATGTTATCTCAGAGGGCCCCCTCTTTTGAGCTATCAGACGTAGTAACGGACAAAATCCTCTTTGCTAGGCTTCCTCAAGGACAGCTTTCTAAAAGTCGTGTCTCTGTCCTTGGTAGTGTCCTTTTGTCCCTTATCCACCAAGCCTGCCTGGCGCGTGATAACTCGATCCCCTTTCATATCTTCATCGACGAGTGCCACCTATTTGCCCCGTCGGTAGTGAAGGAGATGCTTTCTGGTATCAGGAAGTTTGGCGTGGAGTTGTACCTCTCTCACCAATACATCGAACAGCTAGACCGAGACTACTACTCCGCTATTATTGGTAATGCTTCCACCCAGATTGTATTTCGTACCTCACAGGATGATGCGAAGCGACTGGTTGACCGCATGGCTCGTGGCAAACCAGATTATTTCACGGATCTAGCTGACTTCACTTTTCGATATTTTCCGGTACAAAACTCGCATGTTGGCAGGGTGGAGCCGATAGCAGGGAAGCCGTACCCTAAAAGCGAGGCGGACATTCTGGAGCATCACCGACGGCATTTGTGGGTAAAGTAGGGGGTAGGGGATGGTTCCGATTGGTCCATACGAGGTTTTATTCATATTGGTTTGGGTAATAGCTAACGGTGGCTCAGCATTCACCCTAGCCTCCATTGGTGTCAAATCGAGAAACCTATTTGTTCTCCTTATCGGCATAATCGGAGGAGCGGGTACTCTAAAGGGGTTCCTTATATTTCTTACCGAGACTGACCGGCAAGCTCAGGTTATGAACGAAACGTCTGTTATTTGGCTTTTGTGTTATCTCTTAGTTGGCTCTGTCTCGTTAGTCGTCGCGGTTATTCTCTGGTGGAATGGCGCTTTTAGGTTTGTCGAACCGCCAAAGACAGTCGCACCACCTCCACCTCCCCCACCCGCTCCAAAGCTTGAGCCGGTCCCACCCCCACCAGTGACATTCCCTGACGACCTGCGAACGGAACACGCGGTTATTGTGGCGCAGTCTGGCCACGGCAAAACGCAACTTCTCCAGTCGCTCATCCTAGATGACCTCGAAAAAGACCGGACGGTTATCGTGCTTGATAGCCAAAGCCAGCTCATCAAAAACCTTATCAATGTGGTCCCCGTCAATCGGCTCGTATACCTTTCTCCCACCAACGACGAAGCTCCGCTCGCTCTCAACCTCTTTGACTACGGACAGGACGCTTCCCTTTTCGAGTACATGTTTGCCTCACTCGACGCTGAGATGACCTCTAAGCAATCGACGCTGTACCGCTACCTTGCCCGCCTGGTGTCAGTCATCCCGAACGCCAACCTCGAAACCATGCGCCAGATTTTGGAGCCCAAGGGGGTAGAGGCATTTCGCGAACACATCGCCAAGCTTCCACCGCTTGCCAAGGCATTTTTCGATACCGAGTTCAGCTCGACAGAATACCGCGAGACACGCCAACAGCTCGCAAGGCGACTGTACACTCTGCTAGAGAACGACGCCTTCCGTCAGATGTTCACGGCTACGAAGATGAAGCTTTTTTTGCCGAGAGAGATGAACGACGGGAAGGTCATCCTCATCAACGCCACTAAGCGCACGCTCAAAGGCGACGCCTTCAAGGTGTTTGGCCGGTTCTTCATCAGCCAGATAGCCAGGGCGATTTTCGATAGAGAGCATCCGTATCAGAAGCGGGTCTCCATCTACATCGACGAGTTCCAGGAGTACGCTGGAGACGAAGAGTTCATCGCTGAGCTCTTCACCCAAGCGCGAAAGTTCAACGTGGCACTCACGGTGGCTTTCCAGCATCTCGACATGCTTCCAGATGCAGTCCGCTCCGCTATCCTCACCAACACCTCTATCAAGGTCGCTGGGAGCCTCTCAGCCCCCGATAGGCGGATTTTCGCAAGTGAGATGGGCCTCAGAGCCGAAGACCTCTTAAATCTCAAGAAGGGGCAGTTTATGGCGCTCTTTAAGGGGCAACGACCACAACACATGAACGTCGAGTTTGGACGGCTTGAGGCAATGGGCACACGGTCCAGGTCGGAGCTAAGAGCGATAGAGAAGCGCATGGCTGACTTGTATGGTGAGGAGCCGGTGGTAGTCGATCCAGAGCCTACTACGCCAAAGCTCAACTTTGAAGATTTCAAAGACCGAGAATAGCTACTCACTACTACTCGTAGCACATAATCCTGCCCGTCCTTACGAGGGCTGTTTTGCGGTGCTATATACTAGCTGTATGGACACAGAAGCCCCCAAACAGCGAAAGAAGCGATATAGCAATAATCTTCGCAATCCGGTGAAGGTGGCGGCTCGCGCTACTACCCTTGACGTGCTTCAAGTGATCTACGAGCAGGAGTATATCCGCTCCACGCAAATTGACATGCTCATCCCGAGGTCCCGTGATGGTATCCGCCGAACGCTACAACTGCTTCATAGAGCTGGCTTAGTTTGCAAACCGGAGGATAAGCCAGAAGACCTAGATGTACAGGTCAATAACTACGCCCCCGACGTTTACTTTATCAGCGATGCCGGTGAGCGCTTTCTTTTCGATTACCGAGAGCCTGACTTGTATGTGAACACGTACCGCCCCCGTGGCAACGTCAACATCGAATACAAACACAAGCTCGGTATCGCTGAAACCATTGCCAATATCAGAGCTGGCGCACTCCAAAGCCCGTGCCGGTTCATCAGCCAAGGCGAATTGGAAAGGGAAGCAAAGCGAGAAGAGAACCAGCCCATCAAGTTTCCCGCGACGGTAGCGTGCGAGATTGACGGTCGCGCTCGATCCTGGACCGGCGAGCTGTCGCCCGACGGCTTCTTTGCCATCGAATACCCCGACGGCGCTCGCTCGCATATCGCGCTAGAGTACCAGCGAAAGGGCAAAATTGACCCCAAGAAGCTCCTTGGAGTGTCATCGATGCGTAAGAAGATGCTGGGGTACGTCCACATCCAAGAGAACCGCGCATATGCCCCATTCTCGATGCGCTACATGCGGGTGCTCTTTGTCTTCTCGAAGGTCTCAGCTTTCAATGAGAGTGTGAACCTGGCGCAGGAGCTCTTCCCAGAGGGCAATCCCATGTTCCTATTTGTCCACCAGCCTGAGTACCGCCAGACCGAGCACGGCTATCTCAATGCGCCCCACCCAAATCCTGCCCTATTCACCACTCCCCTTTATCGAACCGGCTTGCCAGCAGTCCCGCTCTATAATCCAGAAAAAGACCTCTCTTAGCTTGTCTAAGAGAGGTCTGGATTTATTGCTCATCTTCCTTGGGAGGAAAGAGCACGCATTCGCCGGAAATGGCGAGGTTGGGCCGGAGCTTGATGCTGATGCCGTCATTGCTGACATCCCAAGCAACTCCCACTTGGTGGTAGTAGTTCTTGTCACCATTCTTCTCGGTAACATAGACGTTATAATCAGGGCGCTTTGCCATGTGATACTCCTTCTCCAGCAGATGTGCTGGGAGGGAGAGGCCGTTACCTCGTATTATGTGGGATGGTGAATAAGTGCACCGCACCACGCCTTCCCCTCTCAACACACCTTATCTATCCAGAATACTACCATGTAAGTGGTACAATTGAACGAGGTCAGCTCATTCATAGGAGGATAACGTGGCTTACCTCGATTTCCAAACAATCAAGGATACTAACCCAATCGAACAAGTAGCAACGAGGCTGGGTCTAGTGCTCAAAAAGCACGGCAATCAACTTCGCGGGCCTTGTCCGAGTGGTAAAGGTGGAGAGCGTGCGCTCGTCATCACGCCAGACAAGCAAGCGTTCTACAGTTTCGGGATCAACAAGGGCGGTGATTGCATTGCCCTCGTTGGTCACGTCATGGGATTGTCGCCCAAAGAGTCCGCAGAGTGGCTCCAGGGCGACGCAGAGCCAGAGAAGAAGAGCAGTCCCAAAACTGCCGAAGTGCGCGAAAGTAGCGCAAACACTCAAACGGACGGAAAACCCAGTGAGGGCTTCCGTCCGCTAGAGTACCTTGACCCGAACCATGAAGCAGTCATCGCCATCGGACTCGACCCCGTCGATGCTGCCCGCCTTGGAGCTGGGTATTCACCACGCGGCGTACTACGTGGTACAGTCGCTATACCAGTAAGGGATGCTACTGGCAAGCTACTAATGTACGTTGGCTGTCGGGACGTGGTTCTTCCGAAACAGTTGCACTGGTGAAACATACACACCTCTCAGGTTCGCTTGAGAGGTGTTTTTTTATAATCTTAGCTACTCATACCACATCATCGAAATATATTTTCAGCTCTCATAGCTACTCATTCCTACCCATTATTCAACAAGGCGCAAAATAGCAAACGGTGACGGACTATCTGAAATGAGTGATATTGGTGTTCTCGCAACCAAGGAGACTTGAGTATGTCCTACTACCATCGTGATCCCGTCGGCAGCCGCCCCAACCACAAGCAAAACACCCTTGGCAAAGATGCCAGGGACGTTGGACGGGGAGTTGCCAAAGAGCTCAACAGCCTTGGCCGGAAAGCCGGAAGGGAAGCGAAGAGCTGGTTCGGCTTCTAAAGCCATCAGCCTAACAAGGTAAAAGACCCCGCCAACGCGGGGTCTTTTTTTGTGTAAATTTTCTTTGCTACCTCATAGCGCTCCAGCCTTACTCACTAAGCCCACTGCGCAACATGCTGACCGGTGACATTACTAAACGAATCGCTATGTTGGTTTTGCTGGATCAAGCCCCAGCAGATTAACTAACTAATAAAAAGAAGTATGAACAATAAACTAGAGAAGAGCCGTGCCCTTAATATGGAAGAGAAGCGTAAGCTTGAAAAACTCCTAATTGAGGACATTGACAGTGCCAAACGGTTATTTGCTGAAAATGCAAGCAATCAACGAAGCGCACTTATCAAGGGTCTCGAAGCAAAAATTCCGGCAGAAGTCCAAGCACTGTTTTCCTCATATCAGAACAGTAAAAAGGCAATGGACGAAGCGGAAGAGAAGTTAGAGGCCATTGGATGGAATGTGCCGAGTTATGGCGATAAGCGACTAGCGGTCAAGACCTACGGAAATATGCCGAAGGAACTTGTCGAGTTTGACGAGAAGGTGGATGGGAAGAAAGCGGAAATCGCTTCACTAACGCGAACTTTTACACTCAAGCTCTTCGCACCCGGAGTTGAAGCGCAAACGCTTTTCGACGACCTAGCGAACAAAGTCACAAAGCTCGTCTCATAGGGGCTTATGGGCAGCGAAAGCCAGAAACCTCCACAATTTGTGGCTGGTAAGTTACCGACCTACAAAGGCTTCATAGTAGATTATCGATTACGGCAATTCAGGTCCCAACCGGAAGACCACGGATTAATAGATTTCATCGACTTTGGCTGTGAGCGAGGTGATGAGCTATTGACCGAGATGATACGGAACGGACTGGTTCCAGATAGTATACTAGTGATACTCTTTTAGTCAAACTGAGGCCCCCGCCAAGTGCGGGGGTTTCTTTTTGTAGTATACTGATTGGTAGCAATCCTGCTCTTTGAAAGGAAACTACCATGCAAGGCTTAATAATCCACGCTGGCGCTGAGTTTGTTGATTATGACCAGCTCCGTGTCGTTCCCACCCCCGACGCCACCGCAACCCACGTTCCGCTTCCCCACCATCATCTCGTGGATATGGTGCGTTACGCGCTCGGTTTCCACCAGCACGAGATCGTTGAAGAACACCACGCCATCATGCCCGATGGCCAGCGGTACTTCGGCCTCTTCACGCTCCAGTCACCGTATTCGGACTATAAGGACACCTTGGGCATCCGCAACAGCCACGATAAAAGTTGGCCCGTAGGTCTGGCCTTCGGCGCACGCGTCCTAGTTTGCGATAATACCAGCTTCAACGGCGAAATTGTCGTGAAGCGCAAACATACCCTCAACACCAAGCGCGACCTTCCTGGCATCGTTGCCGGTATCGTCGAACCGCTCCAGGAGAAGCGGATTGCTCAACAGTGTGCGTTCGATTCCTACCGCAATCGATACCTCAGCCCCGCTGAGTTCGACCATCTAGTGATGACGCTTTACCGTACCGGCGCTCTCAACGTCACTCGCATCGCGGATGTCGTCGAAGCCTTCGAACGGCCCCCATACGACTGGGGGAGCGAGACTGCATGGCGTGCCTTCAACGCGGTCACTTACGCCTTGAAGGGCAAGGTGGCCGAAGCGCCTCAGCTCACCCAGAAGCTTCACCAAGTCATCGATAGTTTCTGTGAAATCACTGACCATCGCCAGCTCGCTTTGTTGCCAGCCTAATTCAGAGCCTCACCTTCGCGTGAGGCTCTTTTTTTTGGTCAGAGAAATCTCGGCAAGGCGAGGCTCCCTTCCCCAACGTCATGACACCCGATTTGCCTCTCTCGAAAGAAATGAGCGACCCATCGGCCAGTGGGGGAGTCGCAAGTTTTGTCCGAGATACCGTTGTTATAAGCCGTTGTTTGCTGGGGGAGTGGTGCATTGTCCCCATCTACACCACCAACATACCGCCACACATCAGCGTATAATATTCGCATGGCAGTCCCCGACATTATCAATAGCTTCAACAGCCCATGCGGAGCGACGACAGAGCGACGTACATATGCAAACAGTGGCATGAGATAGGTATTCGCCAGAGGCACTACCTCAGTGACGTCCCGTATTGTGATCTTGCGCCGGACCACCGCGCCGAACTCATGAAGCGCGCACTCCCCTTCGCCCGAGCGCACGAGCATGTCCCCTTTGTAGTGATGCGGGGTGACGAGAAGAAGCAACTGTGGTGAAATTAATGGTACAATTTTGATATATGGCGAAAGCTAAGAAACCAACTCAAGCAAAAACACCGTCCAAACATCCAGGTGGTAGACCTACCGTATACTCCGCGAGCGTTGTTAAAAAGGCGCGCGAGTATATGAAGTCGTGTGAGGACAAGGTATTTAAGTTTTGGAAAACCCGAGGGGAGAAGTCGGATAGCTATGATCGGTTGGTGAAGGTAAATTTGCCGACGATTGAGGGTTTGGCAATTCACCTAGGAGTTCACCGCGATACCATCCAAGAATGGAAGGGGAAACACAAAGAGTTTTCCGTCACGTTAGATGAATTAATGGCAATCCAGGCCACTCGCCTGATGCAGAATGGCCTATCTGGAAACTACAATCCGCAAATGGCGAAGTTTCTCCTTCAAGCCAACCATGGCATGAAGGAACGTGTGGACCAGACGACGGACGACAAACCGCTCCCGCAACCAATCATCAATGTACCTAGAAACGACATCGACGCAAAAGATTAAGGGGCTTCGCAAGCGCATCAAAGCCGTCCAGGGCGGAACCTCAGCCTCCAAGACAATCAGTATTTTGCTCGTGCTCATTGGCCTCGCTCAATCAGACAAGAAACCGACCCTTACCTCGGTCGTGTCAGAGAGCCTTCCACACCTCAAACGCGGCGCTATCCGCGACTTTCTCAATATCCTCAAAGAGCACGGCTACTACGATGACGCCCGTTGGAACCGCTCCGATTTCATCTACACCTTTGAGACAGGCTCACAGATTGAGTTCTTCTCAGCTGACCAACCAGACAAGCTACGGGGAGCACGACGCGAACGCCTTTACCTCAACGAGTGCAACAACATCCATTTTGATGCCTTTGAGCAGCTTGAAGTACGTACTCGTGAGGCGATCTGGCTGGACTGGAATCCGTCAGCGGAGTTTTGGTTCTATACCGACGTGCTGGGTAAGCGCGACGACGTTGACCACATCACCGTCACCTACCTCGATAATGAAGCGCTGGACCCGCAAACGGTCGCGTCTATCGAGCAACGCAAGAACCGGCCTGAGTGGTGGAAGGTATATGGCCTTGGCCAGTTAGGGGAGATTGAAGGACGGATATACACAGGTTGGCAGGTAATCGACAAGTTACCGCACGAGGCACGCCTCAAGGCCATTGGACTGGACTTCGGATACACCAACGATCCTACTGCCGCCATTGCGATATATGACTACAACGGCGGATATATTTTCGACGAGATTTTGTACCGAAAGGGAATGAGCAATAAGGCGATTGCCGACGCTCTCGCCACCTATCCAAATGCGCTTGTTATTGCTGACAGCGCAGAACCGAAATCCATTGACGAGCTAAAGACGTACGGGGTAAATGTGCTCCCCGCCACCAAGGGTCCAGGAAGCGTGAACCAGGGCATCGCTTACGTACAGGACCAGAAGTGCTCCATTACTACCCGTTCCGTCGCCACTCTCAAGGAGCAACGAAACTATCTATGGATTCGGGACCGCAATGGTAAGGTGACCAACAATCCGCAGGATTACGACAACCACGCCCTTGACGCTATCCGGTATGGTATCGGAGTAAAGAAGCCGGGCTTGCTATTCGCCTAGTGTATAATTTCGATATATGCGAAACCCCCTCAGAGGACTTTTCCAAACCAAATCTATCGGTATCCACCGCATCGAAGGCCTAAGCGGCTTTGAACACCTTACCGATGTAAACAACCTCAACTCGTACAAGGACAGCCTCTACCTCTACATCGGCGTTTCGATGATTATGAAGCGCGTGGCTGGTATCCCGCTTGAGCTATACAAGATCAAGAATAGGAAAGGGGATGTCACTGAGGTATTCGACCACCCACTCCTCGACGTACTCAGCAACCCCAACAGCTTCCAATCAGCTCGTGAGTTTTGGGAACTATCAGTCTCCCACTACCTACTCTCAGGCGACTGTTTTTGGCTCCTAGAGCGCAATGGCACCAAGATTGAGCAGATGGTGGTACTCCGGCCTGATTACGTCGAGGTAGCACTCTCAGCCGATGGCAAGACCATTGTCGGCTACGACTACCGCCACCACACGGTCCAGCGCTTCAAGCCCGAAGACGTGCTTCATATCCGCAACACCGACCCGACCAATCCGCTTCGTGGCGTTGGCGTCGTGCGCCCAGCTCGCTCTCGCATCCTCACTGAGATTGAGGCCACCGCTTACCAAGCCAGCTTCTTCAAGAACCAAGGCCGACCAGACTTTGCTGTCTTTGCGGATGCTGACGTGGATGAAGAGAAGGCTGCTGACTTCCGAATGCGATGGAAAGCTGTTTTCGGCGGCAAGAACGCAGGGAGCGTCGGTATCTTTGGTCGCAACGTCAAGTCGGTTCAGGAGCTCAACAAGACGCCAAAAGAGATGGATTTCATCGCCAGCCAGCACTTCCTACGCGACGACATCCTCGCCGCACTCCGCATCCCGAAGGCGATGGTGACCAGCGACGACGTGAACCTTGCCAATGCCAAGGAAGCCTACCGCGTATTCCTCCAGGAAGCGGTCACACCTGTCTTTGAAGCCTTTCTCGATGTCATCAATACCAAGCTTGTCCCTACCGTGGACCAGAGCGTCTTTTTCGACTTCACCGACCCAGCACCGGTAGATCGTGAGATGCTTCTCAAGGAGACCAGCCAGCTCAAACGTGACGGCATCATCACCGCCAATGAAGCCCGCGCCATGTACAACTACGACGCTCTCGAAGGGGGAGACGCACTCTCAGCGTCCCCACAAGCCATCCAGGCCCTAGCTGAGACCGCCAAGCAGTTCATTCGCAAGCGTCCGCTCCTCGCTAAGAAGCTCGACGCAATGGAGAAGATGGCCGACCTCATCATCTCAAGTGAGCCAAAGCGCCAGCTCAACAGCATCTTCCCAGACCAGAAATCCAAAGAAGCCTATGGCAAGGCATACAATGATCGCATCGACCGCAAAGCCGAGGTTGTCAAAGAGGCGCTCGACACCTTCCATGAAGGCATGTTGAAGCGCATCCTCCAAAACGAGCTTAGCCCGACGACGTTCATGGACCTCATTGGCGAGAAATCGCTCGCAAAGGCTCTCTTTGGTCCCATCATGGAGAAACTGTACAAGGAGGCCGGACAAGAGGCTCTGGACGGCCTGTTCCGCAAATCCGGTGAACACTTCTTCACTGACGCCGTCCTACTTGCCGCGATAGATGGCCGAGTAGGATTCTTCACAAACTCGATTGTGGATACCACCTTTGAGGTCCTGAAAGCCAAGATTGCGGATGGCATCAAAGAGGGGCATGGTATCGAGAAGATCGGGCGTTCGCTTCGAGACTACTTCGAAGATATGACCGTGAAGCGAGCTCGCACCATCGCTCAAACGGAAACCTCTTTCGTACTCTCCAAAGCCACTAACGACGCATATCAACAATCAGCTGTAGTGACTGGCAAGGAATGGCTGACTGTTGGGGATGAGAAGGTCCGACCGGAACACGCCGATAACAACGGCAAGATCGTACCAAAGGGAGCTACCTTCCCGAACGGTGAGAGCCACCCAGGCGATCACTCTGTGAACTGCCGCTGCGTATTACTACCCGCAATATAAAGCCGTTTTTTCGATAATGTTATAATCAACCTATGAAAAAGGAGTACCAGCAAAAAGCAGCTGAAATGATTGGCAAGCGGATAGATGTGGATTTGACCACAAAGGCCGTGTCCATCGACGAGACTAAGCACACCGCCACCTTCGTTATGTCCACCGCGTCCATTGACCGGCACGGCGATATCGTGGACCAGGACAGCTGGATTCTGGATCACTTCGTCAAGAACGCTCCTCTCTTTTGGGGCCACCGTTCCAACGACTTCCCACTCGGTAAGTGGCTGAAAGTTTGGCTTGAGCCGGACCTAGAGAACCCCGGACAGAAGATGCTCATGGGTACGGCTGAGTTTGCCGTCGAAGTGGCTGACGATGTTAAGCGAGCGTGGGCGCATGTGGTACGTGGCGACCTTAATATGGTCTCCGTCGGCTTCATCCCTCATGTAGTGGAGTATGACGAGAACAAGGACGCCTTCGTTCTCAAAGAGTGTGAGCTCATTGAATGCTCCCTTGTTGGCATCGGTGCAAACCGTCGCGCACTCATCAAAGACGCGGACATCCCAGCAAAGATCATCGAGCTCAAGCAGCAGATTGAAGAGAGCATCAGCCAAGAGGATGTTAAAGCGATTCAAAAGCGAAATGGCATACTGATGTTGAACAAGGCCGTTCGAGCCTTCCAAAAGTGAGCGATACCACCATACCCCTGAAATGGGCGCTCTATTAACATCTTAATACTAATCAAATGCTCAAGTTTTTTAAGCTCATCAACGGTAAGAAATTTTACTGTGATGAGAAAGGCGCACTTATCCAGAAGGATGGTGCAGACGTAGAGGTAGCAGCCGACGACACGGAAGCTGTTGACATCGAAAGCGGTGTTGATGAAGCGACCAAGATGCTCGCTGAGGCGATGCGGAAGGCAGTAGAACGAGGGGACAAGGTTGCCGAAATAGCACTCGCTAAGACCATGGAAGCCGTCGAGAGGTTTTTCGAGGCTGTTGGCGAGAAAGCCGCTAGTAAGACGAGTAAGGTAGCAATCAGCACTGAAAAGGCGTCATTCGACGTTGACAGTGTAGTGAAGGGACTTTCTGACGTTAAAGGCGGTAACCGACAATCTGTTGCCTTTGAGATTAAGAACAAGGCAGACCTCGATTACCTTGCGAAGAGCACTGCCAAGGACGACCTCACTGGCGATGTAATCCTTCCGGACCTGCAACCAGGCATGGAGCGAGCGCCCGTCCGAGAGGTGTTCATTGAGCAAATCGCGGACACCCAAGAAACGACGTCAGACTACGTTTCATACGTGGAAGTGACCGGTTCGACCGGCGACCCAGCTACGACCGCTGAGCTCGGCACGATTCCAGAGAAGGATTTCACCTTCCAGGAGTACAAGAAGCCCGTTCAAAAGATTACTGTTGCGAACAAGCACTCAGTTGAAATCTTGAGCGACGGTCCAGAGCTCGTGAACGCCATCCGTGGCTTCCTTGCTGAGGACGTGAACATTGTCACAGACACCCAGCTCCTTTCAGGAAACGGCACAGCGCCAAACCTTCAAGGTGTGCTCGGTGTAGCGGTCAACCTCAACACGTTGATTACCGCGTCAGGGCAAATTCTCGCCAACGCTACCCATGCAGACGTGCTCCGCATTGGTGCCACAGCGATTAAGACCGCTGGAAAGGGCAAATTCCGTCCTACCCACTGTCTGTTGAACCCGACAGATGTTGAAGCGATCGACCTCACTAAGGATTCAGAAGGCCGATACGTGCTACCTCCGTTCATCTCAGCGGATGGCACTCGCGTTAGTGGCATGACCGTCATCGAGAACACTGCGATCACCGCTGGAACCTTCCTCATGGGAGACTTCCGTAAGCTCCACATTCGTCGAAAGGGCGGCGTGGAGATCGAGATCACAAACTCAGATGGTACAGACTTCGTGAAGGACATCATCACGATGAAAGTACGTCGTCGCCTCGCGTCTTACGTGAAGACAAACGACAACGCTGCTTTCCTCACAGGAACATTCGCTACTATCAAGACTAACCTCGCTTCATAGGTATGAAAGAAGGTCAGATTATTGAGAGCTACGGTGGCAAGTTCGCCAAAGTGGTTCGGGTGAGCGAAGACGGCGGGATGTTCAGCCTTAGCGCGTGGGTATCATCCCATGCAGCCGCTGAGGTTGAGACAGTCGCAGTCCTAACCCTCAACGAGTTCGGGATTTCCCAGGTCGTCAAGGGCGGTGCCAACGTCCCAGGAGCAGAACCAGTTGAAGTGACGCAAGTCACCCCAAAGGCAGAGAAGAAAGCTAAATAGGCTTGTAGGGGAGGTGAGGCAACTCGCCTCTCCCATCAAGCTAGTGAGCTTGAATTATAAACATAAGACAATTGGCTTATCGCAGCATTTACAAAGCTTCCAGGCTTCATCGAACACCTAGCCGAGAAGGAGCACAACCTTGGCTCTGACCAGCTTGCCGTCGCTCTTTCGAACGTCGCACCAGGCTCAGAAAGCACTCCACCAAACGGCGCTACCGCGAACTGCATTCTCGCGAACGTGACGCAGGTTGCATATACCTTCGCTTCGACACGAAACATTACTACCGTCTCAGGCGCTCAAACCGGTGGTACATACAAGCTCACGCTCACCGACCTCACAATCACTGCAACGGGTGGAGCAATCGGTCCGTTCCGATATGCGTATATTTACAACGACACCGCCTCTGGCGACAAGCTCATTGGCTATTACGACTATGGCTCAAGCATCACGCTAGCCGATGGCGAGAGCATCACTATCAACTTCGATGACGCCAACGGTATCTTCACCCTCGCATAGCTATGTGGACGCTCAAATCTTTAACAGCCCAGAGGAAAACACCTGCTGATCTCCAGCCAAATGAACCCATCGGGCACCTTCTTCTGATTTGGGTAGAGGCGGTTTTTAAGAACGGGCGGGCAGAGCTTACAGTCACGTTCCCAGCCGAGAACCGAGACGTTATCCAGCGCACAGTAGCCACCCACCTCGCTCGCATGAACGAGCAGGAAGAAGTCATGGCTGAAATTGCAGCCGGAAGCTTCTCTGCCGAGCCGCCAGCACCACCGGAGCCCGCCCCAGAACAAGTGGTCGCCAACGAGCTGGCACAGGCTCAATCTGAACTAGAAACCGAACTTGCCCGTGCAAACCGAGAGAAGGAAGCGATAGAGCTGGCAAAGACAGATCCCTTGGTGGCTGAGAAGCTTGAAAAGCTTAATCTGCTACGAGCTAAATAACTACAAAAATGGCCTTCAAATCCGCTACAGTAAATAGTTCACTGGTGGCGGCAACGCTCACTGATTTCCCCAGCTATGTAGACTTGTCGCGCCTTGGCGTCACAACCCTAGCCGAAGCACAATCGGTGAGGTTTTATGCTGATGCAGGAAAGGTGGTCGAGTGGGCACGGGAAGTCGTTTCAGCCTCAGAAGGCCACGTTAAAATTCCGTCGCTCACTACAACGACGGTCATTTACGCTGACTATGATGGTGTGCGGGCCGATTACGCAGTGACCGACACGTATGGGCGCAACGCCACATGGCCTTCGCAATTCGTCCTCGCTTCTCATTTTCAGCAAGACCCCTCCACAACTAATCAGGTAAACAGTAAAGGTGGTACTGACGGTGTAGATCAGGGTTCAATGACTGCTGGCGATTTAGTCACGGCCAAAATTGAGAAAGGTCTTGATCTGGATGGTGTTGACGATGAAATACGCTATAGCAACACGAACTACCAAAACTTTGCAACTACAGCTTCTTGGGCTATGGCAGCTTGGTATAAGACAAGCGACACTACTGATTCAAATATCTATGAAAACCGTACATCAAGTACGAACGCATTTATTACGCTTATAATTTCTGGATCAACTGGGCGGGTAAACTTCCTGAACCGCAGTGCTGCTGGTATAGCTCACTACACTATAGGAACAACAGATACTAATGATGGCGTTTGGCGTAGAGTTTGGATTAAACGCGATGGCTCTTCAAATGGTACTGGGGGAGCAAACGGTGCACAAGCCATATATATAAATGGTGTCAAAGAAACAATAAGCAGCGAGACGATTACAGGCGCGGGTAGTTCAAATTACTCTAGTAGCGGTATACTTCGAGTTGGTCGTGGCCTAAATGGTCCATTTCAAGGACAACTTGACGAAATATACGTTTGGTCCGGCTCATTTCCATCCGATGGTTGGATCACCACTGAGCATAACAACCAGTCGAACGAGTCCTCATTTTGGGGAACATGGGCAGACGTTGGTGGTGGTGGCATGGATTATGACCTAGATGCAGATACTCAAACCTACGCTCTGACCGGAAGCTCAACTGGGCTATACCACAACAGGAAGATAGCAGCAGCGGTAGCTAGTTATGCATTCACAGGGAACAACGCGGTCCTAGCAAAGCATACTCGCATGACAGCGAGCACAGCTTCCTTCGCTCTCACAGGAAGCGACGCCACGTTCACCCGCCAGCTCTCGTTACGCGCCGAGACGGCCAGCTTTGGCATCACCGCAAATGACGTGCCCGTCCTCAAACATTCGGTCATCTCAGCGGAGCCAGCCACCTACACCCTCATCGGCTACGCAGCCTACTTTCCGAAGGCCAACACGCTCGGCGCTTCCACAGGCGTGTTCTCCCTTACGTCGAACGATGCCCAACTCCTGCGCCACTACGTCATGCCATGCGCTACAGCGGCCTTCGCCCTAACAGGCAATGATGCCATCACGGCCTACAACCGCGCCCTAGAGGCCGAGACTGCCGACTTTGAGCTCGACACCAGCGACGCTCAGTTCTTGCGCTCTCTCGCCATCCTAGGCGCTCCAGCGACATACCAGCTCACCGGCAGTGATGCGGGGCTTGCCAAGTGCTTCGCCATCGCAGCCGAACCGTCAGCATATGCACTCACCAGCTCCCCAGCGATCCTTACACGGGGATATTCGATGGTGGCTGGAACGGGGGCGTTCGTGCTCTCAGGCGTCCCAGTAGCCTTCATAGTCGGCGCTCCGCCAATCACGGACCCTTTCTCACCAGGGTCAACGCCATTCACAAGGCGGACCAATCCTTTCAGTGACGGAGATTCCCCATTCACCGGGCAAGACCGCCCATTCTCCCCCCTAGACCCAATCGGCCAGCGAGCACCCCGCCCCTAGTGTTATAATCATCGTATGTCTCAGTATACGACCAAAACAGCGGTCCAGAACTACCTTCTCACCAACATCAACGCGTCATTCGACACGCAACTAACTGCGTACATCGAAGCCATGAGCGATTTTATTGATAGGCGAGCGGGCTACCCCATCTTTGTCGAAGACGAAACTACTCGCCTTTATGACGGGTCTGGCGCAACGGCTCAGCTCATCAGTCCGGTTCACACCATCACCGAGGTACTGGTGGACACGGTAGAGCCATCAGATACCATTTTGCTCAAATACCCATACAACTCAGACATTAAGACCCAGCTCACTCTTAAATCGGGCATATTCACCGACGACTTGGCAAACGTATCGGTGACCGGCAAGCACTGCCTAGCGGTTACCCTTCCAGAGAAGATAAAGTGGGCCTGTACCGTGCTGGTGGCTGGTATCGTCAACCAAGTGAACAACCAAACCGAGGGCGTGCAGTCTGAGAAGGTTGGCGAGTACCAGGTGTCGTACCGCGACAGCAAAGAGCGCAACGACTATAAGCTCGCTCTCGAAATTATTGATAGCTACCGTCGCATCACTTTCTAATATGTTGGCCGATCACCTCAGGCATACAGTGACCATTTCACGAAGTACCGTGACTGGCAATAAAACCACCTACGCTGTGGCTGGTGAGATTTTGGCGCATATCCAGCCCATCGACGACAGCTTTACCACCGGACAAATGGGGCGCAGTTCCAAAGCCTACCGCCTGTTTTCCACATCTGAGGTCCGCATTGGTGACCGCCTAGAAGACCAAGACGGCGAGAAGTACGAGTGCACCGGCGTGAAGCACCACACCTTCCGCGCCAAGAGCCATTATGAGGCTACCTTGCGGGGCGTATGAGGATAGAGCTCGATGTTGACGCCAAGGTACTCCAGAGCTTCCTTAATCGTTATCCCCAAGCAACGGCCAAGAGTATCAATATATTCAAGGACCGCGTTGGATATAAGCTCGAAGCAGAATCGAAACGAGCGGCTCCAGCCATCACCGGAAACCTCCGTCGGCAAATCTACTACTACCGAGGCACACTTGGCGCAGTACTTTACTCGTATGCTGAGTACTCCAAATACGTGCACGGCAAGCCGTACTATAAAAACAAAACCAAGCGCAGGGAGACGCCGTTCTTCAACCGAGCGCTCAAGAGCCAGCAAAGCTTTATCAAGGACGAGTCCCGCCAGATCATGGGTAGGGTGCTAAAATAGCCGTATATGAGTTATCTACCAGAGGATATCCGGACAGCAGTTATCAACCGCATCACAGCGGTATCAGATACCCAATCAAGCTTTTACCGAGCCCCATCGCCAGCTTTAGACGCTACTTGGCCAGCGTTTATTCTCGAATATGCTGACAATGAGAACGTCTGGGCCGGTTCGCAGAGCGACAAGCGCATCTTCGTTTTCAACCTCTATATCGCGTACACCTTCCAGCCCGACGACGAAGCAACCATCGAGCTTGCCGAGAAGGCCATCTCGGACAGCATCGGGCATTTGCAGGAGGTGGTATTCGTAGACCCTGGCTGTCTCTCACTACCAAATGGCTGGGTCCGGATATCTGATACTTCATGGGGGTACGGTGGCACCGAAGACGCTCCGCTTCGTATGGCGTCCATGCAGGTCCAGGTGACGGTACATAAAGACCGATAGTGCTATAATTTCAGTATGACCAAGAAAGCAAACATCGAAACAAGGACGGATGCATTAACGAAGGACATGGCTCCAGAAGGCGAGCGGGTCCAGAAGTACCACATCCCCTCTTTGGGAATGACCGTTGAAGCTAAATCGCTCAGCGAAGCTTTGGTGAAGGCGAAGGAGATTATTAAAACTAGCAAATAGTATATGTTGACAAGAGGAGAACAGTACGCGGTAGGAGTAGGCGTTGAAGCAACAGCCGGAACCTTCGTTGCAGCACAGGACTACATCCGTACTCGCGAACCGGCGAACATCCAGACCGTCGTTGAAAAGGTAGATATCAAGGAAACCAAGGGCACGGGCGTAGCGTCTCAAGGGCAGGTGGTGACCATGAAGAAGGTGGAGGGCGACATGGCGCTCAATCTTCGTTTCCGCACCATCGGCTATTTCCTCAAATCACTCCTTGGAACCCTCAACAGCGCGACAGAAGCGGGCGAAACGGTGATCTACCGCCACACCGGCCTTCTCAACACAGCTATCACCCAGCCAACGCTTTCGCTCTCCCTCGCTCGTGGCGACTTCGACCACAAGCAAGTGGCTGGCGCTATCGTCTCCAAGCTCGCACTCAGTTTCCCTGTTGATGACCTCATCAATGGTTCTGTGTCGATGAAGGGCTTGTCCGAAGTGACAACGACCGACTTCACCGCTGCTTTCTCAGACAACGACTACCTTGCGCCACACCAGATGGTGACCTTGAAGATCGCCGACAACGTGGCTGGCCTTGGCGCTGCCACTGCCATCGACGTGACGGACCTCTCAATCGAGATCGACCGTGGCACCCGAGAAAAGCTCAGTATCTCAGCGGACACACCAGTCGGCTTCATCGCAAAACTTCTTTCAATCTCAGGCGCTTTCACGATGGACAAGACCGCTGACACCTACCGAGACCTCGCTATCGCGAACACCTCGAAGGCCCTTCAAATCAGCGTCATCAACACCGCTGAGGCTATCGGCGTCAGCTCAAACCCAGAGCTTACATTCGTACTGCCGAACGTGACCTTCACAACCTCAGAAACCCGTCCATTGGACGACGTTGTGACCGAGGAAATCAATTTCATGGCGCACTACGACGACACAGAAGCGAAGGCTATCAGCGTCTCTCTTGTCAACGAGAAGGCTAACTACAACGCAGCTTAATATGGATTTTACAAAGGAAATTGAGACCCCAATCGGGAAGCACAAAGTCGTCTTCAAAACGATCCTCAGCGTGGCAGAACGCGAGCGTGTTGAAACATCAGCGATGCAATTCATCGAAACCGATAACGGCACCGACTTCAAGCTCACGAACACCGCGCAGGTGACGCTTGCCGAGAAGCACGAGCTCCTCAGAGTATCAGTCGTATCAATCGACGGTGACACCGTAAACTGCTTCGACCGCATCCAAAAGATGTATGACAAAGACGGCGCGGCTATCCTTGAAGCCATTTTGGCAGAGCAAAAAAAAATGAAGGACTAGACCTCTCGAAAGTAGCAGAAATTTGCTACTTCATGGGCTGGGACTACTGGACGTTTTTCCGCCAACCACCGTCCTTTATCAAGGCAGTGGTACAATTAATGAACAATGGAATCCAACGTAAGGGTAAAAATTGATGCGATAGATAACTCCAAAGGGGCCTTTGCTAGTCTCCAGCTTAATATGGGCAAGGTGGCAGATGCTACCGGATCAGTCCGCAAGAAGCTCGACGACCTCAGACCTACGTTCGAAAAGATGGCGGTAGTTGGTACTGCCTCTTTGGCTGTTATCGGCTCCGCTTCTCTCAAAACTATCAAATCAGCGACGAACCTTACTGAATCCATCAATGCAGTGAATGTGGTTTTCGGCGAGGGCGCGGATAACATTCTGGAGTTCGGGCAAAACTCGGCCAAGAGCGTCGGGCTTTCAACCTCAGCCTTCAATCAAATGGCCACAATCACCGGCGCTTTGCTCAAAGATACCGGTCTTTCGATGGACGACGTAGCGGGGAAGACCAACGAGCTCGCAGTACGCGCCGCTGACATGGCCTCTGTTTTCAATACTGACGTGAATGACGCCATGAGCGCCATCAACCAGGCAATTCGTGGAGAGACCGAAGCAATTCGAAGATATGCTGGCGACGTGACAGACGCGAGCTTGCAGACCTTTCTGCTCGCCCAAGGCATCACCAAAGCCACGACTGAGATGACGGAGCAGGAGAAGCGCCTCTATCGCATCCAGCTCATCATGGCTCAAACAGCCGTCACGGCGGGCGACTTTGCGAACACCAGCGACGGCCTAGCCAATCGTCAGCGCATTTTGAGCGCGGAGATCGAGAACCTGTCTGCCACTATCGGCACCCAGCTTTCTCCGGTGCTTATCAGTGTCGTTGACGTGCTTGCGCCGTTTTTGGAGCGCTTAGCCCAATGGATTCAGGCGAACCCCGAGCTCACCCGTAACATCATCCTTGTGACCGGTGCGGTGGCGGGCTTGGTCGCTGTAATCGGGACGCTCAGCCTCGTGCTTCTCGCGTTCAATCCCGTGGCAATCATGATTATCGCAACCATCGCGGGGATCTCTTCTATCGTATTCGCTGTTCGAAACACGATGCAGCAATTCGGCGTGTCATGGGCCGAGATATGGGAAGGCATCAAGAACGCTACGCTCTCAGCTATCGACGCTATGCTAGGTCCCTTGGACGAAATTATAGAGAAGGTGGCAGACGCTCTTGCTGCGCTGGCAAAGCTCCCTGGTGTGAAGACCGGCCTCAGTATCACCAAGAAGGCGTTCAAGTCTGTCACTGACCTATTTCGTGCCGACGGCGGGCCTGTAAACCGAGGACAAGGCTACATCGTGGGCGAAAAAGGTCCAGAATGGTTCCAGCCAAGCGCCAACGGCACTATCATCCCAAACAACCGTCTTGCATCGGCTACCGGCACTGGAGGTGGACAGACCATCAACCTCTACATCTCAGGCACCTTCATGGACGACCGAACCGCAGCCAAGCGCCTTTCAGATCAGATTATGACCGACCTTAGAACCCAGCTTCGCCTATGAGTTTAATTGTCACCCACAACGGTACAGATATAACGGATGAGGTGAGCGGCCTTGAGATAAACGACGAGCGTAATAGCAACCGCAACACCGCTCGCTTCATTATCGAAAAGCAACCAGGCGGTTTTACGCCGGTACTAAATGCAGAAATTATAATCACGCTCAACAGCGAGCGTATTTTTGGCGGCTCGATCCTATCGCTTGAAACCAGCGTAGAGGCAGTGCCAACGGTAAATTACGAAGTTGAGTGTGTAGATTTTAGCTACCAGCTAGATCGTAAGCTTGTCACTGAGCGGTATACCGGATTCACAGCCGAGGATATCATCATTGACCTAGTGTCGGCATATGCACCGACATACACCACCACAGGTGTGAACGCGGCAGTTGAAATCAGCAGCATTGCCTTCAACCGGCTCACTCTATCGGAGTGTCTCGACAAGCTGGCAAAGATTACAAATCACCTTTGGTACGTGGACTATTTCAAAAACGTCTACTTCTTTTCGCGCAACGGCGACCCAGCACCCTTTGGCATCACCGACACCAGCAACAATTACATCATTTCCAGCCTACGGATAAAATCAGACCTTTCTCAGCTCCGAAACAAAGTGCTCGTGCAAGGGGCCGAGCAGCCAGCAGACAGCACTCGCACAACGCTTCATGCTGGCGACGGCGAAAAGACTGAATTTCCTACAAACTTTAAATTTGATGAGTTGCCAGATGTCTTAGTGGACGGCGTGTCCCAAACTGTAGGAGTGGAGTATCTCGATACGACCGGCTTCGACTGCTACTGGAGCCGCCAGGAGAAATATGTTCGCTTTGACATTACCGCTATACCGCCAGAGCCCACCGCGCCTGACACGACGAATATCTCAATCACCGGCTATCCCCTTGTACCTGTGATTACCGAGGTGCCAGACAACGAGAGCATTTCCGAGTTTGGCGAGTTTGAGCACTTCGTCAAAGAAAGCACACTCACGACCCAGGACGAGACGATCAGCCGAGGCATTGCAGAGCTTGACGCCTATGCCGCCGAACTCACCGAAGCCAGCTTCGACACGTATACGGCGGGACTTCGCACCGGCCAGCTCATCAGCATCGACAGCGACATGCACGGCGTGGACGCTGATTACGTGATCCAGAGCGTCAAATTCCGCCCATTCCCAAACGGTAGCTCGATAGCTGGCGTATGGAGCGTAAAGCTCGCCTCAGCCGCGTCTCTGACGCTTGTAGAAGCTCTCCGCAGCCTTCTTAAAAAGGAAGAGCTGTCATCAGATGAAATGGAGGTCCTACTCGCCTTTTATCGCTTCTCAGATCGAGGTGTAGGCACGGACGACCTGGACGACGCAACGTACACCGAGCGGCCCTACTATCTAGCCGACGCGGCAGGTGTAGTGACCGCTGGTGAGCCATTTATCTGCAACTATGCAGTTTTGGAGGCGTGATAAACTGATCGTATATGGCAGAACCCTTTAATGAGACAGATGTAGTTCGAAAGACCTACTTTAAACAGATAGCTGAGCGCAGCGTTGATCCTACCGACGATGCAGGACATGTTCCACAACTGGAAACGGACGGCTATCTTAGTAAAGAGTGGGTTCGCTTTGTTGAACAAATGACCACGTTCGACATTATGAACGGAACATCCACACCTGTAGCAGTAGCGATTTCAACCGGAGGCTTCGTCACCACTGCTGACGCAGATGTTACCCAACTTGCCTCCTTTATGGGTTTTGTAAAATCCGACGAATCCGCCAACAGCCTACTCCCAACATTCCTCAATGGATATGGAGAAAACATACCTACTGGCAACAGCACCGTTTCATTTACCGCAAATGCGGGAACAGATAGATATTTAGTAGTGTTTCTTCGCCACGCCTCGGGTATCGCGCAACCAACCACGATGAGCTGGAATGGCACCTCTTTAACTAAAATTCGAGAGGTTACTATTGGTGGTGATACATTCTCTGTGTGGGGCGCTCCTATCGGCACATCTGGCAGTAGCCAAGCTAGCTCAATCTCGATGGCTGGCGGCGGAACTGTGGGAAACAGCATTCGTTACATAAATGCTATGGTTTACAGTACTGTGAACCAAGCCACGCCATTTTCAAACGATAACGGGGGTACTGGCAGCACAAGCGCGAGCACTGGTGTGATTACAGCAGGGCAGGGGCGTGCCCTTTTCGTCGGTGCCGTGGGTTCTGACGGTTCGCCAAGTCTAACGGGTATGACATCTAGAGTAAGCAATAGTAGTCGTGTGATATCTGGCGATCAGGCTGGCTATAGTGGTGCCACTTTCAGCTTCGGCGGTAGCGCAGACACAAAAGCGCTTGGTATCTCTTTAAACAGCAGCCTTACGCCCAGCGATGTGGAGTTGTTCTACACAGAAATTGTCGATGGTTTTTCGGGCCTCACGCCAGGGGCAACTTACTATCTCTCAAATACTGCCGGTGCTATTAGCACTTCGCCAGGAACAAACTCTGTCCGGATAGGTAAAGCGATCAGCGCGACTGCGCTACTCATCACGCACTAGTATGTACCAGAAAATAACTGCACAAGGCTCGTTCCAAATCCTATCTCTCGAAAAAGGCGAGGTAGTTTGGCAATCACCGGTGATGCAAAATCTCGTTTTGAACGCGTACTGGTCCCTTCTTGTCGAACATAACACCGGCAGCGCAACCACTCCCCTTGAAATCACGACGCTCGAAATCGGGACCGGCGACAACGTTGTGACCGCAGCCAACACAGCCCTTGAGACGCTCACCCTTGCCGGTGTTATCCCATCCAAGGTCACACCAGCGGCGAAGTCGATTGAGATGGAGTTTTTCATCACTGACGCCGAACTCGCAGACGGCACGTACCGAGAGATCGGTCTCCGCTGTGGCACTGTTCTCGCAACCCGCGCCCTCTTCACCACTCCCTATGTGAAAGCGACCGGACGAGACACGATTATCCGCTACACTGTCAGCTACGACGCTGAGTAGCATGATATTATTTTAGTTATGGAATCAGCCATCCTACCAGTCATTACTCAGCTCGGCGTCGCAGCCTTCGCTATCTGGATTATGTACCAGATGTATATCAAGGCCGACAGTCGCATGGCTGAGAAAGACGAGGCGTTTTCGGCCCAAGTTGAAAAGCACGAAAATACACTACTCGGTCACCAAACCTATATGCGTGAAATCCACAGCAACACCGTGGCAGCACTCGCCCACTCCAACAAGGTGATCGAGGATAACGTCAAAGCTTACGAGCGCGTGATCCACGTACTCGATAAACAAAAATGATATGAAAGAACCTGTACTCATCAAGCTCATCACGACGGACAAGACTCTTCTCAAATGGCGCTCATTGCCGTCGAAATTGGACGCGATCTACGCAGAGCTTGATGATATCGAGGGCGCTGCCTTCACCATCGACATTGAGTATCGAAACGTCGTCCCCGAGGTGAAGGACGGTCGCATCACACACACATGGATGGATAGCTTGTGGTCTACCTTTCCAGAGAAGAGGCCGGACTTCCTTGCTTTCCATATGAGCAACCGCCAGCGCAAGGACTGGAAGATCACCCCGTCTCTCCGAGGCGCGTATCAGATCGATGATTGGGTGGACACGGTCCAGGAGTTCTATCTCTGGGCCGATGAGAAGACCAGACGCGGTAGTTTCAACCAGTTTATCCAGACATTTCTCCACGAGTTCCGCCACGCATTCAAGGCAGGGACGACCCAGGAGGACGACACCCACGAGCTTCACGCCGACGGCGACATCCGAGACACGTTCAAATCTCTTCGTATGTCAGATTTCAATCCAACCCGACGCCAGCAAGAGACCATTATCGATTATCTGCGGCGGAAAATCTTTGGTCTCAGAGCCCAGCTTTCCCTCTATCATCCGGTCCAGTTCACACCACGCATCCTCAGCCAGCCCTACGGCGTCAGAAACGGCATATACAAGCGTACTGGCCACCACATTGGCACCGATTATCCTCTTCCCCGCCAAACCCCGCTCTACGCTCCATTTGACGGGGCTGTGACGACGGCAGGCTCCCACCCAGAGCTCGGCATCTACCTGCACTTTGAATACACCTATCGAGGCAAGAAATATGAGGAACGCTGGTGCCATCTCAGTCAGCTCCCCACTATCGGAGCGTATCGACGGGGAGCGAAGGTGGCGCTGTCTGGCAACACCGGCCTATCGACCGGCCCTCATCTCCATCGGGAGGTTTGGTACAATGATGTACGGACGGACTTAATCACTAAGACAAACTGGCGACAGCTCACACTCGACCCAGAGTCACTAACATAATCAATCTATGCAATTTTCAAAAAACGGTATTGCGCTCTCCCTTGCCACCATCGCTGCTACCTACCTCGCCAATAATGGTGTTGAGGTAAATCCAGATAGCATTTTAGAGGTGTACGCAGCCATCGCCCTTGCCGGTAGCTGGGTCATCGCGATCTACAACCAAAAGGCTCGTTCAGACAGCCGGTGGTTCATCTTCAAGAAGTAACATGATAGGATAGTAGAGGTCGCGATACTTTCGAGTGGAACGAACCAAGACAAAGAAAAGCTGTGTGGTTACTACTTTTCCCATTCGACAAAGCCCCTTACCCTCGGGGGCTTTTTCGTTGTCCACACACCCGACTTTGTAGTTTCCTACAATGTGTAGTAATGTTTAGTTATGCCACTAAGGCAATTTATCAATAGCACTACGCACATGGCAAAACCCATCGACGCGAAGACAGCCGAGCTAATGTTGCAACACATGGCAAAGCCACGGCAAGTGACGCAAGCAGAAGTGATGCGAAAGCTTAAACTCAAGCACCATTCCAGCTTCTACTCAAAGTTCTACCAGACTCTAATGCAGTCAAATTACCCAAATTAAAAATCAACAAGTGTATGTCATTACAAATTAGAAAGGCTCAACGAAAGCAAGCGAAGCTACGCGTCGGGGTGTCCGGCCCATCAGGTTCCGGAAAAACGTACTCAGCCCTTTTACTCGGTCGCGGTCTCGCAAGCTCGTGGGAGAAAGTTCTCCTCATCGACACCGAGAACGGCTCAGGCGACCTCTACAGCGACCTTGGCGAATACAACACACTCCCTCTCGAAGCGCCGTACACCCCAGAGCGATACATCGAAGCCATCAAAGCCGGTGAGGATGCAGGGATGGAAGTTATCATCATCGACAGTATCTCGCACGAGTGGGATGGAAAGGGAGGATGTCTCGAACTCAACGAAATACTCGCCGCGTCAAAGTACAAGGGCAACACCTGGAGCGCATGGAGCGAGACAACTCCCCGCCACCAACGCTTCATCGAAGCTATCACCACGTCCAAGTGTCACATCCTCACCACCGTTCGGAACAAAATCGACACTGTGATGGGCGACGACAAGAAGGTGAAGAAGGTCGGAACGAAGGAAATTACTCGCGAAGGCTTCGAGTACGAGCTCACGGTAAACTTCAACGTAGACCGAGAAACACACCGAGCCATGGCCTCGAAGGACCGCACCAACCTGTTTGAAAACCGCGATCCATTTGTCATCAGTACGGAGACGGGAAGCGAGCTCGCAAGATGGAATGCAGGTGGAGCCGTCGATACTGACAGCCAGAAGCGCGAGGTCATGGCAGAGTTCAAGCGCCTCAAGATCGAGCTCCCGCCGGAGCGTCATGAGGTGAAGCCATACGTCGAACACATCATCCCGAAGCTCACTGGCCTAGATTGGTCCGATGAGAACGTCGGTGACGTGCTCGCCAAGCTCAAGGAGCTATCGCCCGAGGTGGTAAACGCCAGTCTTGCACCCGAGCCAGAGCCACCAGCTCCAGAAGATTTAGCAACTCAAATATAATCGTATGAAACCTCACTACATCCACCTTTGCACGTTCATGCTGTCAGCCGGTCATCATTGGCAAAAGACTCTCGAAACGCCCGAATTGCTAATCACCACCGACGAGTGGAATAGCTTTGTCAGGGGGCAAGAGAAGCTGGTGGACAATGAAAACTGGATATTAATAAACCTAGCAACCTTCAAACTATGAACGTAAACTCAGTAACAATTGTTGGACGCCTCACACGCGACCCAGAGCTCAAAGCTCTACCAAGTGGTCAACAGGTCGCATCATTATCAATCGCTACCAGTCGCGTGTATAACGACAAGGACGGCAAGCGACAGGAAGCCAGCGAGTATCACAACATTGTGGTGTTCGGGAAAACCGCCGAAAACTGTGGCCGTTTCCTCGTGAAAGGGCAGATGGTCATGGTCCAGGGACGGCTTCAAACCCGCTCATGGGACAAGGATGGCACGAAGCAATATCGTACTGAGGTTGTGGCAGACCAGGTGCAATTTGGTCCGAAGGCCGAAGGTCACACTGCGGTAGTGCGGGACACCGAACAAGTGTCACCAAAATTCCCTGAATACCCAGAGGAGGAGATTAACCCCGAAGACATCCCGTTTTAGCTTATGAACACACTACTGCCAAACGACCACATTACAAAAGAGCGACGCCTCACCCCTGCACGCAACCTTACCAATGATATAACCAATGGAGTACTCGCCTTCATCATCGGCATGATGGTGATAGGAGGGCTTCTGTTCGCTTAGTATGCAAAGAGAGATTAAGTTTAGAGCGTGGGGTATCAACTCCAAAGAGTTCCTTGGATATGTGGAAGATGGCGCTTTGGTAACAGGTTTGACCTTGGCAAACATCCAGAACATTGAGGCTATCGACCTTTGGGAGTTCCAGCAATACACCGGCCTCAAAGACAAAAACGGCAAGGTGATTTATGAGGGGGATATCGGTCGGTATCACTCACCGGTTGGAGCCAAATATGACCTGATTTTCGCTGTAAAGTGGGATAACGAAAAAGCCAGATTTGGTGAGAGTTATGCTGACGGTATCTATGACGGTTCATTTATTCGTTCAGGGAAAAGTGAAGTCATCGGCAACATCTACGAGAACCCAGAGCTACTAACCGCATAGGTGTATGCCCACCATTAAAGCCAAATACTACTGCCACAACAAGTGCTGTCAGAAGCGCATATGGGTAGTGGATTTACGCCAAAAGAAGCAATTCTGTTCCGAGCGGTGCAAAGAGATAGAAGCATTTATCAAGAAATCTAAGCAATCTAACGTATAAGATGCCCAACTTATGGCCACCCTTCAAGAGCGCCTCGCTCGTTACCTCATCAGCCGACCCCATCAGCGCATCGCCAAAGGCGATCTGGAGGACTTGGCGCGGGAAAAGATGGGAGTAACCGCTGAGACCGTTGGCAGGCGCCTGCGCGTGCTTCACGAGGTCAGTGGCGACCTTCCCCCAGACCGACCAACATCCGAGCACGAAAGCGCTATAAAGCTTCTCGAAGGCGGAAAAGTGCAGGTGGAGTACGGCGCAAAGAACCATGCTCACTATTACTACGTGCCACCAGCCACGCGACAGGTGCGTCGAACAGTTGTTGAGAATGGCCGAGCGGTTGAGATTATTGAGACCATTAATACAGCACTATGATTTCCACTCTCCTCACCGTCGTCATTCTTTGCTCGAACGCCAACTGGCAACACAGCGAGCGGTGCATCGCTCCAGTCGATTACTTTGTCGTAGAAGAAAACGGGGAGAGCTGGGGCTTCCTCACTAGCGGGGTCCAGTTCACTCAGCGCAATGTCTCAAACGAGTTAGGTGCGCGCCTCCAGCGCTTTCAGCTTGAGGATGCGTACTGGTTCGTGACCGACAAGGGCGTCATCGAAGCGACCACAGAGACCGAAGCACTATCAATCTATCTAACCAGATAATCACCATGAAAATCATCAAACGTATCACCGCAGTCGTATCATTCGGCTTCGGCGCACTATTCATCTTTAGCTCAGCAACCGACATTCAGCTTGGCTTTGGAATCACACTCATCGCACTTTCTATCCTCACTTTAGAGTAAGATATAATGAGCGTCATGACGTTAGAAAAACACATGACGTATCATCGGCACGACCCAGGCGGGCGGATAACGGTGGTCGATATCAGGAACGACGCGGAGCTAAAGTACCAGACTGACCTTGTGGAGAAAGGTTATCGGTTCGAGCTTTTTGAGAAAAAGAGCGAGCCCGCTGTAGCACCTGACAGCCACGCCCCAAGCGATGAAGGAAAGCTCCCTTAGTTGGGGGCTTTTTCTTTGCTGATATACTTAGAAAGGAACAGCACAATCAAAGGAGGTCGTTATGCCACCCACGCACACAATCTGCTGTGACTGGTGTGGCGCTATCACGACCATCCACAGCGAGCCACCAAAATACAATTTTTGCACTAGTGACTGCTTGGAGTTGTTCAAACAATTCTTGTTGCTCACCCACGAGGCAAACCCTTGGGTCATGTGGCTTGATACTAGATAGGAGGTTCTCGTGCTCAAAGTAACATGCGAACACTGTCTGAAAATCATGTCGTATCGGGCCTCACCAAGGCCAAGTGACGTATACTACTGCTCACCACAATGTGGGAGGCGAGATAGAATGTTTCGCGTCCTTACAGCGGACCATAACCCTCTCATTCTTTGGATGGTAGAAAGGAGGATTACAAAAGATGAAACGTGACACCCGTGTTATTACACGTCCACCCGTACATCATCGACCTACCAGCAAATCGAAAGCGAGGTGATCCCATCACAACAGGTGGCGCTAGACCCCGACTATACACTGCCACCCTTTTGCAAAGGGTGGCTTTCTTTGGTAGTATCTCCCGTGGAGCACTGAGGCTACGGTGCACCAAGCTCTATGTTGTACACACTGGCTCGCCCGCAACGGCGAGCTTTGTGTTACTATTTTTGTGGGCGTCTAGACATGCCCAGCTACTCACCCAAAGCAACGTAGAGCAATACTTTCATAATTGACATATACGCTCCTCTTTCAACCGCCAGCAATGGCGGTTGTCGTATAATGAGTGAGTGAAGTTCACTATTGCAGTTCCAGAGAAGATTTCTACCAACAAGATATATGCTGGCGTCCATTGGTCAATTCGCAAACGCTTCGTCGATGACATGCACTTGATGGTGCTCGCCAGCAAGATACCGAGATATGATGGACCGTTACCCGTCGAGTGTCGCTATCGCTTCCGCTTGAACGGACCGCTTCTCGATAGTTCAAACACCACAGCCCTTGGCAAGATCACCGAGGACGGCTTGGTACGAGCTGGGGTGCTTGAAGACGACAACCCGAAGTTTGTGTCGTGGTTCTGTTGCAAGAGCGAGAAGGCGGGCAAGGGAGAGGAGGATACGGTGGAAGTGGAGTTCATCCCAGCTATGCGTCATTCCAATATTTGACGGCTGCGACACGGAACTTGGTATAATCCGTTTCGTTCCAGCACACCGGATCACCAGCAAACAGCAGATAGTAGCGCTCATTTGCGCATACAAGCTTAGAATGTTCACATCCATCGAGCCAGTTTATGTAGTTCACGAAAGTTTGAGCGCGGCTATTAACGAAAAGCTGTGACGGTACGTTATACAACATACCTTCCAGAAAATATGAAGGAGCTACGCCTTCAAGCAGGTAGCCATCGGCGATCATGGCGTTACGCATGTTTTTAAGTGTGCGGATTGACGGCTTGAACCGATAGCTAGTTTGTTGATGCTTAGATGTGCTATTACCCATATGCTGCTTAGGATAATTGACAATCTTCTCACCCTTACTTGTCCAGAAGCAGATGCCTTCATTGAAGCGAGTGCCACCTAACATGTCGTATTTGTAATAAGCGCGGTGTTCAACGCACACGAGAACATCTACTTCGCGCCGTGAACCATTGCCTGGGACATAGATAGCTTTGCTCCCCGCCTTCACGCCAGAACCAAACTTCGTAGTCAGCCAGTCCAAAACCTCAGCTTTGAAGTCGTTAAAAGAGTAAGTTCCGGGAACCCTATTTTGATTAAACAATGTTTGCTCATCAGTGTTCAGTCCGGAAATATCATGGTAGTAAATCGACGATAGGCGGATTACGATATCGACATCGCTATCAGCAAAAATGTTGGTGTCATTCCCGTAAGAGCCTTGCAGGAAGATATCAAAGGACTTGCTGGCAAAGGGTGCCCTCGCGTCTTGGAGTGCATTCCTGATTGTTTCGTAGGTGGCCGCTGACTGGACTACTGAGCCTTGGTGCGACCACGTTTCGAGTTGGGTTTCCGAGATAGCCATTACACCCCCAACAGTTCTTTTATTTCAGGTTCAAACTTGGCGTATGATTCCGCGCCACGGAGACGAATGAGCTTCAACTTGCTCAGATCGTGTTCGAACAAGTCGGTCGCCATATCCGGCTTTTCGAACGTCTCATTGATCCTCACCGTAGGAACGTGAGAAAACATGATACGGCGGAGCTGGTCCATCGAAGCCGTGTTGATTTCAAGTGTCTTTTGCAAAAGCTGGACGCTCACCAAGTAGCGCTTTGCCAGGCGCATCTTCCAGCCTGGCTTTGGTTCTGGATAGTTGCCAACGCCAACGCTGAGCACTCGAACATTTGCCGGTTCGAAGCCCAACGGTCCGATTGCATCTGCGATGGCGTACAGGGTGGGATTGTTGGCGCAATACCCGCCGTCAATCAGTTCAATGTCATCGCCATTGGCCGTCGTGACTACCTTGCGCTCGAAGAAAGGATAGGCGGAGCACGAAGCTTGAACCGCGTCAGCAAGCTTGCATCCAAACCCAGGCTTGAACGTGCCCACGCGCCCGTGAGCCTGTCCTACGCCGTTTTTGAATATCATAGGCGTCTCAAGCTGCCATTTGGTGGCAACGAGACCCACGCCTGTCCGCAGGTTTTCAAACCCCGCGTCACCGAACACGGCCTCACCCGTAGCTGCCAGCGCCTTTGATTTATCCGCAGCCGACTTGGCTTGCATGATCGGCGGTACGTGCTTGACGTACAACTCGAAGATTTCTTGAACCGATTTTCCCTGCGCCAGCAAAGCGGCGATGATCGAACCTGTGCTCGTTCCGAAGATGAGCTGGAAGACCTCACACAGCGGTTTCCCTACGAGCGCTTCGACTTCACGCAAAACGCCAAGCGTGTAAAACCCCTTCGCTCCCCCACCGTCTAGGCTGAGGATACGACATAGAGGTGGCATTGAGCCACTAGGCGCTTCGGAAACATTGCTCACTAGCGGAACATAACACCGAAGGTTTGACCCGCAAGAGGTTTGGTTATCCCCAATGTGTTGATAAGTCGGTACTACTCAGCCGTCTCGATCATGATATAATTACAAGGCATGTATCAAACACATCAATTGAATATTCTCACAGCTAACCCAACTCTTGGTACATGCACTTACCGATGGGTTGGCGTTGAGAGGATTCAATGTCAAAGAGCACTCGTTTTTTAGCGGGTGCTTTTTCGTGTAGAGGGTAGTGTTTGTCGCACGTAAAAGAAGGCAAACGATATGGGAGGGCTGTTCTCAACTGTCGGGAATAATTCAACCAAAGATAAGGTAGAACTCACTATGCGGTTCACCTTCATAATTATCAAAAGCTTCTGCTATCACACAGAGGATAGGGAAAAGCTGTAACTCACTATCAAAAATAAGACATGGGATTACTAGATGACTTGGACATCATAGCCAAGCTACCAACCCGAGAGAGCCTGACGCGACAAGCTACTAGCATGATAAAGCGACGGCCAACGCGACGCGCAAACAAGAAGAAGAAACCCAAATCCGCAAAGTGGCTGAGAGAGTTTACCGAAGCGAAAAAGCAACAAGCACTCATCAAGCAGCAATCGAAAGAGCGAGCCGAACACATTGCCAGCTTCAACCGTAACATTGCCTAGGTTATGTCAGAAGAAACATCAGCACCAGTTTTCAAGAAAATTGAGCTGGACCTCTCTCGTTTTCGCGTTGGCGGCGAACCTGTCACACCTGAGTATGAGAACTACGTCCACCTGACCGCCAAGCTAATCAAGCGGTCCTACATCGCCACTGCCAAGCTGGTAGAGCTCTGGCCCGTGGAGAAGATCATCCGGCGTTATGAAGAATGCACCAAGCACGCTGGCACGATGCCAGGGGATGTAAAGTGGTGGTGGCTCAGGAAGAATGACCTCGCCCGATAGCCTACTTCCCGCCCTTGCGCCGATTGTGCTCCAAGCAAAGCATCTGACAATTCTCAGCCGTTGTTTTCCCACCCTCGTGCCAAGGCTTCACATGGTCAGCTTCCATCGCCTCAAGCTCGTATTGAGTGCCTGGACCGCATTCAGGGCAGATGCCTTTCTGCTTCTCATATGCTTCCCGTCGCATCGCCGGACTGAAAGCACGAATGCTCAGGTGCCTCTCTTTTCCATCAAGCAGGTACGCGTAGATCCCTTTTTTGCGCTCCACATCCTCATCAGCCATCAGCCGAGCAACCTCAGCATCGAGCCATTTGGAGTCGAGAGGCTTGTCTTTGAACTGGTTGTATAGCTCACCCCACGCGACCCCCTTCATCTCGCGACGGTAGGTGGGGAAGGTCGCTTCCACCCAAGCGATGACCGCTTGGAAATAGAGCCACAGCTCGTTGGCGTTCGTGTCGTGTTGGTGAAGAGCCATGTAGCCTTCGATATCGCCCTTATTGAGCCAGCTTATGGCCGTCTCAAGGAAGGCTTGGCGGTTTAGCTCACCATTCACGTACCGACTGCCGATGCCATAGGCTGGGCAACCATTTTTGCTGAAATAGCGCTTAGCCTCAGTGACCCACGGTCCCGAATAGACCGCATTGCGAAGCTCTTGCGCGGTAAGCTGAGCGCCCGCGATGTTGATGGTCTCGAACCAGTCAAGCTTCTCGCTATCGGTTCCACTGCACTGGTAGATCATGAGCGGATAGCTAAGAAACTTCTCCTTTTCGTCCGGTTGGAGATTGTAAAAATAGCGCCCTTTGAAAGCGAAATCTCCGGCCTTGTACTGACAGATCGAGATGGTGCGCTGCTGACCGTCAATCACCTCGAAGTCGCCTTCATCACGGACTGCCCAATACATCACGTTCAGAGGAAAGCCTTTGAAGACAGTCTCGATAACCGCGTCGCGCTGCTTATCCTTGTAGACGAACTCACGCTGGTATGGAGGACGGATATCGAGCTTGCCCCCGTATCCCTTTACGCCACCCTCATCGTTGTCTTCATATTCGGCAACTAGGTCCCCGATTGTCATTTCCTGCAAATCGATTTTCATCCCGCTGCCCCTATCCGGCGAATGAACAAGCGCCGGTAAATACCCCTCACTGGATACCCTACGTCGAAGTGCGTCCCAGGGCCAAAGGTGTCTGTCCGCACAACACAGCCTAGTGTTCCAGTGTTAGATTTCTTGCGCACGCCATCTACGACGCGCTCTTTCTTCCCGTACTTTTTGGTCTTCGGGTAGTCGGCCCCACTAAGGCCCAAAATCTCAAACTGATCTGGGTTGTGCTTATCGAGAAATGTAAGCGGCACGCCCATCACGCCATCATAGTCCATGGGGATATCGGCCACCTTGGAGACTTCAATAGCGTCGTAGTTATCGTACGTGGGGTAATCGACTGGATTGTACTTTTTGTAGAGTATCAATTTCTCATGTCGCCGTGCCAAGTCGAGATTAGTGAACCAGCACGCGTTGCCCAAGCTCCGCCACTTTTGCCCTGTTTCATCTACCCAATAGCGTGTTTCGCGAGGCGCGTAGCTATCCGGCACCCGAAAACGCATATCGCCACTGTTAGCACCCACCCAAAGCTTGTTGTCCTTGATGAGCTGAAAAATATCTTTGTAGCTAATGGCGTTCTGATTCCCGACGATCACGAACTTTTTGTCCATATTAATTAGCTGAGCTACGTACTCACGAAAAAGCGAGAAGGGGGGATTTGTTACTACGATATCGGCTTGCTGCAACAAGGCGACGCTCTCAGGGCTTCGGAAATCTCCGTCTCCTTTAAGTGGTTTCATTCCAATCTCGGCAGGGTCCGGCACCATGTTGTGGTTTTTGTCGCCATTATATTCTAGGCAGACCGCCTGTTCGGAGTCATGCTTACTGAACAAATCGACAGCTTGATTTTTGTAGCAAGTAGCAATCAGCCGCTTGAGGCCAAGACGTTCAAAACTGTAGCTGAAAAAGTGAAAGAAATTGCTGATACGCGGATCGTCGCAGTTGCAGTAAACGACCTTGCCCTCAAAGTGCTTCCGATAGTGTTTCAACTCGCGCTCGATATCCGACAGCTCTGTGTAGAACTCGTCTTCCTTCGCAATCTTTGCGCCCACCAAGCTACGATTAAGACTCTTACTGGCCACTAAAATTCCCTACTCTGAGCGCTACGAGTAAATAGATAGAGCTTCCCCGACCGCAGTCAATGAAAGCCTTAGCCGACGAGAAACGCTTCCCACTTCCCCATCAACTCCCGACGCTTCTCCAGCCGGTCGCTTCGCTGGTACGCCCCAACCACCCCGCTATCGACAGCATGGCCAAGGCACGCTTCCTTCGTCTCGTGGCTGGCGTCAGTGCATTCCTCAGCCCACGTCCGGAACGTAGCTCGCAACCCATGGGGCCGAGCCTCATAGCCGTTCTCTTTCATGAACTTTGACATCGCCATATCGCTCATCGCTTTGCCGGTAGCGGTAGGGAAGAGAAGACCCGATTTCCCTTCGATGATCGACAGCGCCTCATCGGTAAGCGGGACACGATGCTCACGGCCAGTCTTGGTCCGTTCAGCAGGGATAATCCACACCCCGTCCTTAATCTCATCAGACGTGGCCAACCGCACTTCACTGGTACGGGTGCAGGTGAGCATGAGGAAACGCAACGCCCGCGCCGAATCCGCTAACTTCCCTTTGAGCCATCCATAGAATTTCGGCGCATCGGCATACGGCAGGGAAGGAATGTGCTGAGCGACATGCCGACGCTTGCCAAGGAGCGCCTTGGCCTTGAGTGTCGCTTGCAGGTCCACAGATAGCCCCAGCGCCGCCGCGTGCTGGAGCGTAAGGTTAAAGCGGTTCATTACCTTGCGAGCCACTTCCGGCTTCGTATGCCACAACGGTTCGAGCAATTTGACCAGCTCGTGTTGGTCCAGCTTCTCGATATGGAGCTTCCCAATCTTCGGAAAGACATGGACGTTCATAGGCGACATCCACCGACCCGCCTTACCATCGCCTTTGAGCTCCGCCTGTTTGGCCTGAAAACAGCCCTCCACGGCTTTTTTGACGGTGAGATGAGTGACAGAGACTTTTGCCCGCCTACGTTGCTCCAGCGGGTCCACAGCGTCTCTCACAGCCTTCCTGGCATCCGCCGCCTTGGTTCTCGCCTCAGCAAGCGACACATCCGGCCAGCGTCCGAGCCCCATCTCTCTCCGCTTGCCTTGCATGACCAAGCGCAATACCCAGCTCCCACGAGCTTTGCCGGACTTCCATAGCCACAACCCTTGCCCGTCAGCATGTTTGCCAACTGGTAGGTTCTTAGCAGACAGAGCGGTGAGGGCGTTGGTTTTCATTCCACCCTTCATTCCACCTTTTGTGATGTGTTGTCTAGCACAATCATGCGTCGCTATGAGGATGGAAAACTAGTGACTTCCACACCTTACGGTTGATATGGTGTCGCATGAGGACTCGAACCGTGCCTCTTCTGGGCACCATTTCCCGTCCGACGGGGTGCTGATCACGACGAAGCATCCATCAAGGTCTGATACCTGGAGACAGGCGGGTATCCCGGGCAGTTTGAGGTATTGGACGTTCATCCCGACGCATAGCGATTACCGATGTTTTCTGAGGATTTGGTGACGGGCCGCATTCGATTCCTGGCCGGGAGTGTCCAAACCGGCGCCGCGATAATGGTCGCGGCCGTTCGTTGCCGAACGATGCTTGTTTTCCCCTCACCGCGCTGTTACAGGCGCGCCTCGTTGCCGCTTTAGCTCAGTTGGTAGAGCACATCATTCGTAATGATGGGGTCACAGGTTCGAGTCCTGTAAGCGGCACCATTCTCCCAAATTATTGCTGGTATTGGTTCGCGCGTTGGCGCGGCAGCGCTGCCGGACGCTTTTGGCTTAGCAGCGGCGCGCACCATTTTCCGTGTGGCGCGATGTGCCACCCCTTGGCGCCGCAAGCGCGTCCGAGCGGCGCTTGGGACGCGGTTGGTGACGGGCAAAAGCGGTGGGATTTCACCTAGTTCGGCGACCTGCTTTATGTGACCTAGTACGTTTGTCATTCTAGTGGGGCCTCGCCTTCGCTTCTAGGGTCCGCCGCGGGCGCCTTTGCCATCTGGCGGGCTGCGCGGGGAACGGACTATCATGAATCTGGCGGTTTTGCGCACGGCGATGGCGCGTTGGATGGCAATTGCGGTGCTGATCGTGTTTGGCGCCATGTTGCCGCAGACGGCTGACGCGCAACATACGTCGGCGGAATGTCCGCCGCAGAGCGCCACTGTGACCAGCGGCGGCACCGTGACGATCAACATCTCCGACTGCGAATTTCCCGGAAACGGAGGTCTCGGCGATATCGATGGTGGGTCTTTCGGCCCCGCGGACTTTGAGGATCATGGCACCGCCACCACCAGGCGTACGGGCGGCCAATGGTTTCTGGACTATAGTCACAATGGTGCGACCGGGATTGGTTCCACGGACGTCTTTGAACTTTCCGATGGCTCTTTGGCCGGCTCCGGTGACATTCGGTTTACGGTCACGATCAATGCATCGGCCTCGCCTTTGACCGTGACGCCCGGAACCCTGCCGACGTTGACCGCTGGTATCCCGTTTTCGCAAACGCTGACGACGACGGGCGGGGTCGCGCCTTATACTTACGCGCTACAAGCGGGTGCGCTTCCAATCGGCTTGTCGCTCTCGTCCAGCGGGGTATTGAGCGGTACGCCGACCCAGCGCGGCGCCTATTCATTCAGTGTGCGCGCCACCGACAGCACGACGCCAACGGCGTTCTTTGTCGACAAAGGATATACCGGAACGGTCCAGAACCCGAGCCTGTCGCTGGCAACTCCGACCGTCACGCTGGTGTCGGGGCAGGCGGCATCGGCGCAGCTGGCGACCAACGGCGGCGTGTCGCCCTATATCTATGCAACCGAGCCGCCCGGAACGCCCATGCCATTCGGGCTCAGCCTGTCCACAAGCGGGCAGATTACCGGGACCCCGACGGGGACAGGCACAGCCAATATCTCGTTGCGTGTTACCGACGCAAGCACCGGCCCGGGCCAGTATTTCGAGCTGGAAACGCTGACGATCAACGTCATTGCAGCGCCGACCGTCACGATCGCCGTCGCGCCGGCCTCAGTTTCTGAAGATGGCGCGACCAATCTGGTTTACACCGTCGCGCGCAGCGCAGCGAGCGCCAGCCCGCTGACGGTCAATCTGACGACGTCGGGGACCGCAACCGCGGGAACGGATTACAGCGGCGGCGTGGCGTCGGTCACGATTCCGGCCAACGCCACCACCGCGATCGTCACGATCGACCCGACAGCCGATGGCGCAGTCGAGGCGGATGAAACCGTTGTCCTGAACATTGCCGCCGGGGCGGGTTATGTGGTCGGCGTACCCTCTTCTGCGACCGGGACGATCCTGAACGACGATTTGCCAAGCGCGTCGATTACGGTTTCTCCGGCAAGCGTCGTCGAAAACGACGGGCCGAATCTGGTGTATACGGTCGCGCTGAGCGCGGCGGCCACGGCACCGCTCACGATCAATTATACGATCGGCGGCGACGCGATTAACGGCAACGACTATGCCCCGATCGGAACGTCGGTGGTCATCGCTGCCGGTGCAACCAGTCAGACGATCATTGTCAATCCCAACAACAATGGCACCATCGAACCCGACGAGACGGTGGTGATCACGCTGGCGCCGGGCGCAGGTTACACGGTCGGCGCCCCGGCGAGCGCGACGGGCACGATCCTGAACGATGATTTCCCCAGCATCTCGGTCACGGACGTGACGGTTGCCGAGGGCAACAGCGGGACGACGAATGCAGTCTTCACCGTGCAATTGTCCGCGCCCGCCACATCAGCCGGGGTGACCTTTGACATTGCGACATTCGCCAGCACCGCAACGGCGGGCGAGGATTTTGTCCCGAACAGTCAGACCGCCGTGGTGATCCCGGCGGGTGCGTCGTCGGCGACCTTTACCGTGCTCGTCAACGGCGACGTGCTGAACGAAGGCGACGAACGGTTCTTTGTCCGGATCGCCAATGTGACCGGCGCATTTGTCAACGGGTCGCAAGGAACGGGAACGATCACCAACGACGATCCCCTGCCGACGCTGTCGATCAGCAGCCCGTCGATCGTCGAGGGCAATCTGGGTAACCGGACGCTGAATTTCGTGCTGACGCTTGATGCGCCGAGCAGCCTGGGGGTGTCGGTCAATGTCGCGACGGCCAACGGCACCGCGACCGCAGGCAGCGATTATGTCGGCACGACCGGCGGAATTTTCTTTGCGTCTGGCGAAACCAGCAAGACGCTGCCGGTGACGATCAACAGCGACACGGCGCCCGAAGCCGACGAAAGCTTTACGGTCACCATGTCCGGCGTGACCAACGCGACCATTGGTGCGAACCCCGGCACCGGGACGATCCTCAACGACGATGTACCGCTTGATATTCAGCCAGACACGCTGCCGAACGGGACCGTCGGCATCCTGTACAGTGCGATCCTGACCACCGATGGCGGCACGGCGCCCTATAGCTATGCGGTGACCGCCGGTACCATACCCGCGGGGCTGACCTTTGACCCTAACGGCACCCTGTCGGGAACGCCGATCGCCGCGGGCAACGCCAACTTCACGATTACGGCCACCGACAGCAGCGGCACGCCCGGACCCTATTCGGCCAGCCGCAACTATACGGTGACGATTGCGCCGCCGTTCATCGAACTGGTGCCGTTGACGCTGCCCAACGCGACCTTTGGCGTCCCCTATAGCCAGGCAATTACCGTTGACGGGTCGATCGGGCCATACAGCTTTGCGGTTACCTCGGGCAGTTTGCCGCCCGGGCTCACCCTCGCATCCGACGGCACACTGGCCGGGACGCCGACCTTGGGCGGGGCGCGCAGATTTACGATCACGGCAACCGACGCGACGCCCGCGCCAGGACCGTATAGCGGCGCGCGCGCCTACACGCTTACCGTCGATGTTCCGGCGCTCGTCCTGCCGACCACGACCTTGCCCGATGGCGCCACCGATGTCGCCTATTCGGCGCAGATCAATCCGGCGACCGGCGGCGTGGCGCCCTACACCTATGTCGTGACGTCGGGCCAATTGCCCTATGGCCTGACGATGTCGGCGTCGGGGGCGATCACCGGCACGCCGACGACGGCCAATCTGTTCGGTTTCGTGGTCACAGCGACCGACAGCAACAGCGGCACCGGCCCCTCGGTCGTCCAGCAAAGCTATTCGATCAATATCGTCAACACGCCGCCCGTCGTCGGCGCCGTCACCGCGAGCGTGCCCTATGGCGCCGGACTGACCCCCATTCCGCTCAGCATCACCGGCACCGCCAATTCGGTCGCGGTGGTCACGCCCCCCACGAATGGCCGCGCGGTGGTCGATGGCATGACGATCAGCTATATCCCCGATACCGGCTTTGCCGGAGCTGACAGCTTCACCTATCTCGCCAGCAACAATGGCGCCAATTCGGCTCCGGCGACGGTGACGATCAGCGTTGCCAATCCGGCGATCACGGTCACTGCGGGCGGGCCGCTGACCGCGACGGTCGGCACGGCTTTCAGTCAAACATTCACCTTCAATGGCGGGACCCAGCCCTTCACCAATTATCAGGTCACCGGCCTGCCCGCCGGGATGCAGGCGGGGAGCAGCGGCTTTAACACCGTCGAGATCATCGGAACACCGACCAGCGCGGGCAGCTTTACGCTCACCGTCTCGGCGACCGACGCTTCGACCGGCACCGGGCCGTTTAATGCCAGCCAGACCTTCACCCTTGTCGTTGCGGGACCGGCGTTCACGATGACGCCGGGGGCGGGGACGCTGACCGCGCCCTATAATGCCGCATTCGCGCAGGCCTTTAGCGCCAGTGGGGGTGTCGGGCCGTTCACCTATGCGCTGACCGGTGCCTTGCCCGCCGGCCTGAATTTCAGCGGCAACACGCTCAGCGGTACCGCAACCGCTCCGGGCAGCTACCCGATCACCGTTACCGCGACGGACACCGGCTCGACCGGGGCCGGTTCGCCGTTCACCATCGCTCAGGCCTATACGATCAACGTCCCCGCACCGACGATCAGCATCGCGCCGGAAACGCTACCCAACGGCAGCGTCGGGGCGAGCTACAGCCAGACAGCCGTCGCGTCGGGCGGGGTCGCGACTTATAGCTATACGGTGACCGCGGGCGCACTGCCGCCCGGCCTGACCCTGTCGGGCAGCGGCGCTATCGTGGGTACCCCGACGGCGGGCGGCACCTATAATTTCACCCTCACCGCGACCGATGCGAATGCGCAGAGCGGCAGCCGCGCCTATAGTTTGACGATCGGCGCCGCGATCGTGTCATTGCCGCCGACAATGCTGGCGGGCGGCCAGGTCGGTTTTGCCTATATGGCGCCGCTGAACCCGGCGATCGGCGGCACGGCGCCCTACAGCTATGCGGTGACCGGCGGGGCCCTGCCCGGAGGAACGACGCTGTCGGCGGCCGGGGTGCTTTCGGGTACGCCAACGGCATCGGGTACCTTCAACTTCACGGTAACGGCGACCGACAGCAGCACGGGCAGCGGCCCCTATACCGCGACGCAAAACTATTCCCTGCAAATCGAGCAGTCCGCGCCGGTCGCCAATCCGGTGTCGGCGACGGTTGCCTATGGCAGCGCGGCGAACCCGATTGCGCTCACGATCACGGGTGGCACGGCCGCGAGCGTCGCGATTGTGGCACCCCCCGCCAACGGCACCGCCGTCGCCAGCGGTACTACCATCACCTATGCGCCGAATGCGGGTTTCGCGGGGAGCGACAGCTTCACTTACACCGCGACCAACCCGGGCGGGACCTCGGCTCCAGCGACCGTGACGATTACCGTCGGCAATCCGGCGATCACGATCGCGGCGGAGGGTCCGCTCACCGCGACGGCGGGGATGGCGTACAGCCAGACCTTTACCTTCAGTGGCGGCGCGCAGCCCTTTGCGGGTTATCAGGTCACGAACCTGCCGACCGGGCTTGCGATCAGCGGCAGCAGCGCGAACAGCGTAACCGTGTCGGGAACGCCGGCCAGCGCGGGCAGCTTTGCGCTGGCTGTCTCCGGCACCGATGCCTCGACCGGCAGCGGGCCGTTTAACACGGTTCAGACCTTTACGCTTGTCGTCAACGCCCCGACCCTGGCGCTGAACCCCGCGACGGGCAGCTTTACCGCCACTTATGCGGCGGCGTTCAACCAGGCGATTACCGCAACCGGCGGGGTCGGTCCCTACAGCTACAGCTTGACCGGCAATCTGCCGGCGGGCGTTACGCTCAATCCGTCGACCGGACTGCTTTCCGGGTCGCCGACGGCGTCGGGATCGTTCAACTTTGCGGTCACCGCCGCCGATACGGGATCGACCGGGGCCGGGGCGCCGTTCACGGTGCAGGGCAATTACAGCCTGACCGTCGCCGCGCCCTTGGTTGCGGTGACTCCCACGAGTTTGCCGGTCGCCACGGCGGGCGCCGCCTATACGGCGACGCTGACCGCCACCGGCGGGGCGGCGCCTTACAGCTTTGCCCTTGGCGGCGGCGCGCTGCCCGCAGGGCTGTCGCTGTCGGCGGGCGGAATCGTGTCGGGAACGCCGACGGCAGCGGGCAATTTTGCCTTCACCGTCAACGTCACCGACGCCAATGGCCAGGTGGGGTCCGCCGATGTGACGCTGGCGGTCGGCAATACCGCGATCACGATAACCCCGGCGACGCTGCCCCGCGGCACGCAGGGTGTCGCCTATAGTCAGCGGGTGACCGCGACCGGTGGCATTGCGCCCTACCGCTTTGTCGTCAGTTCGGGATCGCTGCCGCCGGGGCTCACGATCGACGCGGCGACCGGGGTCATCGCCGGAACCCCGGCCGGATCGGGCGACACCAGCTTTGCGATCACGGTCACCGACAGCACGGGCGGCACGCCCTCGACCGCGACGATCACCTACACCCTACAGATCGTCGCGCGGCCCAATCCCGCCAACGATCCCGAAGTGCGCGGACTGATCCAGGCGCAGGTCAATTCGGCGCGGCGCTTTGTCGATACCCAGGTCGGTAACTTCAATCGCCGGCTGGAGGGGCTGCGCCGTGGCGGCGGCGGCGGCGGGTTCAACAACTCGCTGCGGATCAACGCATCGGATCATTGCATCGATACGATGACCGCGTGGACCAACCCGGTTTGTGCCAATGCGGGCGGCAATGCGGTTGGTTGGCCAAACCGCCAGTCGGGCGGTTTCGGCGCCAATACCCAAGCCGGCTCGCTGGCGGGCGGAATGCTGGGCGGCGGTGCGATCGGAGCGGCGGCGCCGCCCACCGATGAGGCGCAGGCGGCGGCGGGTGGCGCAGGGTCCGGCAACGCCGCCATGCCGCTCACGATTTGGGCGGGTGGCACGATCCGCTGGGGCGATCGCGACGAAAAAACCGGGCGTCCGTCCGAACGGTTCGAATCCGAAGGGGTCACTTTTGGCGCTGATTATCGGTTCAACCCCTCTTTTGTCGCCGGCATCGGCGTCGGCCTGGGCCGCGAGACGACCGACATCGGTCGCAACGGATCGCAGAGCGAGGGCGAAGCCAAAACGCTGGCCATCTATGGCAGTCATCTGCTCGGCGGCGGTCTTTATGTGGACTGGTTGGCAGGCTATCAGTGGCTCGATTTCGATCTGCGCCGCTATGTCACCCTGTCGGGCATGATGGTCAATTCGTCGCGCAGCGGCCGTCAGTGGTTCGGTTCGGTGTCCGCGGGCGCCGACATCGAAAGCGGCGACTGGCGCTTCACCCCTTATGCGCGGATTGATGCGCAGCGCGGTACGCTCAACGGCTATACCGAAAACAGCGGCTCGGTGTTCGACCTCACCTATCTGGATCAGGATGTCGCGTTCACATCGATCGGGGCGGGCGCGAAAATCGATTATCGCATAGCGGTCGAAAACGGCTTTTTCCTGCCGCGCTTGCGCCTGGAATATCAGCGCGACGTCGAACGCGACGGTCAGGCCCTGGTCGCCTATTTCGATCAGATATCGGGGCCGTTCAACGCCGTTCCCCTGACCGGGTATGCGCGCAGTCGGTTGTTGATGGGCTTTGGCGTCGAGATGATGATCGGTGACCGAACCGCGGTCGATGTCGAATATACGCGTCGCCACAATAGCGGAGCGGGGGCCGATCAGGGCGTCTTGATCAACGTCAAACAGGCTTTTTGACGGTGCGCGGCGGCATAACCGCGTGTCTGCTGCGACGATGGCCTGGTCCTTGTGGCGGACGCGCGGAAAAATCTGTGCCACACCGCGCTCCGTGGGACGAAGCGCGGTACGTTATCGCGCTTTAGAACCTGCGGACTGTTCAGCTCGTCATGGCGCTTTGGCTTCGTGATGATAATTTGGCCGGCCGAGCGTTCGCTGTGACAGAAAAGTTTATCGCAAAGATGATCTTCCGCCGCCTGAAAAGCACCCCGATCGAAGAGCGGTCGGAGGAGATGCAGGCGTGGATCCGCATGTTCATCCTCATGCTCGTTTCCGCTTATGCGATCGGCGCGAGCATCATCACTTCGCCCGAACAGCGGATTCAGCCGTGGGCGATCGAAGTGCTCACCTATTTTGCATGTTACGCCCCAGTCGCTGCCGGGCAGCTATATCTGATCATTCGCTTTCCCGGCCATTATCCGGCGCGCCGGATTTTCGGGATGATCAATGATTTTGCGGGGCTGGGGTTCGCGCTCATCGCGGGGGGCGCCGCAATGCTGCCTACTTACGCGATCATCATGTGGGTCACCGTCGGCAACGGCCTGCGTTATGGGTCGCGCTACATGATCATCGCGGGTGTGATGGTGCAATTCACGCTAGCCGTGATCACGGCGCTGACGCCTTATTGGCGCGCCAATCCCATCCTGGTGTTTACCCTGTCGCTGACGACATTAATCGTACCGATCTACATCCAGACGCTGCTTCGTGATATCGAGCAAGCGCGCCGCGCCGCCGAGGAGGCGAACACCGCAAAATCACGTTTTCTGGCCCAGGCCAGCCATGACCTGCGCCAGCCGGTTCATGCGATCGGGTTATTCCTCAACAGTCTGACCCAAACCGGTCTGGCGCCCGAGCAGCGCACCATCGTCGATCGGATCGATCGATCGTTACAGGGGGTTGCCGAGCTGTTTCGCTCGCTGCTCGATATTTCCACGCTCGACAGCGGCGCGGTGACGCCGAAGCTTGAACCGGTGGCCATCGCCCAGCTGTTCCGTATGCTCGAACAACAGAATCAGGTCAGCGCGCAATGGGCCGGGGTCGATCTGCGCTTCGTTGCCTCGCGTCGCATCGTGTTGGCCGATCGGGCGCTTTTGCTGACCATGTTGCAAAATCTGGTGTCGAACGCGATCAAATATGCCCCGCGCGGTCCAGTTCTGGTCGGCTGTCGCCCGCGCGGCGACAATGTTTCGATTTGGGTCGTCGATCGCGGCCCAGGCATCGCGGCCGAGCATTTGCCGCGGCTGTATGACGAATTTTATCAGATCCGCAAATTGGGCAGCGCCGATATGCAGGGTGTCGGGCTGGGCCTGTCGATCGTCAAGCGATTGGGCGCGCTGATGGGTCTTGATGCCGAAATACGCTCAACGCCGGGGCGGGGGACGGGCGTCGCCATTCACGGGTTGGCCGCGGCCGCTGCGTTGCCGTTGCGCACGGTTGGTCGCAACACCAGCTATGCCGTGCCGCTGCACGGCCTGCGCATCCTGCTCGTCGAAGATGACATCGATGTGCTTGATGCGACGGCCGACCTGCTGCGGACATGGGGCGCCGATGTTACCGCCTGGTCCACGGTGCCGCCGCACGCGCAGCCATGCGATCTGATCGTCACCGATTTCGACATCGGGGGCGGGGTGACCGGTGCTGACTGCATCGCACTCCACCGCGATCAAAACCCGGCCCCGATGGCAATCGTGATGACCGGGCATGATGAAATAGCGATTGAGCAAAGGATCGCCGACGCGAGCGTTCTTATCCTCAAAAAACCGGTGCAACCCGCGGAGTTGCGGTCGGCGATCGCGGCTTTGCGCAGCCGCCGGGGGTAGGACGGAGCGGTTTTACGATGCGGCTATTGGATGCCCAGCGCACCGGCCTTTTTCACGGCTTCCGATCGCGTATTGGCACCCAATATCCGCAGCAGCGCCGATACATGAATCCGCACCGTGAACGGCGATATGTCGAGTTGACGGCCGATTTCCTTGTTGGTCTTGCCCATTGCTAATTGAATTAGGACATCGCGCTGACGCGGCGTGAGTTCCTGAACGCGGGCCTGTGATGGGGGCGGCGGTGGAACAATCGAAGCCGTCTCGGGGACCAGGACCATCGTATCGCCGTTTCGTACCGCTTTGATGGCCGATAACATCGCATCGGACGGCATCGCTTTTCCAATGAATCCGTCGGCGCCTTGTTGCATGACGCGCCGGATCGTTTCGGGGTCATCTGACATGGAAATGATGATGATCGACGAGGTAGGAAACTGACCGCGAAGGGTGGCAATGGTGGTCGCGGGGTCCATGCCCGGAAACATCAGGTCTAGGATGAAAACGGCGGGCGCGGCGCCGACGCCGGCCAGCGCCATAATCTCATCGACATTGCCCGCTTCGACAACATCGGCGTGCGGAAACGCGCCGCCGACCAGGCGGCTCATTCCGTCGCGGAACACGGGGTGATCGTCGGCAACCAGAATTCGTTCGGCGGTTGGCATTTGCATGTCGCACTGAAACTCCACTGTCGCCAGATATCGCGGCGTCAGTCGTTACTTGGTCGCGCAATGCCACCGTCGATGCCAGCACCATGAGGTACTGGTTCGCATTTCTCCGGCGGTGTAGGAAGGGGCTCGCATCACTGCGAGCCCCTTCGCCACCAAGCGACCCTTTGGCGGATGGGAATCTCTGGTGTCGTTTCGCCCGCAAAGGGCGCGAGGGGGGAGCACCGGCGGGCATGACCCCAAAAATTGACGGTTCAAATTGACGCTATCGGCAGTTGGCCGCAACCATCGCGATGGGCTAGCACGTCATGGAATTTCTAGGCGCGGCTGGCGATCCTGATCGTCCGCCATGATCAGCAACAAGAGGATGATCAGCGCGGCGCTATATTCGACGCCGCCGTTGCCATGTTCGCCGACGAACCAGCCAGCATGGCGGTGGATCAGGACAATGCCGCCCACTGCAATCGCCAGCAGCGCTGCCGCCGCGGGGCGGACAAAGCGGCCGACGATCATCAGGAAGCCCGCCACCAGCTCGGTCAGGGTGATCGCCCATACCAGCGCTTCGCCGGCAGGAAATCCTTGTCCTTCCATGAACTGGCCGAACTGAGGGATCGTGCCATTGGCGATCCGCACCACCGCATGCGCCATGAACAATCCCGCCGTCATGACGCGGGCGAACAAAATCGTCGGTCGGGTAAGGTGGCTGGATGACGGAAAGCGGGCGATTTTCATCCGCATGGCGCGAACCACCGTGTCCGCCGCGGCGCGGCAACCTGCGTAGTGCACGGTTGCGCTGTCGCGGGCCGAAGCGGGATCATCTCCAGCCGTCCCAGCACGCCGAGAGGATCGCCACCCAGGCATAAGCGATTGCCACACTCGAACCCAATCCCAGCGTCGCGGCCAGCCGCTGCGTCGCACCGCCGCCGAATGCAAAGGCATTCACGCCAAATGCTCGAAAAACATAGGCGAGGGGATTGAGCCAGCCCCCCAGGATCATTGCCCACACGGCCGACGGCGCAGGTTCGACGGCAAAGACGATGACAAGCCCACCCGCCAGCCCCTGCATCAACCCCAGCATCAACCAGTCAAGATGAGCGGCGCCAAATTGTTTGAAATTCATGCCCTGGAGCAGTTGGCGCCCCCATGGCTGCATCGGCACCAGCATCAAAAAACCGAGAAAGGTGGAAAAAAGCATCGAGGCGGCGCCCGAAAAGAGCAGCAGTTTGGCGATTTCGATCGTGTCCATCGGCTTCCCCTATCGTCCGTTAGGGAGAGGCTGCGGATAGTCCCGCAGCCACTGGGTGCGATCCGCCACGATGCGCAAGCGGCAATTCCCCTCGATCAGGAGGCCGCCGGAACCGCCCGCCATTCCCGAGCTGGCCACCTCGTCAGTGCAAACATCCCAGCGGTTTTTCAGCCACGTCCGCTGCAACGCGCGCAGCCGCGATCGCGCCGTGTCACTTGGCAACCGGCGCAGCGCGCCGCGATACGCCGTGTTCAGCGCCTGATCGAGCCGCCGATATTCGCCCCCGATGCAGTCCTGCATCGTCGCGGTGACGCCCCCGCTGTCGCGGATACATTCGCGAAACTCCGGCGATCGATCCAACGCCGCCGCGTCTGTTGCCCGAACGCCGACGATGCCAGGCATGACAAGCATGAATAGCCCGGCGGAGGCGAGCATCGATCGGCTGGCCGTCGCTTTGCCGTGAGAACAGGGTGCCATCGCTCGCTCTCCCGTCCGGATGCGGTGCTGACCGAATGATCGCAGCCGGGCGGACGTCGTCTGGCGGGATAGGGCCGCGCGCCCTGCGGTGGCAGGGCGGGCGGCGTACCGGTGCATCGACGGGCTTTGTTTTGTGATGGTCGCAGGGGATGTTGATGTGATGGCAAGGTCCGATCAGCGACGCATGATATGGGCGCTCCCGCTGCTCGGCGCCGCTGTGTCCATCGGTCTGCCAGCCAGCCTATCCAGCGGGCGCGAACCGGATGCCGCGGCCAAGCCGCCGGCGACGACGCCCGATTCGCCGCGCCGTCCGGCCATGACGCAGCTCATCTTTCGAGGCGCCGCGCCCAGTGACATGCGCGCGATTTTGGATGCCGGGGGCGACCCGCTGTTGCCTGATCGCGACGGGGATACCGCGGTGCATTATGCGGCGATGGCGCGCGGTCCGGCCTATCTGGAGATATTGCTGGCGCGCGGAGCAAGCCCCGATACGCCCAATCGCAGCAACGGCCGCACACCGCTGATGTCGGCCATGCTCGCCGAGAATGACCGCCAATTCAGCCGACTGTTGGCGGCGGGCGCCAGCGCCGCGCTGGCCGATGCGACCGGCAACGCGCCGCTGCATGTTGCGGCGCAGATCAACGAACCGCGCTATGTGCTCGCGCTCCTGGACGCAGGCGCGCCAGCCACCGCGCGCAATGCGCAGGGACAGACGTTTCAGCGTTATCTGTTCATGACCCCCGACCGGCTGTTGAATACCGAAACATTGCAGGCGCGGCGGGCGGTCGTAACATGGCTGCGGCAACATGGCATCGCGCTGGAGACGCCAGTACCCTAGAGGTTGGAAAGCCCCATGTACCGGTTCCTGCGGTCGATTGGGTTCGCGCCTATGCTCCGCTAGGGTCGCGCTATCGATAATTTCCTTGGGATGGCGTCGATGCAGGGGCTGACATCTTTATATCTGGCGTCCGGTCGGGCGCCGGGTTCGGTCGATCATCGTCGATGCGAAAAGCCGGTTGGCGCATGCCGCGCGGGCGCCGACGATCATCGCCCTGCGTCGTTCTTGCGGTGGTCAGGCCGCCAAGCTGGTGGGAAAGTTCGGCAGCACCGCCCCGGCGTTCAGCGACCGGCGCATTGCCCGGCGGCACGGATAGCCCAGAATGCGCAAGATGTTCGACACATGGTTGCGCACCGTAAAATGCGACAGCCCAAGCTTGCGGCCAATTTCCTTGTTCGACAGGCCGCTCAGCAGATAGTCCAGAATCTCCCGCTGCCGGTGAGTCAGCGGCGCGGGCGCGGGCGCGGGAGAGGAGATGGGCTCGGCGACGATATCGGTGACGTCGCGATCGACGTACAGCTGGGACAGGTTGATGATCTCCGAACCGGGGAGCACCGATTTAATTCGCGAAATGGCGTCCTCGCCGCGATACCGCGAAATCGTTACCAGGACGATGGTCCGGTCATCGCGAGCGCGGGGATCGACGTCCGACTGCAACGCGGGATATGATGACGGGTCGATATGTTTCATGGCGCAGCAATGCTATCGCATCGGCGTCAAAGGATGAGGGGGGAAACCGGCAGTTGGCTTGCAGGCGACAATGAACGGGTGGAGTTTTCTACCAATGGCTTGTCGGTGATGACGAGCGTTTCAGAGGAACAGGCGCAACAGGCCCGGTTGATCCGCGGCGGCGCCAATCCGCACGCCCCACTGGGCGTGGCGACCCCGCAGGAACGCAAGGCGATTACCGCGACAACGGTCAAGCTGGCGGCTCTGTTCTGGCTGTGCGTGCTGCTTTCGGACAGCTTGTTGTGGGGCATTGCCGGGACCGATCCGATCGCGTCGGCATTCGGCAAGGTGGTGTTGAACAGCTTTGGAGCCGCGCTGACTTTGGTGGTCACCGCGCTGTTGTTCCGGCTGCGCGCCGTATCGATCTTCACCAAGGTCGTGATCGCCTTTACGTTCTCGATCCTGGCTGCAGCGATCTACAGCGTGATCGACATTGTCATCTATCTGTGGATGGCGCGGCCCGACAGCTGGGTGTTCGACAATGTCCAGTTCGGACACACGATGATTTCCAGCACCGCGATGTTTTTTGGCTGGTCATGCCTTTATGTCGCATTGATCTACAGCTTTGATGTCCGCGACCGCGAGCGCAGTCTGGCGCTGGCGCGCGAGGAGGCGCTATCGGCGCAGATGCGCGCGCTGCGCTATCAGATCAATCCGCATTTCCTGTTCAACACGCTCAATTCGGCGATGGGGCTGGTCGAGGAGGGGGCGACCGCACGGGCGCAGCGGATGATGGTGTCGCTGTCGGCGTTTCTCCGCCAGACGCTGGAACTCGATCCGATGAAGGACGTCACTTTGGCGGCCGAACTCGCCTTGCAGGAGGATTATCTGGAGATCGAGCGCGAGCGTTTCCCGGATCGGATGCGGTTCACCATTGATGTGGAGGAAGCCGCGCTTCAGGCGCTGGTCCCCAATTTGATCCTGCAACCGCTGGTCGAAAATGCTGTCCGCCATGGCGTCGAGCCCTGTACCGGGGAAGTCGGGATCCGGATCACCGCGTGGCGGGAAGGCGATCGTCTCGGCATTCGGGTCGAGAATGATCTTTGTTCGGTCGAAGAAAGTGCTGTGCGACCGGGCAGCCGGATCGGATTGCGCAATGTCGCCGAACGGCTGTCGGCGCGCTTTGGCGCCGACAGCGGATTTGAAACCAAATTGACCCCGGCGCTGTTCCGCGCCGAAATCCGCCTTCCCTGGGCGGTCTGATGCAGCGTTTGTCGATCTTGGTGGTCGACGACGAGCCGCTGGCCCGGCGCCGTGCGGTGCGGCTCGCGCAGCAATTGCCCTGGGTTGGCGAGGTCGGTCAGGCGGGCAATGTCGCGCAGGCCATCGACTGGCTGGCGGCTAACCCCTGCCACATCATCTTGCTCGACATCCGGATGCCGGGAGGCAGTGGGTTCGACCTGATCCGGCACTTGCCCGATCCTGCGCCCGCCGTCATTTTCGTCACCGCGTTCAATGACCAGGCGCTGCGCGCTTTTGAGGCGCGCGCGGTGGATTATGTGACCAAGCCGATCGAAACCGGACGGTTCCAGACCGCGATGGAGCGTGCGCGTGCGGTTGCCGAGCAGTCGAACAGCGCCGACCGCATCCGCGAGCTGGAAGAAGTAGTGGCCAATTTGCGTGCCACCGGCGATGCGTCGCGGCCGCATATGGCCGAACTATGGGTGCGGGCAGGCGGCGAATATATCCGCATCAAGCCCGAGAGTATCACCCATGTCGCGGCCGAACGCGATTATGTCCGCATCCACGCCGACGGCCAAAGCTATTTGTACAACGAAAATCTGGCGACGCTGGAACGGCAATTGCCGGTGCAGCAGTTTCTGCGCATCCACCGCAGCACGATGGTGCGGATCGACGCGGTCGAACGCGTGAAGGGCGGGCAGTTTCATTCGCTGATCGCGGTCCTGACCGACGGTACCGAACTCAGGGTCGGCCGCACCTATACCGCGGCCATTCGCGCCCGCCTCGCGCGCCGCGACTGACGGGTTCGGCAACCGGGTCGGCACGGTGCGCGCCTCAAGTTTTTCTTTGCCGACGGGCAGGGGGTGCTGCTTGTCTCACTCTGCATCCCGTGCAAGGGACGCGCGAACGAATTGCGGGAGAGGTATTGATGCACTTCGACGTGGTGATTGTCGGTGCCGGCCATGGCGGCGCGCAAGCCGCGATCATGCTGCGCACCCAGAAATTCACCGGCAGCATCGCGATCATCGGCGACGAACCCGAACTGCCCTATGAGCGGCCGCCGTTGTCGAAAGAGTATTTCGCGGGCGAAAAGGAATTCGAACGCATCCAGCTGCGTCCCGCCAAATACTGGGACGAGCGCGAGGTGACAATGCTGCTGGGAACGCGGGTCGTGTCGGTCGATCCCGCGGCGCACCACGTCACCACGGACGGCGGCAAGACGATCGGTTACGGCAAGCTGGTCTGGGCGACCGGCGGCAGCCCGCGGATGCTGCCGATCCCGGGCGGCGACCTGCCGGGCGTTCAGGGCGTGCGGACCCGCGCCGATGCCGATGCGATGAAGGCGGCGTCCGACACCGCGAACCAGATCGTTGTCATCGGCGGCGGCTATATCGGGCTGGAAGCCGCGGCGGTGCTGCGCAAAGCGGGCAAGACGGTCGTGCTCCTCGAAGCGCAGGACCGCGTGTTGGCGCGCGTCGCGGGGACCGAACTCTCGCGCTTCTATGAGCGCGAGCATCGCGAGCATGGCGTCGACCTGCGGCTCGGCGTCGCGGTCGAAGCGATCGAGGGTGAGCACCATGTCACCGGGGTGCGGCTCGCTGACGGTGAAGTCATTGCCGCCGATCTGGTCATCGTCGGCATCGGCATCGCTCCCGCGGTCGAGCCGCTGATCGCCGCGGGCGCTGCCGGTGGCAATGGCGTGCTCGTCGACCGGCTGTGCAAGACCAGCCTCCCCGACATTTATGCGATCGGCGACTGCGCCGCGCACGAGAATAACTTTGCCGAGGGCGTCGTGATCCGGCTGGAATCGGTGCAGAATGCCAATGATCAGGCCAATGTCGTCGCCAAGGGGATTTGCGGCGATGAAGCGCCCTATCATGCGATTCCCTGGTTCTGGTCGAACCAATATGACCTCAAGCTACAGACCGCCGGGTTGTCGACCGGCCACGACCGTGCGGTGATGCGCGGCGACCCGGCGACGCGCAGCTTCTCGGTCGTCTATCTGAAAGCGGGGCGGGTGATCGCAATCGACTGCGTCAATGCGACCAAGGATTATGTCCAGGGCCGGATGATTGTCACCGCCGGGGTTCAGGCGACCGCCGAGCAGCTCGCCGATACGGAGACGCCGCTGAAAGCCTTGCTGCCCGCGCCCTAAGGCATAGGCGGCGGGCTACTGACCGTTGGCGGCTCGTCGCCAAGCGCCCGTTTCAACGATGCCTTGATGTTGCGGAGCAGGCGGCGGAGCGCGATTATCACGATCACCGCCGCGATGGCCATGACCACCGCGATCACGATCGCGAGCGGCGGATAGGCGATGGCCAGCGCCAGCAAGCCGCCGGTCGCGACATCTTCGCCGGTCGATACCACGGCATTGCTGAACGGTTCGGGACTGGCGTTGACGACCGCGCGCGTCGTCGCCTTGGCGCCGTGGCTGAGCAGCGCGCCGCCGCCGCCGAGCAGAAAAGCGATCACCTGCCAGGTCGGATCGGACGCATCGACAAGCGCGAGCGCGAGCAAGGCGCCGCCCAGCGGGCGGATGACACTGTGGACCATGTCCCAGATCGAATCGACCCAGGCAATCTTGTCGGCCAGAAATTCGGCGAGGGTGCCGACCGCCGCAACGCCGAGCACCCATGGATTGGCCAGCACCTGCAAGGCGGCGAGATGTTCGGGCAGCGGCAGCCAGCCGAAATGCATCGCGGTCCCGGTGGCCAATATGGTGAGGTAAAGCCGCCATCCTGCGAGCAGGCTGAGGCTGCCGGCAACGCCCAAAATCTCGACAATTCCCAATATCCTGCTCCCTACACCGGTTCGCCTTCTTCTTGCACCTCCGATTGCTGTGTCGCAATGCCAGGATGACAAGGGCTCACGGCCCGGTTATCGCATTGATGATGAACAGCATCACGACCCCATCGGTCCCGTCGGAAAATTTGCCCGAAGGCGCGATTCCCGCCGCCACGCTGGTCATCATGCGCCCGTCGCCCGACGGCGGGCCGGACGAAATCCTGATGGTCAAGCGGTCGACGACGATGGCTTTTGCGGCGGGGGCGGTCGTGTTTCCCGGTGGACGGGTCGATCCCGACGATTATCTGGTGGCGCGCCAGCACGCGCCCGCGCTTGATGCGGCTGATGGCGCAGCGCGGGTGGCGGCGCTGCGCGAAACGCTTGAGGAAACGGGGCTCGCCGTCGGCTGGCCGGGGTTGGCCGATGCGGAGGTGGCGGATGCCCGCCGGGCGCTACTGGCCGGAACCTTGCTCTCCGACATGCTGGCGACGCGCGGCGATCGAGTCGCATTGGATTCCTTTGTCCCCTTCACGCGCTGGTGTCCGAATTTCAAAGAGGCACGGACCTTTGATACGCGGTTTTATGCCGTCGCGGCGCCGCCGCACAGCCAGGAACTGACGGTCGAGGAGGCCGAGCACAGTCATATTTTCTGGGCGAGCGCGCGTGAAACGCTGGCGATGGCCGATCGGGGGGAGGTGTCGGTCATTTTCCCCACCCGCCGCAATCTGGAACGCCTTGCCCAAGTTCCCGATTTTACGGGTTTCGCCGACCATTCGGGTCAGTTTCCGGTGGAACTGATCACCCCCTGGATCGAAGACCGCGACGGCGAGGCGTTTTTGTGCATTCCGGGGCATTTGGGATACCCGGTGACGAGCGAATCCTTTGAGCGTGTTCGGCGTGGCTAGTGGCCTTTTTGCAACAATTTTCTCTCTATTTAGCAATTCGGTAAGATTTGGCGGGCTAGGGCAAATCGTCGTTGCATTTGCTGAATGCCGTGCCTAATAGGGCTGTGCAGAAGCAGATCGGGGATTTTCTCCGGTGTGATTCGACAAGACTAATCCAGTGGACGGAGAATATAATGAACCTGCTCAAAAAGGCTGCGATCTCTCTCGCAGCGACCTCGATGATTGCAGCCCCGGTTGCCGCATCGGCCGCTCCCGCAGCCCGTGCAGCTTCGGCCGTTGAAGGCCAGAGCGAGCTGGAAGGCTCGAGCTGGATCATCGCGATCATCGCACTTGCAGCCATCATCGGCGGCATCATCATCGCGTCGGACAACAACGACGACGCGCCGACCAGCCCGTAATTTCGGCTGATCGCTAAAGTTACCAAAAGGCTCCGAGTTCGCTCGGGGCCTTTTGTGCGTCTGTGATATTCGTCTTCGTGCCGATCCGGACGAATATGTCACCAATTGGAATCGTCATTGCGAGCGAAGCGAAGCAATCCACAGTAGTGCTGAGCCACTCTGGATTGCTTCGCTTTGCTCGCAATGACGCGTGACGTAAGCTGAACACATCAGATTAGAGTTTTATATTCCGCACCATGCGCGAGCGTGCGAGCGGGATCGCTGTCCGCGCCCGTTCCGTCGCCGCGGGGTCGATCCGCGCCAGCGTCACCCGATACCCCGCCTCGTCCTGAACCGCCCCCGCGTCGACCAGCACCGCTCCCCATGGATCGACAGCAAGGCTGTGACCAAAGGTTGACCGGCCGTCCTGATGACCACCGCATTGCGCCGCCGCCAGCACATGACAGCCGGTTTCGATCGCGCGGGCGCGCATCAAGACATGCCAGTGCGCTTCGCCGGTCGATACTGTGAAGGCGGCGGGAATCGCGATCAGCGCCGCTCCCTGATCGACCAGCGCCCGATAAAGTTCGGGAAAACGCAGATCATAACAGACGCTGAGCCCCAATGGCCCGAGCGGCGTTGCGACGACGACAATCGCATCGCCGCCGGCATAGGCCGCCGATTCCGTCCAGTTTTCCCCGGTTGGCAGAGTGACGTCGAACATATGGATCTTGTCATATCGCGCGCGGATACTGCCGTCGGCGGCGATCACATGGCTGCGGTTCACGCGCCGTGTGCCCTCGTCGGACAGCAGCGGTATCGATCCCGAATGCAGCCAGATGCCATTTTTTTGCGCCAGCGCCTGCAATGCTGCGGGCCAGGGGCTGTCGGCCTCGCGGACGATATGCGCCGCCGATCGCGCCCGATCGCGGTCGAGCAGCAGTGACATTTCGGGCAGAAACGCCATCGCCGCGCCGCCCGCCGTGGCCTCCGCCAAGGCCCGATCGATCGTCGCCAGATTGGCGGCTGGATCGATACCGCTGGACATCTGGACCAGTGCGGCAATCGGGACGGCGCCTGGAGGATCGTACGTCATCGTCATCCCGCTATCGCTAAGCTGAAGCGCTTTGCAGGACAAGCGCCGCGACAGTTCAGTGGCCAGCAAGGTTCGAACGCGATAAGATGGCCCAATGGCCAATTCTTCTGCGCGTATGTCGCTTCGTTTTTCCCGATCGTTCCTGTGCGCCAGTGCCAGCGCGGCGCTGTTGTTGCTGCCCTTCGCCGTCAACGCACAAGGTAAACCCGCGCCGACCACGGCAATCAGTCCGGTCGCGACCAGCGACTGGCTTTATGCAGGCAGCGACATTCCGCGCGACACCGCGTGGCAATTCGGCACGCTGCCCAACGGCGTACGCTATGCCGTGCGCAACAATGGCGTGCCGCCGGGCCAGGTCTCGATTCGGGTGCGCATGGACGTCGGTTCGATGTTCGAGACCGAACAGGAGCGCGGCTATGCCCATTTGCTCGAACATCTGACCTTTCGCGGCTCCGAACATATCCCTGACGGGGAGGCCAAGCGCATCTGGCAGCGGTTCGGGGTCACTTTCGGCAGCGATTCGAACGCGCAGACGACCCCAACACAGACGGTCTATCAACTCGACCTGCCCAACGTGACCCCGGCCAATCTTGATGAAAGCATGAAATTGCTGTCGGGGATGATCCGGGAACCACGAATTTCGGAGCTGGCGGTCGCCGCCGAGCGTGGTGTGGTCATGTCTGAATTGCGCGAATCGGACGGGCCGCAAAAACGAATTGGCGATGCGACCAACGCGCATCTGTTTGCCGGCCAGCTGCTCGGCGACCGCTCGCCGATCGGCACGACGACATCGCTGAGCAAGGCGAGCGCCACGACGGTCGCCGCCTTTCACAAGCGCTGGTACCGCCCCGAACGCGCGGTGGTGGTCATCGTCGGCGACGCCGACCCCGCCGAACTCGCGCGGCTCGTGGAAAAATACTATGGCGACTGGCGCGCCGAAGGGGCAAATCCCGCCGACCCCGATTTTGGCAAACCCGACCCCAAGGCATCCGCCGCGCTTCAAATCGTCGAGCCGAATCAGCCGCTCGCGCTGACGCTGGCGATGGTCCGCCCCTGGAAAAAGCGGATCGATACGGTTGAAAACACGCGCCGACTCTATCTGGAATTCATCGCCCAGGCGCTGGTCAACCGGCGGCTGGAAAACCGGGCGCGCAGCGGCGGCAGTTATCTGGTCGCGACCGTCGAACAGCAATATGTCAGCCGCAGCGCCGACGTCACCTTGGCGTCGATCGTCCCCTTGAGCGACTGGAAGGCCGCCCTCGCCGACGTGCGCGGGGTGATCGCCGATGCGGTCAAAACGCCGCCGTCCCAGGCCGATATCGACCGCGAGGCGAACGAGATCGAAGCCTTTCTGCGCAAAGAATGGGAAAATGCCCGCAACGAACCGGGCGCGCGGCTCGCCGACGATCTGGTCCGCGCGGTCGATATCCACGAGGTGGTGACCAGTCCGCAGGGACAGGTCGATATGTTCAAGGCGATCCGTGCCTCGGCAACCCCGCAGGTGATGCTCGACATCAGCAAGGCGATCTTTGCTGCACCCGTGACCCGCGTTGTGTTGACCACGCCGACCGCGGCGGGCGGCAACGCTGCCGTGCTGGCGGCGCTGAAGGCACCGGTGAGCGCGCGCGATGACCGGCTGGTGACGGTGCAAGCCGATTTCAAACAGCTCCCGGCCTTCGGAACGCCAGGGACGATCACGTCGACCACCAGCCTGCTCGGCCTGCGTGCCGAACGGATCGAATTCGCCAATGGTGTGACCGCGCTGGTGTCGAACAACAAGGTCGAACCCGGCAAGGTCCGCGTCAATGTACGCTTTGGCACCGGCAACCGCAGCGTCGCCGCCGATGCACCGAACCTGTTGTGGACCGGTGATTATGCGCTGGTCGCCAGCGGCATCGGCCCGTGGGGCCAGAACGAGATCGACCAGCTGACCAACGGACGCCAGATCCAACTCAATTTCGCCATCGACGACGATGCGTTCGAACTGTCGGCGGAAAGCAAGCCTGCCGATCTGGCCGATCAGATGCGGCTGATCGCGGGCAAGCTGGCGCAGCCGCGCTGGGACGCGGCGCCGATCGAGCGCCTGCGCGTCGGCTATCTGACCGGCTATGACCTTAATGACGCGACCCCGAATGCGGTGCTCGACCGCAACCTGCGCGGCTGGCTGACGGGCAATGACGCGCGCTGGGCGGCGCCCGACAAGGCGCAGATCGAAGCGCTGACCCCGGCCGCTTTCCGCGCTTTTTGGGAGCCGCGGCTCGCCAGCGGGCCGATCGAGGTGCAGATTTTCGGCGATCTTGAAGCCGTCGACTATCGCGAGATCCTGGCAAACACGCTCGGCGCCTTGCCGCCGCGCAAGGTGCTGGCACCCGTCGGCGGGCAACGCGTCGATTTTGCCAAACCGGCGAAAACGCCCGACATCGCTTATCACCGCGGCGAACAGGGCCAGGCAGCGGCGATGACCGCGTGGCCGACCAGCGGCGGCATGACCAACCCGCGCGACGCGCGCGGGCTCGAAGTGCTCGCCGCGGTGTTCAACGACCGTCTGTTCGACCGGCTCCGCGCCGAACAGGGTGCCAGCTATGGCCCGGTGGTGGACAGTCATTGGCCGACCGGGTTCGACAGTGGCGGCTATCTGCTCGTCGGCAGCCTGCTCGCGCCGAAGGACATCGACCGTTTCTATGGCATTGCGCGCGACATCGCCGCCGATCTCGTCGCCAACCCGGTCAGCGCTGACGAGCTGACGCGCAACGCGGTACCGATCCGGGAACAGGTTGCGCGAGCGTCGACTGGCAATGTCTATTGGATGTTCCTGCTGGAGGGCGCGACGCGCGACCCGCGGGTCACCGCCGCGGCCCTGTCGATGCAGGACGATATTGCCGCGGTCACCGCCGCCGATGTCCAGCGGCTGGCGCAGCAATATCTGACGCCGCAGCGGCAATGGTCGCTGGCGATCCTGCCCAAGGGCATGACGCTGGCCGATGCGTCGGCGCTCGGCGCGGCGACCGCGACTCCGGCAACGACGACGGCAGGCGGACGCTAAGCCGTTTCGCCGCCGGGTGCCGGGGCGCGCACCTTGCGGATGCGCGGTTCGCGGTTCAGTTCGCCTTTCGTCATGATGTCGCGCCGCATCTTGGCGCGCACATCGTGGATCGATGCGATCACCGGCCCCATCGCGACGCCCAGGTCGATCAGCACGGCTTCGGCAAGTTGCAGCGAACTTTCCAGCGTTTCGGGCACCGCGTCGGTCGCCCCTGCCTGATACAGTGCCGCAGCATGGTCGGCGTCGCGGGCGCGGCTGATGATCGGCAGGTCGGGAAATGTCTGGCGCAGCTGCTTGGTCATGCGCAGCTGTTGCACGGGATCGTCCATCGTCAGCACAATCGCATCGGCGCTTTCGATTCCCAGCTTGTCCAGGCTGCCCTGCCGCGCGACGTCGGCAAAGCGCACCTTAAAGCCGTCGCGGCGCGCCACCGCCACGCTATCGATATTGGCATCGACGGCGATATAGGAGCGGCCATGCTCGCGCAGCAGCTCGGCGACGGTGCGCCCGACGCGGCCGAACCCAACGATCACCGTCCGCGCCACGACAGGCTCGTCCTCGGGCGTGTCGTCGCTGCGCATTTCGATCCGCCGCGCCATGTCATGCCCGACGCGCGCCAGCAGCGGCGTGATGGTCAGCCCGATCGCCGTGACCAACTGCCAGAAACTGGCCGTTTCGGGGTCGATAATGCCCGCCGTCAGTGCGGCGGTCAGCACGATCAACGTCGTTTCCGACGGGCTGGCCATCAACAGGCCGACTTCAGCGGCGGTGCCGCGGCGTGCGCCGGAAAAGCGGAGCAGCGATGCGGTGACAATCGCCTTGACCAGGACAACGCCGACAACCGCGGCGATCAGCAGCGGCCATTGCGCGGCGATGCTCTGGAGGTTCAGTCCCATGCCGACACTGATCAGGAACACCCCGAGCGCAAGGCCCTTGAACGGCGCCGTGATCGCCTCGACCTCGCCATGATATTCGGTTTCGGCGATCATCAGGCCCGCGAGCAACGCCCCGACGATCGGCGACAGGCCGACCGTCGCGGTGGCAAGCGCGGCGACGATGACGACCAGCAGACTGGCGGCGAGGAACAGTTCGGGATCCTTGGCGCGCGCCGCCTGGGCAAAGATGCGCGGCAGCAGGAACCAACCGGCGACCGCGAGCACGGCGACGACCAGCGCGCCCTGCCATAAGGTGGTCAGCAGCAATTCGGTGTTGTCGCCCGCCGGATTGGGGGCGAGGGCGCCGAGAACGAAGATGATCGGGACGATCGCCAGATCTTCGAACAGAAGCATCGAAAAGGAGGCGCGGCCGACCGCCGACTTGGTTCCGACCATGGGCAGCACCAAGGCCGTCGAGGACAAGGCGAGGGCGATTCCCAGTCCGAACGCAGCGGGCGTCGACAGATCACCAAGCAACCACAGACCGCCGCCCAGGATCGCGCCGCCGAGTAGCAATTCGGCGGCGCCGACCCCGAACACCAATTTTCGTAACGACCAAAGACGGCGGAACGAGAGCTCGAGCCCGATCGAAAACAGCAACATGATGATGCCGAATTCGGCAAACAGCGCAATATCATCGGTCGATCCGATGGTGATATGCTTCAGCCACGGATAATCGCCCGCCAGCGACCCCAGTCCCGACGGCCCGACGAGCAGGCCGACCAGGATGAACCCGATCACCGGCGGCAGGCGAAAGCGCGCAAACGCCGGGATGACGATGCCCGCGGCGCCGAGAACCACCAGAGCGTTGCCGATGGCCGATGTTTCTGTTTCCGATACCATAAGGGCCGACCTTATGCAGGCCGGCCCCGATTGGCTAGGTGGTTATAGCCCCACATCCAAGTCGTCATCCCGGCCTTCGCCGGGATAGCCAAATTAGGTCAGCTACCCATCTTGGCTTCGAGATTCTCCACGATCGCCTCGAAAAAGCCTTCGGTGGTCAGCCAGTTCTGATCGGGGCCGATCAGCAGCGCCAGATCCTTGGTCATCTTGCCGCTCTCGACCGTCGCAACGCACACCTTTTCGAGGTCGTCGGCG
>PNNB01000006.1 GCA_013823985.1 Sphingopyxis sp.
GAACAGCATTTGGCCCTGTTCCAAAGGCGTTATGGCTGCTCCCGGACCACCAATTGGCAATATGGCATTGTGCCGTTCGCTTTGTGCAATGCAGTCGGCCAAATAGTCCGCCAAATCGCCGTCGCTGACGGGCTTGCATGCCGTTAACTGGCCGTCACCGAAAACAAGAAAGGGTTTGCCCTTTTGGACACGCGCCACCTGCCCCGACAGTGATTTGAAGAAGGCGGTCGGACGCACGATTGAATAGCGTAATCCGGATTCTATCAGCGCCTGTTCAAACGCCAGTTTGGCATGCTGAAACGCCAGCCGCGGCTTTTGCACGCAGATCGCCGAAAGCAGGATAAAATGCTGGACACCCGCCGACTTGGCGGCTTCGAGGGCGTTGACATGCGCCTGATAATCGATCGCCCACGCATCCTCGTGCGTTCCGTTTCGCGAGGCCATGCACGATAGGACGACATCAAAATGTTCACCGCATATCGCGTCGTTCAGAATGGATTGGACATTTCTCACATCCCCAAATCTGGTCTGTACTTTCACATCCGGGGGCAGTTGCGCTCCTGACCGGACAAAGCAGGTTACATCATGGCCGCGTCGCACCAGCGCGGCTACAGTCGCCCGACCTATGGTGCCGGTCGCCCCAAAGACCAAAATCCGCTTTCGGGTTTCCGAAGTGTCGGGAAATATGTCTGACAATAATCGTGCCCCGTCCCACGCTGTAGTGGAGTAAGCCTAAGTCGCATCCGTGCTCTTGTCCATATGACCGCGGCACCGCCCTGCTCTGATAATGTTGCGCGGGGCCGGGACCAAATTCGTCTGTGGCGTGTTCTGTCTCTATGGACGGATTACCCGGAGCACCGGCGCCGTCCCGCCCCGCACTTTTCAGGAGACGGCCCACATGTTTACCCTCGCCCCTTTGCCTTACGCCCAAAACGCGCTTGAACCGCATATTTCAGCCGAAACCATGTCTTTCCATTATGGGAAGCACCACAAATCCTATGTCGACAAACTCAACAGCCTGTTGAAGGATGACCCCCTCGCGGAACTGCCGCTTGAAGAGGTGATCCGGCAATCGCAAGGTCTTGCCGCGCGGCAGACGATTTACAACAATGCGGCCCAGACCTGGAACCATGATTTCTTCTGGAACTCCATGACCCCGGACGGGGGCGGTGCGCCTATGGGTGATGTCGAAAAGCTGATTGCCGACCATATTGGTTCGGCAGAAGACTTCCAAAAAGCGTTCAGCGAAGCCGCGACCAAGCATTTCGGGTCCGGCTGGGCCTGGCTCGTTTATGCCGACAACGCCGTCAGCATCGTGACAACCCATGATGCGGAAATACCGTTCGAAAACGGCGCAACGCCCCTGCTGTGCTGCGATGTGTGGGAGCATGCCTATTATCTCGATTACCAGAACCGCCGCCCGGATTTCGTGACAGCGTTCCTGGAGCATCTGGTGAACTGGGACTTCGCCAACGCAAATCTTGAAGCGGTAAAAGAGGCGGTTGGCTGAACCGCGCCGGGAATATGCCACCACCGGAACAATTCCCAGCACCACAGGTTTTTCTTTCGACTTTCATCCTGGAGATGCACCGATGAGCTTTTTGGCAAATCCCTCTACCGCCAACGCCAAAAATTTGCCCACCGGGTTGAGCCGCGGGTTTCCGGCCACGTCGATCGCCGATCTGCGCACCGAACGCATTCTCCGCCGCGGCTTCATGCTGGATGAGGAAAAAGGCGTAGCCGCGTCCATCGCGCCAAGGATCGCTTTGATAGGGGGGTTCACGCCACGGCGCTGTGGCATTGCGACGTTCACCGCTGATATCCACGATTCCATCCGCGCGGCCTACCCCGACACGGAAATCGACGTCTATGCGATGGCGTCCATCGCGAACGACATCGCCTTTGCCGCCCCCGTCTGCGGAGTCATTGTCGAGAATGACAGGGACAGTTTCATCGCAGCCGCCCGGCAGATCGAATCCAGCCATGCGGACCTCATCTGGTTGCAGCATGAATTCGGGCTTTTTGGCGGGCACGCCGGGGACCAGATTCTGGAACTGCTGGACCGCGTTGCCGCCCCGCTGTTCGTGACGCTGCATACTGTCATGCCCGATCCCGATGAGGACCAGCGCCGGGTCATCAGCCGCATCACCGCCCGTGCATCCAAGCTGATCGTCATGTCGGAGCGTGCGGCCTTTTTGCTGCGGACTATATTCGGCGCCGATCCCGAACAGATCGAAATCATACCCCATGGCGTTCCGGACCGTCCCTTTGGACGAACCGAAATGTTCAAAGAACAACATGGCTTGTCGGGCCGGCAAGTGATCATGACCTTTGGCTTGCTGTCGCCGGGCAAAGGAATCGAAGCGGTGATCAGCGCCCTTCCGGAAATCGCAGCGACCCATCCCGATGTGCTCTATTGCATAGTTGGGGCCACGCATCCCAATTTGCTGGCGCGTGAAGGAGAAGCCTATCGCGACCGTCTCCGAAAGCTTGCGCAGGATTTGGGCGTCGAAAACAACATACGCTGGATCGATTCATTCCTTGAAACCGAAGCTTTGCTCGATCTGATCGAAGCCGCAGACATTTATGTGACGCCCTATCATGGCGCCAATCAAGCGACATCGGGCACCTTGTCCTATGCCGTAGCCCTTGGCAAAGCCGTCGTGTCCACACCTTATGCCCATGCCGTCGAATTGTTGGCGGACGACCATGGCGTTCTTATCCCCTTTGGCGACAGCGCGGCTCTGGCGCGTGAAATCGGCGGCCTGCTCGACGATCCCGAACGGCTCGGCGCGATGCAGAAGCGTGCTTATGGCCGGGGCCGCGATATGATCTGGCCCGCTTTTGCCATGCGCTGCCACGATCTGGTCACACAGGTTTTACAGCCCCATACATCACCATCTGCAGACCCGGCACGAAGTCCGGGGCTTGAGGGCTTGCTCCGCATTTGCGACAGCACCGGCATAATCCAGCATTCGATCTTTTCCGTACCCGACCGTGCGCATGGCTATTGCGTCGATGACAATGCCCGCGCCCTGATGCTGATGAACCGCCTTGGCCATGATGCGGAACCCCACAGGTCGCGCCTCTCCGCGATCTTCGCAGGCTTTGTGCAAAGCTCGTGGAACGACGACGCGCAGGAGTTTCGCAATTTCATGGGATATGCCCGCAACTGGCTGGAAGCAGCCGGTTCGGAAGACAGCTGCGGACGTGCCTTATGGACGCTTGGTGCGACATCGTGTGAAGGAACGACGCCCTCTTTGCGCCGATGGGCGCAGCGGCTTTTTGATCACACCGTCACAAGCGCCGCCGATTTCCGGTCACCCCGCGCGACGGCTTTTGCAATGTTAGGGGCTGACTATCGGCTCCAGCCCGACGAGGAAGACGAGACGGCGGGTGCAGTTCTCTTGCAAGGTGCGGAATATCTGATGTCGCGGCTTGCGGCGACGCGTCGACCCGACTGGCCGTGGTTCGAAAGCGTGCTCGCCTACGATAATTGCCGGATACCGGAAGCCCTGATCCGCGCCGGATTACAGCTGGACCGCCCCGACTTTACCGCCGCAGGGCTTGAAACGCTGCGCTGGATTTTGGACATGCAGATCAGCCCCGCAGGCCATTTTCGCCCCATAGGGTCGGAAAGCTTTGGCCGCGAGTATAGCCTGCCCCGTCCTTTTGACCAGCAACCGGTCGAAGCATGGGCGGCGATTGACGGGGCGCATGCCGCCTTCGATGCAACCCATGAACGCCAGTGGCTCAGCCACGCCAGCCGTGCTTATGCCTGGTTTTTCGGGGCAAATGATCGGAGCGTCACCGTGGCCGATCCCGTTTCGGGGTCCTGCCATGACGGGATCAATCCGCGCGGCGTCAATCTCAATGAAGGTGCGGAATCGGTGCTGTCCTACCATCTGGCGCACTGTTCCATCCGGGATTTGATGTCCAAGGCCGACACCAATTGAAAGTGCTGTCCTGTGGTTGATCTGTTCCAGCATGAGTTGCGCCTGCACGCCGATCCGGGCCGGGTCGTTGTGCGCCCCTTCCACCTTGCATGGCAAGCGTCGGGCCCGGACATCGAACGGGTAGGCAAGCTTGTCGGTGACATCATTGCGCTCGACCCGCGCACGGTACGCAGCGAAATGGGCATTGTCCTCAACGATTTCGCCGATCGCCATTGGCAGTTGGAGCGTGTCTTCGACGACCGCTACAAGCAGATTGAAGCTGCTCTCAAGCTGGAAAGCGAGTCCATCAAGCGCCAAACCAAGCGGCTAATCGGGGCCTATTTCTGCCACGAATATAGCTATGCTGCGGCGGCGTTGATGAACCCCAGTGTGGTGCGACATCCCGACCAAAGCGGGTTGCAGCATGGCAGCGTCCGCGTCCTGATTTCGCTGCGGGCCGTGGGCGAAGGCCATATTTCGACCATCGCCTTTCGCGAAGGGATCATCTCTTCCGGCCGGCACCTTACCCTGTCGCACCAGCCGGCCTTTGCGACCGCGGCCATGCTCGGCAAACCCAAACGCGATGCACCCGATGGCGCGGTATCGGTATACCGCCATCCCGACGCGAGCATTTCCGGCACTGTGATTTTCCCGATGACCGAGGCGCAGCGCAATGGTCTCGAAGATTTGCGGCTCGTCGAATTTGAACGCGATAGCGGAAAAAGCGAGTGGGTCGGCACCTACACAGCCTATAGCGGCCGTGACATCCGGTCCGAATTGCTCCGTACCCGTGATTTCCATGACTTCACTCTGACGCCCATTCGTGGCGGTGCCGGGCGGAACAAGGGAATGGCTCTGTTCCCGCGCAAAATCGACGGTCAGTTCATGATGATCGGAAGGCAGGACGGGAAGAATCTTTACCTGCTCAAGTCCGACAAACTGGACGAATGGGACGACGGCGAGTTGCTGCTGGAGCCCAAATATCCATGGGAATTTGTTCAGATCGGGAATTGCGGCGCGCCTATCGAATTAGATGAAGGCTGGCTTGTGCTCACCCATGGCGTCGGCGCGATGCGCAAATATGCCATTGGCGCTGCCTTGCTCGACAAGAAAGACCCGTCCCGCGTGCTGGGGCGGACCCCAAGCCCGATCCTGTCCGCAGCGGACGAAGACCGCGAAGGATATGTTCCCAACGTCGTATACACCTGCGGTGCGATCCGCGTCGGCGAAGATCTGTTTTTGCCCTATGGCGTTGCCGATTCCTCGGTCTGCTTCGCCTTTGTCGCCATCCGCGACATCTTAGCCCAGATGCAATAGGGGCCACAGCGCCCAGGTCGTCAGGCCATCAATTGCGGCAAAGGTGACCTAGAGCAAATCGAGGCTCTGCAAGGCGATGGCCTGCCGCGCCGGGCGTTCGGCCATGACCGCAAACATTTCGTCACCCCGTTCCGTGCGCTCGACACTCATCGAGGCAAAGACCGCCATGAAATAGCCGGACAATGCCCCAAGGCGGTAATCCTGCCACAAGGCATCCGTATCAGTCGCTACACCCTGTGCCGAAAGACGGCTTGTCCAACGATCAAACGCTGGCCGGTCCATCGCCTGCCGCTCGTCAGGATCGGCGATGCTGGTGCCGATCAGATAGGCCAGATCGCGCGCGCCTGCGCCAATCGCCAAAGTTTGCCAGTCGACCACCCAGCACGCGCTCCGGTCCCGCGCAAACAGGATATTGTCGACGCGTAAATCGCCATGCTGCAACGTGATCGCCGAAGGTTCATGGGCAAGATAGGCGTCGAGTTTTTGGACAATGCCATCGCCCAGAGCAAGGCATTCAGGGTCCAGACGCTGCGCATAGCGTTCGCGGAACTGGGCGAAATAGACCGGGAAAAGTGCGCGCACGATGGGCCGCGTGTCGCGCTGCAGCCACTCGATTTCGGACAGACGCGGGCTGTTCCACAAGGGGGCATGCAATTGGGCGGCGGCATCGATCGCAAGGTCGATTTCCACCTGTCCGGCACCACGCAACTGGTCCCCTTGCGCAGCGGGTGCGAGGTCCCCCAGCAGCAGCAAAAAGCTGACCCCATCGTCTTCGATCCGGGCGAAATGGCAATGCGGGCGCGGTACCGCAACGTCGTGGGCCAGCGTCTGATACCAACGCACTTCAAGAAGATAACCGCCCAAGGTCCGGGCAACTTCCCGGCTGGCCGGGTCATGGCTTGGGCATTTGGCGATGATAGTTGCAGGCGCGCCGTCCACCCTTTCCGCCCAGTCGAGCGTCAGGCGGTAGCTGTCGCACATCTGCCCCGTACCGACCGGCGTTACGGTAAATCCGCGCAACGAGGATGCGGGAAAATCAAGTGCTTCGGCCAGCCAGTGGGCCTGCATCGCATCGGGATGTGTGGGATAGTCGGCCATGGGAACAGTCAACCTGCTGCAGCCGGATCGAACAGACCCGACAGACCGGTTGGGCCATGGGGCCCGAGAAATAATTGTTCCACAACGCCGCGACCGTACAGTTCCCGCCCTTCATGGGTCAGCACCGCATCGGACAGGGCCTGGATATGCATATAGGACGGATCATTATCGTTGACCGTCGCAAGATCGATGCGGTCACTCGCGACCTCCAACGCCCCATGGTCCATGCCATGCCCCCATTGGGGATGGGTGTAACCCAAACCATTCATATAGAAATGGCCCGTCGCGCTACCGCCGCCAGCCCCGGGTTTCAAGAGCAAGCTGGTCTCTGGCCCCACATCAATCCGGACCTCTTGCGCGCGGCGGGTTCCGGGATTCCATAATATGTCGATCGCGACCTTGTCGAAATGCTGCTCCTTTCCGCCATCGGGAAACAGCACCCCGCGGCGGTTCCAGGGGTCACCTGCGCCATCGTCATTGGTGTGGAGAAACAGCGAATGGCTGGCAAAATTGCAGGGCGTCCAAAGCCAGAAAAATTGTGGGAGCGCGCCGGAAAGCGAACTAGGCGGCGGTTGCGGATCGGATGCGCCGACCGGACGTATGCCCCAACTGCGGTCCCGCGTTCCGGCAAAACTGTCATCCACCTCGATATGCTGCCCGCCAATCTTTACATGCCCCGACCAGCGTCCATTCTGGGTCAGGCGGGTATAGTCCATAAAGAGCCGGGTTCCGTTTCGCCGGATGAAGCGCGGCTCTTCGATCGGGAAGTGGCGGCCCGTAATGGCAAGATCGCACGACAACGGCCCGTCATTTGCGTCGACCGTCAGCCGCAGGATGTGCAGCGGCTGCACGATCTGTATCGTGATGGGCCCGACTTTTAGAGCCATCCGCTCGCCCTGCATTCGTGCGGATGCGCGCAGATTATGCTGCACGCCATCCACCATCACGCAAAATGCACCGTCGATGATATCAAGCGCGGGATAAATGCCCATGGCGGCGGCGAAGAAAATCCGGCCGTCCGGGGAATAGCCATTGAAGAAATAGCGGTCGTAAAAATTCCGGTCGGTTACAAGCGCGACCGGCTCCGGCGTTTGATGAATCGGGAAATCGTCCCCGGCTGTCAGCATTTACATCCCTCTCCACCAGCCCGCGTCTCAAGCCGCCGGGTCTTCCCGCAATTAGCTACCATATGTCCTTGGGGAGGCAAGCAGCAATTGGATCCGGGAAAATTGCTGTGCGGTTGGCAAATAGTTCTGACAGAACGTAAATATTCACGGCATGGGGTCGTTATAGGTTGTTTGGTTCGCCCATCAAAGGATCAAGCACCCGTGCATAATCTGCCTGCATTCTCCAAGACCCTCTTGGGACTATGCGCCATTTTATTCGCGATAGGCTTAGCAGCGCCGGTAGCCGCACAGGAGTTGCTGCGCAACGAAAGCTTTGAAGAGCCCGTGACGCCAAAGGCCGGAAATAATTTTTACGCCAGCATCCCGGAATGGACGATTTCAAATCAGGGGAATAACGACCCCAACCCGCATAATATCGTACGTCCTACGGCCGCCCTGTGCTGCAACAACGCCACCCAAACGCCTTCAGGCGGCGGAGACCAATATTATGATGTGAGCGGAACATCGGGACAGCTGAACCAGACGTTCAAGATCAGCAGTGCGGGTATGATAAGTTTCAGCGGATGGTTTTCCGTTCGGGATTCGCAGCAAAATCTATCTGGTATGTTCGTGCGCCTTCGCAATCTCTCCAATGACCAGATCGTCGGGACCGCGTCGGTGACTTTTGACGCGTCGGAACCGATCGGACTATGGAAGCAGGCATATGTCGATTATCTGCCCGTGGCCGCAGGCACCTATCAATTTGAAGCCTTTATCCCGAATCCTGCAAATTTCGACCTCGCCAGCGCCACCTTCGCGCCTTCGGTCTCGCTCCACAAAACCAGCGAAGCCTATTGGGATCCCATATCGAGTTACAAGAGCCCGAAATTGATACCGGGCGGCTTTATAACCTACTCGGTCACGGTCGATGTTCCCAAGCAATATGGGTTGGACGAAAATAGTTTCCACATCACGGAAGCAACCCCTCCGAATTTGGCTTTGGTTGTTACCGATTTCGAAAAGCCGGGATCCGGGCCGATCGAGCTGGATGCCGGAAGTTCGGGTCTGTCGCTGCGTTACGGGGGCTTGACCAGCAAAGACGACGGCATCGAATTTTCAAACAATGGGGGCAAGGACTGGAGCTACCAGCCGGACGCAGGAAAGGACGGGACCGATCCCGAAGTGACCCATGTCCGCATACTGCCCTCCGGCGCGATGGCGGCAGGGACGAGCGCAACAGTCCGATTACGTTATGTGATCCGTTAAGGCGACAAGACCGGTGCTGCACCGGTGCAACATAGCGCTTGCATCGACTTTCCGGCTGTGGCTCACTCCTGTTCTGGACGAGGGGGCACACAGGTTTGCACCCGCTGTTGAAAGGGGACCACATCATGCGCCTAAAATTGATCGCTCTGCTGCTCTTTACCACATCGACGCTGGCGCATGCCGAACCCACGCCCAAGGAACAATTGCTGCAGCCGCCCGCAGCCGCGCAGCATTATACGATCAGCTCGGCGGCCGGAAAGCATGGCGATGTGTGGTCGTGGAAGACCGAGGACGGCAAACTGGCCTACCGCATGTCGATGTCCCTGCGCGGCTGGATAACCGAGACCGACCAGACCACGGTGCTCGGTCCCGACGGCCGCCCGACGGCGATCACCATCCGCGGCTATACCGACTCCGGCGATGCCACCGAAGACTATAGCGTTGACGCCAAGGGCATTGCCCGCTGGAAAACCGCCGTGGACGAAGGCAGTGCGCCTTTGGGGAACAAGCGCTACAGCAGCTATGGTGGCCCCTGGCTCTCTAGCGCGCTGGACGTCGACGCATTGGTCAAGGCCGGCGACAAGGGCATCGACCTGCTGCCGGGCGGGCGGGCGACCATCTCGATCGGCGCGGCAACCGAAATTGACGGGCCTTCCGGCAAGGAATCGGTAAAGCTCGCCTACATCACCGGGGCAGGCTTTTCGCCTTCGCCCGTCTGGCTGACCAAGGACAACCGGTATTTCGGCAATGCGGGCGTCATCTCGCTCTTGCCCGCTGGTTATGAACAGGCCGGACCTAAACTGAAGGAAGTTCAGGACGCGACCGAAGCGGTAATGGTGCGCGATGTCGCGAAGAAGTTTCTGAGTCCTGCCAACCGGACGCCAACTTTGGTCGACAATGTGCTGTTGTTTGACTCGGTCGCCGGCCGCTATGTCCCCGGCCGTTCCGTGCTGGTGGAGGATGGCAAGGTGAAGGCTGTCGGCGCCGCAGGGTCGATCAAGCCCCCCGCCGGTACCACCCGGATCGACGGGCGGGGCAAGACCTTGTTGCCCGGACTATGGGACTCCCATCTCCATGTCGGCGGCAGCGACTGGAACCTGCTGCAGAATGTCGCCACGGGCATTACCAATTTCCGCAGCCCGGGGTCGATGATCGATGAATCGCTCAGCATCCTCAAGCGCCGCGGGTCCGGCGATCTGCTGGCGCCCGACGGCAAGGTTGCGGTCATTATCGACCGCAAGGACCCGCTCGCCGCGCAAGGCGCCTTGACCGTAAGTTCCGCCGAGGAAGCCGTCGCCGCCGTCCGCAAGATCAAGGATGCGGGCCTGTCCGGTGCCAAATTCTATACCTCGATGACGCCGGAATGGATTGCCCCCGCCGCCGCCGAAGCGCATCGTTTGGGGCTGCATGTCAGTGGGCACATCCCCGCCGGCATGCGTCCGATCGAAGCCGTGCGCGCCGGTTATGACGAAATCACCCATATCAATTTCATCATGATGCAGGCGATGCCGCAAGAGGTGGTCGACAAGGCCAACACCGCGGCGCGGTTGGAGGGGCCAGCCAAATATGGCAAGGACGTCGATCTGGATTCACCCGAAATGAAGGCCTTCTATGCCGAGTTGGCCGCGCGCAAGACGATCATCGATCCAACCATTTCGGTTTGGGAAGGCAGCTTGACCTCGGACGGCAGCGCCACCATGCCCGCCTATGCACCCTTCGCCGAAATATCTCCTCCAGCCATTTCGCGCAGTTGGAAAGTCGGTGGCTATCCCTTGTTTGACGGTCTGACCCGCGCTGATTTCAAAGCCAGCTTTGCCAAAATGGTCGGCGTTGTCGGACGCTTGCATAAAGCAGGGGTCCGCATAGTCGCGGGAACCGACGGCTATGGTCTGGAATTGGTGCGGGAGCTTGAACTCTATCTGCAAGCGGGGCTTACCAATGAAGAAGCGCTGCAGACCGCAACCATTGTTCCGGCACGAATGACCGGGATGGACGACCGTTTCGGGTCCATCGAAACAGGCAAGAGCGCGAGCCTGATCCTCGTCGATGGGGACGCGTCAAAGGATATCGCCGCACTCCGCCGGATCACGACCGTATTCCTGGACGGGTACCGTCTCAACGCCGATGAACTGCGCGCGGCAAGCGGCTTTAGCGGGAAACCCAAATAGGCAGACGGCAACGGGAGGGAGCACTGAAGATGCCGTTGCGACCCACCTATCTGGAACCGTACGCGGTCCGCGCGGATAGGCGTTTTCCAACGAGGGCCCGCACCTGATGTCCGGTGGGTGTTTGCGCGCCGGTGCGGGCTTTGTTGGCGGCGCAGTCGCCACCTATGCCGTCGTTTTTTCGGCACAGTCTTCGCATGGGACATATTCGATGTTGTCGATCGGGATGGCGGCGGAATTATGGGCGTGGCGTTCGTCATCGCGCCTGCCCTCGCGCTTCTCGGCGGCATCGCCGGGGCATGGTATTTCGGATCGAAGGGCAAGACCGATAGGGAGTGAAAGCATGCGGCTTTTTCTTTTTCTAACATGCGCAACAGCGGCTGTCGCAGCAACTGCCGCGCCAACGCGCGTTCCCGTGTTTGAACGTGCATTGGTCTTCAACCTGCCATCGGACATGGTCCGCGCGAACGACCGCAACAATGGCACCAACATCCTGATCGAATATGTCCCCAAGGGCCAAACCCTCGCCAACTGGACGCGGCTCGTCACCATACAGGCCTATCGCGGGCTCGGACGATCACCGATGAAGAGTGGCGATATCGCCCGCCAGGCCTTTTACCCGGCATCCTGCACTTCTGGTCCAATTTACCGGGATGGTGGCGAGCGGATTCTGGCGAGCGGGGTCAAACGCTCCATCATCGCCAATGGATGCGCTTCGTTGCCAGCAGGCGCCTACCCCAAGGCGCTCAAGGGCGCAGGCGAGCAAAATTACATCATGATGTTCCGCGATGCAGACTCGATTTACACCCTGAACTACGCCGTTCGGGGTGCGGCCTTTGCTGGCAAGGCACCGCCCATGTCGGTCGAAGGAGGGGAAGCCATTTTGCGGGACATTTTTGGTGAAGTAACCTTAAACCCCATCGCGCCCGCTTCGCGCCAGAATTAAACAGTCGCCCACGAACAGAAAGGACGTGTCCACATGAAACCATCTACCCGCCTTCTCATCGTCCTCCTCATAAGCGAAGCGTTGCTGGCCGGGATCTGGATATGGCTCGTCTCGGGAATCCAGTCGGGCAGTCTGAAGCCTGTGGGCACCCCAGCCGAAGCCATTGAAACCATGTCCTCGACGATGGGCACGGTGATGGGCGTGGTTGCAGGGATTGGTCTGGTTTCCATTTTCCTGATGCGGCGCAAGGGCAATTAACGCCGCACCCTGTGGCGACGACCTGACTGCCATTACTGGCGCAATCGGCCGCGCTTATTCCAGCGCCAGAAGCGCGAACGTCGCAAGCCAATGTTCGCCCATATATTCGCCCATCACATGAGGTAAGCTGGCATCAAGATGGGTTTGGGCCGTTTGCGCAGCGCGATGCGATACAGGATGCCCGGGACCGAGCGCATCGGCGATCGCACGCCAGCACCACGCGCGGCTGAGATTGAGGCCATCGAGATGCGCGATTTTGCCATCGCTGCGGTCGGATACAATGGCCGGTGTGAACAGACTTGCCGGACGGCCTGTGGCGGCGGCAGGCAGGAAGTGGTCGAACCATATCGTAAAGTCCGCTTTGGGCAGGACACGGCTCATCAACAGCGCTTCGGTCAATGCGGACGACAGGAATTCGTCTCCGCCCGGTTCCCAAGCCTGACAGTCGCGGTCATTAAGAAACCACCCGCGCGCCTTTTGCTCTATCAGGGTCGTCAGGTCCGGGTCCCGACCTTTTGCCCAGTCACTTGTCAGAACAAGCGCAAAGGAAATGTTGAAATGGGTGCCGACCCGCAAAGGATAGGTGAGCTTGGGCAGGAAATTATGGAAGCGTTTCGCAAACGCCAGTGCAAGCGGTTCGAGCGCGTCTGCCCACGGCCCGTCATGCCTTTCCAGCTCGGCGTGCAGCGCGAGTAACCACGCCCAGCCATAAGGCCGTTCAAAGGCCGCCGACATGGGACGATCGAGGAAAGCGCGTTCGACGGCGACCTTTTCCGGCACGAGCATGTCATCCGCCCGCGCAATGATCGCGGCGGTTTCGGCCATGTCCGGATAAAGCCGCGCCAACCGCATGATCTGCCACCAGCCGTGCACACAGCTATGCCAGTCGAAACTGCCGTGGAAGATCGGGTGGAATTCGGACGGCAGGCGCGCGTCTTCCGGCCCGTTCAGGACAAGGTCCATCTTGTACGGATAGGGCTTACCCAGATGGCCGAGCGTGGCCCGCGCAAATTGCGAGGCGATCGTGGCGTTCAAAGTAGTCATCAAAAGGCCAGAAAATAGATGAGCGCGATGTTGACGAGCAGCAAGGGGATTGCCGTCGCAACCTGCGTTTTGACGACGGCATTTTCGTCTTTCAGCTCCAGCAACGCTGCGGGCACCAGATTGAAATTGGCCGCCATCGGCGTCATCAACGTCCCGCAAAAACCGGCGAGCATCCCGATTGCGCAAATGATCGCGGGATCGCCATCATATTGCTTGATCAGCAAGGGCATCCCGATGGCCGCGATCATCACCGGAAAGGCGGCAAAGGCGTTGCCCATGATCATCGTGAACAAGGCCATTCCAAGACCGAAGGCGATGACGGCGCCCGCAAGGCTCCCTTCCGGAATGGCCTGCTGGATGACGCCGCCGACGACATCGCCTACGCCCGCCAGCGCGAACACCGCGCCAAGGCTGGCCAGCATCTGCGGCAGGATTGCGGCCCAACCCACCGAATCCATCAAGCGCCGCCCTTGCGACAGGGGCAAAGCAGGCGTGGCCCTGAGCCAGACATAACCGACCGCCAGCGCCAGCAGAACGCCCATGGCCAGTGAAATCAGGGTGACCTGCTTGACGTCAAACAGTGCCGGAAATTCCTTGAACAATAATGTCCCGGCCAACGCTGTCGCCGGGATGATCAAGGCAATTCCGAACAGGCCATTACCAAAGCGCGCGGCACGTTCCTGTTTGGTGGCTTCGGGGATGGCATCATCTTTGGCTTTGCCGAGACCGCCGAAACCGGCGATGGCCACGAGCGCAAGTACCAACAGGCCGTTGCCAAAGGCCCCGAGCCAGTCACCGGCCCACATGCTCACCGCCATCAGCCCCCAAAAGGCCGCATTCCCGAACCGCCGCGCATTGCTTTTGTCGTTAAGGTTGAACAGCGCAAAGGCGAAGAACGCGGCGCCCGCCAAAACATAGACCCAGGTCAGCGTGATCATGCGGCATCTCCGCCACTGGCCGGGGCGGCGGCTTTGGCCGACAGGCGGCGATCAAGGAGCCAAAGCCGGAAACCGTGAATGATGAATGCGGCAATCGCTGTCGGAATTGCCCAGATGGAAAGCTCGAAAGGCTCCAAAAGGATTCCATATTGTTCGAGCAAACCCTTCATCAGCAGGATCGAACCAATGGCCAGAAAAATGTCCTCGCCAAAGAACAGCCCGACATTGTCGGTCGCGGCGGAATAGGCGTTCACCTCCTCCCGCTCTTCTTCGGTCAGCGATCCAGACTGCTTTTCCGCTGCCGCTTCCGCCATAGGCGCGACAAGCGGGCGTACGGTTTGCGGATGGCCTGCAATCGAGGTGAGACCCAGCGCCGCGGTCGCTTGCCGGAGCAACAGATAGCTTGCCAGCAAGCGTCCGATTGTCGCCCCTTTCAGACCGGAGATCAGCCCCCTTGCGCGTTCCTGGAGGCCAAATGCTTCGAGCATTCCGATGACCGGCAAGACGATCCAGACAATGGACACATAGCGCGCATCGTTAAAGGCCTTTCCGAAGGCCGAGATGATCGCATGAAGGTCAAGGCCTGCTGCAATGCCGGTCACCGCTGCGGAGGCCATGATCACCAGCAACGGATTGAACCGCAGCCAAAAGCCGACAACGATCACCACGATCCCCAGCAAAACCCACATCAGCTAATTTCCCCTACCCTCATGCCGTGCCATATCCGCCCCCGCCCGGCGTTTCGATCACAAAAATATCTCCGGCATCCATTTCGACGGTCGCGGTGGCGCCCAATATTTCGGCGCAGCCATCTTTCCGTTCGACGCGGTTGATGCCGAGCTGCCCGGAACCGCCGCCCTCCAGCCCGAAGGGTGGAATTTTGCGGCGGTTGGACAAGATTCCGGCGGTCATCGGTTCTAAAAAGCGCAGCCGGCGTACGGCACCATCGCCACCCCTGTACATCCCCTCACCCCCTGAACCGGCGCGCACCGAAAATTCTTCGAGCAGCACGGGAAAACGCGTTTCCAATATTTCGGGGTCGGTCAGGCGGCTGTTGGTCATATGCGTCTGCACGACCGATGCGCCGTCAAATCCGGGACCTGCCCCGGAACCACCGGCGATCGTCTCATAATATTGGTACCGGTCGTTTCCAAAGGTGAAGTTGTTCATCGTCCCCTGCGCCCCCGCCATCACGCCAAGCGCGCCGAACAGAGCATCGGTAATCACCTGGCTCGTCTCCACATTGCCCGCGACGACCGCAGCGGGATAACGCGGATGAACCAGCGTTCCTTCGGGTGCGATGATCGCGACCGGTTTCAGGCACCCTTCATTCATCGGTATGCTGTCATCGATCAACGTCCGCACGACATAGAGCACCGCGGCGCGGACCACGGACACGGGCGCGTTGAAATTGCCTGCCAATTGCGGACTGGTTCCGGTAAAATCCACGGTCGCGGTTCGGGCATCCCGGTCAATGCGGACGGCCACCTCGACCACAGCCTCATTGTCCATGGCGTAACGGAAACGTCCGTCGGACAAACGCAGGATCAACTTGCGCACCGCCTCTTCGGCATGATCCTGCACATGCTGCATATAGGCGGTGACAACATTGCGGCCATAATCGCCGCTGATCCGTAGCAGTTCCGACGCCCCCTTGGCACAGGCTGCGACTTGCGCCTTCAAATCGGCCACATTCTGCGCAATATTGCGCGACGGCCATGCGCCGGAGCCGAGCAGATCGCGGACCTCTGTTTCGAGGAACTGGCCCTTTTCGACAATCAGCATATTGTCGATCAGCACCCCTTCTTCCTCCACCGAGCGGCTGTTGGGTGGCATCGACCCCGGCGTGATGCCGCCAATATCCGCATGATGCCCGCGTGCTGCCACAAAATAGGTCGGCGCGGGATCGCCGGGTTCCACAAATACCGGCATGATGACGGTGATGTCGGGCAGATGTGTTCCGCCATCATAAGGCGCGTTGAGCGCGTAGACGTCGCCGGCAACGATGCCGCGCCCGTCGCGGCCGCCTGCACGGCGCTTCAGGATCGTGCGGACACTTTCGCCCATCGATCCCAAATGCACCGGCATATGCGGGGCGTTCGCGACCAGATTGCCGCTGGCGTCAAAGATCGCGCAGGAGAAATCGAGCCGTTCCCGGATATTGACCGACGACGCGCTGTGCTGGAGCGCGGCACCCATTTCCTCGGCAATGGCCATGAACAGGCCGCCCATGATTTCAAGGCGAACCGGATCGACATCTGTTCCCTGAGTAACTGCTGTTGCGCGCGGCGTGCTGCGGCTCAGCATCAAATTGCCGATGGTATCGACGTCTACTTTCCAGCCCGGTTCGACAATGGTCGTTGAGACCGGGTCGATGATGATTGCCGGTCCCTGCGCCGAAAATCCGGCCGCCAGGTCGCTGCGGTCGTAAAGCGGTGCCTCCTGCCGCGTGCCGGCCATAAAACATGGGACATGTGCGCGCGGCAGACCGGACCGGACCGGCAGTGCGAACTCCAGTCCGGTCTCGTCCGGGCTGCGGTACACGGCTTCCACGCGGAGCATCTCGACGATGACCGGCGTGTCGCTGATAAAGCCGAACTGGCGGAAATGGCGCGCCTCAAATGCCGCCTGCATGGCCTGCACCGCGCCATAGTCAACCTCAATACTGCTGTCTGTGCCTGCATAGCGAATATGGGCCGAAGCCTCTGTGGCGATGTCCCCGTCAACACCTTGCGCGCGCAAATCCGCTTCGGCTTCGGCGGCGAGATTCTGGATGAGCGGCGCAAGCGCTTCAGTGTCCAGCGGGCCGCCATAAGACGTCTCTCGGATCGCCCGCCGGTCGGCAAGGCCCATGCCATAAGCCGACAAAACGCCCGCGAGCGGGTGGATCATCACATGGTTCATACCCAGCGCATCGGCGACCAGACAGGCATGCTGCCCCCCCGCCCCGCCAAAGCAGGCGAGCGTATAGCGCGTGACATCATGCCCGCGCTCGACCGAGATTTTCTTGATGGCGTTGGCCATGTTGGCGACCGCGATGGTGATAAAACCTTCGGCAATTTCTTCGGCACATAAATGCCGCCCGGTCGCCGCTGCAATGTCGGCGGCCAGCGCCTCCAGCTTGGTGCGCACAAGGACGGTGTCGAGCGGCTCGTTGGCATTTGGCCCGAAAATATGGGGGAAATGGTCCGGAACGATCTTGCCCAGCATCACGTTGCAATCCGTAACGGTAAGCGGCCCGCCGCGCCGGTAACAGGCCGGGCCGGGAATTGCGCCAGCGGAATGCGGGCCGACCTGAAAGCGTGCGCCATTGAAGGAGCAGATCGATCCACCCCCGGCGGCGACCGTATGGATGCGCATCATCGGCGCCCGGATGCGGACCCCGGCCACCATCGTCTCGCTCTCGCGTTCATAATGTCCGGCATAGTGCGACACATCGGTCGATGTGCCGCCCATATCAAAGCCGATGATACTCGCGATCCCTGCCTGCGCCGCGGTCTTAGCCATGCCGACAATGCCACCGGCCGGTCCAGACAATATCGCGTCTTTGCCCTGGAACCGTTCGCTGCTGGCAAGTCCGCCGTTGGATTGCATGAACAGGGCGGAAAGGGTCCCCCCGGCGTCGGCTTCCAGTTGCCCGACATAGCGGCGCAGCACGGGCGATAAATAAGCGTCGACCAGCGTGGTATCTCCCCGCCCGACCAGCTTGATAAGCGGTGCAACCAGATGGCTCACTGAAATATGCGGAAAGCCGATGTCCGCCGCAAGCGCCGCCAATATCTGCTCATGCGCCGGATAGCGATAGCCGTGCATCAAGACGATCGCCAGCGACCGCAGGCCTTCATCAAAGGCCGACTGCAGTGCCTGTCGGGCCTGATCCACATTCAGCGGTTTCAGAATATCTCCACCGCCACCAACCCGCTCGTCAATCTCGATGACTTTCGCATGCAGGGGCTCGGGCAGCTCGATCTGGCGCACGAACAGTTTCGGACGTTCCTGATACCCGATCCGAAGCGCGTCGCCAAATCCGCCGGTGATGGCAAGGCATGTCGGCTCGCCCTTATGTTCCAGCAGCGCGTTGGTCGCGGCCGTGGTGCCGATCCGCAATTCGAGTGGCGGCAGCTGGCCGGATGCAACGCCGGTAACCTGCCGGATCGCGGCTATCGCGGCATCCCGATATAGTTCCGGATTTTCGGAAAGCAATTTGACGGTCGTTATGCTGCCCTCGGGCGAGCGCGCGATAACATCCGTAAAGGTGCCACCCCGATCAACCCAGAATCGCCAGCTATTTGCATCCATATCCGGCGACTAACCGCTGCTCTAATCTGGCGCCAATGAAAACTGCCTCTGCAACAGCGGTGGGTGCGATCGGGCCGACCTTTTCCTTCAATCAGGATAAAGCCGAAAGCGAAATCATGGCCAAAACTGTGCCGAGGCGATTTTGGCACCTTCCGCAAGTGCGGCCATTTTTGCCCAGACCACCTGGCGGTCGACAATACCCGAGCCGACATGGATGCTGAAACCGCAGTCGGCACCGGCCATCACATTGTCGCGCCCGACAAGATGGGCATATCGGGCGATGCGCTGTGCGATCAGTTCTGGATGCTCGATATAATTTGACTGGCATTCGATCACCCCGGGTATCAGCACTTTTCCTTCGGGCAATTTGACGTCTTCGAACATTGCATATTCATGGGCGTGACGCGGATTGGCGGCCTCGAACTGGATCGCATGCGGACGTGCGCGCCAGACAAGATCAATGATATCACGGAAAGGCACATCGCAATGATGCGGTCCGGGATAATTGCCCCAGCACATGTGCATGCGCAGCTGTTCGGGCGGAATGTTCGCGGTTGCCCGGTTGAGCGCCTCGATATTCAACGCCATTTTATCGCGGAAACCGCTCAGGTCCAACTCCCGAAACTGGGTGTGCCGGCCCATGGCAAGATCGGGGCAGTCAATCTGAAGAACGATCCCGTGCGCCGCAATGGCTTCATATTCATGGCGAAGTCCCTCTGCGAGGGCGAAGACATAATCCTCGTCGCTGTCATAATAGTCGTTCCGAAAGAACAGCGCGGTTACCCCGGGAGAGGCTGCGCTCATGAACGCCGTTTTCCCTGTGTGCTTGCTCAACGAAGCGTTCAACGTCTGCGCATCCCGCGCGACGGCGGTCATGTCTTTGACCGTGATCGGTGCATTACAGGCGGGAGTCTTGCGATGTTTGCGGCCGGGATCGGAAAACACACGCTCCTTAGTGGTCGGGAAATCCTCGATATCCTGGAAAGCGAAGCTGTTCCCGGTGCCGCCAAAGCCATTCAGGCGATCTTTGATGTAGGTGGCGTAGCTCGGCTTGGATTGTTCGCCATCATTGATGATGTCGAGGCCGGCTTCCGCCTGTTTGTCGACAACAAACTGCACCGCTTCGGCAATACGCGCATCGACAGCACCCATATCCAGCGGAAGACCATCTTCCTTGGCAAACATAATCTCGATCAGTTCATCTTCACGCGGCAAGCTACCCACATGGGTAGTCAAAAAGCGGTTTGCATGCGGCATATCAGTCTTCCTTGCTGCTGTTATTTTCGAAAAAGTTCTGGATTAATGCGTTGACGGTTGCGGGTTGGTCGATGTTGGCAAGGTGGCCCGCATCCGGAACGAATTTGGCGATAGCATGAGGAATGTTCGCCCCGATAAACTGTGCCACTTCTTTACGCCATTCGCTGTCATTTTCGCCGGCGAGCGCCATTGTTGGGACCGGCAAAGACCGCAAGCCGGACAAAGAAATGTCGAGTGCATCTTGGTCGACCAGTTGGTCACGCCCGTCATAATCGTGCAGAATTTCATCCAGAAGCGCCCGATTTTGCCCGTTAACTTGGGTCAGAGGGTGGCATCGCCATTGGCCGATCATGTCCGGTAGCCTGCCCGCGCGCACCAGGTCTGATAGTGCGGGGCGATCAATTTCGGGAACATCGCCTGATTCCGGAACCAGCCGGTGCAATGGCGCGCCGATGACGGCAAGAGAGTTGAGCCTTTCCGGATTGGAACGTGCATAGTCCAGGGCAACCGACGCCCCCTGGGACAGCCCTACGAGCGCAAATTTCCGCGCGCCGAATTGATCGGCGATTGCGTTGATGTCATCGCGCTCGGCGGCGAGCAAAGGGGGTGCGGTCGATCCGCCAAAGCCGCGACGATCGGGGAAGACAATCTGCATGCCCCGGGCCAACGGGCTTTGCGGTAGCCAAATTCGCCAGTCGAGTGTCCAGCCATGCAGAAACAGCACGACGGGACCGGAGCCGATGGACCGGACAGGCAGCTTTCCGCCCTCCACATCGATCCAGCGCACATGGGCGATATCATGGTCCGAGCCTTCGTGTTGCACCGAGGGCTCCACTATGTGCTTAAGCGTGCAATGCCCGGAACGGGTTATTATTGCTATGGTTACCGGCCAACCAACGGCTGAGTTCGGAGCGCGCTTCGGCACGGCGCTGGGCATCCAGAGGTGCGGCCTCCGGCGCGTCATATGTGAATTCCAAAATCATGTTATTGGGATCCTTCACATAGACCGAACGGCAATACCCATGCTCGAGGATGTAGGTGTCAGGCTCGACAAAACCGGCAGCAGAAATCCGGCGCTCCAGTTCGGCCTGTCCTTTTTCGTCCACCTGAAGTGCAATGTGAATGAACGGCGATTCCGGGATTTCCGGACCGAACTCTGCTTGATCATCGGGATCGGCAAATTGGAAAAACGCCAGGGCGCTGCCGTCGGCCAGTTCGAAAAAGCAATGGCAATAGGTGCGTTCCTTGCCGAACAGCTCATCCTTCTCGCAATAGGTCGCCATCAAGGGGAAGCCCAAAACGTCCTCATAGAACGCCCGTGTCGCTTCCAGATCCTTGGTGACATACGCCGTATGATGCAGCCTTTTGGCGAGAATTTCGCTGTTCATTCTATCTGTCCTCATCTCTCAAATTAGAATCACATGGAAAGACTATGCTATCAGTTTACCGGCGATCTCGGCAACATGACGTCCTTGGAATCGCGCACCTGCAAGTTCGTTCTCGCTCGGCATCCGGCTTCCATCGGCCCCCGCCAACGTTGTCGCCCCATAGGGCGTCCCCCCGCTGATTTCGCCCATCTCGCTATTGCCTTTAAACGTATAGGGCAAGCCGACGATAACCATGCCGTGGTGCAGCAGGGTCGTGTGAAAGGACGTTATGGTCGTTTCCTGACCACCATGCTGGCTCGCGGTCGAACAGAACACGCTTCCGACTTTCCCGACCAAAGCATTTGCGAACCACAGCCCGCCGGTTTGATCCAGGAAGTTCCGCATCTGTGCAGCCATGTTTCCAAACCGCGTCGGTGTACCAAAAATAATCGCATCATAATTGGCGAGCTCGTCCGGTGTGGCGATCGGCGCGGCTTGGTCCACCTTGATGTGGGCTGCGGCCGCAACCTCTTCCGGAACGAGTTCCGGAACACGCTTTATGTCGACAGTACAACCTGACACCGACCTTGCCCCATCGGCAACCGCTTCGGCCATGGCTTCGATATGACCGTAACTGGAATAATATAGAACAAGGACTTTCGTCATTTTGACCCCTTAGAATTTATAGGATGCTTCGAGACCGTAAATCCGAGGCCGCGCTTTGAAAACGAAACCACCGGGTGAAAATTCGGCGTTGTATTTCTCGTTGAACAGGTTGTTTGCAAAAGCAGCCACAGACCAGCTGTCGCTGTTTACCCCCACCCGCGCATCGACCAGATCCACCGGCGCACGAACAGTCGTGTTGAACGGCTCCCACCATGTTTTACCGGTCCGTCGATAATCGACGCGGAAAAGACCGTTTAGTCCGGATCCGAGTTCCGGTGTGAATTGTGCACCCAAATTGTAGGTATATCGCGAAATCAATGGAGCTTCATTCCCGATGGCGACGGGATCAGGAAATTCCTTGATTTCACTCCATGTATATCCTGCAGCCGCGTTTAACTGGATATCCGGAGTCGGCCGCAACGTTGCCTCCAACTCGAAACCCTGAATACGCGTTTTAGGGACGTTGCCCAAATTCTGGGTCGAGTTCGCGGCAAGGAACACGAAGAAATAGCTGTTACGCGACAGCGTCGAATATGCGGCAGCATTTAAAGTCAGTTTACGATCGAGCAGGCGCGTTTTGACACCCGCTTCAAATGTCGTTGCGGTTTCGTCTTTGAAAATGTCCGATACACCGACAATGCCATTGCTGCTCGCCACGCCGCCAACGCCGGTCTGGTTGAAGCCGCCTGAACGGAAGCCTCGGCTGTATCCGCCATATAAGGTGATGTCATCGGTCGGCTGATAGGTCAGCGTGACTTTTGGTTGCAGGTCATCAAATGTTGCGCGGCGTTTTTCGCCCGTCGCACCTTGCGGGAAACCGGGCACATTTGGCAAGAATGCCGTCGGTGTCAGGGTCGTATTCACCCGCTTGTCACGGTCATAGCGCAGCGACGCGTCGACACGGAACTGATCCGAAAACTCATATCCCAGATTGGCGAAAACAGCCCAGGCAAAGTTGTTCTGGCTGTCGGCCAGAAATGTCGACTGCGGGCTGGCGGGATTGGTCGATGGTGTCCGGAATACCGGGAACACGCCCTGTTGGAAATCAAGCAGGTTGCCTGTCGATATATAGCGTGCGGTATCGATATAATATCCGCCAAACATCCAGAAGAGCTTCTCGTTTTTTGGCGACTCGATCCGGATTTCCTGGCTGACGGCCTTCACGTTCAGATACTGGCTTTGCGCAAGATCGAACGGCAGACCGAAGACAGCGACCAGAAGGGATTCATTGAACGGCAAGAAGTTGAACGCATCGCCGGTCAGGATTTCCTTCACGGTGTCGTAGGAGGTGATAGAGGTCGCCGTAAATCCTTCGCCCTCATAAGCAAATTTCGCGGCGACATTCAGGATATCGCGGTTATTGATGCCGCGGTTATTGACCCGGATCGGCAGGCTGACATCGTTCACGTCATTGACGATGTTGAAATAGAGCGCCTGTGTCTCAAGGCGCGCATAAGATGCGCGGAGATCAGCGGTCCAACCATTGCCGGGTTCAAACAGCAAGTTTCCGCGAACCGACAGGTCTTTCACCGGATCAGCGTCTTCGTTGAGGAACGTGTTGCGCAAATATCCGTCAGTATCCCGATAGGATCCGGACAAGCGGAATTTCACGGTGTCGGATAGCGGGCCGCTGATGCCAGCCCGCACATTCCAGCCGAAGCCATTATCGATACCCGCTTTCACACTTCCGGTGAAGGTGTCGGTTGGTTTCTGACTGGTAATGATGATCGCGCCGCCAATAGCGTTGCGACCATAAAGACCACCCTGCGGGCCTTTGAGGACCTCGATTTGGGCGATATCGACCAATTCTTGGTTAAAGGCCGCAGGATTTACCTGCTGAACCCCATCAATGACGACTGCGACCGAGGGCTCACTATTGCGGGCTTGGGTGATGCCGCGGATAATGATGAAGGCGTTACCCGAATTCTGGGTTTCGACCAGATTGACGTTGGACGTCAGATTGATGAAATCGAGTGGCTTTTCGATACCGGCATTCTCGATCGTTTCCGAGTTGAACGCGGTCACGGCGGCGGGAACGTCCTGCAAATTCTGGTCGCGGCGCAAGGCGCTGACCACAATTTCCTGGGTATCCTGATCTGCTGCTTCAGATGCTTCTTGAGCATAAACGATGCTGGGGACGAGCGCTGTGCTGCCCAATAAAGTAATCAAGGCCGCAGAAGCCCACTTCGCAGACTGAAATGCCATTCTCCATCTCCCGTATCGTATCAAACGCCTTCTATCACCGAAGCGTATCACGGCGTTCTAATTCGTTCGAATGTCGAAGTCAAGTTCGATATGCGAATTTTTAAGAGGAGGTTTCCCGTTGTAATGCATGGACCAGCGAAGGCCACCGGCGAAGTGCCGCTTCGATTTCAGCGGCAGCCTCGCGCAAGAGGGGGAGTCGCGATTTGATCAGGTCATCTTGCGAAATTCGTGTGGTTGAGGTGGAACAGTTTACGGCCGCAATCGGACGCCGTGACGCATCGAACACGGGCACGGCGACAGACACAATGCCGAAGTCCAGTTCATCAAATGCGGAGTCATAACCCCTGCTTCGGACCAATTGCAGCCGTTCGCGCATCGCCTTTTCAGAGGTCACGGTATGCTCGGTGAATTTTTCAAAAGGTGCAGCGGCAAGATATTCTTCAATCTCCGCCTCCGGCAAAAATGCCAAAATGCTTTTACCCATCGACGTTGCATGGACCGGAAAGCGCGTACCGACATTGACGCCTAGCCGGATCCGCCGGTTCGTGGACACATGCGCAAGATAAAGAACGTCCTTGCCGGCAATCGACGCCATCGATGCACTGTCGCCCGTTTCATCGCGCAACGACTGGAGAGGCGGGACGCAGACATGTTCCAGATGCATGGATGAATGGAACGCAGACCCAAAGGCCAACACTTCGGGTTTCAGCAAAAAATTGCGATCATGCTGCGCCACATAACCGAGTGCAACCAGCGTATTGAGGCACCGCCGCGCTACCGCCGGGCTCAATCCGGTGACGGCCGCAACTTCGCTTAAGCGCATCTCGGGATGTTGGTCATCAAACGCCCGCAAGACCGAAAGACCGCGCTCAAGTGTCGAAAGATACTCCGGGTCCTTCTCGGGTTTTGCCACTATTCTAGCCTTTCCAACTTCCTTCTCAGCGGGGCAACCAGTTCTTCGTCATTTGCCCCAAGCACGGGAGGTGCGGTGACATCCAGAGCACGTTGCCCATCGAAAGTCACGGGGGATCTAATGGTTTTGAATACGCCGTGCGGACCATCTGCGTCCTCAATGCACAGTTGCAATGCTTTCGCCTGATCGGATTCAATCGCCTCTTCGGACGTATTAACAGGGGCGTGAGGCACTTCCAAATTCCGCAATATGTCGCACCATTCCTGCCGCGTGCGTGTCTTGAAAATAGGTGCGAGAAAATCGATGACCTTTTCGTAATTGGCGATCCGTGATTCACGACTTTCAAACATGGGCAACTGCAACATGCCGGGTTGATCGACCGCGGTTGCCAGATTTTCCCAAAATTTGGGGGGCGATGACATGTGCAGGGCTATCCACATCGTGTCCGCGCATTCGAACACATAGGATTGCGAGACGTGCGGGCGGCTGTACGGTCCCATGATCTGGTTATCTGAGAAATAATGGGTGAAATCGTCGAGATTGAAATGCGCCATGGCTTCGAACATTGACGTTTCAACCAGTCGACCCTGTCCGGTCCGCTCCCGTTCGTACAGCGCCGCAAGCACACCATAAGCGGCATAGAAACCGGTCGTGGCATCCGCCAGTGCAGGGCCGACAACACGGCGATGAACGGGATTGACCAAAAGACGCAAAAACCCGCTGACCGCCTGTGCGACGGTATCGAATGCCGGACGATCGCGATCAGGGCCGTCATTCCCGAAGCCCGAGATTGATGCGTAAATTAATTTCGGATTGAGCGCGCGAAGGCGTGACGCCGATACCCCGATTTTGTCGGCCACACCTGGCCGGAAGTTCTGGATGAAAACATCGGCCTCCAAGAGCATGTGATCAAACACGGCAAGGTCTTCGGCTTTCCGCGTATCTAGTGTGATGCTCTTTTTGTTGCGGTTGTAGGTTTGGAAGTGTGGACTATAAAGACCACCGCGGAACGCACGGAACGGGTCGCCGACCTTGGGCTGCTCGATCTTTATGACGGTTGCACCCAAATCTGCTAACAGCATGCCTGCCGCCGGACCGGTTATAAAAGTACCCATCTCCAAAACGGTCACGTTGCTGAGGGGCTTGGCCATGTTTTCTCTCCAGACTTGACTCTACCCTATAAAATTCGAATAACGAAATCAACTTCGAAATACGAAATATGGAGGCCATTATGCGAATTGGCAAACAAGACGAGCCCTTTACATCGATTTGCACTTCGGATGCCGACAGCATCACTGTGCGCGGGCTTGACCTGTGCGAAGACATCATCGGCAAGATCGACTTCACGAGCTATTTCTGGATGCTCGTCACCGGAAGCCTGCCTACGCCCAAGCAGTTGTTTTTCTGCAATGCGGTGCTGGCCGCAATTGCAGAGCACGGTCTGGTCCCAAGCGTTGCTGCATCGCGCATGACCTACGCCGCCGCGCCAGAGGCTTTTCACGGTGCAGTCGCCGCGGGCCTGTTAGGTTGCGGCAGCGTCGTTCTGGGAAGCGCAGAAGTCGCCGGTCGTTTTTATGCGGACTGTGTCACGCAGGCCAATGAACCCGGCGCGATTGCGGCCGAGGTTGCCAAAGAAAATATTCGGGCATTAAGGGCCGACAAAAAAGCGATTCCCGGCTTTGGCCATCCCCAGCACTCCGGCGGTGACCCGCGTGCCAACCTGCTTTTGCGCCTTGCCGAGGAACATAATATTGTCGGCAAACATATCGAAATGCTGTATGTGATCCGCGACATCCTTCCCGAAACCTTGGGCCGTGCGCTCCCGATCAATGTGAATGGTGCTATTCCGGCAGTTATGCTGGATGTCGGCTTTCCGCTCAGCGCCTTGAAGGGAATCTCACTTTTGGCACGCACCGCAAGCATCATTGCCCATCTGCAGGAGGAGACCGAACGACCTATCGGCTTCATCATGTCGGGCGCTGCGGCGGATAAAATTCAATTCGTATAAACAATCGCCTCGCCCCGTACTTCCTTGAAAAGAGATTCCAATCGTGAGCCGTCTCACCGTCTGGTATGACCAAAGTTGCCCATTATGCCGAAAGGAAATCGCGTTTATGCGCCGCCTGGATTGGCGCAAGCGTATCGATTTTATTGATGCGGCAGATCCGGACGCGGTCTGCCCATTGGATCGCGCGCAGTTGTTGGCCCGTTTCCACGCGTTGGAAAATGGTATCATGCTGTCTGGCGGCGGTGCTTTTGCCGCGATGTGGCGCGCCGTTCCACTTCTTTGGCCACTTGGCATGATAGCAAAGCTACCCGGCGCGGAGCGACTGCTGAACTGGGCCTATGTGTATTTCCTGAAAGCACGGCCGCGCCTGCAAAGCTTCTTCAAATGAGCGACGATCGATATCGCAAAGTCCCATCGGGCCGGCTTTCCCGCCTGTCTTCGTTCGGCCAGATGGCAGGGGGAATCGCAGGCGGCATGCTTGCCGAAGGGGCCCGGAAACTTGCGAACGGCGAACGCCCCCGTTTTTCGGATCTCCTCCTGACGCCCGCCAATGCAACACGTGTCACCAATCAGCTGTCCAAATTGCGGGGCGCCGCGATGAAGCTGGGGCAGATGATCTCCATGGATGCAGGCGATGTCCTGCCTGCCGAATTGACAGCCATATTGGCGCGTCTGCGCAATTCCGCGCATTTTATGCCGACCGCACAGCTCAACAAGGTTCTGATCGCCGAATGGGGCGCCGACTGGCGGCGCACGTTCCGCCATTTCGAAACGACGCCGATCGCCGCCGCCTCCATTGGCCAGGTGCACCGCGCAACGTTGCGTGACGGAACGGTGCTTGCGATCAAAGTCCAATATCCCGGCGTTGCCGACAGCATCGAGGCCGATGTCGATAATGTAGCAAGCCTGCTCCGCATATCGAACTTGCTGCCATCCACACTGGATATCTCGTTCCTGCTGGCGGAAGCGAAAAAGCAGCTGCGCGAAGAGGCCGATTATGTGCGCGAGGCAACGCAAATGCAGCTCTATAAAAAGTTGCTGGCCGATGATCCGAATTTTCTGGTGCCGACCGCATATGCACCTTTGTCGACGCAACGGGTATTGGCCATGGATTTCATTCCCGGACAATCCATCGAAATACTTGAAACCAAACCGCAGGAAACGCGCGATACGGTTATGACGACCCTCTTGGGTTTGGTGCTGCGCGAGCTGTTCGAGTTCGGATATATGCAAACCGACCCCAATTTCGCCAATTATCGCTGGCAAGAAGACAGTGGCAAAATCGTCCTGCTGGATTTCGGCGCCGCCCGCCCCGTTCCGGACGAAACGGCGAGCGCCTATCGTCGCCTGATGCGCGCGGGCCTAGACGGCAACAGCGATGCCCTGCGCGACACATTGATCGACGCCGGCTTTGTGTCGCCTCTTGCCTTGCAACGCCACAAACCAGCCCTTGATGCCATGATCGCGACACTGATGACCCATTTGGGCAAACCGGGCCTCTTCGATTTTGCGGACCGCAGTTTTACCGACGAAGTCAGGCAGCAAGTCGAAACCATCGCCGCCGACCGCGCTGCCTGGCACATCCCTCCCGCCGACACTTTGTTTGTCCAGCGCAAGGTTAGTGGAACCGCGTTGCTGGCAATCCGGATGAAATCGAAAATGCCGCTCAGGGATATGGTGGAGCAGAGTCTCTAGACCCCATTTTCTGCTTCAGTTTGAATGTGCTGAGAAGCGCGGGTCTTCGGGTTTTTGGCAGGCATTGTCTAAATGCTGTCGAAATCAGCAGAAATGATGGCGGAGACGGAGGTATTCAACGTGAATTGAAATTAAACATTAAAATGACAATATTTCGCTTCAGCCATAGTATCAGCCATAAATCATTTTGCGGTCAGTCGCGGTCTGCTATGCAAAACAATTAACGCAAATCTAGCATATTTTTGCTAAATAGTACAATGTCGCATTAAATATTTACCGGGTTAGCTAAACTCAATCTGAGACACTTTCGGCTAAACAGGACATAAACTCGGGTTTAAGGCAGCATCGCATGCGACGCTACACCGACGGATCCATTGGATTCTCAAAATCGGTCCGTGGAGCTAGTTCACACGGCCAGCGAAACTATAGCACCGCTATACGGGTCATTTCGCGCCGCTATCGAGATCATCGCCAATCCACAATTCATGGCTGTCGATCCTAAGTCGCGTGATGGCGCGGAGCGCATCTGTCCTTGCCTGAGCTTCAAGCCGGAACATTTCCTGTGTCTGCCGTTCAGCAAAGAGCAAATCGGCAAGGTCGATCGCGCCAAGGTCGTAACCACGGCGCATTTTCAAGACTGCTGCTACCTGGGCTTTTGCTCCATCCCGGCTGCGAGACCAGGCATCCCATGCGGTCTGGGCCTTCGCCAGACCACCATCTGCCATTTCCATAACATCGAACATGACCGCCGATGCATCAGCCGCCGATGCGCTGGCTTCGCTTGCCGCCCTGTCTGATATGGCACGACGGTGACTACCGCCTATGGGTATTGAAGCGACGATGCCGACACCCTTTTCCTGTCCATTGCGTTCGCTGAAAGCCCTTATACCAAGCGTCGGATCGGCCAGCCTGTCACGACGTGCGCGGTCGGCTAGTATCCGCATCCGGGATGCCTCGGCCTGTGCTGCGGCAATTTCGTGGCTTCGGGCAACAACCAAGTCGCGCAAGGTAGCAAACCCGCCTTCGGGAATTGAAGGGGTCGTCAATTCTTCTGGTTTGACCGGGAGGCTGAGCCCTGGGAATTGCGACATTAGTCGTGCACGGGCATAAGCCATTCGTCCGACAGATTGTTCGGCTTGCAGTTTGGCGGCACCCAGCGCGGCTTCAGCCTGATCTACCTCAAGCTGGCTTGCATCACGCAGCTTGTGCCGGCGGCGCACTCCAGCGAGCGAATAAGACAGGTTATCCACAGCCTGCCTGTTTACCACTTCCTCTGCACCCGCACCCAACCAATCCCACCATAAATCAGATAGCAGCACTGCCAGTTGGTGCTTCACGTCTTCGGCACGATTTTCCGCAGCGACAATCCCCATTTCACCGGCGGCACGGTCCAGCCTTGCTTTACTTGGCAGCCGCAATGGACGCATCAAGGTTGCATCATATTCGCCATATCGGCCTTCCAGATCGACGGAGCGGCGAACCATCGTCGTCGTCAATGTAAACTCCTCCGGGCCGGAACGTAACGCCTGCGCTGATGCGCGCGCTGCTTCGGTGCGGGACTTGGCCGCCAGAACCATTGGATGCTCATCCAGCACCTTTTGAACTAGCATTTCAGGGGGCAGACCCGGCTCGGCTGTTGCGGTGGTCGCGAACAGAATGAAGCCAATTGCCGCTATCGTGTTCAATTTCATGCGATAACTCCCGCAGGCTCGGATTGCGAACCGGCTTCACGCTCGGCTTTGTTTTCCCCAAATCGTTCGTACAGAATAGGCAGCAGGACCAAAGTGAGGAGCGTTGCACTGATCAAGCCGCCGATGACCACAATGGCCAGCGGCTTCTGAATCTCGGAACCCGGTCCGGTAGCAAAGAGCAGAGGTACAAGGCCGAATGCGGCGATGCTAGCTGTCATCAGAACGGGTCGCAGTCGGCGGGCTGCACCCAGCTTCACTGCGTCCGAAAGAGCCATTCCGGTTTCTCGTAACTGCCGGAAGTATGAGACCAAAACCAACCCGTTTAACACTGCAATGCCAAGCAAGGCGATAAAGCCGACAGATGCGGGCACAGACAGATATTCGCCCGATATGGCCAGCGCAACGATCCCACCGACCATAGCGAACGGAATATTGACTAGGATGAGAACCGAAGCCCGGATTGAGGACAGCGTGGCATACAGAACGAGAAAAATGAGAAGTAGGGATATCGGCAATACAACGAGAAGGCGTGCAGAAGCGCGCTGCTGGTTTTCAAACTGGCCACCCCAAACGATGCGGTATCCCTGTGGCAAGACGACATTAGTGCTGATGTCCTTCTTGGCGTCTTCGACATAGCTCACCAGATCCCGGCCACTGACAAATGCCTGGATCATTGCAAAGCGCGAGCCGTTTTCATGCTCAAGCTTTACCGGGCCTGCAACAGTGGCCACTTTTGCGACGTCGCTGACGCGAACCAACTGGCCTGACGGGGCGCGGTAAAGCTGGTCAGCAAAAGTCGCGCTATCCATGTCGCTACCGCCATTTCCCTTTATCAGTATCGGCATGCGGCGATTGCCATCGGCCACGACCCCTGCCCTAATTCCCTCGACATTGGCACGCATCATGTCCTGGAGCATATCGACCGGCATCCCCGCACGCCCGGCGGAAAGGCGATCCATGTCCAACTGCAGATAATCAACGGTGTCATTGGCAACGGTCATGGACTCGGTCGTGCCTTCGATCTTTTCGAGCCTCACCTGGATTTCACCTGCCAATCGGGACAATTCTTTCAGATCGGGACCGAATAACTTGATGACAAGGTCGCCACGTGCACCGGTGAGCATTTCGGAAACCCGCATTTCGATAGGCTGCGTAAAGCTGGGTTCAATTCCAGGAAAATCGGCCATTACCGCACGGATTTTGTCGGTCAGCCAATCTTTGTCTTGAACGCGCCATTCGTCGCGCGGCTTGAGTTCCAGAAAGCTGTCGGTTTCATTTGGGCTCATTGGATCGAGGCCAAGTTCATCGCTACCCACGCGCGCGATGACCGCCTGCACCTCAGGGACATCCTTCATTATTGCTTTTTGGACTTTGAGGTCGCCCGCAGTGCTGTGCGCAATTCCAATACTTGGCAATTTGGTAAGCTGAACGATCATCGACCCTTCATCCATGGTCGGCATAAAAGTTTTTCCAGTGACGGAATAAGCCAGCCCGGCAACGATCAACGAAACCCCTGCGGCAGCAAAAACGCGCTTTTTGTGATCAAACGCCGCAGCAAGCACCCGACCATAGCGAGGTCCAAGCTGACGCATCAGCCATGGTTCGTGATGTTCATTCGAGCGTTTGAGAACATAAAATGCCAGCACGGGAACCAGCGTCAGCGACAAGATTAGCGCCGACAGCAGTGCGAGGACAATTGTCGTGGCCACGGGAGCAAAAAGTTTCCCTTCCAAACCTTCCAATGTGAGCAATGGAAGGAAAACCAGCGCAATAATTGCCATCCCTGAGGCGACGGGCGTTGCGACTTCGGCGGTTGCGACAAAAACGCAGTTGAGCTTTGATGCGCCCTTATGTTTGGCATCCGACAGGCGTTCGACAACATTTTCAACAACGACGACAGCCCCGTCGACGAGCATGCCTACGGCAATTGCTAGGCCGCCCAAGCTCATCAGATTGGCCGTGAGCCCTATCGCACGCATGCAGATAAACGTCAGAAGCGCAGCCATTGGCAATGCGAGCGCTACGATGACGGACGCACGAACATCGCCCAAAAAGAGCAACAAAAGGATTACGACGAGAATGGTAGCCTCGACCAATGCCTCTTCGACCGTGCCGACCGCACGCCCGATCAAATCGGAACGATCATAGAAGGGAACAATCTTCACATTGGCCGGCAAAGTCGGCGCCAGTTCGGACAGTCGCTCCTTTACACCCGCAACAACCTTGCTGGCATCCGCACCGCGCAGCCCGATTACGAGCCCTTCAACCGCCTCGCCCTGGCCATTTTTTGTGACCGCGCCGTAGCGTGTCAGACTTCCCGTCCGCACGGTTGCGATATCACCGACGCGCACGACGCTGCCGCCCGCATTGCGGACGACCACAGCATTCAAATCGTCTAATGTTTTGATCGCACCAATAGATCGGACGATCAAAGCCTCCTCGCCTATTCCCAGTCTGCCGGCACCATCATTGCGATTGCTGCTTTCGATTGCATTCCGAACGTCCTCAACGCTGAGATTTGCCGCAGCCAAAGCCGCCAAGTCGGGCTGGACTTCAAAGGTCTCGACATAGCCGCCGAGCGCATTGACATCGGCAACGCCCGGCACAGTGCGCAACGCAGGGCGTATCGTCCAATCCAGCAGCTTACGCTTTTCCTGTAGCGAAAGCGGCCCCTCGATCGTGAACATGTACATGTCCGACAAGGGTGTAGAGATTGGGGCCAGACCGCCTTCCACCGAGGCTGGTAGATTGCCGGTCGCGTTCGATAATCGTTCGGTCACTTGGCTTCGGGCCCAGTAGATGTCTGTGCCATCCTTGAAGTCGATCGTGATGTCCGCAATCGCATATTTGGCTACGGAACGCAGGATTGTCTGATTCGGAATGCCGAGCATCTCGGTCTCGATGGGCGTTATCACCCGGCTTTCGACCTCTTCAGGTGTCATACCGGGTGCCTTGAGAATTATCTTTACCTGTGTGGAGCTGATGTCCGGAAATGCGTCGATTGGCAGGTTGGCGAAGGACCATGCCCCGACCGCCGCCAGCACCAAAGCAATTCCCAATACAGCCATGCGCAAAGACAGGGCGGCTTCGACCATTTTGCGGAGCATGATTAATCGCCCGCCAGCATGACTTTGAGTTCGCTGACCCCGGAAATTGCAACAAGCTCGCCCGGCTTTAATCCTTCTGAGACGATAGCGTTGATGCCCGCCCTGCCGGTGCTGACCACCGGGCGTCTTTCAAAACGGTTGCCTATCCTCACGTAGACATAATCCTGACCGTCGATCTGGGTTATTGCCGATGCCGGAATACTTGTTCCCGATTGCTTCCCTGTTCCCTTGATCACCGCCAGAACGGACTTGCCCGGAACAAGATTGGGTGCGCTGCCGAGCCGGGCTTTTGCCGGAACCGAACGTGTTGTGGGGTCCATTGATGCGCCAACGGACAAAATAGTCCCGCGGACGTCTAACCCATCATGCACGCCAGAAACTGCCACCGTCATTCCCGGCACCACAGAATTGGCCAATCGCTCGGGCAGTTGCAGATCAAGCATCAAAGCTGCGTTGTTTTCGATCACAAATGGAGCCGTCGTCCCGCCGACCGGCCCGCCCGTCTGAACGTTGACCATTGCAACACGACCGGAAATGGGTGCACGCAGCGTAATAGTGCCATCGGCGCCAGCGCCAGCCTGAGAGAGGATTCGGGCGTTTTCGGTAACATCGGTTCGGGCAACGCGAATCTGCGCGTTCATCTCGTCGGCTCTGGCGGCGGCAACAATGCCTTCGTCAACCAATTGCCGTGTGCGCTTTGCAGACACTTCAGCAAGGCCAAGACGGGCATGTGCGCGCGCCAGTTCGGCTCCATATTCCAACGGCTGGCGGCTCTTGACGATCGCCAGAGCCTGACCTTTGGAAACGACCTCCCCTTGTACAACAAGTAAGCGAACCACAGCACCATCAAAAGGCGCGGTAACGGCGACCTGCGCTTCAGGTGGAAGCGTTACGGACGCCGGCACAGTTCCGATCGGCACGTCCGTAGCCATTTGCGCCGCGGCAGTCTTGATACCTAGCCGTTCTATTTGGGTAGCCGAGATTGCACCGGGCACAGATTTCGCGTTGACGGAAGCGACATCTTGCGCAGACGCTGGTGGTTCATCAGGCCAGTAATATGCTGTCAAACCGAAAGTGAGCGCCAAGGTGGTGGCAGCGGCGATGAGATAATATTTGCGTTGCATGACCGGTGCATTGACCGTGCAAACTGACGAGTTGCTGACGGGTCGAGTGCTAAAGTTCAAATATTAGGAAAAATCGAGGACCAATGCCTTTTGTTGGGGTTCAGTTCGAACGCAGCCGCCATGTAGGTGCATGATCCGGTCTACAATAGCGAGGCCGAGCCCTGCTCCGTCGGGACTGCTATGATCAGATCGGCGATTTCGTTGCATCAGGCTGGCGAGTTGCTCCGTTGACAAGCCCTGACCTTCATCCGCAACGCGCAGATGTGGACCTGCCCCTACGGAAACTAGGATGCGGCCACCCAAGGGGGTAACACGGACGGCATTTTCGATGAGGTTGCGCAACGCCGCAGCAATTGCCTCTTTGCGACCCCGAACAATTTCGGGTTGTTCCGTTGCAGATAATTCGATGGACTTACCATCAGCAATAATTGCCGGAGCTGTCCGTGCAACCACTTCGCGGGCCACATCATTGAGATCAATTGTATCTGTCGCCGTTGCCGACGCCTGCTGGGCATCCATTTGCGCCAAAAGCATGAGCTGATCAATCAACCGCCGCATAGACGCAACGTCACCTTTTAGACGTATGGCGGCCGGATGGTCGATCTCATCCAGCTCAAGCATCATCGAAGCCAATGGTGTGCGAAGCTCATGCGCAATGTCGGCCGCAAAAGATTCGTGACGTGTCGCCGCATCCGCAAGTTTAGACAGCAGATTATTCACTGCTTGAGTGAATGGGAGCACTTCGATGGGCAAAGCATGATCATCAATCCGAATATCGCGATCCTGCGCCGTGAGTTCCTCCAAAGCTGCTGCCGCGTCACTTAAGGGACGAAATGCGCGGCGCATAACCCAGAGGCTGGCAATAGCCATTGGAACAAGCAGCGCGCCCACGGGCAGAGCTACATGTTCGATCATCTCCTTAAGCGCAGCCTTGATTGCTTCGCTTGTAGAAAGTTCGCTGAATGTGAACCGGTATTCGATCACGACCGCAGCCAAAAGAAAGGCGGTTCCTGTAAAGCCTACAACTGCCAAGCCACGAGCCAGTGTTTTGAACATGGATTTGTTGCGGGTCATGGCGCCCCTTCGCGCAATAGATACCCGACTCCGCGCACGGTATGGAGTTGGCCGGAACACCCAGCATCTTCGAGTTTGCGGCGCAAACGCGAAACTATAGCTTCGATGGCATTGGGGGTAACTGGCTCGTTAAACCCATATAAGGCGTCTTCGATGGTTGCCCGGACCACAACGATCCCCTGACGGCGCATCAGAAGTTCCAAAAGATCGGCCTCGCGACGCGCCAGATCAATGCGTTGTTTGGCTGTCGTTGCTTCGCGGGTCGCTACGTCGAACCGCAGATTTCCAGCTTCCAATATGGTCGAAACACGTGGCCCGGGTCGGCGGAGCAGCGCGCGCACACGCGCCGCAAGCTCCTCAATGTCAACAGGCTTTACGAGATAATCATCTGCACCTGCATCCAGACCTGCGACACGATCTTCGAGACCTCCACGCGCTGTCAACACCAACGCCGGAACGAATTGCTTCAATGCTCGCTTGTTGCACAGCCAGACCATGCCATCGCCGTCAGGCAAACCAAGATCAAGTATGATGATATCATAACTGGCAGCGGACAGAGCCAGATCGGCATCCGCTAGATTTTCGGCGATGTCACAAGCAAACCCGCGCTTTGCCAAGCCATCGGCAATCAGTGCGGCAAGCCGCACGCTATCCTCCACGATCAGGAGGCGCATTATTGCTTACCTTCTAATGGAGTAGCCAATTGTATCAGGGCCCAAACTGTCATTTGCCGTGGTCAGTCTTCATCGCCATGGTTATCCCGAAGCTCCGGCTTGATTGTGTCTGTCGATCTATATTCTGTGGCTTCATCACGTCCGGGATTATGGACACTGAATGCCTGAGGATCAAATTGCAACACAGCAAAAATCGTTGCGGCAAGCATCAGTATCGTGAAGGCTACGCCGACCAGCCCGGGCTTTGCCGCAGCTTTCGCACCTGGATGACGCGCTGATTTCTTCGTTCCAGTTATCATTGCGGTCACCAGATTTTCGCGGGTCAGTATCGACATTGCCAACACGGCAACGACATGAAGTGCAATCAGACCAAGCAGGGCATATGCAGCAACTTCGTGCAAGTCTTCCTCGCCCCCGCCAGTTTCGAGCTGGATGCCCGTCAACCCTACAAAAGCACATAATCCAATCAGTGCTATCACGGCTAATGCGCCAAGCGCGTTATGGCCGAGCGAGGGCTTTACAGAACCGGAGAGCAAATGGCGGATGTGGCGACCAATTTCGGATATTTTCAAGAAATTCGCAAATCGTGCGTGTTCGCCACCGGTGAAGCCCCATACCAGTCGAAAGACAATTAGAACCGCGGCAACCCAACCTGCTGCGAGGTGCCAATTGGATATCATGCTATCTTCTTCCGACGAAAGAAATGCCATCAGGATTGACGCTACCAGTGACCAGTGAAAAATGCGGACACCCAAGTCCCAAACCTTCACGCGATCGCTTTGCATTGATGAGTTAGTGGCCATTGCCGTTCTCCTTTCATGCTCAGATAGCCTAGATTCCTGACCAGTTGCTGACGTGGGAGAAGGTTAGGCGATGCCACGGATCCCGCAGCTTTCGGTTTGTCAGCAAGCGGTCAGGTTTGTCGTGCACATTTGCTTCCGGTCAGCAAAGTCAGGAACGCACAACGAATGACACGTTGGTCATTAGTTGGACTAAGCTGATGGATCGTGATCGCCACGAGAGCATGACATACCGAGGTTTCGGAGAGGTGGTATCCTGCGCGCCACCCCGCTTTTGCGGTGCCTCCTCTCCGGGACAAAATCCCTATCGAACTTCAATGCCCCGCCTGCTCAGCGCTATCACTCGTTTGCATGAAAGGGTCAGAAATATCATTTCTAGCTATCCCTAAATTATACGGCCTATGGAAATAGCGAAACAAACATGTGGGCATTGTCAGGTTATTAGCAGCTTCACTGCACATAGCTGACAATTCAACGAGGGCGGAATGCGGATATTAATTGTAGAAGACGAACCGGAGCTTGCTCGCCGCGTCAATGCGCGGCTGTCGGCGGCCGGCTTTATCGTCGAAAACGCTCACGACGCTGAAACCGCTCTTGAAATCGCAGACTCAGACAAGTTGGGAGCCATTGTCCTTGATCTCGGCTTACCCGGCATCAGTGGCCTGGAATTTATTGTCAAATGGCGGCAAGCGGGTCGCGATACGCCAATATTGGTGCTGTCGGCGCGCAATAACTGGGAAGAAAAAGTCAACGTTTTGAATGCTGGAGCAGACGACTATGTCGTTAAGCCCGTCCGCAGCGAAGAATTGGTGGCCCGGCTTAATGCGCTTGTTCGGCGCGCAGCAGGCCAGACCAAAAACCGTATTTCCGCAGGTTGCGTCGAAATGGATCCCGCTGCACGGATAGTTTGGCTCAACGGCGAACGCATCGATCTTACGCAAATGGAATACAGGTTGTTACACCTCTTCATCTTGCGAGCAGGGCATATACTTGCTCAAAGCGAGATTTTGGACCATCTCTACCCCATGGCAGACGAACGCGATTTGAATACCATTGAGGTGCATATCGGTAGGTTGCGACGCAAAGTGGGGAAAGATGCGATCACAACGGTGAGAGGTCTGGGATACAGGTTCGAACGTTGACGATCGATACACGTAGTCTTCGATCCCGCTTCGTGCTCGGCACAGTCGTGCTGATCTTGCTAGGTCTACTTCTGACCGGCATCATGGTTTCAAGCCTGATGAGAGCTTATATTACCCAGGGTTTCCATGACGAAATGCAGGTTCATATTGAAGAACTTGCCGCACTGACCATTGTCGATTCCAACGGTCAACCACGATTACTAAGGCGGCTTTCCGACCCACGCTTCATCCCGCCAAATTCCGGTTTTTACTGGAAAGTAGAGCGGGATGGTTACGAGACAATTCGTTCCCCTTCTCTCGTAACTGGTGATTTGTCCGGCAAAATGGCCATTAATGACGTTCCACGCTGGTCCGAAACCGACGGCCCGACGGGCAAGGCGATGGAATATGGAATGGTCATCCATCCAACGCGTACCAAAACGCCTGTAAAAATCTCCATCGCGACCGATTTGATTCTACTTGAGGAGGTGCTTTCCGACTTTAACTGGCCGCTCTTTTACGCGCTACTCGGCTTTGCAATCGCTATGTCCTTACTCGGCATTGCGCAGATTACTTACAGTTTGAAACCTCTGGAGCGTTTGAAATTGGCGATAGCAGATGTTCGAACCGGCAAGGAATCGCGCATGGCGGGAAGCTATCCTTCAGAGATTTCGCCATTGGTATCAGATCTCAACCATGTGCTCGACGCAAATGTGGAAATGGTGCGTTCGGCCCGTGTGCAAGCTGCAAATCTTGCCCACGGTCTTCGCACGCCATTGGCGATCATGATGGATGAAGCCCAGCAGATTGCTGAGCGCGGGGAAAAGGAAAGTGCCGAAGTATTGCTGAACGGTTGCGAACAAATGCTCCGTTATGTGGAATATTATACGGCACGTGCACGCACGGCGGCTTTAGCCAGAATACCGGGGCAATCGACGTCGCTGCGCAAGACAGTGGAACCAATCGTCACGGCAATGCGGAGACTCCATAAAGGCAAGGAAATCGCGATTTGTCTCGGTGATTTTCCTGACATACTATTGCCATGTGACAGTGTCGATCTGGAAGAAATGACATCCAACCTTATCGACAATGCCTGCAAATGGGCAAGTTCAAGGGTTATGATTTCTTGGGAAGAAGATCGGCAATGGGCACTTTTATATGTTGATGATGATGGCCCGGGCTTGCCCCCTGAGGAGTATATTTCGGTTTTCGAAATTGGCGAAAGACTTGATGCGGCCAAACCAGGCAGCGGATTAGGTTTACCGATAGTGAAGGATCTGGCGACGCTGTATCAAGGGCGCGTCACGTTATCCAAGTCGCCGCTCGGAGGGCTGCGGGCGGAGCTGGCGATCCCCAAAGCATATTTGTCCGCAGAGTAACGGTTACGCCTCAAGCAACAATCAAGCGGCCAGCTTCAAACTGAGCCGGCTCCAGATTTCAACTAAGGCCCGGGTCAGTTCATCCATCATGTCGCGACTGTGCATCGGGCCGGGCGTGAAGCGCAACCGTTCCGTGCCACGTGGCACTGTCGGATAGTTGATAGGCTGGACATAGATGCCATACTCAGCCAGCAGGCTGTCGCTCAACTTCTTGGCTTTCACTGGGTCACCAACCATCAACGGAACGATATGCGTTTCTGATGGCATCACCGGCAATCCGGCGGCCGCAAATACAGATTTTAGATATGCAGCAGCCTCCTGCTGCCCCGACCTTTCTTCACTTGATGCCTTAAGATGCCGGACACTCGCAAGGACGCCAGCTGCAAGCACTGGAGACAGCGACGTTGAGAAGATAAAGCCTGCCGCATAGGAACGGATAACATCGGTAATATTCGAGGTCGTAGCGATATATCCCCCCATCACACCAAATGCTTTGCCCAAGGTTCCCTCGATTATTGTCACGCGATCGGCAACCTCGTCGCGCTCGGTTATCCCCCCGCCATGCGCACCATACATTCCGACCGCATGAACTTCGTCGCAATAGGTCAACGCTTCATAGCGATCTGCCAAATCGCATATGGCAGATATAGGGGCGACGTCTCCATCCATGGAATAGACGCTTTCAAAGGCGATGAGCTTGGGTGTGTCCGGTCCGTATTGGCTTAAAAGCTCCTCAAGATGATCAAGGTCATTGTGCCTGAAAATCTGTCTTTCACATCCTGAGTTACGGATACCCGCGATCATGGAAGCGTGGTTCAATTCATCGGAAAAAATGACACATCCCGGCAGTATTTTGCCCAAAGTCGACAGCGTCGCTTCATTGGAAACATAGCCGGAAGTAAAAAGGAGTGCAGCTTCTTTGCCGTGCAGACTCGCCAGCTCTGCTTCGAGCTCCACATGGTAATGGGTGTTGCCGCCGATATTGCGCGTGCCCCCAGAACCCGCCCCTACATTGTGCAGCGCTTCTTCCATAGCCGCGATGACTTTGGGATGCTGTCCCATGGCTAGATAGTCGTTAGAACACCACACGGTAATCGGCTTCGGGCCATTGTGACCTGCAAAGCATCTGGCATTGGGAAAAGAACCCTTGTTGCGCAAAATGTCTATGAAGACACGATATCTACCTTCCTCATGTAAGGCATCGATAGCGTTCGAGAATATCTTGTCATAGTCCATGGCGTTATCCTTGACCCACGGTCGTTTTTTGGGTGGCAGGCGAACCTGCGAGGTCAGGCGTTCCCTGCCAAGCATAGCCGGCTACACCGATCAGGATAGCGACGGCTGCAAGCTCCAGTGCCGTTCGGTCTAATCGACCGCTTTTCCACAGTGCGCCAAAGGTCAGAGCAGCAAGCACAATAAGGAATAACCACCCCATCATCCTCTCCTGTTTTTAAAGCGGCTTCGCGCGAGATATACGCCTCCTGCCAATGCAAGCAGCGGAAGCAACCAGAGCGGAGCAGAGTTTCCACCCATTTGAGGTTTGAAACTTACCCATTCCCCATAGTTCTGGATAAGCCATTTTCGAATATCTTCAGGCTTCTCACCGCGCGCGATCCGTTCACGGATCATACCGCGCATGTCTGCGGCAAGATCGGCATTGCTTCCCGTGATGGACTGACCCTGGCAGACAACGCAGCGGATGGTCTCCATCAATTCCACGGCCTTACGCTCCTGCTCGGGATCTGGAAGTTGAACGTTGTTATAGTTGGTTTGGCTGAATGCGCCCATTGGCGTTGCCATACCGAGCAGGATCGCGATCAATATCCGCTTCATTCTACGGCCCTCAATTTTGCCATTATGATTGGCACATCATCGGGCGTGATGATCCCGACATGCTGATGTCTGATGATGCCACTTCCATCTACGACAAAAGTTTCTGGCACACCTGCCGAACCGAAGGCGATTTGGGTCCGGCTTTGTGGATCATCGCCAATTGCCGAATATGGGTTTCCATTTTCGGACAGAAACTTCTGTAAGGCGTCCGGCCGATCATGGACGGCTATTCCCACAACTTCGGCACCCTGGTTCTTAAGCTGCATTAACGCCGGTGCTTCCGCGACGCAGGGTATGCACCAACTGGCAAAGACATTCAGGAGCTTTGGCTTACCATCACCAAAACTCTGGTTGGATAAGCCGGCTGCTGGATCCAGCGCACCCGGAAGGGCGAATTGTGGCACAGCGCGTCCAACAAGCCCGGAAGCGACGACGCGATCGGAGGGATTGATGAGACCAGCCGCAAAAACTGCGATGAGCGTAATGAAAATCGCAAAGGGTGCCCAAAGCCAGACACGCTTCATGCTAGCTTTTCCTTTCGTCCGAACGAGCGGAAACCTCGGAATAGATCCCGGTCAATCCTCCCAATTAAAGAAAGTAAGCCGCCAAGCGCGATCAGGATGCCGCCAAGCCAAATCAAAGTGACAAAAGGCTTCCACCACATACGGATCGGATAACCACTATTGTCGGTCGGAATGCCCACTACGAGATAGAGTTGACCATTCCAGGCTGTTGCGATGGCTGACTCGCTTGTCTCCATGGGCGGGTCCCTGAAAGTCCGAGATTGGGGATGCATGATGAAAGGAGCACTGTCACCTTTCTGCACGACCATCTCGGCGTCGAGCGCCGACCAGTTGGGCCCTGGAATTTCGCTGATGTTTTTCAAAGTGACTGTATACGGCCCGACCTTCTGGCTTTGGCCGATCTGCATCGCAACCAATGCTTCCTTGGTGAAGGCGCTGTCTGCTGCCATTCCGGCAATGCTCACAGCGCACCCCAAATGCGCTATGACCATCCCCCATGTGAATAGTGGAGTGCGGCGAAGATTTCTTTTCCACAAGGGTGCAATGCTTGCTGCGGCAACTCCAGCCGCGACCACAAGCCCGACCAAAGGTAATATAGCCGTAGGGCCAACAAAAATGGCGATCAATAGCGTCGCTAGCGCCGCCAGAAGAATTGGCACGGCCATGCGCTCCAGCACGGCTTTCGATTTGTCATATCGCCACTTCAGCAGCGGCCCAACTGCCATGCCCACCATCAAGATCAACGCCATGGGGCCTGCCACCGAGTTGAAATAGGGGGCACCAACAGACAATTTCGTGCCAGTCGTCGCTTCGAGTGCCAACGGGTAAAGCGTGCCGACCAGCACGACGACGAGAATGGTCGAAAGCAACAGATTGTTGAACACCAGCGCGCCTTCCCGGCTCACAGCTTCAAACCGGTTACCTTCGCGCACCGTGCCAATTCGCAGTGCAAACAGAGCCATCGCGCCACCAATATAGAGCGCTAGCAAAATCAGAATGAAGCCGCCGCGTGTCGGGTCTACAGCAAAACTGTGCACGCTGGTCAAAATCCCCGATCGCACCAGAAATGTACCGATCATCGACATCGAAAACGCTACGACCGACAGCATGATGGTCCAGGCACGCAAGCTATCGCGGGTTGCAAGCACTGTGACCGAATGCAGCAAGGCGGTTGCAGCCAGCCAGGGCATGAGGGACGCATTTTCGACAGGATCCCAGAACCACCAGCCGCCCCAGCCAAGCTCATAATAGGCCCAATAGCTGCCCGCGGTTATTCCGATAGTCAGAAAGATCCATGCGCCCAAAATCCAAGGCCGCATAGCACGGGCAAATGCAGGTCCGACGTCGCGTGTCACCAACGCCCCGATTGCGAAGCTGAAAGCAACCGACATCCCGACATATCCCATATACAGTGTCGGAGGGTGGAAGGCGAGGCCGGGATCCTGCAACAATGGGTTTAGACCTTGTCCATTGGCCGGTGCGGGATTGATACGCGTAAAGGGATTAGACGAGAAAAGCAGGAAGGCGTAAAATCCCAAGGCAATGACGCCTTGAGCTGCCAACGTTGCTACCTTCGTTCGTATATCAAGCGCCCGCTCAAACAGCGCAACTGTCGCACCGCCAATGCCAAGGATTGTCACCCACAGCAACATCGACCCTTCGTGGTTACCCCATGTGCCGGCAATCTTGTACATCATCGGTTTATCTGAATGACTGTTGGTCGCAACCAGCAGAACCGACATATCCGAACGGACGAACAGGATAATCAAGCAGATAAAGGAAATGCAGGCCAATACGCTCTGCACGACAGCGGTCGGCGCTGTTGATGGCAGAAAATTCTTGAATCGACTGCTCAGTCCCAATGCACCCAGAGTGAACTGGAGCAGAGCCATAACTGCTGCCAGCCACAACGCTGCGTGTCCGGCTTCGGCAATCATGGCTTACTAGCTCCTTGCGTGGACAAGCCTTTGGAAAGTTCGGGCGGCATGTATTTCTCATCATGCTTTGCCAAAAGATTGGTCGCGATGAACTCGCCACTTCTCGCCATGCTTCCTTCGGCGATCACACCTGACTTCTCTTTGAACAAGTCAGGGGTAATACCTTTGAAAAAGACCGGAATCTGGGAATTTTCGTCTGCCACTATGAACCGCACGGTCACTCCATCCATTCCTCTTTTAATGGATTGATCGGCAACCATGCCACCAAGCCTAATAGGCTTACCAACTGCAACTGCATTCTGACGGATGTCTGACGGGGTGTAGAAATAGGCCGCCTTGCTCTCGAGCGCTGACAGGGCAATGAAGCCTGCCCCAACGAGCGCTGCGACCGCGACCACGCCCAACAACAATCTTTGTTGCTTCGGCTTCAACTCCGCGCTCCCACCCGTTGTGAGGCTTTCTCGGCCGTGCGCATCGCGAAAAGACTGTTCGCCAATGTTCCGAATGTTGCCGCAAGCGTTATCCCGTAGGCTGCCCAAATGAAGGCCCAATGATTCATTCTATTTCCTTTAGTCGAGTGCCATTCGTAGAAGGCGCGCTTCAGTTCGGGTCATCGCCAGTATCGTCCGCATTCGTATGAGGATGATGGCTGCAAAAAGCAGGGTGAAGCCCGACATTGTTAGCCCCAACGGCCAGAGAATTTCGGACGCGATGGCGGAGCCTTTCATGCCAAGGCTCGGTGGTTGATGCAGAGATTTCCACCACGTTACCGAACCGTGAATGATTGGAAGATTGACGATTCCGATAACGCCGAAAATCGCTAGCGCCCGGTCATTATCTGACTTCTCACGCAATGCCCCAGCGAAGGCCAGATATCCCATATATAGTAAAAGCATGACCAGCATGGATGTCATCCGTCCATCCCATTCCCACCAGGTTCCCCAGGTAGGCCGCCCCCAAATCGATCCTGTCACCAAACAAATTGCGGTAAAGATTGCACCCGGTGCTGCGATGGCTTTAGCCGCCACTGCCGCCAAGGGATGACGCCAGATGAGATACATCAGGCTTGCTGAACCTATTCCGCCCCACCCCGCCATGCCGAGCCATGCGGCTGGAACGTGAATGTAAAGAATGCGGACGGTTTCGCCTTGCAGATAATCCGGCGGCGACAGGAACAGGCCACCATAGCATCCGCCTACAAGCAGCGCGATGCCTGTCCACATCAGCCAAGGTGTCAGCGCCGTAGCAATTTTCAAAAATCGGGCGGGGTTAGCAAAACGATGCATGATGTTGGTCAGAAGTCCAAACGATAGCCGGCACTGAGCAATATTCCGCGCTCGGTATTCGTGCTTGGAATGCCACCAAATGAGGTCTTCTGATTGGAGAAGTTTGCACCGATTTCAATTTCGACTTCGGACCGTTTCATTGGATAATAGTTGAAACGGACTGAAGGCTGGAGCTGGCGATAGCTTCCCGAAATCAGCTTGTCGCTTCGATATCCATAGCGCGCACGCGGACTTATCCGAAGTTTGGATGTTATCGGAATACGGGCGTTGATGTCGGCGGTATAACTCCGTGAACGGGGCGTATCGGCATAGCGTCCGCTCAGGATGTAAATATCGTTTTCGAACACCATCCCGCTACCGACCAATTGCGCGCCATAATAATATTCGGTTCCGGTAGCCAATGTAGGTAATAGGAAAGTCGACCCAGGAAACAGCACCGTTGAACCCGGTGCGCCACCTGTGTTGTTCAGCGTGAAATCAATGTTGGCTTGCAGCTTTTTGGTAATTGGTCGCGAATAGGAAACCGTCATCGACTTGGAAA
>PNNB01000059.1 GCA_013823985.1 Sphingopyxis sp.
GCTTTAGCCGAAGCCTACGGCTGGAAAGGCATACGCTGTGAAAAGCCGGAAGAACTGGATGCAGCAATAGCGGAAATGCTGGCCTATGACGGGCCGGTCATGTTCGACTGCCGCGTTTCCAAGACTGCAAATTGTTTCCCGATGATCCCGTCCGGCGCCGCGCATACCGATATGATCCTGCATTCGGATCAGGTGTCCGGAACAATGGATGACGAAGCGAAGGCGCTGGTCTGATGCATATCAAAGAAGAAATCTCCGAACGGCACGTCCTTACGTTGACCGTGGACAATGAGGCGGGGACTCTCGCACGGATCGCGGGCATGTTCACATCGCGCGGCTACAATATCGATAGTTTGACGGTGGCCGACATCAGCGAAGACCATGCGACAAGCCGGATCACGATCGTAACGAAGGGCCCGCCTCCGGTCATCGACCAGATCATCGCCCAATGCGAGCGTTTGGTGCCGGTTCACAAGGTAACCGACCTGACCGAAGCTGGCCCGCACGTTGAACGCGAACTGGCATTGGTAAAAGTCAACGGTACCGGGGACCAACGCGTCGAAGCGATGCGCCTGGCCGATATCTACAGGGCCCGCGTCATCGACGCGACGGTCAGCAGCTTTATTTTTGAAATCACCGGCGGACCGGACAAGATCGATACCTTCGTCACACTGATGCGCGAAGTCGGCCTTGTCGAGGTTGGCCGCACCGGAATTGTTGGCCTGATGCGGGGCAGCGAAGCGAGTTAATATAAAGGGAAAGCGAATATCATGAAGGTTTATTACGACGCCGATTGTGACCTCGGCCTCATCAAGGATAAGAAGATCGCGATTGTCGGCTACGGCAGTCAGGGCCACGCGCATGCGCAGAACTTGCGCGACAGCGGCGTCGCCGACGTTGCGATAGCTCTCCGCGCCGGTTCGGCCACTGCCAAGAAGGCGGAATCGGCTAGCTTCAAAGTCCTTTCCAACGCAGATGCCGCGGCTTGGGCAGATATTTTGATGATCCTTGCCCCCGACGAGCATCAGGCCGCCATCTATGCAGAAGATCTGCACGCCAACATGAAGCCCGGCGCAGCGCTTGCGTTCGCCCATGGTCTAAACGTGCATTTCGGTCTGATTGAACCGCGCGCTGACGTCGACGTCATCATGATCGCACCAAAAGGCCCCGGCCACACGGTGCGCAGCGAATATCAAAAGGGCGGCGGCGTCCCCTGCCTGATCGCGATTGCGCAAAATGCCAGCGGCAATGCCCACGACATCGCCCTTGCCTATGCCAGCGGCGTTGGCGGCGGTCGCAGCGGCATTATCGAAACCAATTTCCGTGAAGAGTGTGAGACCGACCTGTTCGGCGAACAGGCGGTGCTGTGTGGCGGTATCACCCATTTGATTCAGGCTGGTTTCGAAACCCTGACCGAAGCGGGCTATGCTCCGGAAATGGCCTATTTCGAGTGCTTGCACGAAACCAAACTGATCGTCGACTTGCTCTACGAAGGCGGCATTGCCAACATGCGCTACTCGATCAGCAATACCGCTGAATATGGCGATATCACCACTGGCCCGCGTATCATCACAAACGAGACCAAGGCCGAAATGAAGCGCGTATTGGCCGACATCCAGTCGGGCCGGTTTGTAAAGAACTTCGTCCTCGACAACCGCGCGGGACAGCCCGAATTGAAAGCGGCACGCAAGGCTGCCGCGGCGCATCCGATTGAAGCAACCGGTGCCAAGCTGCGTGCCATGATGCCATGGATCGCCAAGAACAAGTTGGTCGACCAAGAGAAAAACTAAACGCTTTAGGCGCTTGACAGTTTGTGGGGAGGCATCGACATTGATGCCTCCCCTTTTTTATCAGGAGCATCCCCCATGCGTAAACTTTTACTCGCCCTTCCCTTGTTGGCGGCGGTGCCGTTGATGGCGCAGAGCGCGCCGCAATTGCCCGGCGTCGCCGATGTGAGCCGCGTGGCTGCTGGCACATACCAGACGGACCCCGGTCATACCCTAATCGGCTGGCGCGTCAGCCATTTCGGCTTCAACGATTATTTCGGCATCTTCGGTGACTCAACCGGCACCTTGACGCTTGATCCTAAAAATCCAAACGCCGCCAGCGTGGACATCACCATTCCAGTCGGAAAAGTAACCACCGCCAGCGCCGGCCTGACTGGCCACTTGCTGCGCGCCGGCAAGGATGGCGGTAAAGCCGACTTTTTCGGACCTGCCCCCGCCGATGCTAAATTCGTTTCAACCAAGGTTGAGGCTAGCGGGACCAAAGCTAAAATTACCGGCAATCTGACACTCAACGGCGTAACAAAACCGGTGGTGCTCGACGCCTCGTTCACGGGTGCCGGTAACAACCCGTTTAACAAGAAGGCAACGGTTGGCTTCCATGCCACCACGACCATCAAGCGCAGCGAATTCGGCGTGTCCTATGGCATTCCCGTCGTGTCGGACGAAGTCGCGCTCGACATCTCGGTAGCGTTCGAAAAGACTTCCTAACAAAAATGGGGACGGCTCCTTATGGAACCGTCCCCAAATTCGAATATGTTATTCAAAAAGCGATCGGGAAATTTAACCCCGATACACCTTATCCAAATTTGCCTTCGCTTCACGATATTCGCATTCAAGTTGGTCGACAAACTCGCCTGCTGTCTGAACCTCTTTAATCGCGCCAATACCTTGGCCGGAGCCCCAGATATCCTTCCACGCCTTGGCTTCGCTGTTACCCCCGGAACCGAAATTCATGGTTGAGATATCGCCTTTTGGCAGATTGTTGGGGTCCATACCCGCACGCTCGATCGACTGGCGCAGATAATTTCCACTGACGCCGGTGAATAGGTCGGAATAGACAATGTCCGCGGCCTTCGCTTCAACGATATTGTCCTTATATCCCTCAACAGCATTGGCTTCCTTCGTCGCGATGAACGCGCTGCCAATATAAGCAAGATCGGCGCCCATGGCCTGAGCTGCCAATATGGACGCACCATGTGCAATTGAGCCAGAAAGCGCCACTGGCCCGTCGAACCACTCCCGAATTTCCCGCATCAGGGCAAAAGGTGAGGTTACACCGGCATGGCCCCCGGCACCTGCAGCGACAGGGATCAGGCCATCGGCACCCTTTTCAATGGCTTTATGGGCAAAACGGTCGTTGATAACGTCGTGCAGGACGATCCCGCCCCAGCCATGTACGGCCTTGTTCAATTCTTCCTGCGCACCCAGCGAGGTGATGGTGATCGGCACCTGCCACTTGGCACAGGTCGCAATATCTTCCTGAAGCCGGTTATTCGACTTGTGGACGATCTGGTTGACCGCATAGGGCGCGGCAGGACGGTCTGGATTGTCGCGATTATGCGCGGCCAATTCTTCGGTAATCTGGTGCAGCCATTCGTCCAACTGGCTTGCCGGGCGCGCATTGAGCGCAGGAAAGGAACCGACAACACCGGCCTTGCATTGGGCAATAACCAGTTCCGGCCCCGAAACAATAAACAACGGCGAGCCGATCACGGGAAGGCGTAGATTATCAAAAATCGGTGGAAGGGCCATGGGTCGAATCCTCTTTTAACTGCGTGTTTAAATATCGGTTAGCCACAGGCGATTGGTCCTGTCAAATAGCGGATGCATCCACCGCCATGACGTAAGGTCAAACTACGCCGCAGATTGCGTTATGCGCTATTAGCCGCACTCAAGATCGCACGGACGCTGGCTGTGGCAACGTCCCGGCTGATCCCGACTCCAAACAGCACCGGCCCATCACCAACCCGGCATTCAACATAGGCAGCGGCGCGCGCGTCGGTGCCATGGCCGATAGCATGTTCGCTGTAGTCGATGATATCAAGCGGCCCGCCAAGCGCGCTTTCCAGCGCGTTGGCGAGGCTGGAAATCAGTCCATTGCCCCGACCGCTGACACTTTGCTCCACACCGTCGATGCGGATTTTACCGGCAAATATCCGCTCGTCCTGTTGCTTCGGACTCTGGCTTTCCTGAAAATCAATCAGCCGGAACCTTCCATCCCCCTTCAGATGGTACCGTTTCTCGAACGACTCCCAAATATCGGTGCTCGTCAATTCACGGCCAGTGCTGTCGGAAAGTTCCTGTACGGTGGACGAGAAATTAGCCTGCATCCGTTTGGGCAGTTTTAGACCATGATCCTGTTCAAGAACCCAAGCAACGCCGCCCTTGCCGCTTTGCGAGTTCACGCGGATGACTGCTTCGTAGCTCTGGCCAAGATCTGCTGGATCAATCGGCAGATAGGGCACCTGCCATAACTCGTCATTGCGCTGCGCCTGAGCTGTAAAGCCCTTTTTAATGGCGTCCTGATGCGAGCCCGAAAAGGCTGTGAACACCAGTTCGCCAGCATAGGGGTGGCGCGGATGCACGGGCAACTGGTTGCAATATTCGACGGTTTTGATCACCTCGTCGATATCGGAAAAATCAAGCCCAGGGCTCAGCCCTTGGGTATACATGTTCAGGGCGACAGTAACGAGGTCAACATTGCCCGTCCGTTCACCATTTCCGAATAAGCAGCCTTCGACACGGTCGGCGCCGGCTAACAGGCCCAATTCCGTTGCAGCGACTCCTGTACCCCGATCATTATGCGTGTGTAGCGAGATGACGACGCTGTCGCGGTTCGGGATGTTTCGACCGAAATATTCAATCTGGTCCGCATAAATGTTCGGCATCGCCGCTTCTACTGTGGCCGGCAGGTTGAAAATTATCGGATGGTCAGGCGTCGGCTGCAATATGTCCATTACCGCGCTGCACACTTCCAAACTGAAATCCAATTCGGCGGTGGAAAAGGTTTCGGGACTATATTCGAAATGCCAGTCCGTATCGGGCTGTGCAGCCGCATTGTCGCGCAGCAGTTTAGCGCCTTCAATCGCAATCTGTTTGATTTCGGGCATGGTCATGTTGAACACGATCTGCCGCCATGCCGGTGACACCGCGTTATAGAGATGGACAATCGCCGCACGTGCGCCGCGAAGGCTATCAAAGCTGGTATCAATCAAATCCTTGCGCGACTGGGTCAGCACCTGCACCATGACGTCGTCAGGGATACGGCCCGACTGAACGAGGCCGGAAATGAAATCAAATTCGGTTGCGCCGGCGCTCGGAAAGCCAACTTCGATTTCCTTGATGCCGACCTTGACCAATAGGTCGAAGAACCTTTGTTTCTTTTCCGCGCCCATGGGATCGATAAGCGCCTGGTTGCCGTCCCGAAGGTCGGTTGACAGCCAACGTGGCGCTTGCGTGATTGTACGGCTCGGCCACTGACGGTCAGGCAGATCTACCTGCGGAAAGGGACGATATTTACGGCTCGGGTCGGATAACATCATGATTTGCAACTTCGCTAAAACACGCAAGTTTGCGTGCTGTGGGGTTTCTTGGGCTGGCTGTAAACCCTTAGGCGGGTTGTCCCGGACAGGACCGGACTATCCACACGCCTAAGGGCGTGTAAGTCGTAGAAGAAGCAGGCAAGAAGCAGTCTTTGACATTATGTTGCGTCGATAGCCGCAATGCGCAACATTCGTCCAGCATTAATTGTGCAGGGCGCTTATTTCCTTGCCTAGGTCGGTCGTCAAATCTCGACTTGGCTCCCTAGTTCGACCACGCGGTTGCTAGGTAGTTTGAAAAACTCCATCGCATTGGCGGCGTTTCGCAACATCCAAGCGAAAACCTTCTCGCGCCAAATAGCCATGCCCGGAATTTTCGAAGCAATCAGCGTCTGCCGCGACAGGAAGAAGCTGGTGTGCATCATATCGAATTTGGGACCACACAGGTCGACCTTATCAAGCGTAGCGGGAACGTCGGTTTCTTCCAAAAAGCCGAAGCGCAGCTTCACACGATAGAAGCCTTCGCCCAGATCCTTGCAGAAAACGCGGTCCATAGGGTCGACGAAGGGCATATCTTCAATCTGCACCGTCAGGATCAATACCCGCTCATGCAATATTTTGTTATGTTTGATATTGTGCAGCAGCGCCGAAGGCACGCCGCTGGCCGAGGAAGCCATGAAGATCGCGGTGCCCGGGACGCGGGTCGCGCTGTTCGCCGCGGATTTGATGAAGATTTCCATCGGCATCGTGCTTTCCGCCATACGCTCACGCATCAAAGCCCTGCCCCGCGACCAGGTCGTCAACAGGGTGAAGATAACAAGACCGATCAACAACGGAACCCAGCCACCCGACGGAACCTTCAGGAGGTTCGCGCCGAAATAGGCGAAGTCGACGATGAAGAACAGCGCAAGGATCGGCAAAGCTTTCCACTTAGGCCATTTCCAGAGCGTAACGAGAACAACAGCGATCAGGCAGGTGTCAATGAACATCGCGCCCGTAACGGCGATGCCATAAGCTGCAGCAAGGTTAGACGATGACTGGAAGAACAATACGAGCAGCAGGACCATCACCGCCAAGCCCCAGTTAATTGCAGGAATGTATATCTGCCCCGCAGCTTTCTCGCTGGTATGCTGGATACTCAAGCGCGGCATGAAGCCAAGCTGGATGGCCTGTTGGGTCAGCGAGAATGCGCCGGAAATCACAGCCTGGCTCGCAATGATGGCGGCCAGGATGGTGAGTATGATGACCGGCGTGCTGATCATATCGGGCACCATGAGGAAGAAAGGATCGCGGATCGCCTCTTGCGCCTCGGCCGGGGTCATCGACAGGATCATAGCGCCCTGCCCCATATAGTTCAGCATCAGGGCGGGCAGAACGAAGAATAGCCAGCTAAACTTGATTGGGCGGCGACCGAAATGCCCCATATCTGCGTAGAGCGCCTCAGCACCTGTAACCGCCAGCACGACGGTGCCCATTGCGACAAAGGCGGTAAAGCCATCGATATAGAAGAAATACAGCGCATTCAGCGGGTTCAGAACATCGAGCACAATCAGTGGCATCTTGGCCAAATGCATGATGCCAAGCCCTGACAAAGTCGCAAAATAGAGCAACATGATCGGACCAAACCACTGCCCGACCTTGGCTGTCCCACGGGACTGGAACGCAAACAGCGCGGCAATGATGGCAATAGCGATTGGCACAATCCACGGATCGAAGCCGGTGCTTACATATTTCAGACCTTCGGCTGCCGACAGGATCGACATCGCCGGCGTAATCATGGAATCGCCATAAAACAGAGCTGTCGCGAAGACGCCGAGCATCACGATCGGCGCGGTCCATTTCGCGCCAGCCGTCTGCCGGTTGATAAGCGCGAGCAACGCGAGGCTGCCTCCTTCGCCCTTGTTGTCGGCTTTCATGATGGTGAAGACATATTTGAACGTCACCACGATCATCATTGACCAGAATACGAGGCTCAACACCCCTTTAATATGCATGGGATCCGGGTCGATCGGATGGTGCCCGGCAAAGGTTTCGCGAAATGCGTAAATTGGACTCGTACCAATGTCGCCGAAAACGACGCCGATGGTTCCGACGCAAAGGGCGAGAAGCGACCCCTGAGGAGCGTGGCCGTGATGCTGGTCCTGGTCGCTATGACCAAAATCATCTGCTACTTGCGAAGCGACCATTTAAAACCCCTGACACAAGGCCCGAAAATCCAATGAATATATAAGCACGGGCGGCGGGCGATAGCACGGCCTGCACCCCTTAACAACTGCGCATTGGTTAGCGGCTTTAGCACATATTAAGTATATAAATCAGTCGGTTGTTTTATTAACCTGCGGTGCCGTCATGGCCTGTGCTTGTAAAGCTTTCGCCGCCTGCAATTGCGACTCAAGCCGTGGCTTCCACTTCGCCTTCGGAGTGGCCAGCGTTAGCGCCTTTTCCCACAGTAAAATCGCCGAATTAAGGTCACCATCGAAAAGCCGCGACAGCCCGGCGAAATAATAGGGCGCCGGATAATTGGGCCGTATTTCCCTTGCCTTGTCAAACGCCAGTTGCGCAGGCGGGGACATCTGCCCTTGGTTTGCCAGCATCAGTTGTAGACCCAATGCCGACCAAAGATCAGGGTCTTCCGGGTTTTGCCGCAAACCGGCCTGAATATAGGACGCCGAAAGCTGGTAATCCCCTTGTTTTGCAAAAGAATCCGCCGTCACCAGCCAGCGCTTGGCGCCCCCAAAACTCTGGTCCATATCCGCGCGCATTTCGACCAACTGGACCGCGGCATCCTCTTTCCCCCCCAAGGATTTCGCTGGAGAAGCTGGCACGGCAGGGCGGCCTTGCAAGGCATAGCCGGTCATTCCCAACAATATCGCTGCGGCCGCTATCTGCCATAAACCACCTTTAAATCGACCAATGGCCAACAATGCGCCAAGGCTGAGTACCGCCAGCAGGCCAAGACTAACCCAACCGCTCATGATTTCCTCCGGAATAGGCCGCGCGCTATTAACAGGCCGAGTAACAGAAGAAGAAGAGGCGTCGCCCAAAGCAGCAACCCCGAGCCCTTCATATCGGGTTCAAAGCTGACCCACTCGCCATAGCGTTCGATCATCCATTGGCGGATTGCGCCGGGTTTCTTGCCCTCTGCAATCTGCTGTCGCACTTCGGCGCGCATTGTGGCTGCCATCGGCGCGTCGCTGTCTGCTATGGATTGCCCCTGACACTGGATGCAGCGCAAGGCATGCATTACTTGTGTAGCCGCTTTCTCCTGCGCCGGGTCTGGCAGTTGACGGTTTGCGAGCTCAGGCGTTGGGCCACTGCCCTGGGCCATCGACAATTGCGGAACAGCTGCCAAAAGGAGACCGCAAGCAAAGGGGAACGAACGACGCATTACTGCGTCTCCTGCAATTTTTTCAGAAGCATCGGCACATGCTCGGCGCGAATGTCCCCAATATGTTGGTACACAATTGTCCCGTCCCCGGCGATCACATATGTCTCGGGCACACCCGAGGAGCCGAGCTTCAACTGCACCGCCATTTCGCTATCGGACCCGATCCGCCGAAACGGATTGCCGAATTCTGCGAGAAAGGCAGCCACATCTTCAGGCTTGTCGCGAATGGCGATGGCATCGATTTCCGCACCGGACTTCTTCAGCGCCTCCAAGTAAGGTGCCTCCGCCTTGCACGGGATGCACCAGCTTGCAAAAATGTTCAGCAGGCGCGGTTTGCCATCCGCAAGATCACGGTCCGACAATCCTTCGACCCCCACCGCAGCGGGCGGCAACGCAAATTCGGGGAGTTTGCGCCCAACCATTGCGCTGTGCACCATATCATCCTTCGGCACGACGAGCCCATAAATGGCAAGGCCGCCTATGAAGGCAATTACGGCCAAAGGCAGCCACAGGAGCCAGGGCCGGCTCATGCCTGCGCCCATTTATTGACAGCGGGCTTTTTCGCACGGCGGAACATACGGCCCAAAAGGGCTATCGCTCCGCCAAATGCAACGAGTAATCCGCCGAACCAAATGAAGGTCACGAAGGGCTTCCACCAAAGACGGACTTGCCAGCGGCCATCACCATTTTCATCAGGCTGCGCGATGACGGCATAAAGCTGGCCATTCCAGCGCGTCAGCAACGCGGCTTCGCTTGTTTGTTGTTCGGGGCGGTAAAATTGGCGCGATTGCGGACGAAGAGTAAATTTCTTGCTATTATTGCGGGCAATCAACTGCCCTTCAATCGCCACCCAATTGTCGCCCACAACAGGACGCACATCGTCGAGTTTAACTTGCCAATCGGCAACCTTGGCGCTTTCGCCGGGGGCGAGCGCCGTCAAGGTTTCACGCGAAAAGCCGGATTCGGCGGCCATGCCAAATACGCTAACCGCGAGACCGAAATGCGCGATTACCATGCCGAAGACGGGCAAAGGTGTGCGCAGAAGCTTTCGTCCTTTAAGCGGCACCCACGCAGCAACCGCCAAAGCCAGAGATAAGGCCAGTCCCAAAATCGGGAAGACGCCTACTCCAGGCACAAAGCGCCAAATGGCAACTCCCGTCCAAAGGCTGATCGCAAAAAATCCGACAAGCCAATATTTGTGCCGCTTTAATTCATCCCGCCGCCAGCGTAACATTGGCCCCAAGAGCAATGCTGCCATTAAAAGCAGCGCGATGGGCGCTGTCGCCTTGTTGAAATAGGGTGGTCCTACCGAAATCTTGTCTCCCATCGCCTCGGCCGCCAAGGGGTAAAGTGTTCCGATCAATACGATAGCTAGTATGACGCTTAAGAAAATATTGTTGGCGACGATGCCACCTTCCCGGCTCACAATCTGGAATGGTTCGCCCTGTTTGACGGTGCCGATACGGGTGGCAAAGACCAAGAAGGCAAGACTGGTGTACATCAGCATGAGCGCAAGAATAAATGACCCACGCTCCGGATCGACGGCGAACGCATGTACACTGGTCAAAATGCCCGAACGGACTAGGAAAGTACCTGCCATCGACATGGCGAAAGCGACCAGCGCCAACATGATCGTCCAAGCGCGTAGCGCATTGCGCGTGGCCAGAACACTTACCGAATGCAGCAGGGCGGTAGCGGCGAGCCAGGGCATGAGCGAGGCATTTTCAACAGGGTCCCAAAACCACCAGCCACCCCAGCCCAGTTCATAATAAGCCCAATAGCTGCCTGCGGTGATACCGACGGTCAGGAATATCCACGCCCCCAACACCCAAGGCCGCATGGCACGGGCAAAGGCCGGTCCAACCTGCCCGGTGAGCATCGCAGCGACAGCGAAGGAAAATGCAACCGACAGGCCGACATACCCAATGTACAGCGTCGGCGGATGGAAGGCGAGACCGATGTCCTGCAACAGCGGATTCAGCCCTGCCCCTTCGACCGGTGCCGGAATCAATCGTTCGAATGGATTAGAGGAGAATAGAAGAAATGCAAAAAAGCCGAGGGCAACAAAGGCTTGCACAGCCAATGTTGCATTTAACGTACGCGCGTCGATCCGCTTTTCGAGCAATGCGATAGCTGCGCCCGAAAGCGACAATACCGACACCCACAGCAGCATCGACCCTTCATGGTTTCCCCATGTTCCGGCCAGTTTAAAGATCAGCGGTTTGTCGATGTGGCTGTTGCTAGCGACCAGCAACACGGAGAGGTCTGTGACATAAAACAGATACATTAGCGAAGAGAAGGACACGACGCACAGCGCACCCTGCACAAGTGCGGCGGGCTTGATGAGCGGCGTTAACTTCCCCTCCCCGCGTAACAGTGTCAGACCGCCGACCAACTGCAAAAGCGCCATCGCCGCCGCCAGCCAAAGCGCGGCCAATCCTGTTTCGGCGATCATTTCGAAAGGGTGTCCTTGGTGTGCTCGGCGGTGTTCATATCGATATCGGCCAATTCCTTGGGCACGTAATTTTCGTCATGCTTTGCCAGTAGGCTATCGGCGACAAAAACGCCGTCGGCGCGCAGTCGGCCATCCGCAACCACGCCCGATCCCTCAACGAATAGATCCGGCGTTATACCGCGATAGGCAACCTTTTGCGTAGCGTCGCGATCCTGCACGATAAAGGTTATCGACACGCCGTCTGCGCCCTGCACGATCGAACCTTTCTGAACCATCCCGCCGAGGCGGATGGCTTGACCGGGCTCAATCTTCGCTTTTGACATTGTGGCGGGGGTGTAAAAATAAGAGGCCTCGTCCCTCAAGGCAGCAGCTGCGATGAAACCTGCGCCGATCAGGGCTATAAAAGCCATGAGAGCCAGCACGAGACGTTGATGCTTGGGCTTCATGGTTGCTGCCTCAAATCATCGGCCAGGGCTTCCGACCGACGCATAGAAAGATAGCTGGACACTATCAGCCAGAGCATGCCGACACCGGTGACCGAAAAAGCGGCAATAATGAAGGGCAAATGGGGCATCAGTCGTCTGCCATCCGGCGCATACGCGCATCAATTCGCATTTCTGCCAGTGCTGCGCGCATCCGCATCAAAACCAATGCACCGAAAAGCAGGCTAAATCCGGTGACCGCCACAAAAAGGGGCGTAAGATATGCGCTGTCAATTGATGATCCGCCAAGCGTAATGCTCGCCTTTTGATGCTGGCTTTCCCACCAGATGACCGATCGGTTGATGATTGGGATATTCACAGCGCCGATTATACCGAAGACGGCGGCGACCCGGCTGGTATCGCCCTTTTCGCTGCTGGCATTGGCAAGCGCGATATAGCCGAGATACAGGAAGAATAGGACCAGCATCGACGTCAACCGCCCGTCCCAAACCCACCATGTGCCCCATGTCGGTCGCCCCCAAATTGCCCCGGTCATCAGGCAAATGGCTGCAAATGTAGCACCTGGCACAGCAATAGCTCGCGCCGCAATTCCGGCAAGTGGATGGCGCCATACGAGCTGAACGAGACTGGCAATGGCGATGCCCATCCATCCTCCCATGCCGAGCCATGCGGCCGGAACATGCACGAAGATGATCTTGACGGTATCGCCCATAAGGCGTTCGGTCGGCACCGCAAACAGACCCCATGCACAAGCCCCGAGTGCCAATAGCAGCCCCGGCCAGAACAGAGCGGGCGTCAGTGGCTTTGCAAGGCGCAGGAAACGGGCAGGATTGGCGAAGCGGTGCATACTATTCCTCGCCTCTAGCACCGCAAAAGCGTTACGCCAATGGATTCACATCACCGGCCAATAAGCTTTTGCGCCATTTTGTCAGCGACTTCCGCAGGTGTAACTCCGCTAGCATCGCTTTCTTTCCAGATTTCCGAAAGCCGGCCCGGAATCGCGTCGATCCTGCGGTTGATTTCCGCATCATCTGCGGTATCAATATGCCGTAAAACGTTAATGATCCCACCCGCATTTATGACATAATCTGGGGCATAAAGTATGCCCCGGTCGGCCAGTATTCTGCCTTCGATTCCTTTGGCGAGTTGGTTGTTCGCGCCGCCAGCCACAGCCTTTACCTTCAGACCCGCGACCGTATCTTCGGTCAGTATCGCACCCAGTGCGCAAGGGCTGAAGATATCCGCCTCGACACCCATGATCGAATCTGCGGCAACCGAAACACCGCCGAGTTCGGCAGCAAGTGAAGCGGCGCGTGCGGCGTCTACGTCGGCAAGCGTCAATTTCGCGCCTTGCTGCGCGAGATAGTGGGCCAAACCACCACCAACACTGCCCACGCCCTGAATGGCCACATGCACACCTTTCATATCATCGGTACCGCACACATGCTTTGCCGCTGCCTTCACGCCCAGATAAACACCGCGCGCCGTGTAGGGTCCGGGGTCGCCGCCTTGGTCTGGCAAACCCGCGACATGGTCGGTTGTTTTCGACAAGTGCACCATATCGGCCTCGGACATGCCGACGTCCTGGGCTGTCACATATTTACCGCCCAGCGAGTCAACCGCACGCGCAAATGCGTCGAGTAGTTCGACCGGCTTGGATCGTGACGGATTGGCGAGAATTACGGCCTTGCCTCCACCGGCGGAAAGTCCTGCCATTGCATTTTTATAGCTCATGCCGCGCGACAGCCGCAGTGCGTCCGTGATCGCCGACTGGCTATCGGCATAGTGCCAGAATCGAGTACCGCCCGCTGCGGGTCCCAAATGGGTCGAGTGAACCGCGATGACAGCCTTAAGGCCAGTCGCGCGATCCTCGAAGAGATGCACGGCTTCGTGCGAATCAAAATCAGGTAAATCCCAGATTGCGGGCATCACTCATTCCCCTTGTGGTCGCGCAGCCAGAGCCGTGAGACGGAATCAAATTGCGAAACCACGTAATAATATTACGCGACCCGTTTGTCATCCTGAAATTGGAAGGAAAAATGGGGCGACCGAGGGGATCCGAACCCCCGACCTCTGGTACCACAAACCAGCGCTCTAACCAACTGAGCTACGATCGCCATAGCGCCACTAAGGCAGGCGCGTTCCTTAAGGGTTGCTCCCGTCCGGCGTCAAGCCTTGTCGAGGAGCGTCCCATGGGGAACGATCCCGAAAAGGAAAGTTCCCTATAGTGTGAAGTGGGGGAAATCCCCCACGGAACCTTATTTCTTGAGGCTGAGCCCGCCGAAACGCTTGTTGAACTGCGCAACGCGACCGCCGGTATCCAGCATACGGCCCGAACCACCGGTCCATGCGGGGTGCGAAGTCGGATCAATGTCGAGCGCCAGCGTGTCGCCTTCCTTGCCCCAAGTAGAGCGGGTTTCGAAGACAGTGCCGTCGGTCATCTGCACTTTGATCATGTGATAATCGGGGTGAATATCGGCTTTCATGTGTAATTCCTTTGTTCAGCCGCCGGTTTCCGACCGGTAGCCCTAAAATTCGGAAGCGCCGCCCTTAGCGGCACGTACTGCGCTTGGCAAGGTTGAAAAGCCCTATTCCAACACAAACGCACTTCGACATTGTCAGGCGGGCGGGTCGGCAATCATCGCCATAAACTCTGCCTCTGCAGCGACCGCATCGCCCAACATCGCACGCCCGGCAAATTTACACACACGGGGGCGTTTTTGCGTGAAAGTCACATCAAGATGCAAGAGGCAGCCCGGCTCTACCGGAGCCCGGAATTTGGCATTATCAATGGCCATGAAATAAACAAGCTTGCCAGAACCAGTCAAACCGAGACTTTCCATTGCCAACACACCCGCGGCTTGCGCCAACGCTTCAATAATAAGAACGCCCGGCATAATTGGCCGTCCGGGGAAATGCCCCTGGAAAAAGCCTTCGTTGATCGTGACAGCTTTGACCGCGCGGATGCGCTCGTCAACGACAAGCTCTTCAACGCGGTCAACCAGAAGCATGGGGTAGCGGTGCGGAAGCACCGCCATCACCCGGCGGACGTCATAATTGCTGAAATCTGCCCCCGACATTGGGTCTAGCGGCTATCTGGCTGCTGCGCAGGTGCGGCAGGAACTGCAGCGGGCTGTTGCTGGCCAGCGGCAGCCTGTGCGGCCTGAACCCGTGCAGCTGTGTCAAACAGTTGCTGGATTTGCTGGTAAAGCGCCGCGCCCTGACGCGAAGGACGCCAGTCAGCAGGCGGAACAGTGTTCGCGACCGGGATCGCCTTGTCCAGTTCAGCAGTGATAGCCGAGGTCACGTCAACCGCATCAGGCGCCCAGACAAAAGCATCGGGTGCGAGGATGACATTGATCTTCTTCGCTGTGATGACGGCCTGCTGAGCGGCTTCATATTTCAAAGCGATCTGTTCGACAGTGTACAACTGCGCCTTGATGATCGGATCCTGTAGCTGGTTGATTTCCTTCTGCTTGGCATCGATTTGCGTCAGCAACGGGCTCTTCGCCTTGATCGCGACGTCAAGTTCGGCCTGCGTCAGCTCTTTGTCCTTATTGGTATCAAGCTGCGTATTGATATCGTTGATTTCTTTGCGCTTTTGCTGGATCTGCTGCGCAAAGGATGCATATTGCGTGCTGATCGACTGATATCCTGCGCCAAGTGCCTTCGAACGGGCGATGGCGACCGATGTGTCAGCCGTGGCAATACCAGCAACTTGTGCGCTAGCAGGTACGGCGATTGCGGTTGCCGCCAAAAGGGCAGCCGCAAATGCGGAGTTACGAATTTTCATTAGAATTGAGTCCCTACGTTGAATGTAAATAATTTGGTATCGTCGCCCGTCTCTTTTAATAATGCGCGGGCTATGTCGATCCTGAACGGACCAAATGGGGAGTTCCAGTTCACGCCGAAACCGACCGATAAACGGGGTTTCCACGTATCACCGAGGAAGCGTTCTTCAAACTGAAGGGCTGGCGTGCGCGCCGAACCGTCAGTATTTGTCGCCGTTGTGCTGGTGGCCAGTGTCGTTGTGGGGTTACCGGCCGAATCCAAAGTGAACGAGCCTGTATAGAACAACGGAGCACCGGCTGTGCCGTTTGCCAAGATTTCACGCTGCGGCACCGTCTGCAGGAGCGGCTTGGTCACGCCAAAGACGGAGCCGACATCCATAAACACTGAAGGACGCAAGCCCAGTTCTTTCGCGCCGCTCCCCAATGGAATCTGGACCTCTGCACGGCCCAGATAATAGAAACGGCCACCGATCGCGTCGTCCTGGATGCGGTTACGATCCAGAACAGGCACGTTGACGACAACGCCGCTTTGCAGTTCCGGATTAAAGGTAATTCTCTGAACCCGCGGACCAATGCCTCGAATGTCAAAGCCGCGCATCTGAGGTTCACCGAGATAGAAACGGTCGGTCAAACGAATATCGTCAATACCAAGCGCCTTCGATCCGCGATTTTCCAGCGGGTGGATGTAGCCACCTTCTGCCGAAAGCCCCAGAATGAAGTTCGTGCCGAACAAACGCCAATATTTATCGGCGTTAACGCGCGTTTTGATATATTTCACACTACCGCCAAGACCGGCGAAATCCTGACTGATGCCAAAGCTTTGGCCACGGGTCGGGCGAATGCGGTTGTCTCGGTTATCGTAGAGCACCGTGTAGCCGATGGACGAGGTCAGACGATTACCGATGGCATCGCACAAGAAGCGTCCTGCAAGGATCGGATCGCACGCTGCGGGCAGCGGGCCTGTACCGTCCGGGTCTGTGAAGAAGGTATTTCGGTCGAGCGAAATATCGTCCTGGCTAATGCCATAACGCCCTTGGAAATAGAGAAATTCGTTAATCGGCACGCCAACACGAATCTGCGCACCAGTGGTCGCCTGTTCGTAGGTGGTATTGCGCTGGTTATTGAAGAAGTTGAAGCTGTTGAGGTCGCGGCGGAAGATGTCGCCGGAGATCGCGATCGAGCGGTCAAACAAATAGGGTTCGGTGAACCCGATTTCTGCGGATTTGGAATAGGATGAATAGGAGATATTCGTCCGCAATTCCTGACCAAGACCACGGAAGTTCCGCTGCTTGATCGAACCCTGGAAAATGAAATTTTCAATGGAGGAGAAACCGGCGGACAGCGAAAGTTCGCCTGTGGCCTTTTCTTCGACATTGGTGGTGAGCACAATGCGGTCCGGTGCGCTGCCCTGAGCCTGTTCGACTTCCAGATCTTCCTGGAAATAGCCCAGCGACTTGATACGGTCGGCAGTACGCTTAACCTGAATGCTGTTAAAGGCATCGCCTTCGTTCAGACGGAATTCACGACGGACAACCTTGTCCTGTGTCAGCGTATTGCCGTTAATGTCGATACGCTCAACAAAAACGCGCTGGCTTTCCGCGACGTCAAAAGTAATGCCCATCGTGAGCGTTTCTTTGTCGCGGTTGAAGTTGGGGTTCACATCGGCGAAAGCATAGCCAAACAGACCAGCGGTTTCCGACAGGCTTTCGACCGTGTCTTCAACCATCTTCGCATCATACCAGTCGCCCTTTTTCATGCGGAGCGTCGCGGTCAGCTTTTCGGAATCAAAGTCGCGGATCTGGCTCTCGACCTTCACATCACCAAATTTATAGCGGTCACCTTCTTCGACCACATAAGTGATGATGAAGTCCTGCTTATCCGGGGTTAGTTCGGCGACAGCCGAGACCACGCGGAAGTCAGCATAGCCTTGCGTCAGGTAGAATTGGCGCAATTTCTGCTGGTCAAAGGCGAGACGATCGGGGTCATAGCTGGTGCCCGAGCTGAAAAAGCGATAGAAACGCGCCTGCTTCGTCACCATTTCGCCGCGAAGGCGGTCGTCCGAAAACTTGTCGTTTCCGATGATGTTGATTTGCTGGACCTTGGACTTGGGTCCCTCGGTAATTTCGAACACGATGTCGACGCGGTTCTGATCCAGTTGAACCAGCTTTGGTTCAATCGTAGCGGCGAAGCGGCCCTGACGTTTATATAGCTCGACGATACGCGCGACATCTGCACGCACCTTGGACCGCGAATAAATCTGGCGAGGCGCCAGCTTGATTTCCGGTTCGATCTTGTCGTTCTTGAGCCGCTTGTTACCTTCGAGAATGATGCGGTTCACAACCGGGTTTTCGCGCACTTCGACAACGACGGCGCCGCTATTGTTGCGGATCGCAACGTCAGCAAACAACTCGGTCGCATATAAGTCCTTAAGCGCTTGGTCAGCGGCGACCTGGCTCCAGTTTTGGCCAACACGCAACCGCATGTAGGAACGCACCGTATCGGGTTCGAGACGCTGGGTCCCTACAACCGTTATCGACTGGATCTGTTCAGCCTGCGCCACAGGTGCAGGCTGCGCCGGAGCGGGTGCGGCTTGTGCGAAGGCAGGCGTAACCAGCGTCATTGTTCCAGTCGCCGCCAACGCGGTCGAACCCATCAAATATATGCCGAGAGCTTTGAAATTCATTGTCATCCGATCTGATGTCCGGCCCCCACCGGTGATTGGGCGCAGCGCCCGCTAGAGTAGATTGCGTCCCTGCCCCAAGCAGCCGCCGCAATCAAGTGTGCAGTGACCTCTATCCACCACCAAATAAGCCGAAGGATGCGAGGTCGTTGAACGTCACCATAATCATAAAGCCCACCAACATCGCAAATCCGGCACGAAACGCCCATTCCTGCACTTGCGGAGTTGCAGGTCGCCTGCGGACCGCTTCAATCGCATAGAGCAGCAGATGGCCGCCATCGAGCATGGGAATTGGCAGGAGGTTGATGAACCCCAAGTTAATCGAGATGAGCGCAGCGAGGCTAATAAACGTCAATATCCCCATGCTCATCGCTTCGCCGGAAACCTTCGCGATTTTCAGCGGTCCACCCAGTTCGGACAAGGGACGACGACCAGACAAAATCTGCCCAAGCCCAATCATTTGCTGACGCAAGATATTACCGGTCTGGACTACAGCCGCCCATGGCGCTTCCAAAAGGCCTACTTCACGAACTTCAACCTTGGTCGCACCAATGCCAATGCGACCGACCCGGTATTTATTTCCGAAACGATCAACTTCCTCGACCACGGCAACATCGGTTTCTTTTACCAGCTTCTGTCCGTTACGTTCGATTTCCAGCACGGCGCGCTGACCGGGGATCATGACAATTTCGCTAGCCATTTCATCGAACGTCTCGATTTCACGGCCATTGAATGCCAAAATTCGGTCGCCCTTTTCGATACCGGCAACAGCCGCAGGACCATTTGGTTGGAGAACATCGACGACCGGCGGCGTAACCGATTTCCCGAACGCCAAGAGGAACGCCATCGCAATCAGGATCGCGAGTAAGAAATTGACTGCAGGTCCGGCAAAAACGATCAGAGCGCGTTGCCACAGCGTCTTTGACTGGAAAGTCTGGTTCCGTTCGGCTTCTGGCAAAGCTTTCCAGCTTTCATCGGCTTGGCTCGACGGGTTCATATCGCCAGCAAATTGCACATAGCCACCAAGCGGTAACGCGCCTACGCGCCACAAGGTGCCACGCTTATCGGTCCGTCCATAAATCTGGGGACCAAAACCGATGGAAAATTTTTCCGCCTTCACACCGAACCAGCGACCAACAAGATAGTGACCAAGTTCGTGCACCACGACTAGCGTACCGATCAGAATCAGAAACGCGAGCAGGGTTAGGAAAATATTGGGAGTTTCAACTTCCATGTGCGACCTTTTCTAGTTGCTCCTGCGCGTAGCGCCTAGCTTCTGCATCAATGCTGAACAAATCATCAAGGGAGACAGGCGATGCGGGGACATAACTCATCATGGTTTGCTCGACCAATGTTGCGATATCGAGAAAAGCGATCCTGTCTTTCAGGAAGGCCGCAACCGCCACTTCATTCGCTGCATTGAGAATAGCAGGTTTCGCTCCGCCTTCGCTAATGGCCGCACGTGCAAGCCGTAATGCCGGGAAACGCACGAGATCGGGCGCTTCAAAGGTAAGCTGACCGATGGCTGCCAAATCCAAAGGCTGACAGGTGGTTGCAATCCGTTCCGGCCAAGCCAGCGCACTTGCGATCGGAATTCGCATATCAGGCGATCCGAGTTGCGCTAATGTCGAGCAATCCTTGTATTCGACCATCGAATGTATGACCGATTGAGGATGCACTAGGATATCCAGTCGATCAAGGCCAACCGGAAACAGATGATAGGCCTCAATCAGTTCAAGGCCCTTGTTCATCATAGTCGCCGAATCGACGCTGATTTTCGCACCCATATCCCAATTGGGGTGTGCCACGGCTTGCGCGGGTGTAACATGGCGCATGGCTTCATAAGACAGGCTGCGGAAAGGCCCTCCACTCGCGGTCAGGGTGATCTTGCGCACCTGCTCCAGCTTGCCACCGGCGAGACATTGGAAAATTGCATTATGTTCGCTGTCCACGGGCAACAATGTCGCACCCGAGCGTTCGACGGCCGCCATCATGAGGTCACCCGCCGAGACCAACGCCTCCTTATTGGCAAGTGCCACCGTCCGACCCTGCTCAATGGCCGCCATTGTCGGGGGCAATCCGGCACAACCTACAATCGAAGCCATGGTCCAGTCGACCTCGCGCCGCGCCGCAGCAACCAATGCATCTGCCCCGGCAGCGACCTCGGTCCGCGTGCCGGCGAGTGCAGATTTGAGCGCAGGATAGGCATCGTCCTCGGCAACTACCGCCAGTTCGGCGTCAAATTCTTTTGCGAGAGCAGCAAGCTTCGCCGCATTCCCATTGGCGGTTAACGCGACGACCCGAAACGAATCCCGATGCTGGCGTACGAGATCGAGTGTGGAAAGACCAACTGAACCGGTTGCGCCAAAAATGGAAATGGAGCGGGTCATGGTTGGCCTGTCATTTGCAATACAACCACAAGAAAGGCAGTAACGCACAATACGGCAACCAGGCCATCCGCACGATCAAACAAGCCACCATGGCCGGGGATCAGATTGCCCGAGTCCTTAACCCCTGCCCGCCTTTTCATCCAGCTTTCGAAAAAGTCGCCAGCCTGCGCCACGACAGCAAGCCCTGCACCGGTCAGGGGTTGCCACAGTGCGAAGCCTTCCGTGTTATGGCCCAATATGCTTAGAAAAAGCGCCGATGCTGTCATTCCGCCAAAAAGACCCGACCAAGTTTTGGATGGGCTGATCGCCGGAGCGATTTTCGGCCCTCCAAAAGTCCGACCAGCAAAATAGGCACCGGTATCTGTGGAGATGACGAGGCCGATCAGTCCCAGAAGGATATAGATTTCGGCAAATTCCCGGAGAAAAACGAGGAAAGCTGTCGCTAGCCCTACATAGGCCAGACCGCCCAATATCCAAAAAAACCTGGTAACAGGTTTGGGTGTCAGTTCTAGGACCAGCTTAGTCCATTCGAACAGTAATCCGACGGTAATCAATGCGATGAAGATAGCGAAAACGGGTCCGCCAATCCAAATTGCTCCGGCAGCTACCAGCATCATCACCACGCCCGAAAGCGTGCGGATGCCAAGGTCGGAACGAGGTTTGGGAATCGGCGCTTCTGCTTCGCTCATCGGCCGCCAAAACGCCTTTCGCGACCGGCAAACTCATCAAGAGCGCGGGCCAGTTCCGCTTTGCTGAAATCAGGCCACAGGGTCTCTGTAAACCAGAACTCTGCGTAGGCCGCTTGCCAGAGCATGAAGTTTGACAGGCGTTGTTCGCCCGATGTGCGGATCAATAGATCCAGCGGCGGCATATCGGCGGTGTCGAGATTGGCCTCAATCGTTGCCGCCGTGATTTCTCCTTGTGCCGCAGCTGCTTGTGCTGCACGTACCAACTCGTCCTGTGATCCGTAATTCAACGCCACGGCCAATGTTGTCCGGCTGTTCTTCGCCGTACGTTCCAGCGCATCGTCGAGCATTTCGACAATATCAGGCGCCAACGCGCGGTAATTGCCGATAATCTTCAGACGAACATCATTGGCGGTAAATTCGTCAATGTCGGATTTGATAAAGCTGCGCATCAGACCCATCAGATCGCTAATTTCATCCTCGGGCCGCTTCCAATTTTCGCTTGAAAACGCGTACAGGCTTAAGGCCTCCAGACCCAGTTCACCCGCCGCGCGCACAATATTGCGGACGGTTTCCACGCCCTTTTTATGCCCCATAGCACGCGGCAACATCCGCTTTTTGGCCCAGCGACCATTACCATCCATGATGATCGCGACGTGACGCGGCATCTGACCAGTGCCTGCTTCGACGCGGGCCGTGGGCGTGGCGGCAACGGCACCCATTACTTGGAAACACGCCCAAAAAAGGAGGAAGTTGAAGCCAAAATCACTGGCTCATGATTTCCTTTTCTTTGTGCGTCGCCGCATCGTCGACCGCCTTAATCATTTCGTCGGTCATCTTCTGCACTTCGGTTTCGAGGCGCTTACGCTCGTCCTCGCTGATTTCTTTCTTGTTTTCGTCTGTCTTCAGACCGTCATTTGCGTCGCGGCGCACGTTGCGGATCGCGATTTTGGCTTTCTCTGCATATTGCCCGGCCAATTTCGCCAGTTCACGGCGGCGTTCTTCGGTAAGATCGGGGATCGGCAGACGCAACGTCTGGCCGTCGGTGATCGGGTTGAGCCCCAATCCTGCCGAACGGATCGCTTTTTCGACCGGAGTAATGTTGGAACGATCCCACACTTGGACCGTCAACATACGGGGTTCCGGCGCGCTAACAGTAGCAACCTGGTTCAATGGCATGTTGGAGCCGTAGACTTCTACAACAACGGGATCGAGCAAGGTCACATTGGCGCGTCCTGTGCGCAGGCCACTCAGGTCGCTTTTCAACGATTCGACAGCACCTTTCATGCGACGTTCGACATCGGCTTTGTCATATTGCGGCATGATTTAATTCCCTTCGCTTTCTACCACTGTGAAGGTACCGCTTCCGTCGAGCACCTTCAGAATATTGCCTTGCTCTCGGATCGAGAAAACGACAATCGGAATGTCATTGTCCCGGCACAAGGCGACCGCACTGGCATCCATGACTTTCAGATTGTCTGACAGCACGCGGTCGTAAGATAAAGTTTCATAACGGGTGGCAGTTGCAACCTTCTTCGGATCGGCATCATAGACACCGTCGACCGAAGTGCCTTTGAACAGCGCATCGCATTTCATTTCGGCGGCGCGCAAGGCAGCACCGCTGTCGGTCGTGAAATAGGGCGCACCAACACCGGCTGCAAATATGACGATCCGGCCCTTTTCCAGATGGCGCTCGGCACGGCGCCGGATGACGGGCTCACACACTTTGTCCATCTCAATGGCCGATTGTACCCGCGTGGGTACGCCAAGTTGTTCGAGCGCATTCTGCATGGCGAGTGCGTTCATGACGGTGGCAAGCATGCCCATATAGTCGGCTTGCGCCCGGTCCATGCCCTTGGCAGCCCCTGCCATTCCGCGAAAGATGTTTCCTCCGCCTATGACAAGGCAAAGTTGCAAGCCTGTGTCTTTGGCCGCTTTGACCTCTTCAGCGACACGCGCAACGGTGTCCGGATCGATGCCAAAGGACTGCTCGCCCATTAAAACTTCGCCCGACAATTTAAGCAGGATGCGGCGATAGCCGGTTGCGCCCATATGATCCTCAATCCCCGATACGATAATGGCGTACAGCTATAGGAGCCGCACGCCACATCGCCAAGTGTATAAACCACCCTCAAGCAAAAGGGGGACAGCCCTTAAAGCGACAGTCCTTGGCTTTGCTTAGGCTCCAACGGCTGCTGCAACTTCGGCAGCAAAGTCGGAAACTTCCTTTTCGATTCCTTCGCCAAGCTGGAAGCGGACATAGTCCTTCAGCACGATCGGCTTGCCAGCTTCCTTGCCAGCTGCAGCAACGACGTCGGCAATTGCGGTCTTGCCGTCGATGACGAACAGTTGGCTGAGCAATGCGTTTTCTTTGGCGAACTTCTTCACGGCGCCTTCAACCATCTTTTCGACGATATCGGCCGGCTTGCCGCTTTCCGAAGCCTTTTCGCGAGCAATGCCACGCTCACGCTCCAACGTGTCGGCATCAAGGCCGCTTTCGTCGAGCGCCAGCGGGAATGCCGCTGCAATATGCATGGCAAGCTGACGACCGAGACTATCGAGAGCCGAAGCGTCCGCTTCACTTTCCAGCGCCACGAGAACGCCGATTCCACCCATGCCGGGTGCTGCTGCGTTGTGGACATAAGAAACAACGCGGCCATTGTTAACCGACAACGACTTAACGCGACGGATAACCTGGTTTTCACCGATGGTAGCAATATTGTTGGTCAGCTTTTCCTGAACGGTTTCGCCATTGCCATAAGGCGCAGCGAGAACAGCTTCGGGATCATTGGCACCCAGACCAAGCGCAACTCCGGTCACGGTGGTGACGAAATCCTGGAACTGTTCGTTCTTGGCAACAAAGTCGGTCTGGCTGTTGACCTCAACAGCCGTGCCCTTGGTACCTTCGACGGCAACGCCGACGAGACCTTCAGCAGCCGTACGGCTCGACTTTTTGGCAGCGGTAGCAAGGCCCTTAGCGCGCAGAAGGTCAACAGCGGCCTCCATGTTGCCACCGGTTTCTTCAAGCGCCTTCTTGGCGTCCATCATGCCAGCGCCGGAAAGCTCACGCAGTTCCTTGACGGCAGCAGCAGTAATTGCAGACATGGTTTTGTCCTTTCAAATAGGTGTAGCGGGGCACAAGGCCCCTGCTCTTAACACGTCATCCCCAACCGGGTCGGGGTCCTTGGCCTGAAGTTCAGCCTAGAGTTGTCACTTCAGACCCAGAATTCCCGACAGTGCGGGAATGACAAAATCGTGTTACGCTTCGGGGGCAGGTGCTTCTTCAGCAGCCGCTTCGGCAACAGGTGCTTCTTCAACCAGCGCAGGTTCAGCGTCCGGCTCGACTTCCGCGCCCAGATCAACGCCCTTGGCAACCTTTGCGCTTACGTTACCCTTGCTCGATGCGGTCGCAATAGCTTCGCAATAAAGCCGGATAGCACGTGCCGCGTCATCGTTGGCAGGTACCGGGAATGCGATCCCGTCAGGCGAAACGTTCGAATCGAGAATTGCGATTACCGGGATACCAAGAACATTGGCTTCCTTAATGGCAAGTTCTTCCTTGTTGGCGTCGATCACGAACATCACGTCCGGAATGCCGCCCATATCGCGAATTCCGCCTAAGCTCATTTCAAGCTTGTCACGCTCGCGGGTCATCTGAAGGATTTCCTTCTTTGTGAAACCGTGTGTGTCGCCCGAAAGCTGCTCTTCAAGTGTCTTCAGCTTTTTGATCGAGTTGGAGATGGTCTTCCAGTTGGTGAGCATGCCGCCCAACCAGCGGTGGTTGACGAAATGCTGACTCGAAGCGCGCGCAGCATCCGCAATAGGACCCTGTGCCTGACGCTTAGTGCCGACAAACAGAACCTTGCCGCCTGAGGCGACAGTCTGTGCGACGAAGTCGAGTGCGCGTGCGAACAATGGAACGGACTGCGACAGGTCAAGAATGTGGATGCCGTTGCGCGCGCCGAAGATATACGGCTTCATACGCGGGTTCCAACGGTGTGTTTGGTGGCCGAAATGGGCCCCAGCTTCAAGCAATTGCTGCATGGTAACGACAGGTGCCGCCATGGTACTTCTCCTTCCGGTTGAGCCTCTGGGGAACGAGAACATCACACAACCCTGAAAGGGTGCGATCCGCACCGGTATGGTTGTCCCCCATGTGGAATGAGCGGGCCATTAGAGAGCAATGCGAGATTCGTCAAGCAGTAAAGCCGATTAATAGGAGGTTCACCGCCTACAGCTACCTGCTGTTATCCCACCTTGAGGAGAATCGCGATGGCCGTTTTAAAGTCCCTTCTATTGGCCAGCGCATTCTTGTGTTCAACTTATGCCCTCGCTCAGGATGAGGTCGTTCCTTCACCTTCTGAAATGCCGGAACGGATCTCGTTTCTGGTCGCGATAGGGGACGAAAAGTGTCGCGAACCTGAAGGCGATGAAATCGTCGTTTGCGCTACGGTGCCGGAAAACGAGCGTTACCGCATACCAGTTGCCCTACGAAAAAAGGAGCAAGTTGTGACTGACCGATCATGGTCTTCAGCGGTCAGTGCGCTTGATTCGTTTGCTGCGGACCTTCGTCCCAACAGCTGTTCCGTGAATGGATCGGGCGGATTTACCGGCTGCACACAGAAGATGTTGCAGCAGTGGTTTGCCGAGCGCCGTTCCAAACAGCCCGCTAATTGAACCTTTTCCGCTAAAGTTAGTTATCCACAGGCAATCCACATTCTATCCCCAAAGGATTGCGGGGATATAATAGCGCTTGACATAAAAGAACATATAGAGAACATATAGCATAAGTCGTTCATATAACAGCAAGCTACCCCCTTTTATAGACGACATGGGGGACAGAAAGGACCAGTGCCATGACCCTCATTGCTTCCCTCCTCTTCGCGATAGCCCTTATGGCGTCAGCAGCCGTGATTGCTCTCACCTTCTCGAATGCAATGCCGCGTATTATAGAAGTGATTGATATGGAATTTTCACCTGCGATTGCCGTCGAGCGCCGTATCACTTTCGGTGAGGTCAAGGGCCGTAAGGTGCAGCCAATTGCCGAGGTTATTGCTTTTCCCCGCAAAGCCGGCCTACCTGCGGATTTTCTACTCGCCGCCTAAACAACTTTGGAACAAACTTTAAAAGAAGCGCCTTAGGGCGCTTTTTTTTGCGCCGGCGTTGCGACACCATAAAGAAAAGGGCGGAAGCTTGCGCCCCGCCCTCTTCTCCATAAACAGAGAGTGAAGTTTAGTTCACTGCATCCTTAAGAGCCTTGCCAGCCTTGAACTTAGGCTGGGTCGATGCCTTGATAGTCATCGGCTCACCCGTACGTGGGTTGCGGCCGGTCGATGCCTTGCGCTTTGCAACACCAAAGGTACCGAAACCAACGAGACGAACTTCTCCGCCTTTCTTAAGCGCGCCGGTGATGGCGTCAAAAGTTGCTTCAACAGCTTTACCTGCATCCGCTTTGGTCAAGCCGCTTGCGTCGGCTACTGCATTTACGAGATCTTGTTTGTTCATATTGGGAACCCCCCTCTCAAAAAGAATATGTAATAGACTCACTTATTGTTTAATTGAGTCGCGGCGTGGGCCGGTGGCGGGATAATGATGAGAATGTGCGCGCTGTCAAAGGAAATATCGGCATAAAACCGTCATTTTCTGTGAAAAACACGACGTTCTGACGTCACTTGCACTTCTCCACCCCGGCAATCGCCCTCAATGCGTTACCGATGCACCGTTTTCGCCGCCAATTGCCGGTGGCAAAGCCGCCGCCAATTCGTCTGCTTCGGTCCATTCGACAGCGATCAAAGGCGAAATAAGTGCCCGTGCAAGCACCTGATCGACATGGCTCACGGGAATGATTTCCAGACCCTCTTTTATGTTCGCCGGAATATCGGCGAGGTCTTTCTCATTCTCTTGCGGGATAAGGACGGTTTTGATGCCTCCCCGCAACGCCGCAAGCAGCTTTTCTTTCAATCCTCCAATGGGCAGCACCCGCCCGCGCAGAGTAACTTCACCCGTCATGGCAACGTCGCGATGCACGGCAATTCCGGTCAATGTGGATACAATACAGGTCACCATACCTACACCGGCAGATGGCCCGTCTTTCGACACAGCACCTTCGGGAAGGTGAATGTGCACATCCTTGCGGCCAAATAAGCTTGGTTTGATCCCATAGCTTGGCGCGCGCGCCTTCACATAGGACAATGCCGCCTGGATGGACTCGCTCATGACTTCACCCAGCTTACCGGTTGTCTTGATCTGGCCCTTGCCGGGAACGGTCACAGCTTCAATCGTCAAAAGCTCGCCGCCAACCTCGGTCCAGGCCAAGCCAGTCACGGCACCGATCTGGTTTTCTTCTTCACCAATACCATGGCGATATTTGCGAACGCCCGAAAAATCAGTCAAATTATCCGGCGTGATCTCGACCTTTTCGGCCTTGCCCTCAAGAATGCGCCGCAACGCCTTACGAGCGAGTTTGGCAATTTCGCGTTCCAGCGTACGGACGCCGGCCTCCCGCGTATAATAGCGGATCAGATCGCGAAGCGCATTGTCGGTCACCGAGAATTCGTCGGCCTTTAGCCCATGCGCCTCAACTTGCTTGTCCAGCAAATGCCGCTTGGCGATTTCCAGCTTTTCGTCCTCGGTATAACCTTCGAGACGGATGATCTCCATGCGGTCCAGCAATGCTTGCGGCAAGTTCATGCTATTTGCCGTTGTCACGAACATGACGTCCGACAAATCCAGATCGATTTCGAGATAATGATCGTTGAACTTGTTGTTCTGTTCCGGATCAAGCACCTCCAAAAGCGCCGAAGCCGGATCGCCGCGGAAATCCTGCCCCAGCTTGTCTATTTCGTCCAGCAGGAACAGCGGGTTCATCGTACCCGCCTTTTTAAGATTTGCTGCAACCTTACCAGGCATCGAACCGATATAAGTGCGACGGTGTCCGCGAATTTCAGCTTCATCACGCACGCCACCTAAAGACTGACGGATGAACTCGCGTCCGGTCGCCTTGGCAATTGACTTACCCAGCGATGTCTTACCTACACCCGGAGGACCGACGAGGCACAGGATTGGCCCCTTCAGCTTGTTGGTACGTGCCTGAACGGCAAGATATTCCACGATCCGGTCCTTCACCTTTTCTAGTGCAAAGTGATCTGCATCCAGCACGTCCTGCGCCTTTGCGATGTCCCGTTTCAACTTGGACTTTTTGCCCCACGGAATTCCGAGCAGTGTATCCAGATAGTTACGCACAACTGTAGCTTCCGCGGACATGGGCGCCATTCCACGCAGCTTTTTCAGTTCCGCATTTGCCTTGGCCTTGGCTTCTTTCGAAAGCTTTAGCGTATCAATCTTGGTCTGGATCTCGGCGATTTCATCGCCACCTTCACCTTCATCATTTCCAAGTTCGCGCTGGATCGCTTTCATCTGTTCATTCAGATAATATTCGCGCTGCGTCTTCTCCATCTGGCGCTTCACGCGGCCACGTATCTTCTTTTCGACCTGCAGCACACCCAATTCGCCTTCCATGAAGGCAAAAGCCATCTCCAGCCGGCGCAACGGGTTTGCTTCGACCAACAGGGACTGCTTATCCGACACTTTCAGTTGGATATTGGCTGCGACCGCATCGGCCAGCGCCGACGGCGTTTCGATTTCAGTCAACTGCACCGCCGTTTCGGCAGGCATTTTCTTATTCAGTTTCGAATATTGCTCGAACTGCTCGGTCACGGAGCGCATCAGTGCAGTAGCTTCCGGACCTTCAGCGACCTGCTCTTCGATCAAGCGCACGCCGGCTTCGACATAATCACTGCCACGTTCGACAACTTCGCGCAATTCTGCGCGGCTTTTACCCTCGACCAGAACACGCACCGTGCCGTCAGGTAACTTGAGAAGCTGCATGATCGATGCGGTTACGCCGATGTCATAGAGATCGTCCTTGCCGGGATCATCCTCGGCAGGGTCGAGCTGGGCAACCAGAAAGATTTCCTTGTTGGCGGCCATCGCTTTTTCCAACGCGACGACAGATTTATCCCGACCAACGAATAACGGCACAATCATGCCAGGGAATACTACGATATCGCGCAGCGGCAATAGCGGGAGATTTAGTTCCATATTAACTCCAATAAGCTGTCCCGAATGCGGCAACAAGCTGTGTTGAGGTGCAATATGTGTGCTTTTCCTCTGCTTTCAATGAATTTACGTTAAATGCGTCCGATTTGTTGGGGAAAAGCCCGAGTTTTTGCCGGATTTTAGTACCTGCCATCTCTGTCGCCTACGAATTATCGCAAACGACAGAGGGAATATAAGTATCAAAAGGGTAACTTGAATCCCGCAGGCAAAGGCAATCCGCTCGACATCTTGCCCATTTCAGCGTTGCTGGCGGCATCTGCTTTATCCCGAGCGTCGTTGAAAGCAGCGGTAATGAGATCTTCGAGCATTGTTTTGTCGGCAGGTACGATCAAGCTATCATCAATCGCCACACCTAATATGCGACCCTTGGCGGTAGCACGCACCTTGACGAGGCCACCACCTGAAACGCCTTCCACTTCGATAGTGTCGAGTGTTGCCTGCGCTGCCTCCATTTGCTTCTGGATATTCTGCGCTGCTTCCTGAGCAGCCTTAATCATGTCTTCCATGCTCTTCATGCACGTTTACTCCATTGTGATTCACTCTCGTCGCTGTCGAGCAGTTCAGCTTCGGGGAAAGCTGCGAATGCTGCCTTCACCAGGGGGGATTCCAATATTGCGCGTCGGCCTGCTTCGGCTACCGCCTGTTCCTGTTCCAGCAGGCTAGGTTGGGCATCACCGCTTCTTTCTTCCAAATCCCACCGGGTCCCTGTGACCTTAGCTAGAGCGTCCCGCAGTTCGGGAACGAAAGACGGCGGCACCGGACCAGCCAATTGATATGCGAGCAACGGTGGAGCATATTCGACCAACCGCATCACATCGCGCAAAGTCATTTCCAGACTAACGAATCCGTCACGTGCCAAACGATCCAGTAGCGCCGGAAAATCGGCGGGCATCAGCGATGCTACATTAGGGGCCGCGGGAATATCGAGAGCGGTGGGCGCAGAAGCCGGAGGTGCAGCGGTAAAGCTGCCTTGCGCAAGCATTTTGGCAAGTTCACCCGGATCAGGAAGCGTGGCGGCGTGGATGACACGCAGCAAGGCCATGTCGGCAGCATCCAGCGGAACAGCGGCCCGTGCCACTTCCTCCTGACCTTTGAGCAATAGCTGCCATAACCGGTGCAGAACCGGGAACGATAGACGGTCGGCTTGATCTTCGGCTAAAGCCGAGGCTTCGGCGTCCAACGCGCCATCACGTGGCGCGCCGACCTTTACCAGTGTCAGACGATGCACTTCGGACAATAGCCCGGCGAACATAGCCAGAGGTTCGACACCAAGATTATACTGGCTCTTGGCTTCAGCCAGCATCGCTTGCGCGTCGCCCGCGAGTATCAACGCAAACAGACGGCGAATAGCGCCACGGTCCGAAAGACCCAGCATGTCGCGCACCTGCGCTGCAGTTACTTTACCGTCACCATCCATATCGGCATGGGCAATGGCTTGATCCAATATCGACAAGCCGTCGCGTACCGACCCTTCGGCGGCTTGGGCAACGAGCGTCAAGGCATCTGCTTCCGCTTCGACCGATTCTTTATGGGCGATGTCCGCAAAATGGCTCGCCAGCAACTCGGTTGGAATACGCTTTAGATCAAACCGCTGGCAACGTGACAATACGGTGATCGGAACCTTGTTCACTTCGGTCGTCGCAAAGAGAAACTTCACATGACCCGGCGGCTCTTCCAATGTCTTGAGCAGCGCGTTGAAGGCATTCTTGGACAACATGTGGACTTCGTCGATGATGTAAATCTTGTAGCGCGCCGACACAGCCGAATAGCGCACTGCCTCGATAATCTCACGGACATCGTCGACACCAGTATGGCTTGCGGCATCCATTTCGATAACGTCAATATGGCGGCCCTCGGCAATCGCCACACAGGGTTCGCATTGGCCACATGGGTCAATTGTCGGACCGCCCTGCCCGTCGATACCAATGCAGTTCAAGGCCTTGGCAATCAGGCGCGCGGTTGAGGTTTTACCCACTCCGCGCACACCGGTCATCAAAAAGGCATGTGCCAGTCGGTCGCGCTTGATTGCGTTACCCAGAGTTTGCACCATTGCATCTTGACCGATGAGCTCGGCAAATGTCTGTGGCCGGTATTTGCGCGCCAGCACCCGATACGCTGCGCCACCCAGTGCCGCCGGTTTTGCTGGTGTAGGCACATCCAGCCCCAGCCCCAATGCGTCATCGGGCATATCTGGGTCGCGCGCGGCGAGGTCAGGGGTGGTGGAATCAGGCATCGACATAATGTTAGGCCGCTCTTTGCGGATTGTCGAAATGTTCTCAAGCGATTTGGAAAAATAGGAGCCGAATGACCCGCAGCGAATTCGTTGTGGCTGCTTCCGTCAGGATCTGACCAGGTTGGCGAGTGCCACGTCCATCCGACTCCCGCGGCGCATATGGCGGCACATCGTCCGAAATGCAAGCGCAGCCCGTGCGAAAGATGGTAAATGGAGACTTTACCTTACGCCGGAACTCCTTGTTCACCCTGATCGGCTATCGCCCATTATTCAATATGGGAGATTCGGATATGACCATCTCGCAATTAACGGGTCAAAATTACATGCGTTATGAAGACGCTGCACAGGAAGATCGTAGCGCGCCGCGCGTGAAGCTGCATATTCCTGCACAGATGCGGCCGTCCGGCTCGCCGTCCTTCTCCGTAATTGTGAAAGACCTGTCGCTGTCCGGTGTTGCCTGTGAGGCGTTAACCGGCATGTCTGCTGGTACACGGATTTGGCTGACCCTGCCGGGCCTCTCGGCTTTGCAAGCGAAGATTGTCTGGAACGACGGGACGATGGTTGGTTGCGAATTTGATACGCTGCTGAACCTTGCAGTGATGGAAAATGTCCTCGCCCGCTTTCCGGTACAGAGCTGAACTTCTCAATCTGCGCTAAGCACCGCCACTAGGCGTTGCGGAGGTACCAGTCATAGTCAATCGACGGCACTTGCCCGAAATAGCGGTCCTGCTCGACGCGCTTGACGATGGTGTACATGTCGACAAACCGTTCCCCCAGATAAGCGCGCATGAGCGTCGAACCATGGAAGCGGTCGACCGCCGCAAACCAGTTGCTGGGCGGCTTATCATCGCCTGAACTGTCCCGGTCATAGCCATTGCCGACCACAGCAGGGCCGGGATCGATCTGGTTTGTGATCCCGTGGTGGATGCCCGCCAGTACACCCGCAACGGCCAGATAAGGGTTCGCATCCGCACCGCAGGCACGATGTTCGACATGGCGGCTGGACGGAGGCCCTGCTGGAATGCGGAAAGACACGGTGCGGTTGTTCACGCCCCAAGTCGGCGCAACTGGCGCATAGCTGTTCGCCTTGAACCGGCGGTAACTGTTGGCATGCGGCGCAAACAGAGCAAAACAGTCGCCCACCGCCCCGATCATTCCCCCGATAGCGTGGCGCAGCATGGGCGTGCCCTCGGGATCGTCCGCGGCAAAAAGATTTTTGCCCGCCGCATCATTCATCGACACATGGATATGCATGCCCGACCCTGCCTGCTCAGCAAAGGGTTTCGCCATGAATGTCGCTTCCAAACCATGCGCTTGCGCCACGGCTTTGACGACGCGCTTGTACATGATGGCATCATCGCATGCGCGCAGCACGTCAGGCTTGTAGCGCAGCGTCAATTCACATTGCCCTGGCGCAAATTCGGAAATGGCCGATTCCAATGGCAGGCCCTGAATGTCGCATGCTTCGTAAAGCTCGTCGAAAAAGGGACGGAAATCATCTAGCTCGCGCAGACCATAAACCTCGACCATCTGCGGTGTGCTGCCACTATAGTCGGGGCGGGCCGGACGAACCGAGCCATCGCGCGCCCGCTTTGGATCGAGCAGGTAAAATTCCAGCTCCACCGCCAACGCAGGGGTCAGACCCATTTCAGCAAAGCGGTCGACGACAAGGCCCAGCACATGGCGCGGATCCAGATCATGCGGCTGACCATCCAGCTCGTAAAAATCCACCATGAACTGCGCAGCATTGTCGCCGGCCCACGGCGTGCGGACCAAGGTGCCCGGAATGGGCTTCATAGAACGGTCGGCATCGCCATCTTCCCAGACCAGCCCCGTTTCGACCGTGTCCTGTCCGGTGATATCCACCACAGCAATGGAGCCGGGGAAGAAACGGCCGATTTCATAAACCGACAGCACTTCATGCTGCCGAAGGCGCTTACCGCGCGGAACACCACCCATGTCAGTGTAGATCATCTCGATGGAATCAATGTCCGGATTTTCAGCAAAAAAGGCCTCCGCCTCGCTGCGTGGGGCGATCTTTGCCGATGAAATGGCGCGTTTTGTCATGCTTTTATCTCCAAAAGCTCGCCTACACAGGAATCCAGCGCGTGCAAGAGGCGATCCACCTGCTCCGGCTGCGTCACCGGGCTGAGCAGCATCATATTGTGAAACGGCGCGAGCAAAATCCCGCGATTTGCAACGTAAAGATGGACGGCGGATTCCAGCCCATGGTCCATGGCCGCACGCGCTTCGCTCCCATTCTTTGGGGGCTGTGCCGCACAGACAAATTCGACGCGCGCGCCGACATGGCTGACATGCCACGGCAAGCCATGGGTTTCGATGATCCGCTTGAGTCCGGAAACAAGCCTGTCCGCCATGGCGTGCATATGGTCGTACGCGTGCTGCGTAATGACCTGTCCCAGCATGGCGTGCATTGCTGCAATCGCAAGCGCATTAGCGGAAAGCGTCGTTCCGATGCCGCTATGCCCGGCAGGACGCGCCTTGTTCAGCGCCTCCATACGAGCGGAAATCGCGGAGGAGAAACCATAGACAGCGCAGGGCACACCGCCGCCGATCGACTTACCGATCACCATGATGTCCGGCATCGGTCCATGCGCATTGCTGTGCCCGCCATAGCCGGACGAAATGGTATGGGTTTCATCAAATACCAGCAAGGTGCCGGTTTCGCTGCAGATCTGCCGCAGGGTTTCCAGATAGCCCGGCGCATCGCGGACCATGCCGATATTCGTCATAACCGGCTCGGCGAGCACACAGGCAATATCGCCACTTCGCAACGCGCATTCCAAAGCCGCCACATCGTTGAACTCGATTGCGACCGTCGTCGGCAAAAGATCCTGCACTTGCCCGATCAAACTCGGGCGGTTGACCGCAAGGCCGTCGCGCAAATCGACAAAAACATCATCCACAGCGCCGTGGTAGCAGCCATTGAAGATCAGAATTTTGCGCCGACCTGTCAAACCCCGGCACCAGCGGATTACGGCCCGGTTGGCTTCACTGGCCGTTGTGGTGACCTGCCAATGCGGCAAGCCAAACATAGACGCCAGCATATCCCCCAATTCCGCCCCCTTGGTCGTGGGTAGCATATAGCTAAGCCCCTGCCCCACTTGCTCCGCCAAAGCGGAAGCCAGCGCCGGTGGGGAATGACCGAACATGCTGGCGGTGTCGCCAAGGCAGAAATCGTCAAATGTCTGACCGTCCAAACTGGCAAGCGTTGCGCCTGTTGCACTGGCCGCGACGATAGGAAATGGGCTGGGCCAGTCTAGCATCCAGTGGAACGGAACCCGCTGGAACCAGCCATTTGACGTTTCGAAATAATGTTTCGACTTCGGGTTTGCATCAACGAAACGCGCCAATTCCCGTTCGCGCAGTGTCGATATTGCTTTCGGATCAATCACAGCCGGTCTCGCAAAGCATAGTAAAGAAGACCCAAGGTGGCGAGCGGCCGTGATAACCATTTGCCACCTCGAAAGGGCTGGTGCGGAAGATTGGCCAATATATCGAAGCGTTCCATCGTCCCTGTCACGGCCTCCGCCAGTAATTCACCCGCCAGCGTTGTAACCAAGGCACCGTGGCCCGAAAAGCCATGGGCGAAGTAGATGTTTCCTTTGCGGCCCAGATGCGGAAGGCGGTTCATCGTCACCCCGACAGCGCCTCCCCATGCATAATCGATGGGTGCTTTGGCGAGTGACGGAAATACTTCGGTAATATGTTTGCGGACAAACGAAGCTATGTCCGCCGGGGGGGTCTGCACATATTTCTCCCCGCCACCGAAGATCAGGCGCTTGTCGGCGGACAGGCGGAAATAGTTGAGCACGAAACGGCTATCCGCAACCGCAGCGTCGCTGGGGAGAAAGTCCTGCCACGATTCCAATGGCGACGTTGCGATATTATAATTAATGATCGGAATGGTGTAGCGGCCAAGCCGTTGGTCGATATCCTGCGTCCAAGTATCGGTCGCCACGATTATGTTTTGGGCTCCCACTTCTTCGGGCCGCAGAAAACTATTCTCGAAAATCTCAACGCCTGCCGCCTCTGCCGCTTCGGCAAGGCCCAACGCATAGTTCAGCGGGTGAAAATGCCCGCCTTGTGGATCGTAAATCCCACCATGATAACCGCCGCCCCGGATATGCTGCTCTATGTCCTTTGGCTGCACAATCTGCGTCTCCCAGCCAAATTCACGAGCGAGAAATTCCGCGTCGCGTTGCATCGCGATGAAATGCGCAGGTTTATAAGCCGCTTCCAGATGCCCGTTTTTCAGGTCGCAATCGATGCCGTGCCGGGCGATACGGCTTTTGACGCGGTCGACGGCACTATAGGCTAGATCGAATATCGCCTTTGCCCGTTCGCGTCCGAATTCCTCGTCCAGTTCCCGCATTGACCAGCGCAGACCAGGTATCAGTTGTCCGCCATTTCGACCCGACGCACCAAAGCCGATCGTCTTCGCCTCGATCAGCGCTACTTTCAGGCCTTTTTCGGCACAAGCAAGCGCCGCCGACAGGCCGGTAAAGCCGCCGCCGATCACGATTACATCATATTTGTTAACGCGGCTGAAGCTTGGACGGGTTTTCCAGGGCTTGGCGGTCGCGCGGTAATAGCTGTTGTTGAGGGGATCGGTCATGGCGCAGAAACGGAGTTAGCCCGCGTCTCCTTCCGGCGGTCTGAGGTCGATGACATAGAGCTTTCGCACCGGCGTCAGATTTTCCCAGACCCCTTCAAATCCGGGCTCGATCACCAGATTGCCGTCCGGCCCAGCCTCTGCCACGCTGCCGTCGTCGCCGGTCAGGCGCACATGTCCTTCCAATATCCGGCAATATTCCCATTCGGAGTAGGATACGCGCCATGCGCCCTTGCCGCAGCTCCATTCCCCGAAATATTTCCGGCCATCCGGGGATTCATAGGCGTTGCGGGTCGCGCCGTGCGGATTGCCGTGGACAATCCGGTCGGGTGCGGGGAAAAAAGCCTCGGCTTCTGCGGTGTCGATGTGGATGCTGCGCACCGACACAGGATTATACCCGCAACAACAAATGCTCGCGTTCCCAGCTGCTCACCACCGATTGATAGTTGAACAGCTCATAATCTTTCACCGCATAGAAAATCTCGAAGAAATCCTCACCGAGCAAATTCCGCACAGGCTTACAGGCCGAAAAGCGATCCAGCGCCGCTTCCAAGGTACGCGGCAAGGTCCGCGCGCGGTTATAGGCGCTGCCGGTAATGGCCTTCGACGGAACCATGCGTTCTACCATGCCAATATAGCCGCAGACCAGCGAAGCGGCCATCGCCAGATAGGGGTTGGAATCCGCCCCCGGCAGGCGATTTTCTACGCGGCGGTTGGCCTTGTCCGAAATGGGAACGCGGAAGCCGCAGCTGCGGTTATCTTCGCCCCATTGCACGTTGATCGGTGCTGCGCTGTCGGGTCGCATCCGGCGGAAGCTGTTCACATTGGGCGCCCACAGCGGCGAGATTTGCGGCATGAATTTCACCAGCCCCGCAATATAGCTGCGGAACAAGGCGCTATCCTTGCCATTGGCGTTCGAAAACAGGTTCTTGCCCGTTTCCGCGTCGACAACCGATTGGTGGATATGCATCGCGCTGCCGGGTTGCCCCGCCATAGGGTTCGCCATGAAGGTCGCATAGACGCCATGCTGCTTGGCCACGGCGCGGACAACGCGCTTGAACAAAAACACTTGATCCGCAAGCTTGAGCGGATCGCCATGGATGAAATTCACCTCCAATTGCGCTGCGCCCATTTCGTGGATCATCGTATCGATATCCAGCCCCATCAGCTCGCAATTGTCGTAAATATGGTCGATGATATCTTCATATTCGTTCATCGCCTCCAACCCGTAAGGCTGGCTTGCGGTCTCTGCGCGCCCGCTTGATCCCGTAGGCGGGACGAGCGGGAAATCGGGGTCGGTATTCTGCGAGACGAGGTAAAATTCAACCTCTGGCGCGATGATCGGTCTCCAGCCTCTGGCAGCATAGAGACCAAGCACCTTTTTCAATATGGTGCGGGGCGCCAGATCAACCTCGGTACCGTCGCCATTATAGGCATCGGCGATTACAAACGCCGTCGGCGATTTGAAACCCGGCGCGATACAAATGGTATCTGGATCGGCAATCAGGATTTTGTCGGGATCCTTATCCCAGATATCCTCGATATCTTCGGGATAGTGCCCGTCAATCGTGCAGATAAAGACACTTCCGGGGATACGCAGCGACTTGTCGCGGACCGAGGAAAGGAATTTTTTCGCCGGCAAAACCTTGCCGCGCTGCACACCATTAATGTCGGGAACGATACATTCGACTTCGTCGATTTTATGCTCTGCGATCCAATTCGCGAGATTGACAGACATTGTTTTCACCAGCTTTCTGTTCGCTGGATAAGGACATGCCGGACTTGAAAGGTCAAGCCCGGCATGCAGATTTCGACGGGGGAAACCCCCGGAAAGTTACTTAAAAGAAGTAAGCGAGCGAGAAAACGACGCCTGCCGAGCTGTCTTTGAAGGCAAAGGTCGACTGACGGTCGGTGTCGACATAAGACGCGCCGAGCGTGAAGCCAGCAACGTTGGCGGTCAAGCCAAGCGACCAGTCCAGTTTCGAGCTGCCGCCGGTGAACGCACCATCTTCAAGGCCGACCGAACCAACGATCGAAATCGGCGAATCGGGCAACGCAATTGCAGCGTTGGTTGCGACATAGATGTTGTCGGTGTTGCCGGTGTTATCCTGGCTGGGCACATAGCTCAGCTGGCCACCGATGGTTGCCGGTCCAACAGTCGTGCCGAGTTTGCCGGTGAACTCAACATAGTTGAAGCTCGAAATGCCGGGATAGACATAATAGGTCGCACCGATGTCATAGGTTACGGTGTCGCCGCCGGAGAAACCTGCGTAGATATCAACTTCGATATCGTCGCCGGCATTCGCAGCAAGGTTCGAACCCCACACGCCGACATAAAAGCCGGACTCATGCTTTACGGTCAAAGTCGGCTGGATTGCGAAATCCTTGTCCGAAAGCGAAACGCCGCGGAAACGGTAATCCGAAACGCCAGTGATACCACCAGTGATGGTGATGGGACCGGATTCCGCTTCTTCTTCCTGCGCAAATGCAGGTGCGGAAACAGCAAGAGCGCTCATTGCAACGCTCATTGCGGCCAGTTTCAAAATCGAGTTACGCATAAAATTACCCCTTCTTTAGGTGCGCTATTAAATTAGCCGAAGACAAGGCGTACACCACCGCCACCGGCACATGCCGTCTTCTTCCCGCTAAATCTAATGCGCGCGCTGTGGTTAATTTTTGTTTACCAGCGCCTTTATTGTGCAGGTGCACACAAACATCAATGGAACGCGCAATCAAGCAATTTTATGTCAGTGCCGTTGTCCTTTTTGACAAATGTGACAATTACATCACAGTTTTATGCCAGAAAGATGTGGGGTGGCGCTTGCGAGATAAATGCGATTCGGGCGCGTAAAAAGGGGAATTGGGAGGGGCGACCCTGACACGGGCCGCCCTTTCCTGTCACATGGAGCCGCCCAGGGACGTTCCGTTATTGAAAAAGGCATGGACCTCTTCACCAATTGCCAATCCCAGAGGCACGCCGCCAACATTATCGGCCGGGTCGCGGGGCAATCCGTCGAACCGCCAGTGGACGCCCAGGAAGATACGGCTGACCGAATTTTCCCAGATCGGTCGCACATAATTGTCAAAAGTCACCGGTGTCCGATAGCGCACCGAACCGTCGGAATCGACCGCGATGCCATCGAGTTCATCCGAAACGAAGGTGAAACGTTCATTTGCGTCCAGCCCCGCTGGCGCGGTTTCCTCGGCGACGACTTCCGAAGTCGTGATCGGTCCGGCAGAGCTGTTAAGCGCGAGCCTTAGCGACTGGAATAAAGCGGCGCCAAATGTGGCGTGACCGGACGGATAGGCCGGAAAAGGCGGCGTAAAGGTCGAACGCCCCACAACATTGGTTTGTGGCGCACCCATCGGAGCCCAAAAAGGATCCCCGTCGGGCGCGGATTCGGCCCGGATCCCGACAACTGGCCGCCACAGGTCATAGAGATATTTATAGTACCACGCGTCGATCCCGGCGTCCGCCATGGCGACATTGACCTGCGCGAACAATTCCGCCGTGCGGGCAATACTCAGATTTTTCCCGGCCACTATTTTCCGGGCGATCTGGTTATACAGCCGCGGCGGGACACCGAGGTTCATGACACCGTCATAGGCCCAATAGACGCCGATCCGTTCCTGCTCCGCCGTGCGGTTGCGGCGGTCTTCGGCACCAAAGGCAAGCACCTCGTCATAGTCGACCTTATAATCCGCATCGTCGAGCAGGCTGGGAAGCCCCTGCCCCGGATAAGGTGCCAGTGGCTTATGCGCATTCCCGGTAAAGCGGGCGACATTCCCCCATGCAACGCCAAGGCGGGTTTGACCCGGCGCATAAGGATCGGCCCGATGCTGCCCATAAACGGGCGACACCACTTGGGGTGAGGCCAGCATTACATCGGAACCGTCATTGACCCGCGCTGCCAGCAGCGCGTTGGCAATTTCCTCACCATAGTTGAAGCGCGCATTGTTCGCACCGTCATAGCTATCGTCAATGAAGTCGCCATAGCGTGGATACATGGCTTTCAACGTGGTCACGGCTGCGCCTGCCACAATATCATCGACGGCGCCTGCAGGCGGAGCGGCTACTGTATGCGGAATGCCCTTTTTGTTCAGATAGGCCGCGCCCGGCAGACCGTTTTTAAAGGCAATGGCATCGTGGATCGCCAGATGGACAATCGCCATCGCCCGCGATGTGCGTATCGGCCCGGGTTGCTGGCTATTGGCATAGCCACGGGTAAAGTCACGGCGCGAACATTCAAGTAAAACGCCATTCCAGAAAAGAACAATATTCATGATATCCTCCGAAGCGGGATCGGCAAGATAGCCACGCGCCCGCATGTCACGCGTCGCGACCCGTGATTTAAGTGAAGATATTTAATGTAGCTTATGTATAGTCTATCGCTGAAACGTTACTCGTTTGCACAGCGATGGCATGTTATTACACCCGTGATTTTACATTTCATTGGACGTATTTATCATCAATAAAATATTAACGACATTCTACCGACAAATTTGCATTATTCACCGCTTATGACGTCCAACGGCGTGGAAGCACCAGCCTATCCAAGCAATCTTGGCGGAACCGTGCGGTTGACTACTTCGCGAAGGGCAAAAGCCGTTTCAATGCGGGCGACGCGGGGTAAGCGGGCAATTTCCTGACGGTGGATGAGTTCATAATCCTCGATCGAAGCCGCCCGCACCACCAGCAAATAGTCGTTGCGTCCGCTCATCAGATGGCAGCGGATGATCGAAGGGCTTTCGGCCACGGCTGCCTCGAACGATCCCATCGCCTCTTCGCTCTGGCTATCGAGTGTGATGGTGACCATCACCGTAGCGCCCATGCCCAATTTGCGCAGGTTCACATCAGCACGATAGCCCCGCACAATCCCTGCATCTTCCAGCGCCTTTTGCCGCCGTGCAGCCGCGCTGGGCGACAGGCCCGCCGCATCGCCCAGTTCCTGCTGCGTGGCCCGGCCATTGGTGACCAAAGTGCGGAGTAATTTGCGGTCTGCACGATCTAGCTGCATATTTTCATCGCCTATTTGTATTTTGTCGCAGAATTTATGCGCTCATTATCCCGATATGTCGAATCTTTGCGGATTAATCGCGGAAGGACAATGCTATTTCTCCATCATAGAGACTCAAATTCAGGAGAAGAGAAATGCGCGTCGGTGTCCCCAGCGAAATCAAGGTTCATGAATATCGGGTCGGGCTGACCCCCGGTGCGGTGCGCGAATATGTTGCACGTGGCCATCAGGTTGTGGTCCAGTCAGGCGCGGGTGCCGGCATCATGGCCACCGACGATGCCTACCGCGCTGCTGGCGCCGAAATCGCCGCTACGGCTGCTGAAATCTTCGCCGGATGCGACATGATCGTCAAAGTGAAAGAGCCCCAGCCTTCCGAATGGGTCCAATTACGTCCCGACCAGCTTCTCTTCACCTATCTCCACCTTGCGCCCGACCCCGAACAGGCAAAGGGTCTGATCGCCAGCGGATGCACCGCTATCGCCTATGAAACAGTGACCGACGACAAGGGTACGTTGCCCCTGCTCGCGCCGATGAGCGAAGTCGCAGGCCGACTCGCCATCGAAGCGGCGGGTGAGGCCATGCGCCGCAGTGAAGGCGGCGCGGGCATATTGTTGGGCGGCGTTCCCGGCGTTGCTGCTGGACGCGTGTGCGTCATTGGCGGCGGCGTGGTCGGAACGCATGCCGCACGGATGGCCGTCGGTCTGGGCGCCGAAGTCACCATCGTCGACCGTTCCATTCCCCGCCTGCGTGAGCTGGACGAACTTTTCCAGGGCCGTGTGCGTACCCGCTATTCGACATTGGAAACCATCGACCATGAAATCAGCATCGCCGACGCCGTCATCGGCGCGGTTCTGATCCCTGGCGCCAGCGCGCCGAAGCTTGTTACCCGTGCCATGTTGAAACATATGAAGCCGGGTTCGGTGCTGGTCGATGTCGCTATCGACCAGGGCGGTTGCTTCGAAACATCGAAGCCCACCACCCATGCCGAACCGACCTATGTCGTCGACGGCATCATCCATTATTGCGTCGCCAACATGCCCGGCGCTGTCCCGCAAACCAGCGCTGCGGCCCTGAACAACGCCACTTTGCCCTATGGCCTTGCCCTGGCGGAAAAGGGTGTTGGTGCACTGCATGCGCTTTCGGAAACCGGGCGCGGCCTGCTCGCCGGGCTGAACGTCCATAAGGGCAAGGTGACCAGCAAGGCTGTTGCCGATAGCCTCGGACTTGAATTTGTCGCACCGGAATCCGCGCTCGCCGCGTGACTCCGGCGCGCGGTGGTGCTAACCGGCGCGGCATGGGCAAAGAGGGGCGGATTACAGCGCATCAGATCGCAGCGATGCTGGGGGTTTCGCAACCCACGGTGTCGCGCGCGCTGCGTGGCGATAAAAAGGTCAACGAAGATACGCGTGCGCGGATTGTGGCGTTGGCGAATGAACTCAATTATTCCGTCGACCACAATGCGCTCCGCCTGCGCACGCAGCAGACTTATTCCATAGCCCTCGTCATCCTGAGCCGCCGGGGGGAGAATAAGGCGAACATCAACCCCTTCTATCTCTCGCTGCTCGGCTGCATCGCCGCGTCCGCGTCGGAACGGGGCTATAATTTGATCGTGTCCTTTCAGGATTCCCCTGCCAACTTCTTCGCCAATTACACCGGCAGCCGCCAATCGGACGGTCTGATTGTCATCGGCAGCGGCCAAAATGTCGAAGGCTGGCAGTTTTTCGGCGAATATGCCCGCCACAACACACCCATGATCTGCTGGGGTGCCAGCAAGGAAGATCTGGTGTCCATCAAGAGCGACAACGCCATGGGCACAAGGCTCGCGCTTGACCATTTGCGCGCCAAGGAATGCCGGAACATCGCCTATATCGGCCCAATGAACAGCGAACAGCCCCAGTTTCAGGACCGCATCAACACCTATATGGCCATGACGCAGGAACTCGGCCTTCCCATCATCTGCCCCACCCTACCCGAAAATGCGGTGCGGGAGGATCAGGGCTATGCCGCGGTCAAGGCGCTCCTGCGCGACAAGACCAGCTTTGACGGCCTGTTTTGTGCCAATGATTTCATCGCGCTCGGCGCGCTGCGCGCGCTGGATGAAGCGGACATTGCCGTGGGCAAGGATGTCCGGGTGATCGGCTTCGACGGCATAGCCACCGGCGCCTACGCCCAGCCTCCGCTGACCACCATCGAGCAGGACTATTATAAAGCCGGCGAAATGCTGGTCGAAGCCCTGATCGCACTGTTTAAAGGCGACACGCCGGACACGACTCCGGTGCCGGTGCGGCTTCTGGTGCGGGAAAGTGCCTGAGGACGGGTTGCGGGATTTTTATTGAATCAACAGCGGGCACGGCCAACGAAATACAGCCATTGCGTTCATCGAGAGTAGGAAAATGGTGGACAGGGCTGGATTCGAACCAGCGTACG
>PNNB01000030.1 GCA_013823985.1 Sphingopyxis sp.
GGCATCCTTGATCTTGATGTCGAACCAGTCGGCGGTCAGCGACAGACCGGGAACCAGCCCCTTGGGCGATATAACCGTCCCGACCGTCCAGGTCGTCGAGCTTTCGGGCTGAAGATCCGCGTTGCCGCCAACGGTTGTCAGGATCGTCGTGCCAAGCTGCACATAGTTTGCGGGGACGCCCGATGCTTGGCAATTGGCAATCAGCCCGGCGTTGCCGCTTGTCGAATAGCGCGAGCAGGGATCGGTCGTCGTCAGATTTCCTTCGGAAACACCGCCAAACAGTTCAGGGACGTTCGGAATACGGAAGCCGGTGCCATATGTGCCGCGCAGCCGGAAACTATCGTTGATGACCCAGTCGAGGCTCGCCTTGTAATTCCAGTCGCTGCCGAACAGGTCGTAGTTCGAATAGCGTACCGCGCCGCCAGCGGTCAGCGCCTGGAAGAAGGGCGTATCGGCAAGGATGGGTACCGAAAGTTCGAGATAGGCCTCCTTCGCAATACTGGTCCCCGAGATCGGGCTCTGCTGGTTGGTGTTGGCAATGCCGAGCACGGTCAGCGGATCGGGATCGCGCCAGCCTTTTTCCTTACGATAGACGACACCGGTCGCGAAAGAGACAGCGCCTGCCGGCAGCTTGAACAGGTCGCCGTTGAGGTCGGCGGTGACAGTCGCGAGCTCGTTGCCGCCGCGGTCGCGCGAGGTGAAGAGAATATAGTCGAGCACCTGCGGGGTCAGGTCGCCAAATCCGAGATAATCGCCGCACGGAATGGCCGCGCCCGGCGCAGGGCTGCAGACGCCGGTATTGATCGTATTCCGGACGCGCTCCAGATTGGCAATGTTGGTCGAACCGTCGACCGCGGTGTTGCGACCGAAAGCGCCCGCGACTTCCCAGCCCCAATTGTTCGACAGCTTGCCGCGAAGGCCGAAGGTGCCTTGCCAGGTGTCCGTTTCCTGGAAGAATCGGCGTGGCCCCGGCTCGGCGAGGCGGCGCTGGATCAGGACGATGTTTTGTCCCGTGGGGTTGGTCGGATTGTTTGCGGCGATCGACAGATTGCGCAACGTGCCCGGCGTCGCGATCTGGTTCGACTTGCGGAAGGTGTAGAGGAATTCGCCGAACGCCTCGATACTGTCGGTGAGGTCGTAGTCGGCGAAGAAGGCCGTGCTAACGCGTTCGACCGGGCTTACCGCATTGAGGAAGGGGTTCGAATTGAAGTTATGCTTGGCGGCGCTGTAGGGTTCAAAGAAATTGCCGTTGCCGCCCAGAACCTGGTTGAAGTTGATCTGCTGGCCGTTCGGCAACACGGCACGGCCACCGATCGTCGAGGCGCTGTTGACGCAGCCAAGGGTTCCCGGCGTCGTCTCGGCGAGCGAACAGGGTGCGCGGGTCGCCATATTGACCGCACTCGTCTTCTGATAGGTAACCGCTGCCACGAAGCCCCCGCGGTCGTTGCGGACGCCCCAAAGCAGATCGGCGGTGAAATCCGAGCCATCGCCTTTTTCGGTAATGCCCTGCCGCACGCTGAGGCCAAGACCTTCATAATCGGTCCGGGTCACGAGGTTGACGACGCCTGCCATCGCGTCGGCGCCGTAGATCGCCGAAGCGCCGTCCTTGAGGACGTCGGTGCGCGCAAGCGCGGCGACCGGGATCATGTTGAGGTCGGGCGAGGAGTTTGCCCCGGTGCCGCCTGCAACAAGACGGCGGCCATTGAGCAGCACGAGGGTGCGCTTGATGCCGAGCCCGCGCAGGTTCACCTGGGCGGTACCATAGCCGTTGTTCGCCCAATAGGCGGACGTCTGGTTGCCCGCAAAGCCCGCGTTTGCAGGCAGACGTTGCAGCACGGTTTCGATATTCACCAGACCCGTGTTCTCGATCTGCTCGGCAGACACGACAGTTGCCGGGCCGACGCCGGCAAGATCCTGCCGCCGGATGCGCGAACCGGTTACCACGATGTCGCTACCCGATTGGCTCGCCTCAGCCTCTGACGCGGCGGGCGACCCGTCCTGCGCCAACGCAGGCGTGGCAATCGTTGCGAGCACCGCCCCGCTCGCGAGCAATGATTTTCTGATGGACATGCGAAACCCCCTTTTTGGTTACGTTATGAACCTTAGAGAGCATCAATTGTATATACAGGTCAACCCAAAAGAGTGTTCTTTTTCAATAAGTTAGCCGCGAGTCACGAAGTTGCACCGGATATGACTTATACGCACCCCGCGCCCCTACCCCTCACCCGCGCGACATCTTTTTTCATCAAAAACGAAAACGCGGCCGCTGCACTTCCCTTGGCATCCCTTTCGCGTAATATAATTACTTTGCCGGCAAGGCTCGTCGTGGGCGCCCCGCGGCTAAAAACGACGTAGTTCCAAAACGAGCAGTTACACATCGGCGGATGGGAGGGCTGAGTCGCCACCCGTCGCCAGCGCAGCGTTCAGCCGATGAAACAAGGAGTTTCAGGCACGGTCAAGGTCCGCCACGGAGCTATCGGGCGTCCGCAGCAGGGCGGATGCGTCAAAGGGATTAATCGCTCGGCCATGGCCGAGATGATTCGCCTCCGGTCAATCCAGATCACGCCAGGCATGCCGATCGGGTCTGGGCTCGGCCGGTGCGGCCTTATGCGGCGCGGCCGTTGCCTGCGGCGGCCCCGCAGATTCAAATTCTGGCGCCGGGCGCGATTTGGCAGGCGACCCGTCTGCTTCGGTCGTTGTCCCGGGGTCAGCAACCGATGGCGCGTCGGCCGCGATAGCCAATGGCATCACCATAGCCGGGGTCTCGCTAGCCGCAGCGGCGCTCTGTTCGGCGCTGGTGCTCGTCAACGCCGACTCGGCGCTGCATCCCGCCGCGGCAAACGCGAGCGCTGCCGTACCCATCAGAGCGACACATCTCAACTTACCGAACCCCAGCCCCGATCCTGCGGCTTACGCGCGAAATTGAGCAATGCTGCCGTCCTTGCCAAACGCCATCACATCGAACGCGTCAGTGCTTCCGTCGGGCATTTCCATCCCGGGAGAGCCGCGCGGCATGCCGGGAACCGCAATCCCTTGAACAGCGGCAGGCTTGTCTCGGAGCAGTTTCGCGACATGTCGCATCGGGACATGTCCTTCGATCGCATAGCCGCCAACTAGCGCGGTATGGCACGACGCCAGCTGCCCTGGCACACGGTATCGCGCCTTGACCGCCGGCATGTCGCGGCGCTCTTCGACTGTAACCCGATATCCTTCGGCGCGGGCAATATCGGCCCACGCTACACAGCAGCCGCATTCCGGGTCCCGATAGACGAGCATTGGCACGGCGTCCGTCATTTTGGCCAACGAGCGTATGGCCGTTGCCTTGGCATCCTGTTCAGCGGGCGGGGACTTGCCGTCGCACCCCGCAAGCGCAGCGCCACCCGCCACCGCAAAAAACTGGATAATCGTCCGACGGTTATACTGTGATGCCATACCCATGCTCGCTCTCATGTCCGCCGCATCTGATCGACTTCGGACTGTCGCCGGTTTCGATGCCGTTCGCAGCAGAGGGCCTTTCCCATTTCTTCCTCCCGCCAGGCGAGGCTAGAACCAGGTTCGCACCCCCATAACGAAGCTCACGCTGTCGGCATCCTCGCCCGCGGCGCGAGCAAAGCGCGCGGTGTCGCCGACCTTGCGCGCCCATTCGACCCCCACATAAGGCGCAAATTCCTTCACGACTTCGTAGCGCAGGCGCAGCCCGAGCTCCATGTCGGACAAGCCCGACCCGACGCCGATTTCCGGAACATCCTGCAAAGCAAAATTGACTTCCGCCATCGGCTGGAGGATCAGCTTCTGCGTGATGCGCTGATCATAATGACCTTCAAGCCGGCCGTGCAGATCGCCCTTGTGGGACAAGAACAGCGCGCCCTCGACCTCGAACCAAAAGGGTGCGAGCCCCTCGAAGCCAATCGTCGCATAGGTGCGGTCAGGCCCCGGCCCGAGATCTTGCCGGATGCCCGCCTGCGCATTGAAGTAAGGGCCGACGGCGCGGCTGTAGAGCAATTGGGTCTCGGTGCCTTCGATGCCCTCGCCAAAGACGCCCTCGCCTTCGCTCTTGATCGTCAATCGGTTGATGTCGCCGCCATACCAGGCCTCGCCGTCCCAGCGAAATCCGTCATGTCCCTTGCGCGCCTGATATTCGGCGAGGTTGAAACTGATGAAGGCGATCTTCTGTGCGCCATTTTCTTCCATCATCGCATGGCGCGAATGCTCCATTTCGGCTTTGCGAAAGATGCGGTCGGCGTACCAGTCGCTCGGCGGCGCAGGCGCGGCGGCGTCGCCCGGCGGCAAGTCGGTGCCGCTTGCCCCGCTCATATCGCCCGTGCCCGCCGTGGCCTCCTTCGGGGTGCAATGGCCCATCTTGGCATGTTCGGGCGGACAGTCGGGGTCGGACGGGGCGGCGGTGCCATGGTCCATCACGCCCATCTCGGGCATTTGCGCACCCGAAGCATCCGGTTCCGCGTCGGGCGTGCAATGGCCCATTGCCGCGTGCTCGGGCGTGCAACTTGCATCCTTGGATTTCATGTCCATGCCGCCATGATCCATCTTGGGCATCGGCGCAGGTTCGGTTCGCGGGTGCGCAGCGTGCGGCTTGGCAGCAGGTTTCTCAGCTTCGGTCGGCATAGTCATGCCCGGCATCGACGAATGGTCCATCGACTGCGCGGTGGCCGGAACGGCGAAGGCCAGCGCGGCGGTGCCCGCGAGAAAAAGCGACGCGCGGATCATGCATCGTCTCCCTTCGGACGGACGCTGACGACGCGCATCATCCCGGCGTGCATATGATAGAGCATGTGACAGTGAAAGGCCCAGTCGCCGAGCGCATCGGCGGTGAAGTCGAAGCTGGCGGTGCCGCCGGGCTGGACAAGGACCGTATGCTTGCGCGGCGAGCGATCGCCCTTGCCCGTGACCAGTTCGAAGAAATGGCCGTGGAGGTGGATGGGGTGGCTCATCATCGAATCGTTGATGAGGTTGATGCGTACCCGCTCGCCTTCGATAAACGGGATGGGCTCGTGATGGTCGGACATCTTGACGCCGTCGAACGACCACATGAAGCGTTCCATGTTGCCGGTGAGATGGATGTCGAGCGACCGCTCGGCTGCCCGCACATCGGGATTGCGCTCGAGCGCAACGAGATCGTGGTAAGTCAGCACCTTGTGCCCGACATCTTCAAGCCCTTGGCCGGGTTCGCCCATTCGGTCGACCGGCATCGGCGAGATCGTCTGGACGCTGGGGTCGCGTTTGACCTGCGGCGCGACGTCGAAATCGCGCATACTATGTTGCATGCCGCCGTCGCCATGTCCCATCGCGGCATGATCCGTCTGCGCGGCATCGGCGGCCGGGGTGCAATGACCCATCGCGGCATGTTGGGGGGTGCAGGCGGCGTCGCCAGCCGTGCCGCCTGTCATCGCACCCATGCCCATGTCCTTCATGGTCGCCAGCGGCCGCTCGCGCAGTGGCGGCACTTCGGCAGCCATGCCGGCGCGCGGGGCGAGCGTCGCGCGCCCCATCCCGGACCGGTCATTCGCCTCGGCGACCAGCGTATAGGCGCGCTCTTCGACCGGGGTCACGATGACGTCGTATGTCTCGGCGACGGCGATCTGGAACTCATCGATCTCGGTCGGCACGACGTTGAGGCCGTCGGCTTGGACCACTGTCATGCGGAGGCCCGGAATGCGGACATTGAAGATCGTCATGGCCGAGGCGTTGATGATACGAAGCCGGACGCGCTCGCCGGGATTGAAAAGCGCGGTCCAATTGTCGCGCGGGCCATAACCGTTGACCAGAAACTGGTAGGTCGATCCGTTGACGTCGGCGATATCGGTCGGATCCATCCGCATCGCGCCCCACTCGACGCGTTCCTTGAGCGATTGGTCCTTGCCGGCAAGCAGCCCGGAGAGGGTCTGGCGCTGCATGTTGAAATGGCCGGGATTGACCTTCATCTTGCGAAAGATCGCCTCGGGCGACAGCTCGCTGTGGTCCGACAGCACGACGACATGTTCGCGGTCATAAGCGACCGGATCGGCGCCCGCCGGATCGATGACGATCGGGCCATAGTGACCGAGCTGCTCCTGCAGCCCCGAATGGCTGTGATACCAATAGGTCCCCGACTGGACGACCGGAAATTCATAAACGAACTGCGAACGCGGTTTGATGCCGGGAAAGCTGACGCCGGGAACGCCATCCATATGGAACGGCAGGATCAGGCCATGCCAGTGGATCGAACTGTCTTCGTCGAGATCGTTGATCACCGTAAGGCGCGCCGTCTGCCCCTCCTTGAGTCGCACGAGCGGAGCCGGCACCGTGCCGTTAATCCCGATCGCGCGGCTGACCTTGCCGTCAATCCGCATCGTCTGGCGCGCGATGCGCAGGCTGATGTCATTGCCCGACACAGTTGGCAGCGGCGCGACAATTCCGGGCGACACAGCCTGCGCCCAGGCCGGGAACCAGGGTGCCAGCGCGGCGACGGTTCCGCCCCCCAACGCGCCACCCACGAAACGACGTCTGTCAATCTGCATAAAATTCCCGATGCTGTATGGTCTTACGAGTCATACGCGGCGTACCTGCGCGCCCCTCACTCTCGCGACAAAATTCGTCTCGCGCCTGATGGCACTTATTCTTTCGCGTGCAACGACGTTTCGCCGAGCAGGGCGCGCAACTTTGCGCGGGCGCGATAAAGGCGCGTCTCTACCGTCTTTTCGCTTGTCCGGAGCAAATCGGCTGTTTCCGCCTGGCTGAGTTCCTCGACCCCGCGCAGGATCAGAATTTCGCGCAGATTTGGCGGCAACCGCGACATAGCGGCACGAACGCGCGCGAGTTCGGCGCGGTCCGCGGCCTCGGCATCGGGAGCCGGGCCGTCATTTGCGACATCATGGGCACTTTCCAGCGGCAGGGCGCGGGCGAAAAAGGACCGTACCGTGCGGCGGCGCCCCCAGTCGCGGCACTTATTGAGCGCGATGCGCGCGATCCAGATCCGGAATGGCCGGTCGGTGTCGTAGCGGCTGAGCGCCGCAAATCCTGCGACAAAGGTTTCCTGCGTCAAATCCAACGCCTCGTCCGGATCCCCAATGTTGTTGCGAATCAGTCGAAAGACCGGCGCCTTGTAGCGCCGCAGAAATTCGCGATGAGCAAGTTGCTGTCCAGCTTGGGCAAGAGCGGCGAGTTCGCGGTCGCTACATTGCGAGAGATCGAGACTCACCGTGCATCGGCGGTCAACGCCTGGACCACGCTCTTGTCGAACATCTCGGCCTGATCGCGATCAAGGACCACGCGCATCGCGAACAGATGCTGGAGCATTTCCTTTTGCAACTCGCCCATCACCCGATGGGTCTCGTCGATCGCCTCGGTGACGCGCGGCCCGTAGCCATGCTCGGCCTCGATCGCCTGCGCGAGCCTGATGTTGGCGGCGCGCATGTCGAGTTCGAGGGCATCGCGCCGCACCGCGAATTTGGCCTCGATCCTGTCCATCTTTACCTGCTGCGCCGGCGAGAGCGTAAGCTCGCTGTGAAGCCGTGCGTGTAATTCGGTTTCGCTGGCACGCGGCGTCTCGACGACGAAGCGACCGGCGAGCACGCCGGCAAGCGCCGCGACGAAAGCAACCAGACCGAACAGCAGCAACCGGCGCGACGGCGTCATCAACGCGCGCCCAACATAGTCGCCGGGGCCAGGGGGCTAGGCGGGATGAGCGGCGTGATCGGGCTCGCGGCGACGGCGGGCGGAACGGCGGCGATACCGACAACAAAGCCTCCACCGAGCGAGACAAAAGCTGCAAGTGCCAACATCCGCTGCATCGCGGACGCCTCGCGCTGTCGGCTCGACAAGGCGGCGAGAATGCGATCATCGAGTATGTCGAGCGCGCCCGGCAACTTCGCTTCGTTCAAGATCCGGAGTTCGTCCATTGGTTTTTGCTACTAGCCCTTCCAAAGATCATACGCGCACAATCCCATCATCCCTCAGAAATAATCCGACGATCAGGCACAGATTTTCCAAGGGCCGGGCTCCGGATTTGCGTATTAGCAGGACAGACCCAAAATTGGAGCATTTATGATCAAGTCCATTCTTCCCGCCGCCACGGCAGCCCTTGCGCTGCTCCTCGCCCCGACGGCGGCAAGCGCCCACGCTAAGCTTGTGGGTTCGACGCCTGCCGCAAATGCGACCGTCTCGAAAGTGACCTCGGTCGGGCTTCGGTTCAACGAGAAGGTTATTGCATCGACGGTAAAGGTCGAGCTCGTGATGACCGGAATGCCGGGCATGGCCAATCATGCCCCGATGAAAATTGCCGTGACGCCGATGATGGGCAAGGACGGGAAGTCGATGACGCTCTCGCTCAAGCGCGCCCTCGTTCCCGGGACCTACAAGGTCAAATGGGCGGCCGCGGGTGCGGACACCCACCGTATGGGAAGTGAATTCAGCTTTACCGTAAAATAGGACCATGGCCGACCTCATTTTGATCAGTATCAGGTTCGCGCTCTTTGCGAACCTGATGCTGATCGTGGGGCTGGCCGCATTCATTCTCTATGCGCTTGGTCCAGCCGAGCGCGAGGAACGCGGCATCGTGGCCATCGTCGCCCGGCCACAGGCGTGGCTTTGCGGTGGCGGCCTCGCCCTCTCGTTTTCCGGCATGGCTGTCCTCACCGCCAATATGCAGGGCATCGGCGTTTTTGCCGTCAATCCCGCGATGTTCGCGCAAATGGTCCGCGACACCGACGTCGGGACGGCGTGGCTCGCCCGCATGGCAGCTCTGTTCATTGCCCTTGCGGCGGCGCATTCCGTCGCGGCGCGACCGACGCTGAGCGCGTCCATACTTGCAATTACCGGATCGATCGCACTGACGACCCTTGTCTGGTCGGGGCATGCCGGTGCGAGCGAAGGAACCGCCGGCACGCTGCATCGGATCAACGACGCCTTCCACATGATCGCCGCCGCCGTCTGGTTTGGGGCGATCGCTGCCTTTCTCCTGCTGACGCGTCCGGGTGCCGAACCGGCTTCCCATCGGTTGGCCTGCACTGCGCGAAGCCTCGACCAGTTTGCTCGGGTCGGCACGATTTGCGTTCTCATTATCGTGGCCACCGGGCTGGTGAACAGCCAGATGATCGTCGGCGTACAGAATATCTCTCGCTCGCTCTCCACGCCTTACGGCCAGCTCCTCATCGCCAAGCTCGGACTGTTCGCCTTGATGCTGGCGCTCGCCGCCGCCAACCGATGGCGCCTTACCCCCGAGCTGAAGGTTGCCCTCGACGTGGCGGACCCCGGCACGGCGATCCGCGCCATACGCAAGAGCCTGATACTCGAAGGGATCTCCGCTGTGTTAATCTTAGCTCTTGTTGCCTGGCTTGGGACGCTTGAGCCTGTCCCGTAATCCAGCACAGCTTGACCAGTTCGCTGGCTGATGCGCATCATTCAAAGGGATCGCGGCATCCCTCCTGTTACTGAAATAAGCCGATGAAACGAGCGGCGCTTGTCCCGGGGTATCCGCAGCCAAGCGACCGGAAGCGAATAGCACGTCGCGGTCGGATTCCTCCGAGCCCCGCGCGGGCATCAGGAGACTTTGGACGATGGTTCATCAGCATCACGGCCGCGCGAGCGCCATTGACCCTGTGTGCGGTATGGACGTCGATCCCATGACCGCGGAGCACCACGCCGCCCACGCCGGTGTCGAGCATTATTTCTGCAGCGCGGGCTGCCAGAGCAAGTTCGAGTCCGATCCGGCACGTTACCTTGGCGCGAACATTTCAGCGCAGGAAGCACCGCCCACCGATGCGATCTGGACCTGCCCCATGCACCCCGAGATTCAGCAGCCGAAGCCTGGAAGCTGCCCGATTTGCGGGATGGCGCTGGAACCCCTCCTGCCGTCAGCAACAGCAGGTCCGAGCGCCGAATATCGCGACATGCGCCGGCGCTTCTGGGTCGGGTTCGCGCTCGCCTTGCCGGTATTCGCGCTCGAAATGGGCGGACATCTGACCGGACTCCACATGATGCTTGGCCGCGAAACGAACAATTGGGTCCAGATGTTGCTCGCCACCCCCGTCGTCCTTTGGGCTGGCTGGCCCTTCTTCGAGCGTGGTTGGCAGTCGGTGCGAAACCGCAGCCTCAACATGTTCTCGCTGATCGCGATGGGGACCGGGGTCGCGTGGCTCTACAGCATGGTCGCGGCGCTGGCACCTGCCATCTTTCCCGCCGCGTTCCGCGCCGCCGACGGATCGGTTGCCGTCTATTTCGAGGCCGCCGCGGTCATCACCGTCCTCGTCCTTCTCGGCCAGCTACTCGAATTGCGCGCACGCGAGACACCGAGCGGGGCAATTCGGGCGCTGCTCGACCTGACGCCCAAGCGCGCAAGGCGCCTGCGCGCCGACGGCAGCGACGAGGAGGTGGTCCTCGAGGAGGTCGGGGTCGGCGATATATTGCGTATCCGACCTGGTGAAAAAGTCCCTGTCGATGGTCTGGTCACCGAGGGGCGAGGGACGGTGGACGAATCGATGGTGACGGGCGAGTCGATGCCGGTCACCAAGGATGTCGGGGCCGCCCTGATCGGCGGCACGATCAACCAGACGGGCGCGCTGCTGATGCGCAGCGAAAAGGTCGGGCGCGACACGATGCTCGCCCGCATCGTCCAGATGGTGGCTGATGCCCAGCGCAGCCGCGCGCCGATCCAGCGCCTCGCAGATAAAGTGTCGGCATGGTTCGTGCCCGCCGTCATCGCAATTGCCTTAGCAGCCTTTGCGACCTGGTCGCTGCTCGGCCCCGCGCCCGCTATGGCCTACGGGCTGATCGCCGCCGTGTCGGTCCTCATCATCGCCTGTCCCTGCGCGCTCGGCCTTGCCACGCCGATGTCGATCATGGTGGGTGTGGGCCGCGGTGCCGAAGCTGGTGTGCTCATCAAAAATGCCGAAGCACTCGAGCGGATGGAAAAGATCGATACGCTGGTCGTGGACAAGACGGGCACGCTGACCGAAGGCAGACCCTCGGTCGTCGCGATCGAAGTGGCTGAAGGATTTTCTGAAGAACAAATCCTGCGTATCGCTGCGAGCCTCGAGCGGACAAGCGAGCATCCACTCGCGCAAGCGATCGTCAAGGCCGCGGCCGATCGGGGGCTCGAACTCAAGGAGCCGTCGTCGGTCGATCAGCCGATCGGCAAGGGCATCATCGGCATCGTCGAGCAGCAGGTCATACTCGCCGGAAACGCAGGGTTTTTGGCGGACCATGACGTCGATCTTGACGCATTGACAGGCACTGCGGACCGGCTGCGCAGCGATGGCGCGACCGCGATTTTCCTGGCGATTAACGGGGTAGCCGCCGGGGTCATAGCGATAGCCGACCCGGTTAAGGAGACAACCCCCGCCGCCCTCCGGGCGCTGGGCGAGGCCGGGATCCGCGTGATCATGCTCACCGGTGACAATCGCCGGACCGCCGAGGCGATCGCCCGCAAGCTCGGCATTTCCGACATCGAGGCCGACGTGCTGCCGGACCAGAAGAGCGCGGTCGTCATGCGGCTTCGGGCGGAAGGCCGCGTCGTCGCCATGGCGGGCGACGGCGTCAACGATGCGCCCGCGCTTGCCGCTGCCGATGTCGGGATAGCGATGGGTTCGGGCACCGACGTTGCGATCGAGAGCGCCGGCATCACCTTGCTACGCGGCGATCTCATGGGAATCGTGCGGGCGCGTCACCTCAGCCAGGCCACGATGGGAAACATCAGACAGAATCTCTTCTTCGCTTTCGCCTATAATGTTGCGGGAATCCCCGTCGCAGCGGGCATACTCTACCCCAGCTTCGGCCTTCTGCTGTCGCCGATCATTGCCGCTGGCGCGATGGCACTCTCCTCGGTCAGCGTCATCGCCAACGCACTGCGTCTTCGGTTCGTTCGAATCTGACCGCAACGCACGGGGCAATCGACACAAGAGACCCGTTCGGCGTGCGGGAAAAGTATAAAGAAGTTCGGGGGTCAGGCTAGTGTGCAACCTTCGTTGCGGCGCCATGGTGCCGTGCGGATTGCCCACCCGGCGTGCCGAAGCGTTGCGGTTCGCGCCGTTTAGGACGCAAGGAATCCCCATCGTCCTCGGCCAATCCCTCGATGATCGGGCATTCGGGCCGATCGTCGCCGTGGCAATGATCCGCAAGTGATTCGAGTGTTCGCACCATGGCTTCGATCTCGGCCATTTTTTCTTTCAGTCGTTCCACATGCTCCAGCGCGAACGACTTTACGTCGGCGCTGGCCCGGCTCCGGTCGGACCAAAGGTTGAGCAGACCCCCAATTTGTTCCACCGTGAACCCAAGATCGCGCGAACGCCGAATGAAGCGCAGCCGGTGAACGTCGGCGTCGTCATAGTCGCGGTAGCCCGAATTGTGGCGGGCCGCTTTAGGGATCAAGCCGGTCTGCTCATAGTAGCGGATCATCTTTGTCGAGACGCCAGACAGTTTAGAGGCGCGGCCGATGTTCATAATGCCTCTCCTTCGGCCCTTTCATTGGACGCGATTACCGGCCGAAAGGCCTTCAGCCGAAGTGCGTTGCCTAGCACGAAAATGCTCGACAGGGCCATCGCGCCCGCAGCGAACACCGGCGACAACAGCGTGCCGCTCAGCGGATAGAGCACCCCGCCCGCGACGGGGATCAACGCCGCATTATAGCCGAACGCCCAGAACAGATTCTGCCGGATGTTCCGGATCGTCGCTTTCGACAGAGCGATCGCGTTCACCACGCCGCGCAGATCGCCCGACATCAGCACCACATCGGCGGACTCGATCGCAACATCCGTGCCCGTGCCGATCGCGAGGCCGACATCGGCCGCAGCGAGAGCAGGTGCGTCGTTGATGCCGTCGCCGACAAACGCGATCTTGCGGCCGCCGACGCGAAGCCGATTGAGCGCCGCGACCTTGCCGTCGGGCAGCACCTCGCCGACCACTTCGTCGATCCCCAGCGCGCGCGCGACGGCGAGCGCCGTCGCCTGGTTGTCGCCCGTAAGCATAGCCACGCGGAGTCCGAGGGCGTGGAGCGCTCGGATGGCCTCGGGAGTCGTGTCCTTGATCGGGTCCGCGACGGCCATCACCGCCGCCAGCTTGCTGTCGATTGCCGCATAGAGTGGCGACCGGCCCTGCGCACCGAGATCGCTCGCCAGAGCCGCGAAGACCGATACATCATGGCCGAGCTTGATCATGAACCGGTCGGCGCCAACCTGCACTTGATGGCCGCCGACACGTGCCGATACGCCATAACCGGGAATGGCCTCGAACGCTTCGGGCGACCGGACGGCAAGATATCGTGTTTTCGCGGCGGCCACGATCGCTTCCCCAATCGGGTGCTCGGACTGGGTTTCGACGCTGGCGACCAGCGCCAGCACCTCGTCATATGCAAACCCGGGTGTCGGCGTGAGGTCGGTCAGCTCGGGGCGGCCTTGAGTGAGTGTGCCGGTCTTGTCGAGCGCCACGACGGTCACGTCGCGCAACGTCTGGAGGGCCTCGCCTTTGCGGAACAGGATGCCGTGTTCGGCGGCGCGCCCGGTGCCGACCATGATCGACGTCGGGGTGGCAAGCCCCATAGCGCAGGGACAGGCGATGATCAGTACAGCAACCCCATTGACCAGTGCGAAAGTCAGCGCCGGATCGGGGCCGAAAACGAGCCAGACGACAAAAGTCAGCGCCGCGATGCCCATTACGGCAGGCACAAACCAGGCGGTTACCTTGTCGACCATCGCCTGAATGGGAAGCTTCGACCCCTGTGCCTGCTCGACCATGCGGATAATCTGGGCCAGCACAGTGTCCGCGCCCACTTTGGTCGCGCGGAACGTGAACGCACCGGTTGTGTTTATGGTCGCCCCGACGACGCTCGCGCCTGCGGACTTGGCGACGGGGACGGGCTCGCCGGTAATCATCGATTCGTCGACATAGGAACTACCGTCGACGACCTCGCCATCGACCGGCACCCGCTCCCCCGGGCGCACCTGAACGATATCGCCGGCACGGACGTCGGCGAGTGCAACCTCGATCGTCGCTTCACCCCGCACGACACGCGCGGTTTTGGCCTGAAGCCCGACAAGTCGCTTGATCGCCTCCGATGTACGGCCCTTCGCTTTGGCTTCCAGAAAGCGGCCAAGCAGGATCAGCGCAACGATCACCGCCGCGGCTTCATAATATACGTTCGCCGTACCCGGCGGCAGCACGCCGGGGGCAAAAGTCGCGACCAGCGAATAGCCCCAGGCCGCCCCCGTCCCCAGCGCGACCAGCGCGTTCATGTCGGGTGTGCCGCGCAGAATCGCGGGTATGCCCTTCTGGAAAAAGCGCAGCCCTGGACCGAAAAGCACAAGGGTGGTGAGGGCGAACTGAATCAGCCAGCTCGTTTGCATGCCGATCGTGCGCATGATGAAATCATGGACGGCGGGTATGAGGTGCGAGCCCATCTCCAGCGCAAAGACCGGCAGCGCCAGCACGGCTGCGAACAGCAGCGAGCCGCGCAGGCTGCGCAGCTCCTGATCGCGCGCCAGCGCTTGTTGTTCGGAGGGCGCGCCGTCGGCCGCGATCCGGCGGGGCTCATAGCCGGCGCCGCGGATTGCTGCTTCCAGAGCTTCCACCGATGCGACACCGCGATAATAGCGGATGCTTGCCTTTTCGGTGGCCAGATTGACGGTGGCGGCGATGACGCCCGGAATCTTGGTGAGCGCCTTCTCGACATGGCCGACGCAAGAGGCGCAAGTCATGCCTTCGACGCGGAGATCGATCGCGGTTTCCGGTACTTGATAACCGGCGCGTTCGATTGCCTCCACGACGGCCCCGGCATCAGCGCCGCCCGCGAATGTCACCGCGGCACGTTCCGTCGCCAAATTGACGCTGACCTTGGAGACATTCGGCAGTTTCGCGATCGCCTTTTCGATATGGCCCACGCACGAAGCGCAGGTCATGCCGGCAACCGCAATACTCAGCTCCGCCGATTCGGCAGCAGGACCTTCGCTTTCGCGCTTTAATTCAATGGCAACAGACATGGGAATTTCTCCGGTTTTATTCATTTAACCGGACTTTGCGGCTTCCCACGATGGGAAGGTCAAGAACAATAAATTTGTCCGAAGCCGCTTGACCTTGCCACGGTGGCAAGCCCCATCTTTGGATTTCACTCAAAGTTTTGGAGGTTCCATGAAATTCCGTTTTGACGTTCCAGGGATGACTTGTGGCGGCTGCGCGCGCACTATCGTTGCCGCCATCAAAGGCGTCGATGCGCAAGCCGAGATCGAAACCGACGTCCCGGGAAGGATTGTCAGGGTCGACAGCGGCAGCGACAGTGCCACGCTTGTCGCAGCGATCAAAACAGCCGGTTATGATGCGCGTGAGGGGTAGCGGACCACACCAATTCATTGGGGCAGGACTCCGCCCTTGCTTGCTCTACATCCCTATCGGTCTCTCTTCCCCGATGAAATCGGCGGGACACCCCGCCTCTTGCATAGGACGACCCATGCCAAGCAGTCTCATCTCCCCGCGCATGCTGCCCCCAAGTCCCGGCAGAACCAGGCCGTTCGGCGCGCGCCTTCTCCTCGCCGCGATAGCTGCCTCGGTTGCGATGCCGGCCGGGGCTGTTTCCGGCGGCAGCTCCATCCCGTTCGAAGGCGCCTTGCGCCGAGCCGTGGCGATCGAGGGAGAAACAGAACGACGCTTCGATCTTACCGAGCGCATGGCGCATTATCGAGTATCCGGCGTCAGTATCGCGGTGATCGAGAATTGCCACATCGTCGATGCACGGGGCTTTGGCCTTCGAGCATGGGGCGGAGAGCCCGTCTCTGCGGAGACCATATTTCAGGCGGGATCGATCAGTAAGTCGGTGACGGCGATCGGGGCACTGCGCCTTGCCGAGCGCGGGACGATTGCGCTCGATCGTGACGTCCGTCTCCAGATGACGGGCTGGACTTACAAGGAAACGCTGGAGCCCGTCACGCTGCGCCGCCTGCTTGCCCATACCGCAGGGACGAATGTCGCGGGGATGAACGGCTATTTGCCGGGCTCGCCGCTTCCCAGCACCGCGCAAATCCTCAAGGGAGAAAAGCCGAGCAATATTCCCGCCATAAGTGTCGAGAACGAACCGGGCAGTCGCTGGCGCTATTCGGGCGGCGGTTATGTCGTGGCGCAAGCACTGATGAGCGAGGCGACCGGAATGGAATTTGCGCCGTTGATGCAGGACCTTGTCCTCAAGCCGCTCGCAATGACGCGCAGCAGCTACGAACAGCCGCTGCCTCAAAGCCGTCATGCCGCCGCGGCCGAGGGCACCAGTGCCGACGGTTCGGCCCTTCCCGGGAAATGGCGAATCTACCCGGAAATGGCGGCCGCTGGTCTGTGGACCACCCCGAGCGATCTCGCCCGCTTCGCGATTGGGCTGGCCCGCTCGGTCCGCGGCGACGCGAGCGCTATCCTCAATAAGGATGCAGCCGACCAGCTGACGACCCGAGGCCTGGGCAACTGGGGCCTTGGGGTCAACCTTGGCCCCGATGACGGTGTGCGGCAAATCAGCCATACTGGCAAGACCATCGGCTTCACCTCGATGTTCATCATCTATCCCGACCGCTGCCAGGGCGCGGTCGTCATGACCAATGGCTATGATGGCGGGTGGCTGATCAATGAAATTATGGGCGCGATCGGCGACGTCTATCAGTGGCCAGGTCGCCAGGAGCCCGCCGTCCAAGCGACGATCCCGCTCACCGAAGTGATAACGCGCCGCTTCGCCGGGAACTACCGCCTCAAGGATTTTCCGACCGAACGGTTCAGCATCTCGCGCGGCGCGCACGGCGATCTGCGCTGGGCACGCGAAGGGCATGTCGGACGTACATTGCTGCCAGCAACCCCTGTAAAGCTGTTCTCCCCGGATAGCTTCATGACTATCGAATCGCCCGATCCCGACCGCGCTATAACCGTTACGCTGTCGTTCGACGGAGGGTCCAATATTGCTGAGCGTATCGACTGACCTGGGCCACCCTGACCATCCCCTCAGCGGAGCGTCTTGCGCGGTCGTCGGGTCGCTTCTGTCTTATCCTTGAATTGCCAAACTGAGAATGGAGTAATTGGTCCAAGCTCTCGCCGAGTTCACATTTTGAGCGATAGGAAAGGATACGCGTGGGGACGACAAGATGCTCCCCCACGCGCCTGATCAATGGCCGCTCATGCCATTTTGGCCATGGCCATCATGATGGTCCGCCGCGGGCTTGGCTTTATCGTGCTTATCGCAGCAGGCCATTTTTCCTTCAGCATCCTTTTTGCAACAACAGCATTCCTTCTTGGGTTCAGAGGGTGCCGGTTCAGCTGCAAATGCGGCAGTGGAAAATGTCAGCGCAAACGCGCCGACGATTGTCTTCATCATCATGAATGCTCTCCAAGATAAAAATGGTTTGAATCTGTTAGATTTCAACCCGATCGCGGTGGCGGAATAGCGGGCGGAACATGAAGTCCGTCGCGATCATCGGCGGTCGGCATGTTGGGCTGAGCAAGGAGACGCGCGGCTGGCGGGGCCAAGACGGCGGACCGCATGACAATTGCCGGGCATCCCACCATGCATATAGGATTGAAATGCTGCTCGGTCGGGGGCGATGGCAGGGCATCGCCCATTATTTCGCAGTGAGAAGCGATTTCTGGTGTCATCGGTGCAGCGAGTACAGGGGCGCACAGCAGCAAGATCTTGGTGCCAAGAGCAAGCGCGACAAGCATCGAGAAAAGGGTTCGGCTGCGACGCATGGACATTCGAACATGGTAATACGCCTTGAGCCGGTCGGCAATCCGGTTGTCGAGCTCGTCAGAATGCCGGACCCGCGTTGGGACCAACCAGTCGCCCCGGCCCGACCGCCACTTCGTGGGGGAGGGGGCGGCTGTTTGCTTGTTCGTCGCTGATAGCGCAGCATTAGAGGCCATATCGCTGGCCGCGTCTCCTGAATGGCCTTGAGACGAATGGCTTTCAGGAGACGGGGTTGCAACCACTACGCCGTACAGCTGCCATCGTTGCCAATCCGAAAACATAAAGAGTTGGCGGTCTCCGCAAGAAAAACGCGACCACTTCACCCGAAGACTATCGATTGAGCCGAGCGAACCACTCCATCTGTTGAAGCGTACCGCTAAAATTGGTCGCGAGCGGGACCGCCGACCTTAGATCGGCAAGAACAGGTCCGCTGTGATCTATGGGCGACGAACCCACCCGGCATTCCGGGCCGCCCGTTCGCCACGAGCGTCCAGCGCATCGCGTCGCATCATCGCGGCTGCCGCCGCTGCGAGTTCGCCTGAAGTGGCCTGCCGATAATCACCGTTCCTCTGGCCCATCAACGTCCGCTCCAACCGCCAGCGCTCGCCGTCGCGGCAACCGATGCCGTCCAGTCTAGCGCTTTCGAAGCTTCGGCAATAGCGGCCTGCCTTGTCTTCAAAGCTGACGCCGATCCGCACCGCGGCGTCCGAGGGTTGGTTCGAGGCAAGCTGCGTTTCGAGGGCCTTGGCGAGCGATCCGGCTGCGATCAGCGCGCCATTGTCGGTCTGGACATCGGCGGCGGGGATCCAGGGGCGCAACCCGATCGTCAGGCCGAGCACAAGCGATGCAGCGATCGCGAACCAATGCGGGGTGCTGAACCGCGCCCGCCGGGTTTCGCGGCGATCGGCCAGGCTGGTATCGACCCCGGTCACATCGCCGAGAAGAGATCGCAGCCGGTCGGGAATGGGCTCATCGCAAATCGGGGCATAATGCTCTGCCAGCCGCGCCGTAAGAGCTCGGTGCCGGGTGATCTCCGCCGCAAGTGCCGCGTCGGTTTCGGCCGCGCGCTCAATTCGCCGCGCGGTCAGGTCGTCGAGTTCGCCATCGACAAAAGCGGCGATTGTTGTGGGATCAAAACTCATGCCGCCTCTCCCAGATAGGTCATCAATGACTCCCGGCCCCTCGCGAGACGCGAGGTGACCGTGCCGATCGGCACGTCCAATATGTCGGCGGCCTCGCGATAGGCATAGCCCTCGACCAGTACGAGCAGCACGACCTCGCGCTGCTCGCCAGGGAGCCGCGCCATCGCAGCATCGACGTCGCCGCGCAGCGCCCCCGCTTCCACCTCGGCTGCGCCATCGCCTGCGACCTGCGTGACCGCGTCGTCAATGGGGGTATGACTACCGCGTCGGCCTGCGGCGCGGCGCTCGTCGATCCAGAGATTGCGGGTGATGCGGTACATCCAGCTGTCCAGTCTCGTTCCGTCTTGCCACTGATCGCGCGAATTCAGCGCGCGCTCGATCGCGGCCTGGCACAAATCATCGGCGTCGCTTGCATCGCTCGACAGCCCGCGCGCGAACCGGCGCAGGCGCGGCAATAATTCGACCAGTTCCTGTTCGAAGCGCATATTCGCCTTTTCGTCAGATCCGAGGAAGAAACGACGCCACCCTATCGTTTCTTCCCCGCCATGCTAAATTTTTCGGGCCGCTGGGACTCGGCATCGGTTTGCCCCGCCTGCGCAAGGAAAAGCAATGCGACCGTGGACCGTCCTGATTTTGATCGTTGCCGTGCTGATGGCCGGATCGGTGCAGCGCGTCTTTGCCCAGATCGCACTGCCTTCCGTTCAGTTTCCAGATGCCCCCCGCACGCTTCCGCCCTTGCCGAACCTGGGGACAGAGCCACTGGCGCGCATCGGCGACACGCTCGCCGAGGTGCGGCTCGACCGGGTCGCGAACCTGCTGCGCGACCAGCGCGATCGGATCGAGCCCGATCGCAACGGCGAGCCCGCGGTGCGCGGCATATTGATTGCGACCGGCATCGACGAGGCGATGATCGCGCGCGCGGCGCAAAAGGGTTTCCGCCTCCTGGACCGCGAGCGGATCGAGGGCCTGGGCCTCGACATCGTCCGGTTCACGGTCCCCGATGGGCGCAGCCTGGCCCGCGCGCAAAAGCAGCTTGCGAAGCTGCTCCCCGATGCCGACATCGATGCCGATCACATCTATTTCGCAAGCGGGCCCGGCGGCCTGCTCCCCGCCGCCACGCTCGCGGCGGCCTTCCCTCCTGGCAAAGCGTCGCTCGGACTGATCGACGGCGGGGTCGCCGCGCATCCATCGCTGGCAGGGCGCGTCGCGCAGCGCGGCTTCGCTGCCGGAGCACCCGTCGCAAGTCGGCACGGCACCGCGGTCGCCTCGCTGCTAGTCGGTAGCGGGGCGGTGCGGGGTTCGGCGCCCGGACAGCGGCTGCTTGTCGCAGACGTCTATGGTGCCGACCCGGCGGGCGGCAATGCGAGCGCCATCGCGCGCGCGCTCGGCTGGCTTGCGCAAAACGGCGTTGCGGTGACGACAATCAGCCTCGTCGGACCCGACAACAAGCTGCTGGCGCTTGCGGTTTCGCGCGCGCAGCAGCGCGGCATGCTCATTGTCGCGGCGGTCGGCAACGACGGCCCAGCCGCGCCGCCCGCCTACCCCGCCTCCTACGGGGGTGTCTTCGGAGTAACCGGGGTCGACGCGCGCAATCGCGCGCTTCCGGAGGCTGGGCGCGCACGCCACATCGATTTTGCCGCACCCGGCGATGCGGTGCTGGCCGCAACCGGGCCGGTGTCGACCGACAGGCTCCGCGGCACGTCCTTCGCGGCGCCGCTGGTCGCGGGGCGGCTCGTGCTCCACTATCCAGCACCGGCGATTGATCGCATCGGTCCCGCCGTCTCCGCGCTCGTCATGGAGGCGCGCGACCTTGGCAAGCGGGGCCGCGACCAGATCTACGGCCACGGCCTGATTTGCGGGGATTGCGGCGGCCGCTGACCAGCGCGATATTTTTTCGGAAGAAATTCGAATGCGCCATCGTTCTTCCATGCAGGCCCTCCCCTCCGGGCCGCAAGACGAAGGAGAAGTACAATGGCACATCGACTTTTCACCTCGGCCCTCGCACTCGCCGCGTCGGCCATGGCATTTGCGGCGCCGGCCTCGGCGCAGCTGCTTGGCGGCAGCGGCGGGCTTGGCGGCAATCTGGGCGGAACCTTGGGCAGCACGCTCGGCAACCCGACCGATCGGATCGGCGGCACGCTTGGCACCACAGGTGACATCACCGGGTCGAGCCGCGGCGACGCCCGCGTCGATCGCCGCTCGGGCCGCGTCCGGAGCAAGGGCAGCGCCGATGCGAACGGCAAGGGGTCGGCGGGCGGCAACGCCGACCTGCTCGGCAACAACCTAGGCGGCAACGCCTCTGGTTCGGGCGGCGCATCCGGCAGTGGCAGCCTCGACGCGCAAGCGGTCGGTACTGATTTCTTGGGCCAGACCGCCCGCGGTGCCGTGGGCACCGCACGGGACACCGCTTCGACCGCAAACGGCACCGCGCAGGGTGCGGCCGGGACTGTCCGCGACCGGGCCGGCGGCGCGCTGTCAAACGTCTCAGGCAGTGCCAGCGGCGTCGGCTCGGCCGCGGGCAGCTTTCAGGGAAGCCTTGGCCAACTCGCGGCTGCGGGCAGCGGCGCGGCCAGCGGTAACGGCATGTTTGCTGTCGCACCCGGCATGCCCGTCACCGATCCCCGCGGCAAGGTGATCGGTTATGTCCAGGAGCTGCGTCAGACCGGGCGCGGCGTGGTCCAGGCCGTGACGGTCGAGGTCGGTAACCGCACCGCGACGCTTCCCGCCGCAAGCTTTGCCGGTTCGGGCGACGTGCTGGTGAGCGGAATGACAAAAGGCCAGCTCAAGAAGGCTGCCGAGCAGCAGCAAGCCAGCGAGTAGAGGACCAAAGGGTCGATCGGCGGCGACCCCAATTGATGCCGATCGTTAACTGGGCGGGCTGCCATGCGACCCGCCCCATTTTCGTTCGCGAATATCTATTTATGCCGCAAGCCGTCAGTCTGCTGGAACCAATTTATTCAACTACGGACGTTCGAACCCTTTGCGCGATGAGGTTTGCCACGGCATCTAGAACCCCATTCGCACTAACCCTGGCTTCGAGTTGAACGGCTTGCCGCGTTTTGTAGCGCCACGGCACAACATGTTAACGATCTTTCGCCAACTTCGCCGTATGAGACGGTCGGATTCTCCTGCGCCGGTCGCGCACACGCTCCGATTCAAGGGCTTCCCGGATCCTGCCGCGCTGCCTCTCCCCGTCTATCGCGAATTTATCGATATGTTGTACAGCATGGCGCTACCGATCGTTGGATTTGGCGCGGTCTTTGTGGGCATATGCCTCCTCGTTGCCCGAGAACAGGGCAGCGGTGTCCTCGTCATCCTCGCTGTGCTCGGGGGACTGACTACCGTTCTGCGCCTCGCAGCGCTCCACGCCTACCGGCGCGGGGCGCCGGTAGGCGATTTTGACGGACTCATCCGCTGGGAGCGGCGCTATGCGGTCGGCAACTATGCTCTCGCTGTGCTCATCGCCCTGCTCAATGTTGCGGTCATCTCGGCCCACGAACCGATCCTTCACCTCCTCACCGTCAGTCTGGTGTTCGGCTTTGGCGCGGGCATCGTGTCGCGGATCGCCGTGCGACCGAAGGTCTGTGTAATAAGTCTTTTGTTGGCGACCCTACCTACGGTTGCGGCGCTCGCGCTGCATGCGTTCGAACCGCATTCCAACCCGGTCCACACCGAGCTATTTCTGGTGGAAGCCTTCATCGTCGCCATGATCACCGGGCTCAGCCTCCAGACCGTCGCGCATCTGTACCACTCGGCGGTCGAGCATCATACCGGGCGGCACGACATGGCGCTCCTCGCCAAGAAGGACGCTTTGACCGGGCTCGCGAATCGCCTGTCGCTCCGCGAGAATTTTCAGGCGCGTATGGCCGCGGCGATGCGCAACGACAGCCAGATCGCGGTCCATTTTCTCGATCTGGACGGGTTCAAGGCGATCAACGATCGCTACGGCCATCCGGCGGGAGATGCGGTCCTGAAAGAAGTTGCTCGGCGGCTCGAGGCCATGGTTCGCGGCGAAGACGTGATTGCACGGCTCGGCGGCGATGAGTTCGTAGTAGTACAAGCGGACGTGTTGCTGGACACCGAGGCCGAACTGCTTGCGCGCCGGATCATCCGGGAGATCAGCAAACCTTATATGGCCGAAGATAACGAGCTGACCATCTCGGTCAGTGTCGGGATTGCGATGGCGCCGAAATTGGGCGTCGAACTCGAGCGGCTCCTCGCCTGCGCGGATGGCGCTTTGTACCATGCCAAGGCAGGCGGAAAGGCCCGAGCCCTATTCTGCGTCGATGGGGCGGAGGCGGCTGCGGCCTGAGCTGTGCTTCAACTCTAAAGAAATGCGCTACTGTCCACGCGAGATCCCCGGCGGGAGGGCGTTACCGCACGCGGGGTGCTTTATTGATCTCCGGCGCTGCGGTTTTGGTTGCGCCTGCTGACGATGTTGCCAGAGAGGACTGTGGGCTCTTCGGTTACGGTTCCGAGGCCGATCTGCTCTTCACTTACACCATCGTTATGCAGACCGAGACGGACGCAACGTTGCAAGCCAAGGGGACCGGCTGCGCCATTGCCTTTTGCGCCACGCCGCGCGACTACCGGGTCGACGCGAGCCAGCCGACGCAGGGCACGCTGGTCCTCGACCGGGCCGAGTGCTCCACTGGCCACCTCGCGTAGCGCGCCACCCCGAAAACAAGCGTGACCGGAAAGGTCGTATCGAAGGTTATTCTAACAGCATTGCTTCGTGAGATGGCTAAAGTCCTGCCGCCGCAATGAGCTGGGACCGGCGAACGAGAGACAGTCGGTCGGCTAACCTCCATGATCGTTAATATGTTCGTTCGCCGGTTCGAACCGCCTGTTGATGGCCGTTTGCAGAATTGCAGCTCCAAGAAGGATTTGGTCGTATTGAGTTGAAAAACTCCGGAGGCGCACCCCGCCCAAGCTGTCGGCGTAAAAAACATATCAAACGAGGCCAAGCGAAGATCTACAATTACGTAAAATCTGGGCGTGGTGTAATATTTGAACTCTCTCTCTGACGGGTGCAAAGTCAATTGCAGAGTTTTTCAACACCGTAAGTCGCAAAGCTGCCCTTCCGCTCTCCAGCCCGGAAGCGATAGTTCAGGTTACAGGAAACAGCAACTTCGACCACGTGCCCGGCTAACTGGTCTGCTTGATAACAGCTCGGTGGAAGCACCATGCCGCCGTGAGCCAGAAGAGGGCAAAGATGGTGAGAAAACCCCATTCGACGGCGTGTCCCGGCATCATGTTGAGCGCCGCAATGCCGACGGCATATTGACCGGCGGCCAACAACACTGCGATCCAGCGCATGGCCCCGGGCCGGAACCGGACGGCCATAGCGGCAACTATGGCACCCAGCACCATGAGGTAGAAGAATATGTTGACGGCATCCTCGTCGCCAATGATGCCGACCGCAGCGTTCGACCAGAAGGTGAAGAAGGCGGTGAAGCCGGCAATAATGTAACCAATACGCGGCGCACCGGGCCGGGCAAAGCGCACCGCCAGCTCAACCATCGTCCCGACAAAGCCGAGTAGAATGGCCGCGAAAACGAAATCGCCCGCAGTCCAGTTCACCTCGCCAGTTATCTGCATCGCCAAGGCAGGCAGCATCAGCAGCGCCAGAAGGCTGCCCCAGCCGGCGATTCGCCATCCGTTGAGGAACGGGGCGCGTCGCGTAGAAATGTCGGTCATGATCGGTTCTCCATTTGCTCATCCTGCTACCGACTGTGGTCCGGCCCCATGTGAAAGGCATGAGCAATTCATGAGCAATGGCTGAAACAGCGCTCAGCGCTTGCCACCGCCGCGGGATGGCACCAGACCGCGAGATCATGGAGACACAGCCTCGCATCCTGCATTTTGATGCTTTTCAGCTCGATTGCGACAACCGGCAGCTCAGCAAGCACGGCCTGCCGATCGAGCTTGGTAGCCGCTATTTCGACGCGCTGGCCCTGCTCGTCTCGCGCCGCGGGGAGCTCGTTACCAAGGATTTGTTCATGGATCAGGTCTGGCACGGGATTCCGGTGACGGACGAAGCGCTGACCCAGTGCATTCGGACGCTGCGCCGTACGTTGGGGGACGATGCGGCCAATCCGCGCTTCATCGCAACGGTGCCCAAACATGGCTACCGCTTCATCGCCATTAAGACCCCGCAGACGCCGGTGACGCCGCACGCGCAAGCATCGCATGTCGCCGGCGCTTGCACGTTGGCGGGCCTTGCGTCAGGTACCGTGGCCGGGCTGATCTACGGCATGATTGCAGCGACCAGCGGCGGGGCGCAGGTGCTGGTCCTGGCGGCGATGATCGGCGCGCTCGGCCTGCTCGCCGGGGCAGGCCTGGGCGCGGGAATGGCTGCGGCTCTGACGTGGCGCGATCGCGCCGACGGATGGGTGGTGGCGGGCGCCGCAATCGGCGGCCTTGGCGTGGGCGCACTGGGCAACCTGCTTGGACGCGAGGGCGTGGGGCTGCTTTCGGGGGTGTCCATAGCGAATGTGACCGGCCCCTTTGAAGGCGTGGTGCTCGGCACCGCCGCGGGGTTTGTGGCATGGACCTCGTTGGCAGGATGCGCGCGTTGGACGGTCATCGCCGTTTGCGTGCTCGCAGGCTTTGGCGCGGCTGCCCTCATTTTCTTCTCCGGTGGGACATTGCTGGCTGGCTCGTTGCAAGCCCTGGAGCAGGGACTTACCGGAACCCAACTCAGCCTGGCAAAGATCGGCATGGTGGTCGGCGAGGCGGGACTCACGAGGACTGCAATAGGGCTGACGGTCGGCGTCGAAACTCAAATCTTCATTCTGTCGATCGGGGCGAGCCTCCTCGCTCTGCGCAATCGGCCAATGACGCCCGCTTGAGATACGCAGGACGACCTGCCTTGAGAGCAAAGCTTCAGCAACCCACCCACAAAAAACTTCTGTCAATACGGCCCGCCAGACCCGCAGTTTACCGCTGAAACTGGCCACAAGCGGCAAGGCAGGTTTCAGCCGCGATCGGGGATAAACAGGCATTCGCGGGCATGACGCTCAACGTAGCCCATCCAATAGCGACTACGGCTTTTTGAGCACCGGATCGTGTTGCTGCGCTTCTGGAACGATCGCTACATTGGCGCCATGGATTATCGCCAGATCGTCTCCGCGCGGTATCATGACGAGCGTCAGCCGGTCCTCGCTGGGCGGCTTTATGACGCCATTCGGCTGACGGAAGGCATCGACCGCGAGCCGCGTCACCACCACGGCGCCGCCCCCAGGGAGCGGTGTCAGGCTTTCAGTGGCGAGCAATCGTTGTTTCACGCCGCGAAACATGATTTCGAAATAGGCGCGGTGCGCTTTTTCGACAGCATCGCGGCCTTGCCAATGCATCCCCACAATATTGACCCAATGCGCGTCGGGCATGAACAGCGCGAACATCGCATCAAGGTCCTCGCGATTCCAAGCGTCGACCCAAGCGTTCAGAGTTTTGTCGGCCTTCGAGGCCAGCGCTTCAGCCGCCATCGCCGGCGCTCCTGCCAATGTCGCCGCCCCGGCTATCATTATCCCGCATAGATCACGTCTTTTCATATGGGCCTCCGTTGGAGACCGTCGGTTACGGGATCACGCCGTTTCGCAATTGAATATTTCGGCCACACCCGACATTTGTGCGACGAAAGCTGTTGGCGTCGCCCCCGCCAGCAACTGGCAATCGCGAATGAAATGCGCCTGATCGGCATAGCCGGCGTCGTGCACGATGGTCGTCCAGCTCCGCTCCGGATATCTATTTCTTGCTGCGAGCGCCGCCTCTAGGCGCAACGTTCGAGCGTAGAATTTCGGCGAGACGCCGACTTCTGCGGTAAACCGGCGCTGAAACTGACGCAAACTCAGGCCCGATCTGTCAGCGATGGCACCAATCCTCGTGCGGCCGCGCGTAGCCACCAGCAATCGGGCCGCATAGTCGAGGCCACTCTCACGGCTGCTTCGCAGGGCGCGTTTCTCGACCCACTGCTGCGCCGCCACCACCCGAGCATGAAAGCCGTCGGCGCTCCTGATCGCGTCTTCCAGGCCCGTAGCAGCATGCCCCAATATGTCGGCAATCGCGATCCCTTTGTCAGCCAGGGTAGGCATGGGCACCCCGAACAGGCGATGGAATCCGGTCGGCTGGAAGCGGATCGTAAAGACGTCGATGTCACCGCTCATGTGCAGCCGCAGCCCCGGACGCGTCTGCGGCCCTACCACTGCCGCGTCCGGGGCAAGCGTCGATGGGCCGTTGTCCACGCTGATCCGGTAGCGTTCGCCAAGATAGAATTCGATGAATTGGTCGGGCCGGGCCGCAAGCGGCGTAGTGACGCACACCGCCGACAGCGCGACGCGCCGCTGACCAAATGAGCGGACGAAGCGGCGGATCTCGGCATGGGCAAGCTGGCTTAGAATTTCCACCGGCGCGATTGTGGCCCATTGGAACCGTGATGCAAGTCGTCTGCGATGCACCGTGCGAAACCAGGAAATGTGAGACTATGACGAGTTCCGGAGTCCGCGGTTATTGGCCGATTTGAGACAGTCGGCTTTTTGCGCCAGAATTGGCAGGTGCGGACATCGACATATCGCCTCCTGCTATCGACTATGACGGTTATCGCCCGCGGGGAGAACTTACGGCCACTTCGATTTAGTACGCGTTGAACCACGGCGGCGTGTTATGCCCTGCGTTCGGGGTGATGGCCGGCGACGTTGGTCGAGCTCGCCCCGCGATTTGGTTGCCGACAAGGCCGCGTCCTGCGGTCCAGGCCGACCGGGAAGGCGCGCCGCATGGCTGCCGACAATCCACCGGCCAATCTGGGCCGCACGCTAGGGCTCGCGATGGCGCTAGCGTCCGATGCGCCGCTGCTGCTGCTCGACGAAAATCTGGCGATCGTCGCGGCAAGCGATAGTTTCTGTGCCGCCTTCGGTATCGATCCCGATACCGTTACGGGGCGAACCATCTACGACCTCGACAACAAGCAATGGGACTTACCGCGGCTGCATTCGCTGATCGATGCGACGCTCTCGGGCGCGGCGGAGGTGGAGGCGTACGAGGTCGATATCGAAACCAGCCTCGGCGGCGTGCGCCGACTGGTGCTGAAGGCGCAGCGGCTCGAATATGGCGATGGCCTGAACACGCGCATGATGATCACGGTGATCGACGTGACCGAGGTGCGGAAAAACGAGAGGCGCCAGAAGGAACTGGTCCACGACAACGCCGCGCTGCTTCATGAGATGCAGCACCGCGTCGCCAACAGCCTGCAGATCATCGCAAGCATATTGATGCAGAGCGCGCGTAATGTGCAATCAAGCGAGGCGCGCGGCCATCTGAGCGATGCGCATCAACGGGTGATGTCGATCGCTACGCTGCAACGCCATCTTGCCGAATCCGAGGGCGGATCGGTCGAGCTGGAACCCTATCTGGCCCAGCTTTGTGCCAGTATCGGCGCATCAATGATCTTTGACCCCGACCAGCTAACTCTGACGACTCAAGTCGATCCGGTGTCGATCGGCGGCGATGTGTCGGTCAGCATGGGGCTGGTCGTGACCGAACTGGTGATCAATGCGCTCAAGCACGCCTTTCCTGACGGGCGTCCCGGCCATGTCGTTGTTGGCTATGCCGTGATGGGCGACGACTGGACGCTGTCAGTATCCGACGATGGTGTCGGCATGGCGGAAGATCCCGAACGGTCCCGCGCGGGGCTGGGTACGCGCATCGTCCAGGCGCTCGCCAAACAATTGGGGGCGGAGATACTGGTCGAGAACACCGTCCCGGGAACGCGCGTGTCGCTGACCCACACGACACAAATCGCGCAGCAGGCTGCCGCCAATGACGAAGTGGAGAGCGCAGCTGTTTGATAGCCCCTCCCCCCGGGGAAGGGAAGCTCCCGACCCGGATCGTCCTGTTCGCCGCACGGCATCTCATCAACCATTTGTCCAAATGGGCCGGACCTGGCCGTTTAGAGACGGCCTGCTTTTGGTGGGAGACTGAGAGAAGCAGACGTCGGAGGTGCGTCGCATGGCCATGACCGGAAGCGACCGATTGCTGCCGTTTGCTATTGCAACGTCGGGCACAAATAGTGGACATGACGCATGACCAAAGATGGCCGCCCATCACTGATTAACGACATCCGGCTCTTTGTCGGCGACCGATAATCGTATCTTGAGGGGCAGCAGGAAGGGAAAGAAACTGGCAAGCGGGTAGCAGGCTTAGGAGCAGAGCCATGAGTCACGAGGGAAGCTGCCATTGCGGTTCAATCCGGATAACCGTCAACGACGATCCTGTTGACGCGTCTGAGTGCAATTGCTCCATTTGCCGGAGAACGGGTGCCCTTTGGACATATTCTTCTCCAACCAAGGTGAAAGTGTCCGGCGAGGGTATAGGCTATGTGCATGGCGACAAATGTCTCACCTTGTTTCATTGCAACACATGCGGAGTAATAACGCACTGGACCCCGGTTGACCCCGATTATGATCGAATGGGGATCAATTTGCGGCTTTTTGAACCCAGTCTCTGGACAGAATTGCCGCGTCTCTATGTCGACGGCGCTAGCTGGTAATCAGCACTGGTTCTCGATGCGGTACATCGCGCCAGAGCGTGGGTTTGCAATCGATACAAATGCCTAACAAGAGGCGTGTCTACTTCCCACCCCATGTCGGACTTTCCATCTAAATCGAGCGCGCGCTAGGATCTCGGACCGCTGGACCTGGCCGATTGCAGACTGGCAGCTTCTGAATCGAAACCAGTGCAATGCGGCCAAGTAACGAACGAACCCGCCGCGTCAGGCGCCAAAGCCGCCATCGATGGTCTGCATCGAACCCGTGATCATCGCCCCGTGCGGACCCGCGATAAAGGCCGCGAGTTCGGCAACTTCGTCGGCACGGACATGACGCTTGATCGCCATGAAGCTGTGCATGGTTGCGGCCATCGGGCCATCCGCCGGATTCATGTCGCTGTCAGTCGGCCCTGGTTGGATGCTGTTCACGGTGATGCCGCGGTCGCCAAAATCGCGTGCCAGGCCACGAACCATGCCCTGCACGGCCGACTTGGTGAGCGCGTAGGCGGCACCGCCTGCGAACGGTATCCGGTCGCCGTTGGTCGATCCGATGACGATGATGCGGCCATTGTCGTTCATCCGCCGCGCCGCCTCGACCGCAGCGTGGTAAGGCGCGCGGACATTGATATCGATCATCTTGTCGACAGCATCGGCATCGAGGCTCAGTGGGTCGCCCATGACCAGAGTCCCGGCGTTGACAACGACCACGTCCAGCGCTCCCCGGCCCGCTACGATAGCAATCAGCGCATCGCGGTCAGCGCTGTCGGTTTGAACCGGCTCGGCGCCAGTTTCAGCGGCGAGCGCATCGGCCGCGTCCTTCGAGCCCGCGTAGGTGAAGGCCACCTTGCCGCCACCTTTCGCGAAGCGCCGCACGATCGCAGCTCCGATCCCGCGGCTGCCGCCGAGGACGAGGATATTTTTTCCGGCAAAATCACTCATGACAATCTCCTTGATCAAATGGGCCGGTCAGCGTCGCGGATCGGCCGAGGGGGTTTCATATTCGGTGTCCGTGGGGCCGAACCCGTGGATGGTCAGCGTGACCGGTTCGGCGCCGGTCCGGGCAAAATGGCTCATGCCGGCGGGCTCGGTGTAGAAGCCGCCCGGGCCAAGTGCCTTGGTGCCGTCGTCGGCCACCGTTCCATAGCCAAAATGCCAGGTGCCCGAGACGATGGTGGCGACCCGGTCATCGCGATGGCGGTGCGCGGCGATCCTTGTGTTCGCGGGCACGCTGAGCAAGATCGTATAGGGACCCGAAGCCGCTGGATCGCCGGCGAGGACCCGCGTCCGGATTCCGGCGATCCCCGATGTCCCGGCTCCTGCCCCCGTCGAGGGCAATGCCAGGACTTCGGCATGGGTCAGCCGCCGCGGCTGCAGGGCCGGGTTCGACGAGGTCGCGGCGGGCACAGCAGCCATTGCCAGCAACAAGGCACCGCGGGCGATCATTTCGCCGATCCCAGGAAGTCGCGGACCAGCTTGATCGTCGCGGCGGGATTTTCTTCCATGATCCAGTGGCCGGAATCGGGAACGATCCCTTCGCGCACGTCCTCGGCGGCAAAACGCATGACGGTCGCCATCATCGGCCCGAAGCTCTTCTCGCCGCCAACTGCGAGAATCGGCATCTTGAGTTTGCCGCCGTCGGCGATGAAGGCTTGATTGTCCTTCGCATCCTGATCGAAGGCCGCAAACTGGGAGAAGCCTGCGTGCATCGCGCCCGGCAGCGCATATAGGCGAGCATAATGGTCGCGCGACGCTTCGCTAAAACGCGCGGGCGTCGCAGAAAATTCATTCCAGAAACGATCAAGGTAGATGCGCTCCCGGCCCGCGACCAGCCGTTCCATGTCGGGTCCACCGAAGCGAAAGTGCCAGAGGAGCGGGGTCTTCAATATCTCCTCCCACGGCCCCACGCCGGGAAGCGGCGCGTCGATCAGCACGAAACGCCGCACGCGCCCGGGATGCTGGGCAGCAAAGGCATAGCCGACCATATTGCCGATATCATGGGTCACAAGATCGGCCTGCTTCACATTCAACCGGTCGAGGACCGCGGCAACATCACCGGCCTGGGTCTTCTTGTCATATCCGCCGGCAGGCTTGGATGAGAGGCCGAGGCCGCGAAGATCGGGCACGATCACGGTGTGATCGCGCATCAGGTCGGCCGCCATCGGCGACCACATATCGCCGGTTTCGCCATAGCCGTGGAGCAGGACGACAGCAGGTCCCTTGCCCCCGACACGGACATGAATGGTCACATCCTTGGCTTCGACATTTTCGGTGCGAAAGCTGCTCGGGAAAGACTCGACCTGCGCCAATGCAGGCGTTACGGCGAGAAGAAGGGCCGCACCGGCGGCCGTCAATTGACGAAGCATCATATGTCTCCAGCACTGTGGCGTCGCCCCCTGGCCGCGCCTTCTGGACAGACAGATGCGCCTGTTGCATTGTTCGGACTAGCCAGATAAATCCGAAAATCGTCGCCGGAATTTCCGAACAATGATGAAACTGGACGGGATCGCTGCCTTTGTCGCCACGGTGGAAGCCGGGTCGATCAGTGCCGCCTCACGGCGGCTTGGTCTCGCCAAATCGGTGGTGAGCGAACGCCTGGCCGAACTGGAGCGCGGCCTGGACGCGCGCCTCATCCAGCGGACGACCCGCAAGCTTTCGCTGACCGAGAATGGACACAGCTTCCTGCCGCGCGCGCAACGCATTTTGCGCGAAGTCGACGAGGCCTCTGCCGAACTGGCCGCGCGAAGCGGAACGCTGGCGGGTCCACTGAGGCTGTCGGCACCGGTCGGTTTCGGCATCCTCCATCTGGGCCCGGCCCTCTGCAAATTCCTCCGTGAGCATCGCGAGATCGATGTCTCGCTCGAACTTGATGATCGCTTCGTCGATGCCGCGGCCGATGGTTTCGACGCGGTTCTCAGACATGGCGCAATCAGCGATACCCGGCTCATCGCCAAGCGGTTGGCGAGCAGTCGAAGACTGCTCGTCGCTTCGCCCGCGTATCTGGAGGAACATGGGCGGCCCGTCTCGCTTGCGCAACTGATCCACCATCGCGGAATTCTTTATGCAAACCGCGAAGGCGACTGGCGCTTCGAAACGGCGGATGGCTGGTCGGTGATCCGGCCCAAGCCCGGTCTGAGAGTTAATAACGGAATGGTCATGAAGGAGGCGGCGACTGCCGCACTCGGGATTGCGCTACTACCGACATTCTTTATCCATGACAGCATCGCGAACGGGACACTTGTAGCTCTCGACGTTGGCGCCAAGGCGGAAGGCGCGGAACTTTTCGTGACCTATTCCCGTAATCATGGCGCTTCAGCGAAAACAGCGGCCTTGACCGAGAGCCTACGCCAGAGTTTTGGCGACCCACCATATTGGGATCGGGATATTCGGTGTTGAGGCTGGCCATGTATGGCCGGAAGCGACCAGTCCGCTATCCGTTTTTGGACGCAGGAAGCAGCCGTGATCGCCGGCGCGTAGAGATGGGACAGCTATTTTAAGGATACTGCTTCGACTGCCGCAGCGCCGACCGGCACTCGGCGTCATTCGGGCCTTTCGCCAGATCGCGCGTTCCTGGGAATGATCCGCGGCAACAGGTCACCGCGGGATCGCGCCCAGGTCCGGTTGATGGTGTGAAACGTATGAAGCGACTGCGCGGCGGCCTCCCAGATCACGGCTTGTCGCATGTCGCCCGCGGCGATCGCAATGGCCAGTTCGCGCCGCGCATGGTCCTCAGCCCCCTCACCATATTCATCTTCTGCGGCAACCACGGCCGCCCAGACCGGGTCATCTTCGCTTGTCGTCATGCGTCCCCTCGCGTGTAACCGGCGCTGACGAAAACATAGCGACGTCATCAAGATCGCGACTTGATCCATGTTACGACCGCTGTGCTCAATCGCAATTTGCACGCCCGAACCATCTCTGCTTTCCGTGAGGCAAATGTAACGGAACCCTCCCGCACCAACGCGGTTTTTACGGGAGGTTGGTCAGCTCGAAGGATATGCGGTGAGCCAGGATGTGGAACAGCATAGCACGCACTGGGTGGGCGATGGACGGTCGTCGGTTCTGGAGGGACGGCTTGGCATCTTTGTGCGCAAGCTGCTGAGCCACAGCCGACTGTCGACGGATGATCAGGCGGCTATCGCGGCACTGCCTTTCAACCTGCGGTCCATGGAGCCCAACGCCTATATTCTGAGCGAGGGCGAACGGGCATCAATCTGCCCTGTGATCCTGTCAGGCTTTGCCTACCGGCAAAAAACATCGGCGGATGGCGGACGGCAAATCGTCGCGCTCAAAATTCCTGGCGATCCGCTCGATTTCCAGTCGCTCTATCTGGAACGCGCCGACCATGATCTTCAGGCGCTCACCCGGGTTGAACTCGCGATATTTTCGTTGAAGGATCTGGAAAAGCTGGTCGCGCCGCGCCCCGCGCTCGCCCGCGCCGTTCTCATCGACATTTTGATCGAAGCGTCGATCGGGCGCGAATGGTTGCTCAACATCGGCCGTCGTAACGCCCTGTCCCGCCTTGCCCATCTACTTTGCGAGCTGCACTGCCGCGTTGAGCAGATTGCAGGCAACCGGATGGAGGGGTTCGAGGTGCCGTTGACGCAGGAGCAATTGGCGGATCTGCTCGGGCTGACGCCCGTGCACATCAATCGCACAATCAAGACCCTGGAGGAGACAGGCGCGGTGCAGCGGGTCAATCGGCGGATGCAGATCGGCGATGTGCAAACCTTGAGAAAAATCGCAGAATTTTCTGACATTTATCTGCATCAAAACGAAGCCTCCAAGGGTTGATGCTGAGCGGGTCCACCGCAAAGGAGCTCAGCTGCCATGCCACGCTATTTTTTCCATACCTGTGACGGCACGCAGGACATCGACATATCCGGTAACGAGCTTCCCGACCCCGCAGCGGCGAGGCGCGAAGCCGTGCGCTACGGCGGCGCCTTGTTGCGCGACGACCCTGACTTGATGGTGCGCGATGACGAGCTGCGTATCACCGTCACCGACGAAGACGGCGCGCTCAGCTGCGCGATCATCATTCTCGCGGTCGATGGAAATTTGCAAAAGAGCTGAGCCACCTCTCGCGCAAAGAATGGTCAATGCGTTACTGACATCGACCAATAGAGCCGTCATCTGGCGCGAAATATGGAGACTTGTGAAACGAGCGCGCCGCGGCCGGACGCACCGGACTCGCTCGAGCGCGGCGTCGCTGTAAAAGTCGGAACCCGGCCGCCCCGGCGATATTTCTACATCGTGGTGGTTTGCGCTGGCGGCAGGCCCTTCGTTTCGGCGAGGGTCTTCAATTCCTCCTTGCGGGCCAGCATTCGCTCGCCGAGCGCATGGAGATCGACATCGGCCGCGCGCGCCTGCTGGAACATATTGTCGTGCTCCTTTTCCTCCTCCTTCACATGATGCTCGATCTCTTCCTTCAGCACCGTCACCTTCGCATCGAAAAACTCATCGTCAGGATTTGCCGCAACAATTTCGTTGATCAACACTTTAGCCCCGTCATGCTCAACATAGGCTTCTTTCAGGAGATCGTCGTCGATCTTGCCGTCGAGCGCGGGATAGAAGATTTCTTCCTCGATCTGGGCGTGGATCTTGAGTTCGGTGCAAATCCGGTTGGCTATGTCGCCCTTGGCGGCAGCACCGGACGCCCGTTCGAATTGGGCAAACAGTTTTTCGACAGCGCGGTGATCGGCGGTCAGGATATGCGTTGCATCGGTATCGTTGGATTTCATGAATCGTCTCCGTCCTGAGAGGATGGCGAAAGGGAATAAGGCCGGACCGCGGGGAATGAGCGATCCGGCCTCAATGGACGCCGCAACAGTTAGCGTTCAGCGGCGATTTGCATCGTCGCCCGCTTGTTTGCGATTGTCGTCGCGGTCCTGGCCCGGCTGGCGGTTCTGGTCGCCCTGCTGATCCTGCTGGCCGGGGGTCTTGCCGGGCTGTTGGCCGCCCTGCTGGTCGCCCTGATTATTCTGAGCCATGTTGTCATCCTCTCTTCATATTGCGCCCTTGGATGGGCAGAAGAGAGACGCGCAAAACGGGAAATTGTTGCATATATATCATTGACTTAACTTATGTTATGACGATCCTCAATGAGGAGTACCCGCCCTACCCTCAATTTGACGTTGCGCCCGACAACCTAAAGATGCGGGCGGCAATACATTCAAAGGTTGCTGCGACGAGCCCCATATGCGGGTCGCTGCACATCCTCTCTCGTCGCAGCCAGTTCGGCATAGCGTCGCCGCCGCCATGAATTCCCAACCTAGGTTAAGTCTGACATGATTATTCCCCGCATGAGCCAGTTGAGGCGCCTCAACACTCACGCCGAACCGAAATGGCAGGGGAAATATCCTCGGCTATGCACGCGTCCCGGCGAAAGGTCGGTCAGAATGGCCGATAGCTGCCCGTCGGCTATTGGTTAAGGGTTCTGCAAATGCGGCCATTCGAGGAGTCCACATTAGCACCCTGATCAAAGCAAAGTTCCCCGACCAGCATGGAGCCGGTCGGGGCACGATGTAAATCTAGTTCATCGCGTGAATGCGGATGACCGCTTGGGTACGGGCATCGATTTGATAAATCTGGCGGCCGTCCGAGCGATAATAGGAGCGATCCGTATCGCGGTACCGATCGCGATACTCATAGGGGACGCCATACAGGTCCGAAGGCGCCCGCTGGCCGACCTCCAGCCTGCCGGAGTTTCTTCCAAGCACACCATCGATCACGCCGCCAAGCCCGCCGCGCTGTTGAGGTTCCCTGTACCTGTCGTCCCGGTCCTCATCCCGGCGATCGCCAAGATCATAGTCCCGTTCGTCGTAGCGGTCATCGTCACGCCCGTTGTCGCGATCCCATGCGTCATAGCGTCCGCTCGCGCCGTTATCCGCTCGGCGGACATCCTGGCGGAGCGAGCGCAGGCGTGTTTGGAGTTCCTGCCGCTCCTGATTGTTCAGTCCGTTGCGGCCGTAGCGGCGCTCCAACTGGTTCAACGACCGGAGTCCCGACCAAAGCGGCACAGCTTCTTGACGGCTGATCGCCCCGGATTGCACGCCAGCCTGAATTCGTTCGCGCAGCTGCTCGATGCGCGCCGAGATATTGCCGCGACCACTGCGGTCATCGTCCCCATAGATTCCTTCACGGTCTTGATAACCGCTGTTTGGATTCTGCGCGGCGGCGGGTCCTGTTATAGCTGCGGCAGAAACGGCCAAGCCTAATAGAAGAATTTTCATGCGATTTCTCCATTCGGCCCCCCAGCTTGCCGTCCATAAGCGCCCTGGCTGGTGTCAGGGGACTGAACGGCGGCGTCAGGCGATATTCAGCGGCTTTCCGAGAAAAACACGAAGGCGGCGCTGTCGGGGCGATGGAGCTCTTTTGCGATAACGAGGAATATCTATTCCGCTCATGAAAACAGCGCTGTTGGCCGGAAGCAGCCAGTCGGCTTTCAGGTGCCATCAGGCGAATAGCTGCCCTCTCGGGGATCGTTTGACCAGCTGATCGCGGCAGATGCGAACGCCGCAAGCGCGGCCATTCCAAATGCAATCGGCGCCGCCATTTTCACCGAACCTGCCGAAAGTAAGACCGACGCGGTTAAGGCTCCGCTTACCTGCCCTGCAAGTCGGGCCGTTCCCTGCACGCCTCCAGCAGACGCAGCACGGTCGACGGGCGCGTAAAGGAACTGGGTGCGGTTGTTCGGCGTCTGGAACAGGCCGAACCCTATTCCAGATAGGATGACGCCAAAAATATGCACCGGTATGCCCCAAGCTGGTGGAGCCGCCGCCAATATAGCCAAGCCAAATGCCAGCAGCAGTGTCCCTGCGCCGCAGAGCTGAGCCGGATGAGCGCGCTCCAGAAGACGGGCAGTGATCGGCGTCGTCAACAGCACGGCGATTGGCCAAGGCGTCATGATGAAGGAAATATCCCGGGCCGATAGTCCGAGCCGGTCGTGCAGCGCGAAGGGCAACATCAGCAGCGCGACGCTCATCGCAATAAAGCACAAGACCGACGCCATCACCGACCGTGTGAAGTTGCGCGACCGAAAGAGCGGAAGCGGCAAAAAGGGTGTGTGGCGGCGGGCATCACGGCGGATGAGGAGCCAAAGCCCCGTGCCGCCGGACGCAAACAGAAAAGCAGCGGCAAGCGCCGACTGGCGCGCGACGCCGACTGCAATGACGAAAGCCGGAACAATGGCGGCATACGGTTGTATTCGCCGGTGAGCGTAGGCTGATCTCGGTCGTCGGTTCCGGAAGACGCGGCGCGTCGCCGCCCAGCTGCTCGACAAGATACCAAAGACCGGTCAGCGCAATGAGCGCGACGAACCAGAGGCTCCACGTCGAACAGGCGATAAAATCCTGTCGGCTGGAAGTTGATCGTGAAGACGTCGATGTCGCCGCTCAATTTCAACCGCAGACCAGGACGCGTCTGCGACCCGACTACGGCCGTTTTCGGAGCACGCGTCGATGGACCGTCGTCCAGACTGATCCGGTATCGTTCGCTGAGGTAGAGTTCGATGAATTGGTCGGGGCGCGCCGCCAAGGGAATCGTGACGCAAACTCCTGTGAGCGAACGCGACGCTGTCTAAAAGAACGGACGAAACGGCGGATTGAGGCATGAGCAGGCTGGCTAAGAATTTCCGCCGGCGCGAATGTGAACCATTGGGAAGGTGATGTAAGTTGTTGTTTTGACCCCTTACAAATTCAGTATCCGCGTCACCAATGCCTGATCGAGCGAACGGCAAAATTCGACACCGAACATCCTGCCTTTTGTCCACCGCACGCGCGCTGCGACGTGATCATTACCAAGGGCGAGATGGACAATGTCCCCAACGACAACGGCGAACGCCCCGTGCAGACGGGCGCCCGCTCGCGACATATCCAGGATATGCACGCGCATTTCCCCGGACGAAATGCGCACCATTGCCACAAAGAAGGTCTTGTGACGCCGTTCCACGCGCGCAGCTGATTGAGCGGGGTGCGAAACAATATCAGGCGCCAGGGCTTCTGCCCGTTGGCAGGGAGCATCACGCGGCAAGGGCCTGTCCTATCGTTGCCATGAAATCATTCGCAGGTAACGGCCGCCCGACGTGCCAACCCTGCGCATAGTCACACCCCATTTCGCGCAGCAGATCGAAGATCGTCTGATTCTCGACGCCCTCGGCAACCACTTCGAAGCCCAGCTCATGAGCCAGGTCGATCGTAGAGCGAACCATCGCCTCGTCACTTCTGTTTTCCATTATTGCAAGTATGAAGCTTTTGTCGATCTTGATCTCCCTCGCCGGGAGGTGCTTGAGATAGCTGAGCGTGGACTGCCCGGTGCCATAATCGTCAATGGAAAGCCGGATGCCCAAATTCGCCAGGCGCTGCATCGCATCGAGCGCGCTTTCGGGATTTTCTATGCTCGCAGACTCAGTGATCTCAAACGTGAGCAGACCAGGCTGTATCGTGCCTTCTGCGAGCCGATCGGTAATTGCAGATATAAATTCCGGCTTGGTGAGAAGTGGTGCCGAGATGTTGACGGCTATGTTGATTGCCTTCGATCCTGCCGACCAGCACGCGGCCTGCTCCATGGCGCGATCCAACACATAGAGCGTCAGATCGAGTATTTGGCCGTTTCTCTCGAGCGTAGGAATGAAGGTGTCAGGAGGGATCAGGCCGCGCATGGGATGATTCCAGCGAACTAGCGCCTCCGCTGCCGAAACCCTGTTTCGTTTTATGTCCCACTTCGGTTGGAACGCGACCCAAATCTCTCCGGCCGCCATTGCGGCATCGAGCTCGCCAGCTAGCGAAATGCGCCAGTCGCGCGATCCTTCCATTTCGCTGCTATGATCGTCCCACGCCCGGCCCTGCTCGCGAGCCTGGTCAGCAGCCAAAAGGGCATGGTCTATGGACGCGCTGGCCTGAGTGCCATCGAGCGCTGCGCGGCCGAACACGGCATCAACCTTGATCTGGCGCGCGGCGACTTCGATCGGGGCGGCAAGGCTGGACACCAGTCTTCCGAACAGTTCCTCGGCCGCCTCTCCCAAAGTCTGATTCGCGACGAAGGCGAGCGAATTTTCTTCAATCCGGTAGATCGTATCGATCCCACTCGCGCGCAGTCGGTCCACGACGCGAAGCAATAATTCCGCGCCGCGGCTTGGACCGAGGAGGGTAGCCAAGTCTGCATAGCCCCCCAGCCTCAGCGCGATCATTGCCGCTTTGCGATCGGCGAGCGCGAGCTCACGCTCGAGTGTGCGCCGATTTGGAAGGCCCGTAAGCTGATCGGTCCCTCTAATCTCGCCAAAAGACCGCACTGCTTCCGCGCCGGCGATCCATGCCATCCCTCCGATTAAGGCAGCGAGCGCAGGGACGACCGCCATGGATCCCATATGGAAGAACTCGAGCCCAAGCGGCAGAGCCAGGAGTGCACAGCCTCCAACCGTCGCGAGGAGCGCCTGCTGTCGCGCGCGCATCCGGGTTCCGGCGTAGAGTAGCGAGATGGCCAGACCGAGAGCAATCCAGGGGCTTCGTCGCAGCGGGCTGCTCCCAGCGCGTAATGTTTCTGCCGCAAGTAGTTGGATAGCCGGGCCCGAAATTACCCCCCATCCCGGGATCGGATATCGATCGCCAAGTTCGATGGCCGACGCCCCTATAAGAATATATTTTCCCGCGACATCTTTCTTCGAGAAGCGGCCATTCAAAACATCGATATAGCTGATATGCGCTATCGAAGCGGGGTCGATCGACGTATCGATCGGAAACTGCTCACCCGCGCTTCCGGACGCGTTCGCGAGCATTGCGCCCATGGACGGGCGCGGGACGCCGCCGGTCACGATCGCCGAGGGATAAGAGCGAACAAGGCCGTCGCTATCGGGAATGATATTGACGGCAGCGAGTTGCGCATAATTGCGCAGCATGGGAAGCGGCAGGCTCTCGATTTCTTCTTCGGAATGCTGCGAGGCATATTGACGAAAGGTCGGGAGGATAACCGGAACCGCGCTGGCGTTGATTGCTGCCGCGAATTTCTCGTCTTCGGCCGCAATACTCGGCGCGGAAAAATCGACGTCGAACGCAATTGTCTTCGCGCCAGCCGTGTTCAGCCGCTGGATTGCCTTGGCATGGATGCTTCGAGGCCATGGCCAGCCTTCAAGCGCCCGGAGTGACCGCGCGTCGATTTCGACGAGCACGAACCGATCGCTCGCAGGATGGGCGCGGACTGAGTCCCGCACAATCTTAAGAGCCCGGTCCACGCCCGCGCCAGCACCGGTGATTATGACGGCTGCGCCAATCAATGCCGCAAGGAACAACGGAAATATTTTAGAGCCTAAAACTCTTCCAAATCGCATCGTCGCACTCCCCGCACTTGATGCAGCCTGGGGCAGCCATTTCTAATTGCCGCCGCCGCTCCCGTTGCCCGGCCCGCCGCCGTTGCCATTTCCATTGCCGCCGCCGTTCCCGTTGCCGTTCCCGCCGCCGTTGCCATTTCCATCGCCGCCGCCGTTCCCGCTTACCTGCTCTTCGGCATTGCCACGGTCGGCCGGGGTCACCCCCGATGATGCGATCGCGATCTCGGTCCCTGTCGAGCCTGACACCATCCCATCCGTGATCGCCTCGAGTGACTTAGGCGCTTCGACGACAGCGAAGTTGATTACTAACGACGTAGCGCCAGTCGTGGTCGAAGTGCTCACTACTGCACCTCCTTGTTCAGAAATCTCCGTATCGACACTGACACTGGCAGCTCGGCCCTCGTCTTCCATTGACGCAGCTTCGTTTTCGGTTTGGCCAGCCTCCGAGAAGGTCGCCGTTGGTACGCTTGGTGATTTGATGATTTTCGTCTCTGTGCCGCGAACCGTGAGTTGCCCAAGGTCGCTGCCGCCTACCGACGCGATATTGCCCGGCAGAACGAGATCGCGCGCCCCGCCGTCGAGAGTGGAGACTTCAACCACGCCCTCGACAACCTGCACGGACGCACCCGATGCGTCGACCGTTACGCTAAATGTCGTACCTTTTACGACGGCAGCCAGATACGGAGTTTTCACGCCAAAATGCGGTTTGGTCTTCTTCTTGACGCTGAAGACGACGTTGCCGAGCCGCTCAAAAAACTGAACGAAGCTCCCCCCTGCGCTCGGCTGCGATATCTCGAGCCGGCTGTTAGGTGCGATTACCGCATATTGTTCCCCGTTCACAATGACCGCGCGGGCACTCTTACCCGTCGAAACTGCGTCGCCGGTTTCGAGATTTGTGCCGCGGCTGCCGGGTCTTGCCTGACCGTCGCGGGTGATCGTCACGCCCGCTGAAGCTTCGGAGATCTTCCACCCCGTAGCCTTCGCGTGCGCGACGCTGGCAATGAGCGACGCGCTCATCAACATTAACCCGAGTATCCGTCCGCCCGTCATACAGCGCTCCAACACAACAAAGGTTATAAAAACTGCGATATTTCTGACATTTGACATTCAAGCGTGAAGGTTTCGTCAACGATTTCTGGTTAACGACAGCGTCATGGTTCGCGTTTATTCTGCCCTCGCCGCTCTGTCGGTTCTTACAGTCTCGACGCCCGCTGCTGCGCTCGACGGCTCGCTAGTGCCGGTCGATCCGGGCTCGGCGGCACGGGTCTCGTTATCGTCGCCAGATAGGGATACGACGCACGAACCCGTAGACGCTGGATTGCCTCCGCCCGGCTCGGAAGACGAGCTTGGCAGCGCGATGATCGGAGCTATCCATGTTGCCGGGGCCCCGGATATTGCGCGCGGTCAATTTGCTTCCGCGGTGGCGCCGTTTCTCGGGCGCGAGTTTGGCGAAGGCCGTACGCAAGAACTGCTGAGCGCGGTCTCGGGCGTCGCGCGGAAGCATGGCTACGCCTTTGCAACCAGCCGTATTCCGCCCCAGACAGTCAGCGCTGGAGTTTTGACCGTGGAGGTGTCAGAGGGCCGGATCGACGAAGTCAGGCTGGAAGGAGAGCAGCGCCGCGAGGTCGCAGACCTACTGCGCTCCCTCGTGGGGGAGATCGGAAGGACAGATGAGGTCGACCGGCTTCTTATGCTAGCGACCGACCTGCCAGGAGTGACCATAGGAAAAGTGCGATATACCGTCGAGAGCGGGCGCGGCATCTTGATCGTTCCGGTCACTTACGACCGCGTTCGAGGTTGGGCGACGCTAGACAACCGCGGATCAGAAGCGCTCGGACCCATCAGGGCGCAGCTGGGCATCGACGTTGCTGCTCTGCTGAGCTTGGACGACCGCCTGACGCTTCAGAGCGTCGTGACGCCTGCAGATCCTAGCGAACTGACCGTGCTATATGCTCGCTACGCTTACATGTGGCCCAGCGCTTCCACTGAGTTTGCAATTTCAGGAACCTATGGCCGAACAAACTCGGGCGGGCATTGGGAGACTTACAACCCTCGCGGCCAAAGCCTGGGCGGGACGGTCAGCCTGACGCGCACGATAACCCGCGGGCGTGCCGACAGCCTGTGGGCGTCGCTCGACTTTTCCTATCTCAAGATCGATCAGTTTTGGGAAGAGGAGCTAATTCAACGCGATCGCGTCGCGGCGCTCGCCATGTCGCTTAATGGTTACACCCCGATAGTTGGCGGACGTTTGCGCGCGGGAGCGAGCGTAACTTGGGCATTTCCTATATTTGGTGCAACACGGCAGGGCGATCCGCTTGCATCTCGCGCCGGGGCGGGGTCTGATTATCTGGTGGCCCGAGCATGGACGAACTGGACCGGCAAACTGGCTGGACCCTTCAGTGCTCGTCTCGGCGTAACAACGCAGCTTGCGAGCGAGCCGATCCTGGCAGTTGACCAGCTCACAATTGGCGGCCCAGGCTTCGGCCGGGGCTATGATTTCAGCGAGCGGGCCGGCGATGAAGGCGCTCTTGGCTCGGTAGAGTTTCGTTCAGACATGATCGACCGCGGTCAGGGGCTGGTGCACTGGATGCAGGTTTACGCGTTTGCCGACGGCGGCGTGGTACGCGACCTGCGGGGCCGTTTGGGCACCGGAGATCTCTATTCCGCGGGGGCTGGGGCGCGGCTGGGCCTTGGGAGCAAACTCCGTCTCGAAGTCGAGGCAGCATTTCCGCTCAGAGATTTCCGGCATGATTCAGGCGATAAGGCGCCGCTTGTTTCGGCTGTATTCGGCGCTCAATTCTAGTGCGTCGAGAATAGTAGCGCTGATGGGTCCGCGCTAAGCACTGCTCGCTTATCGAGGAGCAGTCGGCGTTAACCGCCGGATCTGGCCGTT
>PNNB01000021.1 GCA_013823985.1 Sphingopyxis sp.
GAAATGAACTATGATCTGGGCGGCGTAAAGTTGACCTCGGTCAGTGGCTATCGCAAATCACGCGAGAACCAGACACAGGATTTCGACGCATCGTCGACAGACCTTTACTATGTCCGTCGCCAGCAAGACTACCAGCAATGGAGCCAGGAATTGCGTGCGGCGGGCAAGCTTGGGGATGCCTTTGACTATGTCGCAGGCGTCTACTATTTCAAATCGAGCTATAATCTGACGCAGCATACGCGGCTATTTGCATTCAATCCGGCGATCGATCCTGTCGACTTTGATACCAACCCGCAGGATGTGCAGGGCAAGACGCGATCCTACGCCGTGTTCGGTGACTTCAACTGGGCCTTCGCAGACCAGTTCCGCCTGTCCTTCGGTGGCCGTTACACCAGCGACCGGAAGTCACTGACGAACGCCTTTGGCGGCGTCCAGATCGGTCAGGGTGCGGACAGCTTCAAGAAGTTCACGCCCAAGGTCGGCCTGGATTGGCGTCCCAACGACGATACGATGTTCTACGCCTCATGGTCGCGTGGCTACCGGTCCGGCGGCTTTTCGCCACGGGCGGGTTCGGCGGCAAGCGCCAGCATCGCTTATCAGCCTGAAACCGTTGATTCCTATGAAGCCGGCGCCAAGCTGGACTTGCTGGACCGCAAGCTTCAGTTGAACCTGGCGGGCTTTGTGTCGAAGTATAAGGACCTGCAGCAGAACAATACCCTGTTCTGCGGCACCTGCGCGACACAGAACGAAACCGTCACATCGAATGTCGGTTCGGCTACGGTCAAGGGTCTCGAAATGGACTTCACTGCGCGGCCGACGGACGCGTTGCGGATTACCGGCTCGCTCGGCCTGCTCGATTCCAGCTTCAAGGGCTTCATCGTGGGTGGCTTGTCACCCGTTACCGGGCTGGTCATTCCCTATGACTATTCGAATAACGATCTGATCTATAACCCGAATATGACCGCATCCATTGCGATGGACTATACAGTCCCGACAAGCTTTGGCGAAATTGTGGCCAATGTCGGCTATCGTCATATCGGCCGGTATGACCAGCAAATTTCAATTGGTGGGCTGACCGGAAACACGACCACAGGACCGCTGACCGTAAATGGCAACGACCCGCGGGTCCGTACCGATACGCAAGGCTTGCTGGATGCCAGCCTGAGCACAAAATTCGATCTGGCCGGGACCGAAGCAAGGCTGACTTTCTATGGTCGCAACTTGCTCGATGACCGCGGCATGACCCATGGCTTTACCGTCGGCGGACTATGGTCCTTCGGCACAGCCCGGGAACCACGGAGCTACGGCGCGACCTTGGGGATCAAATTCTGACCCTTTGATCAGTGTGCAAAATACCGGGGCTGTGGCCAAACTGGTCGCAGCCCCTTTTTTATGATGGAGAGCAAGATGGGACGACTTTCAGGCAAGATAGCATTGGTAACGGGCGGCGCGTCGGTACCGGGTCTCGGTAGTGCAACGGCCATACGGTTTGCCGAGGAAGGTGCGGTCGTTTACCTGACCGACCGTGATGCGGAAGGCGCAGAGAAAGTCGCCGCCGACATTCGTGCGTCAGGTGGACAGGCCCATGCATTGGCACATGACGTGACCAGCGAGGCGGATTGGGACCGCGTGATGGCGGCCGTTATTGGCGGCCATGGCCGTCTTGATGTGCTTGTGAACAATGCGGGTATCGCAGTCCTGCGGATGATTGAGGATTTCACGACGGAAGACTGGAACTTGCAGATCAACGTCAACCTCAACAGCGTGTTTTACGGGACAAAGCGCGCCGTCGTGGCCATGCGCAAGGTCGGGCAGGGTGGTTCGATTATCAATATTTCATCGGTTGCCGGAATTGCCGGCGTGCCGGCCTGTGGAGCTTATGCCGCTGCCAAGGGTGGTCTTCGGATATTCTCGAAGACGATCGCCATGGAAACGGCGAAAGACAAGATTCGCGTTAACACCGTCCACCCGGGTATGATCCTGACCAACATGCAGGGCGTGGCGTTAGAGGATAATGCGGACAATTATGATGCCACGCTGGCGCTCGTGCCGATGGGTTATATGGGCGAGCCCCTAGACATTGCGAACATGAACCTGTTCCTGGCTTCGGATGAAGCCCGTTATATCACGGGTGCGGAAATGGTCGTTGATGGCGGGATGATGGCGCACTGATGCGCTGGTCGGCGTCCTCAGTTGCGGACGTCGACCACCACCTTACCTAGATTTTGTCCCCGCATGAGACGCTCAAACGCGACGAGGACATTATCCATGCCTTTTGTCTCGTCGAAGTCGCCGGTTAATCGCCCCTCGTCATACCACTGCTTGAGTGGGGCATAGTAATTTACCCCTTTGGCTAGGAAGTCGGGCAGGAAAATGCCCTTCACGGTCAAGCGCTTCATCAGGATCTGGTCAAAACGTGCCGGTCCCGGCAAACCGCCATCCGACGTATAGCCCGCAATGAGCCCGCTGATCCCAATCCGGCCATACATCGCCATATTTGGTAAAGCTGCATCGAGGAGGTCGCCGCCGACATTTTCGAAATAGACGTCAATTCCGCCGTCGACTTTTGCCAATTCAGCTTCGACATTCTGGGTTTTGTAATTGATCGCAACGTCGACCCCCAACGTTTCGGTAAGCCATGCACATTTGTCGTCCGATCCGGCAATGGCAATGACACGGCAGCCCATGTTGCGGGCAATCTGGCAGGCGACACTGCCAGTTGCGCCGGCTGCAGCAGATACCAGGACCGTCTCGCCTTCCTTGAGTTCAAGAACATCGACAAGGCCGCAATAGGCCGTCCAGCCATTCAGGCCGAGCGTTCCGAAATGGTCGCGCAAATCGCGCACGGAGGGATCGAGCACCATGAGACCCGACATCACGGGATCGACCAGCGAGTGTGTTGCCCAATGCCCGAAGCCACGCACGATATCACCGACCTTGAAACCATCTGCGCGCGATTCAATCACCGGTCCCAGAAACTGCCCCTGCATCGGTGTGCCCAATGGGATGGGCGGGGAGTAGCTATCTTCGCGCGCGGTCATCCACACGCGGACACCCGGATCCATCGACAGATAATCGGCTTGCACCAGGACCTGACCGTCCCCGACTGTTTGCAGCTCTGCCGTTTCAAGTGACAGGGCGGCGGCATATTCATGGCCTTCCGGCCGGGAGTTGAGACGCCAGTAGCGATAGTCAGTCATTGGTCTGCCCTTGTATAAATAGTGTAAAGCCGGTTTCGCAAAGATGGCGTCGGCCCAGTATTGAGCAGACGCCATCCTGTTTGCATAGTTTCAGCCCGGGATCAAAACTCGACCTGAAGCTCCACGCCCCATGTGCGGTTCGGAATACGGTCACCAAACCAGAACACGCCAGCCTCACTCGACCGGACTATCCGTGCGCCTTTGTGGAATGCGTCGTTGACGAAGCCCGAAAGCTTGTACTCGGTGCCGCCAGCGAACAGGCCTTTATACGTCAGTGTAAAGTCTGTTGTGGTATGTGCCGGAATGATCTCACGGGCGTAGCCGAGGATTGCGGGTCCAACGACATCCTTGCCGGATTCGGTTGCATATTTGGCAAGATATTTGACGTTAGCACCGACGATGAACTCATTACCGCCAGAACCTAGTGGAATGGTATAGTCACCGCCCACACTCCAGTTCCATTCAGGCGCGTAACGAAGATTCTTGGTGGCGCTGATGTCTACCCCGGCAGCATTTAGGAAGGATAGATATTTACCCTTCAGATAGCCGAGCGAAGCCCGCAAATTGAGCTGGTCTGTGGGCAGGAACTGGGCTTCCATTTCCACGCCACGGAAGCGCGCCTTCGATGCGTTCTCCACGAAGGTGATTGTTGATGCAGGAATCAGCGGGTTGGCCCGAATCTGGTCTTCCTGCTTGTTGTTATAATTGGTCTGGAAGACCGTGGCGTTGAAGAGTGCCCGGTTGTCCGCGAATTTTGTTCGCAAGCCCAATTCGTAGCTATCCACACTTTCTGGAGCATATGGACCAATTGTCTGGGGCGCCGAACCCGGACGACCGTTCCAGCCACCCGACCGGAATCCGCGTGACCATGAAACATAAGCCATGATGTCCTCGCCAAACTTCTGGTCGATCGACACACGTGGCGTAAAGCGACCGAAGGTCAGCACAGGATCTGCGCATGGAGCATAGGTCGAGGTAGGATCAGGGCAGCTATAGGCCGGTGTGGTGTAGGGCGCAGGTTTGTTAACACGAAACTCCTTACGCTCCTTGGTGTAGCGGCCACCCACCGTGATCCGGGTATTTTCGCTCAGTTTCCAATAAGTCTCCGCAAATGCCGCATAGGATTTGACAGTCTGGCCGGCGTTGAAGGTGTCGACCAGGTTCGCAGGATTGCTGGTGCCATCAAGCAGGAAAACATTCTGCACATCGAGGCTGTAGGTCGAGCGGAAATAATAAAGCCCCGCGACTATGTCGAACATACCGCCAAAATTACTGTCGAAACGAAGTTCTTGGCTGAACTGTTTGCCGCGCAATTTGCGAACGGGGTGAAAGAGCGCCACACCAGGTGCGAAGCGTTCACCGATATTGTCGATGTCGAGGCTATCGCGGTTCTTCCAGTAACCTGTGACCGAAACGATATCAAAATTTTCACCGCTATATTTGGCGTTCATCGTGAAATTGTTCGCGGTCAGCGGAACTTCAAAAGGCAAGTCCGCAAAATGCGTGGTGTAATTACTTGCTTCATAGGCTGCTTGGTTGTCCGTGAAGCACAGGGCAAATGCATCGCATGCAAGCGATCCGGGCAGCGACAGGTTGACCAACTGAGGATAATTCGAACGATCGCGCAGATGTTCATAGGTCAGGATAGCTTCGAAATTGCTCGTGGGCGTAAACAGCAAAGTGGCCGTAACACCCAAACGATCAAGGCCGGGGTCACGCTTTCCGGTAAAAGCGCTACGGGTGAAGCTGTCACCGTTAATCGAAAAGATGCCGATTTTTGCTGCAAGCACATCCGGCACGATTGGTGCGTTGAACACGCCCTTGAAATCTTTGCGACCGTAAGAGCCGACTGTCGCACTCAGCTTTGCACCGAACTCGCCGGTGGGGCGGGTACGGCGAACATTGAGAATTCCGCCGATGGTGTTGCGACCGAACAAAGTTCCCTGCGGTCCACGCAAAACTTCGATCGATTCAACGTCGAACAGATCGACCAGTGCGCCGGTGTTGGACGCCAGAAAGACGCCATCGATCGACGTCGCCACTGCGGGCTCGAACGACCGCTCAATATCCGCAAAGGTCAGGCCGCGGATCGAGGCCGACAATGTGGCGCCGGAAAACTGGACCTGGCCTAATTGGACATTTGGAATATATTTGGCGACAGCGCGGACGTCGGGAACGAAGCGTTCTTCGAGGTCGTCGCCATTGATTGCCGAGACGGCAATGGGGACATCCTGCACATCTTCGACGCGCTTACGGGCGGTCACGGTGATTTCTCGTAAGCCGCTATTGGCTTCTTCCGTTTCGGCTTCCTGCGCGATTGCCGGAAAGCTGCATAGGCAGGTAGCCGCCAGCGCACCCGCCTTGATCAGAGCAAATGAACGCGATTTCGTGATATGTGCATTGAGCATATAGATATCCTCTCCCTCATGACATGAGCGTTTTTTGCCCAGTTCTGGACTTGAGTATGGAAAGGGTCGGGTGCGGATAACTGTCCAAATTGGCAGTCAGGGGCCGAACTATCCTAAATCACAGGGTACCCGTTTTTCCGCATCCGGTCGTTTCAAACGCCCTTGGGAGCATGTTGGCGATGGACATTGCGGAATGACCTGCTGGCGAACAACCAGGTGCCATCCACCTTCACACATTCGTCCTCATATTCGCCCATGTCGCGCATTGTAATGCCGTCCTGGTCATATACTTCGGCGGTGTAACTGCGCATCGCTGCCCGGTTGCCCTGGACTTCGATAGAGCCAGGCCAAGACTGGAAACGGATGCCGGGATAGCCTTTCATCGCCTCCGTCCACATCGCCACAATCGCGGGCTTGCCTTTTGTCGTGCCTATTTCGGGATAGTCGGGCAACGACCATTCAGCATCGTCGGCCCAGGTCGCGCCCCAGTCGTCCGCATCACGGCGGCAGACGGCGTCGGCATAGGCTTCAAGCAATTCGCGAATGGCAAGCCGGTCTTCGGCAGGTCCGGTAAAGGGCATCTGGTCTCTCCTATCGTTATCCGACGGGCAGACTATGGCCTCAATTGAATGCGCGAACCTGTGGCTTAGAAGAGGGTCAGAAAGCGACCGGCAGGTCTTCCATTCCCGGTTCGATGTCAGGAATGCATACTTCAATCATTCCAGCCTCTACCCGTAATGGGAAAGTGCGCAGATCGCGGTAAGCACCGCCGACACATACACCGGTTGCAACTTCAAATCGCGCACCGTGCAGGGGGCACATAATCATCCCCCGCCGGATACGGCCGTTCGAAAGTAACGCTGCCTGATGCGTGCACCGGTCATTGACGGCGAACAGACCGTCTTCGGTCCGCCCTACAAGGACATACCAGTTCTTGATCTTGGTCGCGAGCTTGCCCTCTTCGGGGAAATCCTTTTCGGCAATCAGCTCATGCCAGCTTCCGCTCATATTTGTGTCGCTTTCCAATCGCGCTTGATCTTTTTCGCCAAGCTCCATTTGTGCACTTCGGTCGGACCGTCGTAAATACGGAAAGCACGGATTTCACGGAAAACGCGTTCGACGATGGTCGTGTCGGTCACGCCCAGCCCGCCCATGACCTGAACGCACCGATCTGCAATCCGCATCAGCGCTTCGGACACCGCCACCTTGGTCATCGAACTCTCGACCGTACCAAGCGATCCAGTGTCGAGAACCGAAGCGCACCAATCGATCATCAATTCCGCTTGTTTGAGATCAATCATGTTTTCGGCGAGCATGAAGCCCACGCCCTCATGATCAATCAGCACTTTGCCGAAAGCTTCACGCCGGTTGGCGTAGTCCGTTGCAATTTCGTTGGCGCGAACGCAGCATCCAAGCCAGCGCATACAGTGCGAGAGGCGGGCAGGGGAAAGACGAATCTGCGCATATTTAAAGCCCTCTCCTGCTTCGCCGAGCATCTGGTCGGCTGGAACCCGCAGATTATCGATGGTCAATGTCGCGTGGCCGCCCGGCATGGAGTTGTCGATCGTATTCGGAACATGGTCGATGCGGATTGCTGGGTCGGGCAAATCGACCAGAAACATGCAGGCCCCTTCATCGGCCTTGGCCATGATAATGCCCACTTTGGCCCCGTCGGCCCCTGTGATGAACGTCTTTCGTCCATTGATCACCCAGTGGTTGCCATCCATCCGGCAAGTGGTTTTCATCATCGCCGGATCCGATCCGGCACCGCCGTCGGGTTCGGTCATGAAAAAGGCAGAGCGCGCATTGCCCTCGACCAGAGGCCTCAGGAAACGTTCCTTTAATTCAGGGCTGCCGACATGGCCCAGCAAATACATGTTGCCTTCATCGGGCGCGGTCGTGTTGCAGGCGAGCGGCCCGAGTGGCGAGAGGCCGGATTTCTGGAGAACATGCGCGGTCTCAAGTTGCGTCAGGTGCGATCCATCGGGCAGGATATGCGGCGTCAGGACCCCTGCTGCGCGCGCTTTCATCTTCATTTCGTCGACCAGTTCATCCGTCGGCGCGCCATGGTGGTCGCGGCGGGGGTCTTGCTCGTAGGGCACAACAGTTTCGCGGACGAACGCCTCGACTTTCGCCCCGATTTCGAGTGCACGCTGGGATAGCTTGGTCAAAAAATAACTCCTTAAATGGTGCTGCCGCCGTCGATCCGGAACTCTGCACCGGTGGCAAAAGCAGATTCATCCGATGCCAGATAGACGCATATCGCTGCAACTTCTTCTGGCGTGCCCAGGCGGCCAATGGGTAGAACTTCCATCCAGCTGGCATAAACGCTGTCGGGATCATCAGCCTGTGCGAGCACCTTGTCGATGATCGGTGTGCGAATAAGTCCCGGGTGAACGGAATTGCAGCGAATGCCATACCCTTGTTTGGCGCAATGCAGCGCTACCGACTTGGTCATATGCGTCACAGCCGCTTTCGCGCCATTATAAGCGACAAGATCGGCCTGCGCCCGCACTCCGGTCATCGATGACATGTTGATGATGGACCCTCCGGCGCCGGTCTTCATCTTGGCGACTCCCGCCTTACAGCCTAGAAAAACACCGACAACGTCAACCTCGAACTCATTACGGAACTGTTCGAGTGTCACGTCTTCGATCGATCCCAAGGTCGTAATGCCCGCATTGTTGACGAGTATATCCAGCGAGCTCAAGGGCGACATCACATGGGACCAATCGGCTTCAAGGGTAACGTCGAGACTCACATACCGGGAGGCATCGCCGAGTTCGGTTGCAAGCGCTCTGCCAGTCGCTTCGTCGATATCCGCGATAATGACCGATGCGCCCTCGGCAACAAAGCGATGGCAGATGGCCCGACCAAGCCCGCTTGCCCCGCCTGTAACCAGCGCAACTTTTCCGGAAAGGCGCATGGTCACAACGACGGAAGCGGCCTGGGATCGCCAGCGATGTCGAAGATTTGTACGGTCGATGCCTGCATTTTGGGTCCATAGGCGGACAAGAATTCACCGATCCACGGCATGGTGAAGTGAACCGCCAACGCCTCATCATCACGCCATTGTTCGATAACGTTGACCAATCCGGTCGCTTCATCCTCAACCAAAAGCGAATAGAAAAGGCAGCCATCCTCGGCTTTTACCTTTTCAACCATGTTTGCAACATCACGCCGGAAGTCATCCAGGCAGGACGGTTCCATGTTCATTGTGCCTTGAACGAATATCATATTTCTCTCCTCGGTTTAGACAGCCCTTCTATTGCGTCATGTGCCGGACAACGGCTAGCCATATCGCTAGGTGCATGGTGGCCCCTAAAGTGGGGATGGTGCATGTACAGGAGAGATGCCATCATGACCCTTTCGCACGAAGAGATATTGCAGCTTGTCGACAACCTTTATGCCGCAACCGGCGTTGGCGATTTTGACAAGGCCGAAGAATATCTGACCGATGATTTTTTCATTACCGAGGCAGATGCGCTGCCTTTTGCAGGTGTTTACAAGGGCCGCACGGCTTTGCGCGACCTCTATTCGAAAGTGATGGGGATGATGGATGTGTCTGGTCTGAATCGGGTGCAGACCACCAGCGGCGGCGATTACGCTGTTACAATTCTCTCATTCGAGTTCGCGGATCCCAAGCTGGCTCCGGCTCATTTGTGCGAACTGTTCCGCTTTCGTGACGGCAAGATCCGCGAGATCCGCCCTTATTATTTTGACCCAGCGCCCATTGTTGCAGCCTGCGAAGCAAAAAACCGCCAGTGACCTCTGATATTTTGGGCCAACCATAATCGCCGCCCATTTTTACCCTGCGTCAAATTATTTGGCGAACTGTCTTAGAATGAAGTTCAAGATGAATTCGTCTCGTACGGGTGACTTCGGGCCGGTTACGGTTTGCCATTTTTTGGGCAGATGGTTGGCAACATGTTCGGCTTCGGCGCTAAACACATAATGTTCGAAAAATGATCGCCAAGCCTGTTTCTCAGGGTCTGGCTGGTCGCGTATGGTCATGAGTGCCAGCAGGACCGCTTCGAATGCGGGGCCAGCGCCCTTGGGCATCCACCAATAGTTTGCGAGCATATTCAGTGGACCATTTGCTTCCACATGGTGCCACCATAAAGAGGGGATATAGATCGCATCGCCGGGCTCCAGATCCGCAATCAGGGCTGCCTCCTGTGCATCGCGAAATTTCGGATAGCGCTCGTAATCGGGATTATGGAAATCGACCATACTGGCAGGCGGGCCTGCCATCGTGAACTCCAGTGGCCCGACATATAAATTTGAAATCTGTTCGGGTGCAAACAAGGTGAAGCGTCGCGTGCCCGATATACAGCATGCGATGTTGCGGCTATTGTCATAATGCGCGGCAACTCTGGATGTGTTGCCCAGCCATAAGCGGGGTTCGATCTCCGCATTTAATAACGGCATGGGGTTTTCGGTGCTGAATTCCGGCATCGTGGCGCCTGATGGTGCCGAGCCGGCATAGATCATCAGGGGCGGAGGTCCGTCTGCCGTGAGCAGCAGTTGATCGACGATATGGGAAAGCGTCGTTTCACCCTTTTCGTAGTTAAAGCCGTTCATGTCAGGATTGTAAAAATAGCGGCCCTGCATTTCGGGCTGCCCGACAAAGGTTTCGACCGCGACGCCGCTATCATGCAGTTTGAGATAAGTGCCCAGATCGCTACGTGACTGTTGTGCAGCGTGTACGATGGGCCAATCCGCTACCAATCCCTTCAGGATTACGGGTTCACCACGCGTCAGTATGTCGTCTTCGAATATTTGCTTCGTCACGTTGCGGCGAAACGGAACCGAGTTCTGCTGTGTCTTCATGTGCGCATCTTGCTCCTATCCGAAATCACTTAACAGCAAATAGCGAAGATGGTAGCGTTACCAGAAGAGTCGGAGAAGAGAGGGTTTCGAATGATCATGAAGCGACGCCGTTTGGCGATCTGCGCTGCAATTTGTTTTTCCGCGTCAGCGCCATCCGCGATTGCGAAGCCCGAATTGCACAGCATCTTCACCGATCACGCGGTGTTACAAAGAGACCAGACAATCACATTATGGGGCACCGCTGCACCATCCGAAAATGTGATCGTGACCCTTGGAGAGAATTCGGTTCGAACCACCGCTGATGCCAAGGGAGCGTGGCGGGTGCCATTGTCGCCGATGAAAGCCGGAGGACCCTATAAGCTTATCGTCAGCAATGACGCCGGGGCAACGCAGCAACTGAACGACATCCAATTCGGCGACGTCTTTCTGTGCTCGGGTCAGTCGAATATGGAAATGCAAATAAAGGCATCGATGAATGCCGAAGCGGAAATCCGGCGTACGGATCATCCCGAAATCCGCCTTTATACTGTGGCGAGGGCGAGTTCGCCCACCCCGGTAATTGACTTGCCGCAAGGTGGATCATGGAAGGTGGCCAATCCCGAAAACGCCGGTGATTTTTCGGCTGCGTGCTATTATTTTGCGCGCGATTTGCAGCCACATGTGGGCGTTCCCATCGGCCTTATCAGCGCGTCTTGGGGTGGTTCTGCGATTGAATCCTGGATTGGCGCGGATGGCTTGGCAAAGATCGGTAAAGAGGCCGAGGTGGCGATGCTCCGCACCTATACGAAGGATGAGAAGCTTGCCCAGGCCAGCTTCGGAAAAAGCTGGGAAACATGGTGGAAGGGTAGCTTTCCGCAAGAAGCCGGGCCATGGGCCGCAAAGGATAAGTCCGGATGGGCCGCTGTCCCCTTGCCGATGCGCGACTGGAAAAAATGGGACGACAGCGATCTTGCGCAGCATAATGGTATGCTGTGGTACCGCAAATCATTTACGCTGACACCGGATCAGGCGAAGTCCGGGACCATGCTTCATCTCGGGAAGATCGATGAAATCGACATGACCTGGGTGAACGGCAAGCCGCTGGCGCAGAGCTTTGGCTGGGGAACCAACCGGGATTATGCGCTGCCAGCCGATATGCTGAAAGCGGGCCAAAATGAAATTGTGACGAACATTTACAGTGGCTGGGACATGGGTGGGATGCTCGGACCCGCAGAGGACATCAGCCTGCAGTTGAAAGACGGTTCTAAAATCGGGCTGGGCGATGGATGGCTCTTTCGCAAGGCGCCCAAGGGGGCAGGCGATCCGCCCCGCGCGCCCTGGCTCGCTATTGGTGGCCTGACAACCATAGGCAATGCGATGATAGACCCTCTTACGCCTTACAGACTGCGGGGCGTGCTGTGGTACCAAGGGGAATCAAACGCCGGAAATGCGAAGCCATACAGGGTTTTGCTCACCACGTTGATGGCGGATTGGCGCGCAAAGTTTCAAAATGCCCAATTGCCGTTCCTGATCGTCCAACTGCCCAATTTTGGACAGGCTGTTTCTACCCCTGTCAACTCCGGCTGGTCCGATCTGCGTGAGGCGCAGCGTCTCGCCGTGCTCGATGACAAATTGTCCGGGCTGGCCGTTATCATCGATGCAGGGGAAAATGACGACATCCATCCACCTAACAAGCAGATTGTCGGGCAACGTCTGGCCCGTCTGGCCCGGCACCAAATCTACAAGCAGGCCGTGACCGCCAATGGTCCTGTCCCGACATCAGCCGTTCGGCGTGGCGGCGACATCTTTGTGCGGTTCGAAGGCATTGACGGCCAATTGGTAACGCGAAGTTCCCTGAACCCGATTGCATTCGAAATCTGTGGGGCAGGGGCCGACAGCTGCCGCTTTGCCAACGCAACGGTGCAGGGGGATGGCGTCGCAATCGATGCTCGGGACAGCAGCACTGTGGACCGGATACGCTATTGCTGGGGGGATGCACCGGTGTGCAATCTCTACGACAGTGCTGGCTTACCGGCAGGGCCGTTTGAGATCGGCGTGCGATGATCCGCTGGCTGGTGGTTTTGCTTTTGCTGTTCTCCGGAACAGTAGAGGCGAAGCCTCTGCAGCAGGTCGAAATCGTTTTTGAACATGGGGCCGGCACATTTCTTCTGCTGGAAGGTGATCGCGCGGCCCAAGTAATTGCCGGTCCTTCGGATGATCCGGCGGTACAGCGCGCCGCCACCAATTTAGCGAAAGACATCTCCCGCCTTTCGGCAAGCCCTGCGCCAGAAGCTGGGCCTATGCCGATATTGGTGGGGACCCTCGGCCAAAATGCGACGATTGATGCGCTTGTCAAAGCGGGCAAGCTCGACATTTCCGGGGTGGACGGAAAATGGGAGGCGTTTGTTCAACAGGTCGTGGATGCCCCCATGGCTGGCGTACCGCGGGCGCTTGTCATTGCCGGTGCCGACCGTCGGGGCACGATCTATGGCATCTATGATCTATCGTCGCGCATAGGTGTGTCGCCCTGGCATTGGTGGGCGGATGTTCCTGTCCAAAAGCAGAAGCAACTTTATGTGACAGCCGGCAGGCGAATGGATGCGCCGAAGGTTCGCTATCGCGGGATATTCATCAACGATGAAGAACCTGCGCTGGGCACATGGGCGCGCAAAAAGTTCGGTGGGGTCAACGCGCAATTTTACGAACATGTGTTCGATCTGCTTCTTCGGTCGAAGGCCAATTATCTGTGGCCGGCCATGTGGGGCAAGTCGATTTGGCAGGATGATCCGCGCAGTGCCCAACTTGCCCATGACATGGGCATCATCGTCGGCACATCGCACCATGAACCGATGATGCGCGCCCATGTCGAGTGGGAACGTACGAAGGCGGGGAGGTGGGATTATACGACCAACAGCGAAAGCCTGAAAACATTCTGGCGCGATGGTATTGCGCGTTCCAAGGGGCAGGACCGGTTGGTGACCATCGGCATGCGCGGCGATGGGGATGAGCCCATGTCGGAGACGACCGCCATAACCCTGCTGGAAAAGATTGTCGCGGACCAGCGGGCGATTATCGCCAAAGAGACCAGCTCGGCTCCTGAAAAAACGCCTCAAATGTGGGCCTTATACAAAGAAGTGCAGGATTATTATGATCAGGGGATGCAAGTGCCGGATGATGTCCTCCTGCTCTTTGCGGATGACAATTGGGGCAACATCCGCCGGTTGCCGAAACCCGGACAGCGCCGCACAGGTGGCTTTGGCGTCTATTATCACTTCGATTATGTCGGCGACCCGCGCAACTACAAATGGCTGAACAACACGCAGATCGAACGCGTCTGGGAACAGATGTCGATGGCGCGCGCCCATGGGGCCGACGCACTCTGGATCGTCAATGTCGGGGACATCAAGCCGATGGAACTCCCGACCAGCTTTTTCCTGGAATATGCCTGGGACCCCGACCAGATGCCGTTGGAAGCGCTGCCGGACTATTATCGCCGCTGGGCCACACAGCAATTCGGAGCATCCCGTGCCGGGGAAATCGCGGCGCTTTTACGTGATAGCAGCCGCGTGAACGCCCGGCGCAAGCCCGAGCTGATCGATGCACATTATTACCGCACCGACGATGATGGCGAAGCGGAGCGCATTGCGCAGGAATATCGCGATCTGGACGCGCGCGCCCGGAAAATAGCCGGTGAGCTTGGCCCGCAATACCAGAGCGCCTTCTACCAATTGGTCCACCACCCCATCGAAGCCATGGCGAACCTGCACAAGATGTACCGCGCCGTTGCAGAAGGGCGGATGGACGATGCCGCGCACGCCTTTGCGCAAGACCACGCCATTCGCCAGCGGTACGAGGCGCTCGAAAACAGGAAGTGGCACGACATGATGAGCCAGACCCACATCAGCTATACAGGGTGGCAACAACCCGAACAGGATGTGTTGCCCGATCCGGTATCGTGGCGTCCGGACAGGGCAGTCCGCAGCGGACCGGACGCGGCGGCGGTGCCGGGACGGAAGCTGTACTTGGAGAAAGACGGGATCATCGTCATGGACGCGCCATCCTATACTCACGCCGCTTCGGCAGGCGCAGCAACATGGCGCACGATCCCGAACCTGGGGCATTGGTCGGGAAGTGTAACTGTCCTTCCGCAAGCGGGCGGCTCCTTTGCGCCGGGTGCAGGACCCTATCTGGATTATGAAATCGCCTTGGGTGCAGCAGGCGACTTTAGTGTGGCCGTCTATGCGTCGCCATCACTTGACGTTCTTGGTACAGGTGGTTTGCGCTATGCCGTTTCGATCAACGACGGCCCCCCAGTGGTCGCCGACCTCATGACCGGCGACGCCAATGTCTGGGGCAAAGCGGTAGCCGACAATATCCGCATCGCCGTCACACAGCATCGGACAGAAGGGCCTGAACCAATGCGCGTACGGCTTTGGGCAATCGACCGTGGCGTTGTAATTCAAAGATTGATTGTCACCCGTGGCGCCGTGCCAAGGTCGAAGCTGGGACCGGTCGGGTTTACGCCCCGCTGACCGGTCCCGGCACGCTATCAAATATAGCGGCTCACGATATTTTCGACATATTCCTGTTTGCCCGAGCGTGGTTGCGGGTCAATTTTTGCCGCGACGGCGGCGTCGGAAATTGCCTCAAGATTTGTGGCCCCCGAAAGCATGGCCTGCGCATCGGCGCTCTGCCAGCCGGCGTAACGATCCTTCACGACAGCATCCAGTTCACCGCCCTCGATCATCGCAGCGGCGTTGAGCAAGCTGCGTGCGAGGATGTCGATGCCACCAATATGGCCGTGGAACAGGTCGGCTGGATCAATGCTCTGGCGACGGACTTTCGCGTCGAAATTATTGCCGCCGTTCTGGAACCCGCCATTTTTGAGAATATAATACATGGCGGTCGTAATTTCCCGGATGTCGTTCGGGAATTGGTCCGTGTCCCAGCCATTTTGCGGATCGCCACGGTTCATGTCGATCGAACCGAATATGCCAAGATTGATCGCGCTCGCGATTTCATGTTCGAAGCTGTGCCCCGACAGGGTCGCATGGTTGGCTTCGATATTCATTTTGACTTCTTTTTCCAGCCCGTTGGCGAGCAGGAAGCCATAGATGGTTTCAACATCGAAATCATATTGATGCTTGGTCGGCTCATGCGGTTTTGGTTCGATGAGGATGTCGCCTTTAAAACCGATTTTGTGCTTATGCTCGACGACCATTTGCAGGAAGCGTCCGAATTGCGCCTTTTCCTGTTTAAGGTCGGTGTTGAGCAGGCAGTCATAGCCTTCGCGACCACCCCACAGCACATAGTTCGCACCGCCGAGCCGATGTGTAGCCTCGATACAGTGGCGCACCTGCGTTGCTGCGAAGCGGAAAACGTCGGGATCGGGATTGGTCGATGCGCCGCCCATGTAGCGGGGGTGGCTGAACATGTTTGCGGTGCCCCAGAGCAGTTTGACGCCGGTTGCGGCCATCTTGGCTTCGATCTTGTCGACGATGACCGCGAAATTACGCACATGTTCGTCGATGGTTTCGGCATGGGCCATCACGTCGACATCATGGAAACAGAAATAGGGCAACCCGAGACGGGTGAAGAATTCAAATGCTTCATCCAGCTTATGATCCGCACGCGCCTGATCGATCGGCCCGCCATGCCAGGGGCGATTGAACGTGCCAGCACCAAACACATCGAAACCGTCCCAGCAGAAGGTATGCCAGTAGCAGACCGCCATCCGCAGATGTTCGGCCATCGTCTTTCCCATGACCACACGGTTCTTGTCATAATAGCGATATGCGAGCGGATTGGTCGAATCTGTCCCTTCAAATTTGATGGGTTCAATGTCAGCAAAATAACTGGCTGCCATGGTAGTCTCTCCTAAAATGATGTCTTCAGATTTTGGTAAAGCGAACGGAATTTCGGCATCCGTTCGGCATAAAGCTCACCCAATCGGTCGTCGGGTTCTTCGACGTGCAATATGGGGGGTGCGGCACAAATTGTTTCAATGGCCGCGCCCGTGTCGGCCAGTTGCGCAAGCCGGGCGGCGCCATAGGCAGGGCCAACCTCGCCACCATCGCGGTAGATAAGGGGACGGCCCAGAACTGAACTGAGGATCTTGCCCCAATAATAGGATTTCGCTCCGCCTCCGATAACCGTGATGCTGTCGATATGCGCGCCGCTGTCGGTCAGGGCGTCCATGCCGTCACGGAACGCGAAGGCGACGCCTTCCAGTACCGCCTGACCGATGGCCGCCGCGTCGCTTTCATGGGTCAGACCGAAAAGCACGCCTTTGGCGTTTGGATCATTATGCGGGGTTCGCTCGCCCGACAAATAGGGCAGAAACATTTCCGTCGAAGCCGGAGCGCCGCGCGTTTCTATTGCGGCAAACAAGCTGCCCGCATCGGGCGGGCCACACAAACGCACAGCCCAGTCCACACAGCTCGCCGCGCTTAAAATCACCGACATCTGGTGCCAACGCCCCGGCAAGGCGTGGCAAAAGCTATGCACCCCGCCTGCTGGATTTGGGGTGTAGCCGCCATTGGCAAGAAACAGCACGCCAGATGTGCCCAGCGAAAGAAAGGCGTCGCCTGGCCGAACCACACCAACGCCGACCGCACCTGCCGCATTGTCGCCGCCTCCCGCCACAACGGGAACGCGTGCCATACCCCAAGCCTCTGCAAGTTCGGCCCGCAAATGGCCCGTTATCTCGATGCCCTCATATAATTTGGGCATGTGGCTTCGGTCGAGAGCGGTCGCGTCCAGCATGACATCGGACCAATCGCGCTTGCCAACATCCATCCACAATGTGCCCGCACTGTCGGACATATCGGAGGCGCGCTCACCCGTCATGCGGAGCCGCACATAATCTTTGGGCAACAAGACTGTTTTGATCTGTGCGAAAATTCCGGGTTCGTTTTCGCGTACCCATTGCAATTTGGGTGCCGTAAAGCCGGGCATGGCCCGGTTCCCCGTGATCTGTCCGAGGTCGGGAACATCCTTTTCCAAGGCTGCACACTGGTCGGCGCTGCGGCCGTCATTCCACAATATCGCTGGACGCAGCGCCTTGTCATCGCTGCCCAAAAGGGTCGCGCCGTGCATTTGGCCGGAAAGTCCAACGGCTTTCACCGCATGCCGCTTTGTCAGATCAAGGTCGCTGACGGCACTATTGGTGGCAGCCCACCAATCGGCGGGGTCTTGTTCCGACCATAGGTCATGCGGACGGGAGACCGACAAAGCAGCTGTGGCAATTTCCACAACCGTACCTGCTTCATCCATCAATACCGCTTTGACGCCGGACGTGCCGATGTCGATTCCCAAATACATAGACTCAAACCCTCTCCCTCTTGGCTGCAACCGTTATCAGGAGAAAAAAGGTAGCGCTAACATTTTTTTGGGCCGATGCATATATTATTGAAAAATATGGATATAAAAAGCACGGTGCAAAAATGCCTTTGGCGCAATTAAAATTTAGGCGGTATTTTCGAACTGTCCTAAAGTCTCGCCATTGACACCAGCAGCGTTTAACTGCACATCCATTGCGGTAGCGCTACCATAAAGCGCGCTTGGGAACCGCCGGATATTGGATGCCGGCCAATCGGGAGAGGTTTTTGATGACAGAAAAGTCAGGAGAGCAGACGAATCTGCCATTCGTGGCCGCAATTGTCGCTGTAGCGACGATCGGTGGCTTATTATTTGGATATGACAGTGGTGCGGTCAACGGCACCCAAGATGGCCTGAAATCCGCATTTCAACTTAGCGACGAAGGACTCGGCTTTACCGTCGGCTCTCTGTTGCTGGGTTGCATGGCGGGTTCTTTTCTCGCGGGGCGTCTCGCCGATGCGTTGGGCCGCCGCAATGTGATGATGCTGGCGGCGATATTGTTTTTAATCGGCGCAATAATTCAGGGCTTCGCCCATGAGCAGCTGATATTTGTCGTTGCCCGGTTCATGGGCGGCATGGCCGTTGGTGCCGCCAGCGTCCTGTCACCTGCCTATATATCGGAAGTGGCGCCCGCAAATATCCGCGGACGGATGACGACGATCCAGCAGATCATGATCATCACCGGTCTAACCGCTGCGTTCGTGGTGAACTACGCCCTCGCACACAGCGCGGGTAAATCCACCGAGATATTCTGGGGGGGTTATGAAGCGTGGCGCTGGATGTACTGGATGCAGGCAATTCCAGCCGCAATCTTTTTGGTCGCGTTGTTCTTCATCCCTGAAAGCCCGCGCTATCTGGTCTCCAAAGGACGCGATGCCGAGGCGAAAGTGGTTTTGGGCCGCTTGTTCGGACAAGGGTCTTCCGAAAGCAAACTTGCCGATATCCGTGCCAGTTTCAACGAAGATCACCGCCCGCGTCTTGGTGACGTCATGGCGTCGGGGACCATATTCCGGCCGATCGTTTGGGCAGGATTGTTGCTTGCCGTGTTCCAACAACTCGTCGGCATCAACGTGATTTTCTATTATGGTGCCACCTTGTGGCAGTCCGCCGGATTTACCGAAGATCAGTCCTTGCTGATCAACATCGGTTCGGGGGTCGTGTCGATTGCGATCTGCTTCTTCACCGCGGCATTTGTGGACCGGATCGGGCGCAAGCCATTGTTGCTGATCGGCTCGCTGGGCATGGCGGTCACGCTGTTCGCGATGGCTTACGCCTTTTTGAACGGTACGCTCGACGGTGCAGGCAAACTGCAGCTATCGGATAGCGACGGTGTGATCGCACTGGTCGCCGCCAACCTGTATGTGATGTTCTTCAACGCAAGCTGGGGACCTGTCATGTGGGTCATGTTGGGGGAAATGTTCCCCAACCAGATCCGCGGAAGTGCGCTGGCCGTTTGCGGCCTGGCACAATGGGGTGCCAACTATGCGATCACCCAGGCGTTCCCGATCATGTTGGCGAGCCTGGGCCTTGCCATCAGCTATAGTTTCTATGGCGCCTGCGCCTTGGTCAGCTTTTTCCTTGTGAAGGCTTTCATCAAGGAGACAGCCGGTAAGGAATTGGAACAGATGGAAGGCTAAGCTTCCATAGCATCACAGAGAAAAGGCCCGCCTCGACAGCGGGCCTTTTTTTATGCGGCGCAATTTTCGCGGATGAAGTCCCGATGCTTTGGCATATATTCGGCCGAGTTCGTCACCGCCGTCTGTATTTGGTTTAGACGGGACTGCGTTTCTTCGACCGACAAAAGCTGCGCCACGGGATCAAAGGTGCGCGGTTTCATCAACTGGCCCGTCATGACCGCGAACCAGCTGGTGTCGTTGAACAACTCCTCATTCTCGCGGAAACAACGGCCACTATTTTCAAACACGGCAATCTTTTCGGCCAGTCGGTCGGGCACGTCCATCGTGCGGCAATAATCCCAGAAGGGCGTATCGTTTCGCTCGGTTGCTTTATAGTGCAGAACAAGGAAGTCGCGGATTTCCTCGGTTTCCGTGGTGATGACGCGGTTGTAGCGGTCGATATCGACAGGGTTGAAACTGCGATCCGGAAAGTTGGAAAGCAGGCGGGCGATGCCGCTTTGGATCATCCAGATGCTGGTCGATTCCAGCGGTTCCATAAATCCGGAGGCCAGGCCGATGGCCACGCAATTTTTCACCCAATGCTTTTTACGATGCCCTGTGGTGAATTTGATAATCCTTGGCTCGGCAAGCGGTTCGCCATCCAGATTGGCGAGCAAGGTTTCTCGGACCGCGTCGTCGCTGATGAAGTCGCTGCAATAAACATAGCCATTGCCGATCCGGTGCTGCAGCGGAATGCGCCACTGCCAACCTGCATCGCGTGCGGTCGAGCGGGTATAGGGTGTAATCTCTTCGACGCCAGAACAGGGGACGGCCATGGCGCGGTTGGCGGGGAGATATTTCGACCAATCGACATAGCCGGATTTCAGCGCACCTTCGATCAGCAATCCGTGAAAGCCCGAACAGTCGATAAACAGATCCGCTTCAATGCGGCCGCCATCTTCCATCTCGACAGCTTCGATAAAACCGCTCTCGCTGTTTTGAAGAACGCGCGTGATCTTGCCTTCCCGCCGCGTCACGCCCGCCGCCTCGGCATATTCGCGCAAGAACAACGCATAGAGCCCTGCATCGAAATGAAAGGCGTAGGAAATCTGCGACAAGGGTGAGTTTCCGGCGTCGATCGGCCGCATGAACTTTCCATATTCAGCCGCTTTGGCCTGAATGGAATATTCGTCGATCCACGGTGCCAGACCATTTTGGTACAGCCGCTGCCAATATGCGTGGAAAGAGACGCCTTCCATGTCCACACCATATTTGCCGAAGGGGTGGAAATAGGTGTGCCCCTTGCGGCCCCAGTCGACGAACTGGATACCCAGCTTGAAACTGCCTTTGGTACGGCGAACAAAATCATTTTCGCTGATGCCCAGCATCCGGTTGAAAATGTTGATCTGCGGGATGGTCGCTTCGCCAACGCCCACCGTTCCGATCGCGTCGGATTCGATCAATGTGATTTTGGCATAGTCACGGCCCAGCACTTTAGCGAGCGCGGACGCCGTCATCCAGCCGGCGGTACCACCACCCACGATTGCTATGCTGCGAATGCGGTTGTCGGTCACTTCAAACTCCCTTGCAATGGCGCATGATATAGTCCGCATGCGACGGCATATTGTCTGCGGCTTGCCGGAATGACTGGCCCATGCCGGCAAGCAATTTCTTCATCGGACCATCCGGGACCGCATCGACCAGCGGATCATAGCCGGCGGGAATCAAGCCCTGACCGATCATGACTGCTGTCCAGTTGGTATCGGTAAACAGCTCGTCCTCATAGCGGAACAGGCGGCCCCGCCCGGCAAAAAGGTCAATCTTCCGGCGTAAGCTGTCGGGTATATCCATAGCCGCACATTGCCGCCAGAATGGCTCGGTCCGTTCATTCAGCTTGTAATGCAAGATCAGAAAATCGCGGATATGTTCCCACTGGGAAGCGGTCAGCCGGTTATACTCGTCCCGCTCGGTGGCTTTGAAATCCGTGTCCGGAAACAAAGCGAGCAGCTTCGATATGCCCGCCTGAATCAGGTGGATGCTTGTGGACTCCAATGGCTCCAGAAAACCACCTGCCAATCCGAGTGCTACGCAATTCTTGTTCCACGCAAGCTTGCGGCGGCCGGTAACGAACTTCAGCGGCCTTGGCTCGGCAAGTGGTTCTGAATCGAGATGCCCCATCAAGATAGTGGCTGCGGCTTCGTCCGAAAGCTGGCTGCTGCAATAGACCAGACCATTGCCGGTGCGATGCTGGAGCGGTATGCGCCATTGCCACCCTGCCGCGCGGGCGGACGAACGTGTGCAGGGAAGCAAAGGCTCGGTTCGTGCGGTCGGCACGGCAAGGGCGCTGTCGCACGGCAGCCAATGGGACCAGTCTTCATACCCGGTTTGCAGGCATTGCTCGATCAGGAGCGCGCGAAATCCCGTGCAGTCGATGAAAAGCTCGCCTTCGATCCGCGCGCCGTCTTCCATCGCCAGTGCCGTGATAAATCCGTTCGCTGGATCTTGCTCTACCCGATTGATCTTGCCTTCGCGCCGAACGACCCCGCGCGCTTCGGAATAGGAACGCAGGAAAAGTGCGTAAAGTCCGGCATCGAAATGATAGGCATAGTCCAGCGCTGGCCCGGCGGGCCCCGGAATATGTTCAGGCCGGTCAAAACGGTAATGGCGCGCGGCCACAGCGGACATGTTGAACTCGTTCAGCGGCACGGCAAAACCGAGCTTTTGAAGCTTCAACCAGAAATGGTGAAATTTGATGCCATTGATGTCGTGCCCATAGGGGCCGAAGGGATGCAGATAGGCTTCACCTTCACGTTGCCAGCCGTCAAATTCGATGCCCAGCTTAAAAGAGCCCTTGGTCGCCGCCACGAACTCATTCTCATCAATACCGAGCATGGCATTGAAGGTCTTGATCGGGGGAATGGTTGCCTCGCCAACACCGACAATGCCGATATCGTCGGACTCGACAAGGGTGACGGAGCTTTCCTGCATCGGCAGCATTTTCGAAAGCGCTGCGGCTGCCATCCAGCCTGCGGTTCCACCACCTGCTATGACAATTTTCCGGACGGGGCCTGCCGAACTCATGCCGCAACGGCCTTTTGCGATTGCAGATAGGATAGCTGCGGAGGAAGGGACGACACAGCTTTCAGCATGACCGCGCGCACCCGTTCGAAATGCGCGGCGATCGCCTCGCCAGCAATGCCATTGGCGACGACATCATAGCGTCGGGGCGTGATGTCGAGTGCTTCGAAAAGCGCGATCCAGTCCCATGTTTCGAAGGTTTCTTCATCATATAAGGCAACCCGGCCGCTCGCTTCATAGGCCGAAAGGCGATGGGTAAGGCGCTCGGGAAGCGGAGGTGCGGATCGGTCCGTCCGCACAAAATGGAGTATCGCGTAATCGCGTGCGTTTTCGAGTTGCTCGACTGTTTGGCGGTTATACTCGGTTGCTTCCACCGACGATTCCCGGCTGTGCGGAAATAGGTCGAGCAGCCGGGACAGGGCTGTGGCGACTAGATGCAACTGGGTCGATGCGACAGGCTCGAGGACAGCGGCGGCACCTCCGATCGCCAAGCAATTTCCCGTCCAGGGCAAGGCAATGCGGCCGTTGGTGAATGCATAGGTCCCCGCTGCGCCCGTTCCTGCGCTGCGGCTAAAGACAAGCTCTTCGACCCAATCCTGGCAGGAGAGGAAGCGTTGCCACCCGTCATCATGCGCCTCGATATGTGCGTACAGGGGAGGGGGGGATGTGGAGGGTGTGATCGACACCCGCATGTCGTTATTGGGGAGCCAAGCGCTCCAGTCTTCAAACGCAAAGCCCGACATTTTGCTGGCGAGATGGCGGGCCGGACCGCTGCAGTCGAGGAAAAAATCGCCTTCCACGATGTGGCCGGTAGACAACCGAACGCAATCTATTCGGTCGTTGCTCTTGAAATGAACTTCTTCCGGGACGCCCTCGATTACCGAAACGCCGCGCTGCATCGCTGCATTCTGGAGATAGTCCCGGTAGCCATCGACATGGAGATGGAGGCCATGGGCCATGGTCGACAGGACCGAGCGGCCATCGCCCCGATAGGGTGCAAAGCGCCCCGTTTGCGCAGCGAGTGCGGCAACAGAATAGTTGGCAAGATTTACCGTGCCACCCTCTGCCCTGACGCGCGCCATCAGATGATGAAAGGCCACAGGCCCGAGATTCGCACCGACCTCGCCATGCGGATTAAAGGCGACGGCACCGGATTCGCCCCAATTGCTCAACGCCCTGCCGAGGCCATAACTGCTCCCGGTTTGGGCCGCCAATTGGTCTTCATCGATATCCAGACGCGCGTGCAGTTCGGCAACCGACGGAAGGGTCGCTTCGATTGCCACAGGCAGGCCGAGCGAGTCATCAATCCCTCCCGTGTCGACCAGAACGATCGCACAGCTGGTTTTTGCGGCCAAAGCCAAGGCGGATAGCCATGCTGCCACCCCGCCGCCAACAATCACAATTCTCTCAATGGGCATGGGCGCCAATCTGCCGAATAAAATCAGCGTGGGTTGCCAACCCTTGGGCGGCAAGGTGGCAATCGGATCGCAGGCGATCGAATTGGGCCTTGAGTTCCGCCTCGGGAATGGCCTCACCCAGCGGATCGTTGTTCTGCGGAATAACGCGCTGGCCGAGATAAACCGCTATCCAGCTTGCATCGAGAAACATGCCATCCCGGTAATTGACGACCACGCCCCGCTCGCGGAACATATTTATCTTATGCGTGAGTGAGTCCGGGATCGGCATCGTCCGCACATAATTCCAGAACGGCGTGTCATCGCGTTCGGTCGCATGATAATGCAGGATGAGGAAATCACGAACGCGCTCATACTCCAGATCCATCAACCGGTTATATTCCGACGCCAGTGCTGGGTCCCAGCTTTGATCCGGGAAAAATTCAAGCAGACGGCCGATTGCAAGCTGGATCAAATGGATACTTGTCGATTCAAGCGGTTCCAGAAATCCGGCGGACAAACCTATGGCTACGACATTTTTCGACCATTGTGTGCGGCGCTTGCCCGTGACGAAGCGCAACTGGTTCAACTTGGCCAATGGCGCGCTTTCCAGTTGATCCACTAATGTAGTGGCTGCCGCGTCGTCCGAAATATAGTTGCTGCAATAGACATGTCCGTTCCCAACGCGATGCTGCAACGGAATGCGCCAGATCCATCCGGCATCTTGCGCGGTGGCCCGCGTGTAGGGCGTCAAAGGTCCGGCGGTTGCGCAGGGGACTGCGACGGCGCGGTCGCACGGCAGCCAATGTTGCCAGTTTTCGTATCCGCTCTGCGATGCGCCTTCGATGAGCAAGCCACGAAAGCCCGAGCAATCGACGAAGAGATCAGCAGATAGCGATGCGCCATTGTCCATCTTCACCGATTGGACAAAGCCACTTTCGGATTCGAGCGCGACATCGATGATTTTCCCTTCATGCCGCGTCACACCGCGCTCTTCGGCATAGGCACGCAGATATTTGGCATACAGACCTGCATCGAACTGGAACGCATAAGAATAGGTCGACAGCAGCGAATCGGGATCGTCTGCGGGATAGGAAAAACGACCAGCGCGTGCGGCCATGACCGGCAAGGAATAGTCTTCGATCGGATGGCCGCCGGTTGATCGGTGCATGCGCGCCCAGTGTTGATGGAAAGCGACTCCACCAATGCTCTCACCAAAAGCACCGAAGGGATGGATATATGAGTCGCCGGAGCGGCCCCAGTTGCAAAATTCGATGCCCAGTTTGAACGTGGCCTTGGTCTTGGCCATAAAATCCGCTTCGTCGAAGCCGAGTTTCTGGTTGAAAAAACGGATGTGCGGAACGGTTGCTTCGCCAACGCCGACGGTGCCAATCTCTTCCGATTCGATCAGATGAATCGCGTATTTCTGCCCCGAAAGCATATGTGACAGCGCCGCAGCCGTCATCCAGCCGGCGGTGCCGCCACCTACAATGACTATCCGTTCAATTGGCCGACTTGGCATATCAACCTCGAGCCTCCCCGTTTTTCTTGTTCTTTGCTATCTGCAAGATGTAGCATTTTCATTCTTGCGAAAGCGACAAATATGCACTACTCCAAAAATAATGGTAGCGCTACCGTTAGAATTGCGCACCATAATGGTAGCGCTACCGTAAACAGGGCGCAAGGAATTGGGAGAGGTTCATGATTGGGAATTCTGCTGCTGCGGCACAACATTTGTCGTCGGACATAAACTTACGAGCCACGCTTCGCGCTGGTGCTTCAGGGCTCGCGCTTTTTGCTACAATGGCTTCCTTGCCCGCGTTTGCGCAGGATGCCGCGGAAACCGCACCGCAAAGTGATACGACGGAAGAAGCCATCGTTGTTACCGGCTTCCGAGAGTCGCTCCAGAGCGCACAGTCCCGCAAGAAGAACGCGGATACGATTGTCGACTCGGTGACGGCTGAAGATATCGGCGCGTTGCCCGACCGTTCGGTTACAGAAACCTTGCAGCGTATCCCAGGCATCTCAATCAACCGCTTTGCAGCAGGCGTCGATCCTGATCACTTCTCGGTCGAAGGTTCCGGCGTTGTCGTCCGCGGCCTCACCTATGTCCGTTCCGAATTCAACGGTCGCGAAGCATTTACCGCTAACAACGGTCGCGCTCTTGGATTCGCCGACGTTCCATCCGAGTTGCTCGGCGGTGTCGACGTTTTCAAAAGTCCTTCTGCCGACCGGGTAGAGGGTGGTATCGCTGGCGTTGTAAACCTGCGCACACGTCTGCCTTTTGACAAAAAGGGACTGGTCATCGCCGGTTCGGCCGAACTGAACTATGGTGATTTCGCCAAAAAGGAATCGCCAACAGGTGCTCTTGTCCTGAGCAACACATGGGACACAGGCATCGGCGAAATTGGTTTGCTTGCCAGCGTATCCTATTCCCAGTTGTTCTCGCGCGCTGACCGCTTCCAGGTTTCAAGCTTCCGCGTGCGTCCGATCTATTCGAATGGCACGCGGACCGACGTGGTTCCGTTCACCGGCGCGACCCAAACCGGCAGCGGCATTTTCCCGCGTGGTGCCGTCTTGGGGACCCAGGAATTTGATCGCGAGCGTTATGGCTATGCCGCCGCCGCACAATGGCGCAGCAATGACGGGGATATGGAAGCTACGTTCCAGTTCCTGCGGTCTGACGCACGCCAGGCATGGACCGAACGGACCATGGAAATCGCGACCGACAATGTGGCGAGCAATGGCGACTCCCGTGCTGTAGCCGGAACGTCCATTGTATTTGACGACAGCGGCCTGTTTTCCAGCGGTGTCATTACGGGCCCAACCGGCTGGCGTGATGACCGTCAAGTTGACGGATCTTTGCGGACCCCCATTTTGGGTCTGCAGTCGAACAACATCCGGCGCGACAATGAAAACCGTGCTGTTACGTCCGACTATGCGTTTAACTTCAAATGGGACGTAACCGACAATTTTGCCTTGAATGTCGATTATCAGCACGTCGATTCATTCGTCAAAGTGCGCGATAACACGCTCTGGATTTCCACATATCAGGACGCGTCTATTCAACTGAACGGATCGAAATTCCCGACCGTGGCGTTTCAGGCACCGCAGAATTGCACGGTCGTGCCATGTCCCGGAACACCCGGCAGTGCCGGTGGAACCGTGTTCTTCAACGATGATGACGAATTTCCTGCCTATTACACCGGGACGCATCAAAGCTTCTCTGATCCATTCAACAGCTTCTACCGGTCTGCAATGGACCATTTTGAGGACAGCGATGGAAACAGCGACGCCCTTCGGATCGATGGCGAACTGACATTCCCTGAGGACGGTTTCTTCAAAGCGCTTCGTGTCGGTGGGCGCTATGCGGATCGTGATCAAACAGCGCGCTTCTCCGTTTATAACTGGGGCGTACTCAGTGAACAGTGGGGTAACCGCGGCCCGGTATGGCTCGATGAAAATGTCGACGGTATTCAGGGTGGAACCGGCGGGACACCTCCCCAGGGTTATGAAGAGTTCTGTTTTGATGGCTTCTTCCGCGGTGCAGTCCAGAATCCGCTCAATGGATCGTGCCGGTTGTTCTATGCCGGAAATACCGTCAAAGATTATGAAGGCTATGCTGCCTATGCCAACAACATAGTCAATGAATGGAAGGCCGGACCGCAAACAGGCGGTGGCGGTGGTTGGACCTCTTTGGCGACCCGTCCTGGTGTCATCGCAGGTACGCCGTATCGCCCCGGTGAAATCAACGATCAGAGCGAGACAAACACAGCTGCTTATGTGATGCTGCGTTACGGTCATGAGTTTGAAGGCGGCGCGAAGCTTTCGGGCAATATCGGCGTGCGCTATTCCAAGACCAAGCGCGATTCCCAAGGCTTCCGCGAATTCGGTGTATCGGGATTTGTGGATGATGCAACCTGCGCAACCCAGCTCGCGTCGGCAACCGCCGCTGCACAGCTTAGTGGCCAGCCTGCCTCCATCAGCGCATTCTGTGCGATTACACCAGCAGAGCGGCAGCAGGCGCGTAATTTCCTGAACGGCGCGCTTGTTCCGAGCACCGTACAGTTGGATTATGAATATGTGCTGCCAAGCTTCAATGCGAAGCTAGAGCTTGATGGTGGCCTGCAATTGCGCGCTGCCTACTTCAAGGGAGTAGCTCCACCGGAATTCGGATATGTACGTAACTACTTCCCGGTGAATCTGGACACAATCACCAACACGAACCCCGATGGTTCGGCGATTGTGCCAACCGTAAGTCCTACAGGTGCGATCAACACGGCTGGTGCCCGCTTCCAGAGCAACTTCGTGGCCGGCAATCCCTTGTTGAAACCAACGACGTCGGACAATTTCGACTTCACGGCAGAATGGTATTTCTCGCAAGTGGGCCAGTTGACCGCATCGGTCTTTGCAAAGCGCCTATATGGGGTTTTGACCAACGACATCGTGCGGACCGACTTGAGCAACAACGGTTCGACCTATTCGGCGGTTATTACGTCACCGGTTAACTCTGATCGTGTGGGGACAATCCGCGGGCTCGAGCTTTCCTACCAGCAGGTATATGACTTCCTGCCCGGGTTCCTGAAGGGCTTGGGGATCCAGGCAAACTATACCTATGTGAAGAGCAAAGGTGTGCCGCAAAGCACGTTGTCCGCAACCGACCCCGACGTAGCTGCCGGCCGGCAGCCAACCATCGGCGGCTCGTCCTTCCCGCTGCAAGGCCTGTCGAAGCATCAGTTCAACATCACGCCCTTTATCGATATCGGGCCTGTGTCGGCGCGTGCTTCATATAACTGGCGGTCACGTTATCTCTTGACGCTGCGCGATGTGATCACGCCCTTTGATCCGATTTTCCAGGAGTCTTACGGGCAACTGGATGCGTCGCTGACCTGGTCGGTCACCGATAACATCAAGGTCGGTATCCAGGGCGTTAACTTGCTCAATTCGGTCACGAAAACGTCAGCCGCGGTAGAAGATCAAAATGGCGAAATCCGTCTGGTGCCACGCGGTTGGTACATCAATGACCGCCGCTATACCGCGATTGTCCGCTTCAACTTCTAACATATTCTGAGTTCATCCTCCCTGAGCCGCCGCCTTGCAAAAGGCGGCGGCATTTTTATGGGCGGCGGTACGCGATGAACAGGTTGGCAGTCAGACGACCGCCATTTGGATCAGGATTTAGCGGAACGTCCGCGGGTATGACGCCGGAGTGAAGCAGATTGCTCCTGTACAGAATGAGCCGGTCAAACCGTGCCTCGATTTGCGCGGTTTGCGTGTAGCCGGGCGTTGACGGCGACATATAGCCCGACGTTTCCGGCATTTTCGCCAACATGGCGTCGCGCTCTTCGATCCAGCGCGCGGCGCGCTCGTTACCGACGGATTCATAACCGGTTTTGTCCTGCCGGTAAAAGGCAGTGCCACCCAGTTGTGCGGGGCATAGATAGTGGACGACAGCGAAATGCAGATTATCCGTCGTATCGATATGCGGGACCTTCTGCAGCGGTTGAAGGTCGTCAGGCGCCGTTGTCACGATAGAGAAAAAGCATTCCGCTTTCGCCAGTTTTGCGCCTTCAACGCGGTATGTGTTGCGGATGACGGGATCAAGCGCGCGGACAACAGCTTCGACATATTCAAGCGGCATGGGGGCACGAATGCCGGGGTACAGGTTGTTGTCTACGCCGCTAAACCGAGCTTCGTTTGCAGCATAGCGGACCAGCGCGGCCGGATCGCGAAGTACATTGTCGACTTGGACGAGGGATGCCTTTTCCAGACCGATCTGGAAAATGTCCAATTGCGAAGACGGGGAGGGCTCAAAACGCATGCGCGCCTCCTCCGGCTTTAGGGACGTTTACGGCTTTATCGTGCAGGCGCCGATGCGAAGGCCTGGGCCAGTACCGTGTGCAAGGGCTTGGGCTTGAATTCGCTGTCATAAGGGCAGGGCCTTTTCGGCTGGCCATCAGTGCGCGTCGGTTGAAATTGCTGAAGCCAGGAATAGCTGTCGCATAGACCCCAAGCCAGCACATCTTTCAATTGCGGATAGCTGAACATGAGATCGAGATAGCCCTTGGCATAGGCAGCGACCGATTGGTCGCGGGACGCGATGTCTGCGGGCAAGGCCTGATCGTTGACGTCGAATTCGGTCATCAGCAGATGGTATCCCATCGCAGTCACCTCGTCGATGAACTGGCGCCACTCACGCTCTTGCTTCGGGCCGGTGCCGGTGGACGGATCATAGGTGTCGATCCGGATATGCGACTGGACGCCCAAGGCGTCGACGGGGACATTGCGCTTTTTAAATCCTTCCAACAGCTTCAAAACACCCGCGCGATGCTTTTCGTTGCCAGGCTCCCAGCTCATATAGTCGTTATAGACCAGCTCTGCGTCGGGCAGCTGTTCGCGGGCGGTATGGAATGCGAGGTCGACCAATGTCTCCGTGCCGCCGATGGCGCGTGACAAGGCGGTTTGGGCGAGGGTGGAATCTTCGAGAACTGTTTCGTTGACCACATCATAGCTCAGGATCTTCCCACGATAGCGGTCGGTCACTGTCCTGATATGCGTCGTCAACAACCGCTCAGCCTCGCGGACGGGTGTGGCGCCAAAGTCATAGGCTTCCAGCCATGCAGGTTGCCACTGCGGCCGGTGCCACAGCAATGTATGGCCGCGGATGGCGAGTGCGTTTTTCTCCGCAAAGGCGACAATGGCATCGAAAGGTCCGAAGTTAAACGCATCGGGGCCGGGGCGCAAAGCTTGCCACTTCATCTCATTTTCCGCGACCAGCAGGCCGCAGTCGCGCTGCAGCAATTTGGCATATTGCGGATTTCGGAATGATCCCGACTGGTCGTTGCCTGCGCTTACCGCCGAACCGAACCGCATGCCCTTTGCTTTGGCGGCGGCGTGCAATCCGGCATTATGTTCATGCGCCCAGACTGCATCCCGGCCAAGGCCGATCGCGCCTGCCATAGCGACCATTGAGGCAAGCGTTTCGCGCCGTGAAAGCTTCATTTCCATCTCCTGCTTATTCGGTAATCGTCAGCGTGGCACTTTTCACATTAGCGGAACTGTTGCCCGCCATGATTTCAAAGTCGCCCGGTTCGACAACGCGCTGCATTTTGTCGTTCCAGAAATGGAATGCTTCCGTATCCAGCGTGAAGGAAACATCGCGTGTTTCGCCCGGTGCCAGTGTCACGCGCTGGAACGCCTTTAAATCCATCACCGATCGTGTCACCGAACTCACTTTATCCCTGACATAGATTTGAACGGTTTCGTCGCCCGCACGGGTGCTGGTGTTTTTTACCGAAACCGTGACTTTGACCGAGCCGTTGCGGGTGATGGACGGGCTGGACAGCACCGGCGCGCCCAGCTCAAATGTCGAATAGCTTAGCCCGAAACCAAAGGGGTAAAGCGGCGACTTGTCCGCAAAGAGGTACCCTCTGCGTGCGGTCGGTTTGTGATTGTAGGTGAAAGGCAACTGCCCGACACTGCGTGGAAATGTTACCGGCAGTTTTCCGCCGGGATTGATCGTTCCAAACAGCACATCCGCCACGGCGTTACCGCCCTGTTCGCCCAGATACCAACCTTCCAATATTGCATTGGCCTCGGTGGAAATCTTGGTGATGGAGGCAGGTCGGCCGTTTATCAGGACAACGGTGATGGGCTTGCCCAATGCGCGCAGGGCATCGAACAATTCCTGCTGCTCACCAACAAGGTCCAAACTGTCGCGGTCACCGAGATGGCTTTCGGCCCAGCCTTCGCGGCTGGTCTGTTCGGTATCGCCCAGCGTCAGGATAATCTGGTCGGCGCCTTTCGCTGTTTCCACAGCCTCCGCAATCAATTTGCGATTTTCAGCCGGATCGGCGAGCTTGACTTCGTCGGCCCACCAATCGTCATTTTCTGTAATCTTCACGCCCTGGGCAAACAGAATCGTTGCGCGGTTCCCCACTTTGGTTTTGATGCCTCCTAAGATGGGCACCGTCACGGGCGGCTGGCCATAATAGCCGCCGAGACGTGCTACATTGGCGCTTGGTCCGATGACGGCAATTGTGGGCTTCGCGGTGCCGAGGGCCAGCGGTAATGTCCCGTCATTCTTGAGCAAGGTGATCGAGCGCTGCGCCGATTTCAACGCGAGCGCACGGGCGTCGTCGTTGTTCGTAATTTTTACCGCAGCGTCCGCATCGGCATAAGGATTTTCAAAAAGGCCGGCACGGAATTTCAGATCGAGCATCCGTCGCACGGCCTGATCGACGGCAGCTTGGGAGACTTTCCCGTTGCGGACCGATTCCGCCAATGTCGAAAAGGACGCGCCGGTGGGCAGGTCGGAATCAACGCCCGCCGCCAAAGCCAATATGGCGGCTTCGGATTTGTCCTTGGCAATTGCATGCCGTCCGGCCAGTTCGTCGATGGCGTAATAGTCGCTGACGACAGCCCCCTTAAATCCCCATTCGCCCCGCAATACATCGCCCAGAAGCCATTTGTTGGCATGGCTGGGGACGCCGTCGATTTCGTTATAGGATGCCATTACCGCCTGAATGCCCGTGCGCCGCACGACCTGTTCAAATGGCGGAAAGAAATATTCGCGCAAAACCCGTTCCGAGATGGATGCCGGCCCCACATTGGTTCCACTTTCCGGCTGCCCATGACCCGTCAGATGTTTGAGGGTCGCAAAAACCTTTCCGGGGGCCAGGACAGATGCCTTGTTCTCACCTTGAAGTCCTTCGACAGCTGCAACGCCCAATTCCCCCGCCAGATAGGGATCTTCGCCAAAGGTTTCTTCAATACGGCCCCAGCGCGGATCGCGGGCCACATCGACGACCGGCGACAAAGCCAGATGCACGCCGCGTGCGCGTATCTCGCGGCCAATCACCACGTTGATTTCACGCATAAGCGCCGGGTCCCAGCTCGATGCCAGAGCGATCGCCTGCGGGAAGCTGGTCGCGTCGAGAGCTGCGTATCCATGCAGACCTTCTTCGTGCATCAATATGGGAATACCTAGTCGCGTTTTGGTCATGGCATGCTTCTGCATGGCATTCACCAAGCGAATGGTCCCGCGCACATTCCGCCCTGCGGCAATACGGGGTGATGCCGGCCCTTTGGCATCTGATGGACGGGCAAATTGTCCTATTCCATTGGGGAATTTGGCCGACATTTTCACCGGATCAAATTCGCCCTTATCGTCGAATATCTCAGGCTTGTTGTCCCAGATGGTGATGATTTGCGCAATTTTCTCTTCGAGCGTCATGCGGGCCAGAAGATCATCGACCCGTGCCGCAATCGGGGCGTCGGGATTCTTGTAGGTCGCCGATGCGGGAACTGCCGTCTGTGCAAAAGCGTTACTGGATGAAATAGCTGTCGCAGGTACGGATGCCGCGCAAAGCAATAGTATGAGTGCAGGTAATTTCATCGTTTCTCTCCTCTTCAAGCGATCATGGCCGCCTTTAATGTTAGCGCTACCATGAACGATTGCGCGACGCACGTCAATCTTTGACATGCATCATTGCATCATACTGGAAAAGCACCGCAAAGCGTGGCATGGCGTCTAGGGTAGGGGGAATGGATAGGAATATGGGCAGGATCCAAAAATCGCCGCGCGCACAGCAAGGTGGGGCAACGATTGCCGACGTGGCACGTGCGTCCGGGTTTTCACCGATGACCGTGTCGCGCGTGATTAATGGCGAGCGGAATGTGAAGGATTCGACCCGCGATGCCGTCATGGAGGCCGTTGAGAAGCTGAACTATTCGCCCAATCTGGCGGCGCGTACCCTTGCCGGGGCGGAGCAGATCCGGATTGCCATGCTCTATGGAAACCCGAGCTTTGCCTACCTGAGCCGCCTTTTGGTCGGCACTCTGGAACAGGCGCGTAAAAGCCATGTGCAGCTGGTGATCGAACAATGTGATGAAGGGCAGGACATACATGATGTCTTTGCTGACCTCATCGAAAGTGGTGTCGACGGGGTCGTGTTGTCACCGCCTCTTTGTGATTCGCCCAAGATGCTTGAACTGATCCAGAACACCGATGTGACCTGCGTGGTTGTCGCCAACTGGTGTCCGCCCGGGAAAATGTCTGTTGTTTATATCGACGACGTGGAGGCCGCGGCCACCATGACCCGGCATATCCTGTCCTTGGGGCATAAGCGGATCGCCTTTGTGAAGGGCAATCCCGAGCAAAAGGCGAGCCACCAGCGGTTGAAAGGCTTCGAAATGGCGATGGCCGAAGCCGGTATTCCGATCGATCCCAAATTGGTCGTAGACGGGCTGTTTACCTATCGCTCCGGTCTGGACGCGGCCGACACGCTGCTCGATTTGGATAATCCGCCTACCGCGATTTTTGCGAGCAATGACGACATGGCGGCCGCCGCCATTACCGTCGCCCATCGGCGGCACCTGGACGTTCCCAAAGATGTAACCATCTGCGGCTTTGACGATACCGATTTTGCGCTGTCGATTTGGCCGGAATTGACGACCATCCACCAACCCATCGCAGACATGTCGCGCGCAGCGGTGGAAATTTTGGTCGACCGTATCCGGGCCAAAAGGTCGGGCCGGCCCACCCCGCGCGAAGATCGAATGCTCGACTTTACTTTTGTGCGGCGGGAATCGGATGCTCAGCCGGGTTCATGACATCGGTTGAATAGAGGCCGACCACGGTCCCTGTGAACAACAGGATTTCATATTCCGTTGCCAGCAGCCGGGCGTCGGCGTCCGACAACAGCTTCGTCCAGTCGCCATTGCCGTCGGCGTAGGCAAAGTCGGCCGCGGCACCTTTGATATGCATCTTCAATCGTATTTCGGACGTGCGCAACGGTGGCAGGGCTTTGTCAAAAAGCACCACATCTGCACCCGCTGTACCTTTCAGGACTTTCGCTGTGATGACGAGTTTCCGGCCCCCAGCACCCGTTTCGATGCCAAAGAAAAACTGGTGCCCTTCATCGGCAATTGCAGCCAATCCGGCTCGGCTAAATTTGTCGGCAGAGGGGAGTGCGATTGTCGTGCTGATTTCGGCGTTACGGTGCCGAAGACGCTGCCCTATAAATTGCGGTCCGGTTCCGCGCAGAACAAGGCTACCCGGTTTATCGGTCAAGCTAAGCCAATCCGATGCGGGCGTCTTTCGGGAAAGCCATTGGGGCCCCAAAGCGGTGGAGTTAAAATCTTCGACCCATTTTGAATAATCGGTCTTTCGAGGAGAGCGCGGTAAGTCCGGTCGCCGCACCCGCAAAGGTACCGCCTTTCCTTGGGGCAGGATTTCCGGCCAGCCATCTTTCCAGTTCACCGGCAGCAAAAATGTTTCGCGTCCCAAATTGGTAAGATTGCGTTCGTAGGGCCGTGTAGCCAGAAAAACCGCCCACCATTTGTCACCCGGAAGATTGACGAAATCGGCATGGCCGGTTGCGTAAACAGGCAGCGGCCGTGCCGGATCAAGATCACGCTGTGTCAGGATCGGGTTGTTGGGGCCGGGTGTATAGGGACCGGTAACTTTTTTGCTGCGGTATATGGTTTGGCGGTGATCGTCCGACGTGCCCCCTTCGGCTGCCGTCAGATAATACCATCCATTCTTTTTGAAAATATGTGGTCCCTCGCTCCATATCGGCTTTTCTTCCGGCTTTACGCCGCGATCAACCAGCACCGTGCGCGGTCCGATTACCTTGGCCTGCACAGTATCATATTCCTGCAGCCAAAGTGCGCGGTGCCCGTCATATTGCGCAGGCCCCTGAGGTTCGTCGTTATTGGTGATCCAGACCCGGCCGTCTGAATCAAAGAATAGATCAGGGTCTATTCCTGTGACGGTGTCCAACCAGATCGGTTTGCCCCAAGGGCCTCTTGGGTTTTTCGCCGTGATGATGAAGTTTCCACCACATTCTATGCACGTCGTAATGATGTAGAACAGGCCCTTATGGTGCCGGATCGTCGGCGCAAAAATGCCGCGGTTAATGCCGACAGCGGGCAGGTTGAATACGGCGCTATCCGGGATAGCGTTCCCGATCTGCGTCCAGTTTACGAGATCTCGGCTGTGGTAGATAGGCAGGCCAGGGATCCAGCCGAAGGACGAGTTCACAACATAATAGTCCTTGCCCACACGCACGATGCTGGGGTCAGGCTGAAACCCGGGAAGTATCGGATTACGATATTCGTTGTCCGTTATCGGAAGCGCATCTTCATCGGGATTGCTGCCATGATATTCCATCGACAGGAACTCGGCCGAGGTTCCGGGCGCTGCCAACGCAGGGGGAGCAATCAAAAACGCAAGGGCAAAAGGCAGAAATGTGCGAAGCATGGGCTCTCCGGTCTCGGTTGTCAGAGGGACTGTGCCGGCACTGCCGACAGGGTTATGTTCGACCTATAGCTTCCACCGGGTGGTACGGTCGGCATCGCCGGTTCGTCCGTCGGACGGTTAAGTGCGTTGTTGATATGGGGAACAGGCTCAAAGCAAAATGCTTCCCCGTGCTGCGGAATGTACAACACGGCCGCAGGCATCGTCGATTCTATACTCAGACCCAAAGGCCTATCTGGCCATAGAATTTTGGCAACGCCATCCCAGTCGGCAAAGCAATGATCTATGTTTTTGCCGGCGACAGGTTCCCCTTCCCGGAAATCATAGATGCCCTCCGGCGTCAGCATATCGGTCGGCAATGCCATGTGATCATTCATGAGCACGCGCTTGGCCTCGAATTGCAGAAACGCACCATCCTGATCAAAATAGGGGTGATGGCCAAAAGCGAGCGGTGCATTTTCTTCGGATAAGTTAAATGCCTCGAGCGTGATGTCGAGCCTATCGCCATCCAATCGCAGATGTTGGGTTGCGGAAAAGGACCAGGGCCAACGGCTGTCTCTTGTGTGGTGGTACCGTAGCACTATTTCGGCGTCGCTTATCCTTTCCGCATCCCAACAGGATGTCCAGCCGACGCCGTGGATAGCATGGGGCTCCGGACTGAAATTAGGGTCGAGCCCGATTTCTTCGCCCAGCCAGTGAAAGCTGGCAAAGCCGATCCGATTGGAAAAAGGGACCAGCGGGAAGGACGAAAAACGCAGCGGATCGCGTGACTCGAGCGCGGCTGCATCCGTCTGACGCAGCATATTCTGGCCGTCGACGGTCCATGCGACGATAGCACCACCGACTTCCGGGCACAGGGTGCACACAGAAGCGCCATGGTTCAGAGACAGAGTTTCCGGGCTGCTATTCATTGGTAACTGCGATGGGTCCTGATGTGTTGAGCACATAAACCTGACCGACTTCAATCGCCTGCGCTGCGGCACCAAAATGTAACGCCACGGCGCCTTTTCCTGCGGCAATGGTGGTGGATGCCTGTGTCTTCAATTGCAGCAGTTTCCAGTTCGGGCCCAAAGTCAGGACATTATCGCCAAAACCGCTATAGGGTGCCTCATTCAATTGGACACGAATTCCCAGCTTGCTGGTTCCATCGCCGGTGGCTCCCGGCGCAGTCCGCGCCAATACGCCAATCAGAAGGATGTCGTCCTCCTTGATTTCCTCCAATATGGGAATGGCGGCTCCGATATCATAAGGCTGCGCCGCTGGTGCCGCCGTGGTAACCCGCAATGCGGTTCCACCTGTGCCCGGGATATTGGGCGACGCTATGGTCATATGGGTCGCGCCAGTGCCATATACCGGCCAGTCCTTATTGGACGGATTATTGATCAACCGTCCCTTGCCCTGCAGTTGCGGCAGCAGATCCGTTGTCGCGGATTGTACTGTCTTGGTGGACTTCGCGGTCAGGGATGTGGCGCCAGCCACGACGATTGTCTGGCCGATTTCCAGCACCTGTTTGGCGCCCGCCAGTTGGAAGCCGACGACAGCCTGTCCTCTGGAAATAGCGTTGGTTGCTTTTGCCGAGACTTCGTAAAGCTTCCATTCCTTGTCGATGACAAGCGTCGTGTCTCCGAACCCGGAATAAGGCGCGACATTCTGCTGAACCCGAACGCCGATGCGCCCTTTCCCATCGGAGGTGTCCGCCGAAACCGTGCGTGCATAAAAGGCGACAACGATATCGGTTCCGGCCTTGATGGACGTGGTAATCGGGGCATTTGCCCCTATTTCGAACAAGGTAGCACCGGCCTTTGGCACGGCGATTTGCAATGCTGCCTTGCCGCCGGGAATATCTTCGCCTTTGACCGGTTTGCTGGTCTGGCCTGTCCCGAAAATCTGCCAATCGAGCCGTGTCGGGTCGTTAATGAGACTGCCGGGCAATGCATCGTCGAGCGCCTGCAATTCTGCCGTCGGTTGGTCGTCCAGCGCAAGGGCAGGGATATGGCAGGACGCCGCAAACATCGCCAGTGCAAGAAAACGCATCTTCGTCATCGGCGCTTATTCCTTCAGGCCCATGGCATCGCGCATACCGGGCACCCACGCTTTCTTTTCATGATCCCAAAGCGGGAAGGTATTCGTATAGGCCCAAGCGCACATGCCAATTCCGATTTCGTCAAACGCGACGCGGACAGCTTTTTGATATTTCACCCGTTCGTCAAGCGATACAGTTGTGTGCGCGCCGAACTCGCCCATGAACGGCGTCTTGCCGGTGCGCGCAATATAGTCGCGCACTTTCTGGACATCGTCTTTCAGCAGTTTCTGATCCTCTGCCCCGCCATAGGTGCGGCCCAGAGGTGGGGCTGGGTCGACCCAGCTCGCCCCCTGATGGGTGAAGTTGAACGGATCATAATAGTGAAAGGTCGGGACGATATTGGGATCGTCCGGCAAGTTCAGGGTTTTAAGCGAGTTGATCCCGCTCCAGAATTCCCCGCCGATGATGACCGGGCGGGTCGGATTGGTCTTGCGGATTTCGACGAGTGCGGGTGTCAGCACTTTGAGCAAATTGCTGTCGTTGAACTTGTCATGGGGTTCATTTTCGATCTCGAACCACAGATGTGCTTCCGGTGCATCGGCGAACTGGGCTGCGACCTGAGTCCACATGGCGGCAAGCTTCGCGATGTTGGCGTCGCTTGGATCCTTGTGGATTTCCTCGAAATGGTGGCTGTTCAAAATGACGTTGAGACCGGCGGACCGCGCATCCGCCACCACCTGCTTGACCCGCTTCATGAACACTGGATCAATGCTATGGGGGGCATCCGCACCCGGGCGGGTCGACCAGCGCACGGGCAGGCGGATTGTGTTGAACCCGGCCTTTGCGATCCGCGTAAAGTCAGCCGCATCGATCTTCTTGCCGCCCCAAGCACCCTCGGTGGGTGTTTCAAGGCTGTTGCCCATATTGACGCATCGGCCGACGGGAAGGCTGTCGGTCTTGGCCATGGCGGGTACGGTCATCGCCGATGCCATCAGGGCCATGAAGTATAGGTGATGTTTCATGCTGCTTAGGTCCTCTCCACGTCATTGCAGTCGTCAACTTTACGCAAGGGTCTTGACGCCCTTCTTGATTGTGATAGCGCTACCACAATAAGCAGGAGAGGTTCAATGCGTAAAATTCTGGCGACAGCATTGCTGTGTACAGCGGCTTTTTCGACCGCAATTATGGCGGAAAGTGAACGTTCACGTAGCAGTGTGGCAAATCCCGCGCTGTGGCCAAAGGTCCAGAATCCAGTTGCTGAAGACCCTGCGATTGAGGCGCGAATCAAAGATCTTCTGAGTCGCATGTCGCTTGAACAAAAGGTCGGCCAGATCATTCAGGGCGATTTGGCGAGCACCACCCCGGAAGACATGTACAAATATCATCTCGGTTCCGTCTTCAATGGCGGCAACAGTGCGCCGGGTGGCAAGCAATGGGCACCTGCGCCTGAATGGCTCGCCGATGCCGACCGCTTTTACGATGCCTCGATGCGCCCGCACGGCAACCTGCCGATCATTCCCATGACATGGGGAAGTGACGCGGTGCACGGGCATAATAATGTGACCGGCGCGACCCTGTTCCCCCATAATATCGGCCTTGGCGCGATGCGTAATCCGGAACTGATGCGCAAAATCGGCGCAGTTACGGCGATCGAAATGCGCGTTACCGGTCTCGACTGGACCTTCGCGCCGACCTTGGCGGTTGTCCGCGATGACCGTTGGGGCCGGACCTATGAAAGCTATTCCGAAAATCCCGAAGTGGTCGCAAGCTATGCCGGACCTTTGGTTGAAGGTTTGCAGGGCAAAGTGGGCACGAAGGAATGGCTGAAGGGTGCCCATATCGTGGCCACCGCCAAGCATTTCGTCGGCGATGGCGGCACCGATGGCGGGAAGGATCAGGGCGACAACATCAGCAGCGAAGAGGAACTGCGCGATATACAGGCGGCTGGATATCGCCCTGCAATCGAGGCGGGCGTGCAGTCGGTGATGGCCAGTTACAACAGCTGGCATGGCGAAAAAATGCACGGCAACAAATCACTGCTTACCGACATATTGCGGGGGCGGCTCAGCTTTGGCGGTTTCACCGTCGGCGACTGGAATGGCCATGGCCAGGTTGCAGGATGCAAAACGACAAGTTGCCCCGCTGCGTTCAACGCAGGCCTCGATCTTTTTATGGCGCCCGATAGCTGGAAGGATTTGTGGATCAACACAGTTGCGCAGGTCAAGGACGGAACGATTTCCAAGGCGCGGCTTGACGAGGCCGTCGCCCGCATATTGCGGGTCAAACTGCGCGCCGGATTGTTCGAGGCAGGACGCCCATCGTCACGACCCTTTGGTGGCGAATTTGATAAAATCGGCTCGCCCGAACACCGGGCCGTTGCCCGTCAGGCTGTCCGGGAATCGCTGGTGCTGTTGAAGAATGAAAATGCAGCATTGCCGTTGAAGTCCAGCCAGAAGATTCTGGTCACAGGCGACGGTGCCAACAGCTATATGAAGCAATCCGGCGGATGGACATTGTCCTGGCAGGGAACCGGGTTACCCGACTCCGAATTTCCCGGCGCTACGACCATCGGGAAAGGTCTGCTCGATGCCGGCGGCCAGAACGCAGTGCTCAGCAAGGACGGAACCTATAACGCAAAGCCGGATGTGGCCGTGGTCGTTTTTGGTGAAGATCCCTATGCCGAGTTTCAGGGTGACATCCCCGATCTGATTTTCCGCGACAAGTCGGACAATCTGGAACTTTTGCGCAAATATAAGGCCGACGGCATCAAGACCGTGGCCATATTCTTGTCCGGTCGTCCGCTTTGGGTGAACCACCATCTCAACGCTTCGGATGCATTTGTCGCGGCCTGGTTGCCGGGCTCTGAAGGTGGCGGTGTCGCTGATGTGTTGTTCGGAAAGAACGACTTCAAAGGCACGCTGCCCTTCAGCTGGCCAAGACGCGCGACGCAATATGTGCTGAATGTTGGCGACAAGGATTATGATCCCTTGTTCGCGTACGGCTACGGATTGAGTTATGCGAAGCCCGGAAAAGTGGGGCAACTGGGCGAGGTCAGTGGTCTCGCCGCAGGCGCCGAATTGCCGGTGGGAACATGGTTTGAACGTGGCAAGACGGCGCTGTCGTTCGACTTTTACCGCGCCGGTGGGAATGACCTGGAAAAGCTGCACAACGGAATTGGCACCAACGGCGACTTTGTGCGCAGCTTTGCCGTGGATCGCAACCGCCAAGAGGATTCGCGGCGGCTTTTGTGGACGGGTGCCGGTGAAGCGACGGTCGCACTGGCCGCAACGCAACCACTCGATCTCAGCCGTGAGACCAATGGCGCGGTTGCAATCGAGATCGACTATCGCGTCGATGCAATTGGCGATGGTCCCGTCAAGATTGCAGGATATAATGTGGGCTTGAAACCAGCCGGCAATGGTCTGGATGTCGCGACCCGCCTGAAGTCGGAACAAGGAAAGGGGTGGCAGACAATGACAATCGCGCTGAGTTGTTTTGCCAAAGCAGGTCTTGATATGTCCAAAACGCAGGTGCCGTTGAGCATCCGGACGTCGGCAAAACTCGATCTCTCCATCTCGCGCATAGCGCTTGGAACATCAACAAACGGAACGGTACCCTGCCCATGAAATTTTTTGCCGACACAGCCGAAATTGACGACATCAAGGAACTGGCGGCGACAGGTTTGCTGGATGGTGTGACGACCAATCCATCGTTGATTGCCAAGTCGGGCCGCGACTTTATCGAGGTGACGCGGGAGATCTGCTG
>PNNB01000053.1 GCA_013823985.1 Sphingopyxis sp.
AGCCGACGCGGCTGGGGCCCGGCAACTGCGCCTATGTCCGCCAGCAGGAGCCGCTCGGGCTGGGTCATGCGATCTGGTGCGCGCGTTCGATCGTCGGCGACGAGCCTTTTGCGATCTTCCTGCCCGACGAGTTCATGCACGGATCGCCCGGCTGCATGAAGCAGATGGTCGATGCCTACCATCAGGTCGGCGGCAACCTGATCTCGGTGCTCGAAGTGCCGCGCGACCAGGTCTCCTCCTATGGCGTTATCGCCCCCGGCGCGCGCGACGGGGCGCTGACCGAAGTCACCGGGCTGGTCGAGAAACCGTCGGTGGCCGACGCGCCGTCGAACCTGATCATCTCGGGCCGCTATATCCTCCAGCCCGAAGTGATGCGCGTGCTGGAAGGGCAGGAAAAGGGCGCGGGCGGCGAGATCCAGCTGACCGACGCGATGGCAAGCATGATCGGTACCCAGCCGTTCCACGCCGTGACCTTTGATGGCGCGCGGTACGACTGCGGATCGAAGGCTGGATATATCCAGGCCAATCTGGCGGTCGCGCTCGAACGACCCGACATCGCCGCCGAAGTCCGTGCGTTTGCCATGGATTTGCTGAAGTAAGACCGGCGCGCCGCCGCGACCGCTCGCGGCGCGCTAGCGAACGAGCGTGAGGCGGTCGCCGTCGATATGAACGGCATCGAACTGTGCGAGCGCGTTTTGGCCGAGCAGCGAGAGCCCGACGTCGCGCCGCGGGATTGCGGCTTTAAGATTTTTGATCGAATGGTCGCCGAACGCAACGTCCTTGATCACGATCCAGTCGACCGCCACCGGGCCGCCGGCGGTCATCACCGTGCCTGTGTCGCCGACCGCCGTATAGGAGTCGATTTTGCGGGCATCGGCGTGGCTCAGGATGACGTGGCTCGCGCCGGTGTCGACAAGAAAGCGGATCGTTTTCGACCCAACCTTGCCGCCGATGTAGAATAGTCCATTGTCGTCGCGGCGCGTTTCCGCACTTCTTTGCGCTTCGTCACTGGCTGCTGGTGCGGCACTGACCGAAAAAGCGGTTGCGGCCAACCGCTGATCCTCTGGCGCGAGGAGGGATGCTGCGACAACCGCAGTTACTACGCCTGCACAGAAGGTGAGACATTGCCGCATGGGGCCGCATTAACGGCAACGATTTCAGCTTCCGTTTCACGGCATGATTAACGGGCCGTTAGGGATTCGAGCCACGCCGCGCGGATGCGGCTGATGCAATCCTGCGATATCAAGCAACCAAGGCGGTGCGCTCTTCTTCGAGCTTTTTGATGCGCCGGGTCTGCATCCGCCCGAAAATGATCAGAAACGCGGCCAGGATCGTCCATTGGATTGCCTGCAGCCAATAACGGATTTTGAGCGAGTATTCGTCGCGGTACAGCGTGTAGTAGGGATCGCTGATCCCAACCCCAAGCGAATTGAACAGAACGCGCGCAGTGCCCGGCAAGCCGCCCTGGACGAGTATTCCAGACCATGCGGGCCGCTGTGTGATGGTTGCGAGCTGCGTTCTATTCTTGGCTTCGAGCTGCACGAAAACGCGCGCGAGGCGGCCATCTCCAGCGGCGCGGTAGGGCGCAAATGCCATCCGATCGTCACCGATAAACCAGTCTTGTCCAAAAAAGACAATCGTCCCGATCTCTCCGCCGACCAAGCGGGCCGGGCCTTCCTTGACCGCAATCGTCCCAAGATCGCTGGCTGCAATCGTTTGCGCATTGCCCTGCGGGCTTGGCAACAGGAACAGCACAAAGACGACAAAACCAACGACCACCACAGCCGTCGCAGCGGCAAAACTGTACAATATGGTCCGCAGCTTCTTGCCGCGCTTGATCTGCAGGATCAGTGCCTCGTCGAGGCTCTGTTCTTCCTGTTCGCGGCGACGAAGGAACCGCAGGACAAGCCATGCCGGGAGGGCGGCGAGGCCAAAAAGGAACAAGAAGGTCAGCAGCGGCGCGTAGGCGCCGAAATAATGAATCTGGAGCTCTGCAAGTCTGCCAAAAAATCCACGATAGTTCATCGCTTCCCACAGGAAGTATATCCCTGCGAGACCAAGCCAAGCCTGTGCGGCCAGCTTCAAAAGCGGAGACCGCTTCGACGATTTCATCGCTTGGACGTTCAACGCAGTGCGCGAGCCGTCACGGGTTGCAGCGCCCGTCGCCCGTTTCGGCGGCGCAGAACGGCGCCAATACCGAAAAACCCGAGGATCAGTGAAAGCCAGGTCGCGGGCTCGGGAATCGCACTAACCGGATCGGTTCCAGGCTGTCCGCCCGGGTCGCCACCTGTGTTGCCGCCGCCGGTTCCGCCACCAGTTCCGCCGCCATTGGCGGGCGGAGGGAGGCTGGCAGAAAACACCGGCGTTGCCGTTGGCCCGAGCGCGGGGCCAAGCGAAGCAAAGGTTGCCGGTGTCCCGGCAGCCGGTGCAAATGCATCGGTGACAGCCGCCACGGTGGCGGCGTCGGCCGGGGTGCCTCCAATCGCTGCGGCGGGCGCTGCCACCGCCGGATCGACGCCGCGGGCAGCGACTGTGTTGAAATCCCGCTCGCGCAGGGCGCGGCGAATTCGGTTCCGCGGAACGCGGGTGGCGTTGCCAACCCGGACCACAGCATCGGGATTGTCGGCATAGGAACCGTCGTCGGCCTCGTCCGACGGCGGAATCGCCATGGCCGCCATGGCGCTCGGCGCGGCACCAGGCATCTGGATAATGGCACGGTCCTCAAGGCGGCTGAAGCCGATAAGAGCGACACCAAGGAGCAGGAGGACGCGTGTCTTCCTGTAGCTCGCTGGCGCTTTTGGCGCGGCCCCTTCGATCGTCACGGCAACCCTCTCTTTCGACTCGCGACGCTTATGCGCGGTAGTTGACGGTATATCAACCAATTAGCTGTCTCAGCGTGGCACATCTTTTCCATCGGTCTGTGTTGGTCCCGCGCTATGGCGCCGCGACCAGCATGATGTTTCGCCGGTTATTTTGCGGCGGTCTTTTTGGGCAACGGCGCCAGCCCGTCCTGATAGGTGATATTGGCCTTGGCCTTGGCCTCGTCGAGCCGGGTGCGCAGAACCTTGCCGATGCTCTCTGCGCGCATGGTCTGCGCCGCCATCGGGCTGGCCTGCTGCTCGGTGGTCGGCACCGGCTGACGGCCGGTAATGACGCTGACGACGACCTTGCCCTGCATCGGGATGATGAACGGCTCGCCCGCCGGGAGTGCAAGGATCTGGTTGAGCACTGGCGTCGGGATATTTCCCGAATCCATGCTGTTGGCGCCCTTCGCATAGTCGATCTTGAAGCTTTTCAGCGTTTCCTCGACATCGGCCAGCGATTTGTCGGCTTCGAGCGCTTTCAGGATTTTCGGATCGCTGGGGAAGTCGAAGCTGATCTGATCGACGAGATAGGCGGTGCGCTGGCTGAATTTGCCGGGATTGTCGGCGAGATATTTCTTCACCGAAGCGGCGTCGGGAACGCGCACGGTGTCGGCGGTTTTCACCCCGTACATCTGGACCAGCAGCTCTTCCTTGAGACGCCGTTCGCGGATGACGTACATCGGATCGCGATCGAGGCCGTCCTCCTTGGCGACTTGCGCCATCAGGCGGCGATCGATGATCTGCTGCAGGATCTGACGGCGGATCGCTTCCTTGTCGCCGACCGGCGGCGCGGGAAGCTCGGCGATTTCGGCGTTAAGTTCCTGCTGGGTAATTTCTTCGCCGTTGACGACCGCGACGACCTGGCCGGTCGGTTCGCTGCTGCAGGCATGGAGGGCGATGAACGCCGCGCCGGCCAATGCCAGTCTTGCAGTTATGGTATAATTCACTTACGCCCCCTAAGGATCGCAGATCGCAAATTGCGAATTTCTGCCCTGAAATTAAACGGGTGCCATAGCGACACTTAAGACTACTTTACAACGAGGATTCCGAATTGGAAACTGTCTACGATTGGGTCACCGTCGCCGTCTTCGTGGCATTGGCCGTGCTGTTCTTGCAGCGGTCGTCCGAAGAGGAGCCGCGTGATAAAATCTATCATTATCTGCCGCCCGCCGTGGGCTGCGCCGTTTCCAACTATCTGGGGAATGAGGGCTATATGATCCCGGCCGTGCTGGTGATCGTCGCGGTCATGGCCTATATCTATCATTTCCTGAAGCCGTTCGCGGCCGCGGATGAAAAGATCGGTTAAGCTTTTTAAACTTTTTGTCTGCGGCGCTGCTTCCAGCCCAGGCTTTGCTGCACCGCCAGATCGAGCAAGTAGATCGTTGCCAGCGAGATGGCGAAGGTCGTCATCCCCGCAAAATTGTGCAGGAACCCCTGCGCCGCTGCTTCGCCGCCATGATAGGTGATCAGGATCAGCAAAAGCACCCGCATCATGTTCGAAAAGATCGCGATCGGCACCGCGGCGGCGATCAGCAGCACCATGTAACGCCAATTGGCGCGGTGGCTGAGATAGACATAGAATAAAGTGAGCGCCGTCAGCGTGATCAGCGAATTGAGTCCGGCGCAGGCCGCCGCGACGAGCAACTGATATTGGCCGATCTGGATCATCACCCCCGCACTGGCGATCGGGTAGCCGACAAAGTGGAGCAGCGACACCGCACTTTCGCTGATCCACATTTTCAGCGGATTGGTGAGCGCCGCGACCAGGCTGTCGGGCAGCGGCACCGCGAACAGCAGGTAAAAGAGCGGGAACCACAGGATTTGCAGCGCGCGTGCGCCAATGTAGCTGTACAAGACCGCGACGAACAGCGCGTACAGGGCATAGACCTCCAGCTCGATCACCGCCGCGGTGCGGAACAGGATGAGGGCGGCGGCCATCGCGATAATGGCGCCATAGGCGCGCCACGCGGGCGGTGCCCGCCGCACCGCCGCCGTTTCGGGCAGCATCTTGACCAGGAGCCAGAGCCCCGAGGCGAGCACCAGCGGGCCGTGCGATCCTTGTTCGGTCGACCAGCTTTCGGTGGTGATGAAGCGCCAGGTGGGAAAGGTGATCGCGGCCAGCCCCAGCATCGCCGGCCAGCAATGCTGCAACCAAGCCCACGATACGCGCTTCACGGATTTGGTGCCCGAAGAGTGCAAGTTCGACTTTCGCTTTTGCATCGGGCAAGAATGTCGGCCCGCCACCGCGGCGGATTTGACGCTCTCCCAAGGCTTTGCATCTAGCAAAGGTTCTGCCGAGGACGCAAGCTGTGTGAACATAGCTGGCCCGCTGCCATTGCCGACGGTCCCGAATCCAGACAGCATGTCTTGCCGCACAGCGTTTCTTTACCCGCGCGGCGCATTGTTTTCGCTCGACAAGCGAAAGCCGGGTGGTACCGCACTGAGCGACCGCGTCGGCATCAGCAACAATCGGATCGGGCCTGAATTCCGTGCAAGTGAAGCAGCGATTGGCATTTCTGAAATCGTTGGTGCTGGGCCAGGATGCGACATCGTCGCTGCGCAGCCGCGCGGTCCACTCGGGCGCGTGGATCGGCGTCGGGTTCGGCATCCAAAAGGTGCTGCAGCTGGGCTCCAACCTGATTCTGACGCGACTGCTGTTTCCCGAAGCATTCGGGTTGATGGCGCTGGCCACCGTGTTCCTCGTCGGTTTGCAAATGTTTTCCGACATCGGCCTGAAACCCGCGGTCATTCGCGACCCGCGCGGCGATGATCCTGAATTTCTCAACACCGCCTGGACAATTCAGGTTGTGCGCGGCTTGCTCCTCTGCGTCATCGGCGCCGCAATCGCCTATCCGCTATCGCTGATTTATGAACAGCCGATCCTATTCCCGCTGCTGGCGGTGCTCAGCACCACGGCGGCGATAAATGGGTTCATGTCCATCGGCATGGCAACGGCGGAGCGGCGGCTGGATTTCCGGACGATTACGATCGTTCAACTGGTCGGACAGCTTGTGTCAATCATTCTCCTCGTCACCTTGGCTTATTTTTGGCGATCAGTCTGGGCATTGGCGGTAGCGAATGTGATCAGCAGCGCTGCGACGGTAGCAATAGCCTATGCGGTGCTGCCCCGGCATCGGCATCAGTTTATGCTGGACGGGGAATCCACGAAGTCGTTGATCCATTTTGGGCGTTGGATGCTGTTTTCGACCTTGGCAACCTATTTGGGGGGAGAGGGTCTGAAGGCTGTTCAGGGAGGCCTTCTCACACCAGCCGAGTTTGGAATTTTGGCGATCGCATACACGATTGCGGGCATCCCCAACGACTTGGCTCTTAAACTATCAGGATCGATCGGTCTTCCCGTTCTGGCCGAGACATATTTGAACGCTCCGCAGAATGCGCGCGCGATACTGCACGCGCTTCGCTTGCGCACACTTGGGGTTTCACTCCTTCTATACGCCAGCGTTATGATCTTGGCCGAGCCGCTCATCCGAATTTTGTATGATTCGCGATACCATGAGGCTGGTGTCTATCTGATCGTTTTGTCGCTCGCTAACGCCATTGCGTCTGTCGGGCAAGGCTATACAGCCGCAATTTTGGCAATTGGAAGGGCACCACAATATTTTTTCCTAATGACAGCATCAGCGTTGCTTAGAATAGTAGGAATGTTGTTAGGATTCTACGCAAATGACATCATCGGAATGCTGTATGGCGTGAGTATAGCCAATATCATATTGGTAATTCTTGTTTGGATTTCTGCCTATAATTTTGAATTTTTGGACTTAAAATTGGACTTCCAGTTCCTTAGCATAATTTTTCTAATATGGATTTCGTCTGTTTATTTTATACCAGAAATTTATTGACGTCCATAGACCCGAAATTTCTTATCGTACTGGTTTTATAGAAGGCGATCTTTATGAATATATGGAGCGCTTGGCTTCAAGGTAGGAAAAATGCACCCAAGCATGTTCAGAGTATTTTTGATCTGTGGGAAAACCTAAATCCATCTTCAACATTCACGGTGCTCGAAAATGAACAAGTGGATGCCATCTTAAGTGAGATGGGGGTGAGCACTTCGCGAATGACGCCGCAGGTCAAGACTGATATCGCAAGAACGTATCTGCTGGCAAAGCACGGTGGGGCTTGGGTAGACTCTACGCTGCTTCCCACACAACCGCTCGAGGACTGGCTAGTTCCCGACCTGCGACGCCAAGGTTTTTTTGCTTTCCGTTCTACCGGGCGACCGGAGCTCGTTTTGCAAAACTGGTTTCTGTACGCGGACAAAGGCAACGCACTGATAAAGGCTTGGCTAGAGCTTTATTGTGACTATTTCCGCGTAAAGCGGTTCCCGCCGAACTCTAAGCGAATTTTTTTCAGTCGGCACGCTCTGGATTATGCCCGGTTCAATCGAGCAGAGCGACACCGCGATTCTTTGTTCTTCGTCGATCCAAAAAGGGGGCGTTCGTGCCGAATGTACCCTTATGCTTTCCATAACTTCACGTTGGCCTATCTGCTAAAGACGGACGAACAATTGGCCGAGCTATGGTCTGGTGTCCCCACTCTGTTCCATGTCCAGCCCAGCCTGATCGGCCATTGTGCCGGTGACGCAGAAACGCCCGATGACACTTTGCTTCGCTTGTCTCTGAGCCTCCTCCCCAGCGCGCCTGTGCACAAACTCAACCATCGCGACGTGCGATTTGCCACCCTGATCGATCACGCCAAATCCGAAGGCCTGATCGAAACCGGGGATGGTTGCTTGCTCAGCTATACGGAACTCCGCTCTTGATGAATGAATTCTCTGATATCCTACAGATCCCAGGCAGCGCGGGCAGCGACGTTCGCAAGCATCTGGGCCTCTCGACGTCCGACGCCCTGCGTGTGGCGTTCATTCCGGGGCCGGGCGATGTCGCGGGCACATTTCAACATTGGCGCGCGCAGCAGCATGAACCCCGCGTTCCGATCATCGCCTATTCGCTCATGTTTTATGAACTGATGGATCGCCTTGATGCCCATTCCCTTATCATATCGCTGGAGTCCGTAGCTGCCGCGCGGGAGTCGATGTCCGACCGGTTTCATTTTCAGCAAATCGTGCCGCGGCCGGCAACAGGCCGCTGGAGCTATTTCTGGAGCCAGTATCAGTTTGCGAAATCGATTAATGCGATCGTCGGAGATTATGATCCGCACGTCGTGGTGACCTCGACGCATAATCCTGCTCTCTCCTGGCCAAGGCTGACGAAAAACAGGAAGCTCGTGCTCACCGCACACAATAGTTTCTGGCCGCAAGGCAGCGAACCCACAGGACTCAAGGCGCGGTTGCGCAAAGCACTCCTAAGCTCGCACGCGCGGGCGCTCGACGCGGCCATCTGCACGTCGCACGAATGTGCCAGACAGGTCGCCTTGCTGACTGACGGTCGAATACAAGCTGATGTTGAGTGTCCGCAGATCGTGTCGCGGTATCCGATCGAAGAGCGAACCGACGTTCGCAATCTGTTGTTTTTGGGACGTGTGGAGCGACCGAAAGGCGTGTTCCTTCTGATCGATGTGTTCGAGCAGATTACGCAGCAGTACCCGAATTTAAGGCTTACCATCGCTGGCGACGGCGATGCTGCGCCTGAGTTACGGCACAGGTTGCTTACATCTTCCCTGTCCCAGAAAGTTTCATTTCTCGGCCGTGTTGATTCCCAAGGCGTTCATGCCGCGATCGCAGCGTCTGATCTTGTGGTTTGCCCCACCATGACAAGCTTTAATGAGGGCTTGGCGGTGGTCGGCTTCGAGGCGGCGGCGCACGGAATTCCGACGATCCTGAGTTCCGTTGTGCCTGCCAGCCATCTGCTGGGCGACAGTTGCACGATGTATCAAGCGGATGATCAGGTTGCACTCCGACACGCGCTTTGTGGTCTTATTGATAGTCCGGACGTGTATCGTGAAAAATGCGCTGCTACGGCTGGGGTTCGAGACATGATTTATGACAGGTCGCTGTCTTGGGGGTCTGGGTTGTTTCGTGCAATTATGAATTCATAATTTGAAGCTCAATCAATAAAATTGACTCACAAAAAAATTAATGACACCTATTTAATTTCTATTTGACACTCTTGCAATTAACATTCTCTCCATGTTATTTACGGAAGCCTCGTTAGAAAAGTTGGACGATATTCGAAGAGACTCGTCAGAAAGATTTTTCCATTCATTGTTATTCAATTTCAAAATGGCTGTAATTTTTTCTGCTATTTTGTCCGGTTCATAACTCTCCGACAAGATCCCCCCCCCGCAGGCCAGAATATCGGGCGCCGCGCCTGCCGTGGTGGCCACCACTGGCGTTCCGCATGCAAAAGCTTCCAGTATCGGGAGTCCAAATCCTTCCTCACGGCTGGTGAACAGCCAAGCGGAGCATTGTCCATATATATGAGGAATCTCTTCTTGCGGTGGTAACAAACGAAATTCGACAAAGTCAGGTAACGGTAGATTGCTGCCCGGCAGTTCATGCCCGAACGCAATGCACCGCAAATTTGGAATATGCTCTTTCGTTTTGATCAAGGCAGCGATCGCGATATCAATACCTTTTCGGACATTGGTCGTGTAAACAAAGCCTATTGTGGGTAGGCTCGGCATCCGGCGCTCAGGCTGACGAAATTTTTTCGTGTCGACGCCATTTAGTATAATGGCTGGCTTCGCTGTTCCCACTTGTTCAACAAGGATATGTTCAAGCCAGCTCGAGATCGTAATTTTTTCGATAGGCAATCTTAGGCAGGCATCGACGCGTTCTTTGTCGCCGTTCCAAATTTCATAGTCCTGTACAAAATGAAACTTTTTTCCTCGATCGTCGGGAAAAGAAGCGATCCATTCGGCTGTTTCCCACCAAGTCGCGATAATGACGTCCGCGGGCGGGACGTCCGTTTCTCTGACTGGCCTGTAACGCTCAAGAAATTTGACCGGCACTTTGGTGTCGTCAAAATGACTGGCAACCGCGACTTTGCTGGGAGGGAAATAGGTGTTGCGGAATTTGGCAATTCGCCCGCTAGGGTAGCGCGGCGGCGATACCACCAGAACTTCGTGACCTTTACGTCTCAACCCCTCGGCATATTGAGCGACGACCCGGATTCCGCCGCCAAAATCGACTGCCGCAACGACAAAGGTAATACGCATGGTTTTCACCTTGCTGAAACAGCTGCATTGCCATGATCATCGCCCGTTCGAGCCTTTACTCGCGCCGTCCGTTGGGAAGCTATAACGAAAATAGCGCCAGCGAGTAACCAGGTAATGGGCCTGATCGAAGCGTTGGGAATGCTGTCGAACAGATTTATCGCAAGCAACCCGCAAAGTGACACGGATGCGACAGAGATCGACTTGAGTAGCTTGCGGCGCCACAAAAGCTGCGCACCCCCAAGGCACAAGAGTCCAAACATCGCAACATAGCCGGCCCATCCCCACATCCCCAAGGTGATGATCCAGGCGCCGTCGGTGATGCTCAAATCTTTTCCATCTTCGGCCGAATAAAGGCGATTGCGGCCCCAGCTGCCCCAACCGAAGATCGGCTTTTCGGCCGCGCGCTGCAACAACTGGTCTTCGTTGATCAAGCGGACTCCCAGTGACCCCTGCCGGTCGGCGCTGAACGAACCGGTCAGTTCCGATATCGTTGTGGTGGGGACCAATCCGGCGCTGCGAATGGCGGGGTACAGCAACATCATGACGCAGGCGGTGGCGGCGATGAGCGCAACGCGCCTGGCGCGGAGAAAAGCGACAATTGGCGCGAATACCGCCGCCAACAGGAGGGCGCCGACCGATTTGCACAGCACCAGCAGGACCCCGAAATAGAGCGCGATCAGGCCCGCACGCGTTCTTTGCCGTCCTCTTGCCTCGCGCCAGCGCGCGATCGCTGCGGTCGCCGCCATCGCGCAAAAGATCGCGACCAGCAATCCGTGGCCCAGGAACACGACGGGGCGAAATCCGCCCGCGCGCATCTGCTGGCCAAAGCTATGCGGGAAAAAGCCATAGACCATGCGGTGCAGCTGCGGGCTCAATCGCACCTCGATCAGCATCAGCACCGAATAGGCCAGCGCCGCGGTGACCAGGATGATGATCACCTGCCAGCGCCGCTCGTCGTTGTTGATCAGACCATAGGCCGCGACAAAGGGGATCAGGGTGATGGCATTGACCGCGGCCTGCGCCAGCGCGTCGTACATCGTCATGCCGGGGATAAAGCGCTCGGCATAAATGAGCGGCTCGGGATTGAAAAAGGCGGTGAAAAAGGGCGACAGGACAAAAGTCGCGGCCAACGCGACCACGGCCGGGTCTTTCAGCGCCCCCAGCCATTTTTCGCGGACGAACAGGAAACAGCAAAGCAGGATCGACAGGTTGGAAATCACCGTCTTGTCCAGCGACGGCACCACCGGAATTTCGAACGATGTGCCGACCGGCAGGATCAGATAGGCGCCCAGCACCGACCAGATCAGCGCGCGATGCGCGGGCAACAGAATGAACAATATCATCGTCACCACCGGCCAGAAGGCCAGCATTGCATTGGCAAATATATTCGGAATCGCCGTGCCCCCTCGTCAGCGCATCATGGCTCAGGCGCGCGCGACATTGCAATCGAGCAACGCCCGCATTTTGGGGCTGTCGGCGTTGGGCGTATCATAACTGGCCTTTGCTCCCCAGCTGCCCCAGCGGGTGCCTTGCCGCCCGACACTGCTGAAATGCGCGAACAGGCTGCACCCGATGTCCCGGTTGAGCCGCAACATTTCGACATACAGATCATACATACGCGGATGCGCCTGTACCGCCGCCAGCGCGGGACTGTAGGGCATTTCGGCCTGGTCCTTGGACTGGATATGCTGGCCAGCTTCATATGCGACATAGGCAAGCCCATGCTGCTTTGCGAAGGCGACGGTCTGCGAAAAGCTGTCGCCCGCGCGCATCGCTGCCAGCACGCCTTCCATGTCGTCAATCACCATGTCCGGGGTCAGGGCAGCGCCAAGTCTTTCCCATTTTTCATGAATCGCCTTATCCGGCCCGACATAGGCGGCGGGCGACACCGCATCCAATCCGCCATTGTCCAGACACCATTGGATCGTCCGCTTCGACGCATCGAACCAGGCCGCCTGCACGGCGCCCACCCGGATCAGGCGTTTGCGCGCCTCACCCGACCATTCGCGCTCCCAGATCGCAAAATTGCGGCGGAACAGCGCCCCGATCCGTTCCGGATGGCCTTCGCCCTGCGTCTTTGCGCTGTCTTTCCACGCTTTGCCGCCCTTGGCTTCGACCAGCGCGCCGGCGAGCGGCGACCGCAGCATCCACCCGGCCTGATGAAACATCCAGTTCCAGATCTCGTTCGAATATTCGACATAGACTTTCAGGCTGGGGTCGAGCTTTTCGCGGACGAGCCGCGCAAATTGCGCAATATAATCGTCGGTCGCGCGGTGCGGGATACAGAACCACGGGTCGATCTTGAGCATGTTGCTCAGCTGGATCATCAGTTCGATCGCCACCCCGCCGGAAAATTTGAGCTGGAACGGCGTCGGCGCAGGACCCCAAATGGCTTCGGGATCGCCGGATACCGCCTTCATCGTGTAAAAGCTGGGGCGCTTGCGATCTTTCCAATGCTCTTCGGTCGAATTGTTCGTCCCGGCCCAATCCATGAAGCGCAGCGCGTGGAACGGACGGCAAAAATCGAGGAATTCGGGCAAGAACGGATCGTCGGCCAGATTGCTGGCCTCATGCTCCGCGGCGACCACCCGGATGTTGCGGACATGATTCCCGAGCTTCGACCGCTTGATCACCACGGCTTCGTAAAGTTTGCCGTCGTGGGTCATTTGCAGAACCAGCCGGCCGGGTTTGCGCGATATTACCTTAGTGGCCGCAAGGCCGTCGATCTCGCCTTCGCCGTCGTAGAGCAGGATATAGCGCCCGGGCTTCCGCACATTGGGAACATAGGTAAAGACGGTCTGCGGCTCTGCAGTGCCGGGCACGGCGACCGGAACCTGCAGCGGATAACCGTCCTCGTCATATTGGAAAGCGGCCTGCTTCTCCGTGTCATGCGCGCCGCTGCCGCTCAGGTTGCGCGTCAGCCACGGCCGCGCGCCAAGAAACAGGTTCTTGAACGGAAACCCGGGTTCCCAATCGGCGATGCCGGCCAGGTTCATCCCGATCGGCAGTTTGGGGAAGCTCTCGCCGCGCGGTAGCGGCTCCACAGCGCTGCTCGTGAAATTTCCGGCCCACAGGCCGGTCAGGCCGAGCGCGCCGATCCCTGCTCCCGAGGCCGACCCGATGAGTAAAGAGCGTCGGTTTAGTCGCATCTTTTTGACCTTCAAATGTGGCGCTGAATCGGGCCAACCGGGCGATCCACCCGATTTGTCAGAACAGAACAGTCTCGCGGAATGACGGGCTGGAGGTCGCAATGAAGGCCTTGATGAACATCCTGAGGGCACCTGCCGCACGTTCAGGATCTTCCTCGATCGTCGATACCCTGAACAGCAAGCCGTCGGGGGTCACGCCGCCCGCGTTCGATAGTGCCATGGTTAGGCGCTGATCGGCCCAGCCGATCGGAAACTCCTCGCCGACCCGCACCCAGTAGATGATCCGTTCGTTGAGGCCGCCGCGGTCGGCCAAAAGCTCGCGTCCCAATAGCTGGCGGCTGCCAGCATCGATGGTTGCCGGTTTTGTCCAGACGATCGGAAAGCCGGCGGCTGGATAACACACCTCCGGACGGTGCACCTGCACATCGTTTCTTTGCACGCTGCTGTAGGCGATCAGAAACATGATCGCCGGCAGATCAGGGCCTTCGTAGATGCGTGTTTCCAGATTTTCGTAAAGTTTGTCCTGACCTTCATCCTCGGCCGGCAAGACCAGCTCGGCGCTTTTGCGCGAGGTCCAGCCGCCGACCTTGGATGGTATCAGGCGCTGAAAGCGCGCCTCAGCGATGGGGGACGCCAGGGCGCGCGGGGTGTTGAAATAGGAAACGGCTGCGCCTGCGGCGAGGCCAAGACCGACGACGACGCTGCGCCGATCAATTGCTGCTTTGACCTGCGGGTTGTCCGGCGCAGAATGTTCGCTAATTGTCATTTTCAATACCTGGTTGGCTTCCACGCTTAGGCGGCGCACGGCAACTTCGCCAACGAAAAAGATCGTTAACAAAATCAAGCTATTCTTGCAAAGGCGGTCGAACGCCTTAGTCGCACTTTGGAAAACTTACATAAAGGCTGAACGGTGCGCGTTGCCTATTTGATAAATCGCTATCCGGCCGCCAGCCATAGCTTCATACGGCGTGAAATCGAAGCCGTTGAGGCCGAAGGCACCGAAGTCTACCGCTTTTCCGTGCGACCTGCGCAGCTCGCCGAGTTGCCCGATGAACGGGATCGGGCCGAAGTTGCGAAGACCGTCGTGCTGCTGCAGCTTGGCGTGTTTCGCCTGTTATTCGATGTTTTGCGGGCAATGTTCCTGTCCCCGGCACGGTTCCTTGCAGCGACACAAACCGCCTTGTCGGGCGTCGAGTGGCGGCCCGGCCCAGTGGTTCGGCGGGCCGCTTACCTTGCTGAGGCAGCTGCACTGGCGCGCCGGTTGCGCGCGCAGCGCGTCGATCATCTGCACGCGCATTTCGGCACCAACCCCGCCATGGTGGCGCGGATCGCCGGGAAATTATCCGGCATCCCCTTCAGCTTCACGGTTCATGGCCCCGACGAATTCGATGCGCCAGCCGCGCTCGACCTGCGTGGGAAAATCGCCGATTCGGCATTCTGCGTGGGGATTAGCAGCTACGGACGCAGTCAGTTGATGCGCTGGAGCGCTTTTGCCGACTGGACCAAGATTGAGGTGGTCCGCTGCGGCGTCGATGAAAGTTATTTGGCTGAGCGCGATCACTCCCACCTGCCCGACGTGCCACATCTGTGCGCGGTAGCACGCCTTAGCGGACAAAAAGGGATACCCCTGTTGATCGAGGCGGCGGCACGGCTCGTCAACGTCGGAAAAAGCTTCCGTCTGACGCTCGTCGGCGATGGCGAGATGCGGCCCGAGATTGAGGCGATGATCCATCGGCTCGATTTGCAAGATGTGGTAACGATCACGGGATGGGCCAGTTCCGAAAAGGTCATCGACCATCTGCTCGGGTCGCGTGCGATGGTTTTGCCCAGCTTCGCCGAAGGGTTGCCGGTCGTGATCATGGAAGCACTGGCGCTGGAGCGCCCCGTCATCGTCACAGCGATCGCCGGAACGCCCGAGCTGGTGGACGAACAATGCGGCTGGCTGATGCCCGCCGGATCAATTGACGCGCTGGTTGATGCGCTCGGCGCGGTGATCGACGCGCCGGTCGAGCGGCTGGCCGCAATGGGGCGGGTGGGGCGCGAGCGCGTGCTTGCGCGGCATGATTCTCGCACAAATGGCCGGCAACTCAACGCGCTCTTTCACCGTTATCGTCGCGGACCTGGGTGATGCTCATCCTGTTGTGTTGGATTATCGCGATCCCTCCCCTCGTTGCGCTCACGATTTTCAGCCTGGAGACGCTTCTCGGCGTGACACCGCTCAAGGCGATGCCCTCTCGCGGCGCAATGCCGACGACGCGGATATTGATCCCGGCGCATAATGAGGCAGGGACGATCGAGGTGACGCTTGCTCGCCTGGCCGCGATCGTCGCCGACGATGTGCGTTTGCTGGTCGTGGCGGACAATTGCTCCGACGAAACGGCGAACATTGTGCGGCGGGCGGGGCATGCGGTCGTTGAGCGCTTCGATGCCGATCATCGCGGCAAGGGATTTGCGCTGGCTTTTGGCATAGACCATCTGCGTCCCGACCCGCCCGCGTGCGTGATCATATTCGATGCCGATTGCGAGACCGATGCCGCATCGATTGCCGCTTTGGCGAAGGCCAGCGTGGCCGGAAACATCGTGGTGCAGGCCAGCTATATTTTGCAGCCCGATCTCACCGCCTCACCCAAGGTACAGATTTCCAACTTCGCATTCTGGATGAAGAATATTGTGCGGCAGCGGGGCGGGCATCGCCTGGGGGCGGCAGCGGTCTTGGTCGGGACGGGGATGGCTTTTCCGTGGAATGTCATTGCCAGTGCACCGCTCGCAACATCGGAAATCGTCGAGGATCTGGCGCTCGGTGTGCATCTGACCCGCGCGGGGCAGCCCCCGACCTACCTTGAGAACGCCCTCGTCAAAAGTGTGGCCGCGACCGAGCAGGCCACGCTGGACCAACGCACGCGCTGGGAAACGGGCTTTGTGGCGATCGCCAGATCCTTTGGTTTTCGGGCTCTGTGGGACGGGATTGCGACGGGCAATCGCAAGCTCTTTCAGCTTGGCCTGCACCTGCTCGTCCCGCCGCTCGCCTTGCTGCTGATGCTTTCGCTGACGATCACGCTCGCGGTGGGGGTTGGAGCGTCGATGACCGGGCAGTGGGGTGCGTTCATTGCCCTCGGCCTCGCGCTCGCCGTCGCGTCGGCTGCGGTGCTGATCAACTGGCTGATTGCGGGGCGGAACTGGCTCGGTTTTCAGGCCCTGCTGCGTTTGCCGCTCTACCTGCTCTGGAAAATCCCGGTTTATCTTCGCATTGTAAAGCGCGAGGAGGTCGTCTGGAAACGCACCGAACGGTCGGCCAATCTATCCGAAGAAAAGGCCGAGTGATGCGCATCGCGGCGGCCATCGTGAATTATCGCACCCCGACGATGGTGCTTGCCTGTCTCGATAGCCTGCGCCGCGAGCGAGAGGCGCTGCCATCGCTGCAAGCGATCGTCGTCGACAATGCGTCGGGCGACGATTCGGTCGCCATCTTGTCGGCCAAGCTCAACGAAATGTCATTCTCCGACTGGGTCCAGTTCCGTCCCTTGCCGCTCAACGGTGGGTTCGGCTGGGGGAATAATGAAGCTATCCTCACCCTGCTGGCGAGCGAGACGCCCCCCGACGCGATATTGCTGATCAACCCCGACGCGATGATCGAGCCGGGTGCGCTGGTTGCGCTGGTCGAGGATATGGCGCGCCGCCCCGATGCGGGGGCGATTGGCAGTCAGTTGGTCAATCCGGACGGCACCCTGTCCGGGTCTGCCTTTCGCTTTCCATCGATTGCGCGCGAATTTATGCGCGGGCTTGGCATCGGGGGCGTTGGCCGTTTGCTCGGGATCAAGCCCGTGCTTGTTCCGATCGGCGAACGGGGACCTGTTGATTGGGCGACCGGCGCAAGCGTGTTGATCCGCACGCAGGCCCTGCGCGATGCCGGCCTGTTCGACACCGGCTTCTTCCTCTATTTCGAAGAGGTGGAGCTTATGCATCGCTTTGCCGCGCATGGCTGGAAATCCTATCACTGCCCCGAAAGCCGCGTCATGCACGTCGCAGGTGCCGCAACGGGTGTGGTGAATGGCCAGATGGAAGGCAAGCGCGCCCCTCCCGACTATATCTTTCAATCGCGTCACCGCTATTTCGCCCTCACCGCTGGCCGGTTCAGCGCCTGGCTGGCCGATGTCGCGTGGCTGATCGGCGATAGTTGCGCGCGCTTGATCGGAACGCTGTCTCGCACCCGGCCATCGCCCGACACGCAGGCCGAGCGAAACGCGTTGTTCCGGATCGGGCTGGGCGCCTGCGCGCGTGATACGGCGCGCGCCATCGCACGAACGAGCGACGCGCCCGGTCAGCCCCCGGCTTGGATGGACGGCTGATGGTCAGGAAATCCGTTGCTGTTGTCGTCATCGGCCGGAACGAGGGCGCGCGCTTGCAGCGCTGCCTTCGCTCGATTCCCGCAGAGGTACCCGCGGTTTATGTCGATTCGGGATCGACAGACGACAGCGTTGCCTTCGCCCGCTCGATCGGGGTCGCTGTCCTCTCATTGGATATGAGCATTGGCTTTACCGCGGCGCGCGCGCGCAATGTCGGGTGGCGTCATATCGTCGATGACCCAGCCTTGGATGCCGAATTCGTCCAGTTCGTTGACGGCGATTGCGAACTGGATGCCGATTGGATCGACAAGGCGCTGGCAGCCATGCAGCCAGAACCCGGGGTTGCCGCCGTCTTTGGTCGTCGGCGCGAACGCTTCCCCGGCCGCAGCATCTATAACCGGATGTGCGACGATGAATGGAATGTGCCGGTCGGCATTGTCGCGGCTTGCGGCGGCGATGCACTGTTTCGTGTCGCGGCGCTCAAGGCGGCGAATGGGTATAGTGACGATCTGATCGCGGGCGAAGAGCCCGACCTTTGCCTGCGGCTTGCCCGGCTTGACTGGTTCGTGCGGCGGATCGATGGCGAGATGACGCTGCACGATGCCAACATCCTCCGCTTTGGCAGCTGGTGGCAGCGCGCGAAACGCGGGGGTTTCGCTTATGCGGCGCATGTTCTGCGCCACGGTCAGCGGTCCGACCCGCAGTGGCGCCGACAGCTGAAAAGCATCCTCTTCTGGGGGTTCGTCTGGCCCGTCGCGGGCATCGGCCTGGCCTGTCTTGGCGCGCTTTGGCAGCCGCTCGCGGGCGCGCTGCTGTTGGCGGCACTCGCCGCCAGCTATGCCGTACAGGTCGGCCGCATTGCGGCGCGCAAACATCGCGCCGGGTTCGACCGGCGGTTCAGCCTGCGATATGGCGCGTTGATCGTCATCGGCAAATTTGCGGAATTCAGCGGGGCGCTGAAATGCTGGACCAACCATGTGCTGCATCGCCAGCACCGTCTGATCGAGTATAAGCAGCCGGTATGACGAGCGGATTTTCCAGCCTCTGCGCCCAGATCGCCGAAGACTATGCCGCGCATGGCCGCGAATGGACGAAGCCGGGGTTCCGCAGCGTTGCCGTGCATCGTTTCGGCGTCTGGCGCATGACGGTCAAAAGCAGGCTCCTGCGCGCGCCGCTCAGCATGCTCTACCGTTGGGGCTATCGGCATTGCCGAAACGTTTACGGCATCGAGCTGCCCTATACCGTCACGCTGGGGCGTCGCGTCGTCGTTGAACATCAGGGCGGCATCGTCATTCATGGCCGCAGCCGCATTGGTGACGATTGCATCATCCGGCAAAATTGCACCCTGGGCATCCGCCGCATCACCGATCTTGACGATGCACCGACGCTGGAGGCAGGCGTATCCGTTGGCGCCGGAGCCGTGATACTGGGCGCGGTCACACTGGGGCGAGGGTGCGCGGTGGGCGCCAATGCGGTTGTGTTGACGGATGTGCCGCCGGGGGCGCTGGCGATTGGGGTGCCTGCCCGGTTCGGCTGAACCGACTATTCGATATCCAGCAGTGTTCCCGCGGCCGCAACAAAGACGCCGTGCGCCGGCACATCTTCCCGCACCACGGCGTTGGCGCCAATCCGGGCATGATCGCCGACATGGACGGGACCAATGATCTTGGCGCCGGCCCCGATATCGACATGCCCGCCGATGGTGGGGATGCCTTTCGACGTCGCGCCGATCGTCACCTGCTGAAAGATCAGGCAATTACAGCCGATTTTGGCGTGGGGATGGATCACGATGCCATTGGGGTGGGGAATGAGCAGGCCGCCGCCGATCGCGGCGTTGATCGGGATATCGGCGCCGGTGACGATCGACCACAGGCGGTGCCGGAGCACGGCGAATTTGCGGCGCATGGTGGCAAGTGGGCCTTGTGCGCTCTGGTAATCTCGAATGCTTCGCAGCAAGGCACGGGACGGGTTCCAAGAGCGCGGTTTGGTCTCTTCACGTGTCCAGTCCGGCACGCTTGACGAGATGTGTGTGGGGGGGGGGCTCATACGCGGCTCAATCTTCGCCAAGGAAGCCGAAGTCGGGTACGCCGGAACGCGATGTCAGAAGCCACTGATAGACTGCCGATATCTGCGCAGCTTTCGCTTGCCAGCTATACAGTTTCGCGATCCGCTCTTTCGCAGCAGTCGACATGACTTCCAGATTAAATTCGTTGTTTGCGATTGCTGCGACAATTGTTTCGATTTGTCGCGTGATCGCCGTTCGTGGCCCGATTGGAATGGCGAAGCCGCATTCAGGCGTCACCAGTTCGCCGGGTCCGCCATAGGCAATGACGATTGGCACGACCCCGCACGCCATCCCTTCCAGCACCACGCCCCCACCAAATTCGCGGACGCTGGGGAATACCATGACATCAGACGTCCGCAAAAGACCGGCGACGTTTTCATGCGATTGCCAGCCGTGAAGCGTCACCGCGTGTTCGATCCCCAGCTTGGCCACGAGCGACTGCAACGCGGCCATGTCCGGGCCATCGCCAATGATGTCGAAATGCGCTTTGCCAGCCCGTAAAAGCTCGCAGCAAGCCTCCAATGCGATGTCTGCACCTTTGTAGGGGACAAGTCGCCCGACAAACACGAGGCGCAGCTTGTCGTGGCGCTTTCGGATTTCGGCAGCCGACCCGAAACGGGCGGTATCGATGCCGTTTTCCGGAATATAGATCATCGGCCGCCGGTGGTGAGCGAGTTCGCCCGAGGTGTGGCAGGAACCGGCAATGATCGCTGCAGCGTTGCGATATGTCGAGCGTATGGTCGGAAGGAAGGAATAGGCCTTGCGTATATAAGACAACCATTCGCGCTCCTTGATCCGCTCCCGGCTATATTCGGGGTGCCACGGCAGCCCGCCGTTCAGCGGGCCGAGCAGAAACGGAACACCGGCGCGTCGGCAACGGCGCGCCAGGCTGCTCGCCGCGGTCGGACTGAGCGGCGTGACTCGGTGGACGACGTCATATTGTCCCGCCTTGATGGCGGCCCCAAAGCGTTTCCAGACAAGATGTTCGAAATAGGGATAGGCAAGCGACTGCAGGGCGGTGATAGTCGTCCATCCCTTGCCCTCGCCACCCCGCAGGCGCTCGGCAAGTTTGTAAAACGGGGCGGCGAAGGCTTCAGAATCGATCGCCGTAAAGTCGCGGCCTTCGATCAGGCCACGGCTGAGAAATGCGGCGCGATTACGGATCTGTGTGACAATATGAACATCGGCAACGCTGCGAAGGGCGGTCGCGATATTCCAGCCAACCAGAGGAACGCTGACCCAGTCCGGATTCGCTGCCTCGGCAATCACCAGAACGCGCGGCATTGGCCCGTTCATTGGCGAATGCAATGCATAAGTTTGGCGGCGGACACCGACGTCAGGAAATTGTTATACGCATGGTTTTGTCCAGCTTCACCGACGCGCTTTCTCATTTCAGGATCATCCGCCAAGCGCGCCAGAATGTCGACCAAAGCTGCCTCGTCGCCTTGGGTGAAAAGGAAGCCAGTTCGCTCATGCTCGATCATTTCGGGCGTTCCACCGATGATAGAGCAGACGACCGGTATGCCGACTCCCATGGCTTCCATAACCGCGACCGGTGCGGCCTCGCCAAGGCCGACGCTGGGCAGAACGAAAGCATCATAGCGGGACAGTCGTTCGGCGATCTGGTCATTGGGTAGCGGGCCTACCAAATTGACTTCGGCCTGCAGTCCGGCGTTCTCTATTTGCTCCGCGATTTCCGAATGGTAATCGCCCTCACCGATTATATCGTAGTGAATTCGCAGCCCTCTTTGCTTGAGCGTCGCGACCGCAGCTATGGCGTGCCGATGCCCCTTCATCTGGTTCAAGCGAGCAACTGTGACAATCTTCAATGCCTGCGGGGCACTCCAGTCGGACCCTTTTTGATTCGCCACCTCGCGCTCGATTCCCATTCGAATCAGCAGGGGTTCGTTGACGAGGTGAGGCAACGTAGTCTTCACTTGCTCGCACAGTGCGTCGGTGACGCAAGCAATAAACTTTGCATGTTGGAATTTGAAGTCATGCCCGCGCCCATAAACGGCAAGGTCTCCGTGCAGGGAGAGGCTGAATGGCGGGCCACCGGAAAGTTTGCTAAACGCCAGTACATAGCCTGCATCGGCGCAACTATGGCCGTGAACATGCCGGATATTGTTATAGCGGCAGATTGATCCCAGTCTTGCCCCGACGACGGCGAGGCCAATCAACTTGAACCAGCCCTCCCCCTGGTTTCGGAGATCGCGCACATCCTTTCGCGCCAGCAAAGCCAGCGCCGCGAGAACCGCGCTCAACCACGCCAACAGATCACGAAAGCGGACATCGGTCAGATAAATCGTTCGGTCGCTGGCAAGCTTGGAGAAGTCATGCGTCGTACGATCATGTGGCCGACGGGTCGAAAAAATCGCTACAGCGTCGCCCCCTGCTTCGATATGCAGAATCTCACGCCAGAAGAAGCCGTGTGTTTGGCCGGGGAATTCCGGGACTAAATATCCGATTGTCATGAGCGAAGTTCCAACTGGCAAGTCGAGCGGCGGGCTATTTGGGCGGGACGGCGATCCGCAAGCGCGAAATGAAACGACATCCCGAACCCATTGCATTTGCGGAGGTTGGCGCGGCTCTTAACTCCTTCATGTCTGGCGCTGTCGATAAGCAAGTAGGAAAATCCGCGGCCCAGTCACCAAATATCGTCGCCATAAGCGCCGGGGTTCGCTGAGCAGGCGAAAGGCCCATTCGAGACCGAGGTTTTGCATCCACCGCGGTGCGCGCCGTTTGCGATCGAGCAGGAATTCGATCGAGGCGCCGATACAAAGACCTACCCCCGCTGCCTTGCCCGCGAGCAGGCAGCGGTGCGCAATGATTTCGCTTTGCGGCGCGCCGATGGCAAACAAGACATAGTGGGCGCGCTCCTGCTCGATAAAGTGGATGATTTTCGCGCTGGCGCGATCGTTTCCCAGCACGCCCATCGGCGGCCGATGCTGGACGATCTCGATGGCCGGGAATCGCTCGCGAAGCTCGGGCACCATAGCGACGTTGCCGCCGATGATCGCGACCTTTCGTCCGTTCAGATGTCCATTCTGAAAAAGATGGGCCGTCAGGTCGCTCCCGGTCACGACGTCCAGCGTGACGCCATGCAATCGCGCCAGACGTTGCAGGATGCGGCTGTCGCACAAGCGCATTTCGGCAGCGGCATAGGCTTGCTGGAAGGCGAGGGACGCATTCGTCGGTGATTTGGGATGCAGCATCAGGACATGGTCGACATTTGGCGTCACGACGTAGGTGAAGGTGTCGCGCCGCGCGAGGCGATCGAGCTCGTCGCCTACCTCGCCATAGCTCAGAGCATCAAAGTCAATGCCGAGAAAGCGGGGCCGTATCCGCGCGATGTCAGTAGGCATTTTTGTCCCAGATCAGCTTCAGCACCGTTTCGATCATGATCCGGATATCGAGCAACGGCGACCAGTTCTCGATATAATAGACGTCATATTCGACGCGTTTGCGGGCGCGCTCGGTGGTTGCGATCTCGCCGCGCAGGCCGCGCACCTGCGCCAGTCCGGTGATGCCCGGCTTGACGCGGTGACGCGCCGTATAGCCCTTAACCGCATCGAAATAATATTTGTCGCCGACCCGCATCATCGTCGCGTGCGGCCGGGGTCCCACCAGCGACATGTCGCCTTTGAGGACGTTGAACAGCTGGGGCAGCTCGTCGATGCTGGTGCGGCGGATGACGCGCCCGACCCGCGTGACGCGCGGATCGTTCTTCTGCGTGCGTTCGGCGCCGCTGCTGTCCTGCCGGTCGATGTACATCGAGCGGAATTTCAGCACCGAAATCTCGTTGTTGTTGAAGCCGAAGCGCTTTTGCCGGAACAGGATCGGACCCTTGCTCTCCAGCCGGATCGCGAGGCAGGTGAGCAGCAGGATCGGGGAGAGCAGGACAACCGCGACGGCCGCAAGTCCGCGGTCGAGAATCTCTTTCACGATGCCGTCGACATCGCGGATCGGCTGTTGCCAGATCGCAAACACCGGCAGGGAACCAAGGAAATTGACGCGGTACCCCGTCTTGAGCTCCAGGGTCTCGCGGGGCAGGACGCAAAGGTCGATCGACGCCGCGCTCAGCGTGTCGGCAATATATTCGAGGCGGTCCTGGCGGATCTGGGGCAAGGCCAGGATCACTTGGTCGAGCTGCCCCGTTCGCGCCAGTTGCAGCAAGGCGTCGAAACCGCCCAGATAGGAGAGTTCGCGTTCCTCGGGCTTTATCTGCCTGCGGTCGTCGGCATAGCCGATGATCCTGAGATGGGGCAGGCGCTCGATTTCCAGCAATTTGGCGACCTTGTCGGCGCCTTTCGCGCTGTCGGCATAAATCGCTACGCGTTGGCCGACCACGCCCCTGTCCATCAGTTTCGAGATCAATTTGCGGAACAGGATGCGGCTCAGGAAGAGGGCAATCATGCTGAAAGAGATGAAATAGAGCGCAAAACCGCGTGAGAAATCGCTCATCATCTCGAGCTGCAGGATGACCAATGTGGTCAACCCCGAGGCCAGCAGGAAGTCGGCCAGCGAGCTGCCGCCGACATCCTCGCCTTGCCCCTTCACCACGGCATAGCCATCGCGCGAGACGCGGATGAGGAAATAATTGATGCACAGGATGATCGCGCCCGTCCGGTGCAGGCGTGCATCGTAATAATAGCCGATCGTCAGCTCATAGGCGATCATCGCCAGCACATAGGCACCGACGAAGCAGGCGACATCGTTGACGATACCGAGCGACCGCAACACATTCGATGTGAAGCGGATATGGCCGTTCGTTCGCCTGGGCGGCGGGTTCAGCTTCCCGTGCATATGCCACCTGTGGTCGCGCAGATCTGTTCCGGGGTGATGCGCGCGAACAAGCCCCGGCGACGCGGGGTGCCAGGTCGGTCATCGACAGCAAAGCTCGATTTCGCGCGGGCCAACCCGCTGTTTACCTTGGCGGCGCACAGGGCGTCACCAAATTCGGCACACATGCGCGAGAACGCGGCCCATGCCGGGACCGAGGAAGGTTTTGCCATCGCCAGATCCTGATAGAGCGAAACCACTCTCGCTGTATCCCCTTCCGCCAGCAGGAAATCCCGATATGCGTCGGCGAGCATCCGGCTCTGCGGCAGGGCGTCCATGCCGCGTTCGAATGTCTGGCGCGCCCGAATGCTGCTTCCCTTGGCTTTATAGGCGTCCGCTAACGCGACATAACCTAGATATTCTTCGGGCGAATCCGAAACGACGACATTGGCGTCTTCGATCGCGCGATCGGTTCGTCCGCTGGCCAGATGCCGGGCGCCTCTGACCAACAGACTGTCCTCGTTACGCGGATCGAGCTGCAACAGCCGGGCCGCGAGCGCCTCGGCGCGCTTGGCGTCACCGCGAGCAAGCCATATCCGTGCCATCAAGCCCTGCGCTTCCGCGACGCCGCTGCTATAGGGGCGCATCAGCAGACGCTGCGCGGTGTCATGCGCGCCGATGCCGAGATAGAAACGGGCGAGCGAAATTTGCGATGTGCGTGTTCCGCTTTCGCTAAGGTATTGCAGCTGCGCGGTTGAATGGGGCCGCCGATCATATTCCATCCACAGGTCGCCTAGTGAGCGCAGCAGGCTGGTGTCGTTCGGCTTGGCTTCGATTGCCTTGACCGCCTCTGCGCGCGCCGCGGCAACATCGCCGCTCTTGTAGAGCAGGTTGATGAAGTCGATCTGGTAGCTTGAATCATCCGTCATGTTCTTCAGGATAAGCGGAAAGAGGCGCCGCATTCCCTGGGCGTCACCTTGGACCCGATAGATTTCAAGCAGCGTCACATTGAGCGCATCGGTCTCGCCGATCACCGAAACCGCGCGATCGATCTCTGCGTTGGCTTTCGCAATGTCGCCTTGAAGGGCATGAATGCGCGCCGAGAGAATAACGCCCCCCTCGTCATTGGCGTTCGACGCGAGGATTTCGGTTGCCATGCGGCGCGCCTCGTCCATCTGGCCATTGTCGATCGCAATAAAGCCCTTCACCAGCATCGCGCGCGTTGAACCGGGCGCGAGCAGCAACATTCGGTCCGCGGCTTCCCCCGCTTCCCGAATGCGTCCGGTTTGCAAGCCGAGTTCTGCTATATTTTGCAGCACCTCAGCATTGTCCGCCTGGAGATCGAGCGCCATCGAATAGGCGTTGAAGGCACTGGCGGGACGCTGCGCGCGCAGTTCGATGCGTCCGAGAAGGACATAATAGCCCGCGACGTCGTCGCGCGCCGCAATTGCCCGGCGAATGCTCTCGCGTGCTTCGTCAAGGTTTCCTGCGGTCAATTGGGCCTCCGCGACCGACGCGTCATCGGCAGCCGTCTGCAAGGCGTCATCGCAGCCTGCCAGCGCAAGCAGCAGGGCGGCGCCAACCAAGACGCCCTTCAAGGGCCGGGAAGCGGAGAGGAGGTTCAAAGCGTCTGCCTGGTTAAATATCTTAATTGATATGATGTTTTCGCTTAGCCTTTAACATATAAATTGATAGAGAGACTTAGGTTAATCGGGTTGACTTTCCGTGTTGAGTCCGTCCAATCGCCTCATTTGCTGGGGGCAGCGTTTCCGTTAGAGGTGATAAGTGAAGATTGCGTCAGCATTGTTTTGTCTTGGCGCGGCGCTGTGCGCGGCCCCGGCAAGCGCTCACATTCTCGTGTCAGCCGCGGCGCAGGCCGCTCCGGCTGCTGCAAGTGCGCCGCGCGCCGGAACCAATCTTCCCGTCTACCGCATCAATCCCGGCGACGAGCTTGAAATCAATGTGTGGCGCGAGGACCAGCTGCAGCGGACGGTCAAGGTCCTGCCGGACGGCACGATAAGCTTTCCCCTCGTCGGCTCCATTCAGGGCGCCGGTCGCACGACCAAGGAAATCGAGCAGTTCATTTCGGCCGGGTTGGCGGGCAAATATGTCGATGGCAATGTCCCCGATGTAACCGTCGCGGTTCGCAGTCCCGCCGGTCTGCAATTTTCGGTGATCGGCAAAGTGAAATCGGCCGGTACCTTTACCCCCGGCCGCTATGTGACGTTGCTCGAGGCGCTGAGTCTCGCAGGCGGCGCCGACGAATTTGCCAGTCTCGACAGCATCGTCATCATTCGCAAAACCGATGGCGGTCTGGTGACGATCCCCGCGCGCCTCTCTGGCATCCTGCGGAGCAAATCGATCAGTGCGGACGCGGTGCGGGCGATTCCGATGATCGAAAGCGGCGATACCGTCATCGTGCCATGAGGATGTCCATTACATCAGGCGACCCGAGTCTCGGGGTGAAGATCCGCGTTCTTGTGATGGCGGGCGCCGTGGTGCTGCTTTCTGCCTCTCCCGCCGGAGCACAGACGGGGAGCGATGTGTCCGTTACGGCATCGACGGCCTTTGATAGCAACCCGTTCCTCGCCTTTGGTGATGACACGGAAGTTGCCTCGTTCCGGCTCGAACTGGCGCCCAGCGTCTATCGGTCGGACGGCATCAGCAGCCTCAAAATATCGGGGCGGGTCGAGCATGTCGAATATATGCGCCGTTACGATTCTGCGCAGAACCTGTCGGCCAATGTCGCCGCCAGCCACCGCATCAACGAGCGCCTGGATGCGACTGCCAATTTCTCGATTTCCAGCAGCGTATCGACCACGGACTTCGTCGGCCCGATCGGCACTGGCGAAGAGCTTGGCCCCGACGATCTCCCCCTCCCGATCGACAATGACATCACGTTGCTCGGCGACCGGCAGCGCCGGAACCAGGCCGCAGCCGACGTGTCTTTGCGTTACACGCCCAGCGAATTCGACGAAATTCGCTGGTCGAGCTCGGCACGCGCCAATCGCTACGGCGCGGCCCGACTGCAAGATTCCGATTATGCGTCGCAGCGCCTCGCTTATTCGCGCCGCATCAACGACGGTTTCACGATCGGCGGCGTTGTCGATGCCAGCGTCAGCAACTTCAAGGATACGCGCATCGGCGATGCCAAGACGCTGTCGCCCCAATTGTCGGTAAGTGCGCTGCTGGGATCGCGGCTTCAGGCGTCGGGAAGCTTCGGGCTGTCCTTCACCCGCACGAACCTTGCCGTCGGTCGCGATACCTCGACGACTTTTGCCGGCAGTGCGACGCTCTGTTACAAGGGCTCGTTGAGCAATTTCTGCGTCAATGGCTCGCGTCAGGTGCTGCCCTCCGCAATTGGCGGCGTGCGAAAGCAGACGTCGGCGGGCGCCACCTACTCCTTGCGATTGTCGGAGCGCGAAACCGTCCAGCTCGGCGGTAGCTACTCGGTGGCTTCGGCACCGCTGGCGGGCGTTGGTGGAGATTTCGAAAGCATTCGGGGCTACGCCCGTTACGAACGCCTACTCAATGAGCGAACCCGCCTGTTTGCGAGTGCGGGTTACTCAGATACGTCGGACGATATCGGCGCACGGCGGTCGAACATTCAGGGGGCCGTGGGAATCACGTTCCAATTCGGAAATACGCGATGAGCAGTGATCGGTACGAACGGGACGAAGAAGAAGGCGGCAATCTGCTTGCACATCTTCCGACCATTATCCGCGAGCGTTACCGCTGGCTGCTCTTTCCGACGATCCTTTGTTTTATCGCGGGGGTTGTGGCGGCTTTCACCCTGCCCGCGGTCTATCGCTCGACGGCCACGCTGCTCGTCGAATCGCCGCAGCTTCCCGAGGACGTCGTCGGGGTGCAAGATGGTGACATTGTTGACCAGCGCATTGCCAAGATCCGTCAGCAAGTGCTCAGTCGCCCGCGGCTGATCGAGCTGATTCAGAAGCACCGCCTTTATACCGACGAACGGTCGAGCAAATCCCTGTCCGAGATCATCGAGAAGATGCGCAGCTCGACGACGATCGAGACGGTGTCGGCTGAATTGCAGCGGGTGTCCGCAGGCCAGTCTTCGACGATCGCTTTTGCCTTGAGCTTTGACTATAAGGATCCCGCCCCGGCCCAAGCCGTTGCGCAGGACATGACCGAGCAGATTCTGCTCATCGATGCCACCAGAAGTTCCGAACAAGCCACCAACACGGTTCAGTTTTTGACCGATCAGGCGACCGCGCTGCAAAGCCAGATGGCGGAACTCGAATCGTCGATCGAAGCGATCAAGGCGCAAAACGGCTTCGCGCTGTCGAATCCCGGCATGATGGTGATGGGCGGAACGAGCGGCAGCTATGACGCGCAGATCATCGCCCTGCAGCGCGATAATGCGCTTCTTGCGGCGCAGCGCGAAGCCCGTAAATCGGCGGCGGAGCGCGATCCGCTGGTGGCAGGTGCCGAAGCCGAACTCGCCGCCGCGCAGGCGCGTTACTCCGATGGCCATCCCGATATCGGCATCGCCAAGCGGCGGCTGGCCGAGGCGCGCCGCCTCGCCGACAGCAATCAGGCGAAGCGACCCGCCGACACCATCGATCAGCAGATCGCTTCCAATAACGCCCAGATTGCCGCTCTTCAGTCAGTGAAGGCGCAGGAAATGGGTCGCATGTCGGCCGCACAAAGCGCCCAGGCGCGCGCCCCGCTCGTTCAGGAACAGATCGCCCAGCAGCAACAAAAGCTGGAGGGGCTAAACACACAATATGAGAGCGTTTCGACCCGGCTGCTGGCGGCGCAGGCGAGCGCCAAAGCCGAAAGCGAGCAAAAGGGCGAGCGGCTGTCGGTGATCGATCCGCCCGTCGTGCCTGAGGATCCGAATTCGCCAAATCGGCCCTTGCTGATCGCGGGCGGGCTTGCTTTCGGGTTGGGGTTCGGGCTGTTCCTTATTCTTCTGGTCGAACTCTACTATCGGCCGATCCGGGACATGCTCGACATTCGCTCAGTGACGGGGGAAATGCCGCTGGTGTCCATTCCCACGATCGACCCCGCAGCGTCGGCACCGAAGACACGGATTCAGCGATTACTCGCTTTTCTGCCCGGTCGAGGTCGCCTATTGCAGCGCGCGAACAGCTAGAACGGATCGATGAACAGCTTGACCAATCTCCCCGACCCGCTGCGCGGGCATCCTGCCGTTCTGCCGCTACCGGGCATCGGCGAAGTTGCCGACGTTGAACAGCCGGAAATCGGTCCCAAGCTGGTTGGTTTTGAATCGAAGGACGCCCGTTCGCGCCCCTTCAATCTGCTGCGCGCCCAACTCATCAAGAAGCTTGCTGAAACCGGCGGCCGCTTGATCGGGATCACCTCGCCCGCTCCCAACGCTGGCAAGTCATTCGTCGCGTCCAATCTTGCCGCGTCGATGAGCCAGCTGTCGAACCGCCGGACGGTTTTGATCGATCTCGATCTTCGCCGTGCGACGATTGCGGACATTTTCGGACTTGAGGGTCCTGAGGGCGTCACCGAATATCTGCTCGGTGACGAGCTGACGCTTGCCCAGATCGGGCGGCGCATCGGCACCAGCAACCTCGTGGTGTATCCGACCTTTCCGGCCCAGGTAAGTTCCGCCGAACTCATGGTCGGCGACCGGCTTTTGGATCTGGTGGCGCGCGCGCGCGCGCTTGGTGACGATGCGATCGTGATTTTCGACCTGCCGCCGGTTTTTGCCAATGACGATGCGATGCTGGTGGCCGAACAGCTCGACGGCATTGTGCTTGTCGTTGAGCAGGGCGTCACGACAAAGAAGCAGCTGCAAAGCTCGATGCAGTTGCTGCATCCGACCCCGCTTCTGGGCACAATTTTCAACCGCTTTACGGGCGGCTCCGGCGATCCGTACGGCTATGGCGGCAAGTACGACGGCTATTACAGCGAATAGCAAGCACCGCACGTAGCGGACCCGCGCATTGGGGTGACATGCCTCATCGCAAATGGGTACTGCGCGCCGATCACCGGCCTCGCAAACCCGTGCGTCATGATCGCGACTCTGAAGTCATCGCGACTCGGTGGCCGCCTGCATCCCGCCTGGTCGACATGCTTAACTGGATTCGCCGATCCGCTTAAGACCGACGCGGAGCGCCCTTGTCGCTCAGACCCTGCGGAAGATGAGAAAATTATCCATTAAATTAAGATACTTAAGCTCAATCGAATGCGGTGTGGCCGCAGCCTACTTATGGGAAGAAGCCCGCTTAAGGTGGCTTTAACACGTCTTCAACCATCAATGTCCCACATTGAAACAAGAATCTGAGCGAGTGACGAGGTTGCACCGTCCGCAGATTCAAAAGCTGACCTAACATACTGATATCAATCAATTAAAATTATCAGCGGCATCTGGACCCGAAAAAACACCGGAACTGAATCCCGACGCAGATGTTAGCGCTTTAACAGCACGTTGACATTTCTTAACGAATCATCAATAGCTGCCACTCGCAAGTGGGCAACAGACCCACTGCGGGTTTCGCGCACATCGGGTCGTCTTTTGCATCGAGATTCCAGCTTGTTGGGATTCCCGAGGCGAAGGGGTTCGTGTCGTGATGCCCTCCCGCTCGAATGGGACTGGGTCTGTCTGCGAGGTGACTCCACTCCACTGGACTGTCCAGCGGGGAGCGGAGCTACTGAATTAAGGGGAATAGGATGAATAAATCTCCGACAATTGCTGCTCGCGCAGCCTGATTTACTATTTCCCGGACAGCTTGGGCCAGAAAGCTCGTCAGTTCGCTCCGCCGCTCTAAGGGCCTTTGTGCCAGCTTTATTTAGTTTCAGTTTAAGATGGGGATGTTCAACATGAAAACTACACTCGCTCTTGCATTTTCGCTGGTAGCGCTCGCGCTTCCCGCAACCGCGGCGCAAGCTGCGGCCACCGTAAACGTCAATACTGGTACGGGCACGCCCGGTGGATCTGACGCGAATTGGGTTGTCGGCGGTCCCGCGAGCGAATCGCTCGCTTATATTCCGTCGGTGATCAACACGGCGTGGTTCTCGGGCGGCTCGCCCGCCGGCCAGAACGGCAATGCCGACGGCGCCCGCTGGATCACGGCAGTTAACGGCAGCAACGGCAACGAAAGCGCGCCGGTTGGCATCGTGAATTATTCGACGACGTTCACGCTCAGCCAGATCGCCACGGTCGCGACACTGACGGGCAATTTCTGGTCGGATAACCGCGTACTGTCGATCGTTCTGAATGGCGCCACCATCTATGCCAATAATACCGGTTTGGCGTCGCAGTTCAGTGGTTCCGGCGTGGCCCTCAATCAGTGGGTCAATCTCGCGAGCGGTTCGAACACTCTGGAATTCAATGTCCAGAATGATACTGGTGGTAGCGGCAACCCCGCTGGTCTGCGCTTTACCGGCGTCTTCTCGGCCGTTCCCGAGCCGGGCACCTGGATGCTCATGATGCTCGGCCTTGGCGCCGTCGGTTTCTCGATGCGTCGTCGTCAAAAGACGCAGGTCCGCTTTCAGTTCGCTTGAACGCGACTGCGGCCTACTTCGAAACTAGCAGAAGGGTCGGCCGACACGGTCGGCCCTTTTTGCTTTTCTTAGGCACCATCCGGTAATGAACTACGCCATGTCTCGATTCCGCAAATCATGGGGTGCGGTTGCCCTGTTGGTAGCGTGCGGCATGGCCATGCTTGCCGCGGTTGCGGCCATCTATGCGTCGACTTTGCCGTCTGCGACCCTTTGGCATCAGCCGAGCAATTCGCGAGAGCTTGCGCTGCGGACACCGCCCGAACCGGAAGCTTTCAAGTTTCGCGAGGGGATCGCACCCTTGCAAGCCGCTGAAATCAATGCCGCGGTTCCCGAATCCGACGAGCCGATCCTGCCGGCCAAACCCTTTGCGATCTTGGCCCCCGCAACCGCTGGCGCCGCCCAACTCTCCGCGGTCGATTGCATGACGGCAGCGATCTATTATGAGGCGGCGTCCGAATCCGCGACGGGTCAGCGGGCGGTGGCGCAGGTGATCCTCAACCGCATGCGACACCCCGCCTATCCCAACTCGGTCTGCGGCGTCGTTTTTCAGGGATCGCAGCGCACCACCGGCTGCCAGTTCACCTTCACCTGCGACGGATCGCTGCGCCGTCGACCCTCGGCGAGCGGCTGGTTGCGTGCCCGATCGGTCGCTACCGCCGCCCTGTCCGGCTATGTCGAACCGTCGGTGGGCTATGCCACCCATTACCACACCACCTATGTCGTGCCCTATTGGAGCAGCAGCCTCACTAAGCTGCGGACGGTCGGCTCGCACATTTTCTATCGCTGGAGCGGCAATAACGGCACCGCGCGCGCGTTCATCAATCGCTATGCCAATGCGGAACTCATTCCTGCCGGTGCTGCCGCCAATCTGTCCGGCTATTTGCTGGGCTCGTCCGCCATTCCGGGAGTCTTGGATTTGGCCAGTATCCCGCTTGCTGCCGAACCCCTGGTTTCAGTGGCCCCGCCCCCGTCGTCCGGGCTCAAGGCGCCCTTGCGCGGCGAACTCAGCTCGGCGCCGAGCGGCGTGATTGCCGAGAGCGGCAGCGGCATCGTGTTGCCCAGCCACAAGCTGAAAGGCGACGTGGCAGAACCGCGGCTCGTTGATGATCGTCCCCGCTTGATCGACTGAGCGGCCGGTACAATTGACGGCCTGGCCTGTCATGCAGGCCGGATTTGGTGGGTCATCGCCGCCAAACGCAAAAATCTTCGCTCGACACGATTTCTGCCACGGGAGCTAACAAGTGCCGACGATCAGTTACCGAACCGGGGCATTCGCCGATCAGAAGCCGGGTACCTCTGGCTTGCGCCAGAAGGTGCGCGTGTTCGAGCAGCCCGGATATGCCGAGAATTTCCTGCAATCCATTTTCGACGTGGTCGCACGTCCGGATCACTCCACATTGGTGATCGGCGGCGACGGCCGCTACCACAACCGGACGGTCATTCAGCAGGCGATCCGTATCGCAGCTGCCAACGGTTATGCCCGCGCCATCATTGGCCGCGGTGGCATCCTCTCAACGCCGGCGGTCAGCCATCTGATTCGCAAATATGGGGCGAGCGGCGGCCTGATTCTGTCCGCCAGTCACAATCCGGCGGGCCGCGACGGCGATTTCGGGATTAAATACAACATCGCCAACGGCGGCCCGGCGCCCGAAGCGATCACCGATATGGTCTATGCCCGGACGTTGACGATCGATCGCTGGTTGGCCGAGGATAGCTCCGACATCGACCTCGACCAGGTGGGACAACATCCTGTTGGCTCGATGGACGTCGAGATCATCGATCCGGTGCAAGATTATGCCGACCTCATGGAAGAGCTGTTCGACTTTGCCGCGATTCGTGGTGCGGTGGCTGAGGGCTTGACCATGGCGTTCGATGCCATGCATGCAGTCACCGGACCCTATGCGGTCGAGCTGCTCGAAAAGCGCTTGGGCTTTGCTCCGGGAACGGTGCGCAACGCCGTCCCGCTTGAAGATTTTGGCGGCGGCCACCCGGACCCGAATCTGGTGCACGCGCACGATCTGTTTGCGCTGATGATGAGCGACGCGGCGCCCGACTTTGGCGCGGCGTCGGATGGCGATGGCGATCGCAATCTGATCATCGGGCGCGGCCGTTACATCACCCCTTCCGATTCGCTCGCCATGCTCGCGGCCAACGCTCATCTCGCGCCCGGCTATGCGCGCGGCCTGCGCGGCATCGCCCGGTCGATGCCGACGAGCGCCGCTGCGGATCGGGTCGCCGCCGACCTTGGCATTCCGTGTTTCGAGACGCCCACGGGCTGGAAGTATTTCGGCAATCTGCTCGACGCCGGGATGGCGACGATCTGTGGTGAGGAAAGCGCTGGCACCGGATCCGACCATATCCGCGAAAAGGACGGACTTTGGGCGGTGCTGCTGTGGCTCAACATCCTGGCGGTTCGGAAGATATCGGTCGATGCGCTGGCGCGCGCACATTGGACGCGCTTCGGGCGCAACTATTATGAACGCCACGATTATGAAAATTTACCAGTCGCGGACGCCGAGAATCTGATGAATGCGCTAAAGGCAGGACTTTCTAGCCTGTCCGGCACCACCTTTGGAAATCTTGCGGTGACCCTGGCGGACATCTTCACATACGATGATCCCGTTGACGGCTCTTCGAGCACCAACCAGGGCGTGCGTATCTTCTTTGCCGACGGATCACGGGCAGTTTTTCGGCTTTCGGGAACCGGGACCGAGGGGGCAACGCTGCGCATATACCTCGAACGTTATGACCCTCCCGACGGCGTTATCGACGCCGCGGCATCCGAAATGCTTGCAGGTCTTGCGTCGGTCGTTGAACTGATCGCCGGGGTTCAAAGATATACTGGTCGGGCCGGACCCGACATTGTGGCCTGAAGAACGGCCGATTTGCCATTGGCGCTCGGCGCGTGAGAGAGGCAGACCCCGAGCCTCGGGCCGTCGCCATTGGCACCGGACAACGCCCTATATCGCCGCGGTCGGGCTGTCGCCGGAGGCACCCGGCGCATTTGCGGACGAACATTTTGGCCGAAATATCCTGGTTTCCATTCGGGCGCTAAGACGGTTTTAACACCGTGTGGCCGATAACAGGACCATGGCTATTTCTGCATATTTTGAATCAGGCGCAAGGTCGTCAGCGGCAACCCGGGCAAAGCGCCGCAAACTGATGCTGGAGGTCCGCGGCGCTCATGCGTCAGGCGCCGATGTGCCCGTGACGATTCATAACATCTCGGAAACAGGATTGCTGATCGAATGCGAAGCGGCGCTCTCGATCCGCGATCGCATCGACATCGACCTTCCGCATGCGGGCGTGGTTCCCGCGACGCTGGTTTGGGTGAGCGGTCGGATGTTCGGTTGCCAGTTCGACGCGCCGATTTCGCCTGCGGCGCTGAGCGCGGCGCAGTTGAGAAGTGCTATTGCTATCGAAGAGGCATCGCCGCCGTCATCCGTCGTCGAACAAGACTCCGTTCCGGTCGGGCCGCATAGTTCCAGCTTTGCCGCGAATTTGAAGCGCCTGCGTAAGGCGAAAGGCCTGAGCCAGGCCAATGTGGCCGAACGTCTTGGCGTGAGCGGCCCGTCGATTTCGGGCTGGGAAAAGGGTCGTGCCCGTCCGAAGGAAGATCGATTGGCCGATCTTGCCGCTTTGCTCGGGGTCCCGGTCTCGCAGCTGCTCGTCGATCCGCAGCCCGACATGATCCAGAATCTGATCGACGCGAGTCGCGAGCAGATCGCGCGCGCCACGGGTGTGGCTCCCGAGAAGGTTCGAATCATCGTCGAGTTTTGAACGAACGTCGTTTGCCGGGAGCATCAACGCTAATCGTTACTTTCGAGACCTCAATGCCTGCAATATTGATTAGGGTCAGGACTCATTGATCAGAGCCAGAAGATGACGGTTGCGGCGAGGGCGACGGCGGAGAAGAAGGCCTTCGGGCACCGATCGTAGCGTGTTGCGACCCGTCTCCAGTCCTTGAGGCGGCCGAACATGATCTCGATGCGGTTGCGGCGTTTGTAGCGGCGCTTGTCGTATTTGACGGTCTTGTTCCGTATTTTCCGGCCCGGGATGCAGGGCGTGATGCCCTTTTCCTGCAAGGCATCGCGGAACCAGTCGGCATCATAGCCCCGGTCGGCGAGCATCCATTGCGCTTTGGGCAGACTGTCGAGCAAAGCGGCTGCGCCAGTGTAATCGCTGACCTGCCCGGCGGTTATGAAGAAGCTGATCGGGCGGCCATTTGCATCGGTCACGGCATGAAGCTTGGTG
>PNNB01000078.1 GCA_013823985.1 Sphingopyxis sp.
CCAGCGGACCGGCGGCTTTTGAGGCCGAAAATCGAGATGCGGACATCGGCGATCGCCTTTCCGCGATCACGTCAATCGACCGATCCCGGGCACGCGACCATTTCGGCTGATAGCTTTGCTCGACGGGAACTGTCGCGGTGAGACCCTCCACCACATTCACCTCGTCTCAATTTGCCTGAAAATTAAGGTTTGTTTAACCATCTGGCGCCACGATCTCCCCGTGCCGCACCCCCATATGCCCCACACACATGCGGCATTAAGTAGGGCGGCGGTCGCTGGTCCCGGCCGCCGCCCAGCTTCCAGAGTTGCGCTAGGTCCATATGCTCGCGTACCGCCAGACAAATAAGAAACCGCGCGACGCCGGGCAGGCTTGACCGGCTACCCGCGCCCCGTAATCAAAGGGCTTTCGGGTGGAGGCGCGAATTCATACGGCGGCGCAGCTGCGCCCGGCGACCCGCTCGTCACTTCGTCATAAATGGCGAGTCCGAGCGCACTGTGCGCGATCAACGTCATCGCGAGCTGCGATGCGGCCAAAGCGGCGACACCCCACCACCAGGCGGCGTGCACCGATCCCCGGCGTCGGAGATCGGCGACCATGCCAACGAGCGGCAGGACCATCAAAGCCGCAAACACGGCCCATTCGGCAAACGGGATGAGGAGGGGCATCGGCAGCAGGCGGCCAAACGCCGGTCCGGTAAGAAAGGCCATGGCGCAAAACAGTAGGCGCCGGTGCCACTCGGTCCGCTTGCGCAACGTGATGGCGGCCGCGACAAGTGCGCCGAAGCACAGCATCGTTATCGAATTCATGACGAGAAAATAGGCCGGCTTAAAAAAGAAGGGGACGGTCCCCTGACGCGCCATGGTCATGGTGGTGAAGATACCGACGCCGACCATCATCGTGGCCCAGGCCGCGGCGAGCCAGCCTAACCGACGGTGAAGCAGCGTCGATCCGCGCGTCACGAGGGCGCTTTGCGTTACATAAATCACGACCCAGCCGAAGAATATGGCGGCATGAAAATGAACGAGCGGCGGAGCCGAGAAGCTTGAGCGCCCCATCGCCAGTTGCATGGAAAATCCCGCGACTATGATGGCTGCCATGACGAGCGCCATGGAGAGGAAGAACCGGTCGTCTCGGCCGTAGCCGGGCCGCGGATGTGCAACGGTCGCCAATTGAGCCTCCGAGCCATAGGTAAAATCAGGCTTGCACTCTGCCGCGTCGAGTAGTTGCTGTCACGTGGATATCACACCTGCCGCAGAGTACGGCCGGTACAGGATGACCGGTTGGCATGCAGCAAGCCATGCTGAATCAGATTGTTCGACCAAGGATTGGCGGCTTCTGGCGGTGGATTGAGATAGCGGACATTTTCGAAGGTGCTCGCTGTGACGAGGCGGATGGTCAAAATGCCGCCTTGCGGCGTCGCAAGTACCCGCCTCCCTCTAGCTTGGACAGGTGTAACGGTACCACTTGCGCGCAACGCCGGGCAGCCAACGGAAGCTGGCCGGATCGTTTGCCTGTTTGGAAACGCTGACCGAGCCGTTCGTTTCGACTTCGCTGACGCGGTTGGCGCCCTCCAGCCAGCTACGAACCGTGCTGCGCGAAGCGATGGCGCCGACAAGTGTCTCATTGGTTTGCGACAATCGATCGGCGCCGAGCCTGATACGCATCGTGAAGGCGTCGCCCTTCCGGAGCGTGCCTGTGTGCGTGACCTCGGCGCCTTGCTCACTCCAGCACGATCGGGAGACACCATATTCGGTTGCGAACTCATAGCCCACGCCTATGGCCATGATAGATTGCTGAAGGGTCGGCGCCACGACGGACGTCCGCAGCACGGCTTCGATGGGCGGGCCTGGCCGGATAACGGCGATGACATAGATTTCGGCGTAGGAGGGTATGAAGTCAAAAGACCGTCCGGCGCTCGCACTCCGCACCATCAACAGCGTTCCAGCGGCGTCATAGACTTCGATAATGACTTTCCCGGCAAGACTGACGCCGATGCTTCGCGTTTCCCCGGGCACGCCGGCAAAATAGAAATAGCGCACGGAATTGGGCTCGCCCGCCGCAAGCGTGAGCGGCTGACCGACGGGCAAAGGCTGTGCGCTTTCGATCTGAGCCATCGCGGGACGGCCAATCATCGCGGCTGCGATCGCGAGCACGAAGAGCTTCAGATGATGTTTCATTGCGCGCGCCCCCGCTTGCGCATGGCGTCGAGAAACGCCGTGAGGGCCGCCTCCGATTCCGCCCTCGCCTTGGCGCTGGCGGCGATGTTGCGGGCGATTTCCGCAGCCGCCTCGCGCTGTAGTTGCTGCTGCGTTTCGCTCCACTCCGGAGCGGCGGGCGCTGGCGGTGACGAGACGGTAAGATGGCTACCCGATGCCGCGACTGGACCAGAAGATGCGCCAGGCGCGGGCCATGCTCCCCGCCAGTTGGTACGAATGACTTGTCCGACGCTCATTGAGTAGCGCCTGTTGCCTTCTTCCGCATCGCTCAATCGTTTGGATGAGTGACAATCGGGCTCGCGAACGATCGTCTCGAATTGAGCAACATAGCCCTGAAAAGCGCGGCCAAACTGGCGCGTCAGCACTTCCGGATGAACGTCAGGTCCCTCGCCGATGTCGACGACCGCTGAAAGATATGTGTCGTAAGACCCGTCCTTCTGTATCGTGCACCAGCCATATTCCGCGCTGGCAGGGGTCATGACGACGATCGACAGCAATATCCCCCAAAAAAAACGATGCATCCAAGCCCCCTCGTTTGCATGTGCGTGAATCTATACCGAATATCCGCAGACATTGGCGAGCCGTTCGTGCCAAATCAAGGCTCGCGGAGAGGCGTCTCAAGACAGGCGAAAATGCCGCTCCGCATTACGGTGAAAAATGCTGGCGCGCTGGCCAGCGGTCAGGTTAGCGCTTTCGATGAAGGTCACCGCATCGCGCGAACTCTCATAGGGATAGTCGATCGCCCACATGACATTCTCGATGCCGGCAACCTTGATCACGAGATCAAGCACATCGGGAGATTCAAAGCCGCTCGTCGTCACTGCGAAGTTCCGCCGGAAATAATCGCTGGGTGCCAGCGACAAGGGCTTCATCCGGCCATCCTTGGCGCGGCGCGCCGCCATATGGTCGAGGCGCCACATCCAGAAGGGCAGTGCTTCCCCCATATGCCCAAGGACGATGCGCAGCCGCGGATAACGATCAAAAACTCCGCTCAAGATCATCCGCACCGCATGCGTCCCGGCCTCGACGCCGAACCCCCAGATCGATCCTCCCATGCTGTAGTCCCGAAACGGAGCGGCCATGCCGTTCGAGGGCGCGCGCGGGTGAAGATAGATCGGACGATCGAGCGCCTGCGCCGCCTCAAGGATGGGGGCATAGCGGGGATCGTCCAGATAAAGATCGTGGGTGTGTGAATTGACGATAAAGCCCTTCAGGCCAAGCGCATTCACCGCGCGCTCCATTTCCCGCGTCGCTTGGACAGGGTCATGCGGCGCAAAGCAGGCAAGGCCGGCAAAGCGAGTCGGGTGCCGTGCGATGGCGGCGGCGAGATAATCATTGGTTGTCACTGCAAGCTCACTCGCCCGGGCTGGCTCGAAGATCTGCACGCCTGGTATCGTCACCGATAGAAGCTGCATGTCGACGCCGGCTTCGTCCATGTTGCGGATCCGCTCGGCGTCCACATCGAGCAGCTGGCGGCGAAACCGATCCTGGTTCGACCCGGGACGCGGATTGTCGAAAATCGATAGTATACCGGTGGGAATATCCAGGCTGGAATTGGGCTCGGACCGGGCAATCTCCAGCCAAGCCTTTGCGAGCTCCGGGGTAGCAAATGCTTCCTCGGTCGCGATCTTGCGTAGTGGCGCCTTGACCATTTGAGCCGATGCTGCCCGGCTTGCCGCCGAGGCCCCTAGCACCGCCGTTGTCGCAGCCAGGAATTTCCGACGACTGGTGGTCATGGGCATACCTCCGCGGAGGGCATCGCGATATGGGACAGAAGGCCGCATGGAACGGAACTGCGAATTTTCATGGAAGCTCTCCAATGGGCAAGATTTTGCGACCCCCATGGATTGCCAGGATATTGGACAGCTTTACCTGAGGCGGCAAGCTGAAATTCTGTTTGCACGTTGCTCGTAGGTTTGGCCGGAAGGCGACTGTCCGGTTCAGAGCGTAAAATCTGAGATAGCAGTCGTTCGCTCAGCGGTGGAACCCGTTAGCATTCCGGCATGCTGCAAATAGGGACGCTATCGCGGCCGACACATCAATCCGGCGCGCGACGTTGTGTTCTGACACGCTCCCGGTCAAAAGGCTGCCGCGACCGACGCAACCAGCGTTGACTTGCCGAGGCGATCTCCGAACGTCCGGTCGGTATCGACATAGGCGAGCCCAAACGTGACGGGGCCGACGTCCCGGGTCACCCCTATCGACCAATCGAGCTTTCTGTCGCCGAATGCACCATCTTCAATTCCGAAGTTGCCCGTCAGCGTGGCGAGCCCGTCAGCTAGGGGAACACGGCCATCAAGGCCGGCGTAAAAATTATCCAGATCGCCGATATTCGATTGGGGCGGCGCATAGGAAGCCGTTACTCCGAGCTCCGACGCGCCGATGGCAAGCCCGAGGCGCATGGCGACCTCGCCATAATTGTCTATCGATGCGCCCGGATAGACGTAATAGGCAGCTTGAACATCGGCGTTGAGCGCTCCGAATTCCGCATAATAGCCGAGGGTCAGTTGCGTTTCCAAATTCGCGCCGCCGTTGCCCGCGATTGTCGAGCCCCAAAGCCGCGAATAAACACCCGCGGCGTGGCTCAGCGTGAGTTCGGCCTGCAAAGCGGGCTTCTTGTTGCTCAGCGACAGGCCGCGGTAGCGATAATCGGTTACCGCCGACAAGCTGAAGGCGGCGTCCAACCTCTTGGCAGGGCTCGCAGCCTCCTGCGCCCCAGCATCGGCCGAAAATGCGGCGACGAACAGACACAATGCCGTCGCTCTGGAAATTCTCCAAAGCACCCTCATTCAAGCGGCATTCGCGATGGATTGGCCATCGTCCGCGCTTGCCGCCGATGACGCGAAGGGCAGCAACATCTCCACCGTCGATCCGTGTCCGATGCCGGCGCTGGTCAATGTGATCGAGCCGCCGCACGCATTTAGCGTATTCGCGCACCAATGGAGCCCGATGCCGCCCTGTTGCTTGCGCCGGCCCGTATGTCCGCGCTCGAACAGCGCCGAGGAGGTTTCTGGCGCAAAGCCGTCGCCATCGTCGCGAATGACCAGGCGAACGAATTTGCCCGATCCCTGTTCCAACCGCTCGGCATGAATTTGGATAACGCCCTGCCCGCGCCCAGTCGCGGCAACGGCCTCGACGGCATTGGTCAAGATATTGTCGATGATCTGGGCGAGTAGCACGCGCGGCATGGCGACGCGGAAACGCTCATCGGTGGTAAAGTCGACCGTCACTTCGGCCGCTGCGCTGTGACGGGCAATGGCGCACGAGGCGCCGACGACAGGCGTCAGGTCGCATTCCGTCGGCGCCTCACCGCCGGGCATACCCGACGACTTTGCGGACGTGATCGCCTCATCGACATGGCCGACACTGCGAAGCGCTTCGTGCACATCGCTGCGGTGCTGGGCCAGGTCGGTCTGAAGTTTTGCGAACGCCGCCTTCACAAACGCCAGGAGCTTGGCGCGGCGGTCCGGTTGCAGCCGCGCGTCCTCCAGCTCGTCCAAGGCCCGCTTAACATTGGTTTCGGCAGGAAAATGGAGTCGCTGGTCGAGCTTGCCGAGGATCGCCTGCACCGGACTGAGAGCGTTGCGAACATTATGCATGATGTCCGCCGCGCTGTCGGCCTTGCCGATAGCAAAGCTCTGCGCCTCCACCTTCGAGCGCAGCGTTTCCAGCTCGTCGGTCATGCGATTGAACTCGCGGTAAAGCGCTCCCAGTTCGTCACGGCGGATATCGTCAAAATGGGCGAGATCGCCGCTGGTGGAGATACGCGACACATGCGCCTGAAAGGAAGCGACCGGCCGGATAAGCACATGCCGCAGTCGCCAGTTGAGCAGCAGGATCATGGCCGTCAACAAGAGGGCCACGCCGCCCATGGTGATCCAGAGCAGGTTCACACCCTCGCGGTGCAGGGAACGCGGCACCGAGAAATGGATCGCCGCGCGCTTTCCGCCCTCCAGAGTTTGGATCGGTTCGATTATGGTGGCCCGGTCAGGCGTGTTTGTCACGCGGGTCGTTTTTGAAGCGTTGTCGAGACCGATTCGCGCGGGAAGCTGAAGCGCTGCGGCGATGTCCGCATCTTTCAACTCTTTGCCCATCACGAGATAGCCTTGCGGGCTGCCGGATTCGTCGCTGCGGATGATTTGGGCCGCAGCAACGACGAGGATCTTGTCGCCAACGCGGATGAAGCCAGTTTTGCTCTCGGTCTCCGCCATCATCCTCGCAAAGGCAGGCGTCGCAATCAAGCGCTCGAATGCGGCAGCGGCAGCCGCATCGGCCTCCCCTGATGCAAAGTCGAAATAGACCGTCTTGCGAAAGGAGCCGTCGAAGCGAACCAGGCTCATCCCGGAGATTTCGATATTCTGCATCGAGCTGAGGTTCAGATTGCCCGACTCATAAGCGCCTTGGGGCGCTGCCAGATAGTCATAGCTCTCATCCCAGACAGCCCAGTCGAGCGCGCGCGTCAAAGCGGTCTGCTCGAAGCGAGCCAGCATCGCTTTCGAGCGCTCGACATGCCCGGCAATTTCCTTCTGCTCCAGCAGCGAAAAGCGTTGATCGATAACCGTTCCGAGCAGCAGCAGGATCGTGGCGAGCCCGACCAGGCTATAGACGAAAAGATTGAGGCCAAGCCGCCGACCGAGCGAGCCCGTGAGAAATTGTGCCAGCGTCCCTCGAGCCCGTTCGATCCTGTTCACCCGACCGCTCTCGCGGAATAGGGCGAGTTGTCGGCGACCAGCTTACGATCGGCGTCGCGATGGGCGAGATAATAGGCATCCGCTTCCGCGAGCGGGACGCCCTTGCCGAACAAATAGCCCTGCATGTGCGAACAACCGATCACCCGAAGCGCTTGGCACTGCATGTCGGTTTCGACGCCTTCGGCCGTGACGCTGAGACCCAGGCCGCGGGCGAGATGCGTGATCGCATTGACGATCGCGGCCGACTCGGATTCGATGCCCAGCCCGTCGACGAAGCTTTTGTCGATCTTGATGCAGTCGATCGCAAAGTTCTTCACGCTCAGCAGGTTGGAATAGCCGGTCCCAAAGTCGTCGAGCGCGACGCGGAAGCCGAGCGCCTGAAGCGCGGATAGTGTCGACGAGGCGCGATCGATGTCCTCGAACATCGCTGTTTCGGTCACTTCGATCTGTATGCGCTCGAACGGGACCGCCAAGCGGCGTGCGGTCGAACAGATACGCTCGACAAAATCAGGCCGCTTGAACTGCGCGGCAGAAAAATTGATCGACACGATGAATTCCGGCCAGCCGAGACTGTCGGTGAGCGCGCGCTCGAGAATCCAGTCTCCAAGCGCGTGAATGATGCCGGTTTCTTCCGCGATGGGAATGAATACGGCGGGCGGTATTTCGCCGTGCGCAGGACTTTGCCAACGCAAGAGAGCCTCGAACCCGATGGCGACCAAGCTGTCGCGTTCGATGATCGGCTGATAGTGAACTGCGAGCTCGTCATTTTCGACCGCCCGACGTAGGGCGGCCTCGACCGTTTGCCGAAACTGCGTGCTGGCGTCGAGCGCCGCGTCGAAACGGCAATATTGCTGGCGGCCAAGGCGCTTGGCCTCGTAGAGGGCGATGTCTGCGAAGCGCAGGACATCATTGGCATCCCGGCCGATAAAGTCGGCGAGCCATATCATGCCGATCGAGGCGCCGATCTGCACGCTGTTGCCGAAGATAATCATGGTTCGCGAGCAACGCGCGATGATCCGCTGGCACAGCTCTTCCGCCGCTTCGACCGACGCGGCCTCAATCGCGACGCCGAATTCGTCGCCGCCCAGCCGGGCAACCAGCGTACCGGCCGGAACCTCGTCGCGGATGGCTTCATAAACGGTCTGCAGCAAATGATCCCCCGCGCCATGGCCGAAGGTATCGTTGACCGCTTTAAACCGATCCAGGTCGACGAGGGCGAGCGCGAACTGCCTGTCTTGCAGCTGCACCTTGGCGGTCAGATGCTGCTGGAAAGCCAGGCGATTTGGCGCGCCGGTCAGGAAGTCGTGCAGCGCGGCATGCCGCGCCCTCGCTTCGCTCTCGGCCAGTTCGTCGATCTTTTTGCGCAACAGCGAAAGTTGCCGCGCGTCGACGTCCCAGCGGCGCGACAATGCGGTGGCCATTTGCTGGATTTCGTCGGCAGCAAAGGGCTTCGAGATGTAGAAAATCTTGTCCGGCGGCCCCGCCACCAGCGAGATGTCGGTTACGTCATGATCCGAGTAAGCCGAAACGACCACCAGGTTGATGTTGGGATCGATGGCGCGGATACGCCGCGCCGTTTCCTTGCCATCGATGCCGGGAGGCATCCGGACGTCCAGAAAGGCGACCTGGAAAGGCCGGCCGTTCGCAATGGCAGCTTCCACTTCCGCAATGCCGTCGAGGCCCTGGCGGCAATAGGTCACCGCCGCCGCAGCGAGAGGTGGGGACAGTTCAGCAATGGGATCATCGAACAACGCATTGGCTAGCGTCGCCAACTCGGAAGAGCTGTCCGCACGATTGGCAAGGATATGCCGATAGGCGTCCAGAACCGCGGGCTCATCATCGATAACTAGAATGCGCATAAGCATAGTTAAGCATCCAATCCTTAAATATTGGGTCTATGATCCATGTTAAGTCGCTCGTGCCAGATGATCGCGCTGGAGTTCTAGACTGTCGGGTGCCCCCGGCTCGATATCGTTGAGATTCGGTGGAGCCCCCAGCTTGCAACCGATCCGCCAATTCCTCGATCCTCATTCAAGTTATAGCGCTTGCCGTAACGGAAAAATGCTATAGACTCGTCAGCTTAGGACCGCAGAAGACTTCATGGCGCGTGGGCGCGCAGTGAAGTAGTCGGCGTCGAGCAGTAGCCCGGCGCGCGTGCGCGGTTCAACTTTCTGTCGAACGCGCACTCTTGGCAGGAGGCGCCGAATGGAAAGCGGCAGCGGTTTTCAGACAGCAGGCGCGCAGCGCATAGATCCGGTCGAAGAAGCGGTCCAGAATGAGCGGCGCGGCACGGATCGCCATCGTACCATATGCCGCATTGCACGCGTCCAGCGGGCGGACGATGTCGGCCTGTGGCGCGTGCGCAATATATCGGATCGCGGATTGATGCTCGCCGCCGAGACCCCAGCAACGGTTGGCGAGACGCTCGATATTGCGCTCTCCGAAACTAGCAACGTCCGGGGCCGGGTCGCTTGGGTCGGACGCGGTTGCTGCGGGGTAGCGTTCGAAGCGCCGATCGACGCGGCCGCGGTCCTGCGGGGTCTCGCCGAAGAGCAGCGCGCCGAGCGGTATCGAGCGCTACGCTTGCCTGTCGAAGTTGAAGCCATCCTTGCGCTAAGCGACAATGCGCGGCCTATCGATCTCGTCGACATCTCTCAGCATGGGGCCGGCTTTCGATATGATCGCGAACTCGACCCCGGTAAAGAAGTCGAATTGATTCTTCCCGGGGGCGACCTGCGCCGCCGGGCTCTTGTGCGCTGGTCGCAAGGAGCGCGCGGCGGCCTGTGGTTCACCGAAAAACTCGACCGGTCTGCGCTCGAGAGCATCGCGCGGTTGCGGCGTTAGCGTGCGTTCGTCTGGACGACTGTGAAAAATCGCAAAGTTGGGAGCCTGAGCAAAGTGGCAGCCATGATCCACCATCATCAAACCGACAGCGATTTTGCGGTGCCGCACCGCTGTCTCCCACGCTTCCCGCAACATCGTGTAAAGCTATCGCGCCAAAGCGTTCGGACGCGGCTCTTCTGGCTCGTATAGATTTAGGGAGAAAGTTCTCGACGTTGTGAAGGTCCATCCACCGTAGCGTTAACACGCCCATTCATCCCGACGTGTAAGGGGTCGGGCCCGATATTGAAATTCCGCTGCCGCGTTACCCCCACAGTGCGCGGTTTCGGGAGGACGGCGCGAGTAAGTTGGTCCTTCTCGCGCCGTCCGTTTAATCGCGCCTCGTCGGTACTCGAGTAAGCGGCCGACGCCAAACCGTTCGCTATCCTCTTTGCCGGCGTTCAGCCGCGCAGTCGCGTTGCCAAAGCCCGTTCGTAAGACCATCCATGACTTTTCAGACCTGGCTCTCTCGGCGCCACGCCGCGACGATTGAGGAGGGCTCGCGAACGCTTTCCCGCGGTCGTAATGCGAAAAAACAGGGCAATTTGGCGTTTGTTTCCGATTAGTAATCTCTTCCCTATATTGCGTTAACCTCCTCCGGTTAAACGGGAATTATGAGACGAATCGATCAGCGCGCGCCGGTCGAACGACGCCGGCGCAGCGAGCTTTTCCCCGGCTCGGCGAGCATCCCTCTGCCGGTCTACCGGGAGTTCGTCGACATGCTGTTCAGCATGCGGCTCCCGGTGGTCGGGCTGGGCGCGGTGTTCGTGGGCGTGTGTATCCTCGCCGCCGTCCAGCTTGGCGACCCAGTTTATTTCGCGCTCGCCGCGCTCGGCGGTCTCGTCACGCTCCTGCGCCTCGCCATTTTTCTGGCCTACGCACGCGCGTCTCCCCCAAATGATTTGCAAAGTCTGCGCCGATGGGAAAGGCGCTATGCCCTTGGCAACTATGCCTCTGCGGCGCTTCTTGCGCTGCTCAACGTCGCGGTCTTGACCGTCCATTATCCGCTGCTGCACCTGATCACGGTCAGTCTCGTTTTCAGTTTCGGTGCCGGGGTCGTCGCTCGCACTTCTGTCAGGCCGAAAGTCTGCGTGATTAGCCTGTTGATCGCCACCGTGCCGACCGCGGCGGCCCTTGCCGTCCACGCTGTTGCCACGCATTCCGATGCGCTGCACGCCGAGATGTTCCTGGTCGAAGCCGCCCTCGTCGCGATGATCACGGGCCTCAGCCTGCAAACCGTTGCCCATCTCCATCGATCGGCGGTGGAACATCACACGGCGCGGCATGACTTCGCGCGCCTGGCGAAATTCGATCCCCTAACGGGCCTTGCGAACCGTTTGTTGCTGCGCGAAAAATTTGCGGCGTCACTAATGACGGCAACCCGCACCGGGCATTTGCTCGCGGTGCATTTCCTCGATCTGGACGGATTCAAGGCGGTCAATGATCGGTACGGTCATCCGGTGGGGGACGCGCTGTTGCAACAAGTCGCGGCGCGGCTCGGAGCGATGGTGCGCGCGGAGGACACAGTCGCAAGGCTGGGTGGCGACGAATTCGTCATCGTCCAGACGGGTTTGCTGCACGAAGACGAGGCTAAGATCCTCGCGCTTCGGATCATCCGGCAGCTGAGCCTCGCCTATCGCGTCGCCGACAACGACGTCCATGTCTCGGTGAGTGTCGGCATCGCCCTTGCGCCAGGCCAAGGGATCGAACTTGAACGCTTGCTCGCTTGCGCGGACGCCGCGCTCTACCGCGCGAAAGCAGGTGGCAAAGCGCGAGCCATTCTCTGCACGGCCGACGATGCGGCGCAGGTGAATGTCGCTGCCTGAGCGATGGCAAACCGATTGCGACTGCTCGTCTCCAAGTTCGCACAACGCCAACTTGAGCCACCGGTCCGGGGGCGCGCGTCGCACGGCTCGCGCTACCCGGTTAATGTATTTCAGAAAACTGCAATTTTCGGAATCGTTAATCCGGGCTGTTCGTCTAAACCGGACATTCGCAATCGACGAAGGAGTGAGTCAGGTTGACGACGGCAAACACCGAAAATCTCAGCCGCATCCGCGTAACTGCCTGGAGCGCCTCCGCAACGCTGACGCTCCTTCCCTTGCTGACGTTGAAGTTAGCCGATCCGCGCGCTTGGGACTTCACCGACCTGCCGCTTGCGTTCATCATGATCGCAGCCGTAGGGGCGGCGTTCGAAATCGCATCACGTGTGCCAACCGACTGGGCGTACCGTACCGGGGCGGCACTTGCCGCGGGTGCTGCATTGCTGCTGATCGCTGGCAATCTGGCGGTCGGATTCGCCGGCTCGGAAGACAATGTCGTCAACATCCTTTTCTTCGCCATCCCGGTAATAGTCCTCGCGGGGGCGTTAGCCGTGCGTTTCCGGTCCGCAGGCCTTGCCACGACAATGGCGTGCGCGGCCGCAGCGCAACTCGCAGCGGGACTGGTTGTGTTCTATCATGGCTACTTCACGGGCCCGCTGACGGTGGCGTTTACCGGTCTGTGGTTTTCCTCTTCCCTGGCATTCCTGCGCTCTTCGCGAGCTAGCGTGGCGGGCGCGGTCACGTAACAGGCAATCAGATCCAGTCGCGCCATCGGATGCACGCCGTTGCCGCCGGGCCGCCAGAGTGGTCAAGATATCGGAACAATTCGCGCTGCAAGCGGGTTTGAAAGCAAATCTTAAGCCTTCATCAGGCAGTTATAACCATGGCTCGAACCATAACTCGGCAGTCGTCGCGTCCCTCGAGAATAGGGTGTTAACGCTCCAGAACATCATCCTCGAGATGATCGCCAAGGGCAAGCCTTTGGCCGACACCGCCTCGCGGCTTTGCCTTGAAGCGGAGCAGCTAGCTCCAAGTGCGATCTGCTCGATCCTGACAGTCGACAACCGGGGGATTATTCACCCCCTCGCCGGTCCCAGCCTTCCTACCACATATTCCGCAGCGCTTGATGGGCTCAAGATCGGACCCACCACCGGATCTTGCGGCACCGCGGCCTATCTGCGGTCCGAGGTGACGGTGACCGACATCGAAACGGACTCGCGATGGGCCGATTATCGGCATCTGGCCTTGCCGATTGGGCTTCGCGCCTGCTGGTCGAGCCCGATCCTTGACGCAGCTGGAGAAGCCTCCGGAACCTTTGCCTTTTACTATCGCGAATGCCGGGGCCCCACCGAAGCCGAACGAGAAATCGTCCGGCAGTGCGTTCACCTTTGTGCAATCGCCCTAGACCGCGAGCACCGGATGCATGTTCATCGGCAGCGGGCATTTACCGACGCGCTTAGCGAGCTGCCCAATCGCGCGGCATTCAACGCCGCGCTGGGCACGCTTGATTGCGGCACGCCCGGTGATTGGGCGCTTTTCGTCATTGATCTCGATAATCTGAAGGTCGTGAACGACACTTTTGGTCATCATGCCGGGGACTGCCTTCTGAAGGGCGCAGCGCAGCGCATTGCCACCGCGGTTGCGCCGGATGCGACGTTCCGGATCGGCGGCGACGAATTTGCCATCATATTGCAGTCCGCCGACACGCTGGCGGATCTCGAGAAGACAGCCGAGAATATTCTCGCTGTCCTCGCCGAACCCGCGCAATGCGCAGGACATATGATCATCCCCCGCGCCACGATCGGCGGCGCCGCGCTTTCTCCCGGCGACCGTGTCGCGGAGCGCGTTCGCCAGAACGCCGATTTCGCTCTCTATCATGCAAAGGAAACCGGGCGTGGAGGCTTTGTGCGCTACTGGCCCGGTCTCGGCACAAATATCACGCGCCGTCTTGGGAAGATCCGCGATGTTGACGCCGCGCTCCGCGACCACCGGATTGACGCCTATTATCAACCCGTGGTGCGGCTCGACACTCAGGAAATCGTGGGTCTCGAAGCCTTGTGCAGAATGCGTATCGGCAGGCAAATTGTCGCGGCCGCCGATTTTCAGGAAGCGACCAATGATGTCCATGTCGCGATGGCGATGACGGCGCGCATGATGGCGCTCGTGGCAGCGGATGTACGCGCCTGGCTCGACATGGGGATCCCGTTCCAGCATGTCGGTCTCAACATTTCGTCGGCAGATATGCACGGGGGTATGCTGGCGCAGCGGCTTGCAGATGCCTTCAAACGCGAGAACGTGTCGCTCGAGCATGTGGTTCTCGAAGTCACCGAGACAGTCTATATGGGCGATGGCGACCGCATGGTGCAACGCGCGGTGGAAGCGCTTCGCGCTACGGGACTGCGCGTCGCTCTGGACGACTTTGGAACCGGCTATGCCTCGCTCACCCATCTGCTGACGGTGCCGGTTGATATCATTAAAATCGACAAGAGTTTCATTGCCCGCCTAGCACCGGGTGACGCGAGCATGGCGATCGTCGAAGGTCTCATCCAAATTGCGAAGAAGCTCGATATCCGCGTGATCGCCGAGGGTATCGAGACGGAAGGCCAAGCCCGCCAACTGCGAGCGGCTGGCTGTCATCTCGGACAGGGTTATCTCTATTCGAAAGCCGTTGATCGCGATGCAACGACGGCGCTGCTCCTAAAACATGCGCAGGGCGCAGAAAGGCCTGCACCGCTCCAAGCCGCCGCGCGCAAGACCGCGCGCCGGTGAGACGTGGTAGCACCCTCGGACGGAGCCGTTGCTTCGATCGACTGCCTCCCCCGGCCATATTTGAATGGCCGGTTAAAGAGTGGCGGAGACCATACATTTTCGCAACGTGCCGGTCGACTGCGCACCAAGTCCATCCTAAATCAAAAGTCGGCTTCCCATATCCGTGTTTCATAATTCAGAAATCGCCAGACCCCTCGTACGGGCCGCCCCCAGTTTTGGCCCATCATTCGGTCGCTGGACCTGGCCGATTTGCGGACTGTCCGATTTTATCCGGCCGGAGGGTGAAGCAGTCCTTCGGTGCTCGACCAAATCCTTAGCTCCTTGTAGCATGAGTGCGTTGAACTTTCTTTCGGAAGAACAATGGACCGCATCGATGCGATGAAGATTTTTGTGACGGCGGTCGACGAGGGCAGCCTCGCGGGCGCCGCGCGTCGCCTCCGCCGTTCGCCGACCGCAATCAGCCGCGCGATCGCGTCGCTGGAGGCGCATGTGGGCGCCGAACTGCTCCACCGCACGACTCGCAGCATCCGCCTCAGCGAAACAGGCCAGCACTATGCGGCATCGTGCCGCCGCATTCTTGCCGAGCTGGAGGAGGCCGACCTGCTCGCCGGGGGCGAGCGTGCGGCACCGCGCGGGCTGCTGACGCTCACCGCGCCGCCAATCAGCGGTGAGGAAATATTGCGCCCCATCCTCGATGAGTTCCTCGATGCCTATCCGCTGGTCACGGCGCGCCTGCTTCTGGTCGACCGGTCGGTCAACCTGATCGACGAAGGGGTCGATATCGCGCTGCGGGTCGCGGAGCTCCCTGACTCGTCGCTGCTCGCAACGCGGGTCGGAGACGGGGTACGCCGGGTCATCGTTGCGGCGCCGCATTATCTGGCGCAGCACCCACCGATCGAAGCGCCCGCCGATATCGTCGGGCACCAGATCATATCGCTGACCCATTTCGGGCTGGAATCCTGGGCCTTCGCGGCCGCCGGTAAATCCGGCGCCGCGCGCACCGTTCACTTCGCGCCCCGCCTCATCGTCAACAGCGTGCGCGCAGCGGTGGCGTCGGCGGTGGCGGGTGGCGGATTGACGCGTGTCTATTCCTATCATGTGGCGCACGAAGTGAAGGCGGGACGGCTGCAGGTCGTGCTTGCCGACGCCGAACCACCGGTCCAGCCAGCGCACCTGCTGACTCCGGCCGGGCGCCGGTCCGTACCGAAGGTCCGTGCCTTCATCGATTTCGCGGCGCCGCGGCTGCGTGCTGCGTTCAACCGGCTGGCTCTCGACGCTAGCAAGCTCTAGGCTATTATGCCGTTAATCGGCATGATGTCTGTCAATCTGTCTAGATTATCACGGAAAATGACCTGCCCTAGATAGATCCTGTCGACGCAGATTGCGCCGGCCGGACCAATGAAATTTGGCCCGCATTCAACCGAAGAAAGGTCAAATATCATGAGCAATGGAAAGAAAGTCGTCGTCATCACCGGCGCATCACAGGGGATCGGCGCGGCCCTCGTCAGCGCCTATCTCGATCGCAACTATCGTGTCGTCGCCACGTCGCGCTCGATCCAGCCCTCGAACAATCCCGACATCCTGACGATCGCCGGCGACATCGGCGATCCCGAAACCGGGCCGCGCGTCATCGCCGCAGCGATCGAAAAATTCGGGCGCGTCGATACGCTGGTTAACAACGCCGGCATTTTCCTTGCCGGTCCGTTCACCGATTACAGCGCACAGCAATATGCCGACGTCGTTTCGACCAACATCAATGGCTTCTACTACATCACCCAGGCTGCGATTGCGGCGATGGAAAAGCTCGGCCGCGGTCACATCGTCAGCATCACGACGAGCCTCGTCGACCATGCCCTGTCTCAGGTGCCGTCGGTACTAGCTGCGCTGTCGAAGGGCGGTATCAACGCCGCGAGCAAAAGCCTCGCGATCGAATATGCGGCGCGTGGTATCCGCGTGAATGCCGTATCGCCGGGGGTGATCAAGACGCCGATGCACACCCCCGAAACCCATGACTTCCTGTCGGCGCTGCACCCCGTCGGGCGCATGGGCGATATTTCGGACATCGTCGAGGCCGTGCTATATCTTGAAAGCGCCGGTTTCGTGACGGGCGAGATCCTCCATGTCGATGGCGGCCAGTCAGCCGGCCACTGATCCGGCGAGAGCGAGGAGACAGATCATGCCGATCGTAACCGTACAAGTCACCAAGGAGGGCACCGAAGCCGGTGTCGATCACGTAACCCCCGAGCAGAAAGCCGCGATCTATAAGGGAATGAGCCAGGTCCTGTTCGACGTGCTCAAAAAGCCCCCCGAATGGACGTGGGTGATCTTTCGGGAGGTCGAGATGGAAGACTGGGGCTGGGGCGGAATGCCCGTCGCCGAATATCGCAAGAAGCTTGCAGGTCCCCCCGGCTGAGTTTCGTCAACACCGCCCGAAACACCCGTTATCGATCGCCGATGGCGGGTGTTTGTGTGAGACGCGCGCGGCAAGCGCTTGGCGCTGTGACAGTTGCCCCAATTCCGCTATTCAGCTTGTGGGCAGGAGAGGGAGAGCGATGGATCGGCTAGATGCCATGCGGGTCATACTGGCGGTCGTGGACGCGGGTAGCCTGTCCGCGGGGAGCCGCAAGCTGAATGCGCCGCTCCCCAGCGTCAGCCGCAAGGTCGCCGAACTCGAGCGGCATCTCGGCACCAACCTCCTCGTCCGCACCAGCCGCAACATCCAGCTCACCGATGCCGGGCGCGATTATGTAGAAGCCGCACGACGGATTATCGCCGACCTCGACGAGGCCGAACGGCGCGCGTCGGGCGAATATAACACGCCGCGCGGCGAACTGACGGTCACCATGCCGGTCGAGTTCGGCGCACGCCATGTGATGCCGATCGCGCTGTCGTTCATGGCCGAATATCCCGAAGTCACTCTGAACCTCATCGCCTCCGACCGGCGCACCCATATGGTCGATGAACATATCGACGTCGCAATCCGCCTGGGCCATCTGGCCGACAGCGCTCTCTATGCGGTCAAGACAGGCGACTTTCGCCTGATCACCTGTGCGAGCCCCGATTATCTCGAACGGCATGGCACGCCCACCGACCCTCGCGAACTTTCCGCTCACGATGGCATCCTGTTCGGCACCCGGCAAATGTTCTGGACCTACCGCATCGACGGCGAGGAGATGATCTGCGCGCCGCGGACGCGGATTGCCGTCAATAGCGCTGCGGGCAATCTGGCAGCGGCGCTCGGCGGGGTCGGGATCGCGCGCCTCTTCGATTATCAGCTGTCGGGGCAGCTCCAGTCGGGCGCGCTCGTGCGGGTACTCCCCGGCGGCGACAGCGAGCCGCGCCCGGTGCAAATCGTCTATCCGCGCCAAGGGCTGCTGCCGCTAAAGGTGCGCGCCTTTATTGACTGGGCGACGCCGCGGCTACGCGCCGCATGCACGGGTTTCGACTGCCCCTGAACCGACCCTTGCCGCAATTGAGAGGCTCGCTCTCGCTTTCGCCCGCTACCGGCATTTTCCCGCACGACTAAATCGTTCTGGCCCGCCCCGTCCATCACGGCCGGTCGGCATCCATCCCTTGTTGGAAAGGAAGAACGATGAACGAAGCAAAGGGCACTGCCCTCATTACCGGAGCGTCGAGTGGAATTGGCGCGCTTTACGCCGATCGCCTGGCTCGCCAAGGCTATGACCTGATCTTTGTCGCGCGCAACGCCACCAAACTCGAGCGCGTGGCACAAGCGATCCGCGAAGCCACCGGCCGCAAAATCGACACGCTGCCCGCCGACCTTGCGAACCCCGGCGATCTTCGCCTGATCGAAGCGCGGCTCGCCAACGACCGCAGCATCACCTTGCTCGTCAACAATGCCGGGATCGGCTCGACCGCTCGCGCCCTCGACGCCGACGTCGACACGATGAGCGCGATGGTATCGCTCAATGTCGAGGCGCTGATGCGCCTGACCTATGCGGTCGTGCCAGCCTTCGTCGCGCGCGGCCGCGGCACGATCGTCAACATCGCGTCGATCGTTGCAGTGGCGCCCGAGGTGCTCAACGGCGTCTATGGCGGGACGAAAGCATTCGTTCTCGCCTTCAGTCAGAATTTGCACCGCGAACTCGAAAACACCGGAGTTCACGTCCAGGTCGTCCTGCCCGGCGCGACTGCGACCGATTTCTGGGACATCGCGGGAACCCCCGTCGAGCATCTTCCCGGCGAGATCGTCATGCGCGCCGACCAGCTCGTTGACGCCGCGCTGGCCGGCCTCGCGCGCGGCGAGCTCGCAACCATCCCCAGTCTTCACGACGAATCCCGCTGGAACGCCTTCGAGGCGGCCCGGCAGGCCATGGCGGGCGAATTGTCCACCAGCACCCCCGCGGCCCGATATCTGGCCGCTTGATCCCCGAAGCCTAGCAGGAGTAAAATCATGTCACAGAATATTGTATATACCGGAAAAACCCACACCACCGGCGGCCGCGACGGCGCGTCGCGCAGCTCGGACGGCGAACTCGATATCGCGCTGTCGCCGCCCGGATCGAACCGCACCGGCACCAACCCCGAACAGCTGTTCGCGGCCGGCTGGTCGGCCTGCTTCCTCGGCGCGATTGGCAAGGCTGCCAGCGAACACAAATTGCGGCTGCCTGCCGACGCCGCCATCGACGCCGAAGTCGATCTTGCGCTCGACGACGGGGGCTTTTCGCTGATCGCGCGCCTCAACGTCAGCCTGCCCGGCATCGACCGCGAAACCGCCGAAACGCTGACCGCCCGCGCGCACGAGATCTGCCCTTATTCGAAGGCGACGCGCGGCAATATCGCGGTCGACATCAACATCGTCTGACCCACCCCAAAACCGCTGCGCCTGTCGCCACGACATGGCGCGGCGGTTTTTGCCGCCAAGCTGCGGATGAATAAGGACCTGGATCATGAACATCCAAATGAAACGGAAAATCGCCTTCGCCCTCCTGATGGGAGTCGTGACAACCGGTATTATTTCCTTCACGCTCCTCGCGCTCAATCTCGGTTTTGCGACCGCCTTTGTCGGGACATGGCTGCGTTCCTGGGCGATCGCTTATGTCATCGTCATTCCCGCGATCCTTTTGATCGGGCCGCGTTTGCAGGCCCGGATCGACCGGGTCATCGGCAAGGAGGCTTAAGGTGAAGCACGCAATCTCAAATTTATTTGCCGTCATTCTTTTGACGACTGGCGCGGCATCTGCTTCAGCTCCCACGCCCGCAGGCGTCACGCGCACCGACCTGCAGCGGCACGATCTGTCGATCGCCGGCCGCGAAACCGTCCAGGCGCGCATCGACATTGCCCCGGGCGCGGTGGCGCCTTGGCATCGCCATCCCGGCGAGGAAGTCATCTATGTCATCGAGGGGACACTCGAATATCAACTCGAGGGTCAACCGCCAGTCACCGTCACGGCCGGCCAAGTTCTTTTCGTGCCTGCGGGCGTCGCGCATATGGCGCGCAATCGCACCGCCACGAATGGCGCTGAACTCGCGACCTATATCGTCGAAAAAGGCAAACCGCTGCTTGTGCCTGCCGAGGTGCTAACAAGCGAAACGGGAACACAGGAGACGTCGCGATGATCCGTACCCTGCTCTTTGCAGTGCTCGGTTCGATATTGGCGACCACCGCAGCCGCGCAGCCGATTGATGCCGGGCGCGAAGCTTCGCAATTCGTGCCGATAATCAATGAACCGCCTGCTGAACTGTTCGTCGATCCGCCGCTTTCTGGTCCGCTTGCACGGGGAGCGGTCATCATTCCCTATCAGACGAAGCATTTTCGGATTCTGCCGATCTTTGGGGCAAGCGCCGTCGATGTGTCGCCGCGCGCAGGGCATCTGCATGTCAGTGTTGATGATTTGCCCTGGCGATGGGCGGACGCTGGCGACAATGGCGCTGTCGTCGTGAACGGACTTCCTCCCGGCCCCCATAAGATATTGATCGAACTGGCGACGCCCGAGCATAAGGTTCTGACCGGGCGATCCATTTCCTTCATCGTCCCAGACTTGACGAAAACAACCGCGACTGGGCCGTCACACGATCATTGATGTGGGTTCTGGCCGGAAGCTGACAGTCTGAAATTAGTCTAAATTGCGAAAATCCAGCCCTTAGCTGTACGGCTGAAACGGCTTCCCTCGTTCGGCCCGGCGATCTGATCGTCGCTGCGTGCTCGGAGCGGCTCACGCCGCATAGCGGCCATCCTCCAGCTTGCGAACCCGGCCCATCCCCGCCAACGCATCGAGCACCGCCACCACCTGCTGGGGCAACGCCCCGGCCATTCGAGCACTTCAACCGTCGCCTTCTGCACTTCAGGCAGCGCCCGCGCTCCTTGTCTGGCTGGGGCGACAAGCTGGGCGATTGAAAATCGGGCTGCTGCCAACAGGAGACCCGCTATAAGCTTCCCGCTGGGCGGCATCGGCTGATTTAGAATCGCCATTGTGGCCCAATGCTATGCACAGGGTTCTATTGACCCGTGGTCATGCGCCGTACGAGCCCGTCACGCAGGACAAATTGATGCCAGAGCGCTGCGGCAATGTGAGTGCAGATCAAGCCGATCAACGCCCAGCCCGTGAAATAGTGAACGTACCAAGATCCGGACCAGAGCGATTCATCATCGACTGAAGGCGTGAAAAGGCGGGGAATGGTGAAGAGGCCGAACACGTCCATCGCCTCCTTCATGTGAACCCACACGATGTAGCCACTAACAGGCAGGACGATGAACATGATGTACATCAGGCCATGGACGACCGCCGCCGAAACCGTCTGCCATCTTGGCTGGGTAGTGTGCGCGGACGGGCGGCTGTTGGACAGCCGCCACAAGATACGCATCACGATCAGTCCCGCCAGAACCATACCGAACTGAAAGTGGCTGCGGATCAGGGTGACACTTGCGTCTTGGTTACTCTCATTTTCGGCCAGCCACCCGGTAGCGAACTGTCCCACGATCAGTACTGCAACGCCCCAGTGCAGTATACGGGCGACGAGGCCCCAAGATCGGCTGGAATTGCGCAGTCGCATGTACACTCCTCTAGCTGACGTCAAAACCTAGCTTGGATCTCGACGGAGAGAAGCCAAAAGGGGCCGGAGCTGACGTACCGGTACATCTCAGCCTGCGGGCCAGCCTTGCTGGAACGATATACAGGTCTTTTGTCAGGCTAATTCAAAGGGCTCTGCATGACCAAGATGAGCAGACGAGCGACGCTGTTGGGACTGACGGTCCTTGGAGCCACTGGCCTTGCCACCGCCTGGTCACGGGCTGTGCCTGCCCAAGCGATGCAGAGACCCAGAAACGACCTGTACGCCTGTGAGGGCTGTGAGGCTATCGACGAGCGGGATCCAGCCACTCTTTCGGCGTCGGCAATACTGGCTGGTCCGGAGGAGCCTGGAGAGCGTATGCACCTGTCAGGCCAGGTCTTTGCTCTCGATGGAATCACGCCCGTGCAGGGCGTCGTCATCTACGCGCATCACACCAACATCGACGGCCTATATGCGAACGGCACCGCTGAATCCGAATGGAGCCGCCGCAACGGCAGACTGCGTGGCTGGGTAAAGACCGATGCCGAGGGACGATACGCCTTCGACACGATCAAGCCGGCACCCTATCCGGACTTTACCGGACCGGCGCACGTTCATTTGTACGTGAAGGAAGCCGGACGTCAGACCTACTATGTGGATGACGTCGTATTTGAGAGCGAGTTCAAGGTCGACGCCTCCTATCGCGCCACCCAGGAATTTCGGGGCGGCAGCGGGATCGTCCGTCTCGGTAAGGATAGCGACGGGGTTCTGACAGCGGTGCGGGACATTCGCCTGGAGCCGCATCCCGTCTGAAATTTTAATCTTTGACGGGTTCCAAGCCCGTCGTAAGTGATCTCTTCCGTTTCCTCCGTGAAACAAACATCGACGCCGATAACGAACTTACCCTTGGATGTCCCCCATTGGCCGATTGCGGACCGGCGCCTTGCACGACCAAAGAACCTATTACTGCCATTGGACTTGGTATCCCGGCTGGCCGCGCGGAAGCATGAAGCCTGAGAAATCGCAAATAACCCCCACTTGGCTGAAATGAATGAATCTTCCTCACTCGCCGCGTTTCTCACGCTGTCCGGCGATTTTTTTCTGTACCAGTACGCCACGATCGCGGCCTGACGGCTTTCAGCATTAAAACCACTAGCGTAAAGTATTGGACGACTGGGAAATCTCATCGTCCGTTCCGACCCGTTCACCATCAGCGGCGATAATCATCATAGCGCGTTTTCATTGAGACGGCGGCCGTTTAACATTGTTCAGGGGTGCGTTGAAAATGAGACTATGGTCACTCGGTCTCGGTATGTTTTGGACCATGGTCGCCTTGGTTGGCATCCAGTCGTCCCGTAGCCAACGAGATAAAAGTCTTAAAATCGCGGCGCGTGGCCTTCTGGTATGCTGGTTGGGAATCGCCTATTGTTTGACTCCAGATGCAGCTTCGGCCGAGGGCCGCTGCCCGCCGGGAATGTTTGAAACCGGTTCGCGGGACTTCATCGCCTGCGCGCCAATCCCGGGCTATGGAGAAACTGGCCAAGACGGCGGCGATGAACCGAGCCGTCCCCGGCCGCCTCCTATGGAAATCCAGCCAAGCTACATGGCAGCGGCACAACATGTCGATACCGGTTCGCTGTGGGTGTCTGTAGGCCACCGGACACTCGATGCTGCCAAGCAACGTGTGCTCAAGGCCTGCAATGCAGCAACCCGCGGCGGATGCTATGTTTCCGACACCCATTTCGGTGTCGGTGAGTTGCATGTGGCTGAAGACGCGATGGGCCAGCTTTGGACCAGAATACAGCCCTATGATAAAGCTGCTCCCCGGTTCAGCGTCGTCGATTGGAACGCCGCGATCGAGCACTGCTGGAAGAACTCGTTCGGTTGCCGATATGCGGGCAGCTTCCAGAGCGGCTTGCTGCCTCGCAACGACAATCCGGACAAGGAATATTACGAAGATCGTTTCCCGAAGGGCCAAATGCGATGGAAGCGTTGGGCGTTGGTCGCGCGGCCGCAGAATACTGCCACAGCTGGATTAGGTAAAAGCTGGCTTATCAGTGGGACGCAGGATTCGGTAGCGGCGCGGAAGGACGTCCTCGATCGCTGCCAGACGGAGTCGGGCGCACCGTGCGCCATCGCCGCCTTTGCCGTGAACACCGACGATATGGTGGCATTTTCGGGCGGCCCCACAAGTGTCAACGGTCTGCTTGTTCATTTTGTAGACGCAAGAGGGCGTAACCGCTGGACGAGCGCAGTTCCGGACAGTGCGCAATACCAAAGAAGGCAAAACAGGAAGAAGGCCTACATCAGTCCGATGACGGTTCGGCAGCGTATCGATCAACTGTGCCCGCCCCAGCTGCCCTGCCGGGTTGTCGCCACCTACGACGCCGCGACGCCGCGGCTGCAGATAATTGAGGACTCCAAATGAACAAGGGTAGCGCGTGTCGTCGTGCCCCGCTGGGGCGCCTGCGGCTTCACGGTCGCGCTGTCATATAGCCCGCCGGCTTGGTTGCGATTGGAACCAGTACCGAAATATCCTTTCTTCGAAAAACAATCAGCTTAGGACTATTGCGTCGGCAGTATAGTCAAATTCCGGCGCGATCCATGGAGCATACTCTTGAGAAACAGCATTTTATTCGGTGCCTTGGCTAGCCTGATCTTATCTAGCTGTTCCGACGCCGCTAATGGACAGGCGGCGCCTTCCTCCAACCCCTCCGCGCCCGTGCAACGCGGTGAGGGACTTCCATATGAAATCTCCGATACCGAGGTCTGGGATGTTCCCGACCCTGTTTCTAGCCGCACGTATCAGATATTCGTCGCGCTACCTCCATCCTACGGCGAGCAGCCGCATCGCCGTTACCCGGTGCTGTATGTCACCGATGCCGATTACGCCTTTCCAGTGATTAAACAGATCAGTCGGCGCCTGAACGTCGAGCGTCCCAATGTCGAAGAGTTCATCCTTATCGGCCTGTCTTACGCGAAGGGCGAGGGCGGGATGCAAAGTCGGCGGCGCGATTATACGCCGACGCCGAACGGACCCAGCAGCGCGCCCGCCGACGCGGTACATGGCAAGGCCGCCGCCTATGCCGCCTACGTGCGCGATCAGGTTTTGCCCTTTGTCGCTAAGCGTTACCGCACCGACGAACGCCGCCGGCTGTTCTTGGGCCATTCCTACGGCGCGCTTCTCGGCACCGAAATATTGTTCAGCGAGCCGAACCTCTTCGACGGCTATATCCTTGGTAGCCCGTCCTTCTGGTACGACCGCCAACATATGGCCGAGCAGGAAAAAGCCTATGCCGCCAAGCACAAGGATCTGCCCGCCCGCGTTTATATGTATATCGGCGAATATGAAGAAATGCGGCCGGGCGATCCACGCTATGCCAAAGACGTCAATATGGTGACCGATACCCGGACCATGGATCGCGCGCTGCGGTCGCGCACCTATCCGTCGCTGCGCATGGAGACCGAGGTGTTGAACGACGAAGATCACTTCACCGTCGCGCCGCGCGGCTTTACCCGCGGGCTTCAGTATCTGCTTCCCGCGACGGCAAAATAGGGTCTGACCTCATTCAGCCTGATGTTTCCAAAGAATGTTGTTCTCTATCCGTTGCCAGAAAAAGCCGCATTGCCGCTTTCAGGAGCGCAAATTGGACCCTCTTATGACCGCAGGTGGGTGAATTCTGGATTGTCCGGCATTCGGGCGATCAAGGGAATCGCTTATCCGTTAAAGCACTCTCAGATGCCGAGTGCGTCCATTTTGGGAGCTTCATATTTCCCGTCCTCGCCGGGATAGCGTAGTCCTGTGGCCAGTTGCGGGTCGGTTCTGGCCAGAGCCCAAAGCAGGCTTTGGCCGGCAGGTAGCGCTTGCGGTACCAGTTCGAACTCGGCTGACCGGAATGCCTTATCGGCATCGATGATCCGCCATCCGCGCTCGCGGAACATCTGGATAGCATCGCTGAGGAACAGCGCGGTCGTAAGACGATGGTGTAAAAGAATGGTGTGGTTGATTGAGTGACCGAAAAGGGCATTTGCCAAGCCATCGTAGTAGGAGGCCCGCTCCCAGAGATGGTCGAGATAGAACTGCCTGTAGGGCGCGAGATCAGCACCAAGGTCATCCTTTAGTCTGGCCCTTAGCCGATTATCGACAAACCAGTCCGAAGTATCGATCGTGACATGGGCGTTGCGATACCCATGGCCCGCCAGCAGTCCGCGCATGGTATCGCGGCCTTCGGCTGTCCGGCCTTCTGCAAGATAGGGAAACCGGAAGAGCTTTTGAAAGCTGGCATAACCGCTGAGCAAGGGTTCACAGACCAGGACATCCTCCATGAACCCCGCCGGATCGGAACCGCTGAAATAAGTGTGTGAGAAGGTGTGATTGCCGATGACGTGACCCTCGTCCGACCAGCCCCGCAAAATGCGGGGTGCCAGTTCAGGATCGATGAATTTTCCAGAAACGAAGCCCGCTGCCTGAACGCCATGACGTTTTAAACACTCTCGGATAGCAGCATCACGCACTTCACCCGACATGAGCGGGGAGTTCGCGAGATCGAAATCGTCAATCGTGATCGCCAATCCGGGAGCCATGGTGCTTTGGGCCAGCAAGGTCCCTGCATTCGCACCGAAGATCGCGGCTGCACCAACGCCGCCAAGGAAGCCCCGTCTGTTAAGTTCTGATTTCATGACAAGAATCATGCCGCAGAATTCAGCAGCTCACAACGTCTTGTTTTGGCCGAA
>PNNB01000031.1 GCA_013823985.1 Sphingopyxis sp.
GTAATCGCACTGGCGCTGACCCCGCTTTCCGCGTCCGCGCAGGACATTAGTGGAACGGGCCGTGCAAAGGACGGCGACTCCCTCGACATGGCGGGGATCGTTGTCCGCTTACACGGCGTCGATGCCCCCGAGCTTTACCAGACATGTTCGCGTCAGGGTCAAAGCTGGGCATGCGGGAAAGAAGCGTCGGCGAAACTGGCGCAACTGGTCAATGGTGCCGAATTGCAATGTGAGCAGCGTGATGTCGACGACTATGACCGGATCGTCGCCAGCTGCACCGCGCGGCAGATAGATCTAGGCCAAGCCATGGTCGAAGCGGGTCTTGCAGTTGCGTTGCCTCAGTTTAGCGATCGCTATCTCGGTGCCGAGGCGCGCGCCAAGTCCTTCAAACTAGGCATCTGGAGTTCCGACTTCCAACAGCCGGCCGATTATCGGGCCGCCAATCCCAGGGTTCATCGGCCTAAGCCGCAGGCATCCGCCGTGCGCCAGCCTATAGCATCGCCGGCGCCGTCCGGCGTCTTTTACCGCAATTGCAATGCGGCATGGGCAGCGGGTGCCGCACCATTATACCGCGGTCAGCCCGGATATCGGCCAGAAATGGATGGCGACGGTGACGGGGTGGCTTGCGAGCCATTTCGGCGTCGCCGAGCATTTAGGCTGGGTTGAAAGGCGTTCAGCCAAAGTTTCTAGCGCGGGGGAGCAAGTTTGCGTAGACGCAGAGCATGATTATGATCGGCACAAGAATCGAAGAGACGGGAACTTTGCTCCGCGACGCGGGCGGATTTTCGCTTCGCCGTGACCTTGGCGGCCGATGGCGGCTGGACTTTCACCGCGTGCCGGTCGACCATATCGAAAAGCGTGTTCGCATTACGGGCATCGTGGTGAGTGAAGACTTGGTCGATGTCGACGGCGTGGCACCCGAGAATATTACTTCTTCGCCGCGCGCCGCCGGCGTAGCACCAGTGCACCGCCCGCTCCGCTAGAATAATTACTTGAGTGACAGCCCGATGCAAGTGATAAGGCGCTGACCAACACCCCAACCCAGAGTATAATAGTGGGCGCTTGGTATCAGCATTTTTTGGTCGGCGTTTTTGCATGCGTTCCGTATCGCAGCGCGAAATGTGCGGAGTATCTGCGTCAGGAACCGGCGAACTGCGCAGATTTGCGTCTCACAATAGGAAATGCCGAGACACGCAGATTAAAAGCGATGTACGCTGCTTTGCTGTCAGCAAGGTTCAGTAATGCCTACATTACGTCAGCTCGAATATCTCGTTGCAGTCGCGGACCTCAATAATTTCGGTCGCGCTGCGCAGGCCTGCAATGTGTCGCAACCGACCTTGAGCCAGCAACTGCATGCGCTTGAAGCACGGCTTGGGGTCATTTTGATCGAGCGCCACGCATCGGGGTCGCAGCTCACGCCGATCGGCCGTGAGATCACGGCCCGGGCCCGGCGGCTCGTCGTCGAGGTCCGGGATATTCGTGATCTGGCGCGGCGCGCGGGCGAACACCTGGTCGGCACAGTCCGTCTTGGCGTGACGCCGACCTTGGGCCCCTATTTGATGCCGCCGATCGTAGCGGCACTTCATCGCGAGCAGCCGGATTTGCGACTTCATATCCGCGATGGAATTCCGCAAGAGCAGGCGCTTGAACTGTCGCGTGGGGATCTGGACATGCTATTGAGTCCCCTTCCGATTGATGGCGTCGACCTGGAAGTCGCGCCGTTGTTTCACGAGCGGCTCCTGCTCGTCGCGGCGTCCGACCATGCACTGGCTGCCCAGCAAACCCTTCACATCGATGATCTGGCCGGGCTGCAAGTACTTTGCCTGGATCGGCGTCATCACCTTCATCGCCAAGTTTCGGAGATCTGTTCCGGCTTCGGTATGGAGTTGCTGCGCGATTACGAAGGCACCAGCTTGGATAGCATTCATCAGATGGCCGTGTCCGGAGTTGGGCTCGCGGTGCTGCCTGAACTCTATATCCGATCCGATGTCCTGGGCCGCGAAGGTTCGGTTGTGCTTGAGGTCGAAGGCTGGGACTTTACCCGCACCATAGCTGCCGCTTGGCGGACGGGAGCCGCCTATAGCGATGCTTACCGCTTCATCGCTGAACGGATCGGCACGGACGCCCAACAATTGATTGGTTGAGCTTTAACCGCAACCAATGCGATAGGCTTTGGCTATTGCTTTAACGGCAAAATCCAATTGGATTTCTATCGGCGGTCCGCGCAATATCGATCTCGCGGATCGGGCCCCTCTGGTGGCTGCCTTTCCCAGCAGCCGCGATGTCGGACCGCATCGGCCCAGGCCAATCTCCACGGCCTAACGAGGAGATTGGGCGCTGGCCGATCGATTAAACCATCGATTGGAGAGGCAAAATGAACCCGTTCTTTTACCGGCTGACGCTAGCACATAGTCGGCTCGACGCAGAAATCCGCCGCGAGCAGAAGCGGCGAGCACCCGACCCCTTTCGCCTGCTGGAATTGAAGAAGCTGAAGCTCGCGGTGAAGGACCGCCTGCACCGTTTTCTTCGATCCCGTCCAGAAGGGATGGCTTGAGCCATGCGCAGCGCAGCCGACGTCGCCGCAATGCCCTGTCCGCTTTGCCGGACGGGGCTCACCCTGTCCGACCGCGCCGGGGTCGAGATCGACTATTGCCAGACGTGCCGCGGCGTATGGCTCGATCGCGGCGAACTCGACAAGATCATCGAGCGGAGCGTGCGCGAGGCTGCGCCGCAGCCGCGGGAGGCACCGCGTTCCAGTCCAGGCTATCGGCCGGATGCCTATCACAGGGACGACGATTACCGGTACCGGCCCGACAAGCGGAAGAAGTCCTATTTATCTGAGCTGTTCGACTGATGTCGGTAGCCCAAAGGATGGCGCCGGGCTCCTTCGCTATCCGTCTGCCCAGCGGGCCGTTCAGGCGCCGAGCCGATCACAACGGGTGAAGCCAGGAGCGCGATTGTGAGCTTTTCCAGGTTCAAGTTGGCCATATATGCGGGCTGGGTGACGACATCTGCAGTTCTGACCGCCGCGGTGGTGCAAACATGATCCGTCCCGAAGAAGCCTTGGCGGTGCTGCGCGAGGGCAATCGCGCCTTTCTCAGCGACGACCGCCTGCAACCACCGCTCGATCGGGCAGTTCGGTTGCGTCTGGCAGCGGGGCAGTCGCCGTTCGCAGCCTATGTGAGCTGTTCGGACTCTCGGGTGCCGCCCGAGCTATTGTTCGGCCGCGGGCTTGGGGAACTGTTCATTGTCCGCAACGCGGGCAACACGCTCGACACGTCGGCGCTGGGCAGCCTTGAATTTGCAGTCTCGGTCCTGGGTGTCCCGTTGATCGTCGTCATGGGACATGAGGCATGCGGCGCGGTCCAGGCCGCTATGGCGGTCGTGCGGGACAATGCCCGGTTTCCCGGCAACATCGGCAAGATGATCCAGCCAATCATCCCGGCCGTTCTCGAGGCTGAAACTAGCGGCGACGGCTGCATCGAAGCAGCGGTACGGCAGAATGTGCGGCACGTGGTACGCCAACTGCGCAAAGACGCGTCGCCGATCATTCTCGATCCGCAAAAGCGGGGAGAACTGCTGGTCGTAGGCGCCTATTACGAACTCGCAAGCGGGGCCGTCGATTTTTTCGATGTCCCTGCCTCATGATTTCGGCAAGTTTGTGTTGGCCCATTCGCGCGATCCAGGAAGCTGGTTGCACGCGTCGGTAACCCCATTGTTCATCATCGCGAAGCCCCGAAGTCGGGTTTGGCGGAACGCCGCTTCACTAGCACGTTCGGGATCACACCTGCCCGACCTTATCAACTAGATTGGCTCAACGACCGGGAGAGAGATGGGTCGGGTGAGAACGCAACCCGGCCTCAAAAGAGAGATTCCGCCCTCGCCGCCTCGCTTATCCGCCACCGCGATCGCCAGATCTCAAACTTGTCGAATGAAAGGCTTTGCAACAATCCGCTCACCGGCCCTTGACCACCACCAGTGCTAATTAACGATACCACGCTGTGCGACTGTCGTCTGACTTCGAGAAAATCGATAGTGGGCCGAAAACACTCGGACAGCTTTCGAACTCCATAATTGCATCAGCTTCACATTCTTCACCTTGTCGAGCCACCGCCGCGTCGGCATGCTGCCCACGAGAAGGCGTAATTCACGCCGCAGTTTAAAAGTGAAGACAGGATACCGATGAACATTCCGCCGAGAAGCGACACTGCAGCGCGGCAGCGTCACCACACGCTTGATCTCATCGGGCTCCGCGCGCACGCGACGACTGTTGGACTCATCCAGCTATGCGAGGAGCTTCTAAAAGCAGGTGTTTTGAGCGTTGAAGGACTTGACCGCATCAAAGACGCGATCTTTGCAGAACTTACCGTGGGCAAACGAGAACGCGTTGCCCGGCAGTCCAACTTCGACGAGACTTTGCGTAGCAGGATCGACGCAATTTTTCCATCCATTCCCGGCGATCCGGCTCGCAATCATGTAGGTTCCATCGAAGATTTCGAGGACGCATTGAGGGGTGACCACGGCGCGTGATCGCGGCTAGGAGCCGTCAACTACCTGGTCGTTCTGGACCCAATCATTAAATGGCTGCCGGTCCGTCCATCTGCCCAACGGAGACTTGGCATTTTATTAAAATTGGCTCCGGCGATGGCGGATGCGCGGCCGCTTGCGAAGCCTTATGGAATGCGGCAGCTGCTCGAAGCGGTAGGCGAAGCAGGCGAGCGGCTCTCGTCTGCCGGGGAGAATAGTGCAGCCACGGAAACGAGGCGGCGACATCGCCCGCAAGGCGAGTCAGAAGCTAACCCAGCCAATGACCATGGCTGCGCCGCAGTCCATAGGCTGCACTGCCCATCACAATAACGGCCGCGAAGCCGCAAGCCACGGCAACGATCGCCGCGCGCTGCCCGCCGTCGGCGAATATCGCGGCGAGCGCCCAGAGAAACACGAGCGCGTAAGGCGGGCAGCCCTTCGACCGTGCAAGTGCGGCTCCGGCGATCAGGCCGCCAATGATCAGCACGGCTCCCGCAACGATCGGCGCCTGTGCCGCGTCCGCATCGACACCATGAAAGCGGAGGCTAGAGGATATATTTGCGATCGCCGCGGCGGTCAGCCAGGCGGCAAGCGAGGTCAGCGGCACCGCCGTACACCAGAACTGTCCTTTTGAGAGCTGGCGGGGCCAGCTCGAGAGGCGTCGCAGCGCCAGCAAGGCACCGGCAAGCCCGGTCAAGATGATGATGACCGACAGAAATGTGACATCGACCAGCTGGACATAGGTCGCCCAGCTCGCGTTGGCGAGAAAGGCAAGAGCAGCCGGACGGCGAATCTGCGCGATGAGCGCGTCGTTCCGCTGCGCTGACAGCGCCTGATAGGCGGCAAAGATCAAAGCTCCGAGATAGAGCGCTCCCCATATCGAGAAGGCCCAGCCAGCTGGCGTCACCAATGTCGAGACGCGGTCCGAATTTTCACCGATCGGTGTCCCGATGCCGAGGCTCGACAGAAAGGAGACGGCGATCTGAAGTATTGCCGCAAATATCACTAACGCGACTTCGAAGGAGGAAACGGATGGCTGTGAGGGGGCATTCTGCATGCGGTATCGAACTCGCCAAGGCTCATTGCGTTCCCGGCGACCGGGAAGCCCAATTCGCGTTTGGCGAAGGCCCACAATAACGAGCGACAGACCTATTTGGAGTGCAGACCGCCATCGATCCCACCGCGTCGCGTTAGTCCGGACCGCGCGGCAGCGCGGCCCGGTGGAAAGCATTCAATCCATGCTGTTTTGAAGCTCGGCGACGATACGCAGCAAGCCCGGCCCTGGTTCCCTGCAGCAGACGTCGTGCAAAATTTCCAAATTCATACGATCGAGGCGCGGATACCTTAGGTCATCGCGACAGATCATTGCCTGCTTAGGCGTCCCTGTGGACCGCGATAGAAGACTAGGCAGCGGATTGTTGAACAGCCATTATCGAGCATATCGCGCGCGCGACCTATTGCAGCTTCTGACCGTTGGCGGTCAGGCCGCTTGACGCCATCAAGTATTTGGAAACAGACGGACAATCATCGCCATGCGAACAAGGTCAGACAATGTCTTGGCATGCATCTTCATCATCGCGTTGGCGCGATAGACTTCGACAGTGCGCGCGCTGATTCCGAGGTCAAAGGCGATCGCCTTGTTCGCCTTGCCTTCCACAAGCGCGTCCATCACCTCACGCTCGCGGACGGACAGCGTGGCAATCCGTTCCGACAAACGTTCACTCTCTGCGCGCGCTTCGGCCGAGCCGGCTTGTTCGCTGATGGCCTTGCGTATCGCCGATAAAATCACGTCATTGTCAAAGGGCTTTTCGATGAAGTCGGCGGCGCCCGATTTCATGGCTTGGATGGCAAGTGGCACGTCGGCATGACCTGTCATCACGATGATTGGAATCGGACCATGTCGCACCCGAAGCGCGTCGAGCAATTCAATACCATTTGTTCCAGGCATTCGGACATCGGTGACGAGACACGCACCCTCGAGGGAGGGCGACGCGGCAAGGAAGGCGTCAGCCGATACGAAACCACGAACGCGAAGGCCTGCGCAGTCAATCAGGAATTCGAGCGATTCCCGCGCGCTGTCGTCGTCGTCGATGATATAAACGATCGGATCAATCGCCATCTTCTAGATCCTCGCTATTCAATTTCTGCAACGTAAAATTAAAACGGGCGCCGCCTTCATCAACCGCTTCTGCCCAGATTCTGCCACCATGCGCTTCAATAATCGTGCGCGAAATCGACAGACCCACGCCCATACCGGTGCGCTTGGTCGTTATGAAAGGTTGGAATAACCGACCCGCGATTTCAGGGTCGATACCCGGCCCGCTGTCGGTGACACTGACTTTCGCCATGTCGCCGTCCTGTCCAATCCGGACCTCGAGTTCCTTTGACGGACCGGCGAACGCGGCAAGTGAATCCACAGCATTGCGTACGAGATTGAGTACCACCTGCTGGATCTGGACGCGATCGACCAATACGAAACTGATGATGGGATCAAAGGCAAAATTGACCCGGATACCGTGCTCTTTGGCGCCGACAAGCGCGAGTGCGCTGGCCTCTTCGACGAGCTTGGGCAAAATTTCGACGCTACGTTCCGTCTCTCCGCGCGCCACGAAGTCGCGCAGACGCCGGATGATATCGCCGGCGCGAAGTGCCTCGATCGACGCGCGCTCGACCGCGTCGGCCACGCGGTCATGCGGAACAACCTCGCGCTCCAGCAGGATCCGACTTCCTTCGAGGTAATTGGTAATTGCCGATAGCGGCTGATTGATCTCGTGCGCCAGCGCCGACGCCATCTCGCCCAGACTGGTGTATCGTGACACATGAACGAGTTCGCTCTGCAGCTCCTGCAGCCGCACTTCGGCGTCCTGCCTTTCGGTGAGATCACGGATAAAACCGGTGAAGTGGCGCTCGCCGCCCGCGTGCATCTCGCCAACAGCCAGTTCGATCGGAAAGGTCGAACCGTCGCGGCGCTGGCCAACGACGACCCGGCCCTTGCCGATGATGCGTTTCTCGCCCGTTTGATAATATCGAGCGAGATAACCATCATGCGCGCTGTGATAGGGTTCGGGCATGAGCATACTCACGTTGCGGCCTACCACTTGGTCGGCATTCCATCCGAACATGCGTTCTGCGGCGACGCTAAAGTCGCGAACGACGCCCTTTTCGTCGATGACCACCATTGCGTCGGGAATCGTGTCGAGAATGGACCGCACATGCGCCGCGCGCCGGGCCAGATTGGCGCCGGCGGCCTCGGTTTCGATGCGCGCGGTCTGAAACCACTCCCCGCCAATTGCGATCGCGAGCGAGATGATCACAAAGGTCCCCGCGGCAATCAGGCTGCCGTCCTCGATAGGGCCTGCGCGGGCATCGCACCAAAGACCAGCTGCAGCGCCGGCGAATGCGGCGAGAACTCCCGCCCGAACACCCGATAACGCACCTGCCACAACGACGCCGGGGACGAAGAAGATAAAGGTTGCGCGCGCGCCAAGCGCGTCGGCGAACAGCAAGCGAATTCCCACCCCAGCGGCGATAAACAGCATCGCAATCGCAAAGCCGATCGGCGCCGAGAGGCGCGGCAGGAATCGGCTGGCAAATGTCGCCCGCGGCACCTCCGGTAAATCCCCTAGGGATGATGCGGTAGGGAGATCATCCAAATATCCGCACTCCCCCTTTCAACCTAATCGCTCTCCATCGACGGCACGCGAATAACGCTGCCCAAAGGAGAAAATCTCATGACGGCACCCTTCATCGATCTTGGCGTTCACCACAAGCCCGCTGGCATGTCCGACCGTGTCGCATTGGGGTTCACCAAGGTGCTGCGCTGGACTGCCGATACGTTTTTCGCCGAGCGTTACGGCCATCGGGCCGTGGTGCTTGAAACCGTGGCGGCGGTACCGGGCATGGTGGGAGCGACGATCAACCATCTCGCATGCCTGCGGCGGATGTGCGACGACAAGGGCTGGATCAAGACACTGATGGACGAAGCCGAGAATGAACGCATGCATCTCATGACGTTCATCGAGATTTCGCAACCGACCCGGTTCGAACGCGCGGTGATCATCGGCGTGCAATGGATATTCTATCTCTGCTTCTTCGCGCTCTACCTGGTCAGTTCCAAGACAGCGCACCGCGTCGTGGGCTATTTCGAAGAAGAAGCGGTCATCAGCTATACCCATTATCTCGCCGAGATCGACGAAGGCCGCAGTCCCAACGTGCCCGCGCCGGAGATCGCGAAAAAATATTGGGATTTGCCTGCTGAGGCGACGCTTCGCGACGTAGTGCTCGTCGTCCGCGCCGACGAGGCCCATCACCGCGACGTCAATCACGGTTTCGCCAACGAACTGGCGGGCTTGCCGGTCGGTCCTGTCGCCGATTGTCCTCCCCACGTCACGTTAGAACCCAATTGGAAGAAAGCAGCCTGATCGAAGGAGGCAGGATGATGCCGCCAGATCGCTCCGTCATCATTTTTGCGAGCGACCCGGCGCTCCTGTCGTCCTTGGAGTTCGCGCTGTCGGTGGAGGGTTTCGACCTCCAGCATGAGGGAGAAATCGCGCTCCCCAACGTCTGCCTAATCGTCGATCAGGATCGCGCCGGCGGCGGTCTTACTTTTCTGCGCGCCCAGCGCGCCGCCGGCAATCTCGCTCCCGCCATCCTTCTAGTGACCCATCCTGACGCACGCCTTCGAACTTGTGCTCGGTCTCTCGGGGTCCATCTGCTCGAGAAGCCACTGCGCAGCGACGACCTGAGCCGCCTTATCAAGATGGTGTGCGTCCCGCCGGACTTTCTGCATCCGGCGACATACGGCTCGGAGCATACTGCGAAACAGCATTGCTAGGGAGTGACCACTCTAAGCAGGCCGTCGAAGCCAGCCGACGGCCGGGGACGACACATCGATGAAAGTTATTCCCAATGACCGACCCCATACTGTCTGAACAAGATTTCGCGCGCGTGATACCGGCGTTCTACGCTCGGGTGCGAGACGATGAGATTCTCGGGCCGATTTTCAACAATGCCATTCAGGACTGGCCGCATCATCTCGAGAAATTACAAGCATTCTGGTCGTCGGTCATGATGGCAAGCGGCAGGTACAAAGGCCAGCCGATGGTTGCACATTTGCGGCATGTTGCCGACATGACCGGCGACAATTTCGGACATTGGCTTTTGCTTTGGGGCGAAACGACTTCCGACCTTCTCGGCGCCGAAGCCGCTGATGCAATGCAACATAAAGCCATGAAAATCGCCGAAAGTCTCCAGCTCGGCGTGCAATTCCATCGCGAGAAACCGGCACAATGAATAGCGATCTGCCTCCGGGCCTCGCGGTCTATAAGCGGACACCGACATTCACCGAGGACAGCCTCCCGCGTGGGCTATCCGCGGATCACGCAACGAAAGAAAGCGTGTGGGGCCTGATCAGGGTCGAAGAAGGAAAGCTACTCTATACGGTGACCGATCCCCGCCGGCCTTATCGCGAACAATTTCTGTTGCCCGACTCCGAGCCGGGCGTTGTCGAACCCACGATCGTGCATCGCGTGAAACCGATCGGCCGCGTTCGCTTCCACGTGGAGTTCTTGCGCTCAGAATTCGGCCCGGGGAAGGCGTAGAGCGTGAACTGGCCACTAGCTGTGGGTTGGCTAGTGATTCAGGATCGGCAGAAACCCATGTTTGACATAATAGACCCTAGGCCATTTCGCATCGCGGACACAGTATTCGACAATGAATTTCGCGCGATTGGGTCATTGCGGCCAGCGGATCTGGTTTGCAAAAGTCACGAGCAACGAACGCCGCGTCGGTCCGATTGTTACCGCCAAGTGCCGCAATATATGCCGCCGAGTAATGCACTTGGCGGACATGTCTAACGTATCTCTCGTGAGCAACGACATCGCTGGCTCTGAAAGGTGACAACGAGGATGTCTCAAGCTATCGCTGTCTTGGGTCGCACCAATGAATTTTCTATTCTCTCGCCGAGGCGAATCGATGCGCACCATCGCTGTTATATACGGACTGTCCACTGTGCTGATGCTGGCGCTTGGTTCGGCTGCGCACGCGCAAGCCCAAGCCGGTCTCGAAAGCTGGACCTGCACCGCCGTGGCCGATGGCGCTCATTGCATCGAACGGCTGGCCGCCGCCGATCTGGCCGCCGTGGTTCAGTCATCGGCGCGCGATTTGCGCAAACTCAAGGCCTACAACGCGGAGGAATGGCGCAAACAGCTGCGCGGCGCGCAGGGCAAAGGCGCGATGGGTCAGTATAAGCTAGGGATTGCCGACTTATCCGGAGCGGTCGTCTTGCCCCCGCTTTACAATCATGTCGCGATCGTCGATGACAATACCGCCTTCGCCGTGCTGCTGACCATGAATGGCAAGGCCGCGCGGTACGACAATCTGATGATCGACCTCAAGACTGGAGTGTCGCGGCCTGCCGACCCCAGCCTTCCCGCCTTCTTCCGTCCCGAAACCTATTTGACCGCGTCGGGTCACCGCTATGTTGTGGGTTATAATGACCGACATTCCGAGGTCGCCGTGCCGTTCAACCACCAGCGTTTCCGGGCATGGGACGGCGATAAGTTCCGGGTTCTCGGTGATGTCAGTCTCGAAGGTGGAGGCTCAAGCGGCCCCAACCTTCTGCGATTGTACGGCGAGGTGCTGGTGCTCCGGCAGACGTCGTTGAGCCACATCACCCCGGTACGCATCTTCGACCGATCGCTTGCCGAGCTTCACAAGGACCGCGCCCTTGTCATCGCACGTGACGACAAATGGCGGCTCACGACCCTTGCCGCAGTGGAACAGATCGATGGCAACCGGGTCTATCGTCCGCTCGCACCGAGCGGTGAATTGGAGACGCGGCCCGATAACTGGATCGGGTTCGTTGCCAGCCACCCCGATCCGCAGTGGGAATTGTTCGACGGTAATTTGCGCGTCAGCGTCTACCGGACGCCGCGCGGGATCCGCTACCGTTATGCCGGCGGCGAATATGTCTCGCTCGTAACCGATCCAGCGTTGATACCGGCTTTCTTCGGCAATTTTCGCGGTCGTACCGGGCGCCAGACGGTATTGGGACAACTCGAGACCGGGAAATGGACCGCAGTCGAAGATCCGGCGCGCCAGACCTATGCGAGCGTCGCCGACGCCGTCGCCGACCTACCACGACGCAACAGCAACATCGCTGCCGCCGCGTACGCATCCGCGCAGGCGCGGCGAAGCAAAGGCGACCGGGGGCAGCTCATCGAGGACTTCCAGGCCCATTTCGATGCGCCCGCCTATTCCCCCGACGGCACGAGCCTGATCGCAAAGGCACGCAAGCTCGGCGGAGACTATCTTCTGACCTATGCCCGGCGTTTCCCGCTGGAAACGCAGGACCTCGCCGATCTGTGCACCGGTGGCCGGAATGCAATGATTTGCGACAGCCAGCGCGCGCGTCTCGCCGCGCTCGATGCGGCCCGGGCCGCGCGCGCCGAACGCGGCGCCGAAGCAGCTGCTTTCGCCAACGCCATGGCGGCGGCAGCCAGCCGCCCGAGTGATCCGGCGCTTGTCACGGTCCGCACGTATGACAGCAAGGGCAATTATCTCGGCGATCGTCTGATGACCCCGTCTCAGGCCCAGACGATCGGCGCCAGAGCCTATTGAGGGCAAAGCATATCTACAATGCACCCGCATATCAGGAAGACAGCCGGTACCGAGGTAAGGTTTTAAGGATCGAACAACTTGAACCGCACCCAGTCCAACGGTCGAGTATCGATGAGCAAGCAAAGGGAGACCGACGATGGCAAAAGGAAACTATCTTATCACGGGTGCCGCCATGGCGGCAGTGGTTGTCATGACATCGGCGGATGCGAAGTCTCCTCCACCACCGGCTGAAGTGGCTTCCCGTTGGGAAAGCTATTTTGCTGACAGCAGCTATAGCTATTATCGCGACCCGGCGATCATCCGCGACGGAACGAACGTAAGTTTGTGGAAGGTATCCGTTCCGACGCCATCGATGAGCAAACTTGGCGTTCCCACCAGCTATGAACGGGTCACCTATGATTGCGTGGGCAAGCGCAAGAAGATCATGGAAATGAAACGCTTCAAGGCGGATGGATCGATCCAGCCACCGCCTGAAAAGGATGCCAAACTGGACAGCTGGTTTCCGACGCTGAGCGCGTCCGACACATTGCTTCAAGGCGAAGTTTGCTCATCGACCTGATTTTGACGAAGGCCTGCACATTTTGTGTCGCGACGAACCTGCGCCCAAGCCAAAATTAGCAAAAGGCCAAGCCGAAGCACCGAGCATTCGCAATGGAGGCCGACCGGCAACTGAACGCTCTCAGCGTGGCGCTAACTAAGTGTGCCGCTGATCTCCGTCAGATTTGCTGAAGTCTCCTCCGGAGGTTTGCAAGTCGAACTTGGATCTTCTGGTCCTGCGATTTAGCGAGCGTGGCTTGGGCCGCCCGCAACGATGCTCTGGCCGCTTTCGTGTCGCCCCTTTCAAGGGCTATTTCACCCATAGCCAGATCTACGATACCACCGAAATCCGGCTGCCCGATCAGTTCCGCGACCTTTTGCCGGTCCAATCCGGCCAGCAATTCACCAGCCTGTGCATGATCGCGATTGGCCAGCAGGCATTCGGCGGCGTAATAGCGGGCTGCGTGAGTCAGGGGGTAACCCTCGCCGAATGTCTGGCGGACACTGCGCAAGGCCTTGGATGCGAGATCCGCCCCGTTTCGGCGCTGCCCTGTCTGGCACAGAGCCGAGGCATAATCGATCTGCCCCACCAGAGCCTGGTGCGATTCCGGTCCGGCTTGTGCCGACGCCCCTTGCCACACGTGCCGGGCCTCCTCCGCTGCCTCTTCGTAACGGCCCAGAGCGGCAAAGCTTTCGAATCGGGTCGAGCGCAGGGCAAGGGTGAAGCGATGACTGGTTCCCAAACGCTGCTCCATTGCCGCGAGCAAGGGCTGGCTTTCACTGATCACGCCATCATGCTTGCCGAGCATCGACAGCGCGTTCAGCCGGTGCTGGCGCGTGACCAGAGTGTCGGGATGACCGGCTCCGCGCACGCGTTCGGATTCTGCAATCACCGCGCGCGCCATTGGCTCGGCGACCTCGGGCTGGCCAAGGCGCATCAAAACGAGCACGAGCGAAGATTTGGCCTTGAGCAGCTGGGTTGGCGATGCGGTCTCAGGATCGCCGGTGCCGATGGAAACAGCCCGTCTAAATGCGCTCTCGGCCAGCGCCAGATCGGCCATGTAGCCATAGGCACCTTCTGCCTGCGCGAACGCAAAGCCGACCTTGCCTTCCTGGGCGCGCGATCCGAGGCGCTTGCGTTCCGCGGCCAGCGCACGGCCTGCTTCCTCAAGACGTTCGGCTTGGCCCGAAACGCTGTTCATATGAGCGAGGGCCAAGCGGCCAAGCGCGGCATCGTCGCTGTTTGCCTCGCCTGCCTGGCTGAACAGGCCTTCGCTTCGTGCGAACTCGGACCGGGCCGTGTCGAACTCTGCCCGGCCGTAAAAGGCCCGTGCCAACGCAACGTGGAGCCGCGCGGCAATGCCGGGCTGGTTCTGATAGCGCCGTGCAATGTTCGCGCTGGCACGTTTCATCGCCTCTGCCACGGTTTCGTCAGCCGCATTGGCGCGGGCAGGATCGACGCTGCCCAGGACATCTTCAGCGATGAAGCTGTAGCTGGTGTCGGCGAGCCTTTGCGCCGCAATGGCCTGATTGCGCTGTGTCCAGGCATAGGCCCCGAAGGCGCCGCTGGCGACCAGCCCGACGACGAGACTGCCGACCGCCGCCCGAATCCATGGCCGGCGTTGCACACGCCGTGCCTCCGCTTCTTCCCGTGCGGCCAGTTCAGCCGCTTGCCGCGCCGCTGCTGCTACGTCATCGCGCCGCCTTTCCAGCTGTTCGATCCGGTCGGCGAGCTGGTCTGCGCTGGCGATACGCTTCGCCGGATCTCCGTCGGCGGCCTGCCGGATATCGTCACGCAGCAAGGGATCGGCCACGTCATCGTCCCAGCCCGGCGCCAAAGCCTTGGCAAAGTCGCCAACAATGAGCTGAAACAGGATCAATCCCAGTGCATAGATGTCACTCTTCGCCGTCGGCACGGCGTCGCCGACCAGCTCGGGTGCACGATAGGCCAGCGTACCCGAACGGGGTTCGTCCTTGCCGTCACCGGTGTCGAGCGATCCGGGGTTGGTGATGTTGAAATCATCGAGCACGCCATCGTCGATCAGGCGCCCGCTCCCGAAGTCGGCAAGCCGGACGACAACTTCTTGCCCGCTATCCGCGATCAATATGTTCGCGGGCTTCAGATCCTTATGCAGCACACCGAGTTGGTGAATGCTTGCGACCGCCCGTGCGATGTGAGCAGCAACATCTAGGCGTTGGTCGAGGGGGATGATCTTGAGATCACCGGCTGCCGCGGCCCAGGCGATCAGGTCATCGCCACCATAAGCATATTCCAGAAAATAGGGGGGAGCCTCGAAATTCCATTCGAGCAAAGCCGGAAGCGGGGCCTGGCTGCCCATTCCGGCAAAGACGACACGCGACAATGCGGCTTCGCGTTTGAGCGCCCGCAGCCGATCGGGCGCGTCGGCAAACTTGAAAACGCGTTGCTCGTTCGTCTTGTCGTGACGCCCAAGCCAGACATCATTCGCGCCGGTTTCTCCTAACGGGCGTTCGAGCTTCCACTGCTTGCGACCCGGAACGCCATCGCCCGCTTTGAAGACAAAGCGCGGCGTAAGAGGGGATTCGACGCTTTCGACCTTGACCGTGCAGTTGAGACGGTAGCCGACGCGCGGTACGGTTTCGACGATGTTGTCCTGCCGCGTGCCGAGCGCCTTGCGCAGTTTGGATATCGCGGTGGGCAGCGAACCCTCGACCACATTGATCCCCGGCCAGACCGCATCGAGGATCTCGTCCTTGGTGACGACCTCGCCCGCCCGCAGCAGCAGTTCATGGAGCACCTCGAGCGGCTTGCCTTCCAGCGCTACCGCTTCGCCTCTTACGCGCAGCGTCCAGCTCGCTTCGTCAAACTCGGCTTCAGCGAATTGCCAGCGCCTGCGACGGCGACGTGACGAGCCGGTGTCCTGCATAATTTTGCCCCTTCGACACAGCTTTATAAATTCTTGAGATTTCCATCAAGACTTTGAGGCTCGGTCATAATTAGCCTGTGCCATAGTTTTCAAGCCAGGAGGGGAATGGCCATGTCGGCACGGTATTTCACGAATAATCAGTCGCGCCGCGCTTCGCGTTTTTCCCGGTTCTCCATCGCTGCCGCCGCGCTGATGGCGCTAGGCGCCTGCGCCGGCTCCAATGACCGATATGTCGATGCCGACACCGGAGAATATCTGGAGTTCGTGGATGACAGCCATGTCAAATATGTCGGCCACTTCGATGACCGCGAATGGCTGTACGAAGCGGAACGAGAATCGAACGGAGACATCCTCGCAATGAAGATGAGGCATCCCGACATCGGTACGTTGGAATTCAGGCGCAACCGGCAAGGCTGCATTGCCGGAGAAATTTGGGGCAGTGCGAACGGGAAGTACCGCCGTTTCTGTCCACCGCAATGATCGAGTAGCGGCGCACAATAACGTACACAATTCAAGATTTCAGGGACCGATTGCGACCAGCAGGTCACTTCGGAGAAATCGTTTAGGGTATCAACGGATGGTGGCGCAGCACATCAGGGGGTGAAAGTGGCAAAATCAGATAAAGTATCATCGATCGATGAGATTAAGTATTTTACCAAGACCGGTGTGGTGTTGGACGGCCAAAACTCAACGACGACACATGTTCATGGCGGTGGCGGTCAAAACAATTCCGCCGTGCGGATTTCGTCGAGCACGACAAAGCATCTGCACCTGTTTGTACGTCAGGACAATGGCAAGGAGTTTGACACTACGTTCGATAATATCGGCGTATCTGTGCGTGCAGGGCATCGCGTTTCCGTCGTTTATGCGGGACCGAAAGCCCGTGAAATCGGGTATTCTACCGGCCTTGTCGTCCATGATACCGACAGGTCTGCGGTTTGCAATGCCACCGCCGATTCCTTGGTCAAACGTATGAATCCATTGCTTGGTGTTGCGATTTTCTTCGTAGCACCTTTCGTCATCCTCGGTATTTTGCTGCTTCTTACAGGAAACCGCGATGCCGGCGGGTTTTACTGGGTGCTCGGTGTTATTATTGTCAGCATTTACCTCTTTGCCAGGCTGAAGCGCAGCAATTCCGTCACGCACGCCATCGTCAGCGGCGTCGAATCCGAAATTCATAAAGCGATCGAGCAGGAGAAGAGCCGTGCAAGCGCGGCGTGAATCGAATAGCGGCAGCATCGGTCGCCTGTACGGTCTCGGTTTTGCCACCGCTGCTATCGCAATCGTGGCGGGTTGCGGGTCGGAATCCACCCCTGATGCAGCAGCAGGCGCGGCAGCTCAAAAACAGGCGGAGGCACCGAGCGCCGAAGCTGCAACCGGCACACCGGCAGTTGCACCGGTCGCCGCCGCCAGTACTGCGGCCAAGGCGGCGGCATTGCCCATCGAACAGGGAATTTACGGTGATGTCGAACGGGGAAGCTGCGTTCGCGCTAGGAGAGCCTTCTTCTATGACGGGACAAATTACGGTTATGTCTCCCCGGTCGAGCCGGGCTGGAACGACACTGCATATTTTGAAATCAATCGCATCGCCCGCGTAGGTCCGCCAGTACGGGGGAGCAATTTTTACGACTACTACCGTGGATACACCCTTGTCTGGACGACGGAGGATGCAGAGGCTGAAGAGGATATTCTGGGGATAAAAGCAGAAGGGAATGGCCGGATCAGGAGCATTGCGGTTAGTAGTGGACCCAAAGGCGATGTGTTTTCTGAAGAAACATATCAAAAATGCACTTTCTCCCGACTTTCGCCGCAAATGCAGGCGACGATCCGCACCGAGAGGCCGCAACTGGCGGGCGCGGCAACACCTTCGATGCCTTTGGCGGCAGCGTCGATAAAGTTTCCGCCGATACCGAGGGGCTATTATGCCGTCGGCACGAGCTGCGCGCGCGCTGCTAGCGCGCAGGCCGCAAGTGATGGCCCAAGCAGCCTTGCCCGTTTCGATGAAAGCGCGCTGACATGGCATGATGGCGGGCCGGAAATTCGGGGGTTTGAATCTCTTGGAAACAACCGCTTTCGGGTGCGGGCCCGTTCATACGGCAATGGCGATGACACCAAAGGGACGAGCGCAGATTTCATCATCCGGGTCACCGGCGCGTCAACTTTTGTCACCGAACCGGGATCGTTCCTCTTCGACCGGCAGGAAAGCTTCGCTCACTGCCCCAGCAACTCCGTGCCGAAGGCGGTGCGGGACTGGTTCGAAGGCTGATGTTGGGCATGCCGTAAAGAACCGTCGTCGAGGGGAGCGATACCTTGTGTTCCTCAAAAACACGCTGGTAGCCCCGGCAATGTGACCCATCAGAAAGATGAAGGAGTCTGGACCGGCAACCGCTGCCGCACCGGAATGAAAATCACCAAAAAGGATAATGTCTGTGAAGCACCCGATTGCCCTGATGACTGCGATCCTTGCGTTGGCCGTTGGCGGTGCCCCGGCACACGCCGCCCTAGCAAAACCCGCGGCGGCACCGGTCCCGATGACGGCCGGCCTGCCTATTGCGGAAGGTGCATGGGTGGATGCCAAAATCAAATGCAACAGCGCCCAAGAGATTTGGGTCTATAACGGGTTGACCTTCGGCGATACGAATTTGAACCCCTATGCAGGGAGCGGGTTTGACCCCATCGACAATCTCGCCCGGGTGAAGGACGGATTTATCCGTATCAATGGCGGACCGTGGGAGATCAAACCTCTAGCCGACGGTCGGGCAGTCCTCCGGACCTATTCTCTTGCCGAAGGGGAGATAGGCCGGAACACGCTGCGTCGGTGCGAGCCGGCCGCCCTTCCCCCAACCGTGCGGACAAGTGTCGAGCGGGGTCTTGTTCGCGAATCCGGGCACGCGGTCTATCTGCCGGGCCGTGCGAACGGCAGCTGGACCATTGGAGCGGACGGAACGGCAAAGGCCGCGCAGTATTCGGGAGACGGCCTGATCGAGACGCTGACGCTTTCGTGCCAGATCGGTAAGGACGCAGGACCGGACAAGGTCAAAATCAGACTTCGCCTCACTAAGGCGGCACCAGTAACTGCCACCAGGCTGGCGCTGGTTTACCATGATGGAGGGAGCCTCGCGACCGGGACTGCGGCATACTACTTGGCGGGCGAAAGCATCTGGATCGGCCCCGCAGGCGACGGCATCGTCGATACTCTGGACATATCGAGCCGTATCATCATCGACATGGGGCCGGCGGGAGCTGAAGAAATACCTCTCACCGGCTCAAGCACCGCCATTCGCGCGGCACTGGCCTCTTGCTGGCGTTCGCGACGTTGAGACGGGGGAGCGAAAAATGAACCACAGCGACCAACGCCTTGCGCGAACGATGGCACTTTCCCTGGCGCTGAGCCTGATCGCGGCAGCATCGCCCGCTCATGCCGATTGGCAATCCGCGCGCACCGAAGGTGGCATGGCTGCCTTCAACAATGACGGCAAGCCTGCCGTTCCCGCGCTGATCGCCGCCTGCCAGAAAGGGACGGTGTTTCTCTATGTAAATCTTGCCATGGACCCAGAACAGGGTAGCCGGACAATTGGTTTCCAGGGGCAGTCGAGCGCTCGGACGAGCGACGAAAGCTTCGTTCGCGATCCAACTACCGGAGGTTGGGTAACGCAGCCCAGTGCCGCGACGCTCGCATTGTTCAACGATGACGAGTTCACGCTATCTGTGATGCTGAACGGCCAAAGCATCGCTGGGGTTGGGACCCAGGGCTACAATGGCCAAGGCCCTGATCCGCAGAAAGGGGTGTATGCCGCCCTGCGTCCCGTATTTGCGGCTTGCCCCAACTGGCGCCGGCAGGCTTCTGCGGCCGTTGCTCCGGCTGTGATAGCGCAGGCCAGCGAGAGCAAGAAATCCAAGCGGAAAAAAGTCGTCAAACCGGTGCCACCCCAGCCCGCGTCAATATCCGAGCCTCCAGCACAAACTGCCAGCAATCCCTCGCGCATTCCTCTGGCGATCGGCTACTACGCCTATGTCGAGGGCACGTTTTCAACCTGCGCCAAACCAGTCATCACGCCATGGTACTTCGATGGGATGCGCTTTTGGGAAGAGTCGGATGTGACCGATCCCAATCATGAGTATACGTCCCAGTCCCTGAAATGGGAAATGGCCGCCGCAGACCGCTTTCGCATTACTTCGCGCAGTCGTGACGAGCGAGGCCAGTGGGATCGACAGCTTGCAATCAAAGAATATGTCATCACCGGCCCGCAGTCCTTCACATTCGTGGGCACAATCGGCGCTCCGTTGACCTTCAACGAAAGACACCAGCTGTGCACGCCGTCCCAGCTGCCCGCCAAGGCGCGGTGGTACAAAGAACGGCAGTAACGGGCCTCATCGTACAGCTGGACCGGTCGGTCAGCCGCGAATAGGTCAGGCCAGTAACTAGAACGCCGATTGCTCAGCGCTTTCTTGTCAATGGCCGCCCAGAGCCCTCCGTTCTTGCAAATCCAGTCCCCTGCCAAGCATTGCGTTTCAGTGCTGCCGTCACTGACGCTGATGGGTTCGGCCCGCGACAGGAACCAGCGATACTCGCCATCGGCGCTGAGCAGCGGGAACACCGACAAGTACGGTCGGAATGATGAGCATCGATACGAAAGTGACGTCTCCGAGTTGGACGTAGGTCGGCGCCGCGATCATCGAAGCGCTCGCGCCGGTCGATGCCGACGCCTGACAACGGCAAGCCAAACGAGTTGGAGGTGTCGAAGATATCCCCTCATATGTCAGCTTTCCACCCCACAGGAGGCGTTTCGCCAAACTTTCCGTCGACTGAAAATGAATTGCTGGACCTGGCCGATAGGAGACTGACCGCTTCTTGGCACCGAACCGGGTATAGCGGACCTTGCCAATGTGACGAACGTCAAAGAGTGCGGCGGCCGCAGCATCTGGGAGATCGCCATTTTGCAACTTCGAGGACTCGGGCTTAGAAACTGGCGTTCGTCGACAATTTCACGGTGATCTTTACCACCCACTCTCGGCGGCAGCCGACATGATACAGGCAGTTGCAAACAGAGATTGCTGAAATTTAGCCTGCCGTTCGCCAAAGAAAGCAACTTGCAAATTGATCGTGGCTGTCTGTTTTGCGGCGTCGACCGGGGTGCCACCCGAGCCGAAGCAAGTCCATTTCTGGATGCCAACTCCCGCCCCTTGCACGACGATGATCACAGCTGCCCCTCCACGTGCGGTGAGGATGGCCCGAATGCAGGCCTCGCTATTCGAGGCTGCGCATGCCCGCACCTTACTGCGATCAGTCCCCGGGGCAGCCCGCTCGAACGCGCCGGAGTAGGCCGCCAGCGTAACATAGGCGTCAGCAAGGCCTTCTTCGCCAAGGTCAGCGGAGTAGGCAATCACATCGATCCGCGGCGGCGGCGGTGCCGCGAAGGCCGGTGTGACCATTAGCGTCGAAGGGAAGAAGAGCGCGAGCAATGAGCGGCTGACGATGGGCAATGACTTCTCCCGATAAAACTCCGGCGGCTTTGGCGTCGCCAGCGTTCGTCAATGGAATTCCGCGACTTACGGTCCGGCGTTTTGCTTAACGGCTACCCGCCATATTTCCAAATTGCTTCGCTACGACGTGTCGGTTAGCCCGGAGCCGGGAGAAATGCCTATGCGAGCCTGGCCAATCTTGGTTTCAATATGTCTGATCAGCATGCCAGCACAGGCGGCAGAAAAAACGACCTATGGGTGGTGCGAACGGCGCGAACCGACGGACATATATCGCATGTCAGGGCTCCTGCAGAAATCGCCGAGCACGTCCACGGTCGACATCGAGAACGCTTTTCGCGCTTCTCTTGGAACCGAAGAGAGCGTCACCTGCTGGTTCTATTATTCCAGCCCCAGCGAAGGCGAAGACTATTTTAACCGGCGGCAGTACGTGATCACGACCGAGGAGAAGCGCCAGTTCACACTAACAGGATGGACCGGTCCCTATGCGATCACCGGCAAGCCGGCGCCTAAACCCGCCGGAGCCGTTCTGACGGTAGAAGCGGCCCCTGTCGCACAGCCTGATGCAGAAGCGGCAGCGCGGGCCGCAATAATCGCGCAGCGCCGCGAAGTGGATGCTCGCGTCGGTGCGGCAGCCCGTGCCGCGCAAGCAGATGCTGAATATCAAGCAAAGCTCAGCAAGTTTTTCGAGGAACTGCGCCGCCGAGGACGCGCCCAATGAAGGCCTTTCTGGCTGCGGCCAGCCTTTTTGCGATCCCGATAGCCGGTGCGCAGGTGCCTACGGGTAGCGCGCAGACGTTCCCCGATCTGCGCGAGACGACGCCACCGGAACCATCGCCACCGCGCGGATCGCCCCCCCGCATCTCACCCGGCACGCTGGTGAAGATGTCGGGGGGCGACGCCAATCTGCGGCAGTTTGTGGCGCTGGCCGGAAGCGAGATCACAATCACACTGCGTGGCACAGGCCTCATCGCTGCAGTCCTTTATGACGCCGACGGCACTGCCCTTGCCGTGCGGGAGGCGACGACCGTGGCGCGCATTCGGCAAAAGCTGCCCAAAGACGGAGTCTATTATCTCGCGCCCATTGCTCCGCCGGGTTCACAACTCGAGTTGTCGCTGGATTTGGCACTTCCCCCGCCGCCGCCAGAACCGGACTGGATGCGCAGAATCACGAAGCTCCCGACGATCGCGACCGATTACGGACCGGCATTCCCAATCGCTCCCGGGCAATTAATCTCGGGCAATTTTGCACAGGCGGCTGTGTCCCGGTTCGACCCAGCGCGGGCGGCCGTCCTCTACCGCTTCGAAGGGCGATTGGCGCAGCGCGTGAAGGTAGCGGTGCGTTCTTCCGAGGCCCACAGCCTAGTCTGGATAGCGCGCGGCCCGAGCGATCCGAAAATGCTCCGTTCGAGTGACGCCCAGTATAAAGGCGACGTGGGTTATGACAGCGTGCTCGATCGATACCTGCCGGCCGACGGAACATATTTCATAATCGTTCAAGCCTATGCCGACGGACCGAAAGGTCAGCGCGACCTATCTGCCCCAGGGCCGTCCGCCGGCGAATTCACTATCGAGATACAGCTGAAGTAAGAATCTCACATCGAAGCCGATCACGATCGCCTAAGCCGCAGTGCTTACCGATGCTGGCCGCTAGCCGTCGGACCGCTTTTGAAAGCCCAACATGAGAAGCGGACTAGCCATTCGAAAAGAGCGTTCTTGATTCGCGCATGTCTGGCGCTTGGCCGAGAAAAGCGGCAAGTACTGACGCGGCGTCTATAACTGGGGAGAAGTCGGATGCGCGTCACCACCTGCCTCGCGATAGCGCTGGTTTCATCGGTCACGCACGCTCGCGACGTAGCCCCACCGATTATAGACATGCACATGCACGCGTGGTCTCTCGACGAATTCGGCGGACAGAGCGTCCCCGGTTGCATTGGAGCGGAGGGGGTCGAAAATGATCGGTATCGACCCCGCAGAGCCTTTCGATTTCTCGGCGCAAGTCGATTGCAAGCGGGTCGTTCAGTCTCCCGCGACTGACGAGGAGGTTTTGGCTGAGACGCTGGCCGCGATGAAACGCCTCAACATTGTGGCCGGGGTCATTGCCGGCGAGGGGTCCGTCGTTGCTGCGTGGCGTAAAGCGGCGCCAGATCGATTCATCCCGGCGGCGAACTTCTTTACGGGTCCCGAAGCGCCTCCCTCTGCCCATGTCTCCACCCTCGCGGCGCAGGTCGAGCGGGGCGAGACCAAAGTCTTTGCGGAAATCACCCCGCAATATCGCGGCATGGCGCCCGATGATCCGGCGCTGGAGCCTTTTTACGCGATGGCGGAGCGGCTCGACATTCCGGTCGGCATCCATATGGGGTATGGGGCACCCGGCGGGCCTTACTGGGTCTACCCCCGCTATCGGGCGGCGCTTGGCAATCCATTGCTGCTTGAAAATTTGCTTGTCCGGCATCCGAAACTTCGAGTCTATGTGATGCACGCCGGCATGCCGATGACCGACGAGATGATCGCGCTGTTGTATAGCCATCCGCAAGTCTTTGTGGACATCAGCGCCGACAATTGGGGCGTTCCGCGCGCCGAGTTTCATCATCACCTGAAAAGGCTGGTCGATGCGGGCTATGGCAAGCGTATCATGTTCGGCAGCGACCAGATGGTTTGGCCGCAGTCGATCGAAGTGGCCCTTGAAAGCATTTATGCCGCGCCGTTTCTGTCCGAAGAGCAGAAGCGCGACATCCTATATAACAATGCGGCCCGCTTTCTCCGGCTGAGCAAGGCGGAAATTGATCGCCACCACCAGCGCAACACTGAATAGCAAGCAGATTTGGCTAAGCGCTTCTGGCCGGTAGCTGACCGACCGCTTTTGGTCCGACGAAAGCTGAAGTCGACGTTCCGAGCCTGGATAAAATGCGATCTCTGGTCTCAGATTGGACGAAGCTCTTGAACCAGGTGGCCACGAAAGTCGGCTGCGAAAGTCTCATGTCCTTCGCGCCTCGCGAGAAGCTTCCCGTTCGAGCAACTTGCACAAGGAGACGGAGGGCCTGTAGTTGGTCGCTCAAAACATGGGTCCCATTCGCCATCTATCAGACCCCATCTTTAGCCTGTTTTCTCGCAGGTAGCCACGCTCCCCGCAGAAATCCTCGTGCTGCGGGCCCCGCGCGCCGTGGCTGCTCCCCAGTTTCGATCACAGTCGCCTTACTGGGTCCATGACTTTCGACACGCAATTTAAGGCAGCGCTGGCGGCCTGCGGGCTATAGTTGATAGTGCCCGTCGCCCACCGCAAAGCGTTTGCACTTTGCCGAAACCCACGGCTATCACCTGCCCAATGGGGGTCCGGCTACGAGACAGCGATATTCGCACCGCTGCGCATGCGACGCTGCTGCACCGTGCACGCGCGTGTCCCGACACGATCGTAGTCGATGAACTTGGCCTCGATCATGGCGCGTGCCGCATCGATATAGCCGTTATAAACGGGCATATCCGCGGCGTGGAAATCAAGGCCGATGCCGATGTCCTTGACCGGCTTCCGTGGCAAGTGGAGAGCTATGGCGCTGTCGTCGATCGCGCGACCTTGATTGCCGCCCCACGGCATATTGACAAGGCCTTGCCACTCCTACCGGAGTGGTGGGGAATTATGTTAGCGTCCGCGCTCGTGGTGTAATTTCCGGTGTAGGCGATGGTGTATTCCGGGGTGGGGCATGCCCCACCCCGGAATGCGGCGTCGCTGGTGGCCACCGGGTTCATCGTTATGGTGGAGTTTGCACACTTCAACCGTGACGAAGAGGAGTTCCCGATGACCGAGGACAGATTACTGATCGAAGAGCTGGCTGCAAAGGGCGGCCAACCGGATTTTTTGCGCACCATCGCCGAGAACGTGCTGCAGCTGATCATGGAGGCCGACGTTGATGGCCTGATCGGCGCGGGTCGCCACGAACGCAGCAGCGAGCGCGCGACCTGGCGCAACGGCTATCGCGACCGTTCGCTGGATACCCGGGTAGGCACGCTGAACCTGAAAATCCCCAAGCTGCGTGCTGGGTCCTATTTTCCGGGCTTCCTTGAGCCCCGCAAGATGGTCGAGAAAGCGCTGGTTGCGGTGATCCAGGAAGCGTGGATCGGCGGGGTCAGCACCCGGCGGGTCGATGAACTCGTCCAGGCCATGGGCATGACCGGCATCTCCAAGTCCACCGTCTCCAAGCTTTGCAAGGACATTGACGAGCGCGTCCATGCCTTTCTGAAACGCCCGCTCACCGGCGAATGGCCGTATCTCTGGCTCGATGCCACCTATCTCAAGGTACGCGAAGGCGGGCGGATCATCAGCGTTGCCGCAATAATCGCCATGGCCGTCAACACCGAGGGCCGGCGCGAGATCGTCGG
>PNNB01000023.1 GCA_013823985.1 Sphingopyxis sp.
CCCCACTTAAAATCTGTTGTCCTTTTGGGCGTGCGGGTTCGAGTCCCGCCATCCGCACCACCTGATCCACCTACCGCAATTCTATGTTGAATATGCATCCCGGCATCGTCCTTCAATTGCGGGGCGGCTGCCGTCGGTAGCTCAACGCTTCCGCGATATAAATGCGCCCCACTTTTTCCGCGCCAGCTAGATCCGCGATCGTGCGGGCAACCCGCAAAATGCGGGTGTAGCCACGTGCGGAGAGGCGCATGGCTTCGGCCGCCTGTGCGAGCAATTTCTACCCCGCCTCATCGGGTGTCGCACTGTTTTTGAGTATCTCACCATCCAGCTCCGCATTCGCGCGCGCCTTTTGGCCTTGCAACCGGACGTCCTGTATTTGGCGTGCCGCCCGGACGCGCTCAGCAACTTCGGCTGAACCTTCGGCGGGCGGCGGTAGCACAAGATCGGCGGCGCTGACGGCTTGCACCTCAACATGCAGATCTATCCGGTCCAGCAGCGGGCCCGAGATTTTTGCTTGATAGTCCGCAGCGCAGCGAGGTGCCCGGCTGCAGGCGAGCGCAGCATCGCCCAGATGCCCGCACCGGCAGGGATTCATGGCGGCAACAAGCTGGAAATTCGCAGGAAATGTGACATGGTTGTTGGCGCGGGCAACGCTGACTTCCCCCGTCTCCAACGGTTGGCGGAGGCTGTCGAGTACCACGCGCTGAAACTCGGGCAGTTCGTCCAGGAAAAGTACCCCCAAATGCGCCAGACTGACCTCGCCCGGTCGCACGCGCACGCCTCCTCCAACCAGTGCGGGCATGGACGCACTATGGTGCGGACTACGAAAGGGCCGGTGGCGCACCAGACGACCGCCTTCCAAATTGCCCGCAACAGACGATATCATCGATACCTCCAGTGCTTCGGCAGGCGTCAAATCCGGCAATATGCCGGGCAGACAGGATGCGAGCAGGGATTTCCCTGCGCCCGGTGGACCTGTCATACATAGATTATGTCCGCCGGCAGCCGCGATCTCCAAGGCACGCTTTGCCGTTTCCTGCCCTTTCACCATTTTCAGATCCGGACCGGCCACAGATTCCTGGACAATTCCCGGCTCGGGTGGCCGCAAATGGGACTGACCCTTTAGATGGTTGAGTAAGGCCAGCAGATCAGGCGCGGCGACGACCTCGATTTGTCCGGCCCACGCCGCCTCCGGTCCCTGAGCCGATGGACAGATCAATCCCATGCCGCGCGAGGATGCATGAAGGGCGGCGAGAAGCACACCGGGCGACCCCGCAACTTTCCCATCCAGTCCAAGTTCGCCAACCACCAAATAGTGAGCGAGGGTTTCGGCATCGACAAGCCCCATCGCGGCCAACAGTGCCAAGGCGATCGGCAGGTCATAATGTGACCCCTCTTTGGGAAGATCGGCAGGCGAAAGGTTGATCGTGATGCGCTTGGGCGGCAACGCCAATCCCAATGAGGAAATGGCAGCGCGTACCCGCTCGCGGCTTTCCGCAACGGCTTTGTCCGGAAGACCAACGACGGCAAAACCGACCATTCCGGGCGCTATCTGGCATTGTACCTCCACACTGCGGGCCTCAAGACCGAGATAAGCCACAGTCGATACAATCGAAACCACGCACCCTTTTCCTTCAATGTCCGTCCGGCCGTCCTGTTTGGGAAGTCGCGGTTTTGAGGGCAATGGCAGGCGGTTGGTATACGAGGCATTCGCATATCGGGACCTCGGTTCAGGAAGATTATCATGGCTAAATTTTGCTTAACCCTGCCTACACATTATTTGGCAAAGCATCGGGTGGCATTTGGGTGCCATGAAGCTAGCCGTCGCTTTACGCATGCTTGCCCTTGGCGTTGTCACCCTTGCGCCAACGGGCGGGCATGCCTTTGATAGCTTCACCGTCGAAACCAACATAGCCGAATGGGTCGACGACCCGGCGCCACCCGCCGCAGCGCCGCAAAGCATCGCCACCTTCGGACCGTTTCGCGTCCTTTCGCCGCAGCGCGTCGAGCTGAATGGCAGTATCGAAAGCGATACCCCTGCCCAGTTCCGCGCCCTGTTGCAGGCCTTTCCGTCGATCCGTCAGATCGACATGATCGACTGCCCCGGCACCGGCGATGACGAGGCCAATCTGGCGCTGGCCCGGATGGTGCGGAAGGCGGGGATCGCGACCTTTGTTCCGAACGGCGGCTCTGTGCGCTCCGGCGGGGTGGAGCTGTTTCTGGCCGGTGCCCAACGGCGGGCGGAGCCCGAGGCGGAATTTGCGGTGCATAGCTGGGTCGACGAAGACGGGCTGGAGCCCGACGACTATGCGGAGAGCGATCCCGTTAATCAGGAATATGTCGCCTATTACCGTGAAATGGGGATGAGCGCCGATAAAGCGAAGGCGTTTTACGATCTGACGAACAGCGTGCCCCACGACGAGGCGCTATATCTCAAACCTGTTGATATTGCAAGCTTTATTCCCCTAAACTGATGGCGTTTGTTAACGCGGCTGACACTTCCAACGCTTATCGTTGACACATACCAACTGGTCGGTATGCTTTATCCATGCCACCGAGTCGCGCCAGCAAAGCTTCCCCCACCCCGCCCCCCGCCGCTGGCTCTGCGCGCGAAAAGCTGATCGCTGCGGCCATTGCCACCGTGCGCTACAAGGGCTTTTCCGCCACCTCGGTCGATGAAATCTGCCAGGGCGCCGGCGTCACCAAGGGTGCCTTCTTCCACCATTTCGCGTCGAAAGAGGCGCTCGCCATTGCCGCCGCCGGTGCATGGACCGACATTGCCGAACAACGCATCTTCACCCTGCCCGACTGGAACCGCATTCCCGATCCGCTCGAACGGCTGCTCGGCCATATCGATTTCCGGCTGTCGATGCTCGACGGCCCGGCGGAGGATTACACCTGCTTTGTCGGCACGATGGTGCAGGAAAGCTATAACAGCAGCGACCCCATCCGCGCCGCCTGCGACGCCAGCATACGCGCCTATGCGTTGCGGCTGGCCGAGGATATCCAACAGGCCATCGACATCTACGGGATCGCAAGCGGCGTGAGCGCGGTTAGCCTGGCCTACCATATCCAGGCAGTTCTGCAGGGCGCGTTTATTTTGGCCAAGGCCAACGGCCACCCGGTCATTGCCCGCGACAGCGTCATGCACCTGAAACGCTATGTGGTCATGCTGTTCACGCAAAAATAACGGAGAGAAGGAGAGAGGAAATGGCAGAGGAGCATGCCCCCACAAGCGGACTGACCCCGCACATCCAGATCGGCGACAACCGAGCCGCCGAGGCCATCGATTTTTACATCAAGGCCTTCGGCGCGACCGAGATCCGCCGGATGCTGGCCGAGGACGGCAAGCGCCTGATGCACGCCCATGTCCATATCAACGGCGCATCGCTGATGCTGCACGACGAGTTTCCCGAATATGTTGACCCTGCCGAAGCCGATGTGGCCGGCGGCAGCGGCCTGACACTGCATCTTCAGGTCGACGACGCCGACGCATGGTTTGCCCGCGCAGTGGCAGCAGGCGCAACGGCCACCATGCCACCTGCCGATATGTTCTGGGGCGACCGTTACGGGCAGATCAAAGACCCTTTCGGCTATCGCTGGTCCATCGGCCATCCCCTGGGCGGAGAATCCTGACATGCCTGTCGATCCACATGCCGCGATTGAGGTGACCGCATTCAAATGGGTGCCCCCTTTCGCGCATGGTTTTGTAAAGGATATGCGCATTCGCTGGGCACTCGAAGAAATCGCGACGCCTTATCGCGAACGATTGATTGGCGGAATATTCGAGGACAAGTCGCACGACTATCTGGCTGATCAACCCTTCGGTCAGGTACCTGTATATAAGGCAGAAGGCATTTCGCTGTTTGAAACGGGATCCATTCTGATCCACCTTGGGGAGAAGGATGAACGATTATTACCCCGCGATCCGTCGGGACGTGGACGCGCCATCAGCTGGATCATTGCAGCCCTGAACAGCATAGAGCCTACACTGTCGGCCTTGATGTTGGTGGGGCATGCCGGTGCCCAAAAGGATTGGGTTGATGACGCCAAAAACGCGGTCCGACCATTTGCCGAAAGCCGGTTGGAAATGTTGTCGAACGCACTGGGCACCAAAGATTGGTTGGAAGACCGTTTTACCATCGGTGACCTGGTGATGATCGATGTGCTTCGAACCGCGCCCGAAGATGAGTTGGTAGCCGCACATGAAAACCTGTCCGCTTATGTCGAGCGCGGCACTTCACGGCCGGCATTCAAGGCGGCAATGGCCGCGCAACTCGATGCGTTTGCGCGGAACAACCCGGACATGGAATGATTTTTCGGGGGGCAAAACCGAAGGAGAGAAGAGATGTATATTGAAGGATTTGTGTTAGCCGTTCCGACCGCGAACAAGGAAAAATACCGCCTGCATGCCGAAAGCGCGGTACCGATTTTTAAGGAATTCGGCATGACCCGCATAGTCGAATGCTGGGGCGACGATATTCCCGACGGCACGATGACCGACTTCAAACGGGCGGTGCAGGCCAAGGCGGACGAGACGGTCGTTTTCAGCTGGTGCGAATATCCGGACAAGCAAACCCGCGACGAAGCCAACCAGAAAATGATGTCCGACCCGCGCATGGCCGACATGGGCGAATGCCCCTTCGACACCAAGCGGATGATCTTTTCGGGCTTCGCACCCATCCTGTCCGAAGGCAGCGATGCAGGCGCGGGCTATATTGACGGTTTCGTCATCCCGCTGCCCGTGGTCAGACAGGCTGATTATCAGGCCCTGGCCGATGCAGCCGCTCCCGTCTTTATCGATCATGGCGCCACCGGCGTCGTCGAAACATGGGGCGAAGACCTGATGCGCGGCGAAGTCACCGATTATTACCGGGCTGTGGACGCCACCGACGACGAAACAATCGTCTTTTCATGGATCGCATGGCCATCCAAGGAAGCACGCGACAGCGGCAATAAAGCCGCGATGGAAGACGAACGTTTTGCTGCAATGGGCCCGGATTCGATGCCGTTCGACGGCAAGCGCATGATCATGGGCGGCTTCGTCCCGATCGTCGATACCGCACGCTGATGGGACGATAAGGAGGAGAGAGGACATGGCCAACGCACATGGCGATTTTATCTGGTATGAATTGATGACCAGCGATGCCGCGGGCGCGCGGGATTTTTATGGGGCGGTCATCGGCTGGACCATCGATGGACCCAGCGATGCGCATATGGAGTATCGCATGATTTCTGCAGCCGACGGGCCGGTGGCAGGATTGCTGCCGCTGACCGCCGACATGCAGGCGGGCGGTGTGCGGCCTTGCTGGATGGGCTATATTCTGGTGTCGGATGTCGATGCCTGCGTGGCGGATGTCAAAGCCATGGGCGGCAGCGTCCATATGGAACCCTGGGACATTGAAGGCGTCGGCCGCGCCGCCTTTGTCGCCGATCCGCAAGGGGTGATGTTCTACATCATGAAACCCACGCCCCCTGCCGATAACCCCGATGCCCAAAGCACCAGCTTTGCCGCCGAAACCCCGATGGTCGGCCATTGTGCGTGGAACGAATTGTCCACGACAGACCCCAAAGCCGCCAAGGCCTTTTACGCCAAGCTCTTCGGCTGGGTGCAGGAGGGCGAGATGGATATGGGTCCGCTTGGCCAATATGAATTTTTGTGGGACGGCGCAAAGCGGTTCATGCTGGGTGCGGTGATGCCCAAGATGCCCGAAATGCCGGTGCCCTTCTGGACCTATTATTTCCGCGTGCCCGATATCGATGCCGCCTGCACGGCTATTTCGGCGCATGGGGGCACGATCCTTCAGGAACCCATCGAAATCCCCGGCGGCGATTACAGTCTGGTCGCTGCCGATCCCCAGGGCGCAGCCTTTGGACTCGTAGGAGCACGGACATGACCGGACAGATCAACGCGACCGCCGCACCCAAATGGCTGCTCTGGGTCGGCATCCTTTTCCTGCTGTGGAACCTGATGGGCATTGGTGCCTTTGCCAGCCAATGGTCCATGTCGGCAGACGATATCGGCAAACTGCCGCCTGTCCAGCGCGACCTGTGGCTCGCCATGCCGGGCTGGGCATGGGCCGCCTATGCCATCGGTGTCGTTGTCGGCACCCTGGGGGCCATCGGTCTTTTACTGCGCAAATGGTGGGCCCCACTCGCCTTCGCGTTCAGCCTGATCGCGGTGCTGGTGCAGTTCAGCTACCCCTTCCTCTTCGCCCAACAGGCGCAGAGCGACATGTCCTTGCTGGCCTTCCCCATCTTCATTGTCGTGATGGCGATCATCCAGTGGCAGCTAAGCCGCGCGTGGCAACGCAAGGGCTGGCTGACCTGACTCCCCAAGGAGAGTTGATATGAACAAGAACACCATCTGCATCTGGTACGACACACAGGCCGAGGAAGCCGCGCATTTCTATGCGGCCACGTTCCCCGATAGCCATGTCGGCATGGTCCACCGCTCGCCACTCGACAATCCCGGCAACAAGGCGGGCGATGTCCTGATGGTCGAATTCAGCGTGTGCGGCATTCCCTGCATCGGCTTGAACGGCGGACCCAGATTTCCACACAGCGAAGCCTTCTCCTTCCAGATCGCCACCGAGGATCAGGAAGAGACCGACCTTTATTGGAACGCCATCGTCGGCAATGGCGGCGCGGAAAGCGAGTGCGGCTGGTGCAAGGACAAATGGGGCATCAACTGGCAAATCACCCCGCGCGTTCTAATCGACGCGATGGCACAAGGCGGTGATGTCGCCCGCCGCGCCTTCGGGGCGATGATGCACATGCAGAAACTCGATGTGGCCGCCATTGCAGCGGCAGTGCGGGGATAATGCCATGACGATGACACTCTACGGACATCCCTTTTCGTCCTACACATGGAAGGCGTTAATCGCGCTTTATGAAAAGGACCTGCCGTTCTCTTTTGCGATCCTCGACGGCGAACATCCCGAATATGGGGACCGTTTGGGGGCATTGTCTCCCGTCGGCAAGTTCCCGATGCTGGATGACGGCGGGACCGTTCATACCGAAGCATCGATCATCATCGAATATCTGGATCATGCCCATCCGGACAAAGCTCCGCTCATCGCAGGTGGGCCTGATGCCTTGCTCCAGATCCGTTTTCTGGACCGGTTGTTTGACAATTATGTCATGGGTCCGACGCAGGAAATTGTGGCGCAGCATATTCCCTTTATGAACGCGGCGCCTGACCAAGCCCGCATTGTCCGGGAAAAGGCGGCTTTGGATAAAATTTATGCATGGCTGGAGGCGCATTTGCCCGAACAAGGCTGGGCCGCTGGCGACCGATTTACCTTGGCCGATTGCGCGGCGGCACCTTCGCTTTTCTATGCGGATTGGGTGCACCCGATTTCCGCTCAGCACCCGCGTCTTGCCGCCTACCGCGCCCGCCTGCTTAGCCGCCCTTCCATCGCCCGTGCCGTCGATGGCGCGCGGCCCTATCGTCACCTGTTCCCGCTGGGTGCACCCGACAAAGACTGAAAAGGAATTTCAATATGACAGCAACTGCAGGAAATGGCTGGGAGCTCTCGGTCAGCACCTTCATCGCCGCGCCGCCCGAAAAGGTCTGGGACATCATGACCAACCACATGGAAGACTGGTTTTGCCCCAAGCCCTGGCGGGTCGAAATCATTGAACAGCAGTGGCATAGCGGCGGACGCAGCGCGATGGTGATGAAGGGGCCCGAGGGTGAAGAGCATCCGCAGGAGGGTATTTTCCTGGAAGTGGTGCCGGGCGTACGCTTCGTATCCACCGACGCCGTTGTGCGGGCCGCGGACGGCAGCCTGATGCCATCGGGTCACTTCATGCTCGGAATCTGGGAAATCGCCCCCGAGGGCGACGGCACCCGCTACACCGCCCGCGCGCGCCACTGGGACGAAGCCAACGCCAAGCAGCATGACGACATGGGTTTCGAACAAGGCTGGGGCGCGGCTACGCAGCAGTTGAAGGAATTGGCGGAGGGTTGAGACCGTCTTCACTTCTCCCCTTCAGGGGAGAGGATACGAAGCCTTGGCCGCAAGGCCTAGGCGCAGTTGGTGAGGGGTAGCAACGGCGAGGGTCGTGCGCCAACTTCCCCTCTCCGCTGCGACTAGGCGGCAAGCCGCCAAGTCTCGCTCCTCTCCCCTAAAGGGGAGAGGGAAATCTCACGCAAAGACGCAAAGGCACAAAGGGAAGTAAAAAAAGAGCGAAGCTCTTATAAATCTCCGGCCTGCGAACCAAATAGCAGCCGAATTTAAAGGCTACGCCTTAGTGCCTTCTTCTTCGCGTCTTTGCGTCTTTGCGTCTTTGCGTGATAAAAATAGACGCAACGTCGCAGCCCTAAAAATCCACCTGCTCATAATGTTTGGGCGGGGTGATGACTTCCATGCGCTCAGATAGCAGCGGGCGGAAGCTGGGGCGGGATTTGAACATGGCGTACCATGCCTTGGTCTGCTCATGTCCGGTCCAGTCGATGCCGCCGAGATAGTCGGCGACGGAAATCTGCGCCGCGGCGGCGAGGTCGGCCATGCTCATCACCGATCCTGCCATCCACGCGCGGTGGTCGATCAGATAGTCGACATAATCCAGATGGCCATTGGCTAGCTTCATCGCCTCCCGCAGCACACGGCTGTCGGGGGGCTGGCGGTCGATGAGGCGCTTTTTCATCCGCTCGTGCAACAGCGGTTGCGTCACATCGCCGTAAAATTGTTCGTCGAACCACGCCACCAGACGGCGGATTTCGGCACGATATTGGGCGGTTCCGCTGATCATCGGATTGGCCGAAACGGTCTCGTCAATATATTCGGAGATCGCGACGGAATCGACCAGCGTGATATTCCGGTCCGCATCGCGCATGACTGGAGTACGGCCTGCGGGGTTCATCTGCAGAAAATCGTCGCGCTGCTCCCACGGATTTTCGCGCACAAGGCTATAGGGCACGCCCTTTTCCCCCAACAGCAAACGCACTTTGCGCGAGAACGGACAAAGCGGATATTGATGAAGGTGCCACATAAGGGTCCTGTTAGGGTTGATTGGCGCGAATGGGAAGAGGGCAGTTTCAACGATTTCCCTAAACCGTCACCCTGAACTTGTTTCAGGGTGACGGGGTTGGAGTGCTGCCTCCTCACCCTCACCGCTGCTCCCCAGCCTCCTGCTTTGCCTGTTTCTCCCGGGCCGCATCAATTTTCGCTTCGGCCGCCTTCACCTTTTTCTCGGTCTCGGCATATTGGCTGTCGAAATCCTTCTGGCAGGCGCCGAGCAGGAGGAGTGGAAGCAGGTACAGCGCGCGCATCAATAATCCTTTTTATAGCGGACGTTGACGTTCGACGTGCCGGTGGTGCCGATCTGGCTGAGCACGGAAAGCGCGGGCGTCAGGCTGATTTCCAGCTGCGTCGCGGTATAGCCGCGCGCGTCGGTGACGATTTCGACATAGACATCGTTGGTGATATATTGGCCGAACGCCACCGCCATTTCGCGGCCCGTGGCCTGATCCGCACCCAAGATGCGCAGGCGGTTGAGGCCGGTGGCGGATTGCAGGACGCTGAGCGGGTTAAGCCCGCCCGACCCGCCGCGCAGGTTGTTGAGCGATGCGGCCAGTTGAACCGCCTGGATCGCGCTCAATTCGCCGATCGAATTGCCGAACAGGATGCGCGCCATGATCTCGTCCTGCGGCAGGGCGGGGGTGGAGCTGAAACTGATATCGGGGTTTTGGCCGGTGCCGCGGATGTTGACGCGGACGGTCGTGCCGTCCACCTCGCTGGCCGCCGCGATGCGGATGGACGGGTTGGTGGCCGGGCCGCCGTTAAAGCTGATCCGGCCATTTTCCAGTTCGAAGGAGCGTCCCGCAAAACCGAGCGTGCCGCGCACCAGTTCCATCTCGCCCGCGATACGCGGCGCGTTGCTGGTTCCGGTGACGCGCAGGTCGGCACCCCATTCGGACTCCAGCCCCATGCCGCTGACATAGAGTTCGTCCGACGCCTTCAGCTTGATATCGAGTTTCCAGTTGCTCGGCAGGCTGGTGATCGGATCGGCATCGCCCGAGACCCGCGCGCGGCCAGTTGGTGTCTTGCGGCGGATACCCGACAGGGTGGCGACCGATGCAGCACCCTGGCGGATGATCTTAAAACGGGTTTCGGGCAGGCGCAGCGTTCCGCTGATCAGCGCGTCGCCGTCGGGGGTGTTGGTGACGCTGATCTGGCCGGTCGCGGTGGTCGAGATCAACTCGCTGCGCGCGACGCGGGCCTGATTGAGGTCGAGGTCCAGCTGCAACGGGAAGCCCTTTTCGGAGCTCAGATTGACAAAGCCCTTGCCGGTGACCGTCCCCTTGCCCGCTACGGCGGACAGTTCGGTTACCTCCAACTGGTCATTGGTGAACAGCCCGCGCACCCGCAGCTTGGTCAGTCGGGTGCCGTAGACGTCATTTTCATAGGTGAGGTCGTTGGCGCGCACGACTCCGGTCAGGCGCGGGGTCTGTACGCGGCCGGAGAAATCTGCCGCGACGCCGATATTGCCCTCAAGGCTCTGGTCCGCCAGCGCGGCGAGCGAGAAGAGCGTGTCGGCAGGGCCATTATAGCGGATACCGCCCGACAGCGGCGCGGCGAGCAGGCGCTCTGTCCAGCTGGCATTGCCCGGTGGCAAGGGGGTGAGGTCGATCTGCAACCGGCCCACAGCGGCACCCAGACGGCGGATGATCGCCCGGGCATTGCCACCGTCGGGCAGCAGGCGGCCGACAAGGCTGATGTCCACGGGCTGTGAGCGGGAGCCAAGGTTGCTGCGGACAAAGCGCCTTATCTCCAGCCGTGCATCGGCGCGGGGGAAGGCGGCGAAGGAGGCTTGCGACCAGTCGATGCTGCCCGTCGCACGGCCACGGATGCCGAGGCCCGGCAGGAAGGGGTTGATCACTGCGATGTTCACATTGTCGAGTCGCGATTGCAGTTCCAGCCCGTCGCCATAGCTTCCGGCGAGTTTCACCGTGCCGTTGGCGACGCGGATGGTCGACAGCTTGATTTCATATTCGTCATTCTTCGGCACGATGCGGACGGGGCCCTCGGTCGAGAAGTCGATGCTGTTCGCTCGCCCCTTCGCCGCGATGCGCCACAGTTCGGGTGTCAGGTCCGCGTTGGCCGCGATACGAAAGGGCACCTGGCTGCGCCCTTCGGCGAGGATCTTGGCGGTGCCGGTGCCGCCGCGATAATCCACCTTCGCCCGCGCCGCGGCGAATTCAATGTCGTTCAACAGCGCATTTTCAAGCTGCACATCGGCGACGATCTGCGGGCTGTCGTAAAGCGTGATGTCCGCCTTGATTATCCCGCGCCCGATGGCGAGCTTCTGTTCGCCGCCGGTCAGTTCGGCATTTGTCGCGACCGCATCGACGACGGCGCGCTGGAACTTGCCCTGCGCCGACAGCGCGATGGTGCCATCAAAGCCGGCCCCTGCGCCACTGAGCGTTCCCTGAAACGGCCCCGAAGCCGCCTGCTGCACACGGCCGGTCAGGCCAATGCCCGCAAAATCGCCGCGCAAGATGTCGATGGTAAGCGGGCCAACGCCCGAGAGCACGTCGATATCGCCGCTGATCGGGCCATAGTCGGTCGAGCCGGTCAGCGTAATCGCATAGCCCGTCGCGCTGCGCGTCACCAGTCCGATCACATTGGAAAGGCCCACACCAAAGCCCGGGCGCGATGCGGTGACGCGGGCGACGGGGCGGTCAAAGGTGCCGGTCAACTGCACCGCGACAGGGCCATATTGGTTTGAATAGCCTGCGCCATTGAAAACGACGCGGCCACCCTCGGTCACATAAGTTCCGTTGCCGCTATTCAGCCGGAATTGCGGCGCGACGACGCTGGCCCGTGTGATGCGCAGCACGCCGTCGGTGCCGTAACGGATGCCCGCATTGACGAACATCTGTCCGCCGAGGAATTTCTGCACGCCCGCGCTGAACAATTTGGTCGACTGCGCCTTCACCGTCCCCACCAGCGCATAGCCGCGGCCCAAGGTGGTTTCGAGGTCGACATCGGCGACCACGTTGAACAGCCCGACCGAGCTGACCTCAAACCCGTCCACCTTGCCGTTGAGCGCGCCGGTGTAGAAACCCTTGGCGATGTCCCCGACAAGAAGCGCGGTGGCGTTGATCCGGTCGGACCGGATCTTCATATTGTCCGACAGCAGCCGCCCGTTGGCGATGGCAATATCGCCGTTCATTGTGACATTGGTGAGCAGCCCGCCCGCAATCTGGTTGATGCCGGTCACGCGCCGCGCGACGGCGTTGACGGGAATGATGAAGCGGTCCGGCTTGCCCTGTGCTTCGCCTGTCACGCGCACATCTTCAAAGGTCGTGCGATCAAAAGCGAGCCGCGTCGCGGTGGCGGAATAGGCGACCGTCGGCTCGGCAAAGGCACCGTTCAGCAGGGCTTTCCCCCGCACATTGGTGCCGGTCACATTGCTCCCGATAATGCCGGGGCGCAGCAATTGAATGTCGAGCGCCAGATCGTCAAAACGCCCTTCCCCCATGTCGATCTTCCCGCTTGCCCCGAGAACGGCAGAGGCCGAACGCACGCTGCCCTTTATATCGGCGACGCGGTTGGCAAAGGTCGCGGACAGGTCGACCAAGGCGACAGGCGATAGCCCGCGCACGATCAGGCTATCCGCCATGACTTTGGCCGGGGCCGTTTCCCCCTTGGCGGTGAAAGTTCCATCCCGCGCGGTCAGCGCAACATTGGCCACGGATTGCTCGCCCATGCTGGCAATCAGGCGTCCGTCCCATTTCTGCCAGCTTCCCTGCCCCGTCAGCGCGGCTTGCACAGGCACGTCGCGCCCCATCAGTCCGGCCACCAGCCCCTTGGCTGGCGCATCAATCTTCAGGTCAACATCAAAGCGGTTATCGTCAGGCACCGCATCCAGTTTCAGCGCCAGCCTGTCGCCTTGCGCCGATCCAGCCGTAGCCGTCACCACGGCGCGCCGGTCGGCGATTCGTGCCTTGCCATCAAAGGAGGCGACTTGTTCCTCGCCCGTTATCGCTTTGGCAAAGACGATGCGGTCGACGCGCAGCCGGTCAATCTGGATATCGAGATCGGGCAGCAACGGGTCGCCCCGGTCTGGCACGACATTGAACGCCGGCATCCGCGCCACATTCAGCTCGCGCGCGGTCAGTGAATCAACATCCACCACGCCCGTCAGATAGGCGAAGGGATGCCAGTCGAGCCGGATTTCCGGCGACCGCGCAAATGCGCCCTTGGGGTCGCGGAACTGCACATCGCGCAGCACCGCCCCGCTATAAATCGATCCGTCAATCCGCCCGATCCGGATGTTCAGCCCATTTTCCAGTTCGACCCCTGCGACCTGCCGCGCGACATAGGCGCGTCCGGATTGCGTATCGAGCCAAAGATAGGCGCCGAACAACGCCGCGCATAACAGCGCCAGAACCGCTGCAAAGCCAAGGGCGATCCGCCGCCAAGGCATCAGAATGCCTGCCCGATCGAGACATAGACACTGATTTTGGATTCGCCCTGTTTCCGGTTGATCGGCGTTGCCAGATCCAGCCGGACGGGTCCGAAATTGGTGTAGAAGCGCCCGCCGATGCCCACACCGAAACGCCAGTCGTCAAATTTGGGAATGCTGCTTTCATAGACCTGCCCCGCATCGACAAAGCCCGCGACACCGAAATTGCCGAAACGATAGCGGGCCTCCAGCGCGGCTTCGTTCATGCTGCGCCCGCCAATGGGGTCGCCATTCAAGTCCTTCGGCCCCAATTGCTGATAGCCAAAGCCGCGCACCGATCCGCCGCCGCCGCCATAATAGCGCCGCGACGGGGCGATATCGTCCCGCTCGGTTCCGCTGATCGTGCCGACCCGCCCGCGCGCCGCCACCACCAGATTTTCGGTCGGCGAATAATAATAGGACGCATCAAGGATGGCGCGCGCATAAATCCGCTTTCCGCCGCCCAGCGACGCTTCGGGTGAAAGGCGCAAATTCAGGCGGTAGCCTTTGGTCGGGTTCAGCAAATCGTCGGAGCGGTCGAACCCGATCTGTCCGGGCAAGGCCGCGACATAATAGATACGCCGGTCCCGCAAGCCGCGCGCGATATCGAACTGGTCTTCGGAGGTCGCCAGGATTTCAAGGCCTGCCGACCATGTGAATTTCTTCTGCCAGATCGGTGTGGAGGCATAGCTGTAAAAGGCCGCGATGCGTCCGGTATAGGCCTCAAACGCGTCATAATTGCTGTGCAGGGCCGACAACGACATTTCAAAGGTGCGGTCGCGCTTTCCGGCATTGGCGCGGGAAAAAGCAACGCTGGCCGCCTGCTCCCGTGTCCCGATGACGCCTGCAGCGGTCAGCGAACCTTCGGGCGGGAAGAGGTTGCGGTGCGTCCAGCTTCCTTCGACCCGTGGACCCTGGCCGGTGCCATAACCGGCACTGATCGCCAAAGTGCGTGCGGGCCCGGCCTCTTGCCGGACAAGCAGGTCGGCATAGGGTGTGCCATCAGGGGCTGTCCCTTCGCCGGGCACAGGCTCGACCGACACGGTGGACAGCAGTCCTGTCGCCACAAGCGCCGCGCGCAGATCATCGACCTTGCGGCTGTCATACAGGTCACCCGTTTTGAACCGCCGCAAAATGGCGACATGTTCGGCATCGAAGGCTTCCTTGCCCTCGCTCTTGATCTGGCCAAAGACGCTGCGCGCACCGGGGTCGACCGGCAGGGTATAGTCCCCCACACCCGTTTCGCTGTCGAGCAGGATGTCCCGCTGTCCGACCGTGGCAAAGGGATAGCCATTTTCCGGCAGCTTGACCGATATATTGGCTTCGGACGCAAGGATCGTGTCGGCGACAATGGGGTCACCGCGTTTGGGAACGAAGTTGCTGGTGATCAGGTCGACAGGTTCGACGGGCTTTGTTTCGAAACGGATGTCGCCCAGATAGTAACGCCGCCCCGGCACGACATTCAGCGTAACGTTCAGCGGCTCTGCCGGTGAAGGCCCATTGGCTTCCGCCGCCGCCGCGTTGGCGCGCTCGGTCGCGACACGGACGGTGGCGTCGTAAAAGCCTTCGCTCGTTAATATATCGAGCAGCAATTGCCGGTCGGCGCGGGCGCGCTGGCTGACCACCGCGCGGGTGTCGGCCCGCCCGCCATTTCTGCCCAGCGCCGACAGGTCGTAGAAACGGCGCAAACTGGTGCGGTAGATATTCCCGTCCGCATCCACCGCGATGTCGGCGCTCGCAGCGGGATCGAGGCCGTTGATCTTGACCACATAGCGGACCGCCGGGGTATTTTCATTCTCGGCAGCCTGTGTCGGTTGGGGCGGAGGCTCGGCGTCGAAACTGTCAATCGACGGCAGCGGTTCGTCCAGCATCGGGTCGACGACGGGCGGGTCGCTGAGAATTTCGACGACGTCCCCGTCACGCAGCGCGGGGTTCGCGGCCTCCTGTGCGCTTTGCTGCGTCTGCTGGCGGACGTCCTCGCTGGCGCCGGTCTCGTCCCGGGCGTCCTGCTCGCGCTGCCATTCTTCGACGGATTCGAGCGGCTTGTCGTCGAGGCTCGGGATGGCGGCGTCAAATTCCTCGTCGCTGATAATGGGCTTGGTGCGTTCTTCGGGCGACGGCGGAACCGGCGCGGGCGCAGTTTCAGCCGCGCCTGCCATATTCTGGGCAAGCACGGGGGCTGTCGCAAATGCGAGATGCAATAGAGCAATGGATCGGATCAAAAACGCATCTCCAGCCACTCAAACGCACGAAATCCAAAAAGGCTCCCTATGCCTCCGATAGCTTGGCAAAAAAGAGATGCAACCGCGAAGGGTGTCCGGTCGCAAGGATTGCGGTGGATGGAGGGAAACTGCATCGTCGCTGCCTCTCCCCTTCAGGGGAGAGGTACATAATCTTATGGCTTTAGCCATTAGACGAAGTGGAGAGGGGGAGTTGGCGCACTACCTTCACCGTCGAACCCCTCTCCGCTGCGACTAGGCGGCAAGCCGCCAAGTCTCGCGCCTCTCCCCTGAAGGAGAGAGGGGAAGAGTTATTCTTTACACTTTACCCGTCACCCTGAACTTGGTTCAGGGTCCATTCCTCAGCCCATTCCCGCACCTGTGATGACAAGCCAAGTTGTGACGCACGGTTGCTTTTTCTTTCGCGCAACGGGTGCTGCTGCACGATAGACCCTGAAACGAGTTCAGGGTGACGGGGTGGGGGTAGGGTGACGGTTGGGGATAAAATGTGCTGTTCTTCTTTCCTTATTCTTTGTGCCTTTGTGTCTTTGCGTGAGCCAAAAAATCCCGACCTGTCAGCCCACAGACAGGACCGAATGCGCGCACCGCCACGCTAACCGCTTGACGCCGGTGCGCATTTCCTTTCATGCGCAAAACATGCGTTTTTTCTCTGACAATGCGGCTCCCGTGCACCCCAAGGTGATGCAGGCTATGGCCGATGCGAACCAGATCGACACCGCCTATGATGGCGACCGGTGGAGCGCGCAGTTGGATGCCCGTTTTTCGGAGCTTTTCGGCTGCGATGTCGCGGTACTGTGGGTGGCAACCGGCACCGCTGCCAATTGTCTGGCGCTGACCTCTCTGTGCCAGCCGCACCAGGGCATCATCTGCCACCGGGAGGCGCATATCGAGGTCGATGAATGCGGCGCGCCCGGATTTTATACCGCCGGTGCCAAGCTGATGCTGGTCGACGGTGATGGCGCGAAGGTGACGCCGCAGGCTGTGGGCGATTTGCTGGGAACCATCCGCAACGACGTGCATCAGGTGCAGGCCGCCGCGCTGTCGATTACCAACGCCACCGAATATGGCCTGACCTACCGCCCCGCCGAAGTCGCGGACTTGGGCCATCTGTGTCGCGCGCGGAACATTGGCTTCCATATGGACGGTGCGCGCTTTGGCAACGCCATCGCCTCGCTCGGCTGCCACCCCGCCGACGTCACCGTGCGCGCGGGCGTTGATGTGTTGAGCTTCGGCTTCGCCAAAAATGGCGGCATGGGGGCGGAAGCCCTGGTCTATTTCGACCCGGCGCACGCCGATGCCGCCCGCTATCGGCGCAAGCGAGCCGGACATCTGCAGTCCAAGGGCCGGTTTTTGGCCGTGCAGTTGCTGGCGATGCTGGACGACGATCTGTGGCTTGCCAACGCCCGTGCGGCCAATGCGGCGGCCGCGATCATTGACGGTGCGGCGCAGGGCCGCCTGCTCCATCCGGTCGAAGCCAACGAGATTTTCGTCCGCCTGACCGCCGCCGAGGCGGCCGCCTTGCGCGCGCAGGGTTTCGACTTTTACGACTGGGGCGAAGGCGCGGCCCGTCTGGTGACCAGCTGGCACCACACAGAGAATGATGTCGCCCCGCTCGCCCGCGCGATTGCCGCTTTGTGAGCCGGTCCGACCCTGAACCCATTGCCGAACCCGGGCTGCTGACGCCGCGCGTCCTGATCCCCTTTGTGTTCGTGTCGCTGATCTGGGGATCGACCTGGTTCGTGATCCGGGACCAGTTGAGCGTCGTGCCGTCAAGCTGGTCTGTGACCTACCGCTTTGCCGTGGCGTCTATCGGTATGTTCTTTCTCGCGCTCATCATGCGCCAGCCGCTGCGGATCGACCGCGAGTTTCTGGGCTGGGCCGCCTTTCTGGGGCTGGTGCAGTTTTCGCTGAATTTCAACTTCGTCTATCTCGCGGAGCATCACATTACATCGGGGCTGGTCGCCGTGATCTTCGCGCTGCTGATCATTCCCAATGCCTTGCTCGGCAAATGGTGGCTGGGGCGTCCGATCGGCATGCCCTTCATCATCGGGTCCGCAATTGCCGCAACCGGCGTCGGTTTGCTGATGCTGCGCGAATATCGCGTCGCGCCGGTCGGCGGAACGGAGGTGCTCATCGGGCTGTCGTTCACCATCGCGGCGGTGGGCTTTGCCTCCATTTCCAATGTGCTTCAGGTGACCCCCCGCATCGCGCGTTTCCCGACCGTCACCATATTGGCCTGGTCGATGTTATGGGGCACCATTATCAACGCCATCATCGCGTTCGTCGTCTCCGGCCCGCCGGTCATCGACCCGCGCCCCGCCTATCTGGGCGGCGTGCTGTATCTGGGCATTGTTGGAACCGTCCTCACCTTCCCGCTCTATTTCCGCCTGATCCGCGACATCGGCCCCGGCAAGGCCGCCTATACCGGCGTGCTCATTCCGGTGATCGCGATGCTCATCTCTACCGCCCTTGAAGGCTATGTGTGGTCGTTGCTCGCTTTTTCGGGCGCGGCGCTGGCGATGATCGGCCTCGTCGTGGCGATGCAGACGCGCAAAGCTTAGGACTCGCCTTCCCGTTCAATTCGCGATAGCTTCGCTGCAAAATAAGGCAGGAGAGGGCTATGGAGCAACTAAGCGGGCAAGACGCGAGTTTCGTCTATCTGGATACGCCGAACACGCCGATGCATATCGGATCGGTCGCGATTTACGACCCTTCCACGGCTCCGGGCGGTTTCGTCCGCTTCAAGGATATATTGCGGCATATCGAAGGGCGCTTGGACAAGGCGCGCAGTTTCCGGCAGAAACTGGTGCGGGTGCCGTTCGACCTTGACCATCCTTATTGGGTCGAGGACGCCAATTTCGATCTCGAATATCATGTCCGGCACATCGCCCTTCCCCAACCGGGTGACTGGCGGCAGCTGTGTATACAGGTCGCGCGTCTGCATGCGCGGGGGATGGACCTGATCAAGCCGCTATGGGAATTCAACATTGTCGAAGGGCTCGACAATATCCCCGGCATTCCCAAGGGCAGCTTCGCGCTGGTGTCCAAGGTCCACCATGCCGCGATTGACGGCATGTCGGGCGTCGAGTTGAGCGCGGCGGTGCATGATCTGGAGCCCAAGGAAGTCCCCGAAGCGCCGCCCTCAAGCTGGAAGCCGGAGAGCGATCCGAAGCTTGCTGAAATGCTGATGCGGACATGGTTCAACTCGGTCACCCAACCGGTGAAATTTGCCAAGACCGTCGCCAATACGGTGCCCGGCATTGCGCGGCTGACGAAGGAAATTGCGGGCGGCGACGTCTCGCTGAAATCCGCGCGCATGGCGCCGCAGACGATCTTCAACGGCAAGGTCGGCCCGCACCGCGTGTTCGACGGCGTCGTCTATTCCCTCGCCGATATCCGCGCGATCAAGGACCGGATCGAGGGCGCGACGGTCAACGATGTGATCCTCGCCATCATCGGCGGGGCGTTGCGCGAATATCTGACCGGCCATGACGCCCTGCCCAAGCCCAGTCTGACCGCCATGGCCCCCATTTCGGTGCGGGCCGAGGGCGAGAAGGAATCGCTCGGCAACCTCGTCTCCGCCATGATGGTGCAACTGGGCACGCATATCGCCGACCCGGCCGAACGGCTGCGCTATATCCATAAGGAAGTGAAGAACAGCAAGGCGATGACCAACGCCGTGGGCGCGCGGACGCTGACCGATTACAGCCAGTTCATGCCCGCCGCGCTCGCCGGACTGGGCGCGCGGTTGTATACACGGCTGGGCATTTCGAACCTGCACTCGCCGGCGTTCAACTGCGTCGCCACCAACGTCCCCGGCCCGCGCGTACCGCTCTATTTTGCGGGCGCAAAGCTGGTGCGGATGATGGGGCTGGGGCCGGTGTTCGACGGCATGGGGCTGATCAACACGATCTACAGCTATGGCCCGGAAATCGCCATTTCCTTCACCAGCGACCGCGCGATCATGCCCGACCCCTCAGCCTACGCCGCCGCCTTGCAGAACTCCTTCGAAGCGCTGCGCGACGCGGATTTCAGCGAGGCGAAAAAGGCGGAGAAGCCTGCGAAGAAAGCGAAAGCCAAGGCGAAGTAGGGAGCACTGTTCTTACCGGCCCCGTCACCCTGAACTTGTTTCAGGGTCTAATTGTCAGCTTGGACAAACTTGCTAGTGGCAAGCCAAGCCGCGACGCGCGGTTGCGTTTTATCGTGCGCGATGGACGATGCTGCACGATGGACCCTGAAACAAGTTCAGGGTGACGGTTTGGAGCGTTTGAAAGGGGCGAGCCTTTGTTCGCGCGAACTAACCCCTCGCCCTCAATGCCCCGATGACGGATATACCAGCGCCCGGGCTCCGGTGCGTTCGAAGGGTTTCCAGCCGTCTTCGGGCTGGGCCAGACGGTCGGCGATGGCCCACAGGACGGCAGGGTTCGCGCCGAGACCGCAATGGCTGCCGCGCACTTCGATATTGTCGGTGGTGGCGGCCTTGGGCTCGCGCGAATTCTGCCAGGCGACAACGCCGTCGTTGCGCGAGAATATGGCGGTGGAGGGAACCGGTGGCACGGCGTGGCCTTCGCTCACCTGCTCGCGCATTTTGGGATCGTCGAGCTTCTGCCCTGTCACATATTGGTAGGCACGCCATGCGTTGGTCGACTTGGGCGTACCGGTAATGGGCGAGCCGAGCGAGATGATCTGCCGGATCATGTCCGGACGACGGCGCGACAGCATGCGGGCAAAGGACCCGCCGAGTGACCAGCCCACAAGGCTGACCTTCTTGCCGGTCTTGGCGTAGATTTCGTCGAGGCGCGCGATCATTTTCTCGCCCTCTTGCCCCACGGCCTTATGGCCGAGATTGCGGCCCAGTTCCCAATGATAGGGGTCGTAGCCGAGCTTCTTCAAATAGCTGTGCAGCGGCTTCATCGAAAATTCCGACGCCATAAAGCCGGGCAGCAACATCACCGGATGCCCGTCGCCCTTGGGCGCCTGCAGCAGGAAGGGCGCAGCCCAGGGTAGCGATCCGGTTTCGAGCAAAGCGCGGGGCAGTTCGCTGAGGATCAGCAAAAGCGAGGGGGCCTTGACGGCGGCGTGCGGAATATCCGCGGCGATGGTGGCCAAAATAACTCTCCCGAAAACATCTAAAACGTCTGGTCTGATGCCAGTTTAATGCGAGGCTAGGCCCATAGTTCCGCGCCGGTCAATCCGCTTTTTGCCGTTCGCCGTTCCAAATGGCACTAAGGCCCTGTTTATAATCGTTATAAGTGGGCATCCAGCCGAGCATCCGTTTCGCCTTTCCGTTCGAAATGCGTCGGTTTTCGGCATAGAAGCCCCGCGCCATCGGCGATAGCTGCGCCTCCTCTACCGTCTGCAGGGGCGGCCAAGCCTGCCCCAAAAGGTCACATGCATATTCGATAACGCTATTTTGCGACGCAGGCAGATCGTCGGCGATATTGTAGACGCCGGACGGCCCCGTAAATGAAGCGATCACCGCCGCGCCGATATCGTCGGCATGGATGCGGCTGAAAATCTGGGACGGCAGGTCGATCCGGTGCGCCTTGCCCTCGCGCACACGGTCAAGTGCGGAGCGGCCCGGTCCGTATATGCCCGGCAAGCGGAACAGGTGCACATCACGCGGCAGCGCCTGCCACGCCAGATCCGCCTCCGCCCGCGCGGTGCGGCGGCCCTGTCCGACAGCGGCGCTTTCATCCACCCACGCGCCGCCCGTGTCGCCATAAACGCCGGTCGAGGACAGATAGCCAATCCACCGCGCGCCGCTGCCCACAATCGCCTCGCCATAGCTGGCCAGCACGGGATCAATCCCTTCGGCCAGCGGCGGTACGCTCGACAGGATATGCGTCGCGCTTTCGAGCGCGTTCAGCACGGCAAAGCGGTCGTCAAAGGCCACCGCACCTTCCCCGCTCATCCGCTTTGTGCCGGTGACCTGCCACCCTTGCCCGCGCAGGCGTTCGGCCAGCCGCGACGCGGTGTAGCCCATTCCGAAAATCAGCATATGTCCCGTCATGCCCCACGGTTCGCAATCTAATGGCTTGCCGTCAAGCGCGGCTCTTGCAATTAAGACGGGAGGGAGAAACGCAACAGATGAGCGTCGAGGTTATCAAGGCACGGATGCTGGGCGATGTCCCGCACGGTTTTCTGGGGCGTGTGGGTGGCGTGTCCACCGGAATCTATGCGGGCCTGAATGTGGGTCTGGGGTCGGAGGATGAGCGCGAAGCCGTCCTCGAAAACCGCCGCCGCGCGGGCGAGGCGGTTCTGCCCGGTGCCGATATTGCGCGCGTGTACCAGATCCACTCGCCCGATGTCGTAACCGTTACCGACGCCATCGACCCCGAAAATCCACCCAAGGGCGACGCGATGGTGACGAACCGTCCCGGCCTGCTGCTGGGCATTGTCACCGCCGACTGCGTGCCGGTCCTGTTCGCCGATGCCCAAGCTGGCGTGATCGGCGCGGCCCATGCGGGATGGAAAGGTGCGATTACCGGCGTCACCGACAACACGCTGTCCGCTATGGAGGCGCTGGGTGCCGACCGTGCCCAGATCCGCTGCGCCATCGGCCCGTGCATCGCGCAAAAAAGCTATGAGGTGGACGCCGCTTTCTACCAGCGCTTCGTGGATGAAAATCCGGAGAATGAGCGTTTCTTTTCCGATGGCAAACCCGGCCATTACCAGTTCGATATCGAAGGCTATGTCGCTGCGCGTCTGGCACAGGCGGGGGTCACCCAGATCGAATGTCTGGGCGAGGATACCTATAGCCAGCCCGACCGCTTCTTCAGCTACCGCCGCAGTTGCCACAAGGACGAGCCCGGCTATGGTCGCCAAATTTCGCTGATCGGATTGCCGCTGTGAACGCGAGCCGGATTGGCTTTTGGGGCGGGCTGCTGGTCTTTACCGCCATGCTGCTGGCCCCCGCCCCGTCGGGGATGGAGACGTCGGCGTGGAATGTCGCCGCGCTCACCATCCTGATGGCGACCTGGTGGATGACGCAGGCCCTGCCGTTGACGGTGACGGCGCTGCTGCCCTTCCTTGCCCTGCCGCTGATGGGCGTGCTGACGGCGCAGGATGTGGCGAAGGAATATTATTCGCCGACGCTGTTCCTGATTTTGGGCGGCGCATTTCTGGCGCTGACGATTGAGCGGACGGGCATGCACCGGCGCGTTGCGCTCGCGATATTGGGCCGTTCGGGCCATGGCGTGCAAGGGCTGATGATCGCCTTCATGGGCTCGACCGCCTTGCTCAGCATGGTCATGTCCAACACCTCCATCGCACTCATTATGGTGCCGATTGCCATTGCCGTGCTGGCGGCAGGCGGGGTGAAGGAAGGGGAGACGGACGGCCTGCCCGGCGCGCTGATCATGGGCGTTGCCTTTGCCGCGAGCATTGGTGGCCTCGGCACACTGGTCGGATCGCCCACCAATGCCATCGCGGCGGGGCTGGTGGAAAAGCAACTGGGCATCCAGATAACCTTTGCGACATGGATGCAATATGGGTTGCCCATCGTGTTCCTCGGCATCCCGCTCTGCGCCTTTATCCTGATGCGGGTGCAAAAGGTCAGCGCAGGCAGCTTCGACGTCGACGCCGCGCGCGCCGCGATCGGCAAACCGCAACCCATGTCGGTGGCCGAACGGCGGCTGGTGCCGATCTTCCTGCTCGTCATCGGCGCATGGATTGGCCAGCCGTTGATCGAACCTTTTCTGCCCAAGGGCGGCATCACCGATGGCAGCATCGCCATTGCGGGATCGCTGCTGCTGTTCCTGATCCCCGACGGCACGGGCCGGCCGCTGCTCGTCTGGAAAGAAGCCGACCGCGCGCCCTGGGGCGTGATCATGATGTTCGGCGGCGGGCTCGCATTGGCCGCGGGGATTACCGAGTCCGGATTGGCGGCATGGCTGGGCGAGGCACTGGAACCTCTGTCCTCGGTCCACCCCGTCATCATCGCCGTCGCCCTGACCGCATTGGTCATATTGATCACCGAATTTGCGAGCAATGTCGCCACCGCCAGCGGCGTCCTGCCCGTCGTCGCCGGCCTCGTCACCGCCACGGGCGCGGACCCCTGGCTCATGGCCATGGCCGCCTCCATGGCCGCAAGCTGGGGCTTCATGATGCCCTCCGGCACCGGCCCCAACGCCATAGCCTGGTCCACCGGCCACATCGCCCTGCCCAAGATGGTGAAGGCCGGATTCCTGCTGGATATTGCAGGGATACCGTTGATTGTCGGGGTGATCTGGGTGGTTGGGTTGATTTAGGTCTGGGTGTTTTTGGTTTGCTAGAAGGAAGAAGGGAAAAAGGAAGAAGGCGTTTGCGCTTCCTTTGGAGTGGGGGCGGCTTTTTTAGGTCTGCTTTTTTGGAATTTTCGTTGGGAGCGGACTGTCAGAACACGACAA
>PNNB01000051.1 GCA_013823985.1 Sphingopyxis sp.
TCAATATCTTCGGCGGCTTCGCGGTTACCGCGCGTATGCTTGCCATGTACAAGAAAAAGGAGCGCTGATCGATGGAACATGTTGCTCCTCCTGCATGGGTTATGCTCGCCTATCTGATTTCGGGCGTATTCTTCATTCTTGCGTTGCGGGGCCTGTCCTCGCCGGCAACATCCCAGCGGGGTAACCGCTTCGGCATGGCCGGTATGCTGATTGCCGTGGTGACGACCTTGGTGACGCATGAAGTTGCATCCTTGCCCGAGATTTTGGGCGCGATTGCCATTGGTGGCGGCATCGGTTGGGTCATCGCCCGCCGTATCGCCATGACCGACATGCCGCAGCTTGTGGCGGCGTTTCACAGTCTTGTCGGCCTTGCGGCGGTGTTGGTGGCTGCGGCTGCGTTCCTTAATCCGGTCGCCTTCGGGATCACCGGACCAGACGGAATGATCAATCCGGTCAGCCGCGTGGAAATGGGTCTGGGTATTGCCATTGGTGCGATCACCTTTTCAGGATCGGTTATCGCCTTCCTGAAACTGGCGGGCAAAATGTCGGGGGCACCGATCTTGCTTCCGCTGCGCCACCTCATCAATCTGGGCACACTCGCGGCGATTGTCGGCCTCGTTGGCTATTTCACGATTGACCAGTCGCCCTGGGTGTTCTGGACCATCACGGGTCTGAGCTTCCTGATCGGCTTCCTGCTCATCATCCCCATCGGCGGCGCGGATATGCCTGTCGTCGTGTCGATGTTGAACAGCTATTCGGGTTGGGCCGCCGCCGCCATGGGCTTTACGCTGCACAACACCGCGATGATCATCACCGGCGCTCTGGTCGGATCGTCCGGTGCGATTCTGTCCTACATCATGTGCAAGGCCATGAACCGCAGCTTCATCAGCGTGATCGCCGGTGGCTTTGGTGCCGAGGCATCGGCGGGTAGCGGCGAAGCCAAAGAACAGCGCCCCTGGAAACGCGGCTCTGCCGAAGATGCCGCCTATATGATGCAGCAGGCTGAAAGCGTGATCATCGTGCCCGGTTACGGCATGGCGGTGGCGCAGGCACAGCATGTGCTGCGCGAAATGGCGGATGTGCTGAAAAAGCAGGGCGTGTCGGTGAAATATGCGATCCACCCCGTGGCTGGACGTATGCCCGGACATATGAACGTGCTGCTTGCCGAAGCGTCGGTGCCTTATGATGAAGTCTTTGAACTGGAAGACATTAACAGCGAATTTGCGCAAGCCGATGTCGCCTTCATCATCGGCGCCAATGACGTCGTCAATCCGGCGGCAAAGACCGACAAGTCATCGCCGATTTACGGAATGCCCGTATTCGATGTGGACAAAGCCAAGACGGTCTTCTTCGTCAAACGTTCGATGGGCGGCGTGGGCTATGCGGGCGTCGACAACGACGTCTTCTACATGGACCAGACCATGATGCTTCTCGCCGACGCCAAGAAGATGTGCGAAGACATCGTCAAAGCCTTGCAGCATTAGGCCACTTCACGCTAACGAAGGTCAACAGCCGCTCCGATACCATTTCGGGGCGGCCTTTTGATTCGCTTTTGTGAGGTGACCCATGCGTAAACTAGGATTGATCGGGGGGATGAGCTGGTACTCAACCGAGCTCTATTATGCGCGTATCAACAAGCAGGTCGTCAAACGCACAGGCGGCAGCTGTAACGCGCCGCTGGTTCTGGAAAGCCTGAACTTCTGCGATATTGCCAAGGCAACAAGCGATCAGGATTGGGACCGTGTTGCCGAAGTCCTGATTTCCGCCGCGCAACGGTTAGAAGCCGCAGGTGCCACGGCGATCCTGATCTGCGCGAACAGCATGCACAAGGTGTATGAACGCGTCGAACAGGCCGTGTCCATACCGCTGATCCACATTGCCGATGCCGTCGGAACGAAAATGAAGGCAGATGGCGTGCAGTCCGCGGCTTTGCTGGGTACCGCGAATGTCATGGCCGAAAACTGGTACCGCCAGCGTCTGGTGAAGCATGGCGTCACCCTGATGCCCGCCGAAATGGACGATGTGCAGGATCTCGACCGGATCATCTATGACGAGTTGATGCTGGGTCAGGTGAAGCGGGAATCGGAACGGACCTTGAAGTCGATCATAACCGAGATCGATCAGGAGGGCATAAAGGCCGTGGTCCTGGGGTGCACCGAATTGTGCATGATCGTGGACACCAAGGCCAATATCCTGCCCATTTACGACAGTACCGAAATCCATGCGGACGCCGGCGTGGAATGGATATTGGGCGACGCATCCTGAATTTTGGTGCCACCCTAATTTGGGTTGGCAATTGCGGTTAAGTGCGGCATCTTGTTCTTCATGAGGATGAGGAAAATCGCTATCGCCAGCGCTGCAATCTGCGCGCTTATTCAACCCGCATTTGCCAAGACCATATCGGTTGCCGCCGGTGACGGCGCGCAGGAGCGCTTGCAAGAAGCGCTGATCGCGGCCCAGCCCGGCGATGTCGTCGAATTGGGGGCAGGGCGTTTCAGCCTGACCGATGGTCTGTCGCTGGATGTGAATGGTGTGACCGTAAAGGGGCAGGGCGCCAAGGAATCCGTGCTCGATTTCTCGAACCAGAAGGGGGCGGGCGAGGGCCTGCTGGTGACGTCAGATGACGTTGTCTTGCGCGATTTCGGTGTCGAAAACAGCAAAGGCGACGGCATAAAGTCCAAAGGCGCTGACCGGATCGTTTATCACAAGTTGCGCGTCGAATGGACCGGCGGTCCCCAGGCGACCAATGGCGCCTACGGCATCTATCCCGTGGAAAGCAAAGATGTGCTGGTCGACAGCGTCGTGGTGCGTGGAGCCTCGGACGCGGGGATCTATGTCGGGCAGTCCCGCAATATCGTGGTGCGCGGATCGATAGCGACGGAGAATGTTGCGGGTATCGAGATCGAGAACAGCTTTGATGCCGATGTGCACGACAATATCGCGACCCATAATACCGGGGGCGTGCTGATATTCGACTTGCCCAATTTGCCGCAAATGGGCGGGCATAATGTGCGCGTTTTCGACAATATCATCGTCGACAATATGACGCCGAACTTCGCACCCAAGGGCAATATCGTTGCCAATGTGCCTACCGGCACCGGCGTGATGGTCATGGCCAACCGCAATGTCGAGATTTTCGACAATGTGCTGGGGGACAATGGCACGACCAATATCATGGTCGTCGGTTATCGTTTCCCGCATCAGGACGCCAAATATGACCCGCTGCCCCGCGACGTGGTCATCTGGGATAACCAGCACGGAAAGGCAGGCTGGGATCCCCAATTCCGTGGCGGCAAGGAAATCGCAGCGGCCATGGGCGGCAGCTTTCCCGCAATTTTCTGGGACGGGGCAGGTGGCCCGGAACGCGCGCCCATCATCTCCGATACCGTGCCAGCGCTCTCGCTGGGATTGAGCGATATTACAGCGGATCCCACAACCGCCCAACCGTCGCCGCTGGCGCCATCCGATAAACGCCCCGCAGCTCTTCCTGCCATCGTCCTTCCGGCGGCCATGGAGGCGGCGGTTCGTTAATGCGTTTGCTGCTGCCATTCATGGCGTGCTTTGCGGCGGCCGTCGCACTGGCGGCACCAAGCGGGCAGATTTCGTATACGCAGATAACAGGTTCGGCCTATCCAGCGACGCTTTCGGCCTTTGGTTTTTTCGACGGTGCGGCGAACCGTCCGGCGGGGCAATTGATACCCTATCGACTGCGCACGCCGCTATTTTCCGATTATGCCGAGAAACAGCGGTTTATCTATGTGCCCGCAGGCGCAAAACTAAACGCGGACAGCGCAGGCAAGCTCGACTTTCCGGTGGGTGCGGCGTTGATCAAATCCTTTGGCTATGCCGACAAGACCGGCGCGTTGCGTATCCTGGAAACGCGGGTGCTGCTGCACCAGCAGGAGGGCTGGGTCGCGCTACCCTATATCTGGCGCGACGATGGCCGGGATGCGGACTTGCGGGTGGGCGGGAAACGTATTGCGGTCGATGTTGAGCTGCAGGGAAATCCGACCGCGATCAGCTATGCCGTGCCGAACAAGAACCAATGCAAACAATGCCATTCTTCGGACGGCAGCATCGTCCCCATTGGCCCCATCTGGCAGAATATGGAATTTCCACGGGAGGGCGACCGGAAGAAACTGCTCCAGTGGATGCCCCAATTGGCGAAAATGGCGGCTTGGGGGAAATGGGATGACCCGGCAAGCGGCACGCTCGACAACCGGGCCCGCCATTATCTGAAGGTCAATTGCGGCCATTGCCATGCACCCAAGGGCTCCGCCAGCAACAGCGGTCTGTTTCTGGATGGTTCCGCAACCGATGCTGCGTCCTATGGAATCGGTAAACGACCTGTGGCCGCGGGCCGGGCAAGCGGCGATTTCGACTTTGTCGTCGAAGCGGGCCGTCCCGACCGGTCCATATTGATTCACCGGATGAAAAGCACCGACCCGGGCATAGCAATGCCCGAGCTAGGCCGCGCAACCGCCCATGCGGAAGGCGTCAAACTGTTGGAAGACTGGGTCGCTGCAATGCCGCGCGGGGTTCACTGACGCATCGAGCGTTTCAGTTCATAACGCGTACCGGTCCATCCTTCGAACACCGCGTTAATCCCGGGATGCGCAATGGGGCCATGTTCCACGTCCGCCAACAGATTTTGCTGGCTGACATAGGCGATATAGCTGCTTTCCGCATTCTCGGCGAAAAGGTGGTAAAATGGCTGGTTCTTGGCGGGACGCACGGGCTCTGGAATCGACTCATACCATTCTTCGCTATTGGCAAAGACAGGGTCGATATCAAAGACAACGCCCCGGAAATCAAAAATACGGTGGCGTACCACGTCGCCAATGGCAAACTGGGCTTCTACAATGTCGGGAGCGGCTACTTTTTCAATCATGGCCCCAATATCATATCAATGTGTCCGCAAATCAACCTTGTCGCTTGGCAAAGCGAAAAACATCGGCTAATGGCCCCGCTCTGTCTTCAGGACGCGCCGGTTTTCCGGCACTGACCAGTCCTAAAGATCTGCGGAGAGATGGCTGAGTGGTCGAAAGCACCGCACTCGAAATGCGGCGTGCTCGTGAGGGTACCTAGGGTTCGAATCCCTATCTCTCCGCCAATATCCTCTGTTATATGTGGATATTTTTTAACTTTGGCGCGGTTAGTAGCATGGCCTGCTGACGCCACACCTGAAGATACAACAGGATAGCCAGTTCATTTATTGATGCGAACATTGTGATAATCTTCGATATACGAAGAATATGTCATCCGTAATGGTCGCAGCGGCTTAACAAGCCACCAATTTACGATACGATTCGACAATAGACGCAGGCACCTTTTAGAGCGTTCAAAAAAACGCGCGGTTTATGGGCGCACTGAAGAGTAGCAAGCCAATAAAGGGAGTTTGTGTGCAATCCCCGCCTATGAAATGGTCGAGGATTGGAAGCATGTGGGTGATTGTCGGTGATCGAACTGGATAATTCACGATCTAGGGAACTTATGGGGAGGCTTCGAGTCTAATTCTAACCCATTGGATCGACTGATTTCTTAGATTCAGCAGCACGTTATGAAAAAATTATGAATAATCGGGTTTCTCGTAGCCGCTATTCTATACTTACTGGCAGCTTATAGCGTTGGCAGTGCACATCCGGGGGCCATGCTCAGGCGTGTAATTGCTTCAGTGCAACCAGCATCAGCGGAAATCAAATTCAGCGCAGAAATAATTCGGGGGCATTCGGGGCGAAGGGTCTATTTGTTTCATGGCCTCGACCTGAAGAAGACCTCTTGGGATGTCGCTCCATATGACAAGCTTACCAAATATCTAAAGGCGAGCGGCGCGCAGATCATAATCGTGCAGCTACCGCGTATTTCTATGTTCGACCTCAAGGACTTGTCTTAATTGTAAGGCATTTTCTAGTTGGTTTGATAGAACACAAGCGTTCCTTGGCCCAAGCCGCGAAACTACAGTTATTGGCGTAAGCTGGGGCGGCTGGCATGCAATGCAAGTTGGCTTAAAAGCCGATAGAATGCTGCTGTTAAAGCCCGTCACGCAGCCTAACACGCTTGATGAATTTTGGCAGGCGGAAACAAGCAAGTGCCAGCTAAGCCGGTCGCAGGATAGCATGGCAATTTTCTCAGCAAGCGACACCCGTGTGGGTGATGCCACCAAAGCTCTGTCCGGTGTGCCGACAATGCAGGCAACATTAGGCGATCACGGTGTCGTTACAGCAGATATTGAGGCGGCGATTAGTTGGCTCGATGCGGATGGGTTAAGTGATGAATAGGTTGCCAATTCCGTCTCGGCGAGGTCGGAATGATCTTTGCAAAACAGTAGGCAGCTTGCTCTCGATGGGAAATTGAACGCCCGCCTTGCAACCTATACCGCTGCGAACCCATGACCGCTGAACTTTGGCATTCCTTATTCGAGTGAACTGCGGCAAGCATTGCTAGGTCCATGCTAATCATACCCGTTGCGTGAGCTTGGGTATCTATTTTTCATTTTTCGGGTCCTCGGCATTTTCGCTATCATTGATGACCGATCGCCTATCACTATTGGCAAAAGGGGTGGCGTTACGGTGCCGCCTTCGCTAGCACGCGTGCAATAGTTTTTTGGGATTTTCATATGCGTAACCGATTCTTGCTTGTCATTCTATCTGCAGCACTCGCCTCTTGCGGCGGCGGCTCGCAACTTGGCGGTGCCGGTAGTGTCTCGGACGTGAAAGTTGTTGATAGCGACGTTCTGCCCGAACCTACACGTCTCGATCTGTTTGAACAGAATCGTCCCTATCTGATTGGTCCCTTTGATAAATTGATTATCGATGTCTTCGGCATCGAAGAATTGAGCAAGCAGGAAGTTCAAACCGACGCAGGCGGCCGCATCTCATTCCCGCTGGCTGGTGTCATTATCGCTGCGGGGAAGACGCCGGGTGAGTTGGAAGAAGAAATCGAAAGCCGCTTGCGTGGACAATATGTCCGCGATCCGCAGGTGACGGTCAATCTGAAGGAAACCGTCAGCCAGGTTGTGACCATTGACGGTCAAGTCCGCGAACCCGGGCTGTACCCTGTTATCGGGCGGATGACCTTGATGCGCGCGGTTGCCGTTGCAAAGGGAACGGCGGAATTTGCCAAGCTGGACGATGTTGTTATTTTCCGTACCGTAAACGGGCAAAAGATGGCCGCTCTTTACAATCTAAAGGCCATCCGTCGGGGCTATTATAATGATCCTGAAGTGTTCGCAAATGACGTTGTGGTGGTCGGGGATTCGCAGGCCCGCCGCCTGTTCAAGGATGCCCTGCAAATTGCGCCGACATTGCTGACGCCGTTGGTCTATATTCTCACCACCAACAATTAACCGGTTTGCGGTCCGTGACATGCCTCTGTGAGGGGCGGACCGATTTTGCGACGAGTTGAAGCGAGCCGGATTGGATATGGATATATTTGATCTTGCTCTTCAAAATAATATGCTATGGTTGAACTCTGGTTGGGGTGGCCAGACACTGATTTATCGGGGGCTTTATGGCATTCCACTCCCGCGTCCTTGATGGCGCTGTTGAAAAACCGGTTTTGGCTATGCAGGAACGCATGCTTGGCGTTCCTATAACCGACCGGAATTTTCGTGAAATTTCGCTGCGTCACGACAAGGACGACCGTATCTTCTGGTGCTTCATGGACCAGACAGGCCGCCCGAGCTACACCTATAGCCTCGGCGCCGAAATCCAGCAGGTTCAGGACTGGATTGCAAATAACTACACCATGCCCGCCAATGGCGGTCCGGATGATTTGCGTTACTTCGTGTGCGGTTCAAAAACGCCCGGAATCTATAATCTCGGCGGCGATTTGCGGCATTTTGCCGAATGTATCCGGAACCGTGATCTGGCAGCAATGCGTAATTATGCGGAGACCTGCGTGCGCATGCAATATGCCAATGCGAACAGCTTTGGCGCGCCGATTATCACCATGGCGCTGGTGCAGGGCGATGCCTTGGGCGGCGGTTTTGAGCATGCTCTGGCCTTCGACATACTTGTCGCGGAACGCAGCGCCCGCATGGGGCTTCCCGAGATTATCTTCAACCTGTTCCCGGGCATGGGGGCTTATAGTTTCTTGCTGCGCAGGGTCGGACGCAAGATTGCGGAAAACTTCATTCTTGAAGGCAAGATTCACAGCGCAGAAGAGCTTCACGAATTGGGCATTGTCGACATTCTTGTAGAGGATGGGCAAGGCGAGGCCGCCATTATCGATTATTGTCAGCGCGGACAGGCACGGTTCGCTGCAGAACGGGCTGTCTATCTGGCGCGCCGGGTTGCTAGCCCGGTCGAACTGGAAGAATTGCTGCGGATTACAAATATTTGGGCTGAAACCGCCATGACCCTGTCCGAAGCCGATGTCCGCAAGATGGAGCGGCTTGCCGACGCGCAGGAACGGCGCATTCAGCGGAGCCTGAAGCCCGTTACGTGACCGCTGCTAACGGTGCCTTGGCTGCGTAGCCATCGAGCATTGGCTTTAACGCTTCGAGGACCTTGTCGAGCTCAGATTCTATTTTTGCGAGATAGACAAAGCGGTGTTCGTCAAATTCGGCTTCGGTCACCCGCTCAAGCCGGCCACATATTTCACCAAGCGTTTTGGCGCCCATATTGTTGCTCGAGCTTTTGATGGCATGGGCACAGAAGCGGAAATCGCGCACTTTACCCTGATGGACCGACTCGCGCAGCGGTTCGAGCGATTGTGCTGCGTCTTCAAAAAATCCTTCGATCATGCCCCGGACAAACTGGTCGTCGCCGATGGACATCAGATAGCTGAGCTGGCTTGGATCGATGGCATCCGAAGCGGCGGTTTGCTGCGGGTTGAGAGGCACAACGACCTGTAACGGATCGCTGGTATTCCCGATGGGCGGCACGCTGTCGGCATCGCCGGCGCATAAATGTTCGATGGTCGAAAGCAGCAGCTTTGCGTCGACGGGTTTGGTTATGCGCAAGTCCATGCCTGCCGATTTGCAACGTATTTCGGTTTCGGCCGTTGCGTCGGCCGTAACACCGATAATGGGCAGATGCTGACGGCCACCTTCGATCTGCCTCCACATGATGCATGCATCAATACCGTTCAGCCGCGGCATATTGATGTCGAGCAGCAGGATGTCGAACGAGCCTGATTCCAGCGCGTCGAGCGCTTCATCGCCGTCGGTTACCATGGTAACTTCATGCCCCGCGGACCCCAATATGGCGCCCAGAACATTCCGGTTTGTGCGGTTGTCGTCGGCCACGAGTATCTTGCGCGGGCTATACTCGACAGGTGCAGGTGCAGCTTCGCTCTCGCCCGTTCGGAAATGCGATGCGAAGGAGCATCCGATACGGATGGCGCTGCGCAATTCTGCAAAATTCGCGGAAGCGGGCAGGATAGAGGCGAATGCGGCGCGCAATGCGACCTCTTCCAAATCGACGTCGTGGCCGCTGGCTATCAGTACTGGCGCCACTTCCGCAGCGGCAAACTGGTCCCAGATCGCGCTGTCGGGATCGATCTGCCGCGCCAGATCATGCGAGATGAGGGCGACCTTATATCTTTGCAGACCCTGATTTTCGAGGATCGAGGCGAGCTGTTCCGGCGATTGGCACTTCACATGTTGCAGGATGAAATTGTCCGCCGACCGCGCTTCGCTCAACAATTCTGGCGCGATATCGCCAAAGGAGACGATGTGGACGATGTCGCTCGTGCTCGACAGCCAATCGGTTTCTTCGGCAGCGACCATGTGCACGGGAACTTCGATCCGGAAAATACTGCCTTGGCCGACTGCGCTTTTCGCCGAAATCTTGCCATTCACCTGTTCAACAAGCTGTTTGCAGATCGCAAGGCCCAAACCTGTGCCGCCGAAGCGGTTTAGCACGGTATCGTCGGCCTGCTGGAAAGGCTGGAATATACGCTCGATCGCTGCTTCGGCAATGCCGATGCCGGTATCCGACACGGTGAACCAGATAACGTCTTTTCCACCTTCGCTCGAAAATCCGCTGTGCACCGAAATGCTGCCTGCTTCGGTGAATTTCAGGGCATTTCCAACCAGATTGAGCAGGATGTTGCGCAATACGTCGGTCGGACCTTCGACCATACGGTCGGACAATGGTTCGGCCTGCAGATGGATCGAAAGACCTTTGTCTTCGATGCGCACGGCCATGATGTCGCGGATTTCGGTGAGAAGCTCGGTCGGCCTGAAGGCAGAGGTTTTGATCTGCGCCGACCCAGTGCCCGTTTTCGCAACTTCGATCAGTTGTTCGATCAGATGCAGCAAATGCTCGCCGGCGAGAACGCTGGCCTCAACCATTTCCTTTTGGTTGCGGGGCATGTCGGACTGGCGCAGATGGTTACCATATCCGATGATGGCGTTGAGCGGCGTGCGCAGTTCATGGCTGACGCTCGCCAAAAAGTAGCTTTTTGCCTTGCTGGCGAGTTCCGCCTGTTCCTTCGCCAGGGATATTTTGCGGATCAGCGTCGAACAATAGGCCGGAATGATCAGCAAGGCGAGCGCGAGCGCGCAGCCCAAAAAGATGTTCTGCTGCCAATAATCGGTCGACAAGACGACGACGCCGAAGGTCAGTGTCGACAATCCTGCCGCTATGAACAGCCATTTGACGCCGTACCGGAAACCATTACCCAGGATCATCCACAATATGATGGGATAGAAAATCGACATATGCTCCGGTTCACGAAGCATAACGGCGAAGGCCATCATCACATCAAGTATGATGGCCGCCAGCCAGCGTTCGCCGGGACGCCAAATTTCCTTCTTTTGCATCGCATATAAAGCGGCATTGAAGGACAAATAGGTGAAGAACGCCGTGAAAATAACAACATCAAAGGCAAAGAAATAGCAGCCAATTCCGGATGCTCCGCCCATCACGAGCCGGTTGCGCAAGATTTCCTGCTCCGGACTGAGTTCCGACCGAAGCTTTTTCAGGTAGGCAATCATTGCGCACCCGTGTCGGCTTGGGCCTTGTCGGTGCGGAAAAGTTCGCGCAGTTCGTTGACCGTTAGCGGCCGACCCAGCAGGAACCCTTGCACTTCGTCACATCCCGATGCGCGCAGCAGCGCATATTGCGCTTCGTTTTCGACGCCTTCTGCGACGACCCGCATGTTCAGCGCGTGCGCCAAATGCGCGATGGTCGAAATGATGGCGCGATCCGCAGATGAATTTTCGATACGGGCAATGAAAGTCTGGTCGATCTTCAATCGCGTGGCAGGCAGGTCACGCAGATATTGGAGCGACGAATAACCGGTCCCGAAATCGTCAATCGAAATACCGATCCCGCCCAACTGGAGCGTTTCCAGCTGGTCATGCACTTCCTGATTATGGTCGAGCAGAAGTTCTTCGGTTATTTCAATCGAGAGCTTGCCGCGCGCAATATTATATTTCGCGACTTTCTCAAGAATGTCCGCGCTCATATTGCTGAACTGGAATTGCTTCGGCGAAACGTTCACCGCAACCGGGGGCAGGGTAATACCCTGCGCTTCAAATTCGGCAATCTGCGCGCATGCCCGGTTCACGACCCACTGGCCGATATTGCCGATCAAGCCCGAGTCATTGGCGACCCGGATAAAGTCGTGCGGCACCAGCCTTCCGCGTACCGGATGCTGCCAGCGTAGCAAGGCTTCGAGCCCGGCATAGGCACCGGTCGCGATGTCGACAATCGGTTGATATTCCAGAAACAGCTGATCGCTATGCAAGGCATCGCGCAGGTCGCTCTCGACGCCCGCGTTCAACTGGGCAATCTGGTTCATCCGCGGCGAGAAGAAACAGAACCGGTTGCGACCGGATGATTTGGCTTCATACATCGCAAGGTCTGCCAGGCGCAGCAGCTCGTCCGACGAACTGCCGTCCTCGGGAATTAGTGCGATGCCGATGCTTGCGCCGATCAATTGCTCCACGCCGCCCACGGAATAGGGTTCACCAATTTGCGCCAGCAATTTGGAGCAGCTCGCCACAACCTCTTCCTGGCTATCGAGATTCTGGAGAACGATGGCGAATTCGTCACCACCGATGCGCGCGGCGAAACCATTGCTGTCGAGGGCATTGCTCAGCCGTTCGGCCACCTGACGCAGCAGCATATCCCCGGCCTGATGCCCGCGGGTATCGTTGATGACCTTGAACCGGTCGAGATCCAGAAGCAGCAACGCCGCACCTTTGCCCGTCGTGTTGCAGTGGTCGATGGCGACGCGCATCTTGTCCGACAGCAATGTGCGGTTGGGCAAGCCCGTCAGCATATCGTGCAGCGCCAGATGGGTCCGGTGTTCCTCCGCAAATTTGCGCGCCGTAATATCAAGACCCGTCGTCAATATGCCGATGGTCTGGTTGTCTTTGTTCAGCAGGGGCGATTTGTTGCAGTGGAACGTCAGCTCGATATCTTCGCTGAAGAATTTCTCTTCATAGTTCGGAATCGAAATGCCGGTTTCCAAAATCACATTGTTACGGCGCTTTTCACGTTCCACCAGATCGGGCGGCAATATTTCGGATATGGACTGGCCTACCAGCTCTTCCGGATCGCGGCCGAACAGGGCGGCCTGATAGGAATTCAGGAACAGGAACTTGCCGTTGCGGTCCGTGGCGTTGATCAGGATTGGCGTGGTATCGATGATCTGTTCGAGCATCGACTTACCCGTCGGCTCGCCGCCGTCCTCGTCTTCTTCCGAACTTGGGCGGTTATTGGTGGCGAGCGAAAGTTTCAGCTCTTGTTGTTTTTGATATTGGCCGAGCAGCAATATGGCCCGGTCCCGAAACTCGATATGCGACACCGGACTTTGCAGGAAATCGGTGGCACCGGCATCAAGCGCGCTGATCCGGCATTCACGGTCCTGCCGTGCGGTGATGATAATTGCGGGAATATGGGCACCGACCGTGCGGGCGCGGAATTTGGAAATGAACGCGGCGCCGTCCATTTCCGGCATGCGGTAATCGACAATCAGCAAATCGGCATGTTCGGTTTCAAGCCATTTCAGGGCTTCCACGGCGCTGTGAAAGCAGGTCGCGGAGTATTCCGGACCCATCATAGCGACATATTGCGCATAGACGCGCAAATTGGTCGAACGATCATCAACAATGACTATGCGCGCCTGCATACTGCTCGCGATAGTCAGAGAACCTCAAGGATTGGTTAAGAGCGCGTTTGTAATTTGGTTAAAATCACGTTTTCGTAAAGGAAAACTGGTCGGGAAAAGAGGATTCGAACCTCCGGCCCCTGCCTCCCGAAGACGCTGCTCCCACTCGCACACAGCACAAAACCGTTAATATAGCGTATCTTTTTACGCACCTGGTTCATGGATATTCACGCCTTGTTCCGGTCGGAGGTTCAGCATGAACCTCGGGCCCCTGTCTATCGACCCCAAACAATTCAAAGCGCAAAAACAGTTGATCATGCACAACCCCGAGAGCGGTGAGCATGGAGATTGCTTGCGTACCTGCGTCGCGATGTGCCTGGGCATGGAACCTCAAGACGTTCCACACTTTGGCGACCCATCCCTATTCCCTGACTGGCTTGCAGGCCTAGACTATTGGCTGGCAGAGCGTGAATTAAGCGTGTTCGGGATACCCGTATTCGCTGATAACTTTGACGAAATCACAAGGCAGCTTGCGTTGAGCGGCGGCTGTGTACCGGCGATCGTAACGGGAACGTCATCGAGGGAATTAACCCATGCTGTTGTGGTGCATCTGGGGGAGGTCTTCGACCCACATCCGTCTGACATTGGCCTGACCGGCCCTGAAAGTACCGGCGTATTCTGGGTACGGGTCATCGCCCCATTGCTCACTAGCACGCGCACGCACCCCTTCGTCATGGACGAGGGCGTCTGGGCGGAGGCGTCATCATGACGCTGATCGAGCGATTAGAGGCGCTGACAGGGCCGTGCAGGGAATCCGAAGAAGCGATTTATGAAGCCCTCGGTAACTGCAACCACAAGCGATACGAATGTTATAGCATCCAAGGCGATAGCGGCCAGACCTGCCTTGATTGCGGTAAAGATCTTTACGGGGCAGACCACGCGCCGCGCTACACAGCCAGCGTAGACGCAGCCATGACGCTCGTGCCAGAAGGGCTGCGCTGGTGCATAGATACTGGCAACGGTGAACCACGTTCGTTTGTAGAGCCACCTCACCCTTATAACGGACAGCCATTTTGGGGGAAGCATAGCACTACTCCGGCGATTGCCCTGTGTATAGCTGCCCTCAAAGCACGGGGGGTGTCATGACCTGTACCCGAGTTCAGTTACCAGACGGCGGGCATGCGATCGTCTGTGGTCCTCGCCAAAAGCCGAAGCGCTGCATCAGTTGCGGTAAGCCAGCGGGATTGCTTTGCGACTGGAAGATGCCCGAACGCCTTTCAGGAACGTGCGATCAGCCCATTTGCAGCCGTTGCACCCATAGCCCCGCCAAAGACAAGGATCTCTGCCCCCAACACGCACAAGAATGGAAGACAAGACAACAGGGGGCAAAAGCATGACACGCAAAATCGGTGACATCGAGAAGCTGAATCAGGAAGTGAACGCGGAGGAAATCCGCGTGATCAATGCCAGGCGCAAGGCAACATCGAAGCTTATGGCCGGTGAGATAAGGCCGACTAATTCGATGATGAGAGCCACGCTCATATCAATCAAGAACACCCAGGCTAACGAGGAGCGCATGCGCGACCCGTTGGAACAGGCCAAAAGCTACCTTCGTCGCAAGGGCTACATCCCTGTCGCCACGCTACCAGCGCGCGGCCACATCGTCGGCAGACGGGAATTCAGAACGGACAAAGAGTTATTTGAATTCGCAGCTTCGCGGGGGTGGGCACAATGACGACCAGGGACGAAGTCGGCTGCATCGGCAAGCAGACCTATAAGAGCAAGGCCGAAGCGCTCGAACAGCAGAAGATACGCCTCAAACGCGTCAAATCCATGCGCTGCGTTCACAAGGACAAGCGCAGAGGGGTAAACCGCCTGCAGCCCTATCCTTGCCCGCTCTGTCATCACTGGCACCTGGGAAGCATCAACGACGGGGAGAAGATGCGGTGAGCATCGAACCTACTGTTATGATCGGCAACGCGTGCCTGTACTTGGGCGATGCGTATGAGATCCGTCCCCAGCTTGGGCGGATGGACTGCGATTGCATGGATCCGCCTTACAAGCTGAACACCTCGGGCGGTGGCAAGATGCGCGCCAGCCGTCCGTATATGGACCAGATCGCAGAAGAAGGGCTTGACCAGGACTTCGACCACAACATCATCAATCCTCTGCTGTGTGGATCCGCGGTGGTGTTCTTGAGTGACGAGCAGCTGACAACGAAGATGCGCCACTTAGAGGGCGGATTCGCCAGAGTGAAACTGTGCGCATGGCGAAAACTTACCCCCATGCCGGTTGCGAACAAAAGCTATGTTGCGGAGTGCGAGTGGTATGCGCACGCCTGGCAAGAGGGTTATCACCCTTTAGGCGACCTGGCGGACAAGAAGCGGGTCATCGACTGCAGATCCCGACAGGATGGCATGGCGCTCTACGAACATGCAACGGTGAAGCCCGACCTGGTCATGGACAAGATCATGCGTAACGTAAACGGCGACAGGATCTGCGATCCCTTCATGGGCACAGGATCAACCGGTGTGGCCGCCATCAAAGCTGGGAAACATTTTTGGGGAATTGAACATAACCCCAAGCACTTCGCCACTGCAATTAAGAGGATAACCGAGGCGGTGGAGCGCTATCAGCCCTGTATTGAGAGTGGGCAGATCTTATAACCGACGTTTAATTTAGAAAAGAAACAACCATGCAAAAATATATCGGAACAAAAATTATCCATGCAGTGCGTGAGGAGACTGAAAGCGGCGAAGGTTACGCGGTCGAGTATGAGGATGGCTATCGTTCATGGTCGCCGCGCGAGGCGTTCGACAATGCCTATCGCGACATGAACAACATGTCGTTCGGGCACGCCATTGTCATGCTAAAGCAAGGCAGGAAGGTTGCCCGCGCTGGCTGGAATGGCAAGGGGATGTACCTCTACTATGTCCCTGCCAACAGCTATCCGCCAACAACACTTGCTGCGCGTGAGGAATTTGGTGGAGATATGGTTCCTTATGGTGCCTACATTGCTATGAAGACGACGCAGGGAAATGTGGTGCCCTGGCTTGCATCACAAACCGACGTGCTCGCTGACGATTGGCAGATTGTGGACTAAATATAAGGCGTTTGCGTAATCGGCAGATTGAACAATCTACGGCTAAATTATTCACCGGAATTGTTGCATGCTTTTTCTAAAAATGCTTCACCAATGGTGTCCGGCGCTACAGGTTCATAGTCATAGTGTGAATCTGTAGTATCAGACCAACTGCTGAATACGCTACCATCCGCAGAATATTTAACACTACTCAACTGTGCCATTGTACGAGCAGAGCAATCAAATGCATATAACGAAGTCGAAGATCGATATTTTACAGTAGAGTCACTGGAATGGTCGCCTTTGACCCATATTGTACGCACCAAAAACGGACGTAGTATCTGGACTGGTTGACGCTCACGGATCGAGTTTACATCTGCAACGTAAATTGAACCAGGCTTGGTCTGGCCGATATATTCCCAGTGCGATTCGGCGAAAGCTACTTTAGGCGCAATTAAAATCAAAAAGACGATTAAGCGCTGTATACAATGGCTAAAATTCATGAACCGAAGATGCCTCATAACTAATTGATTGTCGATCGCGATTCTGGCTGAAAGATAAAACGATCAGTTTTCGCTATTCTCTTTGCAAATTAGAGATTTTTCCACAATGTGGCGAATTGCCTCCGAACGAGAAAGTCCATTGGCTTGGGCATAGGCATCAATTGAGTGGATTAGATTCTCGGGAAAACGCGCGCTAACGTGCGGATTTTTGCCGGTCGCTGGACGCCCTCGCTTTTTAGGTGTTACATTATTGTTTGACATGACCATTTGTGTGTGACACAAAAGGCGGGCGGATGCAAGGCTCGAACCCAAGCATCTGCCCTAACCACTCACGTTTCTGAGGAACGATCATGGCTATAATAACTGATACCACATCTGCAATCTGCGTCCACTACGCTATTGCAGCGCTACACGTTGCGACACTTGCCACGCCGGATGAAGAAACTGCCGACATCATGGCATTGGCGGCTGATCACGCGCGGGATGAGGCTCTCGCGACCCCTGCGACGGATTACGCCGATGTCCGCGAGAAACTTCGCCTGCTGATCACTGACGCTGGCTGCGGGTTGGTCGAGGTCGAGGGACTGGCATTCATCGCCCGTGATCTCGATGCGCTGATCGGACGTCTGCAATGATCAACATCACCAACATCACTAGCGCTGAACAAACAATGTCCAGTCGCGAGATTGCGGAACTGACCGGCAAGCAACACGCCCACGTGATGCGTGATATCCGCGACATGTTGGCAGAATTGCACGGGGAAGGGGGTGTCTCCAAATTTGGAGATACCCTGCGCAACCCACAAAACGGCCAGACTTACCCTGTGTTTAATCTTCCAAAGCGCGAGACATTGATATTGGTCAGTGGCTACAATCTTGCAATGCGTGCCAAGATCATCGACCGCTGGCAAGAGTTGGAAGCACAGCAGCCCCGCATGGATGCCGTGGCCGCACTCAATGATCCCGCTACGATGCGCAGTTTGCTCTTGGGGTACAGCGAAAAGGTTCTGCAGTTGGAACAGGCCAACGCAGCGTTAGCGCCGAAGGCAGATGCGTTAGACCGTATTGCAACGGCCCAGGGCAGTCTCTGCATTACCGACGCCGCTAAGGCGCTGCAGATTCCCCCTCGCACCTTGTTCGATTATCTCCAACGCAAGCACTGGATATACCGAAGACATGGCACTGGATGGCTGGGTTACAGCGACAAGTCGCAGGCCGGACTTGTCGAGCACAAGGTCACGACGCTGGAACGGCCTGGCGGAAACGACAAGGTGACAGAGCAGGTGCGCATCACGCCGAAAGGCTTGGCCAAGCTGGCCGAGGCATTCAATTGGGAGGAAGTCTTCACATGACGAAAACAGCAGCAACGACGGAAATCTCATTGCCCGCACTTAATATTCAGACCATTCATCTCACACTTGTTGGCGATAGCCCGCTCATTGTGCATGCCTGGTCTGAAAAGGCCAAGCGAGCGATGCTCGACAAGCAGATGAAGCGTGCCGCTAAGGCGAAGGAGGCAAAGGATCCAGAAGCGGATATCGAAGCTTGCTTTTACCGCTTTGAAGACGGTCGCTTAGGTTTTCCCACCGTTGGACTAAAGGCGGCTATGGTAAGCGCCTGTCGCTTTGTCGATGCCAAGATGACGGTAGCACGAGGCGCTTTCCATATTGACGGCGAATTGTTGGAAATCTTGGGCACACCGAGGCCGCGTGAAGATATGGTGAGGATCGCGATGGGCACTGCCGATATCCGCTATCGCCCCGAGTTTCCGGATTGGCGGATGCCGGTTGCGATCAAATTTAACGCAGCGGTTATTAGCGCAGAACAGGTTGCAAACCTTCTCAATGTTGCAGGCTTCGGTGTCGGAATTGGGGAATGGAGGCCGGAACGTAACGGCTCCTTTGGCAGGTTCCACGTCGCAGTTGCAGGCGAAGCAACATGAAAACGGTATATCAGTTTCGCGCCGGATCTCCGTCCTTTCCAATCGACGCCCAGGTCGCTGGGGAAGCGCTAGAATCCATAGGAGGACACAACAGCGGTGAATTGGTGCCAGAACAGGTGGTCAACGCAGCACGTCCCGCGGATAGCCCCTTACATCCTGCATTTGAATGGGACGATGGTATTGCGGCGGAGCGCTATAGGAAGCATCAGGCTCGCGACCTAATTGGCGCGCTGGTGACCGTTATACCGGAGCAAAAGGCGTCATCCGACCCGATCAGGGCCTTTGTATCTGTCAGGCGCGAAGGAGAGGGCAACAGCTACGTACCTATCCGGACAGCCATGACAGACCCTCAACTCCGTGATCAGGTACTTGCGCGCGCCATGCGCGAACTGGTAGCATGGCGCGACAGGCACAAGGAACTAAACGAACTGGCACATCTGTTCAGTCAGGTCGATATGTTCGCCGAGCAATTCACGGACTGACGGCGAAACGTCGCGGCGGGCTCTTCGGAGGCCCGACCCTACAAACAGGGTGAAACATGGCAGGCTAGGCACGGCAAGGCGAGGCGCGTCTCGGTGCGGCTAGGCGGGGTATGGCACCGCAAGGGAAGGGGTGGACTATTCGTCTACCCCTTCTTTTGATTTCATCGTGGCAACCCATTGCGTGTTGAACTCGGATATAACCAGGTCTTCCGCCTGCTTAAAGACAGCGCGCTCTTCGTTGTAAGTCGCATCATCAATTTTGCCTAAGTCATATGCCAATTCGGTGGCGCCGCGCTCTTTGCGGATGGCGCGCATATCTTTGCGTGCCGACTTCACGGCGTCCTCTAATGAGGCCAATTTCTCGTTTTCGGCCACAAGGCGCTCTAAACCCTCAAAATCTTCGATCTCTTCATAGTTCTTGGCATTGTCGATTACTTTCTCGACTGCACGCATACGCTCGTAGAACACTGACTTCTCGCGCCAGGGAGGAACGTCGCCCACAACCTTGCGGTAGAAGCTGAAATCGTTAGCGCTGATTTCGTCGGCAGGATCGCTGCTGACAAGCTTTTGTGCCAGGTCAATGTTTCGATCGAAAAACTGTCCCGCTGCACCAAAGACAACACCCTGCATGTATTCCAGCGTTTCTGGGCTGATATCGATGGCACCGGCTTGCACTTCATCTCCGCCAGTAGCGGTTGTCAGGAAGTCAGTAATAGCTTTCCAGTGCGGCGCTACCGACCCGAAATAGCGCTGCGCATCTGGATCTGGAACTTCGAAGATGCTCTGCTCCGGCATGATGGGGCGGTCTGCGAAGTCGCGGTTGCGCCACGAATCCACGAAGGGGTCGACGATTGTCGGGGCAATGAAGTTAAGAAGGCTCTCGGTACCGCCGATAGGGTTGAAAGCATCAACACCGGTCTGCGCGATGGTCGCCAGTGATTCTTGCCAGCGATCGCCGCCGCGCCGGCCGACCTCCGCAAGTCCACGCCCGAGGCCAAATATCGCATTGTAGCCGTAAGGCATCGGGATTTTGATGAACTTCCCGTTCTGCCCGGGCAACATGATGATCAGATTGCGTGACTTATCAAAGTCGGAGATCTTGTCGTAGAAGGATTCGCCGTCGTCATCATCGTCGGACAATGCAGCATTGAGCATTTCCATAACGGCACCGGATATCACGATTGCACCAAGTACCTTTTGCACACGCTTTGACTTCGCTGCATTTAGTATAGTGGCCGTACCCTGGACTGACGCATTGAAGAACAGGTACAAAGCATTGATGCCCGCTCCCCATTCGCCGCGACGATTGAAGTTGACGGTGATGTTTTTGGCCAAGCTGGCTGCTTGTGCCTTAGACAGCCCAGCTTCTCGCGCATTTTTGTACGCGCTTAGGCGTATCGCATTTTCAACACCGTTGTTTGCCTTTTCGACAAAATCCAGGACCTCTTCGAACCCGCGGCGTACCGACATCCGGCCCGTCGCTCGATCGCTTGCCAGCTTCATCTGACGTTCGATACGACCTTTGATCTGATCGAGGTCATCAAATTGATTGAAGAACGTGCGTCCGCCCTGGCTAACGAATTCACGATACCACTCGCCCCATTCGCCCTTACTCGCACCGAAGCCTCCGCGGATAGACGCAGCGAGAGCCTTGCGATAGTCTTTCAGGACGCCACGGACCATGCCAGCTTGCTCAACCTGCCCAAGATTTATGGATGCTGCTTGCAGGTCGCGGAAGGCGTTCACAACGATGAATTCAGGGTTGTACGAAGTGTTCACTGCCGACAGGAAACGATTGATTGAACCCGCCACATTGACGAGCCATCCCATTTTCTGTGCGGTCAGATTTCGCATGGCCGTGGCAAGCTTTACTGCGGCGGGATTATTGCGATTCATTGTAATGCGGTGCTCTACACCATCGATTTTAACGGACACGGTGTATGGCGCGTCATCAGCGCTTATTCGACTCTGACTCTGATATTCAACCTGGCCTTTGGCCTTATTGAACATAGGCCGTCGCTCTATTTTGTCGACTTGCCAGAAATTCGGGTCTGGGGCTTGTTTCGCCAACTCATAGAACTGACGGCCCACGCGGTTCTTTTCCGATCGAGCAATGGCCTCTTGTGCCTGCAAGATAGAATACGCGATTATGTTTTCCGCTTTAGAACGTCGACCAAATGCGCGGCGGCTCTCTTTGCCCTTCACGGATATGCCGGATTGACCGGTGTTGCTTCGGGCCGGTTCGAAGACGCCGCCCTCAATTTCAGCACGGCCACGTAATGGCACGTAGTGTTTGTAGTGCTCGCGCCATACGGCGGCATCTTGCTCGCTCATCAAGCCCGCATCCACGCGGGCTTTTACAGATTCATTGAGCATCGCATCGACGCGCGATGCTAGACCCTTCATAGCGCCCAGCTTACCGCTCTGTTCGATGCGCGACATGATTGCAGCTGCTTCGATATCGGTCATCCCAGATCCGGAACCCTCTTCGAAAAGGGGGTTTATTTCGGAAATTCGTTTGTTTCGCTCCGGTGCGTGACGCGCATATAGGTAGGTTTCCAATTCGTCGAGACTGACATCGCTTTCGACCAATGCATCGTACAGTGGTTGTACGTGGTCATTATTGAGCGCTTCCAGCTTCGCCCCGATCTTACCCGACATCAATTCCTCGCCCATATACGGGTTAGAAGTTTCGGCCAGGGGGCGTCCAATATCACGCTCTACTGCCTGCTGCAGTCGCAGCAGTGGCAGGAAGCGGTCTTGGACCTTTATTCGAAACTCATCCCAGGCCTTGGAGACCTTATCGAGAGATTTGCTCTTCCCATCACTAATGGAGTCGAGCATGTCGTTGACCGCGCCAAAGTGTAAATCAAATAGATTGTCG
>PNNB01000067.1 GCA_013823985.1 Sphingopyxis sp.
CGTCTTTCTTGTTTCGCGAGGAACGGCGGCACGCCGGGGGAAGAAAGTCGAACGGCGCGGTTGCACCGAGCCGGGCCAGCGAAGCGGCGCGCTGACAGATGGCGCATGTCGAGAGGCCGTAATGGTGCGGACCGGCAGACGGATGCGGTGCCGGACGGCCGGGAAGCGAAGAAGGATTAGAGGTGAGTGAACGCCTAGCTGTGCAGCACCGGTCGCTCGATCCCACCCCCCGGCGAGAGGAGATCACGCCACCCGGAATAGCCGGTGACGACGGCGGTCAGGATGGAAATGCCGCGCTGCGTCCAAAGATCGACGTCGGCAAGCATCGCGAGCGCGCCCCCAGCCTGGAAGCCAGCAGCAGCGGCGGCGCCTACGAACGTCAGGATGACGCCAAGCCGCACAGCGAGCGGAGCCGAGCCGCGCGCCAAGTGCCGGCCGAGCGTATGGACGGAGACACCCGCCACCAATCCCACCGCCAAAATGGCCATCCAGCCGAAACCATGGTCGCGAAGCGCGAAGGCCAGACCGAGCCCTGCGAAGACCGGCAGCGCATATGTCGCACAGCGAAAGAGCAGGAGCAGACCATAAAATGCGGCAACCGCTCCAAGGATCAGCATCAGGGTCATGAACGTCCTCCTGTCGAACGCGCCCACCACCACCACCACAGCGCAACCTGCAAGCAAATCATAGCAAACGCCGGCTCGGGGAAGAACCCGAGCCGGCTCCAATCTGGAACCAATTCCAGACGCTTAGCGATTGAACGGGTCATATTCGCTGACGATCGTTTCGGGGTCGCCGTCGAACTCATCAAGCGGCATGACCGAATATCCGGCGCTGGTCTCGATCAGGATGATCACGGTCATCATAGTCCGGGCGAGGCTCCATCCAAGCGATTGGGCGGTGGAAAGCGGCATGGGATCAACTCCTGTCCTTGGGAGCGGGCCATTCCCGCTCGACAGGCGCCCCGCCGGACGGGGACAGGCCGCAATCACCGCAGGCGAAGCCGCGGCCCGAGCGAAGCGTGGGGACCCTTTACGGGTTGATTGAAGGAGGCCTGGCCTCGGCCAAGGGAATAGCGGCAATCGAGAGCGGGTATGGCCCGGTCCCATGCGGCAGAGCCCCCACGCCCCACCCGCCCCCGGTTCGCCGCCGCGTCCCGGGCCCCTCGCTGACCTTACAACTCGCAGACCTGTCGACATTCTGCCGTTCGCAACATGCGCGGCCCTCGTCGTCTGCGACAGCCCAGTCGCCGAAAAGGAGGATAACCGAGTGCCGGGCCCCGGAAACCACACTCGTCAGCGCAAGAAACGAAAAGGCGGCCCAGAGGACCGCCTTCACGTGATGAAATCAATCGGCTCCGCCCGAAGGCGGAGCCGGGAAGCCCGTCAGGACGGCGGGTTCCAGATGATGACCTTCTTCATCGGGTCGTCGCCGGGGGCGTTGGCGACATTGCCGTAGATGGTCCCGAACTCGGGGGCCGACATCGTCACTGCGATATATTCGGCGCCGGTCGATTTGGCGGTCTTGACCCAGGCTGCGCCAAGTTCGAAGCCGTTCTTGCGGCTGAGGATGCGATAATCGGGTTCGTTGTCCTTGGCCTTGCGGCCGTTCGGGACAATCGCGATCTGCGCGGTGACGTTGAGGGTGGCGAGCGTGCCTTCGAAGCTGCCGTCGGCCTTGACGTTGAGGTTGGCGATGGTGGGCATGGACTTTCTCCTTCGGTTGCTCGGGGGACATCCCCGATGGCGCCAGAAGAAGGGACCGCGAGCTGCCGTCACCGAGCGGAACGCGAGGGCGAACCCCGCATGGGGTTGACGGCCAGAGGCGAGCCGGGCCCGCAGAAAGGCGACAGAAAAGGGGGTGGCCTTGAGCAACTGAGACAGATCTGCCGCCGCGTCCATTCAGCGATCCGTGCCGCACTCAAAGGCCGGTCCACCCGACCCACCCGCCCGATCCGGTCCGATCAATCGCAGCGATGCGCACCCCAATATTTGTCCCAGCGCGCGGTGAGGCCGCTGCGGATCATCGCACAGGAGATATCGCCCGACCGGGGCGATGTGCAGAAGGCGGCGGTGCGGGTGCCGCCCGCCCCGCCGCGCGATAGGCAGCGCATGACAGGTCCGCGCACGAGAATATGGCCCGTCCGGTTCCGCCCATGCGGTTCCCCGAGCAATCCGACGAGATGATCGCGCGCCGCGACCGGATCGGCGTCCGGACAGGGATGCCCTGGACTGCAGCTGCCATTCATTTCGCGTGCGGCGACCCCGGAAAGGCGAACATGCGGACCTTCCGCGCACCAGATCGGCCCATCGCCATCCCAGACTGCGACGGGGGTGCAGGTGAAGGATTGGCCGGACGGAACGACCGAGGCGAGCAGGAACAGGCTGAACATCATTGCCGGATCCGTAGTGCCGACCGCCGATCGATTCAAACCCCATAACTATCGCAAGGCGTCAAAGAACCGCGCGAAGCGCGCAAAGACAAACGCGCTCTTGGCGAGGCCGCAGCCGGGCGGCGTGCGCGCGGGCCTGTGGGCCAGCCGCCGTCCGGCAAGGAGAGCGAGCCAAGTGCGCTGCGCGGCCCAAGATAACGCGCGGCCCCTGGCGCCGCCTGCCGGCGCCAGAGCACGCCCATTCAGCGGCGCTCGATCTTTCCGCGGCGAAGTGCGAAGTTCAGCTTTTGTAACGAATGACGTGCCGCGGCTCGCCGCAAAGGCCGCATGGCTCTTTGAGCCGCTCAAAACCACCGACGCCGGCAGCTGCTCCGGTGGCGACGCTTGCCTGTGAAACCGAGGAAAGGTCGAGCCTGTCTGTAATGCATTCATCGCAAAGAGGCGCCCCGTCCATTCGCCGGACGAGCGCCTCGACACGTTCTGCAATGGTTGAGCGCCTAGCCATTGGGCAGCTGTAGAGAGGGATCGAGATTCTGGAAAGGCGCCGTTATCCGAGCGTCGATTCTCCGCGACTCATTCGTCAATGACGTTTCAATCGGTCTCCGCTGTCGCTATCTACCGGTTGGCGAGAGGCGTTGCGAGGCGGTTGCAGGGGTAAGGCGCTTGAGTAGCATCAATATCAAACGCGCTGTCGAGAACATCAGGTCTGGCACCACCGTGTACACCCCGGTGATCGAATTGATCGTCAACGCTATTCAAGCGATACGCGCTATCAAACCAGCTGGCGGTCTCATCCGCGTCACTATCCTGCGTGGCAAGCAGATCGATATGATCGACCGGCTAGCGTCGGTGGACGGATTCATCGTTGAAGATGACGGCATCGGATTCGACCAAGCGCACCGCGATTCTTTCGATACGCTCTATTCAGCTTTGAAGGCCTCTGACGGAGGCAAGGGCTTCGGCCGCTTCACGTGCTTGAAGTATTTTGATCATTTGAGCGTAGAAAGTGTATTTAACGATAATGGCGAGTTGCGCTCGCGGCGTTTCGAGATGGGTACCGGCAACGACATCATTATAAGTGAGGCGGTTGACGAAACCGACGAGGGATCCACCGGATCGAAGGTCACGATCGATGGCGTGAAAGCAGTGAAGTTCCCTGACAAGGGTATCGACATTATCGCGCGCGTGCTGGTCGAGCGGCTGCTTCCCTATTTCATCGATCGAAATTCGGAATGTCCTCGGATTGTGGTCGTCGATGGCAAGGACGGAACGACGGTCATCCTCAATGATTACCTATCGCTCGACAACCGGCAGATCGTCGAACTGACAGTCGCAGAGCCGCAGATCGTGATTTCAAGCCAAGAAGAAGAGCAGGCCTTCGACGTCCGCGTGTTCAAATTCTATTCGCCGCGCGCGAGCAAAAGTAAGATTGCGCTCGTCGCGCATAGGCGGGAGGTGACCGACGTTACCATTCAAACCTATATCCCGGAGTTCGCCGACGAATTTTACGACAAGCCGGAAGACAGATCGACGTCGCGGGATCGAAACTATGTCGTCAAGGCTTATGTGTTCGGCGACTATCTGGACCGGAATGTATCGCTGGAGCGCGGCGCGTTCAACTTCCAGCGCGACAGCGATCTGATCTACGGTATCTCGCAATCGCAGATTGAGGCCCGCGTAGCGGAGGCAGCGCGTGACGCTGTTGGGGAAGAGATCAGCGCACGGCGGGAACGCAAGGCAGCCCGCATCGAGGAATACATTGCCACTGAAGCGCCTTGGCATCGCGCACTCAGCCGTGAAGCAGACTTCTCGTCGCTTCCCATGAAGCCATCGCCGGAGGAGATCGAACTTCATCTACAAACTGCGAAATTCCAACGCGAGGTTCAGACGCGGGCCCAGGTTCGCCAAATCCTCGAAAGCGAGAACACCGACGCGATGCGCGACCAAGTGGCCGAGGTCGTCGCAAGCATCTCGGACACGAGCAAGAACGATCTCATTCACTATGTTTCGATGCGCAAGTGCGTACTCGATCTTTTCGGCAGGGCGCTGGAAATAGATGATAGTGGCAAGCATCGGTCCGAGGGAGAGGTCCACGACATCATAATGCCGCGTCGGAAGAATACCGAGACCCTCGATTACGAGCAGCACAATCTCTGGATTCTCGACGAGCGCTTGAACTTCACTGAGTATGTAACATCGGACCTGCCGATCGATGGCGGCCGTACCGATCGTAGCGACGTGACGATCTTCAATCGGCGCATTGCCTTTCGTGGCGACAACCAGCCAAGCAATCCGATCACGATATTCGAATTCAAGAAGCCGCAGCGGCACGACTTCGCAAACCCATCGTCTGACGACGATCCCGTTCAGCAGATCATCCGGTACGTGAACCAGATCCGCGAAGGACGCTTCAAGACACCAAAGGGGCGAGATATTTTGGTGTCCGACAACACCACTTTCTACGGCTATGTTGTCTGCGACCTTCCCAAGAAGGTTTCGGACTGGCTGTTGTACGAGAAGAATTTCACCGTGATGCCCGACGCACTTGGGTATTTTCAGTGGTTTCCAAATATCCGGCTTTACATGGAGGTCCTTAGCTGGACCAAGGTGCTGGCCGACGCTGAAATGCGTAACAAGGTCTTTTTCCACAAACTTGGGATTTGAGGCTTGGGGACCATACACGCCATCCGTCGAAGAATCCCGGATCTGATCCAGGCTGAGAATTCAATGCACAAGGATTGGCACCCAACGCAAGCCATCGGCCCAGATGGACGGCGCGTTGATATCAGGAACGTAGAAAACGGCCTGCAATGCCGTTGTGTCTGTTTCGATTGCGGGCGACCGGTCATCGCAAAGCAGGGGCCAAAGCTCCGATGGCATTTTGCGCACCATGCGCCCACCAACTGCCGGCCAACTCCAGAATCGGAACTGCATTTCTTTGCCAAAACCCTGCTTGCTGATGAGCTTTGGCTATGGATTCCGGCGGCTAGGATCAAAACCGGAAGCGAAAGCAAAGAGATCTCCAAGCGAAGGAAGTACGCGTTTGCGGACGTCAGAGTGGAAAAGGCGGACGGAAATGTCCGCCCGGACCTGATCCTGGTCGAGAGCGGCGGGAAAGCGTTGCATGTGGAGATTTTCGTGCGTCACCGGGTCGATCCCGCCAAACTGGAAAAGCTGAAAACGCGCGGCATCTCTTCTGTCGAGATCGACCTGTCGCTCCTCGATTGGGATGACCGTAGCAGTTGGGAAACCGCCATTCTGGAAACAGCGCCCAGGGATTGGCTGCACAACGCCAGAGCAGCGATAGCGGAGCGGGAGTTGGAAGTTCAGGCGGGGCTTGAAGCCCAGCGAAAGCAGAAGACATTGGATGCTGAGTTCAGCAAGGTCGTCGGCATCTGGAACGGCGCGCTCGGCTCTTACGAAGCCCCCGACGAGCATCTGACTACTCAGCATAGCCTGGCGAAACAGCGCGGATTTTCGTCGAAGATCGGTCACACAGCCAATGGTGCCGCATGTTTTCGCGTTTCGCCGGCATATTGGCAGTCCCGGATTGTAAACTGCTTTCTCTGGGACGACCTGACCGTCACGCCTCGATCGTTCGAAACCAAAGATGCGCTCGCACATATTCGGGATTTGGTGCGGCCCGGGCTGAACCGGATTTCGCAAGAGACCGCGGCGCGGATGCAGCAGGAGTTTCCAGAGTTCCAGACACCTTGGCATGTCGTGCATGGCTATCTCAAATGGCTGAAAGACCGTTGGATGTTCGACAAGCGCGTGGTGGGCAAGCAATGGTTGCCATCGAGTAGCGCCATCCATCACCGCAAAGAACAGGAAGCAGCCTGGCAGGAGGAACGGAAACGCAAGGAAGATCTGGCTGAATGGGCAAACTTCATATTGTCGAACATTCCCGCAGACGAAACGTCCGGATTCGACCGCGTGAAATGGGCCGATGGATTCGTGGCTTCCTATGGTGAGGGTGAGGCAAGAAGGCTGTGCGAAGCGGTCTACGACATGGTGCTCCGCGGCGACGGCCTTGCCGAAGACATGTTGGGCCTGCCGTTGTCGGCGGAATATCAACGGCAGGATATTGCCCAGACCGAACGGCGGGCCGAAAATGAGCGCCAGCGCATCGCCTTTATGGAGAAGGCGCAGTGTGACGGCCGGGTTTCCGCACTGCAGACGAAGGCTGCGGATGTGCTGGACGGCGAGGCACAGATATGGCTTCAGACGGCGAACGCACGTCTCGATGGCATTACGCCACTCGACGCCGCCGTGGAATCGGACTCCGGATTAGCACTTGCCGATGCGGAGCTGAGGAGGATCCAGAGCGAAAGACGCGATGCGGCCACTACGGCTGCGTCCGAAGCCCGCCTGCAAGCCGCGTTGGAGAAGAACCGCGCGGAATTAACGGCGCTGGCCAAAAAACGTGCCCGCGATCCCGTCAGGGCGAGCCTTTGGTGCCAAACGCCCAATCCGAAATTGGGCGGGCAGCGGCCGATGGACTATTGCACAGACGGTCTCTCGTTGCGGACATGCAAGGACATCATGCCGGCGAACATATGATCCTGTGCCGCCCCTTCTTGCGTCCGACCGGATGAGACCGAACCGATAAGCGATATCGCGTTCGATCACGAAATTGAAAAATTCAGGCTAGCTGTGTCGGTGCAGAGTGCCCAGGCAATATTGCGCCGCCTCCTCGCGGTAGAGAATGGTCACCGCTCCTCCTGCGAACTCCAGCAGATCGTCATTCGCGTGCCGGCCCACGAATTCCAAGCTTGGGCTTCGCGGCGCGCGCTGGCTGCGCCGTCTCCAGAACGGGCGCTGTCTGCCGGTGGACGATCTCTACCGGCGAGAGGGCGCCGCGCAGCTTCGCATCGTTGAAGAAGGGGCGTATCGCGTCGATGTCGCGCTCGCTGATCGGTGGCTTGCGGTTGCCGAGCGCGACGTAAAGCGATTGAACAGGGAGAGAAACCGTTGGCTGCGGGTTGTCGAGATCAGGTTCGAAACCATCGGGCATGACGCCCATGGCATCATCGTGCATCCGGGCAAGATCGATCGTCAGCATCAGCACATCGGCGTCGTTACGCTCCACCCGCCAGGACCTCAAAAGGCTCCAGAGGAGAAAGTCCTCATTATAGCGGACGATCTGTCGCTCGGACTTTTTGGCGGCGGCATCGGCAACAAGCGCCTTCAGCTGCTGGACCGGAAGATGGGCGGAAACCGCAAGGGCCAGGTTCCCGTCTTGCCCCCGACGCGCGTGAAACAAGGTGCGCGACAGAGCATAAAGAATGGCTGCCTGACCCCCCCGGTCCGTGTTGCGCGCGGCAATGAGCATATCCGCGAGAACAGGAAAGGTGTTCCGTCCCCGGTGAGCAAAATCCTTGGCGCCCGTCCGCAGGAAGAAGGCCAACCAGACCAGCCAAGGCGAATCAGGAACCGGCGGCAAGGTCCCATCAAGTGATTTGGCGAGTTGAACAAACAGATCGAAGCCGGCGAGCGGAACCCGGTACGCGCGCGCGTCGGAGAGCGCATCGAACCATTTGAGGGCGCGCTTCCGCCGGTCCAAATTCACATTCGCACCGGCAACGACGAACTCGATGACCTCCGGTGTCAGCGCGGACGTCAGGGTCTGGAGCCAGTTCCCGGCATGAGCTCCGCGCTGGAGAAGGTCGGTTTCGATCAAATGCTCGGCTGCAAGAAACTCCTGGATCGAGCGATGGAAATAAATCGTCTGCGCGCCCTTTTCGATGAGGCACCCCTGGATGAGCTCACGCCGCATCTCTTCCTTTTGCAGCGAATGGCTGATGTCCCGAGCCGCTTCGTCACACAGGGACTGAGGGATATCATTGAGGGTGGTCGTCGATGCCCCTCCGCGTTCCCACAGCCACCAGGCAAGGCTGGCGTTGAACCGGCGCCGGACCTTGATGGGAAAATCCTTATCGCGGCCCCGCTTCTCGAGTTCGCGCAATAGGAGATAATGCACGAAGCTGTCGAACAGCTCATAGACCGACATATCGGTACGAAGCTGGTCTGGGTGCGCCGCGATCTCGCACAGCATCTGTGCATGGACAGGCCGTTCTAGGAGCGGGTCAAACCGGCCCGAGACCAGTTCGGCTACGCGCTGCTCGACCCATTTCTTATCGGTCGCTGGGCCGTCCTGCTCTTCCGCCGCCCGGATCGGAAAATAGCGCTCGACATAGGACCGGGCTTCATCGGGCGTGAAACCGCGGATCTCGACATGCCGATAGGCGCGTCGCCCCGGGGTCGGAACCGGTCGGCCAGCCGGGGTGGTCTGCACGCCATCGATAACGGCCTTGAATTCCACATCGTCGTGGAAGGCGGTGTCACGGCCGAGAACAAGGATGCGCGCGTTCCCGTCGTCAAGCTTCATGAGTTCGCCAAGGACCGTCTGGAACTTCGATGGCGTCAGTCCATGCTTCATCTCATCGAAGCCATCGTAGATCACGAGAAAACGGCCGTTGCGATTGAGTGCGGCGAACGTGTCGAAATGATATCCGGGGACGCGGTGCTGGCTTGCGAATACCTTGCCCAGCAACCCTTCCAGGGATTGCTCATCCGCGATCTCGCCGAGACGCACCAATATGGGCACGCGCAATGTCGGGTCTTCCAGAGCGCGGGCGGCCATCGTGGCGGCGAGTTGATTGGCGAAGGTCGATTTACCCTTGCCATAGGGGCCGAGGACGAACAGCGGCGGCGCGTCCTGTTCCGCCTGCCAAGCGTCGACATAGGCAGCCAGATCGTCGCCAGCGGCGGTCTCCGGCGGAACATAATATTCGGCAAGCCGGCTCCGGTGGTGTGCCTCGACAAGCGCCTTGAGATAGGGGTCGAGCCGCATCAGGCGCCGCTGCAATTCGGCGAATGTCATGGCCTGGAGCCCGCGCTGGCTCTGTGCCGCCTTCCGGCCCTCGGGCGTGATCGGGCCTTGCGAAATGAGCCAGGCCTGGTCGATCGTGCCGTTTGCAATCAGTGGGCCATAGTCATAGGCAAACTGACTGCCTTCGCCGAGCTTCAGACTGGCGGAATAGGCTTTGGTCTCGAAGGCGTAGCGCTGTTCGCCCGCTACCTCGTCGCGCAGCCACACCGCAGCCACGTCGGCATTTTTGTAGCCAAGCTGGACTTCTGTCTCCGCGTGCGCGAAGCCCGCGGCGCGAAGAAGCTGGGCCACGGCATCGCGAAAGGCATTGCCTTTCTGCGTCGTACTCATCGCCGGACCCCGCTCAAAGCCGCCACCAGGGATAAACGGGCCGGCCATCGCGCGTGGAACGCATGGTAACAATCTCCTCCGAAATGCCGTCGTCAATCTGCGCGAGCAATTCCTGTTCGCGGATCAGAATTTGCTCACGCTGCGCCACGCCCCGCTCCCACTCCAACTGTTCGCGGCAATCCAGGAGAGCGGCCCTTTCGGCCATCACTTTGGGATGATGGTAGAGCCAGTGCAGAAACGGTAGCGCGTCGCCGGTGTCATGCCAGAGTTTTCCATAGGTCTGCACATAGTCGCGCGCGAGATCGGGCGTGGCGCGGTTGGAGCCGTGCCATATTGAAAGCGTCGCGGGATCGGGATGTCCGCAGAGGATGTCCGCAACATAGAAATTTGCGGTGAACGCCCGGCGCAACCGGGTGGCGGCCGCGACATACTTATTTTTCCTGAAGAGCAGCAGGCCCAAATCATACCCGCATGGCGGATAGTCATCGGCCCAGCTTTCGAGCAGGAAACGCGCTTTCTCCGGTTCCCGGTGCCGCAGATATTCCGATCCCAGCAGATAACGGACGCCCTGATTGTCATCGGGATTGAGAGACAGCATCCGCTCCATCAGCGAAATGGCGGGCTTGTGCTTCTTGAGGCGAAGCTGAGCCAGCGCGGCACCGTGCAGTGCGCGAAGAAAGGGCCGATTGCTCAATTCATACCAGGACAGCGTACCTTTATAGTTCGCAGGAATCGCGGCTTCGCCCAAGGCGATCCCTTTTTCATAGGCGGACAATGCCGGGCGGATCTTCCCGGCTTGAAGCAAGGCGTCTCCCAAATGAGAATGGCCCAGGAGACAATCGGGGCTGTCCGCCACGATCGCCTTGAGCTTTGCTATATAGTCCGCGGCAGACAGCTCGCTCGACTCATATTGCTCGCGCAAATCGTCCAGTTGCTGTTCCACATCATTCGTCGGCGCGTCGCGCGAAAAGCGCGCATCACCGTCGCTGATTTGAAAGCCCATCCCCATCATCCCTTCTGTCCTTTCTCCGCACGGATGATGCCTGCGAGGCCAGAGCGCACTTGTCAGATTTCGCGCTCGATCTGAAGCATATCGCTAATTTTGCCTTCAAATTCCCGCCGGCCAACTCCAATTGAAATAGCGGCGATAGACGTCGGCGAGATCGGTCGGCGCCGAATGCGACTTGATCGCGCTGCTGTACCAATGGTTCGCTGTCGAGACGGGGGCGTTGAACTTCTGCACGGTGAAGGGATCGAAACGGTCAAATGCCGGAGAGACAGTTCGATAGTCGGTATTGATCGTCTTCAGCCAGCTCACGCAAATGACCGAGGCTCCCGTCGCGCCGATGTAGGCCCGGCCCGCCTCGAAGCTATTCCCCTCGGTGCAGATATCGTCGACGAGGAGGATCGTCTTGCCACTGCGCGTCGGAGGCGACTGATAGGCTTTCCCGCCGACGCCTCTGCTCGGCGCGCGATTGAGGCGGATCGTGTTCAACTGATTTTCGACGCCCACGCTTCCGCCCGAGCTGCGCGCGGTCTGCGATTTGACGGCCTTGGTATGCCGAGTGATGAGATCGGGCAGATAGGATTTTCGCAGCGACTTCCCGAGGATATTCAGCGCTTCGCCGATCACCGTCTCGCTGGAATCGGGCGCGTGGCCGGGATAGGCGGTGATATAGTCGATCTCGTCGACAAGCCCGGAAAAATAGACGCGAGCGGCCAGCAGGCGGCCCCAGAAATTGGCGTCGCCGACGCCGTGCTTCGACGTCGCGCGCGCATTCTCCGAATAGGCATGCGCCTCGGCATAGCGCGGCGAAAGCGTCGTAAAGGGCGCCAGCGCATAGACACGAAGCGGACCTTGTTCGAGAGCCCAGAACCAATCGGCGAGCCCCAGGCAAAGGCAGTCGATGTAGCGCGCGACGTCGAGCGGCGACGCGAACTGGAAACCGTAAGTGCTCGCTGCGCCGTGCCACATCGCATTCAAGAACATCAGCTGGCCATTGGCCGCCGTTCGCATGTCGGCTTCGGTGTTGCCGACGTAGAGAACCTCGCGCTTCGACCAGCCTTTTTCGGCGAGGATGTGCCGGGTGGCATGGGCCTTCGGCTTGAAAGGCATTCCGTTCTCGCCGCCGATATAATAGCTGACCGGACCCAGCGCATCCTCCAGGAGCGCCCGAAACGGTCGGGGGGCGACGTTGGGAAAGGTGACGGTCCAGTCATGGTTGCTGACGAACACGGGTTCAACGCCGCGCGATTTCAAGTAGCGGAGAAGCCTGATCGTCTCGCCGAACAGCGCGGCATCAACCGTGCCGCGCCTGATGAGAACATCATGAAGTGAAAATATCGCCCCCTTCAGCATCGCTAACTATCGCCAAAGAAGGAGAGCTGTTCGCCGGGCATCGGCAATTTCTGCCCGAGGGCAGTGCGGACAAAGCGATCGAACCGGTCCTGTTCGGCCGGAACGGTGAAGATCTCGCCCGATCCCTCGCCGAGGCCAGGTTCGAGTATCACGCGATCGCGCGACCATTCGGGCAGACGCAAACATGCAATGGGGCGCCCGAGCTCGGTAGCGAAGCGGACGGTGTGGGCGGTGCCGCTCCGGCGTTGCCACTCGGCAGGGATGAGAATTTCGCCGAGGGCGGCCTGGAGCCGGTTGCGCTGAACGAAATTCTCCGCGCTGTAAGATATGCCGGGCAAATATTCCGAGACGATCGCGCCGCCCTTTTCGAGAATTTCAGCGCGCAGCGGCGCGGCGCCCTTTGGATATTGCTCCAATATGCCCGTGCCCAAAATGGCGATCGTCGGAACGCTTGCGCGCAGCGAATGTTCGTGCGCCAGTTGATCAATACCTGCCGCAAGCCCGCTGACCGTCGGCGCGCCCCAGCTCGCTAGGCACGCGCCGACATAGCGCGCCAGAAACTCACCGTCGGCCGAAGGTTTGCGCGTCCCCACGATCGTGACCGACCGCTCGCGCAGCAGATCGAGCTTGCCCTGCACGAAGATCCAGTGCGGCGGGAACTCGAGATCGAGCAATTGCTGCGGAAAGCGCGGATCGCTCCGGAACAGGAGGGTGACCGCGTGGCGGTCGAGCTGTTCGGCGAGCGCATCGCCCCGGGCGAGCGCGTGGTTGCGAATGGCCAACCATTGCCGGGGCGACATGGGCGGTTCGGTGCGCACGCGCACGGCTTGGCGATCGGGCTCCATATCGGGGCCATGGTCGAGGACCTCGGTGAACCGCCGGCCCGCCTGGGCAATCGCGAAGAGCGTTTTCTGTCCGACCCCCTTGACCGACGCCAGCGCCAGAAAAGCCCTAGCCTCGCTCGTGCCATCGCGCGCCGTCGGCCGACGCGCGGGCGCAGGGTCGGCGGCATGGACATCATGCACCGAGGGTGGAAGGCGGCCAGAGTCGTTCACATCCACAGTATAGCGCGTCCACGCGGCGGCGGGCTGGAATTGAAAGGTCGGCTAAAGATCATCGAAATCAATCGGGTCGTCGGGGAACACGCGCCGCGCGACGAACAGGCCGATGATCGGAACATCGGGAAAGCGTTCGGACAGGATCGTGTGCATGGCGCGATAATGGGTGCCCGCCGTCAAGACATCGTCGACGATCGCGATCGAGGTGGGCGCGGGCTCTACGCATGCTTCATCGATCGCGTAGAGCTCGAGAAGCTCTTCGACCGAGACGCGCTCGCCCTGCCCCGCTTCATGCGAGGCGGTTGTCGACTCGGCCTGGGTGACGAGCGCGCGAACGTCGGGCGGGGGATTGCTCATCAACCGGCAAATCCGGACCATCCGGTCATCGGCGTCGGGATGGCCGGCGGCTTTCGATCCCGGGACGGGCACGAGGGTCGCGGATGCCAGCCATCCGGCGTTGAGCGCCTGCGCAAGCGCCGCGGCGCTGCTTCTGATCGCCCGCGCCTTATAGTTATAGCCGGGCTGCCCCGATTGGCTGGGCTTCTTCTTCAGATTGCTGATGAGATTATTCGTCACGCTGAAACTGTAATTTCGGCCCGACGTATATTCGTAGAGATAATAGCAATTGTCCGCCGGTGTCAGGTGATGATGGTCACCGCGGCTGCTGTCATCGATCAGGGATAGACGGGGGTTGGCCAAGCGCGTTCCAGATATCCTCGGGCGTCCGCACCCTGATGGCCCCTTCGGCCTCGAATCGTGCGGGCCAGCTAATGTCGGTGCGATTGAAGCAAGAGTCGAGAATGAACAGCTTGCGCCCCTGATGCAGCGCCGCACGCGCCTGCGTCAGCGTTCCCGATGTCTCGCCCGCCTCGACGATGATCGTCCCTTCGGTCAGTGCGCTCATCGTCGCGTTGCGTTCGGGAAAGAAGAGCCGGTTATGCTGCGGCGCCTGCTTGCTGTACCGTAGCACCGGCACTTGCGAGATGAGCAGATGATCGCGCGCGATCGTCTCCTGAAGCTCCAGATGTTCTTTCGGGTAACAGGTGCCGAGCGGTGTCCCGACGACCGCGATGGTCCGGCCGCCGCGTGCGATTGCCGCCGAATGCGCCGCGACGTCGATCCCTCGCGCAAGACCCGACACGACCGTGAAATCGCGCTCGACCAGTTCCCGCGCCAGGCGCGCAGCGCGCTTGATGCCGTCCTCCGACGGCTCGCGGCTGCCCACGACGGCCATGCAGCGCGTCTCGGACAACTCCCAGGCGCCGCGATAATAGAGGAGCTCGACCGGATGCTTGGCGTCGCGAAGCTTCGGCGGATAGTCGCCGGCGTGATGAATTCGCACGCCGAACTGGTGAACTCCGGCCTTCTTGAGGCGGGCGAGCACATCGGCGGCACATTGATCGGCGAGCTGCGCCGACACGAAGTCGGACGGCAAGGCGCTCGGGTCATTCGCAAAGCGTTCGGCAAGCGTCTTGAACGTCGCGCCCTTTTCCAGCCAGAGCGCCTCATAGGCACCCAGCTCCCTGCGCGGCGAAATCGGCGAAATCGCGGGACCGGCGTCGCTCAACGCGAGCCGCATGATCATGCCGCTGCCTGCCATATCTGCGCCATCTGGGCGTCTCCTTCCCCGCCTCGGTGCCCGCCCGGGTGAATGTCGATGTGCAACCGAAGCGTATTCATAGCAAGAGAAACGTCTCACTCCTCCGCGGGCTGCACTACAAATCGGTTGAAAGGCGAATATGTTCTTACTTTGTTCTAATGTCAATGTTTGACGCGTTGTGTCTAACCGCGTTGCTCTGCAGCTAACCGTCCCAGTTTCCGCCGGAGAAAGCGAAGAGCGATCCCGTCAACAGCCCCAGCCCTTTGATTGGCCGATGGCGGACCGTCAGCTCCTACGGTCTGTCGAATTGCTAAGGAGCCGCTGGGAGAGCTCGACACGGGAGTCACGTTTACGCGGTCTGGCCGACATACACAGCGCGAAGAAACTGGGCATTTACGGATTAGCGTCTAACGTCGGGATCATGATGCACGGCCCGACAGATATGTGGAATGACGACAACGCCATCTACGACGATGGCGAGTGGATCACATGGGCCGAAATCAATTCGCATCTTGAACGGCTCGAGTTCCAAGCGCGCTTCCCGAACCTCGACGTCGATCTGGTGCCGATCTTCCAACGCCTGCTCGATGCTGCTGCGGATTATCATGAACTCACCGGGCGCCATCTGCAGGTCTATGGCGACCTTGGCGAACTTTATGGCGCGATCACCTATGGCATCAAACCGCACCGGATTTACGCGCAGGGCTCCGACGGCAAACTCGGGAATGACTTTGTGGAGGTGAAGACGATCACACCGTTCAAGACGACCGAGTCCGTAACGCTCAACCTCAAGGGCAATTTCAGCAAGGTGCTGATCGTGAAGATCGACGCCAATTTCGAGGTCGAAGGCAAGCTTATCGATCGCAAAGCGCTGCCCAGGACAAAGCGCGATATGCTGTGCCTCGAGTGGGCGGACTTTCCATCCTCGCCGCACCGGGCACCCGCCGCGCGATCCTGACGTCATTCGCAGGACAGCGCTCTGTCCGGCAGACGCACGACAAGCCGCATCGGCCAAAATCGAGGCCGATAAAAAGGCCGGTTGCACCAAACCGGAAGTAAACGCCCTCGCCGCCAGGTTGCCCGTCACCGATAGCTGTGCGAACTAGCCATGGGGGACAGAGGCGCATGATCGATCGAGAAAATATCGTCCACGCGGCTGGCACAGCCGCCTTGGGGTCCGACCGCCTGTGAAAATCTTCTCACAGCTCGATTTGATCGCTGCGCATAAATGGCGCCGTGCCACCTTCACGACCTATTCGTTCAGCGCGTCATTTACCGAGGCGGTGCTCGTCGAGGCGCTGCTTCGGCAGGGCGTGTCAGACATCACGATCCTCACCGATCCCCTCGGCTACCGCATGGCGCTCAAGGAACGCGGTGCCGTTCGCATTGGCCGCGAGTATGCCGTCCACCCCGTAGCGGCCCGCGCCGGCTGCTTTCATCCCAAGCTGATGGTCCTGGAGGCCGATGACGCGACGCACGCGACCGTGGGATCGGGCAACCTCACCTTCGGCGGCTGGTCGGCCAATCTCGAATGCCTCGTTCATGTGCACGCCAATGGGATGGCGCTGGCCATGGGCGATCTTGGGAAGTTTTTCACCGCGCTTGCCACGGCACAGACCTGCGAGCACGACGCGCGCGCCCTTTGCGGGGAGCTCGGCGCACGGCTGTCCGCGTCAGCAGCGGCGGGACGCGATGAGGGGAGCGTCCGTGTCCTCAGCAGCATGGAAACCCCGATCGCAGAGCAGCTTGCGTCCGCGGCCAAAGCCCTCGGCGGCGCGCGCTCGCTTACTATCGCATCGCCTTATTGGGACGCGGCGGCGATCGACAAGCTCGCCGACGCGCTCGGGGTCGGGGGCGTCGAGGCGCATGTCCCTCGCACGCGCGTTCCCGCCCCCAAAGACATGGATTGGCCGCGGCGCTCGGCGATCGTCCGCCCGGTCGAGCTTAACAACCTGGTCGGCCAGGACGAAGCCAAGCGTGGTCTCCATGCCAAGATCATCGAGATCGGCTGCGTCGACGGACGGCTCATCATGTCGGGCAGCGCCAATGCGACCTCGGCGGGACTTCTTTACGGGGGGGCTGGCGTTCGCAATGTCGAGCTTTGTACGTTGCGGGTCGATCGCCGGGTGGGCCATCGCTGGAAATTCACAGCCGTGAAGGCGCCGCCGAAGCAAGCCGTGTGCCTTGAGGAGGACGGGGACAGCGCTACTGACACAGGCATCTTGGTGGCGGCGCACACCGACGGCGGAATATATGGCCGCATTCTGACGCGGTGGCGCGCCGAGCAGGCCGCCGTCACCATGGAGCTTAACCGCCGTCCGATCGATCTCGGCACCGTGGCCATAAAAGACGGTCACTTCTCGATTCCAATGGAGGAACTCGATCAGCAGGCCGAATTGTCGCTTGAGGGCCGCATCCAGCTTCGGCTCGTCTCGGGAGAGGATGTCGCCGAGGGTTTCGTGATTGCGCCGGACTTTGGCGCCATCAAATCGCGGGCGGGCAAGGCTCTGCCGTCGATGCTGGCGGTCATGCGCGGCATGCAGACCCCCGAGCATGTTCTTGCGCTGATGGAGTTCGTGCGCACCAACCCCCATATCCTAAATATCGAACCGGTGATCGCCACCCGCGGCACCGGTTCGCAGCAAGAGCGCCCCGATCCACTGGTCGACGCGGCGCGCGTCGGCACGGGTCAGCGCGGCGGCGGCGAAGACCGCGGCGGTAGTGGGGACAGCGGCAGCGGCGATGCAGGCAAGGAAGAGCGCGCTTGGCGCCAGTTCGTCGCGCGCTTTCTGCGGAGCATGGCCACGGCGACGCCTGCGGCCGAGGATGATGAAGACGAAGCCGATCGCAGCGAGCGCGCCCGCAGACAGCGTGCTGCCGATGCGGCGGACAAGCTCAGCCTGCGTCTTCCTGAGCTGTTCCAGAAACTTGCGGCGCAGGTCGACAATGACGTGAAGCTCATGAACGTGGCGCGCATTATTCGGTTCATTTGCGTGACGACCGAAGATCCGGCGACCGAGAGCCTGCTGTCGCGCATCTTGCGGCTCGCGGAAGATATCGAGCTTGGCGGCGACGCGCGCGATATGATGGCGTGGTGCATCGCCTATCTTGCCGCGGGCGGCTCAGAATTCGATGCAGCAAAAGCCCGCGGGCGCATGTTGAAACTCGGAATCGACCCTGATCGCTCACCTGACTATCAGCTGGCACTTCCCGGGCTCGTCGATTTTATGGCGCCCGGCACAGATGCGCTCGACACGCTGAAGGCCATCCAAGCTGCACGGACGATTTATGACGATGTCCGCGCGCTCGAGGCCGCTCTTGAGGCGGGCCAATTTCCCGGCAGCCTCACGGCGCTTCCCCTTCATGAGATATGGCCGCAACTGCTCGACCAATGCCAGCGCGAAGCGGGTAAGCGCCGTATCCAGTTCGTCGATCATCCGGTGAAGGCCTGCCGGCGCTGTAACATCGCCATCCCTGACGAGGAAGCCAATCGGTTACGAAGCACCGGCCTTTGCGAAGCGCGTTGCCACGGCTTCATTCTGACAAGGAACCCCTGATGACATCGTCGCTCGCCGAATTTGAACAGCTGAGTCGGAAGGCGAAGAGCTGCTTCATCGTCAAGCCTGCAGGCGCCGGTCTCGGCGGCGTCGATCCGCTGGGCCTGAGGCAGATCAACTTCGACCTAATGAACGACGTGTTCCCAGGTCTGAACAACGTTGCCCGTTATATCCGGCCCTTCACGCTGGTGACGTGGGCATGGCGGCGAACGATCGCGCTTGCCCGCAAATCCGGCGAGGCGCTGCCCGTTTCGTCGCATGAAGATTTCGTCGCTCGCATCGAGGTGGCCTTTGTCTGGTCGATGCTGCAGAACGACGAAGTCGATGTCGATTTGCCCGGTAAGCAGGTCGTCTGGTCGCGGTGGGGGGCTGAGGATAAAATCCTGTTCGGCGATGCGGACTGGACCGCATTTGTGAAGGCACGCCGCAATTCGACCGCACTCACCGCCGCTATCAACTACGGCCCGGGTCTTCGCGCCTTCAGGCTGCTCGAAGACGACAGCAATTACGCGGGCACGCGCTTTCCCGGCGAGGCGACCGCCGAGATGCTCGACGCGTTCGAAGCGCGGATCAAGCCGCTGCTCCGGCATGCGCTGTTTCGCGAACGCGGCCCCTGCACGCTAACCAGAAAGACAGCGAAGAGCTGGACCGCGACTTGGGACATGGAGGATCTTCTCGAAGAAGAAAAACGCGCCATGCGCGAGCGATTGATGGGCGCCCGGGCGCCGACCAAACGACGCGGGGGCTTCGAACTCCTGACGCGCGCTGTCGATGATCAGCACGAGGCGGATGAAGGCGAAGGCGAACTCCGCCCGGCGATGCTCGAACTGGAAGATGCAAAGATCGCAGAGCCTGCGCTGCACTGGAAGCGCGTGCAGATGCGCCAGTCCTTCCGGCTGGGGCTGGAAGCGCTGTTCGAATGGATCATTGCCGAGATCGGCGGTGGGACGATGACCACCGAAGCCCTCGCCGCGCATATGCTCGAACGCACGCCGCCAGAGGAAGGACAGACCGCCCGGCCGTGGCTCGAGGCGCTTGCCGCGACCGCAGTATCACCCGTCGAAGCAATGGATGCGTTGCAGGCCAACTTTCCGAACGGTGCGACCTTCGTCCCGACCGCACTCGCCGCGATTGCGCTGCCCATGCTGGCAAACGCGTCTTTGCACGATCGATCGGAGCGACGCGAACGGCTTCCGATTGCGCTTGCAGCCGCCGACCTGGACCGGATCGGCAATGATAGCCCGCGGCAATTCCTCAAGCATATGATAGAGAACTGGCTCATTGCTCAGCACACATACTGGTCGGTGGGCCGCGGCCTCGCTGACGCACGCGCCGGGGCCAAGAAAATCATGCGGCTGCGGCTCGTTCTCGAGCCCGGCGGGTGGCGGGTTACCCGCGGCCGAGGAACGCGCGGTATGCCGCGCCCGACGCCGGACCGGCTGCGGACAGCGATCAGCCTTGCCCAGCAATGCGATCTGATATGACGTTCGTAAGCTTCGAGACGAACAGTCTTCCCATCGGTCGCAACGACTTCGACGAACAGCGAGCGCGCCTCGCCCACGCCAAAATCTTCAAGCGTGGGGTCGAGAGGATTTTTGTCGTCTTGCCGACATAGTCGAATACAACATTTTTCAAGTCCCCAGAGACCCGACAAGCGACAAATGGTAATTTGCCTCCGCAACCGAAACGGGAATGGCAGGTTCGGGCAGCTGCTTTGCGGCTGACTACGGCTCAGGTGAGGCGCAAAGCCGACGTACAAAAAAGGCGGCCTAAAAGGCCGCCAAAGTTGAATGGAGGAGCCCTCCATTTGGGTCGCGTCGCTCCCATTAAAGGAGTTGATTGCAATAGCCATTGGATTCAGGATGCCGTAGCGGAATGTCGGGCAGTGATGCCGCCAGGCAACACATTGTATCCTCGGCAACTATGTCTAGAAGAAGTGCGCGGCTATTTGGTAATTAATCTGGACGGCAATTGGCTTCCAACGCGGTGATACGTTCGGCGCAGATTGCATGCACTGCCTGGCCTAGATCTTCGACGCGGCCCGCCAGCCAGATCAGGTCCTCCTCGCTGACCCGATAATGTTTCGAGTATCGGGCTTTCACGTAGGCTTCCTTCAGTTTCTCGAAGCGAGACCTATCTGCTTTTATGTCACGGGGCCACGCATCGACCAGACGCATGTCAAGGCGCTCAGCTTGCGTCCGCAAGAAGCCGAGGTTGTGAACATGTGGCGTATAAAAGGTGCAGACCAGAAGCACGCAGTGGTATAGCGTTTCTGTGGTCTGATGCAGGAGAAATGCGGCTTCCTTGGGAAATGACTGCTCTATCGCATCTCTCGAAAGCTTGGACTTTCGCATGGCGGCCGGAAACCATTCGTCGAAATATT
>PNNB01000022.1 GCA_013823985.1 Sphingopyxis sp.
GATATCATGTCCGGTGCCTATCAAGGCGACCGGTTGGGTCTTCAAAAAGCCGGGGTCGCGGATTGATGGGGCGCTGGCTGGTCACCGGCACCACCGGACAAGTTGGCGGGGCGGTGGCCGGACTTTCCCGAGCATTGGATTTTGACATTTTCTGCCCGACACGGGCCGAGATGGATCTATCCGATCCCGGGGCCATCCGGAAGGCTATGGCCGCTGGTGATCTGGACGGCGTTATAAACTGCGCGGCGTACACCGCCGTCGACCAGGCGGAAAGCGACGCGAAAATCGCACATGTCGTCAACGCCACGGCACCGGCAATAATGGCGGAGGAATGCGCGCGGCTTAGGATTCCGATCATTCATGTTTCGACCGATTATGTCTTCGATGGCACAAAGCAGACGCCCTATGGTGAAGATGATCCTGTAAATCCGCTCGGAATATATGGGGCGACCAAGTTGGCCGGCGAGAAGGCGATCCGCGACAGCGGTGCTCAGCACGCCATTGTGCGCACGGCGTGGTTACTTGACCCCAAGGGGCGGAATTTTCTGACTACAATGTTGCGCTTGGGTGGCGAGCGTGACGCGCTTCAAATCGTGTCCGACCAAAATGGAAACCCCACCAGCGTCAAGGACCTGGCCCATGCGCTCGTCTCAATTGCCCAAAAACTGGGCGGCAAAAGCGGGACGTGGCATTTCGTAAATCAGGGGGAGGCGAGCTGGTTTGAGCTTGCCTCCTATATTTTCAAACAGGCGGAAAAATTCGGCATACGCGCACCACAGCTGACGCCGATACCTACAAGCTCTTACCCTACTCCTGCCCGCAGGCCCGCCAATTCAAGACTGGCCACCCACAAGCTTGAGCTGGATTTCGGGATAACAGCCCAGAGCTGGCACCATGCGGTCGACAGCATCTTGGCAGAGCATTTTCATTAAAACGTTTCAGGGATTATTTCTATGCGCGGCATTATTTTAGCAGGGGGTAGCGGGACACGCCTTCATCCAGCAACTCTGGCAGTCAACAAACAGCTGCTTCCAATATATGATAAGCCGATGATCTATTACCCGTTGTCGGCGCTGATGCTGGCCGGAATTAGTGATATTCTGATCATTTCTTCGCCCGAATATATTGATAACTACCGGCGTCTTTTCGACGATGGTCGCGAACTTGGTCTCAATATCGAGTTTGCCATTCAGCCCAAGCCAGAGGGTCTTGCACAGGCCTATCATATCGGGGCGGACTTTGTCGGCACGGAACCATCCGCTCTCGTTCTGGGCGACAACATATTTTTCGGGGCTGGCTTTAGCGAGCTTCTTTCCCATGCCCGGACGCGAACGACGGGTGCCACGGTGTTTGCGTATCATGTCGACAATCCTAACGCTTATGGCGTGGTGGAATTGAACAGTGACGGGCGTGCCATCAGCATCGAGGAAAAACCGAGCGCTCCCAAATCCGACTGGGCGGTTACCGGCCTTTATTTTTATGACGGACATGCGGCGGAATATGCACGTCAGCTAAAACCGTCTGCCCGCGGCGAACTCGAGATTACCGATCTCAACAGGATTTATATGGAAGCCGATCAGCTTTATGTGGAACGGATGGGCCGGGGCTATGCCTGGCTCGATACCGGTACGCATGACAGTCTGATCGAGGCGAGCGAATTCGTGCGCACGATCCAGAAACGAACCGGCACACAGATAGCCTGCCTTGAAGAAATCGCCTATTTGCAGGGTTTTATCGACAAGGCGCAGCTCATTGCCCGGGGTAAGCTATTTGAAAAAACAGCCTATGGGAAATATCTGCTGGATCTCGCGCAAAAGGGATGAGGTCCCTTAAAGCGTTTTGATGATCGCCGAAAAATCCATGCCGCCTGAACCGCCTTGCGCGAAGGCTTCGTAAAGGGCGGCGGCTTTTTCGCCCATCGGCACCTCGGCATCCACGGAGCCTGCTGCCTCCATTGCAAGCTTCAGGTCCTTCAACATCAGCGCTGCTGCAAAGCCGCCCTGGTAGCCGTTATCCGCAGGACTTTGTGGGCCGACGCCGGGGACGGGGCAGTAGCTGGTCATCGACCAGTTCTGGCCCGATGCCTTGGACGAGATGTCGTAGAAGGTCTGCAGATCAAGGCCGAGTTTCTCCGCGAGCCTGAAGGTTTCGCATGTCGCGATCATCGATGCGCCCAGCAGCATGTTGTTGCAGATTTTCGCCGCCTGCCCTGCGCCGCTGGTTCCGGCGTGGATCACGGCCTTTCCCATCGCCGCCAGAATAGGTTCCGCGCGCACGAAGGCACTATCGGTCCCGCCGACCATGAAGGTCAACGTGCCGCCATTGGCCGCAGCGATGCCGCCTGACACGGGTGCGTCGACCATCGCATAGCCTGCGGCCTCGGCTGCTGTCGTTACCTTGCGCGCTGTGTCCACATCAATGGTCGAGCAGTCTAGGAACAGCGCACCCTCTGGCGCGTGGCCGATGACATCTGCGCCGTAAACAGCGTCGACAATCGCCCCGTTGGGCAACATCGATACGACGGCATCGACGCCGGCGACGGCTTCCGGCACCGTAGCAAACGCAGCGCAGCCATTCTCCTGCGCCCGGGCAAGCGCCTCTGCCGAAAGGTCAAAGGCGCGGACGTCATGCCCTGCTTTCACAAGGTTCGCAGCCATCCCGCCGCCCATATTGCCAAGGCCAATAAACGCGATTTTCATGGAGCTTACCCCATTGTCGGAATGATGAAGGCGTTGGTGCCGTCCGGCGAACCGTCGGGCCAGCGTGCGGTGATCTTCTTGACCTTGGTCCAGAATTTGATGCCTTCCATGCCATATTGGTCGGTGTCGCCAAAGCCGGAGCGTTTCCAGCCGCCAAAGCTGTGATAGGCGACCGGAACGGGGATCGGCACGTTGATGCCCACCATGCCGACGTTCACCCGCGCCGCAAATTCGCGCGCCGCGTGGCCGTTGCGGGTGAAGATCGCCACGCCATTGCCATATTGATGCTTGCTGGGCAGCGCGAGTGCCTCTTCGAAATTGGCGGCCCGCACCATCTGCAGCACGGGGCCGAAGATTTCTTCCTTGTAGCTTTCCATGTCGGTGGTGACATGGTCGAAAAGCGTCGGGCCAATGAAATAGCCTTCCTCATGCCCCTGCAGCTTGAAACCACGGCCGTCGACCACAAGCTCTCCGCCTTCGTCGACGCAGGTCTGGATCCAGCCTTCGACCTTGGCCTTGTGCTGTGCGGTGACGACGGGGCCGTAATGGGCGTCGGCATCAGTCGAGATACCGACCCGCAGCGCCTCGATCGCCGGGATCAACTTGGCCTTCAGCCGTTCCGCGGTATCATCGCCCACAGGCACCACCACCGGCAACGCCATGCAGCGTTCGCCCGCCGAACCAAAAGCCGCGCCCGTCAGATCGTTGACCACTTGGTCGAGATCGGCGTCGGGCATTACGATCCCGTGGTTCTTCGCGCCGCCCATCGCCTGCACACGCTTGCCCGCAGCAACGCCGCGGTTGTAGACATAATGCGCAATATCCGAAGAGCCGACAAAGCTGACCGCGCTGATGGCCGGATGGTCGAGGATCGCATCGACCATTTCCTTGTCGCCATGCACGACCTGAAAAATCCCGGCGGGCATCCCGGCTTCCAAAAAGAGTTCCGCCAAACGGTTGGGCACACTCGGGTCACGTTCCGAAGGCTTCAGAATAAAGGCGTTGCCAACGCTGGTCGCCACTGCGCCCATCCACAGCGGGATCATGGCGGGAAAATTAAACGGGGTAATGCCCGCGCCGATGCCCAGTGGCTGGCGCATCGACCAGACATCAATGCCGGGTCCTGCACCATGGGTATATTCACCCTTCAGCACATGCGGCAGGCCGCAGCAGAATTCCACGACCTCAAGCCCGCGCTGGATATCGCCCTTACTGTCGGCGATCACCTTGCCATGCTCGGCGCTCAGCATATGGGCCAGTTCGTCCATATGCTTTTCGATCAGCGCCTTGAAATCGAACATCACGCGGGCACGGCGCTGCGGGTTCATTGCGGCCCAAGCCGGTTGTGCTGCCTGTGCGGCCGCCACAGCGGCATCCAGTACGGACTGGTCACCCAGAACAACCTGCGCCTGAACGCCGCCATTATTGGGGTCCATGATATCTGCAAAACGGGTTCCTGCCGCGCCTGCTCCGCCATGAATGAAATGATCGACTTGCCGCATAAATATCCTCTCTCGAATAAGTTGGCCGCTATGTGAGCCATTCTATAATTGCAGGCAACATATAATATTGCTACCGATACCTGCAATTATGCAGGCAAATGACTGGAACGATTACCGGGCGTTTATCGTCGTGGCGCAAACCGGGCAAATCGCGCGGGCGGCGAAGAAAATGGGCGTCGATGCCACAACCGTAGGGCGACGGATCCGGAGGCTCGAAAGCCAGATCGGCTATACGTTGTTCGAGCAGACGCGAGAGGGACAGGCCGTGACGCAGGCCGGTGAAAAACTGCTCAATGCAATTGAAGTGATGGCCGCCGCCGCCGATGCGGTCCAGCCGACAGCGCCGCGGGGCAGCGGCCTGAGCGGCACACTGCGCATCAGCGTGTCGGAGGGTTTTGGTTCATGGTTTCTGACACAGCATGTTCCCCAATTTGTCGAACGCTACCCTGAACTCCAGTTGGAAATTGTCGCAAGTAGCGGCTTTTTGAGTCCGTCCAAACGCGAAGCAGATATTGCTGTTGTCCTTTCACGACCGAAAGCCGGACATGTGATCGCGCAGAAGCTGTCTTCTTACCAATTGCGGCTCTATGCGAGTAAGACCTATCTTGCCCGAAACGGTCAGCCTGCGCGCTTAAAGGAATTGGGGAACGAGCATCATCTGATCGGCTACATTCCCGATCTGCTCTACGCGCCCGAACTCAACTATCTGGACGATCTCGTACCCGGTCTGACGCCCGATATCCGCTCTTCGAGCATCATCGCGCAACATAGACTTGTGGCGGTCGGCGCCGGTATTGGTGTTCTGCCATGCTTTATCGGCGACATGGATGACACACTGATACCGATTTTTCCGGAAAGCACGATCAACCGGAATTTCTGGTTGGTCACGCATAAGGACAACCGTTCGCTGGAACGCATAAAAGCCGGGAAAAACTGGCTCATGCAGATTACCCGCCAAAATGCGGCGCTCCTTAATCCCGCCGCGACCGCCATCCCCTTCGCATAAGCAACATCGCGCACACACGGATCGCGCGTTAAGCTCCGCCTGTTATGTTCTGCCAAGCCGTGTGCAACTGTTCGCGCGAACCCGTTCCAAACACATAGCGGTCGGGGCGCACGAGCACAGCGTCTGCATCGTGCGCGTCAAGCCATTCGCAAAGCAGATGACTAAAAGGCACCAAAGCCGGTTGGGTCAGATTGTCGCGCGCGATAAGCCAATGCCGGTTTCCCAGAACATCGTCGATCCGCACGCCTTCCGCCGACATGAGTTGAGGGAAATAGCGGCCTGCCCCCTTGCTACCCGCAAATATCACCCCGTCCATTATCGGTGGATAGGCGGGTGGTCCGCCGGGAAGTTTGCCCAGCATCCGCCCCAGTTTGAATTTCATATCGCGCACGAAGGCGGACCATTTATTGGTCGTGCAGACCATTCGCCCCATCATGATCGCCATGTCGATCGTTGCCCGCACATGCGGCGCGCGCTCCTTCTGATAACTCTCCAGAAGTCCCGAATCCGCCTCGCCTTTTACAACCGCCGCCAGCTTCCAGGCGATATTAGCCGCATCGCGCAATCCGGAGCACATCCCCTGCCCGGCAAAAGGCGGAGTCTGATGGGCGGCGTCCCCTGCCAAAAGCACCCGCCCCTTGCGCCAATGTTCGGCAATGCGCGCACGGAAGGTGTAGACCGCTTTGCGCTCCAACCGTACCGCGCCCTTCACATCCCAGGGTTCCATCAGTTTTTCGATGAAGGCGTCGTCGCTCACCTGCTCGGCTGTTTCGTTTGGTTTGATCATGAACTCCCAGCGGTGTCGTCCTTCGCCCATCAGAACGCAGGTCGTTGGCCGTTCCGGATTGCAAATTTGCAGATTTGCCGCGGGCAACCGTGAATAGTCGTTCACAAACATATCGACGACCAACCAGGGTTCTTCAAAGTGGAGGTCGTCAAAGTGGATGCCCGCCTTTTTGCGAACGGGCGAACGCGCACCGTCCGCGCCGACCAGAAAGCGGGTGCGGATCGTCTGTTCGCCTTCGGGCGTGTTGATATGCGCGGCGACATAATCCCCTTCGTCCTGAAAGCTATCCAGTTCCCACCGGCTGTGCAGTGTTGCATGCTTTTCATGGGACAAGGATTGGCGTAGCGCGGCCTCGACGCTGGGTTGATGGATCATATTTGCCGCTGGCCAGCCGCCGGGGCCGGTTCGATCGGATCCAGTGAACCGCAGCAGCAGATCTCCTTTTGCGTTGAGAAAGTCATAACGTGTAACGCGCCTGCTCGTCGCCATTACATCATCGGCGACACCGGCTTCTTGCAGGATACGCATAGCTTCATGGTCGATATGCGCGGCGCGGGGCAGCGGGTAGATATCCGCCTCTTTTTCAAGAACGATTACCGAAATGCCGCGCTTTGCGAGCAGAACGGCCAACGTCACGCCCGTCGGACCGCCACCTGCAATCAGCACATCGCAATCGACATCCATCGCCTAGCCTTCCGCGACCATTGTGCCTTCAATGTGCCCCAATCCGTCAATTTCGCAGCGGACAATATCGCCCGGCTGCAGGAACTGGCGGGGATCCATGGCCGCACCAACGCCTCCGGGTGTTCCTGTGAACAGGCAATCGCCGGGCTCCAGCGTCATACCGACGGAGAGATGCTCGATTTGACTCCATATGTTGAAGACGAGATGTTCGGTATTCGACTGCTGGCGTTGCTCGCCGTTGACGAAACACCGAAGGCCAAGTTTATGGGGGTCGCCGACCTCGTCTGCTGTAACGATCCAAGGCCCCATCGGCGCATGGGTATCGAAGCTTTTGCCCAATGACCATTGGGGTCCGCCATGCTGCCACATCCGCTCGGTCACGTCATTGCCGACGCAATAGCCGAATATTGCCGCCGATGCGTCGTCCGCGCTGACATGTTTGCCACCTTTTCCAATGATGGCCACCAGTTCGACCTCATAGTCATTGGTCATCGTTCCTTTGGCGATCTGGATATCGTCATAGGGTCCGTTGACGCTGGTTTGCGCCTTGGTAAACCAGACCTGCCGTTGCGGCGTTTCCATCTTGGATTCAGCAATATGGTCTGCATAGTTGAGTCCAATAGCGAAGATTTTGCCGGGGCGTTGCACAGGTGCCTCAAGACGCACCGACGTCAGGGGGACACCTTCTCCAGCCGTAGCCTTCGCTTCAAGATCGGCCTTGAGTTCATCCCAATTCCGGATCAGGTCGATCATCGTTCCCGCGACACCCGTATCGATAATCTGGTCACCAACGACGATACCGGTACGGGTTTTCCCATCGGCTGTGTAGGTAGCGAGTTTCATGCGGCAGTTCCTTTGTGCTGTCGGGTGAACATCCGTTTCAGGCGGATCGAAAGGGCGGTGAAGAAGGCAATCAGTGCCGGCGGTGGCGGCAACTTCCCCGCAAACATCGGGTGAGGACTTCCCCATTGCACGGCGAGCAGGGCGCTCATTGGCATTTTCTGCGGAGGGTCGGCTGCCGTGAAAAGGTCGCCGTCGGTCCAATGTTCCAGTTCGTTTCCGAACGGGTCTTTCCAGTAATCGAAAATCTGGCTGCCCATGATGTGTCGGCCGACCCCCCAGGCAGGCTTATGCTTTCTGGCTCTCAAATGCTGGTGGCCGAGCATCAGGTCATCCAGATTGCTGACTTCGAATGCGGCATGAAGCAGACCGAGTTCACCCGGCAATTGCGCCAGAAACAGCGTGTGATGGTCGGAAGGTTCGTCCCCCCTGTCGCACCGCATGAACGCGCCCAGTGCGACATCCTTTGCAGCCTCGACCTCGTCCGATGTCAGGAACCCGAAGCGGTCCTTGTACCATTTTTCCGACGCCCGAAAGTCACGGACTTTAAGGACCGCGTGACCGATCCGGCGGACATGGGCGGGTGCCGCATCAAGCCGGACCGACGCGCGAAGCCGTGACTGGGAAAAAGCACTGTTGCGCAACGGATCGGTCGATGGCGGGCTTGGGTCGGCTTGTGCCTGCCCCGCCACAATTTCGACGGCATAACCATCGGGATCGGACAGCCGGATAATCTTGCCTCCGCCCGGTTCGTTCAAATCCTCAACCGGCACCCCTTCCGCAGCGGCAAGTTTCTGGAGGTCTGCTACGTCGGCGGCACGGAAACCGACCGCAAGGAACTTGGCGTCCCCCTTTTGCGTGGCATGGACAAAGGGGCGACCATCGGCACCTCTGCCGTAAAGCCGGCCACCTTCTTCAAAACAGTGCAATCCGAAGTCTTCGAGAAAGGCGCGCATAATGGCCAAGTCGGGCGCGGCGAAACGCACATGCGCGATGTCCTGGATCTTGATGACCGCCATTGCAACTCCCTCTCCGACTCATAGTTGACTTTTTAGTCAAATAGATTGCACTTGACCATCTAGTCAACTAATATCCGCTAATGGCCAGTCACCCCGCCCCTCTCAATCTTTCTCCGCGCGCCGCACGGACACGCGCCGCCTTGATCGCGGCCGGTTTCGAATTGCTGGTCGAACGACCTATCGATGCGATAGCGATTGATGAAGTGGTGGCCCGCGCCGGTGTCGCCAAAGGCAGCTTCTTCAACCATTTTTCCGACAAGCAGGTTTTTGCCGAAGCCATCGCGTCTGAAGTTCGCGTTGAACTCGAAGCTTTGGTGACGCGGGCCAATGCGGAGGTCACCGATCCGGTCAGGCGCATCGCAGGGGGCATGCGCGTTGCGGCTGACTTTGCACGCAACAATCCAAAGCGAACCGCCGTGTTGTTGCGCAGCAACGCGAGTTCGACCGCGCGTGACCACCCGCTGAACCAGGGTCTGGTCCATGATTTCAAGGCGGCGGTCGATGCAGGCCTTGTGCGACCGGAGGCAGACGGTAGCGGCGTGCTGTACTGGCTCGGCTTGTGCCAGATCCTTATGGCCAATCTTGTCGAGAGACCTTTGGAACGTGCCGACGCCGACCGCCGAATATCGGACATGATCATTCTGGGCCTGACGGGGTTGGGTGTGAAACGTGGCGCAGCGTTGAACCTCGCCGGGCGGTAGGGGACCACGGGGCAGGTTAGTTGCACGCGGTTCGACAGGACCACAGTGATATCTTAGCCGTATTTCCGCAAATGTTGCCGCTCCACCCAATGGGCGTGCGTGCCGCTTGAGATCTTGTGCGGCAGGGCGATGCGGCACACTGGGCCGTCGGCGAAACGCTTGCAGTCGATCAGGATGCATTCCGATGTGCCGCGGTTTTCGTCGATGACGAAACTTACCAGATAGCCGTCATCCTCATCTCTCGCATCCGTGCGCGGGGCGAAGGGCGCTTCGCTGCCGTACCGGCCCTCTTCCAGCATCACCTGTTCGGATGCACCGGTTTCCAGATCATGCTTCACAAAGCCATTGAACAGGAACCAGCCGGGCTTCGATGTCGTGCTATAGGCATAGCGGTAGGGCAGACCCAGATAACGCTGGTTCATCATTCCGAATTCGAGGATGCGGTCGTCGAGCCGTTCCTCTTTCGTGGTCCCGTCCACCAGATTGAAGCGCCAGCGGTGCAGCTTGGGTTTGAAGCTGTGTTCATCCACATACGCCATCATATGCGCATATTCGCCCGCGCTTTCGATTGGCGGCGGATAGGGGTCTTCTTCGAAATAGCCGTCGAGGATCACTTCGTCGCCCTCTTCATAGGCGTTGATGAAATGCAGGACGAAGGTCGGGTCGGCTTCGAACCAGCGAATTTCTTCGGGCTGGCCATAACGGGGGATGAGCGCAAAGCGCGAAGGCAGACCTTCGTGCAGGCGCGTGACATGCACGTCGCGCTTCAACAATTCTTCATCCCAGAACAGGGGGAAGTCGCACAGGATGGACCAGTTCGGCGTGAACATCATATCGTGCGGCAGGCGGGGGCCGGGCAAGGGAACGGGCACATAATGCGCCAGCTTTCCGTCCGGGCCAACAACGCCATAATGCATATAGGGCGCGTGCTTTGAATAGTTGAAGAACAACAGCTCGCCTGTGCGTTCATCGACCTTGGGATGGGCCGAAATACCATCAAGCGGAACCCAGGATGCAACGCCCGACTGCTCCAGCGTTTCGGGGTCGAGGACATAACCTTCCCCACATTGGTAGAAGGTCGACACGGCCTTTCCGGCATGAACGATGATATCGGTGCTGGATGAATCCTTCAGCCCGCCATGCGCGCCAAAACCAGGCCGCTTGGAGGTGCCGGTGCGGTCCATCAACCCGCCCCAAAGCGAACCGCCCGCATCCTGTTCCGCCGCGAAACAGCGGGTACGGACGAAGCGGTTGCGGTAACTTGCCTTACCACCCGAAAAATCGATCTGGTGGATCATGCCGTCACCATCAAACGGATGATAACGACCGAGCGGTTGGTGCAACTGGTTTTCGGTGTTGCGCAGATAAATGCCGTCAATATCGTATGGAATAGTACCCTCGATCACGTCGAGATCAAAGGCGGTCACCTCCTCGTGCTGCGGGGTCCATGCCCCGTTGAGATAGGGGTGATTGCTGGGCTGCAGCGTCGCCTTTACAGGGGGCAATTTCTCGACAAGCATAGGTCTCTCCTGCTTGTCAGCCTAGGTCAAAAGTCACCCCTTGCGCAAGCGGCAGTTCGTTCGAGTAATTGATCGTGTTCGTGGCCCGGCGCATATAGGCTTTCCATGCGTCCGAGCCGGATTCACGGCCGCCGCCCGTTTCCTTTTCACCGCCAAAGGCGCCCCCGATTTCCGCGCCTGACGTGCCGATGTTGACATTGGCAATACCGCAGTCGCTTCCGGCGGCCGACAGGAAGCGTTCGCATTCGCGTATGTCGGTGGAGAAGATGGAGGAGGACAATCCGGCGCCGACCGCATTCTGCAACGCGATTGCCTCAGCAAGATCGGTGTAGCGCAGGACATAAAGGATGGGCGCGAAGGTTTCACGCAACACCGGGCCGTCCTGTGCCCCCATTTCCACAACCGCGGGGCGGACATAAACACCGTCGCCCAATAAGCGTTCGCCGCCGGACACTGTGCCGCCCAGCGCTTTGGCTTCCTCCAGCGCCACCTGCATCGCCGCATAGGCTGCTTCATCAATCAACGGTCCGGCAAGATGCGCGCTGTCCAGCGGGTCGCCAATGGGCATGGACGCCGCGGCAGCTTTGAGCGCCGGGACGAAGCTGTCGTGCAGGCTGTTATGGACGAACAGCCGCCGCAAGCTGGTGCAGCGCTGTCCCGTTGTGCCGAATGCCGAAAACAACACCCCGCGCAGGGCGAGCGCGACGTCGGCCTTGTCGCTGATGATCGCGGCATTGTTACCGCCCAGTTCGAGGATGGAACGGGCAAAGCGCCCTGCCGCCACCTGCCCCACTTTGCGGCCCATCGCGGTGCTACCGGTCGCGGAGATGAGCGCGATGCGCGGATCGGCAACGAGGTTGGCACCAACATCGCGTCCGCCCTGCACCAGTTGCGAAAGATGATCGGGTGCATCGCCAAAGGCGCGCACGGCCTGTTCGAAAATTGCTTGAACCGCCAGCGCGGTCAGAGGGGTTTTCTCGGACGGTTTCCAGATGACGCTGTTCCCGCAGACCAGCGCGAGCGCTGCATTCCATGCCCAGACGGCAACAGGGAAGTTGAACGCCGAAATCACCAAGGTCGGTCCCAGCGGATGCCATTGCTCCATCATCCGGTGGCCGGGACGTTCACTGGCGATGGTCAAGCCGTGCAACTGCCGCGAAAGGCCGACGGCGAAGTCGCAAATGTCGATCATCTCCTGCACTTCGCCCAAGCCTTCGGACAGGGGCTTACCGCAATCAATCGTGACAAGGCGTGCAAGGCTGTCCTTACGGTCCCGCAACGCATTGCCAAACAGGCGCACCAGTTCACCCCGGCGCGGTGCGGGCACCATGCGCCATGCCTGAAACGCGGTGCAGGATTGCGCGATCGCCGTTTCGACCTCGGCGGTTGTTGCTTCGGCGATGGTGGCAACCTGGCTGCCATTGATCGGGCTATGCACCGGCACCGAACCATGCGCGACAGCGCCTAGTCCGCCCAGAAGATTTTCGACCTCATGTTGCAGGGACACTGCATTCTCCTTCACGTCATTCCTGTGGCGGTCCTATCCGCCCGTTACCCCTGCCATAGCTGCACTATGGATGCCGAAACAAGTTCGGCATGAAAGCTTCAACGGAAACTTGTGGAGAGCGCACAAAAAGTCTAGCGAGCGGCCAACATTTGGAGACAATCTATGGCCGAAATGGCAGCATTCAACTGGTCCGACCCTTTCAATCTCGACGGGCAGCTCACCGAAGACGAACGCATGATCCGCGATACCGCGCATGCCTTTGCGCAGAGCGAGCTGCAGCCGCGTGTCATCGAGGCCTATCGCAGCGAGCGTGATGCGCCCGAACTGTTCCCGCTGATGGGTCAAACGGGCCTTCTGGGCGCAACGATTCCCGAAGAATATGGCGGCGTCGGCGCATCCTATGTCGCCTACGGCCTGATCGCCCGCGAAATCGAGCGTGTCGATTCCGGCTATCGGTCGATGGCTTCGGTGCAGTCCTCGCTCGTGATGCATCCGATCTATGCTTATGGTTCGGAAGAACAGCGCCGCAAATATCTGCCGGGTCTGGCGGCGGGCACGCTGATCGGCTGCTTTGGCCTGACCGAACCGGACGCAGGCTCCGACCCTGCCGGTATGCGGACCTTCGCCAAGAAGGTGGATGGCGGCTATGTGCTGAACGGCACCAAAACCTGGATTTCCAACGCACCCTTTGCCGATGTGTTTGTCGTCTGGGCCAAGTCCGAGGCGCATGGCGGCGGTATTCGCGGCTTTGTGCTGGAAAAGGGCATGAAGGGCCTGTCCGCACCCAAGATCGAAGGCAAGCTGTCGCTGCGTGCGTCCACCACCGGCATGATTGTCATGGACAATGTCGAAATCGGCGAAGACGCGCTGCTTCCCGATGTGCAGGGGCTGAAGGGACCTTTTGGCTGTCTCAATCGTGCCCGTTACGGGATCAGCTGGGGCGCATTAGGCGCTGCCGAATTTTGCATGCACGCCGCGCGGCAATATGGTCTTGACCGGCACCAGTTCGGCAAGCCGCTGGCCGCGAACCAGCTTTACCAGAAAAAGCTGGCCGACATGATGACCGACATCGCGCTTGGCTTACAGGCCAGCCTGCGCGTCGGCCGTCTGATGGACGAGGGCCAGTTTGCGCCCGACATGATCTCTATCGTCAAGCGCAACAATGTCGGCAAAGCCCTCGACGTGGCCCGCGCCGCGCGCGACATGCATGGCGGCAATGGCATCAGCGACGAATATCAGGTCATGCGCCACATGGTGAACCTCGAAACGGTCAACACCTATGAAGGGGCACATGATGTCCATGCACTGATATTGGGCCGGGCCATCACGGGCATTGCCGCATTCTGACAAAAGAAAGGGCCGCCTGCGATGTTCGCGTGCGGCCCAAGTAGTTGGCTATTCAGCCAGCTAGGGAGGAAAGTGTATCTACAAAAAGACACCCCTCCCCTCTAAGCGGCAATGGTAAATATTAACTTAACGGCACTTGGCGAACCGAGGACGCTGTTCTGCCGGATCAGCAGGCGCCCATCCGCCGTCCTTCGACGGAGAAGGAAAAAGGCGCATTGTTGCGGATGCCCTGCGACTGGATATGGATAAGGCGCGGGGATTCTTTGCGGATCGTGGTCAAACCCTGACCCATGCCTTTGCAGCTATAGCTGACCGTGACGGCGGTCGCGCTGGAGCGGACAACATAATGTTCGCACGCCGCGGTACCATGCTGGATCTGGACCAGCTTGGCCGGGTCGCTCACGCAGATCTGGTTGACAGGCGCGCCCGACGGACCACCGCCAACTGCCCGCAATTGCCACATCCCGCGTTCAACCGATTCCAGCAACGACAGGTCGCCACCTTGCGCATAGGCATAGACGCCCGATGCCGCAGAAAGGGCACAAATGCCCGCGAGAGTGATGTGGGAGAATTTCATTTTCATATGCTTCTTGACCGTAAACCTTAACCAGTTTCAGCGAAGCGACCTTTTCTTTGATACGTCTGTAACAGCATTTATTACAATAAGCACGATAGAATGTGGTATATGAACGATGAATGACCGAAGTTTTGCGACAAATGTCACAAATCAGTTGTTGAAGCTGGCCAGACTCACCGGAAAGCGCCGCGAACAGAATTCGCAATCAACCACAATATCGCCTGCTTCATCGGCCATTTCGGCGCGATCTTCGGCGGGAAATTTCGCAATAACGTCTCGAATATGCGCAGGATCGCAGCGGCAACCTTTGGTCAGCTTGCTCGCCTGTTCAACCCGCACTTCGTCTTCTTCGTGAAAAAGCCGCCAGACGATTTCTTCCAACGGCAGTTTGGGGTCCGCCAGTTCTTCGGGCAAAACCGTGAAGGCCAATATTTCGACATGCTCCCACTCGGGATGGTCGAGCCGGACATGCAGGCGTTCGCGGCCTTCTTCGCCCTCGGGTAGATGCTGCGCCAATATGCCGCCGGCAACGCAGCGCCCATCGATATGGTCCACCGCCGCACGGATGAAGGTCGGAATTTGCTCGGACTGGACAAAATAGTTCTGCGCAGCCTCGGACAAGCAGGACCCTTCCAGCGGAACAATGCCCTGATACCGGCCACCGCCCTCGGACGCTGGCTTCGCCCGGTCAAAGGTTATCGCAAGATAGCCCGTCCCGAAAATACCGAACAGCGTGGCATCGTGCGGAAGCGAAGCCACAGTCGCGGCGTCAAACTGGGCATATCCGCGCAGCGCGCCATCCTTATAGTCGCAGGCGAGCAGCCGTATCGCGCCCTTTTCGGTCTGGACCTGCAGGGTAAGCTGGCTTCCCTGATCCTTCAGCGATGTTCCAAGCAACGCGGTCAGAACCAGTGCCTCGGCCAATGTCTTTTCCACCAAAGGCGGATAGGCATGTGCCGACAGGATTTCGTTGAGCACAGCATCGAGACGCACCAGCCGCCCCCGCGCATCGCGGGCCGGAATGGAAAAGCGTAACGGCTGGTCGCTTAGGGTTTCAGGTTGCGAGGCCATCAGGTTCGGGCATTTGCCGGTTGGATCATCCGAGCAATCCAAAACACCAGAGCAAGATCGACTTTTGCGCGTGAAGCCGGTTTTCAGCCTCATCCCAGATCAGCGATTGCGGGCCGTCCAGAACGGTGTCGGTAACCTCTTCGCCCCGGTGCGCGGGTAGGCAGTGCAGAAACTTGGCATCCGGTTTTGCGCCCGCCATCAACCGGTCATTGACCTGATAGGGCATCATTGCCGCGATCTTGTTATGGGCATGTTCCTGCCCCATCGACACCCACGTGTCGGTAACCACCACGTCCGCCCCGGCCACGGCCTCTGCCGCGTCGCGGGTCAGCGTGATCTTCGCGCCTGTGGCCTGCGCCGCTTCGATGAACTGGCTGTCGCTTTCATAGCCCTGCGGGACCGCAATCCGGACGTTGAATTTGAAAATACCCGCGGCCTCGACGATCGAGTTCAGCACGTTATTACCATCGCCAAGCCACGCAACTTCAAGCCCCGGCAGAGCCTTGCCCTGTTCCGTAACGGTCAGCAAATCCGCGACAATCTGGCAGGGATGCGACAGGTCGGTCAGTCCGTTGATAACCGGAACGCTGGCATATTTGGCCAGCTCCTCGATCTTGGAATGGTCGTCCGTACGGATCATGATCGCATCAACATAGCGCGACAAAACGCGTGCGGTGTCGGCAATAGTTTCGCCCCGCCCAAGCTGCATCTGGCCGGATGCCATGAAGATACTGTCACCGCCCAGTTGCTTCATCGCCATTTCAAACGATGTGCGCGTGCGGGTCGAGTTCTTTTCGAAGATCATGCCAAGCGTATGCCCGGCAAGCGGCGCATCGCTGTCCGCTTTCCCTTTGGGCCAGCCGGTCCGCGCTGCTTTCCTGTCCATTGCGTCCGCCAGCATCGCCGCAATCGCGTCGCCGCCCGCATCCGCCAGATTCAGGAAATGCCGTATCATGCGGCTTCCGGCATCTTATAGCTGGCGGCCCCTGCGGACAGCTTTTCCATGAAGATGGAGATATGGCTGTCGTCAATGTTCAGCGGTGGCAAGACGCGGAAGGTGTTATCCCCTGCGGCCACAGTCAGCAGGCCGTGATTGTCGCGCAAATGGGCAACGAACGCGCGTGTTTCATGGGTCATGGTCACGCCGAGCATCAGGCCTTTGCCACGCACACCGGTGAAGAGGTCAGGATAGTTGCCGATAAACTGCTCCAGCGCCGCGCGCAGCTTGTCGCCAGTGGCGCGGACCTGCGCCAGAAATTCGTCATTGGCCACAACATCCCACACCGCCTGGCACGCCGCCATGGCAAAGGGGTTGCCGCCATAGGTCGAACCATGGGTGCCTACGACCATGCCGCGCGCCGCTTCTTCGGTTGCAAGGCACGCGCCCACAGGGAAGCCGCCGCCCAAGCCCTTGGCCGTCGCCATGATATCGGGCTCGATCCCATATTGTTCATAGCAGTAGAGCGTGCCGGACCGCGCAACGCCGCACTGGACTTCGTCCAATATCAGCATCAGGCCATGTTCGTCAGCCAGCGCACGCAGGCCTTTCATGAACGCATCCGACGCAGGGCGCACACCGCCCTCGCCCTGAATAGGTTCTACAAGAAATGCTGCGGTCTTCGGACCGATTGCAGCCTTGGCGCCTTCGAGGTCGTCGAAATCGACATATTTGAAACCTTCGAGCAGCGGCAAGAAGCCCTTGTGCATCTTTTCCTGATTGCTCGCCGAAATCGTCGCCATGGTGCGGCCATGAAAGGCATTTTTGAAGGTGATGATTTCGTACCGGTCGCTGCCTTGGCTCTGGTGGTAGGCGCGCGCGGTCTTGATCGAACATTCGACAGCTTCCGCCCCCGAATTGGTGAAAAACACGGTGTCGGCAAAAGTCGTATCGACCAGGCGCTGGGCAAAGGCCTCGCCCTGCGGACTGCCGTACAGGTTGGATACGTGCATCAGCGTTGCCGCCTGATCCTGGATCGCCTTGGTCAGATGCGGATGGCCATGGCCGAGAAGGTTCACCGCAATACCCGCAGCAAAATCCAGAGCGCGGCTGCCATCTTCGGAAATCAGCCAGGCACCCTCACCTCGCACCGGCCGGAACCCGCACCGCGGATAGACTGGCATCAAAGGTGTAATCGACATGGTAAATTCCTTCCATAGGTCCAAAAGGCAAAAAGCGGCCCCACGGGACCGCTTGCTTCTAAAAAGCCGCTATAAGCCTGCAAAAGGGGCAAATCAACCCACCGTGCAGGAGACAATCTAACCCAAAAGGGTGTTGATGTTGATCTGGTTGGTCAGCGTGCGATGCACGGGGCACTTTTCTGCAATTTCAATCAGCTTCGCCCGCTGCTCCGCATCCAGCGGCCCTTCCAGCCGGACGATCCGGTCGATCATGTCGACAGGCTTTCCGTCATTCTCACCGGCCCGCTCTTCCTTCGAATGCTCCAGAGTGACATGGACCTTTTCGAGCGGCCAACCTTTACGCGCCGCATACATTTCAAGCGTGATCGAGGTGCAGGCCCCCAACGCCGATAACAGCAGTTCATAAGGCATCGGGCCATTGTCCGTGCCCCCAACCTCGACAGGCTCTCCCGCAGCCCATTCATGGATGCGCGCCTTGATCAGTTGTGCATATTTGCCACCGGTGCTTTCGACTGTAGCGTTCGGGTTCTCGGTCATATTTCCTTTTCCTTCTCACGCTTGGCGGCGGCAATCCGGCGACGCAAATAGCCAAATAGAAGCAGGTGAAACGCCAGCGAAAGCAGGACGATGATGGCTATTATTTTGGCGGCGCTCATGCCCTAGATATAGCGCCGCATATTGAGACCGCAATGTCGTGCCATCAACTCAACCCCGAACTCAACGATGTGTGAGGCGGACATTCGGCAATGTCGGCGTGATTGGGCTGGCGTCCGCTCAAGGCGCTGGCCATGAAATGGTTGGTGTCCCGGTGATGGGCTTCGTCCGCCCGAATGATCAGGATCACGTCGCGCAAGGTCGTGCCTTCGGGCAAATTCCAGTAGCGAAGCGCCACAGCCGGTGCAGGCGGATTGGCATGGCGGCCGGTATCAATTTCGTCGAGGTAAAGCGTGTAGCTCAAGACGGCCTCCTCCTCAAAATAGCCGACCAAACGGTGCGCGGTGCGATCGGAAATCAGATACAGAATGAAAAATCCGACATAGAAGAACCATTGCACGGTCAATATGATCATGCGCTCGAACCAGGACGGTTGGGCAATCTCGATGAAAGTCATGAGATGCATCCGCTCGTTTTCGGCCTCGTCCATCAAGGTCCGGATCCATCCGCCATCATCCTGCATCAACCGCAGCGCGCGCAAATGGGTCAGGGTTGCACCCACCATTCCCGGCACTGCTGCAACGGTCTCCAGAACAATAGCGCGATTTCCGTAGCGTTTTGCAAAAAAGGTGTCCGCACCCCAGCGCAACAATTTCGTTACGCCCAGCGCGAAACGGTCGGATAAACCTTGCGCTTGATAGTGGCTGGACGGCGTCTCACGTACATAAGTCATGGCAATGTCCCAAGTGGAATGGGCAAGACCAAGCGCCTCTTTATCCGGCAGAGCAATATGAATCCGGATGGAACGAGTTTACCTTTTTGCAACTACCATCGGTGACGCTAAGGGCGTGATTTAATCCTCTAGCGCATCGGGCGCCGCAATGGCCCGTTTCAAGGCTGCGCTGGGCAGATTGAGCGCGCGCAGCATGGCCCAGATTTCCTCGCGCGCATTGGGCTGGGCCTTTCCGAGGTCCGGCAGCGTATCGAGATCGAACAATGTCAGGCCAAGGGGAAACAGCTCGCGATAGGTCACGCGCTCACTCAACCCCGGTACAATCCGGAAGCCCGCAGCAGGTGCTATCTTGTCGAGCGCGCCGCGCACCTTACGCTCATTATTGGTGGCAAGGCTACGCGACCGGTTTTGCATCACGACCCAATCCAGAGGCGTGGAACGCAGCGCAATGCCTGGGTCCTTGAGATGTTCGACCAGCCGCGCGAAATTGCCGAGGGTTTTGAAATCGCCCGTACGCGGGTCGATGTGGCCCAGCATGTCGAGATCGATGAAACTGTCGTTGACCGGCGTCACGATTGTATCCGCCATGAAGATGGCCTTGCGCGCAATCGGCGAGTCATGCCCCCCGACGTCGATGACGATGAAGCTGTTGTGGATCCGCGCCATGCGCAGTTTCTCGGCCAGCTCATTCTCATTCTGCTGGGCAAGCATGATCTGCTCCGGTCCGGGCAGCTTCACACCATATTCGCGTTCGCTCTCCTGCCGCGCCCACAATGCGCGGTGCAGCGTAAGCTGGCGCAGATCGACATCCAGCGCCGCCACCCGCTCGCCCGCATTGCACAAGGCAATGCAGGTATGGAAAGCCGACGTCGATTTGCCGACCCCGCCCTTTTCATTGGCAAAGACAATGATATGTCCCTTGGGCGCCGATACGGGATATTTCATCCACGCCGGCTGCTCCGGTTCAGGCGGCACATCGAAATTCTGATACACCGGCATCGGTGCCACAGGTGGTGGCGGCCAAGGCTGCGCAGGAGCAGGCGGCGGCAATGCCGAACCCGTCTTACGCCGTTTGAAGCGATCAAATAATCCCAACTAGCCGACCTCCGATTGCGCTGGTGATGGCGCAAGGCGGTATATGGTGACAATAAAGTTTTCCATCGTAAGCCACCGGAAACGCGCACAAACCCGTATCACTTCCAACCAGCGTCTAAATTAAGTTCTCCGGTAAGGCGACCGTTTTCGCGCACCACGCCAAAAATTGCTTCCCCAATATGGTCGAGTGCAGAGCGGTTCGGCCTGCTCCAGAATTCGATTGCATTAAAACCGATCCCCGATAATTTTACATATAAGGGGATGCGGGATGGAGCAGAGTCGTTTCACCGGAAAGCGTTTGCGGTTCGAGCCTGAGGGCCCGGATTTCCCTTATTATACCGGATCTCCTGTGACTATTTCACCCGGCGGATGGCTGCTGGCCATTGCCGCCACCGCCGCAGGTTTTGCCGCGCTGGTCACGCCCATGCCCTTTACCGACGACAATGTAACGGGATGGGCCCGGGTCGCTGCCTTTGTGCTGCTGCCCCTGCTCGGCCTCATCCTCGCCGCACCCGGGCATTGGAAGGCGCTGTTCGGCCGCGTCGGCCTGCGCGAAGTGAAGCTT
>PNNB01000007.1 GCA_013823985.1 Sphingopyxis sp.
GCAGGCGCGGATGAGCTGGCGCGTCGTGATCGGCTGGCCTGGCTGCTGGCCGGGAAAGAGCCAACCGCGCGGCCGCTTCACCCGCCACCACTGCCGCAGCAGATCGAGCAGGTCGGGCGCGAGCATGACATAGCGGTCCTTGCGACCCTTGCCCTGCTCGACCCGGATCAGCATGCGCGCGCTGTCGATGTCGGCGACCTTGAGGTTGGCGATCTCCGAGACCCGCAGGCCGCAGCCATAGGCGATGCTCAGCGCGGCGCGGTCCTTCAGGCTCCGCGCGTGCGCCAGCAGCAGCGCCACCTCCTACGTGTCCAGCACCACCGGCAGGCGATCGGGCGTCGGGATCAGCGCCATGCGGTCACCGAAGCCGGTCCGGCCCAGCGTGACGTGGAAGAAGAAGCGCAGGGCCGTGCAGGCCAGGTTCATACGCGCGTAGCTGGCGCCGAGCGAAGCCATGTTAAGCTGAAAGCGCCGTAGATCCTCGGGCTCGGCCCGGTCCGGCGGCAACCCAAGGAAGGCCGTGAACTCACGCACCTGCCGCACATAGTCGCGCTGCGTATGCTCGCCAAACCGGCGGATGGTCATGTCCTCGATCATCCGCTGACGCAGCGGGCTGACGGTGACGGGATCGATCATGGAAACCTCCGAGGATCAGGGGAAACGACCCCGAAATCCTCGGATGCAGCGCCCCACAGGCGAAATCTCAGCGATGAACGCGCCGCAGCGCCCTGCCGCGAGAGCGGCTTAGTCGCTCGGCGCAACTCGCGCCGATTCGCATCCAGCGCTTCTGGTTATGGGCCCAAACGGCCCGTGATGCTGACCAGATCGCCCAGGCGGCACGCCGGAGCCACTCCTTGCCTACGGTTGGACCTGCGACGGCAACGGACGCGGCCATGCCTAGAGCCAATCTTCCTTTACAATGTTCAATTTTCCAATCACCACCGCGAGGAAGGCGGTCGACCAACCAAAAAGAATAATTCCATTCGCTGCCTGGATCGCAGCAATGAGCCGCCAACGTTCATCAAGAACTACGTCACCGTAACCCAGCGTTGTGAAGGTGACCGTCGAAAAATAGAGCGCAGATTCAAATGTGGCCGATGCGCCTACCAGATAATAGAGAGCCGCATAAATCCATATCTCCACGGAATGAGCGGCGATGAGGCATAGGATAACGAAAATAACGGCGGCTGCGGGCCTGAGCCCTACCGGAGGTAGGCGATGGCGAGGTCGTTCCCTCAGGAGTTTAACGATCACGACAATGCCTAGGTAATGAGTAAGAACTGTTGCGCAAACCATCACCGTTGCAATCAGGAGATTGCTGACCATTTCGAATCCTATCCGTCTCCATGTGCGCAGTGAACTGCGCTGGCGGCTCCCAGGGCAGGCGCGACTAGCCAAACCTACCACCCTTACGTTAAGGTTCGTGATAATTCACGGATGCTCCTAATGTGCGGGTCGTGCAGGCAGATATGACGACTTCCCCACGTTTCCGCGCCTCCCGGATTTTCGTTTCCTTGGTGCTTCTCACGCTTGTCGGGTGCGACGAGCAAAAGCAAACGCGGGCCCAGCCGCCGCAAGCGGTCAAGACGATCGAGGTGGCCGCTGTGAATGCGTCGGTGGCGCGCAGCCTGACCGGTGTCCTTGTGGTGGCGGAGGAGACCCGCCTCAGCTTTCCCATTGGTGGCAAGCTTGCGGAAGCGACCCTGCGAGAGGGCGAAGCGTTCGAGGCGGGCCAGATCATCGCACAGCTCGATCAGGCAGATTTTCAACGGGATGTCTCTGCACAGAAAGCGCGCCTCGCCGCTGTTGAGAGCCGACTGAAGGAGGCCAATGAAGAGTTTATCCGGCAGGAAACCCTTTTAGCGAAGGGCGCCGCCACGAAAGTGGCCCTTGCGCGCGCCGAGTCTGCCCGTGAGATAGCTCGTGCAGACCGCCGCGTCGCGGAAGTAGCGGTCGCCACTGCCGAGGAGAATCTCCGCCGAACGATACTGCGCGCCCCACGGTCTGGTGTTGTCATAAAACTTCTCGCCAAACAGTTCGAGGAGATTGCTGCTGGTCAGCCTGTGTATGAAGTTGGCGCCCGCGATGCTCTCGAAGTTCTTGTGCGGGTGCCCGAGCACCTTGTCCCTATGCTGCGTTACGATGCGCCCGTCGACGTCACGATCCCCGGATTGTCAGATCGTCTCGTGATAGGAAAAATCATAGAGATTGCCGCCACAGCCGAAGCGGGCAATGCATTTCGTGTGCGCGCGCGTCTTGATGAGACGCCTTCGGGCGCGCGAAGTGGCATGAGCGCGAACGTGAGTCTCCTGATTCCCGGGACGGATGCTGCAGACAAGATTGCTTTCCCGGTTCCACTGTCTGCGCTCGCATTCGACAAAATCGAGACAGGTCCGGTTGTCGGCCGAAAAGGAACTCTGTTTGTGTTCGATCCGGCGGCGGAGGTACTGCGCCGCAAGGAAGTCTCGATCGCCGGGGTGGTCGGCAACCGCGTTTTCGTGACGGAAGGCCTTTCGACTGGCGAACGGGTGGTCACGGCAGGCGTCGCCTTCCTTCAGGATGGTCAACGCGCGCGTCTCTGGCGTCCGGCCGAGTGATCCGATGGAGGGATTGACCCGCTTCGCGATCGAGAAATGGCGGCTCACGATCACGCTCGTTATCTTCGTCATCTTTGCGGGCGCCTACACGTTCTTGCGCCATCCCAGTCAGGAGGATCCAGAGATCGTCATTCGAACGGCGGTCATTACGGTGGGCTTCCCGGGCATGTCTGCAAGCAGGGTGGAGCAGCTTCTCGTCAAGCCTGTGGAAGAGGCGGTGAAGCAGATTCCGGAAGTCGACAAGGTCGAAGCGTCGGCTCAGAGCGGGCTTGCGACAATCAAGGTGGAGCTGCTTCCCACCATATGGAACGTCAAACAGGTCTGGGCCGACCTCAGAAACAAGATGACTGACCTCGCGCGCTCGCTTCCCGAGGGGACGAGCGGTCCGAACGTGAACGATGACTACGGAAGGGTGGCTGCGACAACTCTGGCCCTGACAGGCGCAGATTTTACGATGGCCGAACTGAGATCCGAAGCCCGCCGCATACGCGATCGTCTCTCGTCTCTTTCTCTGGTGAGCCGTATCGATCTTTATGGTGATCAGGACGAACGCATATGGCTTTCGTTTGATCGCGCTCGCCTCAGTCAACTCGGCATCGCCCAATTCGACATCATCAACGCGATCGCGGAGCAGAACCGGATCCTGCCCGCCGGCTCTATCACTACCGCCGAGGGCATGCGCTATCACCTTGAGCCCAGCGGCGATTTCCGCGCCGTCGATTCAATTGGCGACGTGCCGGTTCGCACGCCGGCGAGCGGCGTCGTCTACGTTCGCGACCTGGTCGCGATCGAACGAGGGTATGTCGATCCACCACGCAGGCCAGTTCTCTTCAACGGGCACCCAGCCATCGTGATCGCCATTTCGATCGCGCCCAACGTAGCGATCAAGGACTTTGGCAACCAGACACGTGTCGCGATCGATGAAGAGCGCGGCCGGCTACCCCTCGGAATCAACCTTGATATCGTGACGGATCAGCCGCCGATCGTTGCGGCTGCAATTGCAGAAGCGACCAGCAATCTGGTGCAAACGCTTGTCACGGTTCTTGCTGTCGTCATGCTGTTCCTCGGAATGCGCGCCGGCGCCATCGTGGGCGCCATCGTTCCGCTCTCGATCCTGCTCACTCTCGTCGGCATGTTGTTGTGGGGAATTCCTCTTCACCGAATATCTATTGCTGCAGTGATCATCGCGCTCGGGCTGCTGGTCGACAATGGCGTCGTCATAGCCGAGGACATCAAGCGAAGAATTGACGCTGGGGCATCCCGAATGGATGCAGCACTTGCCGCGAGCCGAACACTTGCCGTGCCGCTACTCACATCATCGCTGACGACCATCCTGGCGTTTCTGCCGCTCATGCTGGCGCCGGACGCGACGGGTGAGTTTCTCCGTGCGCTCGCGCAGGTAATTATTCTCACACTGCTGGCGAGCTGGCTGCTGTCGTGCACGGTCACGCCGCTGCTTTGCGTGTGGTTGCTGCCGGCCGCGCAGCCGGATGACAAGGGCGGTCCTGATCAGTCGTGGGCGCAACAGGCTTACGGAACCACACTTGCAGCAATGATCACCCGCCCGATTGTCGTTATCTCGGTATCGGCTCTTCTGTTTACTACGGGATTGCTTGCATTGGGGCGTGTGCCGACCGGTTTGTTGCCGCCGTCCGACCGGCCCCAATTCATCGTCAAGATCGAGCTTCCTGCCGGGTCCTCGGAGGCGGAGATGCTTCGCGTGACCCAACGCCTCTCCCGATGGCTCGCGGACGAGCGCACCAATCCGGACCTTCTTTCGAGCGTTCTCTACATCGGAAATGGAGGACCGAGATTTTTCCTGGCGCTCTCGCCGCTCGACCCGGCGCCGCATGTCGCCTTCGGCGTCGTCAACACCAGATCGCATCAAGACGTGGCGCAGGCGCGCTCCAGGCTGGAGTCCTTTATCCGAAACGAGGCACCGGAAGCGCGCGGCTGGACCGAATTGCTCTTCCTCGGAAAGGAGCCGCCCGGGACGCTTGAGGTCAGGATTTCCGGCCCCTCGATTGATGAACTCTACCAGTTGGGCAAAAATGTTGCGGGGCGCATGGCGTCCATTCCGGGCGCGAAGGATGTACGCACCGATTGGTCGAATCCGGTTCTTCAGCTCGATGTGCTGATAGATCAGGAGCGCACGCGAAACGCAGGGCTTTCGCCTGTCGCCGTGGCGCGCGCTCTTGAGACAACCTTCGAAGGCGTCCGCGTGACAGATTACCGAGAGGGCGATCGGGTGATCCCGATCGTTCTGAGGGCCCAGACAGCGGATCGTTCGAACCTTGATCAGCTGAGTGACGCCACGATCGTGACGGACAAAGGCCAACCCGTTCCGTTGCTTCAGGTCGCGGCAATTGCAGGAGAGCTGAAGCCCTTTATTATCCACCGATACAATCTTGACCGAACCATTACGGTTTCGGGGGTTAATCCCGGCATGACAGCAGCGCAATTTCTGGCGCGGATGCAGCCGGAGCTTGCAGCATTGGATATTCCTGCTGACTACCGATGGACAATAGGGGGCGAGCTGGAGGCGAGCGCCAGCGCCAATGCTGCCCTGTTCCGTTTCATGCCGCATTGCCTTGCGGCCATCGTCATCCTGCTGATTTGGCAATTCAACTCGCTTGCAAAACCGGCGATCATTATTTTGACAATTCCGCTCATCGTATTCGGGGCGGGCTTCGGTTTGCTAATGACAGGAGCCAAACTCGACTTCAATGCCCTTTTGGGTTTGCTCTCGCTGGCAGGGATCATCATCAATAACGCGATCGTGCTCATCGAAAAGATAGATGAGGAGATTGATCAAGCGTCTGATCCCGATCAAGCTATTATAGAAGCTGCAACCGCTCGGCTCAGGCCAATTGTTATGACAACACTGACAACGATTGTCGGCCTTGTTCCACTTTTTCTCCTGGGAGGCGAACTCTGGCGCGGAATGACTGTCGTGATGATGTTCGGATTAGGCGTTGGAACAGTCCTCACCCTGGGCCTCGTGCCTGTCCTCTACCGGTTGTTTGTCGTGAACCGCCAAAAGCTCAACGGGACCGTCTGACGGGCAGCAAGCCATCCAGCCCGTTCTTGTGACGTAAGATGGCGCGGTCTGCCATCCTCTATTCGCCGATGGTCTCAGGCAATGGCATGCCAAAGAAATCTGTCGCACTCCGACGTTCCTGCGCTTTTCTCAAGTCAGCAACCCATCGGTCTTGCGCTGAATTCGAACTAGGCTTCGTGGACAACGGGTAGCCAGAGTTTGACTGCGGCGATGGCGACGAATCCGAGGTAAGATTCCTTGCTCTTGTCGTAGCGTGTTGCAACGCGCCGCCAGTTCTTGAGCTTGCTGAACAGTCGCTCGATTAGATTGCGCCACTTGTATTTCTCGGCATCGTGCGGCGCAGGGTGACGTTGCCCCCAGCCTTTATTCAGCGCTGGGTCCGTTTCCGGCGGTTGTGCTGTGCCCATGAGATCTCGTCCAGATGAGGCCAGAGACCTAACCGAAGTAGGAACCGGACCATGAAGGGGTCAAGGTTCAGCGGGGAGCAGAGCCAACTCGACTTTATGTCCGTTTTCCCTCGACGCAGCCCCCTTCAAACCGAGGGCGCTCCAGGGGCGCCGTCAAAATTATATATTTATTTTAAGTAAATAGGTGTTCGCAGCTTTATCCTGAATGGCGCGCCAATCAAACACTTGAATTCATTGCAGTAATTTACTGCGCGCGCCTGTTTACATTGAGGGCGGCTGACTCGGATAGCCACCGAGTAGCCACAGCTAGCAATGTCGACTTGGCATTCGCATTGGTGCTGCGACCACGCCTTGGCGACTAAGCTCCTCTGGTGCACGACTTCTGCATCGTTGATCGGTGCTGTCGTCTATCAATTCGCCAATCAGGTAGGACTGGCGTTCGGCTTCCTTGCCAGACCTTCGGTGCATGTGGCCCTGGCGAAATGGTCGAGATAGCTCGCTTTGGCGATCGTGCCGCCGGATGCCAGCGCGCGCCGCAGTTCCCCCGTCGCAACCTCGTCTACGGCCCCGTCCAAGATGACCACGCCGTAAACGTCCGAGGCATAGTCGGTCGTGATGAGTTCGTTGAGCAAGTCGAGAAGCACCTTCGCCGGTGCCCGTTCGAGCGGGTCGCCATAGCCACCGGCACCGGCCTGGATGTGCAGGAAGATATCGTCCTGCTTCATCGGCACGCTCGCGAACGGACAGACGGGTAGGACGATCTGGTCGGGGCCGGGATTGATGAAATTCCATGAAGGCGTGCCCGGCTCGCCGCCGAAGAGGCCATAGGGCAAAACGGCACGCCGGTCGGAGCGCATCACGAGTTCCGCCTCCTCCTCGAGTAGGCGGTATCCGCGCATCAGCGCGACGCCACCCCGATGCCGTCCGGGGCCGCCGGAATTCTGCACGAAGGAATAGCAGGTAATCTCGACGGGCAGGCGTGATTCCACCAGTTCGATCGGCGCGTTGCCGAGATTGGCGGCGGGATTGGAGATGCCTTCCTGCCCATCGCGCACGGCGCTGCCGCCCCAGCAGCCCATCAACCCGCCGGAGATCAGGAACGGCCGGTTGTCGCGCGTGCGGCCCGCAATGTGTGGTGCGGACGAGCCGCCCTCGTTGGCTGCGGGGATGCGGTTGGGCAGGATCTGCGAGAACGCGCCCAGCATGGCGTCATACATGCGAAAGCAGATGACGCCGCGCGCGCCGCATGCGGCCGGCTCGTTCGGGTTCACGATCGAGCCCTTGGGTGCCTTGACAGTGATGGCGCGCATATAGCCTTCGCAATTGGGGATTGCGACGCCGATGGCGCAGCGCACGGCGAGATAGGCCATGGCATGCGTGGTCGGGATCGGGCCGTTGATCGCCGCCTTGACCTGCGGAGAGGTGCCCTCCCAATCGACGGTAATGTGGTCCCCGGCGATGATCAGCGCGCACTTGAAGCGGATCGGTTCGGGGTTCTCGCCCAGCCCGTCCAAAAAATCCTCGAATTCGTAGGTGCCGTCGGGCAAGGCGCTGATCTCGGCCCGGATCAGGCGTTCGGCATAGTCGTGCAATTCGGCGGTGTAGCGACGGAACTCATCGACACCGTAGCGTTCGATCAGTTGCCGCAGGCCCTTCTCGCCATTGCCGCAGGCAGCGATCTGCGCGCGTATATCGCCCAGCACCTCGACCGGCTGGCGGGAGTTTTTCGCAACGATCTGAGGGATGGCCTCGTTTGGTACGCCCGCATCGTGCAGCTTCAGAATCGGGATGCGCAGCCCTTCCTGATAGATTTCCGTTGCGAACACGGCCATGCCACCGGGGGCGAGGCCACCTATGTCGCATTGGTGGGCAAGCGTCGCGATGTAGCCCTCGACGTAGCTACCGACGAAGACAGGCTTCACGATGTAGAAGTCCGGCAGGTGCATGCCGCCGGCCCCATAGGGGTCGTTGAAGATGAAGATGTCCCCATCTGACATGCGGCCTGCGAACTGCGAGACCAAAGCGCGCATTGCATCCGGGAAAGAGCCGAGATGCACGGGCGTCGTCAGGCCCTGCGCAACCGTCCTGCCTTCATGGTCACAGACGGCAGTGGAGTAATCCATCGCGTCGCGCACGATGTTGGAATAGGCCGAGCGCATGATGACGAGCGCCAGTTCGTCGGCGATCGAGCCGAGCGCGTTCTGGATCACGTCGAGCGTGATAGGGTCGAAGCGTCTGCTCATGCGCGGGGCTCCAGCGTGATGACGATGTTGTTCCAGCGGTCGACCCGCGCGGTTGCTCCCGGCGGCACAAGGCAGGTCGAGTCGTATTCCTCGACCAGCAGCGGCCCGGCGCGTTCGCCCTCGCGCAGACCGGCGCGGCGCAGCACGGGCACTGCATGCAGCCCGCGCACGGCACCGAAATAGACATCCCGCGTCACGGGAGGCGCGTCCGCTGCAGCTTCCGGAGCGTCGGCCGGCTCTTCGGCAGGCTGCGGCGTGCGCACACTCGCGACAATGCGGATGCTGACAAGCCCGACCGGCTCGGATTGCGACATGTGCGAATAGGTCTTGCGGTGCTCTTCATGGAAGGCTGCATCGACCTCGGCGATGACAGGCACGCCGCTGCCGGCGATCGGAACCGTCAGTTCATAGGCCTGGCCGACATACCGCAGGTCGGCGAAGCGGCGGACCTCGATATCCTGCGGCGCGAAACCCTCTGCGCTCAGCGTATCGACCGCCTCGCGCGAGAGTTCCTCATAGGCTGCATTGAGCGCCGCCGGATCGCACTCGGCGGTGCGGGCCGGATAGGAGCGCACGAGTTCCTGCTCGTGATCGGCCATCAGCAGCCCGTAGGCGCTGAGCACGCCGGAATGGGGAGGCACGAGCACGCGCGGCATCGACAATTCGTGCGCGATCATCGCGCCGACGAGGGGGCCGTTGCCGCCGAAGGCGATGAGGGTGTAGCCGCGTGGATCGCGGCCGCGATAGGTCGAAACCGACTTGACCGCACGGACCATGTTGGCAACCGCGACGGTCACCGCCCCATAGGCCGCATCGCGCAGGTCGATACCGAGCGGCTCGGCGACCTGCGCGCGTACGGCCTGCTGCGAGATGCCGGCCTCTAGACCCAGCGCACCGCCGACGAGATATTTGCTGTTGACGTAGCCGAGCGTGAGGAAGGCATCGGTCAGGGTCGCGACCGTGCCGCCCTTGCCGTAGCAGACTGGGCCGGGCTCGGAGCCTGCGCTCTCGGGGCCGACCTTGAGTACGCCGCCCTTGTCGAACCAGATTTTGCTGCCGCCGCCCGCGCCGATTTCCGACACGTCGATGAATGGCAGCTTGATCGCGTAACCTGCGCCCCGCACGAGCTTGCTCGACAGGTTAATGCCGGCGCCGACCTCGAATTCGCTGGTCTTGGCTGGCTCGGCATGCTCGACGATCGCCGTCTTCGCGGTCGTGCCACCCATGTCGAGCGTGATGATGTTGGGCAGGTCGAGGCGCTTCGCGATGCGCGCGGCAGCTATCACGCCCGCCGCTGGACCGGATTCGACCAGATAGGCAGGCTTGTTCATGGCGGCCTTCAGGCTCATCTGGCCGCCGCCGGACGTCATCACGTGCAGCGCACGTCCAGTGCCGAGCCCAGTCAGCCGCTCCTCGAGGCGCTGGAGATAGGCCTTCATGACCGGGCCGAGATAGGCGTTAATGACGGTGGTACTCGTGCGCTCGTATTCGCGCATCTCGGGCAGGATCTCGTGGGAGCAGGTTACGAATAGCGTGTCGCCCAGCATCTCCTCAATGATAGCGCGCACACGCTTCTCATGTTCGGGATTGACATAGGAATGCAGCAGGCAGATCGCCACCGCCTCGGCGCCGGAAGCCTGGATGCGCGCGGCGGCGACGCGCACGCTATCCTCGTCGAGCGGCCGCCAAATCTCCCCGAGCGGTCCCAGTCGCTCCGAGACCTCGAAGCGCAGGCTACGCGGCACGAGCGGGGCAGGCTTGACGTAGCCGAGATTGTACAATTCCGGCACGCGCACGCGCCGAAACTCAAGAATGTCACGGAAGCCGGCCGTGGTGATGAGCGCGGTGCGCGCTCCCTTGCCTTCGAGCACGGCATTGGTCGCCGTGGTCGTGGCATGGACGACGACATCGACCTCATCAGCGCGGATGGCATTTTCGTTAAGCAGTTCGGACACGCCGCGCGAACTGCCCAGGCTCAGGTCGCCCGTGGTCGAGGCGACCTTGCGCACGAGGATGCGACCGTCACTGCCGGTGGCGACGATGTCAGTGAAGGTGCCGCCGACATCAATGCCGACACGAAACGCCCGTGAATGCTGCGGATCCATTGGTGACGTCCGATTGAGCTGGCGTCAGGGTGACGCGAGCAACCGAAGCGACTTTCATGGCAAGTGGGCGGGCGGGTCTAATCCTGATTTTGGATTCCGCCGATCAATTTCTTTGATCCCCGAGTCCGCTCGTCAAGATAGTCGCGCGCTACCTGGATCGACATCTCGACGACCTGGCGGGCGAGCCAGACATCCGTGTCGCGCGATACGTTAACGTAGAAATCGAGCGGCGGAAGTTCGATGCCGACATCGAGGACAGTCATTCGCCCGTCCTGCAATTCGCTGGTGATGACCCCCTCGGGCAGCACGCAGGTTCCGATACCGTCCAGCCCCATCCGCACGATGCCAGCAATGGCAGAACTTGCGAACATGCGCGCTGTCGCGAACCCGTTCCGGTCGAGGAACTCGCGCACGGTCGCATAGGGAGCCGAACCGCGCCGGAAGGTGATGACCGGATAGGCCGTGAGCGAGGCAAGGTCAGCGCCGTTGCGTGCAATCGGCAGCGACGTGCTTGCCATCCACGCCATCGGGAAAGCGCATAGTAGTTCCGAGCGGATCTTCGGATCGTTGAAGGGTCCGTTCGTGATCGCGATGTCGAGGCGGCCGGCGGAGAGGCTCTCCCGAAGGTTCGTCGTGGAATCCACTTCGACATCGAGCGTAAGAGTGGGGTAGTTGCGCGAAAGCGTGTCTACGAGAATCGCTAGCCAAGTATGGACGATGCTTTCCGGGACGCCGATCTTAAGCGCGACCTTGTAGGAAGTGTTGCCGCCCACGGCGCGCAACATGTCGTCCTTCAGAGTGAGGATGCGTTCGGCATAGCGCAACAATTCCTGCCCGGACGGTGTGAGCACGCCGCGACGCGGGCGCGTCTCGAACAATTGCAGGCGCAGGTCCTGCTCCAGCAGCGAGATCCGCGCCGAGATGGCGGGCTGGGTCATGTTGAGCTTCGCGGCCGCGCGGCGGAAGCCGCCCAGCCGCGCCACCCATACGAAGGTCTCGAGGTTCCGCAAGTCGATCATGCGCAGCATCCTGTCGCACGTCGTCCTATCTGTGAAGCAGCCGATAAATAAATCTGATTGCGGCTATACAAACAGGGGATTGGACAAGCCGCGTCCGCAGCAAGCACTTTAATCCGGTAACGTGGGTTTCGGCGGATTCCAAACCGGCCGCGCGCGAATACGGGCCTTTCCGAAAGCAGCGAGAAAAAACGGTGGAATCCCCGGAACCTATCCCTGCGACAGCGCCGAGGGGCGCTGGCGATCATCCCGTGGAGGGACTGAGATGAGCCTGCGCCTGTTTCTCAAAGTTGGCCTGCGCCTCGCAGCCGGCATCGTCCTTCTGCCGATCGCCCTGGCAACTGCGGATGCCCAGGTCCAGAGCAAGTACGACCGTGTCCTGCAGAACAAGAAGATCATCGCTGGCGCACAGGAGGGCACGCCTCCATTCGGCTATGTCGACGAGAAGGGTGAGGTCGCCGGCTGGGCTGTCGATCTCAGCAGGGCTCTACACGCCCTGATCGAGAAGAAGATGGACACCAAGCTGGAACTGGAGTTCCGGAAGGTCACGCCGCAGACCCGCATCCCGCTTATCGTCAACGGATCGCTCGACTGGGTGCTGGGCTCGACTGGCAAGACCGTCGAGCGCGAGCAGGTTGTCGACTTCTCGCTTATCAATAACGCGGTGTGCGTGAAGACACTGCATCGCAAGTCCATGCCGGTGAACGCCGTCTCCGACCTCGCCGGCAAGCGCATCGGCGTCACCAATGGCAGCGTCGAGCAGAAGCTGCTCACGGAAATGGGCCAGACCGGCAAGATCAAACCGCCAGTGCAGCTCGTGACGTTCCCGACACATGCGGTCGGCTTCCTCGCGCTGGAACAGGGTCGGACCGACGCGCATGTTACGCTCGACGTCGCACTCAAGTCGCTGGCAATGCGCGCACAGAACCCGGACGAATGGGCGGTTTCCGGCCCCGACCTGATGTGCACGCCCAATGGTATCATCCTTCCGCAGAACGATTCCAAGTGGAAGCGCACCGTGGACCATGCGCTTTGCTACTTCATCCATACGGGTGGGTACGACAAGCTATGGGATGAGTGGTTCGGCGAGAACAAGCCGAAGGCCGGCTTCGCGCTGCCAATCTCCGAGCAGACCAAGACCGTGCTCTACGGCCAGTGCCCGTTCGGCATCGAGGACTGGCTGAAAAACAAGTAATGCGCGCGTCCGCCGTTCCCGGAGTTCTGCCGATGTCCAACCGTAACTTCGCGCCACGCCTAGAGCGGATGCGGTTCTCATCTTCCTTGGCATCGATGCGGCGCATCCGGGAGTTGCGCGCGAGTGGCGTCAGCGTGATCGACTTCGGCTCGAAGTTCGATACGCCGGCCCATATCAAGGAAGCGGCGGTCCGCTACCTCGAGCAACCGCAGGCGTCGATGTATGCTGACCCGCGCGGCATTCCCGAATTCCGGGCCGCGATCGCGCGCAAGATGGCGCGCGCAAACGACATGGTCATCGACCCAGACACTGAAATCTCGGTCAGTCCGGGCGGCAAGGCCGGCATCGTGGCGACGCTGCTCGCCATCGTCGATGTGGGCGACGAGGTACTGCTGGAAGATCCGGGCTGGCTCAGTTTCGACCCGATGATCCGCCTGACCGGCGCGACGCCGGTTCCGTTCCCGATCCGGCCCCAGAACGATTTCCAGCTCGATCCAGCGGATCTCGTCGCGCGCATAACCCCCAGGACGCGAGCAATCGTGCTGTGCTCGCCACACAACCCGACCGGCGCAATCCTTTCGATCGCGACGATGCGCGAGATCGCCCGCATCGCCATAGAGCACGACCTTTGGGTGGTGATGGACGAGGCCTACGAGCACTTCCTGTTCGATGACAACCGTCATGTCAGCATCGCCACGATCGAGGGCATGCGCGAGCGCACGATCTCAATCCAGACGGCGAGCAAGACCTACAACATGTTCGGCTGGCGCGTGGGCTGGGTGATCGCCGTTCCCGACGTGAGCGAGCGCATCCGGATGGTGCTTTCGCACATGTTCACCTGCGTGACGTCCTTCGTGCAGGCCGGTGCGGCGGCCGCGCTCGACGGACCCTATGCGCAGGGCACGCTCTCCATCGAGGAAGTGTCCAGGAACTACGAGACACAACGCAACACGCTCGTTGCGGGCCTGCGTGCGGTCCCGGGCATCCGCTGCACGATGCCGGCCGGCGCCTATTTCGCGTTCCCCGACATCAGCAGCTTCGGTCTGTCGTCGGACGAGTTCGCCAGCCGGTTACTCGCCAATGCCCGGGTCAGCGGCCTTTCGGGGGCAGTGTTCGGCGGTATGGGAGAGGGGCATATCCGGTTCGTGTTCAACGCGCCGCTGCCCGAGATCGAGGAAGGTTTGGCCAGGCTCCAGCGCTACCTGACGTCGATCTGAGCCCGGGGAGCGAGGGCGCATGCGCTATGAATTCGACTGGGGATTGCTCTGGCGCGAGCCATATTTCGGCTGGATCGTCGAAGGCATCCTGACGACGTTCCACCTGGCCCTGCTGGCTTGGGTGCTGGCGCTGTTCCTCGGCATCCTGATCGGCGTGCTACGCGTGACGAATTCGCGCCTGCTGCGCGCCATCGGCGCGACCTATGTCGAAATCTTCCGCAATATCCCGCTGATCGTGCAGCTTTTCCTGTGGCTGTATGTCGTGCCGCAGATGCTGCCAAGGGATTTCAGCTTCTGGTGGAACCGGCTCGACCACGTGCCGTACTGGACGGCGATGATTGGCATTTCCTTTTATACGTCTGCGCGGCTGGCCGAGCAGATTCGCTCCGCCGTGCGCGCCATTCCGCCCGGGCAGTTCAAGGCTGGGCTCTCGACCGGCCTTACGCAGGTGCAGGTCTACCGCTACGTGATCGTGCCCTATGCGCTGCGCATAATCATCCCGGCGCTGACCTCGGAATTCTTGACTGTATTCAAGAACACGGCGCTCGCGCTGACGATCGGCGTCATCGAGATCACGGCCACGACACGCCGGATCGAGGCATGGTCGTTCCGCGGCATCGAGGCCTATACGGTCGCTTCGCTCACCTACATCGCCACGGCGATCATGGTCGTCCTGTTCATGTCCTGGCTCGAACGGCGCTATCAGATTCCCGGTCTGATCAAGCGCGATGAATCGAGGCTCTGATGGATTGGCAGGTTGTCATCGCGAACTTTCCCCTGCTGATGAGCGGATTGGCCAAGAGCGTCCAGCTCACGTTGGTCTCGATAGTGTTCAGCCTGCCGCTCGGATGCCTGATTGCGATCGGCCGCCTAAGCCACCGTCGCTGGCTCCGCGGCGCCTGCACGGCGTTCGTTAACGTGCTGCGCAGCAATCCGCTCATCCTCATCCTGTTCTGGTTCTATTTCCTGGTGCCGCTAATCACCGGGCGCAACGTCAACGATCTCACCTCAATCATCGTCGCCTTTATCGTCTTCTTCGCGGCCTACTTCACCGAGATCGTGCGCTCGGGCATCCAGTCCGTCGGCGCCAAGCAGATCCAGGCAGGGCTCTCTTCCGGCCTGACCTATACGCAGACCATGCGCCACATCATACTGCCGCAGGCGATCCGCGCTATGCTGCCGGCGCTCATCACGCAATGCATCGTCGTGTTCCAGGGAACGACGGTGGTCTACATCATCGGCTACAGCGAATTGCTGCATACGGCAGTGTCGATCGCGGAGCGGACCGTGCGGCCCGTCGAGCTGTATGTGACGGTCGCGGCAATCTATTTCGTCGTCTGCTATGGCTTCTCGCGTGTCGCTCGGTATTTTGAGAAAGAGGCCGTTTGATGGATCAGCCGATCATCAAGGTCGAGAATGCGGGGCTGCGCTTCGACAGCTTCGTCGCGCTGGATGACGTTTCGCTATCGGTCAACGCCGGCCAGTGCATCGTGATCTGCGGGCCGAGCGGCTCCGGCAAGAGCACTCTGCTGCGCTGCATTAACGGCCTCGAACGCTTCCAGAATGGCGATGTATGGGTGGACGGCGTGTCTGTGCGCGGTTGCAAGGACCTTCCGAAGCTGCGTCGAGGTGTCGGAATGGTTTTCCAGCATTTCGAGCTTTATCCGCATATGACGGTCTTGGACAACATCACGCTGGCGCCGATAAAGGCGAAGGGGCTTTCGCGCAAGCAGGCGGAAGAACTGGCATTCCATTATCTGGGACGCGTCGGAATAGTCGATCAGGCCGAAAAATTCCCTGGCCGATTGTCCGGCGGGCAGCAGCAGCGCGCGGCGATTGCGCGCGCGCTGGCACTTGAGCCCAAGGCCATGCTGTTCGACGAGCCGACCTCGGCACTCGACCCCGAAATGATCGCGGAAGTATTGTATGTCATGCGCGATCTGGCGCAGGGCGGCATGACTATGCTCGTTGTCACGCACGAGATGGGATTTGCACGCGAAGTTGCCGATGAGGTGATCTTCATGGACCGGGGCCGCATCGTCGAGCATGCGCCCGTCGAGGAATTCTTCAGCACGCCGCGCGCGGAGCGGACGCGAGAGTTCCTTAACAAAATCTTGCTAAAGCTGTAGCTTCTTTT
>PNNB01000017.1 GCA_013823985.1 Sphingopyxis sp.
CCTGCATATCGGCCCCTCGGAAGCGGAGGTCTTCTGGTCCGACTTCCTGAAGGACCTTGTTCGGCGCGGTCTTACCGGCGTGAAGCTGGTCATCTCCGATGCTCACGAGGGCCTCAAGGGCGCGATCACCCGCGTCATGGGCGCCACCTGGCAGCGCTGCCGGGTGCACTTCATGCGCAATGCCCTGTCCTATGTGCCCAAGGGCCAGAACACTGTCGTCGCCGCCGCGATCCGCCAGGTCTTCCTGCAGCCCGATCAGAAAAGCGCAACGCAGGTCTGGCGACAGGTCGCCGACCAGTTGCGCACCCGTTGGCCCAAGCTCGGCGCCTGCATGGACGAGGCCGAAACCGACGTGCTCGCCTACACCGGCTTCCCCACCCAGCACCGCACGAAGTTACACTCAACCAATCCGCTCGAGCGGCTCAACAAGGAGGTCAAGCGCCGCGCCGACGTCGTCGGAATCTTCCCGAACGAAGACAGCATCATCCGCCTCGTCGGGGCTGTGCTGATGGAGCAGAACGACGAGTGGCAGCTCCAGCACCGATACATGCAGATCGAAGGCATGGCCGAACTCAACCAACCCATGATCGAGGAGGAAAATCAGCCCCTACACATCACCGCCAAAGCCGCCTGACGATGGCCCACGGCCACAGCCGAAATTACACCACCTTGACGGACGCGACCTCGCTTCATCGTCTTCAAATCACGCTTTGGCGGATCATGCTGCATCGCTAGACGAAACGGAGCGGCCCATATAATCAACAAGGCTGACCGAATGGACGGCAGGGTTTCGTTCAAGCTGGGCAATCAGCCGTGATGGCAGAGGGGCCGTCCTGCTATCGAGTAAGATAACGATCCGCTGCGATTTGTCGTCACGGTCGATCGTCAGATCGACCATAGGCTCCTTGTTTGCGCTCACTTGCTTCAGGAGCGGGGCAATCACTTCAGGCGAAGGCTCCGCTTCAATATGGAACGAAACCAAATGCTCTCGTGGACATTTGGCTGCCATTGCGAAACTCCTTGACCCATATTGCGCAAATAGGCCGCCGGGTGCCACCGGCTGCGGCTTTCGACATCAGCCGCAGCCTTCACAGAATTAGTAACGAACCGTCAATTCCAGGCCGATCGTCCGCGGCGTGACGACTTCTACCTGGGTCATGGGTGTGAGTGAGAACGGGTAGAAATTGCGGTTCGTCCGGCCACGGCTTCCGCCGAGATTTTCCGCAAATACTTCTACCGACCATTGATCGGCATTCACGCCCAGACGGGCATTGACGATCGTATAGGCCGGCAGGCGGCTGTTCGCAGCCAGCGTCGGATTAAAGCGCGTGTTGCGGTCGCCGGTGTTCTGCACGCTAAGGAACGCAAAGCCCTCGAGCGTTTTGGACAGCGCATGCGTATAGTCGATCGAGCCGTTGAATTGCCATTTGGGCACGAAGGGCGCCCGGTCTCCTTCCCGGCCACCAACAAAGCTCAGATCTTCGGTCAGCTTGCTGTCGGTGTACCCCAGGCCGCCGCGCAGTGTCAGCCCTTCGGCGGGCCGGATGATCGTCTCAAGCTCGGTGCCCGTGATGTCGAGGCCCCCAGCGTTGACGAAGACGTTGAAACCGCATCCCAATTGCGCAGTGACCTGCGGGTTCTTCCACTTGATCTTGTAGGCGGACACATTGACCGTAAGCGCCCGGTCGAACCAGCTGGTTTTGGCGCCGACTTCATAATTCCACAAGCTGTCAGACTTGAAGCTGTCGGGAGCGGCGCTCAGGCCGCGCGCCGCGAGATCGGCTGCGCAGGTCGTGGCGGGGACCGGTTCGTTGGTACCGCCGAGCCGGAACCCCTTCGCCGCCTGCGCATAGACCATATGATCGCGGTCGAATTCATAGGCGAGGTTGAACTTGGGGTTGAACCCGTTTTCCTTGTTCCGGAAGGGAAAGGTGCCGGTGTTAGGATCCGCGAAGATGCCTGCGAACTGGACGATAGAGCTCTGTTTCGCGTCGAAGTAACGACCGCCAACCGTGGCCTTGAGTTTGTCGCCGATCGGCACGACGATTTCGCCGAACAACGCGATCTGCCGTTCTTTCAGATTGATGTCGCTGGCGAACAGCTGGTCACGATTCGCCCCGAATGCCGGGCTGCTGAAACCGCCCGCCGCATCGACGCCCGCCACAGTCAGGTCCTGATCAAAGTGGTTGCGCTTGTTTTCGTAAAAAGCGCCCACGGTCCACTGTACCGGCGAGCTCGATTTGGACGACAGGCGAAATTCGCCGCTATAATCGCGCTGGTCCGCATTGTTGCCGATCACCCCGAGCGGCAAATTGCGATAGGTCGGCGCCACGAAACTGACGAAGGTGCCAGTTTCGATCAGATAGCCCAGGTCCTTCTTGCGATAGGACCCGACCAGCGTGACGTCGAACGGGTCGAGTTCCTGGTTGACCGTCAGCGAGGCGATAAGATTGCGGTCGACATAAGGCTCGTTCACCGCGACCGTCGTGTTCAGATACCCCGCCTCCTCGGCATAGACACTACGCGCAGCATGACGGGATTTCTGATAGGAGACAAAACTGTCGATCGTTGTGTCGGCACTCGGCGTAAAGCGCGCGGCGATCCGTCCGCCCTTGCTCACTTCGCTGTTCACATTGTCCTCGCCGGTCACGACATTGTCGATGAAGCCGGCGTTATGCTTGTAGAAACCGACCGCGCGGATCGCGAATTTATCCTGTACGACAGGGATGTTGACCATCGCGTCGATCGTACGCGTCGTGCCGCCATGGTCGATGCCCGCCAGCTGGCCTTTGGCGCTCGCTTCGAAATCGCCGGCGTCAGGCTTTCTGGTGATCAGGCGAATGGCTCCAGCCATCGAACCCGCACCATATAAGGTGCCCTGCGGCCCGCGCAGCACCTCGACGCGCTCAAGGTCATAGAGCTTGAGGTTGGGGCTGAAGCGCTGGACCGCGATCGGCGTCTCGTCGATGTAGAGCCCGACCGTCTCCTTGATCTCGGCCTGGTCCTGATTAACGGGTCCGGTCGTGACCCCGCGCACGACGACCTGCGTGTTGGCGCGATTTCCGGTCAACGACAGACCGGGGGTCTGCCCGGCAAATTCTTCGATCGAGTCGGCACCAAGCTTCGACAATTCCTCCGAACCAAGCGCACGAATGCTTGTCGGGACATCTTGGACGGTCTCCGAGCGCTTGCGTGCGGTCACCACGATTTCGTTGCCGCTGGCTTCGCCCACCGCCTCATCGGCGGCTGGAGCAGCCCCCTGCGCCTGAGCCAGCGCGTGCGAGCCATGCATGCTGATGAAGCCGACGGTCAGCATCAGCACGGCGCGGTTTGAGAATGAAGCCACGGGGTCCCCCTTTTCGATTTCCAACGGTGTTTTCGATGACATGTCATTATTGTGTATTTTATCCAATATCAACGAGAATCTTTGTCGACGTCGAAGCACGGACATGCCTGCGCGGATGGAGAGCGCATTAAAATTTCAAATGGATTCGATCTATATATTTGATATTAATGTATAATATCTCGACCTCACACTCGCCTCCGCCCGACAGAGCAATTTTAGGAATGGAGATTTTATCCAATTGAACTTTCACGCCCTTAGCTGTATCAAAAGTGAAGAGACTGCCTTCCGGCATCCTCACGGGTCATTTTCGGGCAAGGATATGATGGACACTCTCGTCAAACGGCCGACTGGCAAGCTTCGCCGTATGACGGTTGCCGACTCGGCGACCGACGAAATCCGGCGCCGGATACTCGCGGGCGAACTTGCCGACGGAACACCTGTTCGGCAGGACGCGCTGGCGGAAGAACTCGGCAGCAGCCGCATTCCGATCCGCGAGGCGTTATCGCGCCTCGAAGCCGAAGGCCTGGTAGCGAGCTACCCGCATCGCGGATATGTCGTGACGGCGCTGTCGCGCGACGAGATCAAGGAGTTGTTCGAGCTGCGCGCGATGCTCGAGCCCGAACTGCTTCGCGTCGCCATCCCCCGGATGACCGAGGAGCATTTTGCGGAAGCACAGGCCGTGCTCGATCAATATACCGCCAATCTCGATAGCGAGGACGTCCATTTATGGGGTGAGCTCAACACCCGCTATCATCTGGCGCTTTATGCGGCATCGGAGCGGCGCAAGACGATCGAAATCGTCCGCAGCCTGCTGGTCAACACCGACCGCTATACACGGCTCGTCATCACGCTCGACCACGGCGTCGACAGCGCCAAGGATGACCATGGCGGCCTGCTGGATCTGTGCCGGCGCGGCGCAATCAACCAGGCGGTCGCGTTGACACGCGACCATATCCAGCGCGCCGAGGCTGGACTGCTCGACATGCTCGACAATCAGGCTCCCTGACGCATCATGACATCACAGAAAATAATCGATGTCGCCGTCGTCGGGGGCGGCATCATCGGCATCGCATCGGCGCTTGCGCTGCAGGCCACTGGCCGCTCGGTCGTCTTGATCGACCGTAGCGAACCCGGTGGCGGCTGTTCGGCAGGTAATGCGGGTGTGATCGCCACCTCGTTTGTCCTGCCGCTGGCGAGCGTCGCGCATATTCTTGCGGCACCGCGTATGCTCCTGAGCGCCACTGGCCCGCTATCGATGCCCCTGCAACACACGGGACATTATGCTTCATGGATGTACCGTTTCGCACGAGCGGCGACGCCGAAACGTCGGCTTCATGCGATCGCGTTGCTGAAACTGCTCAACGGCCGGGCCCTTGTCGCATGGCGCGATCTGTTGGGTCCGGGCCTTGCGGCTCAGTTCTTGCGCGAGAAAGGCATGCTCGACATCATTCGCGCAGATCGCCCCACGAAGAAACTATGGGCACACGCCGAAGCGCTCGCGTCAGAAGGCATCGCGCTCGATCGGCTTTCTCCCGACGAGGTTGCGGATCTTGAGCCATCGCTCACGCGGCGAATAAGCGCCGGCGTTCTGCACCGGGATGTTGCCCATGTGACCAATCCGCTGGACCTCTCGCGCGCTTTGGTGACCCGCTTTCGGACCGGCGGCGGCGAGGTGCTCCAGCGCGATGTCTCCACCGTGGCGCCTGAAGGCGACGCGGTTGCGATCCGCTGCGCCGATGATCGAATTCTGGCGGGCAAGGCGCTGATCGCGGCAGGCTGGTGGTCGCGCCAGCTCGTCGAGCCGCTAGGCCTCGCCTGCCCGCTGCGGGCCGAGCGCGGCTATCATGTCATGCTGCCCGGCAACGCCGATCTTCTCGGCAGGCCGGTGTCGTTTCATGAGGAGTCCTTCCTTGCCACCCCCATGTGGGGCGGGCTCCGCCTCGCCGGAACCGTCGAGCTGGCCCCGCCGTCCGCCAAACCGGATTGGCGGCGCGCGGATATGCTGCCCGATCTTGCCGAAGCCTATCTCCCGCCGCTCGACCGCGAGGGCAGCTTGCGCTGGATGGGCAGCCGGCCGTCGTTCGCCGACTCGCTGCCGGCGATCGGGATCGTGCCCGCCGCGCCGAACATCCTCTACGCATTCGGCCATCAGCATCTCGGGCTGACCCAGGCGGCGGTGACCGCAGAATATATTCGCGAACTGATCGCTGGCTCGGCGCCCGCTAATATCGAAAACTTCTCTCTCGCCCGGTTCGGCAGGGCTTCTGCACGCGCATTCGCAGACCAGGAGCTGGCAGCATGAAGCTCCTCGACGACCGACAGATCCTTGCGCTCGCGCTCCCCGACGAACTGATCGATGCCATCGAACATGCCTTTGCCAGCCCATTTGGCGCACCCCAGCGGATGCATTGCCACTTGCCGGGCGATGACAACGCAACCTTGCTAATCATGCCAGCATGGCAATCGCGCAGCGAACTCGGGGTCAAGATCGCGACGGTTGTGCCGGACAATTCGGTCAAAGGGCTTCCGACGATCAACGGCATCTACCTTCTGCTCGACGGCGATACCGGCATCCCGCAGGCCATATTGGATGCGCCTGCGCTGACTGCCTTGCGCACCGCCGCCGTCTCGGCCGTCGCGTCGCGTCACCTCTCACGCCCCGACGCGCAGTCGCTGTTGCTCGTCGGAACGGGTGCCTTGATTCCGCATCTCGCCCGCGCGCATGCCGCTGTCCGCCCCCTCGAACGCATCATGATCTGGGGCCGGAATCCCGACAAGGCGCGGCGCGCTGCGGATATGCTCTCCGGCGTGGCGGATCGGATCGAGGCCGTCTCCGATCTCGCGCGTCATGTTGCGAAGGCCGACATCATCAGCTGCGCGACGCTCAGCCGCGTCCCGCTAGTCGAAGCCGACTGGGTCGTCCCGGGTACACACATCGATCTCGTCGGGAGCTTCGCGCCGGATATGCGCGAAGCCGATAGCGACCTCTTCGCGCGCGGCCGCCTCGTGGTGGATACGCAGACCGCGCTTCGAGAAAGCGGTGACCTTATCGAGCCTTTGCGCCGGGGTCATATCGCCGATCCTGCCGTGGACCTTGCTGCATTGCTGGGCGACGCCCGCCTGGGGCGCCGGCATGACGCGGACATCACGATCTTCAAGTCCGTCGGGACCGGGCTCGCGGATATTGCTGCCGCCCGATATCTTCTGGCGAAGTCCGAGGCGGCAAACCGGACGATGGAAGTTCAGGCATGACTGGCACCCCGATGACATACCCGCCGAGAGAGCAAGCCTGGTGGATGGTTGCCGTCTTCTGCTTCGCCGGCTTCATATCCTATACGCACCGGCTGATCCTGAGCGTGCTGGTCGACCCGCTCCAGATCGACCTCGGCATCGGCGACGCCAGCATCAGCCTGCTGCAGGGGGCGGCCTTTGCCATCATCTACGTTCTGGCGGGACTGCCGCTCGGACGGCTGGCCGACCGTGGCCGCCGCCGCCGTATCCTGATCGGCGGCGCGCTGATCTGGTGTACCGGGTCGATCCTGTGCGGTCTCGCGCCGGGCTTCTGGACCCTGTTCGCCGCCCGCGCGGTTGTCGGTATCGGCGAAGCCGCGCTGGCCCCCGCCGCAGCGTCGATGATCGGCGACGCCTTTCCTCCGCATCAGCGTGGCACCGCAATCGGCGTGTTCTTCATGGGCATGGTGGTGGGCGGACCGGCGGCGGTCGGGATCGGCGGCGTCCTGCTGGGAGCGGCGCAAGACGGTGCGTTTCTGGCCGTCCCGTTGCTCGGCACCCTTGCGCCCTGGCGGATCGTGCTGATCCTGATCGGGGTGAGCGGGCTCCTCGTGCCGATCCTTTTGCTGACTGTACGCGAGCCCCAACGGTTGGAAGCGATTGAGCAAGCCCCACTTTCCCACGTCATCGCGCGGCTTGCCTCGGACCGTCTGGTCCTCGGTACATTGCTGATCGCGATCGCGCTGCTTTCGGTTGGCGACTATGGCCTGTTGTCCTGGGTGCCATCCGTTCTCTCCCGCCTGTTCTTGTGGAAGCCGGAGCAGATTGGTTCGATTTTTGGCCTTGTCACCGCCATCGCCGGTATCTTTGGTGCGTTGCTCGGCGGTGTGCTCTCCGATCTTTTCGCGCGACGCGGCGGCGTGCGCGGAAGGCTTGGCTTCAGCATGGCGGCGGCGTCTCTTGCAGGTGTTGGCGCCCTGCTCGTTGCAGCGCCGCATCCCGCGTTGGTGCTGCTCGGCCTGGGTCTGTGGACTTTATGCTCGGCGATCGCGGCAACCGCGGGCGTCGCGGCGCTTCAGGACGTCATTCCCGGCGACCTGCGCGGTATCGGCATGTCACTTGTGGCATTCTGCAACACTCTCCTCGGCCTGGGCATGGGGCCTACGGCTGTTGCCTTGGTCACCGAGCGCGGGTTCGGCAATCCTCTGGCAGTCGGTTATTCGGTGGCCTGCATCGTCGTGCCGGCGGCGATGCTGTCGATCGGACTATTCCATATGTCGCGTAGCGCACTGTTGCATAAACGAGGAGGACGCGATGGCTGAAACGACGAACCCGCTGCCACGCGGAATCCCGCAAGACGCGATGGTGTGGGACAATCACGCCTGCATGCCGCTGCGGCCCGGCGATGATGCCTTTCTCGATCAGCTCGCGCGATGCCGTGATGCCGGTTTGACCGCGATTTCGCTGAATGTCGGTTTCGGCGATCAAGGCATTGCCGAACATGTCCGCATGCTCGGTCATTTCCGTTCGTGGCTCGCAGCGCGGCCCGACGACTATATGCTGATTGGGTCTGCTCAAGATCTTCGCGATGCGAAGGCGAGCGGCAGGCTGGCTGTGCATTTCGACATCGAGGGCATGAATGCACTGGGCGAACAGGCGAGTCTCGTTCACCTATATTACGACCTTGGTGTCCGCTGGATGCTGATCGCCTATAACCGCAACAATCCGGCGGGCGGCGGATGCCTTGACGACGACGGCGGGCTGACCGCGTTCGGACGCGAAGTGATCGGCGAGATGAACCGCGTCGGCATGACGCTGTGCTGCACGCATACCGGTTATCGCACCGCGCGCGAAGCGATCGACCTGTCAGCCGATCCGGTGATCTTCTCCCACTCAAATCCACGCGCGCTGTGGGACAATCCGCGCAACATCCCCGACGACCTGATGCGCGCCTGTGCGGCGCGTGGCGGCGTGATCTGCCCGAGCGGCATCGGCATCTTCCTCGGCGACAATGACAACAGCACGGAAACCTTCGTCCGGCATATCTTGCATGCGCTCGATGTGGTTGGCGAAGATCATGTCGGGATCGGCCTCGATTATGTATTCGACCCCGCCGAACTCGACGAATATGTCACCGCCAACCCCGCCCTTTTCCCAAGCAAAGGGCAATATGGCGCGGGCATGAAAATGATTGCGCCGTGGCGTCTTCCTGAAATTTGCGACGCGTTGCGCGACCGGGGAGTAAGCGATCCAACTCTTTGCAAGCTGCTCGGCGGCAATCTTTTGCGGATAGCCGATCGAGTATGGCGCTGACCTGATGCCATCGTTGTGATCTCTGGTGCGGCCCCCTTTAATACTTGATCACCGCAGGGATAGTTGGCCGATTACTGATGGGCAGGTTTCAGGGAGGCGCGCGGCTATAGCTGCCATTCCCTATCCTTTTGGTGATACCGCGGTCGCCGACATTTCGGACGTTGGTTTTAGCCGATCGAGCCGACTAAACCGGTCATCCCTCCACACCCATCCAGATCCGGCGCTACTTTCGCAGCCCATGATTCTCCCACGGGCCAACGATCCGAGTTCGGCTGATAACGTCAGGTTGGTCGTGCTCGCTCGGCCGAAATATGACTCGACAAATTTCAAACACAACTATATTGTTGTGTTCATGATACCAGACTTGATCGAGCTGGGCTCTCCTTGCCCTTGGGCCGTGCTGCCACCCGGCATTCACGAATCGACCCTTGCTGAGGTTGAGGCGCGCTTCGCGACGACACCGCATCGCAAATGGCTGTTCGGCGGATTCATCCGCATGGCGCAGGCTTTGGCCATCGCTGGCTGCAGCTACGTCTATCTCGATGGGAGTTTTGTAACCGCGAAGCCGCACCCGGGCGACTACGACGGCTGCTGGGACCACGATGGGGTGGATCCGAACAAGCTCGATCCGGTCCTTCTCGACTTCAACAACAAGCGAGCTGCGCAAAAAGCAAAATACCTCGGTGAGATGTTCATTGCCGGGATGCCCAACGGGCCAGGCGCTCCGTTTCTCGACTTCTTCCAGATCGAGAAGTCGTCAGGCCAGGCCAAGGGCATTCTCCGCATCCCGCTCGCGCCGCTGAAAGGAGCGACGCCATGATCACTAATGAAAAGCAGTACAGGTCTACCAAGGCTTCGATCGATAAGCTGGCGGGCGCCGTCGCAGCACTTGATGCCCCCGGCGGCGATTTCCCGCAGGTGTTCGCCAAGGCGCAGCGTTCCGCGCTTCGTAGCCAAATGGATGAACTTGAGGAAGAAGTCCGGTTCTACGAGGACCTCCGCGCCGGCAAGATTTCTGACTTCTCGGCCGAGAGCCTCCACGACCTTCCTGACATTCTCATCCAAGCGCGCATCGCGCGTGGCATGAGCCAGAAGGATCTGGGCGATTTCCTTGGCGTCGCCGAGCAGCAGATCCAGCGCTATGAGGCCGACCGTTACCGCACGGCAAGCCTCGATCGCCTGACCGAAGTCGCCGATGCCCTTAACGTGCGCATCGTTGAACGCGCTCAACTCGTCGGCAGTCCGAAGCTCGATAGCGTAGATCCGTCGGTCTGGCAGACCTTCCCGCTCGCGGAAATGTACAAGCGCGGATGGTTCGAGGATTTCTCAGGCACGCTCGCTCAAGCGAAGAAAGTCGCTGGAGACTTGATCCCGGCATTCCTACACGGTGCCCATTCGCAGTTCATGCCGATGGCTTTGCACCGCAAGTCGGTGCGTTCGAGTGGGCAAGTCCATGAGGCGGCAATCGCGGCGTGGGAAGCGCGCGTGCGGACACTTGCCGACCGCAATCCCCCTGCTCAAGCATTCGACCGTGATCGTCTCTCGGCGGATTGGGTCCGGGGTCTCGTTGCCCTGAGCCTGGAAGACCAAGGGCCTCGCCTCGCAGTCGGCTACCTACGCGATGCCGGCATATCGCTGGTAATCGAGCGTCACCTGCCGGGAACATTGCTTGATGGTGCTGCGCTGGCGTCTGCCGACCATCACGCGATTGTCGCCATGACGCTTCGACATGATCGTCTCGACAACTTCTGGTTCACGCTTCTCCACGAGATTGGGCACCTCAAGCTGCACATTCGGCTCGGCGAATACACCGCGATCTTCGATGACAATGACGCTCCTGCCGCCGACGAGATCGAGCAGGTCGCTGACCATTTTGCGCAGGAGGCCTTGATCCCTGAGGCAAATTGGAACCTCGCGGTGTCGCGCTTCACCCGCAATGACAAGGCGGTCGTGGCCGATGCCAAACGCTTTGGTGTGGCACCTGCGGTCATCGCTGGCCGCATCCGGCGGGATGCGAACGACTACACACTGTTCCGCACGCTCGTGGGCAATGGCGAAGTTCGCCGCCAGTTCGATATCTGAGGGGCGACGACATGCCGATTACGCACACCGACTACGTGCCGATCCTTAAATGGCGGCAGGGTGAATACCAGGCGCTTTTGCGCCTGCCGGATGCCGTTAAAGACAAGACCGTTCCTCTTATCGAGATCACACCGCCGGATTTCGATTTCGAGACTTGGACCCCTTCGAAGTCGATCGACGATCACTTGGCAAAGTTTGCCGGCCGCTTTCGAGCGAAATGGGGAACGCGCATCGCGCTGCTCGATTGCGGGCTGCTGGATCCGGCTGAGGTGATGCAGGGCGGCAAGCATCCCATGCAATACCTGTGCGAGGAGGCTTTCGCACAGGGCGCCACGCTTATCCCAGTTATCAGACTCGACAATAACGCAGCCTATCGCACCGCCGTGAGAGCCGCGAACGCAATGATGCAGACCGGAGTAGTACTGCGCTGTTCTCTGGATGAAGCCTTGGATCCTGCCTTCGACGCCAACGTCGGCGCGATACTTCAGCAGCTCGGTGTAACCATCGCAGACTACGATGTGATTCTCGACCTCGAAGCCCCGGCCTGGGATCCTCAAGACGTGCTGATCAACATCGTCACCGCTGCGATTCAGGCATCGAATGCCATGGCGATTGCGCGCAGCCTCATTCTCGCGGGTACATCATTTCCTGCTTCCATGGCCGAGGTTACCGGGCCCATCCAATTCTGGCCTCGACGGGAATGGACTTTCTTTCGGGCGCTTTTGGCTGCTCTCGGCGAAACAGGGCGCAAACCGACATTTGCTGACTATGCTATTGCAGCCAATGGATACTCACAGATGGACATGAGGAAAGTGAAGCCTTCGGCGACGATCCGCTACGCCTGCGACGATGGCTGGATCATAGTCAAGGGTGTCAACGTGCGCGACAACGGGTTCGGGCAGTATCGGGGATGCAGCGGCACTGTCACAGGCTCAGCCCATTTTCTGGGCTCGGGTTTCTCACCCGGCAGCGATTATATCGAGCAATGCCGAGACGGGATTGCTGGCACCGGGAGCCTATCCACATGGCGGTGGGTAGGCTCGAACCATCACATCACAAAAGTGGTGGCCGATCTCGCCACGATGTTCGGGCCTTGAGAGCCTCGCGGACAGTCTGCGAGAGACGGCGCCGCGGCAGCCTATCCACCAACATCTTGTAGAGCGTCGCGCGTGGAGCGCGGAGTTCTCGCTCCAAAACGCCAAGACTTCTCAGGATCGCCTGCGCTTCAGGTCGCCACAGCAGACGAGCCAGAACGAGTGGATCGATACCCTTGTTTGCTCGTTCAGGTCGAATGCGACGGAACCGCACGCCTTGGGTCGTGCTGCGCTCGGCAACCATAACCCCCCACCAGTCAGGCACAATCGTCATGGCTGATGCGAGATGTTTGGGATCGACGATCAACAATGCCTTATCGACGACCTCGCCATAGGCTGCCACCTGCCGCGGCAAGCGCTCCAAGGTGTCGGCTCCAGCCTTGATTTCGACACCTCGGATGTGGCCGTTGATCACGGCGATATCGATCCGGCAGCTGCCGTGGTCGAGGCCAAGTTCGTCAATGACCAGGGTGTCGGGACAAGCCTGGGCGTGCGTAAGCAACCGCCGGTACGCGGCTTGCCTTACATCACTGTCCCGAAGCGGTCTCGAAGCCATACTGGATCGATAGCCTCGGCCATGGGCTCCACGCAACGACCAATCTCATCCTAGCCTCGCTAAGGTTCCCTGCACCTCGACGTTCGAAAGTGGCCACTGGATGGTGGGGTCACAAATTAAGCTCTTTGAACGAACGTCTTCTTCATTCTCCCCGGCTTCGAAAGCAGATTATCCAGAGTGTCCAACAAAGCGGACATGCCAAACCTTATAATCAAATGTCCGCTTGCAGGCGATCGTCGTCGAAGTTTCGATGACCGAGATTAGGCGCAAAGCGGAAGCGTCCGAGAGGAGACTAGATCGACCCGCGTGGGCTGGTTGGGCTCCTAAACAGCGGGTGCCTTAAGGGGCGATTTTCCCAAGATGAGCGGCGCATTGTTGTTTGTCCGAGAGGCAAGCGCATCCATTCGCCTGCGCACCCGCGTCGCGATGTCCCCCGTGCAAATCCGGCCTTCTGCCGACCTTAAGTGCAATATGACGCCCATATATATTATGTCTTCTATAGCCAAAAAATAGAACATCTGAAAAAAATCACTCATCGGCTTGGGATAACCTGCCGGCCATCCTAAAACCTAGGGTCGGCAAAATACAAATGTCCGACGAGATTGAATTTTGTCTCGAGGGTGTAAAAATGAAAAATTGGATGGAAACGAATGATGTACTGCTGGACCAGTATTACACACGTCAACACGTAGCACAAAAGCTCTATCGATCTTTCCGGAAATTCTGCAATCCAGAGCGATACCAGCTAGTCGAGCCGAGCGCCGGTACGGGATCGTTTTTCATGCTGATGCCCCAAGGGAGCTTGGCGTTTGATGTTGATCCAAAGTTCCCTGGCATAGTTACAGCTGATTTCCTATCTGTTGAAATCCGCAGCGAACGAGAGGTGGCTGTGGTCGGCAATCCGCCGTTCGGCCGGAGTGCCAGTATGGCAGTACGCTTCTTCAACCATGCTGCATGGCAGGCGAGTGTCATCGCACTGATACTGCCGCGAACCTTTCGGAAGGCTTCCATAGAAAATCGCCTCGATCGTAACTTCCATCTAATCCACGAGGAGACTGTGCAGCGTGACGCGTTCCTATTCAGGTCCAAGCCGTACGACGTACCGGCTATATTCCAGATCTGGGAGCGTCGCGATGAGCTGCGAGAGTTGCAACATGTCGCAATCCATCACCGGGATTTTAGCTTTACGACGCCAGATCGAGCCGACTTCGCGATACAGCGCGTCGGTGCGCGAGCAGGCCGCGTGCACCGAGACTTCACGCGGAGTCCGTCTTCCCACTATTTCATTCGAGGCGAGGTGGAGCCAATAATGAAACGGCTCAACTTTACCAGGGTCGCGCTCAACGTGGCGGGCAATCCGAGCTTGTCAAAGTCGGAGATCGTGTCGCTCTATCGCCAATTGACCGGGAGGTAAGCATTTCCCCGAAAAGCCATCATCTGAGATCTCCGCTTCCTTGGAGACATTGGCTCCTCGAGTCACACGGTTCGAAATTAGAGAATGCCGTGTTTTGCGGGCGAGGCGAACCGCATGCAAATCATTCTGGTAAATCGTCGCAGTCAAAATGGGCCTAACAGCCGATTTCAGCGGTTCAGAGGATAGAGCGAGCGAAACGTCGTCACACGCATCGTAGAGCGCATGCCGGCGCGCAACAACTTCCGATCTTCCGACGACGCGGTCCAAGTCGCTGGGACTTTGCGGCCGTTAAGCGCTTCCACGATCTGAGTGTGCCTAGCTGCCGACAGCCGGTCGGCGATCCGGACGATGAGCAATGCAAACAGGCGCGGTATTTCGCGCATAACGAGGGCCGTGACATACGCAGCAATGACTACAGCAGTTGGTTCAACGATAAACATTATATTTTTCTCCTCCGATCTTCAGATCACCCTCTCCGCTCAATTTCTCTCCTGTTCTAGTTTGAAGGAATCCCTATCCGATCCTTCTGAAGCCATAACAGGCACTGCGATATTCAGGGTGTTCGGCACCGGGCGTTGCCGGTGCTCGGTGCCGACACGATCTCAGCGAGATTTTTGCGCCGTCGCCGCCATGACATATTCCGGCGGGACGATCCCGGTACGGTCCCACCAACGCTCGGCCAAGCGCTTGCGGGAGTTGTCCGTCCGCAGCCAGTTCTGCCGGACCTTGCCGTAATCGCGGTGCTCGGGATCATAGCCTCGCAAGGTGACGAGGAGATGCGCATGCGGCGCGATTTCCGGCTGATCGTCGGTTTCCGCTTGGTGATGGATCGCCCAGTCGACGACCATGCCGCGGGCGACCAGATAATCCTCGGCAAAGCCTTCGATCAGATTGCGCCAGAAGGCGAGGTCCTCATGGCGCGGCAGACTGCCAACGCAATGCGCGATTGTCGGCTCGTCGGGCCGATACCGGACCGCATTCTCGTCCGCTTGTGCCCAGAGCGCGATCCCCGACAGCTTGGGTCCGGCGGCGCGGGCAGGAGCACATCGGCCCGCCGCCGCAAGGTCGGAGCGCGACGCCCAGTTCGGCGTCGGACCCCATTCATCAACGCTATTCTGGCGGTTGATGTAGGCATAGCTCGCCTGCGCCGTGCGGTGCGTGCGCAAGAGTTCGGGCGTGTAGCGGCTTGAGCGTTCCCGGATTACATATCGAGTGTTGAACGGGCGGATGTTGTGGATGATCGTCATTTGGTACGTCTTTCTACAAAGGACAAAGGGACCGCATCGCTGCGGTCCCCTTGCTGAGTTTATGTGTGATGGAGGGATGGCGAGACGGCGACGCAGCGGCTGCTGGACGTCGATTCACCGGATATTTAAGGGTGGTCGCTAGTCCGTGCCCTGT
>PNNB01000082.1 GCA_013823985.1 Sphingopyxis sp.
AATTTTATTTCCGGCGTATCTCGCCGGCGCGCATGCAGCGCGCCGCAATGGAGGGATGTGCCTCAACCGTACGACAAAGGAGTATTATATAATGACCTACCAAAAAACTGACGAAGCCGTAGCTAAATTGACCGCCCAGCAGCGCCATGTCACTCAGGACGGCGGCACCGAGCGTGCGGGCACCGGTGCGCTTCTGCACAACAAAGAACCCGGAATCTATGTCGATATCGTCAGCGGCGAACCGTTATTCGCTTCGAGCGACAAATATGATTCCGGTACGGGTTGGCCGAGCTTCACTAAGCCCGTGGTTGCCGCCAATGTTGACGAGATACGCGACGAAAGCCACGGAATGGTTCGCACCGAAGTGCGTTCGGCACATGGCGATAGCCATCTGGGGCACGTGTTTCCCGACGGTAAAGGCCGTGGCGGCCAGCGTTATTGCATCAACTCGGCTTCGCTCCGCTTCGTCCACCGCGACGACATGGAGGCTGAGGGCTATTCCGAATTCTTAAACCAAATTGAGGAGAATTGATTATGACCGAACGTTCCATTCTTGCTGGCGGTTGCTTCTGGGGCATGCAAGACCTCATCCGCAAACTGCCCGGCGTGGTTAGCACCCGGGTCGGTTATAGTGGCGGCGATGTGGCAAATGCGACCTATCGCAACCATGGTACGCATGCTGAGGCCATCGAGATTATATTCGATCCCGATCAAATCAGCTACCGCCGGATCCTGGAATATTTCTTCCAGATCCACGATCCTTCCACGCGCGACCGCCAAGGCAACGACCGCGGCAAGAGCTACCGCTCGGCAATCTATTATGCCGACGAGGCGCAGCACAAAACTGCGTTACAGACGATCGCGGATATTGACGCTTCCGGTCTCTGGCCGGGGCCCGCCGTGACCGAGGTCGAGCCCATCGGACCTTTTTGGGAAGCGGAGCCCGAGCATCAAGACTATCTGGAGGATAGGCCGGGTGGTTATACCTGCCACTTTCCGCGCGCCGACTGGGTTCTCCCGTCGGCGGCCGAACGGTCCAAGGCGGCATGAACGGAGACATGAGATGAAGCAGGACATACTCCTCTACACAAAGGGCCATTGCCCATATTGCCACCGGGCTAAGGCGCTTCTTCGTGCCAAGGGGGTGACGGATTGGACCGAAGTCGACCTTGATAACGATCCGGCACAGGTTGGGGCGATGCGGACGGCGTCGGGTGGACGGATGACGGTGCCGCAGATCTTCATCAACGGCACGCATGTGGGCGGGTCGGACGACCTTTTCGCACTGGATGCCGACGGCGGCCTCGATCGGCTGCTGGCCGAAGAGGTGCGCGTCTGATAGCCTACGGGCGTCCGCCGAGTGGCGGGCGCCCGTTCGCATTCTACCGGACTGACGGCAGTCGATGTCGCCATTCGGTATCCGCGTCCGGACCACAACGCGCCCCAACCCGTCAGGCGAGCTTGGCACAACGATTGAAGAACTGGATGAATCGATGGAAACTACAATGAATATCAAAGCTAAGTGGAATGGACGTGTTCTCGCCGAGAGTCCGGAAGTCATTGTCGTCGACGGCTACAGCTATTTTCCGCCGCAGACGGTTGATCACACCCTTCTTGAGCCAAGCAGCCACCGAACGACATGCCCCAGGAAAGGCATAGCGCACTATTTCGATGTAAGGCTTGGCGACGTCCGTACCGAAAATGCTGCGTGGACCTATCCCGATCCAAAGCCCGTGGCCGAGAACATCCGCGACAGGATCGCATTTTGGAAAGATATTGAGGTCGGGTAGCATTTTCGCCGTTGGAGAATGAATATGGCAACGTCACCGTTCGATGCGATCGTTTCGGCGCTCTCGGTCGAAATCGAGGCTTTCGCATTTGCGAAATCCATCCCGGGGTTGGTCTAATCTTTCCGCCGGCGGACGCTATCGAGGTTCACCATATTCTTGAAGGCACGCTCTATCTGACCGTGGACGGCGCCGAGCCGGTCGAACTGCGTGCAGGGTCGATGGTCGTGGTGCCTGCCGGCCGGCAGCAGCAACTCGCTGCATCGCGAACGCCGATGATCCACAAAATCTCTGCTGATGTCTGTGTACGCGCCGGTAACTCGATGGTGGTGCTAGGTGCACCGGAGGCCGGAAAATCTGTCGTCAGGGTCGCCTGCGGCACCGTCTATGCAGATCTGAACGGCTTTTATGGTCCGCTGGAGGGACTGCTGCATCCGATCGCAGAAGACCTGTCGGATGTACCGCTGGTTGCAGCGGCGTTTGGCGCAATGCTGGAGGAAGCCGCGTCCCGTCGGAAGGCGGAATGGCGTTGACAAGCGCGCTGATGAAAGCCTGCCTCATATTGTTGCTACGGCGGCACCTGCGTTCTGGCACGGGACCCGGCGCACTGCCCGGTCTGTTCCGTGACCCTCGGCTGGGTCGGGCGATCGCTCGGATATTGGAGCGTCCGTCTGACACTTTCACGGTGGCAGTTCTTGCGCGCGAAGCCGGAATGAGCCGTTCCGCGTTCGCCCGCGAGTTCCGCAATCAACTCGGCCAGCCTCCGATGGAATTTGTGGCACGGGTGCGGCTCGACCTGTCACGACGCCTACTAGTGTCGACCAGTCAATCGATTGAAACAATCGCCGCTAAAGTCGGATTTAAGAGCCGAAGCTATTTTAGCCGTTTGTTCCGCACATATTACGGAATAGATCCTACATCGTTTCGCCGCCAAGGCGCGCCGCCTCCGCACTGACCGGTCCGCGCGCGCTCCAACACCGCCCAGCTTGGGCGGCCGATTTCGCAGAGGAACCGCGAGCGAAGGCCTTAGTCCGCCTCCGTTGCTTCGATAGTTTTGCTGGCATGTTCGTCTAACAGCGCATGATAGTCTCGAAGCGAGACGGGGCACCGATATCGCGGGCAGATTGACGGACGAGCGTGCTCGATCGGACCGATAGGGTGCGGACCCGTCCACAATAACGGCAATGTCAGACTTAGGACTTGCACCCGCCGCGCCGTGATGCTGCTTATCGATCACGAGCTACCGAGCGGTTCGTTGATCACGCATACTGCGGAGGTCTACCGCTCTTTCCCTGTCCCGCCCGGGCCATTCGGGTCGCAACCGGAGCGGGGCAGGGAAATCAAGGCCGATTGGCCTGCTTGGCGAGGAGAGGATCGAGGCCGCCACGTTTATCGAGCGCCTTCAGGTCGTCGTTGCCGCCTACATGAACGCCATCGATAAAAATCTGCGGAAATGTTCGGCGGCCGCCTGATTTATCAATCATCTCCTGCTTCTTCGCAGGATCGGACGATGCAATAATTTCATTGAATCCTGCGCCTTTGCTAGCAAGCAAACGCATCGCGGCAGCGCAATAGGGGCAGCCCGGTTTCGAATAAAGGATTATATCAGGCATAGTCTGAACTCCAGAAGAACGGGCGGACGTTTCGAAGTCTGCCTGCATTTAGCTTCGGTGCGACAATCACGAATTGAAACAGGCGAGACCGAGCGACTGCATCCCGAATATTATCCTGAAACAAGCCCAAACATTTTGTGCGCCGCGCATATAAATAGCCGACACGGCGCTTGATAGCAATATGCGCCGAGCACGGATTTCTGGCTGAAGGGCACCGAAAGCTACAGAGCCGCGCATGTCAGCGGCCGAACGGTGTGAACGTTCAAGGACCCGGTAGTGGTTCCAAGAACATTTGGCTACACGGCGCGCGGTCGGCCTCGGGCTGACTCCTCTATTTGCAGGCAACAGCGTCCGCTCTAAACCCGTCTGCGGGATGCGCAATATTCTGATTTTAAGCTATCAAAACTATAGTGAAAGAGCATTGGGAAATGATAAATATGTGGCGCTATAATCTACCCATTACGAGCACGATGCGGAGTAGTTCACTTCATTTCTAACCTGATCGAGCATCTGCTATTTTGATGCTCAGTCAATCATCGACGTACAAGCCATGGGCATTTTTTGGAGATCAGTATGCGCCGCTTTGCCGAACCCGTCTTCGTAGCCGCCGGTCTTCGGACCCCCTTCGGTCGCGGCGGAGGTGCGTTGGCTAGTTATAATGCCGTCTCCTTGTCCGTGCCTGTTGTGCAGGCGATGGCAGCCCAGGCGGAGCCGGATCTCCTCGTCTGGGGAACGGTAATCCCGAATCTGGGCTGGAGCAACATTGCTCGTGAAACCTGGCTTGACGCCAAGCTCAATCCCAATGTTCCGGCATTTTCCGTCATCCTGGCATGCTCGACCAGTATGACGGCGAGCTTTGCCGCGGCAGGGATGCTTGGCGGAGGAACCGACCTTATAATGGTCGGAGGGTCCGAAGTCATGAGCCGCCCTTCAATCGCGCTGACGGCCGATGCAACCAAACGGCTCACCGACCTGTTTGCGCAGGATGCGACGCTAGCGCTTGCCGCCCTTCAGTCTCTGACCCCAAGCGACTATGTCCTTCCCACAAAAGGCTGGGCCAACCGGATCACCGGCCGGACGATGGGTGACCATATGGAGGAAACCGCTAAGGCCTGGCGGATCTCGCGCGAGGCGCAGGATGATTGGGCACTCAAAAGCCACCAGCGAGCAGTCGCAGGTTGGGAGCATGGCTTCTTCGACGATCTTGTCATTACCCTGCCTGAACTGGCGCTCGATGCGAACCCGCGGGCCGACACATCGCCTGAACGGCTTGCCGCACTTAAACCCGCTTTTGACCGCACCAGTGGTATGGGAACGCTGACTGCCGGTAACAGCTCACCGATTACGGACGGGGCGGCCGGTTGTTGGGTCGCCACCGAAGCCGGTCTGGCAAGACTGCCGCCAGGTGCCCCGTACGCACTGCTGGTCGACTACGAAGTCTCTGCCGTCGATCTTCACATCGAGGGTATCCTGATGGCGCCCTCTTACAGCATTCCGCGACTGCTCGCGCGGAATCGACTCAACTTCTCCGACATCGCGCTTTGGGAAATCCACGAAGCCTTTGCAGCGCAGGTCCTGGCCAACGTCGCGGCCATCACTGATCAGGAGTGGGTGCGCGGAAAAGCCGGTGTTCAAGCAGCGATGGGCGACTTCGATTGGGACCGTGTCAATCCCAATGGCGGCTCGGTAGCCATTGGACATCCGTTCGGCGCAACCGGTGCGCGCGACCTTAGCCAAGCGGTGAAAGAGCTTTGGGCGATGCCAGCCGGATCGCGGGCGATCGTCAGTATTTGTGCCGACGGCGGGCAGGGCACGGTCGCACTTCTCGAGCGCCCCTAGACCGGAGATGAAGGACATGAAAGCAATGCGCCTTCACACATTCAGGGTCGCTGAGGTCGCAACCACGATGCACGAATTGCCGAGAATAAGCCGTCCGAGTTTCGGGTTGGATCCGGTTTTGCAGCCCGGAACCAATTGCTTTGAACGCGCTGCGCGTCTGATCAATCAATAATGGTGGAAAAACATGGAGTACACCGGGTTTGAGGCAGCTTTTGACAAGCTTCCCCAAGGATATAGCACAGGGACTTACAATGGTCGGCGTTTCGACTTGAGCGTAAGGCGATCCCGAGACGGACGTCGCAACAGCCTGTTTGCGCGAGAGTTGGCCGGAACCGACATCATCAGCTTCAACCTATACCGATTTAGCTCCGGTAAAACCTCGCTCAAGCCGTGTGAGATGTCTGCCGAAAAGGTCGTGGCATTCGTGCTTGATTTCCAACCGGCCACCTGAATGGCAACAGGACGTTTTTGCTGACCGCACCGCTTATGGTGCCCGCGCCGAATGACTACGCATTTGGGTCAAAGGTATCGAAACTATACTAGTTAGGCATTGGACTTCGTCTGGCGATAAACATACCCCTTACACATCGCCATTTCTGGAGAATCCGGCGCTGGCTCCCGTGTAAGCCATGATTAAGAAAGTCCAAGCGATGACCAATGCCAGTGCTGCTACAGCCCCGACACCCTCTGATCTTGATGAATCTGCGGCGATGACGGTCGCTGACGCTCTGAAGATCATTCTGGCAAACAGCTATGCGATTTATCTGAAAACAAAAAATTTCCACTGGCACGTCTCCGGACCCTATTTCAGAGACTATCACCTGCTCCTTGATGAGCAAGCCGCAGAAATCCTCGCAGTTACCGATGCGATCGCCGAGCGGGCGCGAAAAACGGGCAACACGACGATAAGGTCTATCGGCGATGTCGCGCGCCATCAGACCATCAAAGATAATGATGCCGAGTTCGTAACGCCGCAAGACATGCTGGAAGAACTCCGCTCCGACAATCTGCATATGGTCGAGTCGTTTCGCCGCGCAAAAGATGTCGCCGACGAGGCGAAGGATAACGCGACATCGGGCCTGATCGACACATGGACGGACGAGGCAGAACGCCGTGCGTGGTTCCTGTTCGAAATGAGTCGATAGCTCTCGTCTCGGCCGCTACGAAGAGGCTGCCGCTCCGCTTCGGCGGCGTCTTGCTATTTGCCCAGCGATGTTAGCGCTGGCGTGAAATCCTGATGGAAGGAACAAACTAGTGCGTATCGCAATGATCGGACTTGGCCGGATGGGTGCCAATATCGCGCGGCGGCTGATGCGGGGCGGTCATGAGGTCGTCGCATTCGGCCGCGATCCTGCCGCCGTCGCCACGCTCGCTGGTGAAGGCGCCGTCGGAGCGAATTCGCTCGAAGAAGTCGTCGCCGCCCTCACTGCCCCGCGGATATTCTGGGTGATGCTCCCGGCGGGCGCCCCCACCCAAGACACCGTCGACAAGTTGATGGAGCTGTCCGAGCCTGGCGACATCATCATCGATGGCGGCAACAGCTTCTACAAAGATGATGTTAAATACGCAGCTGCGGCGAGGGAGAGGCAGCTTCATTATGTCGATGTCGGCACGTCGGGCGGCGTCTGGGGGTTGGAACGCGGTTATTGCATGATGATCGGCGGCGACAAGGAGGTCGTCGACTTACTGGATCCCATATTCGATACGCTCGCGCCAGGTCATGGCTCAATCGTCCGCACCGCCGGACGCGAAACGCCCGACAACCGCGCCGAACGCGGTTATATCCATGCCGGCCCCACCGGCGCCGGCCATTTCGTCAAGATGGTCCATAACGGCATCGAATACGGCATGATGCAGGCCTATGCCGAAGGCTTCGACATCCTTAAGGGCAGATCCTCCGAACGGCTCGTGCCCGAGGAGCGTTTCGACATCAACCTGACCGACGTCGCTGAAGTCTGGCGCCGCGGCAGCGTTATCTCGTCATGGCTGCTCGACCTGTGCGCGGCTGGCCTCGCTAAGGATCCGATGCTTGAACAGTTTACCGGCCGTGTCTCGGATTCGGGTGAGGGCCAGTGGACGATCGACGCAGCAATGGAGGAAGCGGTCCCGGCCTATGTTCTCTCGGCTGCCTTGTTCGCGCGCTATCGCAGCCGCGTCGACCACACCTTTGGCGACAAGCTTCTCTCGGCGATGCGCTTCGGCTTCGGTGGCCATGTCGAGATGCCGCAATAAGCGACATAGTCGGCCCACAGGAGTATATTTTGCTCAAAGCTATTAAAATTATACCAACTGATCAGTGGACTTCGGCTGGTGGTGGGTTCATCTTTACCACATCACCAACCTGCGGGAGAAATCGGTCATGGCTCCGTTTTGGGTCACGATTGAGAAAGTCTAAATGTTGACGAAAAACAGCGGAGCATCCGTTCGCTTGATCCAGCATGATCGTAATCTTGGACGCGTGTGCGCAAGAGCCGTACATGGTTTACATTCGGAATCAGCCGCCAAGTCTGCGCCAAGTGGGCGCGCATCAAAAATTACGACGAGGCGTGGGAAGTGAAGATGGCGAAGGCAGGCTTTGGAGGTGGATGCCATTGGTGCACCGAAGGGGTGTTCCAGGCGTTGCGCGGCGTCGCCCAGGTCGACCAAGGCTTTGTCCAATCGGACGCGCCGACAGATACATGGTCAGAAGGGGTGATCGTAACCTTCGATCCATCGATTATTCCCTTGGCAACGCTGTGTGAGGTACATCTGAGAACGCATTCTGCGACCAGAGCACGCTCACCTCGCAGCAAGTACCGCAGCGCGATCTATATTTTCGACGATAGCCAGCGGCACGAAGCCGAACGCGCGATACGCACGTTCGCGGAGGAGTCCGGCAAGGCGGTACACACCTTGGTTCTTCCGTTTAGAAATTTCAGGGCTTCGGACGAGCGATACCATAACTACTATCGAACCGATCCGAGCCGACCCTTCTGCCGCCGCTACATCGATCCAAAACTGGATCATATCCGACGGCACTTTTCCGAACACGTGCTCCCAGAAGCGAACCTATCTGGCAAGCATGCTATCGATTATGAGGACGGTCCATAGTGCCAAGGCCGCTCGACGATGACATCGTCCCCGGTGCTGGACGCTGGGACGCGCCTGCATCTTCGAGTATTTGATCGAGTGGCGGTTCTCCCATCTATTCGATGGGAGAACCGCCCTAGGATTGCATTAGCGTTCAGTAATCCGGGCGATGACTTTGATCTCAAAATCAAAACCAGCCAGCCAAGTTACACCGACCGCCGTCCAGTTGGGATAGGGCGCCTTCGAAAAGGCACGACTTTTAACTTCCATTATCGTCGGGAATTGCCGCTCGGGGTCGGTGTGAAATGTGGTCACGTCAACGATATCATCAAACGTCGCACCAGCGGCCAGAAGGACCTGGGAGAGGTTTTCAAAAGCTAGTTGGACTTGGCTCTGGAAATCGGGTTCCGGAGTTCCATCCGGACGACTGCCGACCTGCCCTGACACGAACAAGAGGTCGCCACTACGGATAGCAGCGGAATACCCGTGCTGCTCGTATAAAGCATGACGGTCAGCAGGAAAAATGGCTTCGCGTGAGGGCATTGATAAGTTCCTGGATGTAAATGCAGAGGTGGCGTCCAATCTCGACCCCGCGCCTCTGGGTTGATATACAATCTGTATGTGATATCAGATACGTTTCGTATGTCAATTGAAATACGGTTCGTATGTAAGGAATTAATTGATGGCGAGTCGTGCTGAAAAGATGGAGGAGAACCGAGCCAAGCTGATTTCCTCTGCCAGGCGGGCATTTGCAAAAAAAGGTTACGCCGCAGCCTCTATGGACGAGTTGACCGCGAAGGTTGGCCTTACGCGCGGTGCGCTGTACCATAACTTTGGCGATAAGCGTGGTTTGCTGGCAGCTGTTGTCGAGCAGGTTGACAGCGATATGGCGTTGCGAGCGCAAAGGCTCGGAGCCAACGAGAATGACCCATGGGCCGGTTTGCTGGCCGAGGGAGCCGCATATATCGAAATGGCTCTCGAACCAGAGGTGCAGCGTATCGTTCTTCTCGATGGACCGGCCTACCTGGGTGATCCCTCACAGTGGCCCAGTCAGAACAGCTGTCTGGTTGCAACTAAACGCACTGTCGAAACCTTGATCGCCGAGGGCGTGTTGAAGCCGCTAGATCCCAATGCTATGGCTCGCCTTCTGAATGGTGCCGCGCTCAACGCCGCTCTTTGGGTAGCGGCGAGCGATGCACCGACGGCAGTGCTTCCGAAAGCAACCGCAGCCTTCCGTGCCATGGCTTCTGGCTTGCTGAAGGGTGATGAATCCGAGGGGTGGTAGCGCCCCCGCGCTCACGAAAGTGGATGTCTCAAGTGTGGAACAATTCATTCATGTTAAGCGATAGTACGCGACGCGACGCGACGGCATGGCGGCGCCTATTGTCCACGGATAGTTCGAGAACTTCCCAAGCCGGAAAGTGCCTGCCGAAAAGCATGATGGTGTAGCGGCGGACGTCAGAGGGTCGATCGGCAAGTTCGCGCGGGACAAGCCCGAGATCGTATGACCAGATCGCCAACGCAATGCCTGCGTAAACATGGTCGTCCGCCGTAAGCCGAAGACGAAGTCGAGTGTCCGTTTTAGTCCGTGCAACATTTCAAGTGCGGCAACATAGCTGAGATCCAGACAAGGGGCTCCAGCATGCGCATGGCGTGATAGATCTAACGTCATCACCCATCAGACGATGCTGTCGGCGACGTGGCGGCGCAGATCGTCCGCGTAAAGTTCGGGTGCTTCCCAAGCGGGAAAGTGCCCACCCTTGGACATGATGGTGTAGCGACGGACATCGTAAAGACGTTCCGCAAGTTCGCGAGGTGCGAGCGCTAAATCGTGCGGCCACATAGCGATGGCAGTTGGCGAGCGAATATAGTCGTCGGGTTTGAGTGGTGGACGCAGCCGCGTGCCTTCGAAATAGTATCGCACCGACGGTCCAATCGTATTGGTCGCCCAATAAATCATAAGGTTGTCGATCAGAGTTTCCACGGGCTGTTGATTACCGCTGAGAGTTGACCCGGGATTTTCATCGAGAAGTGACCCGGGTAGTTGTTATGTCCCGCGATGCGGGGCTTGGGTCAAGCGGGTAATTTTTCCTTTCGTGTTTTGGGGGTGGCAGAGCTCGCACGGAACCGGAAGCTGTCGTTGCCGGTCTCGAGGATGTGGCAATGGTGCGTGAGCCGGTCCAGGAGGGCGGTGGTCATTTTTGCGTCGCCGAACACGTCGGCCCATTCGGAGAAGCTGAGGTTAGTAGTGATGACGACGCTGGTGCGTTCGTAGAGTTTGCTCAGCAGGTGGAACAGCAGCGCCCCGCCGGACGGGCTGAACGGTAAGTAGCCCAACTCGTCGAGGATGACGAGGTCGAGACGCAGCAGGCGTTCGGCAAGCTGGCCTGCCTTGTTCATGGCTTTTTCCTGCTCAAGCGCGTTGACCAGATCGACCGTGGAGAAGAACCGCACTTTTTTGCGGTGATGCTCGACCGCCTGGACGCCCAGAGCTGTTGCGATGTGCGTTTTACCCGTGCCGGGGCCGCCCAAGGCCACGACATTATGCGCGCCATCGATAAACTCGCCGCGATGGAGTTGGCGTACCAATGCCTCATTTACCTCGCTGGATGCAAAGTCGAACCCCGCCAGATCCTTGTAAGCCGGGAACCGGGCCGCCTTGATCTGGTAAGCGATAGACCGGACCTCGCGTTCGGACATCTCTGCCTTGAGCAGCTGGGAGAGGATCGGCACGGCGGCCTTGAACGCGGGCGCTCCCTGTTCGATCAGCTCCCCGACTGCCTGAGCCATGCCATACATCTTGAGGCCGCGTAACATGACCTCGACGGCAGCGCTTGCTGGATCATGACGCCCAAGACCGCTCATGCGCGCAGCTCCCGCAGGTTATCGTAGCGGCCGACATCGGCACGCGGCTCCTGTGTAAGACGCAGGGCCTGCGGCGCGTCGATCGGTGCAACCGGCGGCGCCTTGCCGTCGGTCAGCCGGTGCAGGATGTTGAGAACGTGAGTCTTGGTCGGCACGCCTCCCTTCAGCGCGAGCTCGACGGCGCACAACACCGCCTGTTCGTCATGTTGGAGGACCAGCGATAATATCTCGACCATCTCACGGTCACCACCGACACGCTTGAGAAGATGGCCTTGCAACTGGCGGAACGCATCGGGCATCTCGATGAACGGCGCGCCGTTGCGTAGTGCACCGGGCTTGCGCTGGATTACTGCCAGATAGTGCCGCCAGTCATAGACGATCCGCCCCGGCAGATGATGCGATCGCGCAATGATCCGGCCATGCTCGCACAAGACCCGTCCCTCGGCGGCAATGACGATCCGGTCCGGGTAAATCCGCAAGGACACAGGCCGGTTGGCAAAGGATGCCGGCACAGAGTAGCGGTTGCGTTCGAACGTCACCAGGCAGGTGGGAGATACCCGCTTGGTGTGCTCGACAAAGCCGTCAAAGGGACGGCCTAGCGGCATCAGACTGGTAACCTCTTCGGCATGGGCATCGGCAACAGTGCCGAACAAGCTGCCGTGCTGGATATGGCTCCATTGCATTATGCACTGCACCTCAAGCCATGCATTGAGCGTCTCGAGATCGGGGAAGCTGGGCATCGGCTGCCACAAGCGGCGGCGCGCATCCTGCACGTTCTTCTCAACCTGCCCCTTCTCCCAACCCGATGCAGGGTTACAAAACTCCGGCTCGAACAGGTAATGACTAGCCATCGCCGCGAAGCGCGCATTTATCTGCCGCGCTTTGCCCGAACCGATCCGATCAACTGCGGTCTTCATGTTATCGAAGATCCCGCGCTGGGGCACACCACCCAGTACACGGAAGGCTTGGGTCAGCGCATCGAACAGCATCTCGTGGGTCTGGAGCATGTATGCCCGAACGGTGAAGGCCCGGCTGTGTGACAACTTGGTATGCGCAACCTGCAGCTTGGTCTGCTTGCCCGCAATGATCGCCCAGTCCTCGCTCCAGTCGAACTGGAACGCCTCTCCTGGCGCAAACACCAGCGGCACGAATGTACCGCGTCCGCTGGCCTGGGCGTCCCGTTGCCTGTCCGTCTTCCATGCCCGCACGAACGCTGCGACACGGCCATAACCACCGTCAAAGCCAAGGGACACCAGGTCCGCATGCATCTGCTTGGCAGACCGCTTCTGCTTGCGGGACTTGGTCGCGTCTATCCGCAGCCAACCGGTCAGCTTCTCGGCAAACGGGTCCAGCTTGCTGGGTCGGTCAGGAACCCTGAACTTCGGCTCGACCGTGTGCTCACGCAAATACTTGCGGATCGTGTTCCGAGACAAGCCTGTACGCCGTTCAATCTCGCGGATCGCCATCCCTTCACGAAAATGCCAGCGCCGGATTACACTCAATAATGCCATGTAGATCACTCCATGTTGCCTCCAAACCTGCGTCCAGAGGTGGTTCAAACATGGGTCAGTTCTCGACGGAAATTTATATCCCTCCCGGGTCAACTCTCAGCGGTAATCAACAGTTATATGCTAAGTACGAGTTCCGTAACCTATTGATACGCGCTGTAGGAGACAAGCGTGTGACGATAAGGGGGAGCCGGCGCTACGTTGAAGCGTCTTTGCGCTTCAATATTGCACGTCACTGGGAAGGACATGCTGGGTAACTGCGCTCCTTCCCGCCGATAACCTGTAAGCAGAAGTGTTCGGGGGACCGCAAGGCCGTGACCGTGCGCGTTGCGTTCCCCGATTGTGCGATTCATGCTGAACGTCGCATGAAACCATTCTTCACGGCGGGTTCAGAGCCAGGTTGACTTCGGTATGCGAGTTTATGCAGAGGAGATCCGCCATGAAGAAAGTCATTTATGCTTTGATCAGTTCAGTGATGGCGCTGGGCGTAGCTGTGCCCGCAATGGCACATGAAAATCGCTCGCGCGATCGCCATGACCGACAGCACGAGCAACTAGAAGATAAACACGACAACTCACGACCGAATCGAAGACCGTCATGACCGCGCCTATCAATTCAGGCTCAACCGACGGGAGCATCGCCGCGTCCACCGGTCGCTTGAATCGCGGCATGACTATAACCACGACCGGCAGGAGCGCCGTCACGATAGCAGTCATGCCCGCCAATATCGGCGTCGGCGCGGCTGGTGAACGAAAACGCGCCGATCGATTCATAAAAAAGTCGACAGCGAGCATCACGACTGCCCTTTATGCCGGGCTTACACTGCCTGCTCCATGCGTGCCTGGTCATACCGCGTGGCTTGTTCACCGACTCTCTTTTGGTCGTTGCAAGAAGATTGTCCGGTATGCGCAAACGCGCTGACATTCGAACTCCTTTGGCACGGCGCTGTGCCGTTCACAACAAGCGGTACTGCGCGACCGTCAGAGCGACCCTCCGCCCGCGCTACCAGCGCGAGTTGGCCTTTGACTGCCTCACTCAGCTGTCCGCTATTGATATGTCCTTCCCCACAAAATCCGCGACGGACATCGGCCATCAGCCTTAGCGACCTCGCGCCGCCAGATGCGTTCAACCCGCTACTTCACTTCTCGTCGATGCACGGCAAATTGCTAGCCTGAAGACTATCTGCTAGGCGGCTCTAGCGGTTCCAGTTTTGTGATGCGACCGGTCTTGCCATTCCATTCAATCTCGAAACGAACTCTTTCGCCAAGTTTGACCGAGTTGATGGCAGCGGCGTCGGCAGAAAACCCCATCTTCATTGCCGGCCATTCGAGTTCTGCAATCGGGCCATGATTGAGCGTGATCTTACCCGATGCTGTGTCGATCGCGGTGACAGTTCCGGTGCCTTTGGCCATTTTTGCCTCAGCGGGCATTGCCATATCAGCCATCGGGTCAGTAGGGGTTTCAGCCTTGGGCGCTTCGGCGGGTTTGCCGCAGGCAGTCAGACCGAGTGGCAATGCGAGCAACGTCGCGGTCATCAGTATGTTTTTCATGTCGGTTCTCCTTGGTGTTGAACTTGAGTTTTCTGCCTGCGCATCAGCAGATAGGCCGCAGGGATAATCAGCATTGAAAGCAGCGGTGCGGTAATCATCCCGCCGATCATTGGCGCTGCGATGCGGCTCATCACTTCGGACCCGGTGCCGGTGCCGATGAGGATGGGGAAAAGGCCAGCCAGGATCACCGCCACCGTCATTGCCTTTGGCCGGACGCGGA
>PNNB01000043.1 GCA_013823985.1 Sphingopyxis sp.
GAAGATATGGTCCAGATTGGCGATTATGTATTCGTCCATGCCGGCGTGCGGCCCGGGGTGCCGCTGGAGCGGCAGAAACTGTCCGACCTGCGGTGGATCCGCGAGGAGTTTCTGGAAGCGGAAGATAGCTTTGACGGAATAATCGTTTATGGCCACACCATATCCGAAACCGTCGATGAGGCGGCGAATCGGATCGGGATCGACACGGGAGCCTATATGACCGGACGTCTGACCGCGCTTGGTCTGGAAGGCCAGGATCGCTGGTTTCTCGACACGGCCGATAACGCGTAAGCTCAGCGGCGAGCGGCAAAGCAAAATATGGGAGTTGTAATAGCCATGAGCCTTGACTGGGCCGCGCCGACGCAGCGCCCGTTGAACGGCGACGCTGTTCGATGAGCCGATTTTCGACCAAGCGATCGTCGATCAGAAGGGGGCCTCTGTTCAGCCTTTCTGGCGATATGTCAGCGAGCGGCAGGTGGGTGATGCTTGCGGCGTTCGTCGTGATCATCGCGTTGATGGGCGGTTCATCGCGCAGCGACGTCGCGTCGCTGCCTTTTCTGCGCGCATTCGCTGCCCTGTTTGTCTTTGCGGCGCTCGTGAGTACGCCCACCGCGGCCTGGCGGTCGATCAGAATACCGCTATTGCTTCTCGCGGCGCTGGCGGTTTGGATGGTGGTTCAGCTTATCCCGCTGCCGTCGGATGTCTGGCGGGGCCTGCCAAACCGAGACATCGTTTTCAAAATGGACGAGCTGCTCGGGCACGGCGACCGGTGGCGGCCGATTAGCCTCACGCCGTCGCTGACTCTCAACAGCCTGTTATCGCTTGTTGTTCCATTCGGGGCGCTGCTGGTTGCCGTCGCGACGCCTGTCGAGCAGCGTGAGCGCCTGTGGTGGCTTGTCTGGGGTTTCGCCGTTGTTTCGTCGGCATTTGCCCTGATGCAGTTTGTCGCCGGACCGCGCAGCGTGTTCTATCTGTACCGGATTACCAATGAAGAGGGGCTGGTCGGGCTTTTCGCCAATCGCAATCATCAGGCTTTTTTGCTGGCCTTGGCGATCGTCGCGGCGGGCTGGCTGATCGTCAAGGGAATGGTCCGCAAACAGCGAAATCCGCTCATCATCGCGGCGTTGGGCAGCAGTGTCGCCCTGTTTTTCGTCTTGATCCTGATCACCGGTTCGCGCCTGGGACTGCTTTGCGGCACATTGGCGCTCATTTTGACGTTCGTCCTCATCCGCTGGGGGTATCGGTTTCGCCATCAGCCGGTGAATCAATTGCGCACTGCAAAGTCGGCGCGCTGGGACAGGCTGGTTCGGATCGCGCTTACCGTTGCGCCTATCGTCATCGTGGCTGTCGTCGGTCTGATTTCCTATGTGTCGGGCCGGGCGAGTTCGGTCACCCGGATGCTCGGAAGTTCCGGCGACGCCGCCGCAGAGATGCGGCTGGAGGCATTGTCCACCGTAACGGAATTGCTGCGGGGCCAATGGCTTTGGGGATCGGGCTTTGGTTCCTTTGCCAAAGTCTTCCAGATCGTGGAACCCGACGCGCTGTTGCGGCCCACATATTTCAATCATGCACATAACGACTGGCTGCAGTTTCCGATCGAGGGCGGGCTGCCGGCAGTGCTGATCGCGCTCGCCGCGATCGGATGGCTTGCGTGGTTGATCCTTGCCGCGCTGCGCAAACGTCCGAGTTCGGGCGGACTTGCAACGATCGAACAGGTGGCGTTGTCGACCTGCTTTGTCTTCCTCGCGATCGGCAGTCTCGTCGATTATCCGCTGCGGCAACCGTCGTTGATGATGGTGGTCGCGTTTCTGGTCGTGATCCTAGTCCGGGCTCGATCCGAGGGCGACAGATTGGGAAAAAGGGACTAGCGGGCTTCCGTATCCCCTCGTTTCTGCCTATGGGCGTTTTTCATTTACCTAATAATCCTCGGTCTGGAATCTTCATTTATGAATGGCCTGCGAATCCTTTTTGTTGTCGCGGTGATAGCGCTGTCGGGCTGTTCAAAGGCTCCTGGACCGGTGGCGGTTAACCCGGCGTCGGGCGTGACGTTGCTGACCGACCTGCCAACCCCGGGCGGCAACGATACGCGCCAGACGTCGCGGCAGTCCTTTGTCGGGCCGTTCACGGAGCTTGCCGTCGATGTTTATGGCGTTCGCGATCTTCAGCGCGACGTGCTGACCGACGGCGAAGGAAAGTTCAATTTCCCGCTTGTAGGGCTGGTCGACGGTGCGGGAAAAACGCCCGATCAAGTGGCGCGCGAGATCGAGCAGCGCCTGGCTGGGCGCTTTATTCGTAACCCGAACGTCAGCGTGAATTTCAAGGTGCCGACAAATCCGGCGCTTATGCTGGCCCAGTCGGTAACGGTTGACGGTGAAGTCACGAAACCCGGGCAATTCCCGATTTATGGCAAGGTGACGCTGATGCGCGCTATTGCGCTAGCCGGCGGTACGACCGAATTTTCAAAGCTCGATGAGGTGCTGATCTTTCGCAAGGTCGAGGGACAGCAATATGTCGGCGCCTATAACCTTCAGGCGATCCGCCGCGGCAATTACGGCGACCCGGAGATTTATCCCAATGACGTCGTAGTAGTGGGCGATTCCCCGCAGCGCCGGATGTTCGACAATATTTTGAAGGCATCGACGCTGCTGACCACGCCGCTCATCATCCTCGGCAACCAGATCTAAGACGGACAGCAAAACAGATGGACAGTGTAAAAGCCGGGCGTTCGGCGATAAATCCGCGACTTCCCGATATGGACACGCGCGAAGCGTCCTATCAGGGCGGGTTTTTCGACATGCATATGCTCGAGCGCGCCTTTGTCGCGCTGCTCAATCACAAGGCATGGGTTCTGGGTGCCGTTCTTGGCTGCGTCGCACTCGGCCTGATCGCGACGTTTCTGACTACGCCACTTTACACGAGCACCTCGCGCGTTGAAATTTCACCGCAGGCGCCGGTCGAGACCGAGGTCGAGGGCGCGCGCGAAAAGAATCTGACGAACGAGATCGCCTTCTACAACACCCAATACAATCTGCTGGAATCGCGCTCGCTGTCGGAGCGTGCGGTGCGCGCCGGCAACCTCCTCAATGACGAAGAATTCGTCAAGCTCTACGGGTTGGACGAGGCGGAAGACGGCGACGTGCGCACCAGCGAGGCGCGGCAGCGCATGGCGGAGCGGGCAGCGCGTATCCTGATGGATGCGGTCACCATCACGCCTGTGCGAACGTCGAGCCTGGTGGACGTCAGCTTTTCGACGCCGTCGCCTGCCTTGTCGGCGCGTCTGACCAACCTTTGGGTGAAGCAGTTCGTGGCCGCGAGCCTTGACCGTCGCTATGCCGCGACCAGCGATGCGCGGCGCTTCCTCGAAGAACGCATCGTTAGCTTGCGCCGAAATCTTGAAGATTCCGAGCGCGAGTTGATCAACTATGCGACCAACAATGACATCATCACGCTGCAGGGGCGCAGCGACGCCAATGGCCGCACGACGGTAGAGCGTACGCTGGTATCGGCGGACATCGAACAGATCAGTCAGGCATTATCTGCGGCACGCGATGCGCGGATCGCGGCGGAAAGCCAGGTTGCCAATTCGACGGCAGTCGCCGACGCCGCCGGCAATAATGCGGTCAGCATCCTGCGCCAGCGCCGCGCCGAGGTGACCGCCGAGCTGGCCCAGCTGCGGTCGACCTTTGGCGAAGATTATCCCGAATTGATCGCCAAGCGCGAGCAACTCGAAAGCATCAGTCGCTCACTGGCGACGGAATCCGGGCGGACACAAACCGTCAACCGCGAGTCATATAACAGTGCTGTCAAACGCGAACGCGACCTGATGGCCGAACTCGATCGCGTCACCGGTGATTATCGTAGTCAGCAGCGCCGATCGATCGAATATACGATCTTGCAGCGCGAGGTTGACACCAATCGGCAACTCTATGACGGCCTGCTCCAGCGCTACAAGGAAATCGGCGTTGCCGGTGTTGGGACGAACAATATTGCCGTCGTCGATCAAGCGACGGTGCCCAATGCGCCGTCGAGTCCGAAGCTGTTCCTGAACCTGTTGCTGTCGATCATCGCGGGATTTCTGCTCGCCGGCGGCCTCGTGTTCATCCTCGAACAACTCGACCAGTCGATCCGCGATCCGGCGGAAGTCAACGAGCGCTTCGGCTTGCCGTTGCTCGGTTCGATCCCCCGCGTGGAATCGGACGATTTCCAAAACCTTCTGCTCGACAAGAAGTCCATGGTTTACGAAGCCTATCTGGCTGCGCAGACCAATCTGACCTTCCTGACCCATCATGGCGCGCCGCGCAGCTTCTTGTTGACGTCGACGCGGCCAGCGGAAGGCAAGAGCAGCTCGGCGCTGAGCGTCGCGCATGTGTTCGCGTCAACCGGCAAAAAGATCATCTTGATCGATGCCGACATCCGCAGCCCATCGCTGAACGAGATGCTCGGGATCGAGAACAAGCAGGGTTTGAGCAACTATCTGACCGGTTCGGACGACGTGACCAGCTTGATTGCGACGTCGGATACGTTCGGCTTCGACTATATGCTCGCGGGCCCCACCCCGCCCAATGCGGCCGAACTGTTCAGTTCGTCGCGGCTCGGGCAGCTGATCGAATTGCTCCAGAACGAATATGACCATGTCATTCTCGATTCCCCGCCGGTCCTTGGGCTCGCCGATGCGCCGCTGCTCTCACGTCGCGTAGAAGGACTCATCTTCACGATCGATGCGTCGAGCAACAGCTCGCGGGCGATCAAATCGGCGCTCAACCGTCTGCGGCAGTCGGACGCCCAGATCTTTGGTGCGCTGGTTACCAAGGTCAGCCGCCGGAACGAGATCTACGGTTACGGCTATGGTTACGGCTATGGCTATGGCTATGGCTATGGCGCGGACAAGAACGCGGAGAAGTCTAATTAACGTCCCAGGTCGGAAAGCGGTTGGCGCGTGAAAATGGACAGACGATATCTTGTGTTGGGGATGGGCGCTCTGGCGGCCGTCGCGGTTGGCGTGACGAGCTTCGCGATCGCGAACCAGACGCGCAAACCCGCCGTTGCGATGGCCGTTGGCGTGCCGCCACAGGGGCTGGCTAAGGCGGGCGTCGCGCGGGCCCTTTATGGTTCCCGTCTCGTCAAAAACCCGAAAGCCCGCCCAGGCGCGCCTGAGCGCCGTCTGGCTGAGCGCGCCTTTGCCGCGGAGCCGTTGGCGGCCAACGCCTTGCCGATCTTGATCGCCGGGCTGGCGGCGGACGGTGACCAGCAGCGATCACAGGCGCTGCTGCAACTCGCGGGCAAGGTCACGCGGCGCGACCGGCTGATCAACGCGATGCTGATCGACGAGGAGTTGCCGAAAAACCGTCCCGACCGCGTGATCAAGCTGTTCGATCGCGCGATGGCGGTCAGCACCGAGGTCCGCAGCTTTTACCTGGAGCGGCTGGCTACCGCAACGCTCAACCCGGCTGCGATTCAGGCATTGGCTCCGATGCTGGGCCGCGCCCCCGACTGGGCTGACGAATATTGGGCAGCCGCGCTCCGCTTCTCGCAAGCCGTGCCGCAGGTCGGCGAATTGCGACTTCGTATCACGCGGCCCCCCTGGAACCAGCGCAAACCGCTTGAAACCGACGCGTTGCTTGTCAGTCGGCTCGTGGAATCGAGCCAATATGATATCGCGTCCGATCTGGCGCGGGCGCTCGGGCTGAAAACGACGCCCGGCGATAGCCTCGTAAACCCCGATTTTTCGCAAGTTCCGCGCTTTTCGCCCGTCGATTGGGAAATGATGCAGAGCGGTGAAATCGGTGTGAGCATCGATCCGGCAAAGGGCAGCTTGTTGCTTTCCAGTCTGCCGTCATCGAGCGGAGTCGCGGTGCGCCAGATCACGGCCTTGACGCCGGGGCGCTACCAGCTGAGCTGGAAACTAGCCGGACTGAAGGCGTCGCCCGGCGCCGAACTGCGTTACCGTCTGTCGTGTACCGATCCCGGCATCAGTGGCGGCAAGTCAGCCGATTCAGGTCGGCTTGCCGAAGGGGTCGGCAGCCAGACAATCAATTTACCGGCGTCGCCTTGTCGTTGGTACTGGTTCGAGGTCGAACTCGACGCCACCAATGTAGATTCCGGCGTCGATATCACGCTCGACCAACTGAGCTTTCAGCGCCAGGTAGCGGGCTCAAGCCGCCCGGCACGGCTTCCCGCCCGAAACTAACCCCGTCTTTCGGAGATTTACGTGCGACGCAAAATATTCGTGACCGGTACCGCCGGCTTCATCGGTTTTCATCTCGCCAAGCTGTTGCTGGCGGAAGGGTATGAGGTCGCCGGTTTCGACGGGATGACCGATTATTACGACGTCAATCTGAAGCGTCGCCGGCACCAGGTCCTGATGCAGAACCAGCATTTCCGCGCGGTCGAAGCGATGCTCGAGGATCGCACGCGGGTCGATGACGCGATCGACGATTTCAAACCCGATGTGATCGTCCATCTCGCGGCGCAGGCCGGCGTGCGCTATTCGCTCGAAAACCCCCATGCCTATATCTCGGCCAATGTCGTGGGCACGTTCAACGTGATGGACGCGGCGCGCCGCAACCAGGTGGCGCATCTGCTGATGGCGTCGACGTCGTCAGTCTATGGCGCCAACGACGAAATGCCGTTCCAGGAGACGGAAAAGTCCGACACACCGCTGACCATTTATGCGGCGACTAAGAAGGCGACCGAATCGATGGCGCATGCCCATGCCCATCTGTGGAACGTGCCGACGACGATGTTCCGTTTCTTCACCGTCTATGGTCCGTGGGGGCGGCCCGACATGGCGCTCTACAAATTTGTCGATGCCATGTTGGATGGTCGGCCGATCGACCTGTACAACAACGGCGACATGTACCGCGACTTTACCTATGTTGAGGATCTGGTCCGCGCCATCCGGCTGCTGATCGACGCGGTGCCCGAACGTCCGGCAAGCGCCGCGGATATCGAACCCGGCGACAGCCTGTCGCCCGTCGCGCCGTTCCGCATCGTCAACATCGGCAACAATGACAAGGTTCGGCTGCTCGATTTCGTCGCCGCGATCGAGGAAACGCTCGGGATGGACGCAAAGCGCAATCTGATGCCGATGCAGATGGGCGATGTCCCGGCAACCTGGGCCGATGCCAGCCTGCTCGAACGCTTGACCGGTTATCGACCGCAAACCGATTTTCGCGACGGCGTTCGCCAATTCGTTGCCTGGTATAGGGATTATTTTCAAAAATGAGCGAGACTTCCCCCGCATCGCTTCCTGATTTTGGCTCTGCTGCCATCGCCGTGCTTGGTCTCGGCTATGTCGGGTTGCCGCTGGCCGTCGAATTCGGCCGTCGGCGTTCGGTCGTCGGGTTCGACATCAATGTTTCGCGGATTGCAGCGCTCCGCGAGGGACGCGATGATACGCTGGAAACGACCGCGGACGAACTGGCCGCGGCGACCCTGCTGCGTTTTTCGCATGATTCGGCCGACCTGGCGCAGGCGCGTGTCTTCATCGTCACCGTGCCGACGCCGATCGACCAGCATAAGCGCCCCGACTTGACCCCGCTGATGAAGGCGTCGGAGACGGTCGGCCGCGCGCTGAAGCGCGGCGACGTCGTCATCTATGAAAGCACCGTCTATCCGGGCTGTACTGAAGAGGATTGCGTGCCGATCTTGGAGCGGGTCAGCGGCCTGACCTTCAACCACGATTTCTTTTGCGGCTATAGCCCCGAACGGATCAATCCTGGTGACAAGGAGCATCGCCTGCCATCGATCCGCAAGGTGACTAGTGGTTCGACGCCCGAAGCGGCGCAATGGGTCGATCGCCTGTATAGCGAGATCATCACCGCGGGCACGTTCATGGCCCAGAGCATCAAGGTGGCCGAGGCCGCGAAGGTGATCGAAAACACCCAGCGCGATCTGAACATCGCGCTGATGAACGAGCTGTCGATCATCTTCGGCAAACTCGACATCGACACCCACAGCGTGCTCGCCGCCGCCGGTACCAAATGGAACTTCCTAAAATTCACTCCCGGCCTAGTCGGGGGGCACTGCATCGGCGTCGATCCATATTATCTGACCCACAAGGCGCAGTCGGTCGGCTATCACCCCGAAGTCATCCTGGCCGGCCGCCGGGTCAACGACGGGATGGGGAGCTATATCGCCAGTCAGATCGTTCGCCTGATGATCAAACGCAACCTTCCGGTACAGGGCGCTCGCATCCTGATGCTCGGGCTGGCGTTCAAGGAGAATTGCCCCGACATTCGCAACACCCGTGTCGTTGATGTCGTGTCGGAGCTGAAGGAATATGGCGCGCAGGTCGATATCCACGATCCGTGGGTCGACGCTGCCGAAGCGCAGCATGAATATGGGATCGACCTGACCGATCCGGCCGCGGGCGACTATGACGCCGTGGTCCTGGCGGTCGCGCATCGTGAATTTGCCGAAGGAGGAAGCGCCGCGCTGCGGGTCTTTGGCAAAGCGGACGCCATTCTGGTCGACGTAAAGGGCATCCTGCCGCTCGCCGAAAGCGATTTGCGCCTGTAAACCGGCGCGCAAATACGGGCTCAATCTGTATGCAACTCCGTTCCTTCATTCAGCAAGCCGCCGGCGTCGGCGCCGTGAGCCTGGTTGATCGTGCTGTTGCGGTTGGCGTGGGCATCATCTTTGCGCGTTGGCTCGGCCCTGCGCAATTCGGTGCCTATTCGTTCGTCATTGCGGCTGTCGGGTTGCTGTTGTTACCGGCAAGGCTTGGTTTGCCCGAACTGCTGACGCGCGACATTGCTGCATCGCGCGGCAGTGCTGCCACCGTGAATGTTCGCGCGACAATTCGCAAAGGCTATCTGCTCGTCGGCGTCGCCGCTCTTGCGATCGTCTTGATCGGACAAGTCGCTTTGCAATTGGCGCCGCAGACGTCGCTGGGCGAGTTAATGAAATTCGGTCTGTGGTTGATCGTGCCCGCGGCGTTTTTTGAAGTGACGATCGGCGTTTTGCGGGGGTTGGGTCGCACCCTGTCGTTCCAACTCTATGGAACATTGCTCCTGTCGGGGGTGACGTTGCTGATCAGCGCGGCGCTCATGCTCGGCCTGAACCGCTACGATGCCGACATCACGATCGAGGGGCGTTTTATAGCGGTTACGCTTTTGCTGCTGATCGCCGGCGGCCATTTGTGGTCGCTGCTGCGTCATCACGTCGTCGACGACGCCAGCCAGGTGCGCGGAGCAGGCGAACTGTTGCAAACGGGCCTCGGCTTCATGCTGAACGCGCTGGTTTATATGGCGCTGATGCGGGTCGATCTGCTGGTGCTCGGCCTGATCGCCGACGAAGTGGAGGTGGGGCTTTATCGCGTGGCCGTAGAGGGCGGGTTGCTCGTTGCGTTTGCCTATGGCGCCGCCACGATCGTGCTCGCGCCCGAATATGCCAGGCTGTTCGCGGCGGGTGAGCATCAACTGTTGCAACGCCTTGTCCGGCAAACAGGCCGACTGATTATGCTGGCCGGTGCTGCGACCGCGATTCCTCTCATCATCTTTTCAGAACAGATTGTTACGCTGGTTTTTGGGGCTGAATATGCCGGCGCCGGCCTGGCGCTTTCGATCCTGGCTGCGGGTCATTTCGCGACCTTCTTCTTTGGTGATCCGGTCTATCTGCTCAACATGACGGGCCACCACAACCGGATCACCGCGCTCGTCGGCATCGGCCTGGCAATATCGTTGATCCTCTGCCTGGTCCTCATCCCCCTCTTGGGATTGACCGGGGCAGCACTCGCGGCCTCGATCGCTCTGGTCAGTTATCGTGCGCTCGCCTTTCGCGCCGTGTACAGGACGCTCGGGATCAATTGCGCGGTATTTGGGCGTGCGCCCAAGGCCGGAAGCGCGGCACCACTCAGAACGAACATGGAGTAGGCATGCAAATTTCGCATATCGTCAAACGACTGGGTGAAGAGCGGCAGCCCATGCGCTTTCTGGCTTCGCGCCTGTTAGCGCGTTCGGGCCTTGCCGAAAAGCTGGGATTCAAGATTCAGCGCCGCGGCTATCAGCTGCATTTCTTCAACACGGCGCTGTCGATGACGCTCTGGCTTTACGCCAACGAACGGTCGGACGATGTCGACATCATCCAGTCGCTGTTGAAACTGGGCGGCACCTATGTCGATATCGGTGCCAATATCGGCGATCTCGTTCTTGCTGGCGCAAAAGCCGTTGGGCCGGACGGAAAAGTCTTTGCATTTGAGGCGCATCCGCGGATATTCGGGCTGATGTCGCAAAACTTGCGACTGAACCAAACGCCCAATATTCACCCGGTGAACGCGGCTTGCGGCGAAGATTTTGGCTGGGCGCGCTTTAGCGACATGCGATCCGATGACATGAACCAGATTGGTCATGGCGAGATCGTTGTCCCGACGATTCCGGCGCAGATGTTGCTGCCCGATGAGGACATTGATCTCATCAAGATCGATGTCGAGGGATTCGAGTTCTTTGTTTTGAAAGGGCTCCAGAAATCACTGGGGCGGACCCGGCATCTGCTCATCGAGGTTGGCGACGTGCATTTCGCGCAATTTGGCTATCGTTATGCTGATATCCACGACCTGTTGATCGCGCAGGGCTTCGCGATCTTTGCGCTGGATAAGGCTAAGGTTGATGGTGCGTGGCATCCGGTCACGGATCGCGATCATCCCTTTCCGATGGTGCAGAACATCCTCGCGTCGCGTGATCCCCAAGCCCAGCGCCTGCTGGCCGAATAATGATGGCGGCGCCGCTCTTTACGATTTTCACCCCCAGCTATAACCGTGCGCACACGTTGCGGCGGGTTTATGAAAGCATCGCGGCGCAGATTTTCCGCGATTTCGAATGGGTTGTCGTCGATGATGGGTCGACCGACAATACCGCTGAACTGGTCGAGGCATGGGCGCGCGAGGCGCGTTTTCCGATTCGCTATTTTCACCAGCCGAACGGGCACAAGAAGACCGCGTTCAACCGCGGCGTTCGCGAGGCGCGGGGCGAATTGTTCCTGTGCTGGGACAGCGATGATACCGCGCCGGCTGACGCGCTGCAGATTTTTCGCGATCGTTGGTTCGCGATCCCGGAAGCGGATCGCGATACCTATGTCGGGGTTACCGGCCTGTGCATCGACGAAGCGGGTGCGATCGTCGGCGACCGCTATCCCACCAGCCCGTATGACAGTGATACACTGTCATCGACGCTGGGCGACGGTATCGGCGGCGAAAAATGGGGCTTTCAACGGTTAGCGGTTCTTCGGGACTATCCCTTTCCCGAGTTCATTCAGGGACTGGTCGGCGAAGGGCTGGTCTGGAACGCGATCGCCCGAAAATATCGGACCCGCTACGTAAATGATGTCGTGCGCATCTATCACATCGAGCCGGATTCGCTGATCCATAGCCAGAAGACGGTGGCCAAAATGCGCGGAGTTGCTGAAGGGCAATGCTTTGCCGCGGCCGCATTTCTGGATCATGACTGGCGCTGGTTCGCGAAGGCGCCAACCCAAGTGGTGAAGATCGCAGCCAACCACACACGCTTTGCGTGGCATCTGCACCGGAGCGGCCGAACCGTGCGACATCCGCCGCAAACCTTTGCTGGTTGGGCGCTGAAGCTGCTTGCCTGGCCGCTCGGAGTTGCGGCATTCGTTTACGACGAGTTGGGCTCTGGGGCGTCTTGAGCTTCGGCCGCGACGTTGCGAAGCAGACTATCCCACTCCGACAAGATCGTGTCGAGCGAATAGACATCGGCGACCTCGCGACCGGTGCGCGACAGGACTGCGCGTTGCGGATCGTCGGCCATCAGATCGTGCAGGGTATTCTGAAGCCGCTCCACATGGCTGTTGTCGGGCAGTAACCGTAATCGACGTCCGCCATCGCTCAATTGCGCGGGGCCAGTTTCGACGTCGAACGCCACCGACGCCACGCCATGGGCCATCGCCTCCAGCAGGCTGTTCGGAAAGCCTTCGTAGCTGGAGGTCATGACGTACAGGTCGGCCCGGCCGTACCAACTGGCGAGATTGCCGGCGAAGCCGGGCAGGAACATGCGTCCGTCGAGCCCCCTCTCGGCGAGCATGGCTTGCAGCATCGGGCGCAGTGGACCGTCACCCAGCATGACGAGCTTCCATTCTTTGGCCGCGCCGGCGAGCCTGGCAAAGGCGTCGACCATGATGTCAGGGCGTTTGGCGGCGTCCATCCGGCCCACCCACAATATGACCCGATCCCCCGACTTCAGCAAAGCTTCCGGCGGGATGACGGGGTCTGCATCGACCATCGGCAAGGCAATGGGATTGGAAATGACCACAGTCTTTGCCCGGCGCGCGCGCCGCCGCAGCCATTTGGCTGTCGCTTCGGTTTGCGCCACGAGTGCGGCAGCCCAAGGATAGGTCAAGCGGCGAAGGATGCGGTAGGACAGGGGGAGCGGTGGCATGAGCCGCGGTGGATAGGTACGCTCGCAGGCGACGACAGGAATGCCGGTACCCCTGGCGGCAATCAGCGCGCCAATGTTCACATGGGGCAAAAATGAAACGATGACATGGGGCCGCAACGCCCCTATGAACCGGCGCAAGATTTTGAGCCGTGCGAGCCGGTTTGCACCAGCTTTACAGTGATCCGAAAGAAACTCCAGTTCGACCCTTTCCGCTAACCGATAGACACACTCTCCGCGGGCTGAGAAAGTCGGCATAAGCGTGATGTCATGCCCCTGGGCGGTCCAGGCATTGGCGAGCAGCGCTGCGACCCGTTCAGCGCCACCCCCTCCCATGGAAGAAGTCAGAAAAAGAATCTTCACCGTGAAACATCCTGCATTTAAGATTTTTGTAAAGACATTGCTCGATGCGTGAAATAAATCAATATAATTTGCCCAAAATTCGCAGCGCGAAGTCGTATATCATTCCGATGATGATTATGGTGATGATTTCTCTCGTCCCATGGTCTGAAATCTTGTTATCAGCCACTAACAAGATGCTTTGGGATCGAGAAATATACGCACAGAAAATCATCACCGGAGATTCTGTATTAAACTATTTTGAATATGATACGTTGTCTTCATATTTTACGGCAGAATATACCTGGGAATTTTTGATCAAGATGATCCAGGACGGACTTGTTCCTATCGATCACACCGTATTTTTCCAGATTATATCGACAATATGGGTCGTGTCTGCCGCGATGATTCTTTATCGCCATGGCGGATATTTTTGCCTTCCTTTAATCGCTAACCCGCTTGTTTTCGATCTTGCCTA
>PNNB01000081.1 GCA_013823985.1 Sphingopyxis sp.
GCATCAACCCGCAACCGCCTGAAGGGCAAACGGCATGGGGGTCAGTTCTTCATGACGGAAAGGGGTCAGTTCCGAATGTCGCTGGACACTGGGCGAAGTCCGGGGCGGATTTTGGAAGCAGGGTGCTGGGTTCACGCCAGGCGCCCGTTCTTCGCCATGGCCGATCTCGCGGAGAATGCCCGGCGGCAGGCATCGGGCAAGAAGACGATCGCGCTCTCTCCCATCGCGATCGAGGTCGTGCGCCGCATCGATGCCCTGTTCGAGATCGAGCGGCCGATCAACGGCAGGACTGCGCAGGAGCGCCAGACGGTACGCCAGGAGCTGAGCAAGCCGCTGGTCGATGCGCTTGCGGTCTACATGCGCGAGCAGCGAGCCAAGCTCTCCCGCGGCCATGATCTCGCCAGGGCCATCGACTATATCCTCAAGCGTTGGGCGGCCTTCACGCTGTTCTTGGACGACGGGCGGGTGTGCTTGTCGAACAATGCCGCCGAACGCGCGCTGCGCGGCATCGCTTTGGGACGAAAATCATGGCTGTTCTGCGGGTCGGACCGGGGCGGTCAACGCGCTGCCGCCATGTATAGCCTCATCGTCACCGCCAAGATGAACGATGTCGATCCCCAGGCCTGGCTCGCCGATGTGCTCGCCAGGATCGCGACGCACCCGGCTCATCGGATCGACGAGTTGTTGCCGTGGAACTGGATGCGCCAGCCATCCGCGTTGTCGGCCGCGGCAGCCTGACCTTGCAGGTCAACAAGGTCCACCATGTCCATATCATCACCCGGGTCGCCGAAATGCTCGGCGAGGACGAGGACTGGCTGTGGGACGTCGCCAATGAAATGGACCCGGAGGGCGGCGTAATCTGGGTCTACGGACCAGGTGACGACAGCGTCATGGCGTTCACTGACTTCGGCATCGAAACGCTCAAGGGCCTCGTCGAAATCTACAAGGCCAATCCCGACCTGCTCTCGCGATCCAACGACCCGACGTAGACGCACTGCGGCCTACGCCGCATGGTTACCATCTCGCCCCACCGCTTCCACCGGTTGTAGAGCGTTTTGGCTGGACCATACTCCCTGGGCGCGTCCCGCCAGCGCAACCCATTGCGATTGACGAAAACGATACCGCTCAACACCCGCCGATCATCAACGCGCGGCTTGCCGTGGCTCTTGGGGAAATACGGCCGCAGACGCTCCATCTGCTCATCCGTCAGCCAGTAAAGGTCGCTCATCCTCAGTCTCCTCACGGAACCTGAATCAGATCGCGCCTCCCATATCAATGGGTCCTGACCCTAGTGAGTCAGCCTCAGCGGCCGTTGGTATTAGTCATCTGCTATCCACCACCCTGGCCGCGCAGAATTTATACGCCGGGACGCGGGTATAGTCGTCCAGCTTGCTGATTGTCAGTTCGTTAGCGGCTGCTTCGAAGAACGACATTGGTAGCCAGATTACGCCCTCCTGAATCCGCCTGTCGGACAACGGACGAACCGAAACAGAGCCGCGGCGTGTCTCGACGCGGATGAAGCGATCCGAGGCAAGATCAAAGCGCTCAAAGTCCTTCGGGTTTATGTGCACCAGGGCTTCGGGACTTAAAGCGTCAAGTATCGCTGCACGCCGTGTCATCGACCCCGTATGCCAGTGCTCTCGAAGTCGACCAGTCACGAGCGTGAGCGGAAATCGACCATCTGGCAATTCGCTCGTTCGGTTGCCGTCCAGTGCTGCCAGTTGCGCCCGATTTCCGCGAGGAAAGTCTGTGGCAAAGAGACTGTCATGCGACGTCGTAAGAGCGGAAGCCGGCTGGATTCCCTGGCCCGGATCCTTTGCTTTGATTGGATAGCGTGCGCAGCGCTCGTTTTTGAGCCATCGCCAGTTGAAACCATTGAGCATCGGCACCATCGCAGCCATCTCGTTAAAGGTGGCTTCCAGGGACATCCTAGCCCAGGGTAGCCCTAGCTGGGACGCCATGCCACACACAATAGCCCAGTCCTCGCGTGCGTCGCCCGGCGGCGGAAGCGCAGGTTCAATTACCTGAATGATGCGATCCGTATTGGTGACCGTTCCCGCGCTTTCCGCGAGAGCTGCTGCCGGAAGAATAACATCCGCGAAGGCTGTCGTTTCGGTTGTAAAAATATCTTGAACCACGAGATGATCAAGCCGGGCAAGCGCCTCTCTCGTAGCAGCGAGATCGGGGTTGGCCATCGCAGGATTGCCGCCGACGACATACAGCCCCTTGATCCTGTCGCAGCGGATCGCGTCAACGATTTCGACAACCGTGAGCCCCTTCTCTTCGGGAAGCTCGGCTGACCACCGATTACTGAAGTCGTTTCGCTGGGTCGTATCCTTAAGCGATCGATAACCCGGGAAATAATTCGGCATCAGCCCGGCGTCACAGGATCCCTGCACATTATTCTGCCCACGCAGCGGATGGAGCCCCGCGCCTGGCCGCCCAACCTGCCCGCACACCATTGCAAACGCGATGGTCGCGCGGATATTATCGGCACCATGCACGTGTTGCGATGCGCCCATGCCCCAGAACGTCATCGCGGCTGGAGCATTCGCGAACATCCGCGCCGCCTCAGCGATCATCGCTGCGGGGACACCGCAGATGCGCTCGGCCACGTCCGGCGTGTAAGGCACGACGCGCTGAACCAGTTCGTCAAAGCCCTCCAGGCGCTCATTCACAAACTGCCTATCATACAGACCTTCAGTAATGACCAGCCGCGTCATGGCCGAGAGCAGGGCCACGTCGGTCCCCGGCCGCAGTTGGAGGTGCAGGGTCGCAAGGCGCACCATCGATTGACAGTATGGATCGATCAAGATCAGCTTTGTGCCGCGCCGGATCGCATTTTTCATATACGAAGCTGCGACGGGGTGATTGGTCTCCGGGTTAGACCCCACAATCAGCGCGACATTAGCCTGTGCTATCTGTTCGATTGGAATTGTGACGGCCGAGAAGCCAGTTGCCTCCGCAAGCGGCGGCACCGAAGCGCATAGCCGGGTGCAATGATCGACGTGGTTGGTCCCGAAGCCGGTACGCGCCAGCTTCTGCAGGACATAAGCGGCTTCGTTCGTTCCCTTCGCCGATCCCAGGACCGCGAGGACGTCACCGCCGCGACTTTCGCGCAATGATCTGAATCCTCGCGCAGCATGGTCAAGCGCCTCGTCCCACGAAGCCGGCCGGAACAGATCGAGCACCTCCCTGCCCCTCAGATTGTGAGACGCCACCTTAGGGGCGTCATCGCGCCTGATGAGAGGGGTCGTTAGCCGGTCAGGATGACGTAGGTAACTGAAGCCAAATCGGCCCTTCACGCAAAGCCGACCATGATTTGCCGGGCCATCCGCACCCTCGGCATAGACAATTCGATCTTCTGCAACATGAAGATCGACACGACATCCGACACTGCAGAAAGGGCATACCGTCTCCCCCACATGTTCGATCGGCGGCGGAGCATTAATTGTAGAAAGCACGGAATATGAAAGGGCGCCGGTCGGACACACCTGCGCGCATTCTCCGCATGATACGCAACTGCTGTCTCCCATCGGCAGGCCAGTATCGAACGCAACGTGAATGCCGTCTCCGCGACCGGCGAGCGCGATCACGCCATTGACTTGCACATCCTGACAGGCCGCGCGGCACTTGCCGCAACGGATGCACGCGTCCGAATCGACCGTGATCGCTGGATGCTTGCGATCGACATCCGCACTTGCCGGACGGTGGCCAAACCGCGATGCATCTGCCTCGACGCGTTGCACGAGGCGATGGAACAAACCGTCCGGATGCCGCTGCGTCGCCTCCTTGCTCATTTCCGACGCCAGCAACTCGACGACAGCCCGTCTGGTGCGTCGCGCGCGGACACTATCCGAATTGACCTTCAGTCCCGGCGCAGCGCTCTGTCGACACGCCGGCACCAGTTCATCATCCCCGTCCAGTTCGACGAGGCAGGTCCGACATGTGCCAATCGGCTGGTAGCCTTCGCGTGTGCAGGCGCATAGATGCGGCATATCCACCCCCGCCGCAAGCGCAGCTTCGAGAACGCTCTGGCCGAACTTGGCTGTAATCGTCCTGCCGTCAACTTCAATTTCGAACACACTCATCGCTGCCTCTCCGGCGCCGTATGGATCACCCGTGCAAGGAATTTTCCTGCGCTGCGGCCGAGGCCGCAGATAGATGCCTCACTCATCGCAACGGAGAGATCGTCAAGCGCCGCGTTATCAAGTGAACCATCCGAAAGGGCCCGCGCCATTTTGGTCGTCCCGACCCGGCACGGGCTGCATTGCCCACAACTTTCACGTGCCAGGAAGCCCGCCATCCGCGCTGCGATCCAACCGGTGTCATCATTCCGATTGAAGACAATGGCGCTGCCGGTGCCCAGACGCAGACCTGACGCAAGGAGATCCTGCAACGAAGCATGGCAAAGTTCGGCAGATACAATCGTCCCGGCAGCGCCGCCAATGACGATGCCGCCGAGTTCGTCACCATCGCAAATGCCGCCTGCCTCATCGATCAGTGCGGCGAGCGTCGGCAATCCATGGACGAGCTTCGGTCCAGGCTGTCTGACCCGACCTGACACGCTAAAAAGCGCCGCATCTGGAGCCAGCAGTCCCGTAACAGGTACTGTCGGTTCAAAAGCAGCACCCCATATTCCGCGAAGCCGATAGAATGTCTCGACGTTGTGAACTAGTGTCGGCCGGTTATGATATCCGTGCTCTGTCGGATAGGGCGGTCGCTCTCGTGGCCGCGGTGGGCGTCCCTCAAGGCTGGCAATCAACGCTGTTTCCTCACCGCATATATAGGCACCGCCGCTGCGCCGCAGATCGATCTGACGTCCATCTGCGAGCCCTGAGGCGACTACGTCGTCAATAGCCCGGCGCAAAACTGTGTGCAGATGCACATAATCATCTCTTAAATAGACGAAGATCTGGTTGGCCCCGATAACTAGTGCAGCGACTAACGCCGCCTCCAGCACGCCATGCGGATCGCTCTCAAGAATGTAGCGATCCTTGAAAGTCGCGAGCTCGCCCTCATTAGCATTGACAATAACAACCGGTTTGCCGCTTGCCGCGATAGTACTTTGCCATTTACGCCCGACGGGAAAAAAATTACCCGCTCGTCCAACAGCATGGCCGCGGCCTATATCTTGAAGAATTCGATCTTTCAGCAACGGTTCCTGACGCAGCTGCTCGACAATCGAATAACCACCCGCAGCGCGAAACTCGTCAAACACTCGTCCCGAATCTCCGCGACTCGCTCGGTCACACCGCCCGCGGCAGACGCCGGGTCTAGCGTAACTTTGACTGTTCGTAACATCCCTGAGCAACGCGCAAACCAAATCACCGCAGCTATCTGCCTCAGTCCGATATGACTCGGTGCTGCCGTAATTTACAGCAGGATAGGATGTCGCAACTTCATAGACCTCAGCAACGTTTAGCCGAAGTCGGCCGGCCAGATGCAGAAGCCCGGCTTCAGTCACACTTCCTCTTTTGTCGCGAATATCGAGCATGACTTCTAGCAGGCAATCGCGTGAAACGCCCAATCTAACGAGCGCACTATCGATCAAGCCGATTTCCGCCACATCTCCACCAGCTGGCCGCCCTGAAAAATCTTTACGACGTTCAAGCTTGCGATGCACGATAGAGTTCCTCACGTATTTCGAGCGTAAAGTCCTGGGATCGACCATTGAACAACACACGTCCGTCTTTCAGCGCAACAATGCTATCAGCATATCGCACAGCAAGATCCACTTGATGTAGACTGCACAGCACTGATAAGCCACGATCCCTTGCAGCACGCTGCAGGATCTGAAGTACATTCTCGGACGATTGCGGATCAAGGCTGGAGATAGGTTCGTCAGCGAGTATTAGATCGCCTTGCTGAGCGAATGCGCGTGCAATGGCTACACGCTGCTGCTGCCCGCCGGAAAGTTCCTCAGCGCGCTGATACGCCTGCTCAAGCAGCCCCACGCTATCGAGGCAGGCGAGCGCGAGTTGCCGGTCCTTCTGCTTGAAGCATCGTAGAATAACTCTTGCGAGCGAATTATAGCTAAGCCGAGCCGCAAGAACGTTATCGATCGCATTAAACCGCTTTACGAGATTGAACTGCTGGAATACGAAGCCGATTTTGCGACGAAACAGATTCAGATTACGCGGACTAAGCGAAGTTACGTCGGTCCCGTCTACCGTGATTGACCCGCTATCCGGCTCGATCAACCGGGTAAGGCAGCGGAACAGTGTCGACTTTCCGCCGCCACTTGGGCCAAGCAGCACAACGAACTGCCCCTTCGGGATCGAGCAGCGTATATTATCAAGCACCGTGCGTCCATTGAAGGACTTGCAGAGGTCCTTCAAGATAATAAATTCCGAACCTTTCGTATCGACCTCTCGACAGTCAGCGAGAGTTACGGGCGCGACAGCCTTCATGATCGTAGTCCTTGGATAATCATCATGTGTTGGCGATGCGCTCAGGAGCGCGCAACCGGGAATTACTCCCGGGGTGAGGGCTGAGAACCAGGCGGCGAAGCCAGGAGCTCAGGGTGTCGATCACGATCACCATCGCTAGGATCACGCCGAGGACGGTCAGCATTTTTGGGAAGTCGAGCAGATCGATCGAGTCTTTCAGGGTCTGGCCGATGCCGCCTGCGCCAACGATACCTAGAACAGTCGAGGCGCGGACATTGAATTCCCAAATGTAGAGTGTAGCCGAGATCATGTTCGGCCAGACGTCAGGTAACAGCGCGTAGCGGAACGTCTTCACAGGACCTGCTCCAGTCAGCTGGATCGCTTCAATCGGACCGGGATCGGCCGGCTCGATGGCTTCAGTGAGCAGTTTGCCGAGTGCGCCGATCATATTAAACGTGATGGCAAGTACGCCCGTGAACGGACCGAAGCCAACGGCGGCAACAAAGATCAAAGCAAAAACAAGGATCTCAGTTCCACGCAAACACCCAAGCACAGCTCGCACAAACCGATAGACGACCATGTTTGGCGTCGTATTGCGTGCAGCAAGCGGTGTGAGCGGGATGCAAATCAAGAGAGCAGCGAAGGTGCCAACAGTCGCCATCGCGAGCGTTTGGAACGCATCACGCAACACGTGATTGATGTCCCGCAGATCCGGCGGAAACATCTGCACGAACCATGAAGCCAACTTGGGTAGTCCGGTCGAAAGCTTGTAGAAATCAATATTGACGACGGAAAAACATACCGCAAAAAACAACGACACGATTACAAAAATAAGTGCACGGCAGCCATTGCGCCAGGAGAGTATGATGTTGCTCGGCTCAGTATAGCGTTTGTTCGTGAAGCTTTCGATGATCATCGACATCTCCATAAGCCAGATAGCACCAAGCACTCACGAGCATGTGCGCTTGTTCGTCGGCTTAACGATTGTAGATAGGGCTACGCGCCGTCGCCGCGTGCGCGCGTGGAGGAGATCGGCGGACCCGTATGGTCCGCCCATCCTGCTTCAATCAGGTACGAAGCTTACCGGTCAGGCGACCAGCCTCCTCGATGATCGCGTAGTCCTTGTTCGTTGCGCGGACGAAGCCGTTATATCCGCTGCCCATGAGCGACTGCGCCTTCTCTTCCGAAAGGCCCACGAGAATGTCGCTGATTTTCTGTTTCAACACTGGGTCAAAGCCCTTTTGGACGCAGATGGCGTCGTTCGGCAAGTCGCTGGATGTCCAGTAGACGGAAACCTTGCTCGGATCCATCTCGCCGGCTTCGATCATACCATTGCGACCGCGATCCATGTTCGAGCCGAGGTCGATCAGCCCCTGCTGGATCATGGACACATTGTTGCCGAACGTTGCGCCTTCGCGAAGCTGGAAGAATTCCTTCGGATCGATCCCGCTCTTCACCATGTGCGCGTAGGGGATAAGCCAGCCGGACGTATTACCCTGATCGCTCAGCGACAGCTTCATGCCCTTCGCGTCATTCGGGAAATCTTTGATCGGCAGGCCTGGACGGCCTTCGATGATGGCGCGGTAGAACGGCTTGCCCCGATACTTGGCAGTGGCGATCACTTCCGTACCGCCGCGGTGATGGGCCAAGACGTAGCCCCATGGTCCAAGCCAGCCAACATCCACATGGCCATTCATCATTGCGACGGAGATGGCAGCCCAGCTTTCGGGACTCACCAGCTCGTAGGTGGCATCAAGCTGCTCCGCAATATAGCGGAACATCGGCTCGAATTCCTTGATGGTGATCGCCGGCGTTGGACGCAACGGAGCAATTGCAAACCGCAAGTGAAGCTTGCCATTGCGCTTCTCCTGACCAAACGCTCTACCCGAAGAAAGACCGAGAGTAGCAGCAGCAACTGAAGTGGCGGCGAGAGCCGCGAAACGGCGACGAGTAACCATATAGTCCTCCTGAAATAAGTTGTGTCGAAGCGGTAGGCTCTTTCCGCCTCATCCGGGCACATGCCTTTTGAGATCGAACCTGCACCGCTATCTAAATCACATTCTTAAATGACATCATGATGACGATCATATTTTGTAATGATGAAGAATTATTAGCTAAATCCATAAGTATCTGAAATACAAAAGATATTTGGAAATATGCGCTTATTCAGAGGCGTTAAAGCCATTGGATCTACAATTGCTACTTGCGTTTCATTCCATGTACCAATTATCCTAATGGTTGGCGCACGGCGACCTGTCTCAGTCTGTTTGCGTCGCCCGAAACGCCGGCAAACGCGCCGAAAAGATAACAAACCAACACATGATGGGTGCTGCAGCATGTTTAATCTGGCTCAGGTCCAGACCTTTCTCGCCATCGTTGACGAAGGCGGCATCCAATCAGCCGCGATGCGCTTATCCTGTTCGCAGCCCGCTGTTTCGCAGCAGTTGCGCAAGCTTGAGGAGTTTTTTGGCGTTCCCCTTATCGTAAGGAACAGGGCTCGTGCATTTCCAACCCGGCACGGAGCACTATTTCTACCTCAGGCTCGCTCCCTGGTTGCCACTTCCGAGCGCGTGCGGGAGGTAATCGAAGAGCGTCAAATTGTGGTCTGGGCAAGCGGCAATGTCGGCGTCTTCCTGGCTCCGCGCGCCATTGCCGGCTTTGAGAAACAACGTGGTCGCGACGGCTCTGTCGACTTGATGATCGCCAGCAATCGGCAAGCTGTGGATGCACTCCTGTCCGGTGAAGCCGATATGATCATGACCGAATGGTCAGAAGATCAACCATCTGTGGAATGGCATAGCTGGCGCCGTGAGAAACTCGTCATCATAGCACCTCCAGAGCATCCACTCGCGCAGCGCCCACTGATCCGCAAGGAAGAACTACTGAAGTTTCCCATAATTGGCGGCGAGCCAGGCTCCGGTACCGGACGAATTCTGCGTACGCTCTTCGGCAACGACCTCGACAAGCTCAAGGTTCGGCGTCAGCTAGGCAGCACTGCAGCCGTCAAGGAAGCAGTCAAGGCCAATCTGGGCGTTTCCATTGTGCTCGCATGTGCGATCGCCGACGAAGTGAAGCTCGGAACCCTTGTGGCTATCGACTTCGAGGAAGCAAACGTCTTCAAAAGCCTGTTCATAGGCATTTCGAAAGACAGTCCGCAGTCATCGCTGTCGCGCCTCTTTGCCACATTCTGCATGGGAAGCGCCGACTAGTCTAGGTGAGTCGACCAATACCAAATCGGACTCCGACACGCCGCGATCGAACGGCTTTCGTCGGTCCTTCATCCAAACGAATCGATCGAAGCCTTACGACTGCTACACATGTGGCCGACCACCAAGACATTGGAAGAAAAATATATGGCACGTAAAACAGTAGTTACCAATTGGGTACATCCGGAAGTGCTGGACCTGCTGCGAACACGAGGCCCAGTCGAATTTAACAGCGCACGCGAACCTTGGACGCGACACGAGCTTGTTTCGCGTGCCAGGGAGGCGGATGCAATGGTCGCGTTTATGACTGACCATGTCGACGAAGCGTTTCTCGCGCAATGCCCCGAGTTGCGCGTCATCGCATGCGCTCTTAAGGGAGCCGACAACTTCGATCTTGTCGCATGTCGCCGCAGCGGTGTCGCGGTGAGCATCGTCCCTGACTTGTTGACCGCACCGACTGCCGAACTGACGATTGGACTTATGATCTCACTCGGCCGCAATTTGCTTCAAGGCGATCGAAAAATCCGTGAGGGCACCTTCGCGGGATGGCGCCCGATCCTTTACGGCTCTGGCCTTGACGGAGCTTCAGTCGGAATCATCGGCATCGGAGCCGTCGGGCAAGCCATCGCCCACCGACTCCGTGCCTTCCGCTGCCGCCTCTTGTACAGCGATGTGCGACCGCTTTCACCTGCAAAAGAAGATACGGCCGGACTTTTGCGGCGGAATCTTCTACAACTGCTCTCCGAGAGTGACTATGTGGTTCTTGCTCTGCCACTCGTCGAAAATTCCTTCCACATAATCAACGGGGAAGCAATTGCGCGGATGAAACCGGGCGCACTGCTTATCAACCCAGCCCGAGGCTCACTCGTCGATGAAACTGCAGTCGCCGACGCTCTCGAAGCCGGCCACCTCGGCGGATATGCAGCGGACGTATTTGAACTGGAAGATTGGGCGCGAGCGGATCGCCCGAATCGAATTGAGCAACGGCTACTTGAGCATCCGCATACAATCTTGACGCCGCATCTTGGCTCGGCTGTTGACTTGGTGAGGCGAGATATTGCACTCGCGGCGGCGCGCGACATTCTACGCTTTCTGGATGGATCGCCGCTACAGGGAGGATTGTCGTCCCATACCACATCCATACCGATTCAACAGTTCGCAAACTGAGGATTGAGTAGAGCTGCCGGTATTTCTTGCTACCCTGACGGTCGCGTGAACACATTCGGCGTCAGGGCAGCAGCCGAGGGGTAAGTGGCTATCTGCTTCATACCGCTGTTAAGAGGAAGGCGCGCAATGAGATGACATACGACTCGCCCGCCGACCCGCCGACCCGCCGACCCGCCGGCGAGCGTCGGCATGTCGATCTTCGCGATCCAATCCGCGATGGTCCCACGGTCGAAACCGGTGAGCTTCGCGAGCGTCGACACGTCCACGACGAGGCCCTTAACGTAATCATACCGTGGTATTCGGGTATCGAGATGCGGGGTTAATTCATGGCTGAGGGCTCCGAAAGTCGCATCCGTTCAGCGGGAATACGCCGTTGAAACAATGGCTTGTCTGGATTTCAAATGTGGGGGTCCGGAAAACTTCTTGTAAGTAGCGACGAACCGGGTGCAAATGCCTCCTCGCACGTCATAGGGGGGCCGTGGGGTCCCCATAGGGCTTCTATTGCACCTCGACCGACCTTTGATGCCCTCAAAGGGGTGGGGTCGATCACCGATACGCACTGTGCGATCATGGCACTCATAGGTTGGCATTCGGGTTCGTTCACATGCGAACGATCCTCGATTGCCATAGACGCGATAACAGCCACGTTGAGATCGCCATGAGCAATTACCCCATCCGAATTCCAGAGGGGCTTCCGATCGCCTTTAATTGGATCGTTCACATGTGAACTGTCGTGCGCGTTGACCTCGTGCATGGTCAGCGCCTCCCCGTCGCGGCCATGTAGGCCAGCGCGGACTGGAGCTCCGGCGCCATCCTCTCGGGGATCGCGTCCAGCGCCTCGCGCACGGCGTCGTCCCACGGGGCTTGCAGCACGGGGTCGTACGTCGCCTGAGGGACGCTAAACATCAGATGCGAGGGTGATCGCTGTATTTCGGCTTGCGGACCTCGTAGAAGCGCCGATAAAGCCTTCCTCAGGACGCAGACGCGGTCGCTGTCCCGAAACCGCAATGTGTCTGAAGCCGAATACCGCGGCGCAGGAGCGCGACGACAATACCGCGAAGCTGAAGGAACAGCGCCTAAATAAAGAAGCGATCGATCACGAAACCGCAGCGGCTGCGCCCCCTAAGCCCAAGGCGAAAACGCGTGTTATCCCCTAGCTTAGCTTTGGCGCGATCCACGCCCGCGCTTGGATCGCCTCTGCGACGAGGAAATCTTTAGATGTTAGGACGCCGGGAAGCCGCGCGTCGGTCATGGACCTCCGGGCAGGGTGGTTGGGATTACGACTGTTAAACTCCCGAATCGATCGAAGACTAGATAGCGTAGTGATTTCAAAAAGTCGAACGGACGCTGGCTGCCGCAGGTATTGGTTGGGAGCACGTCGGGCGCGTCAATTCCTATCATAACGGAGGCTTTCCTCAGCTCGTGAATGAGACGATTTCCAAACTCTATCGTAAAGACATGCCCAACCACGCGCCGATCTAGACAGAGATCGGGGTCGCAGCGCTCGGAGTGCCGACGATGCGTATCGAAAATCGTATCACCGCGATTCTACCCTGAGCTCGACGTCCGCGCTGCCTCGACTGAATGTGTAGCCGCGCCCGTAGAGGAATGAAAAAATCCAGCGGCAATTAAATAGAGATTTCAATAACATATGTGTTCGCAGATTTATCCTCCTTGCTCC
>PNNB01000037.1 GCA_013823985.1 Sphingopyxis sp.
GTAGACGCTTTGCCCCCTAACTTTGAGGCAAGGAGGCCGAGATGGGGACAAGCAACTACAGCGACGAGTTCAAGCGGGATGCAGTGCAGCAGATCACGGTTCGGGGCTATCCGGTTCGAGAGGTTTCACCTACATCAAAACCCATGAAGGATGGCTGTATCTGGCGGTCGCGATCGATCTGTTCTCGCGCCGTGTCGTCGACTGGTTCCGATATGCGTTGAAAGACAAGGGGATACGCCCCCGCATCCCTAGTCGGAAGTCGCGCAGCAAGACAGTCCGCTACGACAAACGACGCTACCGGCGCCGCACCCGGATCGAGATCATGTTCGGCCGATTGAAAGACTGGCGCCGCATCGCAACCCGTTATGCCAAGTGCGCAAAGATCTTCCTCTCCGCCGTCGCCCAAGCCGCAACTGTAATCTTCTGGCTTTGACGATCAATAGGTCTGGACCCTAACTGCGGCCACGCAGGCCCAGACTGAGAGGGCGCCATCCGAACAGGGAGACGATCAGCATTCCTACGGCGGCGACCCAGAAAGGGGCGGCCAATGCGGCGTCCCTCGTCAGCGGACCATCGAGCATTCGGACGATCATGCCCGAGAGCAGGAGGCCGATCGGCATCATCCCCCAGGCAAGTAGCCGGAAGGTGCTGTTGACCCGTCCAAGCAGGTGATCGGGAATCGTCCGCTGGCGTGTCGAGACCGAAATCGTATTCCACACCAACCCGCAAAACTCGAAGACCGTCAACGTCAGCCCTAGCGACACTGGCCCAGGCGCGACGGCGATCACCGCGAAAGTCGGCACCGAACTGAAAAGCATCCACTGTGCAGCCCGGGCCGGTCCCATGGCGCGAACGACATGCTCCGCCACCAAACCGCCAATGATCCCGCCGACTGCACCGGCCGCTAGAATCAACCCATATGCTTGGGCGCTAAGGCCCAGGTTCTCCTGAACGTGCAGCACCAGAGCGATCATCACCATCTGGAAGAACAGATTCCAGAACCCGGTCAGCCAAGCGAGAGTTTTCAGCAGGGGCGAGGTTCGCAGGAAAGCGATGCCTTCCTTCATCTCCTGACGCCAATCGGCCCGGTGGTGCCCGTTCGCACGGAAGCTGCCGCTGATACTCAGCACGAGAAGCGCCGCCAGGCCGTAGGCCACCGCGTTCAATGCAAAGGGGAGTGGAAGGGCGGCCGCCACCAGCATAGCGCCAAGGGCTGGGCCGAGAAGCGAGTTCCCGACCAGCTCGACGCTCCACAACCTTCCGTTGGTGGCCTCAAGCCGGTGGTCGGGCACAAGGCTGGGGATCATGGTTTGCGCGGCGTTGTCCCTGAACACCTCGGCCGTTCCCACAATCGCCGCCGCCAGAAGCAGCGTAAGGTATGCCTCGATGGAAGAAACGCCCCGCTCCGGCGCAGCTTCAAAGGGGTATGCGAACCAGAGCGTAATCGCTACACCCAAGAACGCGACGGCCCGCAGCACGTCCATGCCAAGGATAAGGTTTCGTCGGTCCACCCGATCCGTAATGACTCCTGCTGGGAGGGAGACGATCGCCCATGGCAATCGAAGCAGCACTGCGACGAGCGCGATCAGCAGGGGATCGCGGGTGATAAGGGAAGCGGTCCAGGCCCACGCAACGAGCGCGATCCCGTCTCCAAGGTTCGTAAGCCCACTAGCGCCGATGAACCGAGCAACCGGCGAAAATGCGCGCTGTATCCACACATGCCCCCCTCCGGCGGGGACGCGAGCGGCCGGGGTGCTGGCGTTCAGTTCGTTATCTGCGGACATCTACAACCACCCTGTTTTTGTATCCTTCGCTGGTGGCTGCCTCCGAAAACGGGCGAAACTCTAGCGGTCTGCATCGCCCCTCCTGGAGCATCTGCGCCAGCTTCGGTTCCGAAGAAAGCACCTTCGCCGCGACGTCCCGAAGGCCCCTGTCCAGGATTTCGCTGCTGAAGATCGTGATCGCGTCTCGCCCATCATCATCGGTGGAGATTTCGATCCGAAGCATATGCTCACGAAGCCCCAGCCGATCGGGCAGGCGTGTCATAGGGTCGGTCGATATCTTCTCGCCGCCGATCTTGACCAGATCCCGCGTTCGCCCAAGAAGCCGTATGCGGCCCGCCATGCTTCCACAAGAACACCGCTGGCCGATCAAATGCACCCATTCGGCGCGATCGCCAGTCCTTATCTTGAGCGCGGGCATAAGCATCCGATCGAGATTCGTGATCACCAGCTCCGGGGTATCTTCGATCGGCTCGATTTCAGCATATATCAAGTCGGAATGCAGATGGTATTCATTTGGCCTGCATTCCTCGCACTGATAGCCAATCGTGCCTACATCCGCTGTTTGGAATGTCGAGCCAAAGGCAACGGAGGGGGAGAAGCATTGCCTCATCCGTTCCTTCATCTGCTCCGAAAGCCGTTCTCCACCAGTTACAACCCGCTCCATGCAAGGCAGAACGATGTTAGCCTTTTCCAAGTGGTCGAGAAGTCCGTATGCCTCACTTGGCATTGTCAGAAGAACATTCACCTTGAGGTTTAGGAGTATAGCGGTGTTGGCTTCGACAAGCCGAAAATCATTGATAGGCACGATCGTGCATCCCGTCATGGACAGAGCATGATAGACGCAATATTCCGAGGCATAGGTTCCGCTTCCGCCAAAGGAGGCGACGCGATGGTGTGGGAGGATTCCGGCTGCCATATATCCCCTGGCATGAAAAACGGCATTGCGTAGCGTTTCTTCGTAGGTGTTCAACAGCATTGCTGGCCTGCCGGTCGTCCCCCCGGTGGAAAAGACGATCGGACTCCCGGATGTTGCTCGCCCAAACGCGCCGTATTCCCCTTCTTCAACAATGGCTTCGGTGTGATCGGGCGAACGAGCGGCCTGGATCAGGCTCATCAATTTGGGGATTTCTTCCTGATCAATCATTGATGAGCTGATCCTTGCCAGCCTCCCCTTGGTGAGGGGGTGCTTCATGGCATGGTGCAGAAGCGCACGCAGCGCCGAATGTTGGCGCTGTTGCAACTCTCCGGCAGCGAGGGAGATGAAATCTCCCGGTGACTTCAGCGGCGGCGACGAAACGACCTTTTTCATTCCGCGCAGCTTCAGTCGATCACGAAGGTTGGCACTTCCATGCCACCGTTGCCGACATTGAATATCATCGACGAGTGTGCCCTTCCGACGACACCCGCGAACATTTCACCATAGAAGAAGAAGTCCACTCCCCAATATTCCGTGTAAAGTTTCCCGATCGCACCGGCCTCGTCAGAGTCGAACAGGACGGCCTCCCGCTGTGGAACGTCGAGAACGTCCTGAATGATGGCGTTCGATCGAGCGAGGTTCAGCAGCGCCGACCCCCAACTGTTGCTGGTTTCCAGCTTTCCAACATGGACGCCAGCACCTCGGGTCAAGGCATCGGCCTTCACGACCAGCCTGTGGCGGTCCTCGGCCAGTTCCGAGTATGTCGGGCTGGAGCTTCGACCGACCATCATTCTGGTGCGCGGGATGCGGCGGTTGATGATCTCGATTTCTTCGGGAGTGGCGCCGATGCTGGCGCGAATCTCGTCATCGTGTAGCGCGGCGAAGATGCTTTCTGCTTCACCGAGGTAGAGCGCGGCGAGGCTGTTCAGGAACTCGCAGCTTTCCAGCTCACTGGCCTTGATCCAGCCCGAAATCTCGGGGTCCGATGGGTTCACCATCAGTTGGTCGATCTTGTTATAGATCACGTCGATCTGGCGGCCACCGACCATGGCCCGGCCGTCCACGACGCTGATCTCTCGAATATCGCAGATCACCAGCTCCCCATCGACCAGGCCCTGGGCGCGGAGCAGGTCGTTGCGACGGACCAGAGACGAAAGTTCGTTGTTGAAGAAACCCTTGTAGTTGCAGAGAGCGATTCTCGGTGCGGAAGTCCGGGGGCTGATATTGTAAAGGAGCCGTATCAAGCCATCTGGGGAATCGCATTCCCTGTCGATGATCCTGGTATCCCGAAGCAGCGCCTGCCCGAGCGTGGTCTGGCTCCACGCCTCCCGAATGTAGGCACAGTGGATGACCCCGCCTGGACAGGCCGCGTTCGGCTCCATCACCCTGAAATCGCCCGCGCTATCCCTTACGGCGTCATAGCGCATCAGCATGATATGATCGTGCGACCTGACCTCTTGGGATATGATCTGAAACCAAGGGCGGTAGAAATCAAAGAAGTTGAGAATGGGAGTATTTTTCTGTCCTGCCCGAAGGTCCGCAACCGCGAGTTCCAGAACGCGGTTTAGTAGCTGCCGAATGACCCCCAAATCCCAAGCGGCGTAGTCAATTTCCGAGGCGGACAGGATAGTAGGGCGCAGAGATACTGGCAGACCCCGCCCCTCAAACGAAACACCGAGTTCAACCAAGGCCGAATGTATCGCATCTGCGGCGGCGTGGCTTTCCACCGCATTTATCGAGGCGAAGTATCGCCTTTCAATTTCAAGGCGAGCGACGTGGGTATAGGGTAGGATTCTAGCAATAGTGTTCATTAAATTCCCTCGGGTGGGCCTCAGCCCCGTGTGGAGCGGAAGGCTATGGAAGGTGCAGCTCGGGGAGGTGAAATTGGTCGGCTGGTCTCACGGAACCCTGGCAAGCGCGCCTAGGCTGATCGTCATTGGTGTGCGTATCTCTATAAACTACAGGTTGCGAGCGCGGGCATCTGATCGCATACTCCTGCTGACAGCGTAGTGGCAGCAGTGATCATGTCGCGTATCGATAGAATGTTTGAGCTGATTCAGACGCTTAGAAGCGCAGACCGACCGCTTACGGGACGAGAGCTTGCGGATCGGCTGGAAGTGAGCCTTCGTAGCATCTACCGATATTGCACAGCCCTTCAATCGATGGGCATACCCATCGAGGGGGAGGCCGGCGTCGGCTACATCCTGCGCCGGAGCTACAATCTTCCGCCCCTTTCCTTCACCCCTGACGAAAGCGAAGCAATCCTCATTGGTTTGAGGATGATCGCGCGATTGGGGGACAAGGGGTTGGTTCGCTCGGCGGAACACGCCATTAGCAAAATGATGATCGCGGCATCCGTCTCTGAAGTTTCGTGCGATGTCAGGGTTTTTGTATCAGTTGCCGGTGCGCCATCCACGCCAGATCACATTATCGAGCAAATCCGGTCATCCATCAAGGATGAAACAATCCTTGATATTGTCTATCGTGACAAGGCAGGAAGCCAAAGTGAACGGCGAATATGGCCGCTCTGCCAGGTCTTTTATCCTAACGCTACCGTTGTTGCTGCGTGGTGTGAATTAAGGAATGATTTTCGGCATTTTCGTCTAGACTGGATTTTGGAAGCGAAATCTGTGCCCGAGGTGTTTGCTGATCAGGGATCGGAGCTTCGGAAGGAATGGCAAAGGCGTGAAAAGTGGGATCAGGAATATCCCGGAGCTGTCGGGGTTATTATAAAAAGGCCTTAGTTGCTCCTATGATCAAAGGATTTCTGACTTTTCATCTGTATTAGACCCAATGATCGCGTTGTGAGATGACTGGGTCAGTGGCCCCTCCCGCAGCATTCTCCGTTCGAGGGTTGCGCTAGGTTGGCTAGCGCCTAGCTAGGTGTTTCTGACCAGGCGCCCGCCAGCTCGTAGCGCGCCGCTTGGTCAGTGCTAAAGTGTATGATAATGTTCTTTATCATACACTATGAGGCGACCATGGCGGACCAGGACGACCAAACCCCTATCACTCCGCCGACGCAGCACCGAGCGCGCGACCTAACCAGGACGATCACCGAAAGTCTGGCCGAGATCGTACCGGGCGGCGGGATCGTGACGGGGCTTCTTCGGGAAGTTGTCCCTTCGAAGACCGATCAGGGCCGCGAAGACTGGGAGAGCGCGATCACGGAGCGGTCCAACGAGCATGGCGAAAGACTGGATCGCCATGAGGGCATGCTCGCCCCGTCTGAGACCATCACCGGCCTTCCCGCACAGCTTCTTGTCCGGCTGGCGCAAGAGTGCCCCGATGGCCTCAGCATGCAGGACTACGACCTCGATGCACTAAGCGCGCTGTTTCCAGACGAGGACAGGCAGTCCATCAAGGACGCGGTTTCCGACCTCAAGGCGCTTGGTCTTCTGAAGAGTTGGGACTTCATCGGCGGCTGGCGCATTGCCCTGGCCGAGGACGCCTATGAACAAGTCGATCCGCAGGTGATGGGCTGGGATACCAATGAGGATGCCGTCGAAGTCGCCCGCCTGATGTTGGCGGATGATACCGGTCACGCACCGGAGTTGCACGAAAAGACCGGCTGGAGCAAGCGCCGGTTCAATCCTGCTTTCCGGCTCTTGCTGCCGCTGTTCCCGGAAGGCCGTGTTCGGCAGGTTATTCAGCCCGACTATCCTTCCTTGGGTGTTGTGCTCGCCGACGACGACCGGGCGAAACTCCGCCGTCTCGTTGCGAAGGCGGGTGCCGCCGGATGAACATCGTTCTTGGTGATCCTCTCTGCTCCCCTGCCCTGCCCGCCTTGATCGCCGATGCTGGCGATCGGACACGGATGCGCTTCATCGAGTTTTTTGCCGCGAACATCCGCAACCCGAACACCCGCCGGGCCTACGTGCGCGCGATCGGCGACTTCCTTGCCTGGTGCGCGCACTATGGCATCCCCTCAATCGGGGCCGTGCAGCCCGTCCATGTGGCCGCGTGGATTGAGGAGCTGACCGGCGCGTATTCGGCGCCCACGGTCAAGCAGCGTCTCGCCGCCATCCGCCACCTCTTCGACTGGTTGGTCACCGGGCAGATCGTGCCGGTGAATCCGTCCGCATCGGTGCGCGGACCTTCGCACCAGGTGCGCCGGGGCAAGACGCCGGTCTTGGAGCCCTCCGAGGCGCGCGTCCTTCTGGATGCAATTGACGTCAGTACGATTGCGGGCCTGCGTGATCGCGCGCTGATCGGTCTGATGGTCTATTCCTTTGCGCGCATCGGGGCGGCGCTCGGTATGAAGATTGAGGACGTTTACGTCCAGCAGCGGCGGCTTTGGGTGCGGCTGCATGAGAAAGGCGGCAAGCGCCACGAAATGCCCTGCCACCACAATCTTGAGACCTACCTTCATGCCTATATCGAGGCGGGCGGTCTTGGCGGTGACTTGAGAGGCCCCCTTTTCCGCACGATCGGGCGCGGCACGGACCAGCTGACCATGACCCCCCTGCCCCAGGCCAATGCCTATGCGATGGTTCGGCGGCGCGCGAAAGCCGCCAGCATCGCCACCCGGATCGGCAACCACAGCTTCCGGGCTACAGGGATCACGGCCTACCTCAAGAACGGCGGCACGTTGGAGAAGGCTGCGCAGATGGCGAACCACGCCTCAACCCGCACGACGCAGCTCTATGATCGCCGATCGGACGATGTGAGCCTAGATGAAGTGGAGAGAGTTCTGATCTAGGAACGGGGTCCCTGCCCTTCCGACATAGTTTTCCGGCTGGCTTCAGGGCAGCAGCTCACAGCGGTGAGCTGGCGCGTCGGCAAGTGCCGGAGCATCTCGCCAGTCTCCTTGTCCGCTTACGCCAGGTCGAACTGCGCTTGCAGGTTCAACCAGAACTGCGGATCGGTCCCGAACCAGTGTCCGAAACGAAGAGCCGTATCGCCTGTGATCGAGCGCTTTCCCGCGATGATCTGGCTCACCCTGTTGGGTGGCACTTCGATCTGCCGCGAAAACTCCGTGGGCGTGATGCCCAGCTCCTCAAGCTCGTCCTTCAGGACGTGGCCGGGATGTACTGCTCTCATGAACATGGCCTGACCTCCTTTCGTCAGTGGTAATCCACGATTTCCACACTGCTTGTGGTCAGGCATCCGGCCACTGTTCAGCGGGCCAATCCCGCGCCGTGTGGATCACCCTAACGATGGCGATAGCCTCTCCTGCTGGGTTGGAGGTGATCGCGTAGGCGATAATGTAAGGCAGGCGCGTTACTGACTTTTCATAGGTATCGGTCACGCGACCAGGGTGGCCAGTCGGGATGTCAGAAAGCGCTGAGGCGGCGGCTCTGATCGCGTCAGAAACACGTTGCGCCGCTGCCGGGTTTTCGGCTGCGATGTAAGCCACCTGCGCCTTGAGGTCGCCCAAGGCGGAGCGTGACCAGATGACAGGACGTTTCACGCCCTCCCGCCTCGGGTGGCGTCGATCACCGCCTGAAGCTCAGCCATAGCTTCGTCATGCGGCACTGTGCGACCGGCGGCGACGTCTGCAAGTCCCCGCTGAATCCCGTCGATGATTTCCAGCTCCCGATCCACATAAGCCTCCACGGCCTCACTCGCCAAGAAGGCCCTGCTGCGGCGTGTGCCCTGCGCCAAGCGCCCGAGCTTGTCTTTCACGTCAGGGCTGATGCGGATCGTCATTGTGGTGTTTGCAGGCATGATGAATCCCTGTGTTCTAGTGTGTACATCTAAGCACAAATTGACCTGTAAGGCCAGAGCCAACCAATCGACAATCTGGCTGCTTAGGCTTTGGGCAAAGGGGCGTGGCGCATAAGGCTAACTTTAACTCTAAAGTTATCATTAGTAACAAAGGTAAAGATAACATTGACTTTATTGATTGCTCGCGTAGTCTTCGCCCATGTTTGTCATCACCTTCGCAAACCCGAAGGGCGGATCGGGGAAAACCACTTCCGCCATGCTGCTGGCCGAACAGATCGCCCTTTCGGGCGGCCAGGTTGCCATTCTCGACCTGGACCCGAACGCTAACATCCTTGCCTGGGCAAGGGGGCGTAAGGAAGCGGGCAGGGAGGTGCCTTTTGCCGTGCATGCCCGTCCGCAGGCGGAAGACACTGTTGCCTTGATCGACGGCCTTGAGGCGGGGACAGACTATCTCATCATCGATCTTGAGGGGTCGAAAGATCAGATCGTCACCTTCGCATTGTCACGCACCGACCTGTGCGTCATTCCGATGGATGGTTCACCAATGGAGGCGCGACAAGCGGCCCAGGCAGTACGTCTTGTCGAAACCACGTCTAGAATGATCCGGAGCCCAATCGCCTACACGTTGCTCTTCGCGCGCACAAATGCGGCATTTCTGACCACTGACGAAAGAGATGTCCGGCAGGAAATGGAGAGCAACAACATCAATACTTTACCCGTTCGGATTGCCCGACGTGCTCCCTACACGCGGATTTTCCGTGATAGCCTCCTGCTTTCGGAGTTGCCCGATCTGGTAGCCGAGGAATTGAAGGGGAAGACCGTCTCCGTGGTCGACAAGGCCCAGAAGCAGGTCGCGTCTGCCATTGAGAATGCCCGCGACTATGCCCAGGCTGTAATTGATGCCCTAACGCAAGGGAGGGCATCATGAGCGGAAAGTACGGGTTTGGTGGGGGTATCGAGCTTCCCAAGATAGACAGTCCAAAGCCTCGTCCTGCCCCCAACCAGCAAGCGCTGAAGGAGGCCGTCGAGGCCGGCACAACGCTTGGTTTTGTCAGCCGGGAGCCGACCGCGAAGCGCAAGCCCGGACCGAAGCGAACGGAAGCACAGGACAAGGTTTCCATCCCTGGACCGAAACGGGTCATCGACCAGTTTCGAGCTTTTTGTACCGAACAGAATGTCACGCTTTGGGAAGGGCTGGAGCTGCTTTTGCAAAGCAGGGGACGCTAGGGGCGGCCACGTCGCTCAAACCACTTTTTGCAGAAGCCCAAGAATGCTTTGTCGGGGTTCTTAGGGGCATCAAGTCCACCATCGGCCATCCAGCTGCGCCATTCGCTTTCAAGGACATATATGTCCCAACCAGGAGCCACCGCGCGCGCTTCGGTCAGGGTGTCCGGGCTAAGGCGCACGGACGCGAAGCTGGGAATGCCCGCAGATTGCGGGTCTTCCAGCATTGTCCCGCGGTTGGTGAAGGTGATCATGTCTTCGTCCATCCGGACGCCGTAGTCGGGGATGTGGGCATGCTCGTTGTCATGATCCACGATGTTCTGAATCAAGCGCCGAAACTCTCGTAGGGTCGATGAAGATCCGCATTTCCTTTGCAGAACGGGCAGGGTGATCCGCCATTCCCTCTTCTGCCCGCAGTGTTTGCGGGCCAGCTCATACAGGCGGCGCTCTATCGGCTTCCGCAGGCGGAAATAATCCCGATGGAAAGTAAGGACTTCCTTTGCCCGGATAGCGTTGAAGACCCAATCCGAAAGCTGAACTTCGATCTCTTGCATCCGCCCATCACGGGTCTGCCGGACGATCCTTGCCCGGTCGATGATGCTGAAAATGTCGAGCTGTTCCGTCTCGCCGGTTACGATGTTCGTTTCAATCTGTGTGCCTTGCAGCCGGATCAGCGCACTTCGCAAAGCATCATAGCCACGACCATCGGTTACGCGGTTCGTCGCCTTCAGGAAGTCATAAGCCTTCATTCTCAGCGTCTTGGAAGGCGTTTGACCGTCATTGATCGCAGCGATTAGCTGGCTGATGCAGTAGATCAGGACATCGCGGTCATGGATGGTCGCCAACCCTTCGGCAGAGGGCTTCACCTCCACGAAGTTCTTGCCGGTCTCATCTTCGTACCGGCGGATGCGATGGTCAGGCTTGGTCGAAAGCGAGAAGATCGGGTGCGCCATCGAGGCCATATCGCCCTTAGGCGCGGCATCAAAAATATCGCAGACGAACAGGTCTGCCTGTTCGAACCGATCAGGCAGCAGCGGAGATTTGGCTTCGTTCGTGATTTCACCCACCATGCACCTACTTTCGTGATTTCACACACGCCGTCAAGGCCATTCGTGATTTCACACACCGCACAGGCAGCTTTCGTGACTTTACACACGTTTCTTCGTGACTCTGCACACGCTCTTTCGTGACTCTGCACACAGGGCAGTCAGAATTTCGAAATTGTATCAATGGCTTATATACACTTATCCACAACGTAACACATATTCTAACACCATATAACACTCAGTCAGCCAGCTTGAGCTTCACCCGGCATAGAACACGCAGGCCTCTTTCCCGCTCTCCGGTCCTCGCAGCCACTCACCTCCAAGGACAGCACAGGCGGTGTCGTTGGCGACCATGAAGCGAGGCTGGGCGATGATCAGGCCGAGCGCCAGGAACAACCCAAAGAGGGCTATGAATGGGGTGCGCTTCTTCCAGCGTCCCGAACTTGCCAGATTGTCGCGCAGGCGCTGAAGGATTTGCTCTTCCTGCCGGACCAGAACACCAGAACTGCGGCTGGCGTCCTGCTGATTGGCTGTGTCGCTGGACTGTGTTTTCTCTAAAATGTTGATTTTAATAGCAAATGTCTCGCTGAAGTGACACCCGTGGCGTTGCGGATCAGCACAGGTCTTTAACCTACACACTGCAGGAAGGCGCGCACGAGAGGGCAAGGGGGGCGGAACCATGGTTGGCAACGGCACTGCCAGTATGATGCGCATTCTGTCTTCGGGGTGCGTTTGGCGCGAGTATACATTCCGCATTTCCTGCCATCGAACTTTTGGGGCTGGCTGGCCGCAAAAGACCGCAACCGGAGCCTGGCAGCTTTCGCGGGATTGCAGCCGGGCTCACATGACGAAGCAATTGGACGTAGTCACGGCTCAGTGGGGTGAGCAGGGATGCCGTCTTACA
>PNNB01000064.1 GCA_013823985.1 Sphingopyxis sp.
GGGCATTTGTCCGATCGCGTCGGGCGCAAGAAGCCGATCGTGTGGGGTTATGGCGTGACGCTGGTGCTGTTGTTCCCGCTGTTCTGGTGGATGGGCAGCGTTGCCAATCCGTCTTTGCAATCCGCCGCCGCGGCAGCGCCGGTCACGGTTTCCGGATCGCGGTGCGATTTCGATCCTTTTGCCCAGCAGCAGCAAACCGCCTGCGGCAAGACGCTCGGCGAGCTCACCCGGCTCGGCGTGCCCTATACCGTTGAGGCTAGCGATAGCGGGTTCGACCGCGTCAAGATCCGCATCGGCGACCGGGAGGTGGCAAGCGAAGATCCGGCGTTGCTGCAACCCGCGCTGGAGGCGAGCGGTTATGATTTCGCCAAGCAGATCCCCGGCTGGGGGAGCATTGCGGTCATCTTCCTCGCGCTGCTGGGGCTCAGCGCGCTGTCGGGCTTTACTTATGGCCCGGTCGCAGCGCTGCTGTCCGAGATGTTCCCGCCGCATGTGCGCTATTCGTCGCTGTCGATCCCCTATCATATCGGGACCGGCTATTTCGGCGGTTTCCTGCCGCTGATCGCAAGCTTTATCATCGCCAAGACGGGTAATGCCTATTCCGGTTTGTGGTACACCTGGTTCGTGGTGCTGGTCGCGTTTCTCGTCACCGCCTTCATGCTCAAGGATCCGGTCGAGGGGCAGTGGGACAAGGCATCGCCCGGCGCGCCGCCCGCCGCCTGATCGACCCCATTGGCGTGGCCCGCGAAGCCGTATAGGGCGCAGGGATGATTGCCGTGCCGTCACCGCTCCGCCTGCGCCTTTCGTCCGAAGCGCTTGTTGCCAACTGGCGCTGGCTGGCGCGGCAAAGCGGCGCGGCGGCGTGCGGGGCGGCGCTCAAGGCCGATGGCTATGGCCTTGGCGCGCGCGCGGTGATGCAGCATCTGGCGGCCGCTGGGTGCCGCGACTTTTTTGTTGCGACGTGGGGCGAGGCGGCGGCGCTGATGCCGCTGCCTCCGGGCGTGTCGCTGTCGGTCCTCCACGGCGTGGGCGAAAGCGACATGGTCGCCGCGCGCCTGCTCCCCGCGCGACCGGTGCTCAACAGTGTTGAACAGGTGCAGCGCTGGCGGGCGGCGGGTGAGGGGCGGCCGTGCGACGTGATGGTCGACACTGGCATGAACCGGCTGGGACTGCGCGTTGAGGAGGCAATGGGCGGCGCGCTCGATGGGCTTGCGATCGAAACGCTGCACAGCCATTTGGCGTCGGCCGATGAGGACAGCGAGCAGAATGGCCAGCAACTCGCCGCCTTTCGCACGCTTCGCGAAAAAATCACGGCGCGGCGTTACAGCCTCGCGAACAGCGCAGGCATCTGCCTGGGCGCCGATTATGCGTTCCACCTGACCCGCCCGGGGATCGCGCTATACGGCGGCATCCCGCGCCGCGAGGCAGCGGGCCATATCCGCCAGGTCGCCTGTCCCGAGGCGCGCGTGCTGCAAGTCCGGACAGTCCCGGCGGGCGAGACGGTCGGCTATGGCGCGGCGTGGACCGCGCCGCGCGACAGCCGCATTGCGGTGGTGAATTTGGGCTATGCCGACGGCTATCTGCGCTGCCACGCGGGCAACGGCGGTGCGTCATGGCAGGGACAGCCGCTGCCGCTCGTCGGCCGCGTGTCGATGGATTTGACCGCGTTCGATGCCAGCGATGTGGCGGGGATAGGGGAGGGTGAGTGGCTCCACCTCGAATATGACCTGCCCGCAGTTTCGGGGCGGAGCGGGCTGTCGCAATATGAGCTGCTGACCGGGCTGGGCCGCCGGTTCGAGCGCGTCTGGTGCTAAGGCGGGCGCATCCGCCGCTCGAGGGATTGTCCGACCTCGCACCGTGCACTGGCCATTAGCTACCCGTCCAATGCACCCAGAAAGACCGCGGCGACCTCTTCGCGTTCCTGCGCCGTCAGTTCCGGGCGCCAGATGTCGAAAATCAGCACAAAGCGGTCCTCATCGCTGTAGTTCCACGCTTCATGCTCGATCGTGTCATCGAAAATGATCAATTTGCCTGCTTCCCATTCGCGCACGTCGTTTCCAACCCGGAATCGACAATCGCGTGGAACGATCAGCGGTAAATGACAGATCAGCCGCGCGTTGTGCGTACCTGTATGGGGTGCGATGCGGGCGCCGGCCTGCAGAAGTGAGAACATCACGGTTGGGGAATTGGCGATGAGCGGCAGGGGCGCGGCTTGCACCGCCCGCCAAGCGGCTGGACACCGCGCAATCACCTCATCGGAGCGCTGGCCATTTTCGCAGAGAAAAAGGGCGCTCCAGTCGCGATTGTCGAGCAGTGGGTTGGCGCGCGACTGATTGGCTTCGGACTGGATATAGGGACGGAACCCGGCGAGGCCGTCGGCCAGCAAAGCGGTCAGCTCGGCCGTGATGCTCGCCGTCGCGGCCTCGACGGTGGCGGCCCAATCAAACAAAGTCCGATCATAGAACTGGATTTGCGGCAGTTCAGGAAAATAATAGCCCGTCGGTTCCTGGACAAAGATGCGCTTGCGTCCCGCCAATATGTCGATGGATTGCTGGAAGCGACGGCTCCGACGATCTGCGGGCCATCCGCGCGCCGTCAAGGCCGCTTCCCGCCGCTCTGCGACGCGCTGCTGGAATTTGGTCACCCACGCTTCGGCGCGGCGCACCTCGACGCGCAAGTCATCGGGCAGGTCTTGTTCCGCAGCGATCCGAATGGCCATTTCATAAAGACGGAGCGCGGCACGTTCATCGTCAGCTCCTGCGCGGCAGTCGCCCTTCATGATCAGGCCGCGAACTGCATGAGGTTCCAGCGCAAGCAATCGGTCGAGCGCGGCCTCTTCCGCGACCGGGTCGGTGTCGGCGCGGCATGCGACCGCGAGTAACAGCCATATCTGCGCATTCGCACGACCGCTTTGCGTGACGACCTCAAAACATCGCCGCGCCTCGGCGGGGCTACCATTCTGAAGCGCCTGAACCCCAGACCTGGCGTAGCGCTCTGCGTCGTGATTGGTCAGTTCCAATATGAGGCCCCCCGTATCGACAATCGTATCCGGCTACCAAAAAAAGGGGGCCGAAGCATGGCTTCGACCCCCCCGATATTTTCCACTGCAAGCTTGATCAGAAGCGAGCGCGGGCACCTGCGTAGAAGTTGCGACCACGGAAGCTGTAGATCGCGCTGCCGGCGCCGGTTGCGGTGGTTGCGCCCTGCGGCACGCCCTTGTCGAGCACATTGTCGACACCGACGTAGAACCTGAATCCGCCTGCGCTGTTGTCAACGTCGAAGTCGACGCGAAGGTCGTGATACATGACGGCATCATACTTCGTGTTCGGGAACGCATCGACGTCCGTCGGGATCTGGCCGTTGAGCGGGAACAGCGTCGCATAGGTGTTGTAGTACATCGGACCGATATACCGCATCCGGTAGCCGAACGTCACCGGACCCACGCCGAGGTCGAAGTCCCAGCGGAACTCGTCTTTCGGATCGCCCAGCTGGCCGAGGTTCCGCGTTTCGAAGTTGGGATTGGTCGGATCCTGGAAGTTGCTGTTCTCAAGAACGTGCGTGTAGATCAGGTTGGTGTTGAACGCGACTTCGCCGATGTTGCGGCGATAGGAAGCGTTCACATCAATCCCGCGGCGCACGCGCTTTGCAAAGTTCAGCGGCGCGTTGATCAGCGAGTTGCCGAGAATGCGACCGGGAACCTCACCAAGCGGACCCGGGCCAGTGCCGCGATAACGCTCGAACTGGCTACAGAAGACGTTGTCCAGGGTCGGCGAGTCATAGCACTGGTTGACGATCGTCTGCACCCCGACGGTCCCGATGATGTCGTTCACCTTGATGTCGTAATAGTCGACCGACACATTCAGCCCGGGAATGAAGCGGGGCTGAAGGACGACGCCATAGGTGTAGCTGTCCGACGTTTCGGCCGTCAGGTTCGGGTTCGAACCGCTGACGATCGGCAGCGACTGGGTGATGTTGGTCAGGTTGGCCAGCAGGGGTCCCAGATCAGCTTGGCAATTCGCGGCGCGAACGCCGGTGCCGATGACGGACGGATTACACGGATCGGTGAAGTTGTTGAAGAAGTTCGGAACCAGCGGGAAGCCGGTTTCCGAAACGTTCGGTGCACGGACAGCGCGGCTGTAGTTTGCGCGGAAGCGTACATCTTCGATCGGAGCGTAATCGAGACCGGCGTTATACGAATACACCGTACCGACTTCGCCCTGATATTTGGCAACGCGTCCAGCACCGCTGACGGTCAGTTCATGCGCAAACGGCATTTCCTTGAGCAGCGGGATCTGAATTTCACCATAGGCTTCCTTGACCTTGAACGTGTCGGGACGGAAGCTCGGGATCGAAACACCGTTGGTGAACCCGGCAGTCACGAACGGATCCTGTTCGTAGAATGCCTTTTCTTCACGATACTCGGCGCCGACCGCGAAGCGAACCGGACCGCCCGGCAGGTTGAAGAACCCGCTGGTGTCGCCCGCAACAAAGCCCGAAGCAACGAACTGCGACAAGCCCGAGCTGACCGTGAAGGTCCGTGCGAAATAGTCGACCGAGGCCGAGTTATCCGGTGAACCAAACGGGTTATAGGGAACGCAGGCTGCGATATCTGCGGCGAGACGTGCCGCATTCGCTGCCGCAGGTGCTGCAAATCCGACCAGCGGTACCGCCGACGCAGGGTCGAATTGCGAACGGCACTGGATCGCGCCGGTGACGGGGTTGCGACCGGCGTCCATCGCCAATGCAAAGCGTTGGCGGTCGATATAGCCGTCAGACGTCACGCTTTCGCGGAACTTGCCGTAATTCCCGGCGATTTCATAGCTCCAGTCGTCATTGAACGTACCGCGCAAGCCACCGACAACACGCCAGGTGTCGCGTTGGAAACGCTCGTCACGCAAGCCGACGTCGAGCAGGTTGCGTGCGTTCACGAAACGGAAGCTGCCATTGCCGATGTTGGCGATGTCGGTTGCGGTCAGGTTCCCCGCCGCCGGACAGGTGACCTGCAGATCGCTGCGGCAACCCGATGCCAGGATCAAGTTTGTGAGCGTCGTGCGATCGGCGGGATTCAGGAACGGGTTATCGAGCCGCGGCCGCTCGCGGAAGTCGGTCGTGCCGCCGGTACCCTGGTTGAACGACGGACCAGCGTTGTTGCCGAGCGCGTTCACGCGATTCCACTTGCCTTCGACAAAAAGCTCGGCTGCAGGCGAAAATTCGAACCGTGACAGGAGGTTGAAGTTATACCGTTCGGTAAACGGGAGGACCGAAACCGTTTTTCCCTCGCGACCGGTCTGGCCATTGCCACCGACGATGCCGCTATTGAGGCCGGTACCGAAGCGGGCGCCAGTCTGCTGAACCAGGCGACCGTCATTCGTGAAGATATAGGTGCAGCTGAAAGGTGCGCCAAGGCTATTGGGGCCGCCGTTATTTGCCGTCGTCGCGTTGCCGCAAGCACCACCTTCGAAAGCAGGCGTCAGCGGGTCGTTTGAGCGCTGGTTGATCGGGATCAGGCCATTGAAATGGATGGTCGTCGAGCTGAGGCCACGGAAGAACTGGCGATCCGGAAATCCGTCGCCGCCGTTCACGATACCCGCGCCGCCATCGGCATCGACAACCCCGAAGGCGTCGTTGGTCCGGAAGGCGGGAACATCGGAAGCGAAGACGCGCTCGGTCCGGGCATATTCCGCATGCAGCGTAATGTTGCCGCGGTCATCGGCAAAATTCTTGCCGACCATGCCCGAGATGAACTGGTTACCGCCAAAACCGGCCTCGGCGACGCCGGCCTGGGCGCGAAGCTGAATACCTTCATAGTCGCGGCGCAGCACGAAGTTGACGACGCCCGCGATGGCATCCGAACCGTAAATGGCCGAGTTACCGCCGGTGACGATGTCGACGCGTTCGATCAGGTCGTTCGGGATCGTATTGACGTCAACCGAAACGGCGTTGTTCAGAATGTCGGCCGGAACATGGCGGCGGCCATTGACCAGCACCAGTGTGCGCTGGGTGCCAAGACCGCGAAGATCGAGCAGGTTCAGGCCAGCAATGCCGATGCCGAGGCCCGGGTTCTGCTGGGCAAAGGTGCTGCGCAGCTGGGGCAGGTCATTCAGCGTGTCGCCGATATTGGTCTGACCCTGCTGGAAGAAGGTTTCGCCGGTGATCGAGGTGATCGGCACGGTCGATTCCAGATTCGGGCGGCGAATGCGCGAGCCCGTCACGACGATGGAGCCTTCCTCAGCGGCTTCGGCCGCTTCGTCTGCAGCAACAGCGTCGCTTTGCGCCATCGCCGGCATGGCGCTGAACAAAGCAAGAGAGAGGGCGGAGCCCCGGACCAGCAGGCTAGTCTTCTTCATGATGTGTTTTCCCCGGTTGCCGTTCGACAGGTTGGAGTGAACGGATTACCCACAGGAAAGACGAGAAAAGTGTGCTAGTACAAGCCCTGTCTCGCATTTTTCACAAAAGCTTGCTTCAATCAACGTGGTGTGTGCCATTTCCGCAACACTCGATCCCGCGCTGCACCATTGCCCAAACGCACGGAAATTATGCGCGTGCAACATTACCCAACATCAGCCGCGAGTATTGGGGAACATAAGTGCGCGGCTGCGCTGCACGAAGACCGTAAATTGCGATTGGCCGAAATGTACCGAGCGTATCAGGCTCAGGATCCCGAAGCCGGAATGTCCAGCATCGGAACAGAGCGACCCGGCGGCGGGGTTCGGCTTTCGATTACATTCACGCGAATCAACGGCCACGGGTTCGGCGTCACGCCGTGATGGAACCGGAGGACCAGTATTGGCCAAAGTCGTGCAATCCGCGCCGCGATCTAAGCCGCGCCTGCGCGTTGCTTATGGAGGGTAATAGCGATTTACCATTGTCCTCAGGCCAGGTCTTTGGTGGCGACGAGGACGAAAAAGGAAAGCCAGACGGATGCCTGGCTTTCCTCAAGCGTTTTTGCGCCCAATCTGTTGATATGCATGTCGGGGGGACAGCACCGTCCTGCCCCCCAAACACTGCGCGGTCGACCTAGAATCTGGCGCGGAAGCCAGCGTATAAGTTGCGACCGCGGATGCTATAAATTGCGGTGCCGACGCCCGTTGCCGTCGTACCAAGCGGCGGCTTGGTGTTGAGCACATTGTCGACACCAACATAGAAGTTGAGGCCGGCATCTTCTTCGCCAACCCGGAAATCGGCCCGCACGTCATGATAGAATACAGCCGGATATTTGTAGATTTCGAAGGCGTCGGCGTTGAGCGGCGGACACACAGGCGGTGTGGCCGCCGAGCAGGCCGAATCCAATTCGTAGAAATTCTCGTAGGTTGAGGTCAACATCGGCCCGATGTATCGCATTTCATATCCAAAGGTGAACCGGTCAAGACTCAGATCGACGTTCCAGCGGAACTCGTCTTTCGGATCACCCAATTCGCTGAGAAGGCGGTTCTCGAAAGTCGGAATGGTCGGGTTTTCGAAATTGCTGTTCGTCAGCTGATGCGTGTAAATCAAGCGGGTGCTCAAATTCACATCGTCCGTGATGTCGGTGCGATAAGCCAGTTCGAAATCGATGCCTTCGCGAACACGCTTGGCGAAGTTATTTGGACCCGAAACCGTCGAGTTGTTCAGGATCTGGCCCGGCAGTTCACCCGCTGGCCCATTGCTACTGCCCAGGTTGCGGCGGAACAGCGAGCAGACCGGGCTGCTGAGACCGACCGAGTCATAGCAGGAATTCAGAATCACCTGAGCGGTCAGCGACACGATCACGTCTTTCACTTCGATATTGAAGTAATCGACCGACAGCGAAAGGCCGGGAACCCAGCGAGGCTGAATGACCGCACCAACGGTGTAGGTATCAGCCTTTTCCGCACTCAAATTCGGGTTGCTGCCCGAGATGATACCCAGCGAGTAGCCGGCGGTAGGGAGGTTCGCCAGCTGGGTGGCCGATAGCTGCCCGGTACAATTCGCCGAACGGATCGCGTTGTTGCCAATGGCATTGACGTTACACGGATCGATGAAGTTGTTGGCGAAGTTCGGTACCGACGGAAAGCTGGTTTCCGTGACGTTGGGCGCACGGACGGCGCGACCAAAGTTTGCCCGGAACCGGATGTCCTGGACCGGCGCATATTCCACGCCCGCGTTATAGGCCCATGCTGTTCCGATCGTGTTGTAGTCCGAAACACGGCCCGCACCGGTTACCGTCAGTTCGTAAGCGAAAGGCGCATCCTTGAGCAGAGGAATACGGACCTCGCCGAATGCTTCCTTCACTTTTACCGGGTCCGCATCGACGTCGCCAAGGAACACCGAGTTGGAGATGCCTGTGTCAGCCGCTTCATCGCTGTCGTTGAACGCCTTTTCCCGGCGATATTCGCCGCCCAGGACGAAGCTGATCGGACCACCCGGCAGTTCAAACAATTGGCTCAGGTCGCCCGAGACGAAGCCCTGAAGATTGAGCTGTTCGATCGACGAACGGTTACGGATTGCCAGGCTGAAATAATCGACGGCGGCGCGGTTATCACCGGCCCCGAACGGATTGTACGGAACACAAGCCGCGATATCGGCCGCCAGCGTCGCCGCCGAATTGGCATAACCCGGGGCGCCGACACGTGCCGCGGGGTCAAATTTCGCCCGGCACTGAATGCCTGCAGTCGGGTTCAAAGGATCGATCCCGGCGTCAAGCGACAGCAGGAAGCGCTGACGATTGACGAAACCCGCCATATCCGCGCGTTCCTTCATCTTGCCGTAGTTGGCCGAAATTTCGTAGTTCCAATCGTCGTTGAAGGTGCCGCGGGCGCCGGCCACGGCCCGAAAGGTATCACGACGGAAAAATTCGTCGCGATCCGGCGAATCGGTCAAACTACGTGCGAACAGGAAGCGATAGGCACCGGTGCCGACGTTGGCGATTTCAGTCGCGGTCAGCGGGCGACAGGTGACCGTCGCTAGAGAGGTTCCCAAGGCATATCCGCAACCCGATGCCAGAATGCCATTCGCTATCGTTGCACGATCCGCAGGGTTCAAGAACGGATTGTCGAGTCGCGGCGCAATACGGGCGTCGTTCCCCAATGATCCCGTCGTATTGTTCAGGAACGTCGGGCCGAGCTGGTTGCCGACGGTGTTGATCCGCGTAAACTTGGCTTCCCCGAACAATTCAAGCGCATCGCTGAAGGCAAAACGCGCAAGGAGATTGCCATTATACCGCCTCATATAGGGAAGGATAGAAAGCTGGGTGCCCTCGCGACCAGTCTGGCCGTTTCCTCCCACGATGGTGCCGCCCGGTCCAGTACCAAACCGCGTTCCGGTCTGGGGTGTGAGACGACCTTCCGGAGAGAAGATGAAGTTGCAATGGAACGCCGTACCGTTGGTATTCGCCGGCCCGTTGTTGGAGAGCGTACCCTGTCCGCAAGGACGCGATCCGGTCTGCGACTGCGGGATTGCCACCAAGCCAAAGCGATGGTTGGCGGCACTGCGAATGTCGCGGAAGAAAACCGCGTCGGGGAAGCCGTCGCTGGCGTTTGGCGTGCCCGCGCTATCCACATCGACCGTCGCAAAGCCATCAACCCGCCGAAGGAACGGGATGTCCGAAGCGTAAATGCGTTCTTGCCGCGCAAATTCGATGTGCGCGGTAATGTTGCCCCGGCCATCGGCGAAATTCGTTCCAGCCATGGCCGACGCATATTGGTTGCCGCCATAACCGGTGTCCGAGATGCCGGCGCTGCCGCGAACCTGAATGCCATCGAAATCGCGGCGAAGGATGAAGTTAACCACACCCGCAATCGCGTCCGAACCATAGACCGCAGAGCTGCCGCCCGTCACGATTTCCACGCGCTCGATCAGGTCGTTCGGGATCGTGTTGACGTCGGGAGATGCGGCATTGCTCAGAATATCCGCGGGGACGTGGCGTCGGCCATTGACCAGCACCAAGGTGCGAACCGTGCCCAGGCCGCGAAGGTCAAGCAGGTTAAGTCCGGCGATACCCACGCCAGCGCCCGGGTTTTGCTGCGCGAAGGTGCTGCGCAACTGGGGCAGGTCGTTCAGTGTGTCGCCGATGTTCGTCTGCCCCTGTTGGAAGAATTCCTCGCCGCCCAAGGACGTCACGGGCATATTCGATTCGATATTCGGGCGACGGATGCGCGAGCCGGTAACAACGATCGTTCCTGTGTCGGCGTCGTCTGCGTCGACGGTTTCCGTCGCGTCGTCAGCGGGCGCGATTTCGCTCTGCGCGAACGCCGGCATGGCGCTGAACAAAGCGAGCGTTAAGGCAGAGCCGCGCACGAGCAGGCTAGTCTTTTTCATGATTTATTTCCCCGGTTTGCTGTCCAGCGTCCGCTGAAACAGATGCGTAATAAAATGACCAATTGCTGCAACGGCACAAGGTCAACGGGGTCGGTAATCCGCACTAGTACACATTAGCCGCGATGCTCGCCGGAGAGGCGTGACGGGGGATCGCCATCCGCCCATGTTGCGATGCATCATAATTTGATGCTATTGCCCTCAACAAGCGAAGATCCCGCGCGGCGCGGTCGTCATTATGCGGAAACAAAAGGAGCGCGGGTCAAGATGGCGAAGTCCAGGACGACGGCGGACGATGGCGTCGTCACGATCAAGAAATACGCCAACCGGCGGCTCTATGACACCGAACGCAGCTGTTACATAACACTTGAGGACCTGGGCACGATGGTCCGCGATGGCCGTGAATTTCGCGTTGTCGATGCCAAGAGCGGCGATGACATCACGCATAATGTCCTGACGCAGATCATCATGGACGAGGAAACGCGCGGCGAGACGCTGTTGCCGGTCAATTTCCTGCGCCACCTGATCGGCATGTATGGCGACAAGATGCAGTCGATGGTGCCGCAATATCTGGAAGCGTCAATGACCGCATTCCGCAAGAATCAGCAGGACGTCCGCGCCGCGTTCGACGGCGTGCTCGGTTCGAACCCACTCGCCGAACTGACGCGGCGGAACATGGAGATGTTCCAGCAGGCGGCGGGTGCCTTCATCCCGGGCGCTGGCGGCAGCAAGGCGAAGGACGCGGAAATTGCAGCGTTGAAGGCCGAAGTGGCCGCGCTCAAGGCGGAACTTGCCAAAAAGTGAAATAACGGGCGCTCCTCCGCCCTCAGTAACAGAATACGGAAAACCCCATGGTCAAACATGCGCTCAGCGTAACCCGGCAGGCCGATTTCGCGGCCTGGTATCAGGATGTCATTGCCGAAGCCGATCTCGCCGAGGAATCGGGCGTCCGCGGCTGCATGGTGATCAAGCCATGGGGTTACGGCATCTGGGAACGCATCCAGACCGTCATGGACTCCGCGATCAAGGATGCCGGGGTGCAGAATTGCTATTTCCCGTTGTTCATTCCGCTCAGCTTCTTTGAAAAGGAAGCCGACCATGTCGATGGATTTGCAAAGGAAATGGCGGTCGTCACGCACCACCGCCTGATTCA
>PNNB01000045.1 GCA_013823985.1 Sphingopyxis sp.
GACCGAAAGTGGCCGACTGGCTCAAAAATATAGAGAATGGCGCGGCAAAATCCTGGCCTGGCGAGCCGATGGCTACCTATGATTTTACGTGGATGTGGGATCAACTGGGGCTGATCGACCTCCGGCGTTGACCGCCCTCATACCACCGTTCTGGCATGGTTCTCCCTTAGCGTTGTCTGGCGTACCATCCACGCTATGCCCTCCGTTGGATCACGCCGCCGATCATGCCAAAGCGGTTCGACACCTTTTTCTATGCGGTCCACGCCCCCGCCAACCAGGTCGCTGCCTGCGATGGGCACGAGACCGTCGATGCCGAATGGATCTCGCCAAGCGATGTCTTGCGCCTGGCCAAATGCGGCGAGCGCACGGTTATCTTCCCGACTCGGATGAACGTGCAACTGCTGGCTGAAGCCAATGATGCGGCGGATTGTATTAAGCGCGCGGAGGAGCGAACCTTGGTTACCGTTCTCCCCGCGCTGGAAGAACGCGATGGCAAACGTCTCCTCGTGCTTCCCGATAATGCCGGTTATGGTTCCGTAGTTGAAGTTGTCGGATAGCTATTACTAGTACTACAGTTGCGTTTCAAGCCGAATTTTGCGGTGACAGAGAGCGGCGATGGTCTGGTGGGCTTGTCGCCATCGGGACCAGGCCCAGATGAAGGTGGGATGGCGTTGTGCTGCGAAGATAAGCTTTGCGATGAGCTTGCGAATTTCCGAGGTGGACAGGAGGCCTTGAAGCACGAGGGTCACGCGGCTTGTTGGCTCGGACTCGTTTTGTCCCGTTTCCGGGGATTGCCAATTTCGGGTTCGACCCGACTCCAAGCCGCTCGGCGCTGATCAGCGGCAACTTTGGCAAGGAATGCGGCGGCAGCCATGACCAGCGTCATATGACGATGCCAGCCTTGCCAAGAACGTGCTTCGCAATGATCAAGCCCGAGATCATCTTTGGCGCGCAGGAAGCATTCCTCAATGGTCCAGCGCAGGCCTGCGGCTCCCGCCAACTCCTCGAGCGAGATTCCTTCGCGCGCATAGGCGAAGTAATAGGCCAGATCGTCGGGATTCTTGAGATTGCGACGGAAGAGCAGCCAGCGCGTGAAGCCGTCGTGCGTCGTCCAGTTAAGGGGCAGGCACGCCCAGTGATACAGCCGCGGCCCCTTGGCCCCCTCGCCCGCCGATAGCGCATGCCAGTCGCTCTCTTCCAGCTCTCCCGCCAGGCAGCCTGGGTCGGTCTGGACAAGTCCTTCTTCTGTCAGGAAGCGCAGATGCTGGTTGGACCGGACCGCCAGAACATAGGGCTGGCCGCGATCCTCCAGCATGCGGCGCAGCTGGTAATCCGAACCATATAGGGCATCGGCCAGCACCCAAGCGCACGATACGCCAGCGTCAAACGCGGCTGCGATCATCTCCCGCGCCATAGTCGGCTTGGTGGCGAAGGCGACATTCTCGGGCACATTCGCTTTGCGGCGACGTTTGCCATCCTCGGCCCAGGCCTTGGGCAGATAGAGTCTGCGATCGATCAGGGTATGGCCGTAGCGACTGGCGTAGCCCAGAAAAACGCCCACCTGGCAGTTCTCCACCCGCCCCGCCGTACCCGAATATTGCCGCGCCACTCCGACCGAATGTGTGCCCTTCTTCAGGAATCCCGTCTCATCCACGACAATAACGCTGCCCCTATCGCCGAGCCCTGCCATGACGTAATCCTGCACAAGCTCGCGCAGAGCATCTGCTGACCAGGCGCTACGCCCAAGCAGTGACTGGATGCGAAAAGGACGATCCAGTCCGGCCACTTCGGCAAGCATCCATCCGGTCTTACGCTCAGTTCCCGAAAACAACCCATCGATGAACGCACCGCCTGAGGCGCGGGTCTCCGCCCGGCCCAGCGCCGGACCAATATAGGCCTTCAAATCATCAAGCGCTGCACGCCAATCGACCAATGTCCCCGCCCAATCCGCAACCGTCATGGTCCAATCCTCCGCCAATCGCAGGCAGTGAATCAGACTTCGGCAGTAAACGCAACTGTAGTACTAATCAGCGTTGAAAAACTAATAACGCCAAGTCAAGGCAGCCTCCGGGACACAATGAAGCATCCCGGAAGCTGATGATGACTAATCAGAACTTGCCGCGCACCGTGACACCGTAGGTACGTGGCTCGGCGAGGAATGACGAGAAGATTTGCCGTCCGCCCGGAAACTGGGGATAGCCGTAACTGGCTGAACTTCCGCCCGCCTGATAAGGCGTGTTGAAGGTTACCTGAGTGTAGTCCTGGTTGAAGAGATTCTGAACCCAGAATTCGACTCCCCAACGCTCCTCCGGTCCACGCAGGCCGATGCGTCCATTGACGACCACGAAGCTATCTTGACTCTTTTGCGGATAGAGGTCCGACCCTGTATTATAATCCGAGCTGAGCCGGGCATCGACGTAAAACAGCGCATGCAATCCCGAACTGCCGATTTCGGGTGTCCAGGAGGCCGAACTGGTGACCACCCACGGTGCGGAATTCGAGATCTGCTTGCCAGGCAGCACGCGCAATGCCGGGTCAAGCGGAGCACCTTGGCTGTTTCCGACCAGGTTGTCGCGGTATTTTGTGCTGGCGTAAGTGACACCAAGGTTAAAGGTCAGATTGCGCACAGGGCGCAAGGAACCCTCGATCTCCACACCCTGGCTGAGGACACCATAGCCAACATCGCCGGAAGCACAGGAGCCGGTAGCTGGATCAGCGTCCCTGTCCGCACCGCCCAGGCTAGCCTTGCAACCGTTGACCGTTTGAACGATGTAAACCGCGCCGGCGAAAGTGTTCAACTGGAAGTTGCTGAACTCCTGCCGAAATCCTGTCACGGACAGGCTGAATTCCCGCGAGCTGTACTTCAGACCCACCTCATAGGCTTTGACATATTCCGGATCGAACATGAGGTTGTGGACATAGGCCTGCGCGCCGCCACCTGCCGCAAATGGCATGATTGGCGACTTAAGGGCAGATCGATCGAGATTGAACCCACCCGCCTTGTATCCCTTTGAATAGTTGGCATAGATCATTACCTCTGGGCGGACCTGATAGGAGAGGCCCGCCGTATAGGTGAATTCACCTTCACTGCGCTGGCCGTTGATCGAGACCCCGTTCACCTCGGATGTCGAGTTCCCCTGGCAGCCCAGGCTGAGGAGCGATCCGGCTAGCGTGCGAACCGTGGCGTTGGCGCTGGAAAGATCATCGATCAAGGTTCCCTGCAATGCCGGACAAATCGTGTTGTTGTTGCCAAAGGTGGCGTCGAGGCTCTTGTCTTCCCACGTGTAACGCGCGCCAAGCGTCAACTTCAATTCATCGGCAAGTGTGATGATGTTGTGCGTGAACATCGCATAATTCTTGGAATGCTGGTGGTACGAATCCATCGTCGTACCGACGTTGCGGATCGAATCGAGGCGATCAAAGCCATTGATAATGTCAGCGCCAAAACTTCCCACGACAGTCCGGCCGGTTGCACTGAGGCAACCGGTGCTTGCAGGATCGTAGAAGCCCGCGAGGCCTCCGCCCGAAACGATCCGGCAGGCGGCGAAGCGTCCGTATTGGCTGCCAAAGCGCAGCGCATCGTCGACATTCAGCTTTTCGTCCGCGAAATAGCCCCCAACCAGCCAATCCAGCTTATCGTCGAAGGCTGAACCCTGAAGGCGCAATTCCTGGGTGAAGGTCTTGAACTGCCGGAAAGAGCCAGGAGCCCTGTAGAGCAGATCAACCGTGGAATAATCGCTATCACCTTCCTGTTCGCTCTTGAACTCGCGATAGCCCGTGATGGAGGTGAGCTTTGCCGCGCCGAAATCGTGATTGATCTCAAGCGAAACGCCACCATCGTTGATGGTCCCGCCCATCGGATGGGCGGTGGATGTCCAGATCTTTCGGCTGAACGGATCGCTGAATGCCTGGGACTGTTGGCCGAGATCGAGCAGAACCTTGACGATGTTGTTCTGAGCCGGATCGTTGAGGCCCCCGATCAGCGGATTGAAGGCCGCATCGATATATGCTGCTCCGCAACATGCTTCTTCGCGGTGCGTGTAATCGCCGATCAACCTGACGCTGGTTGCATCCGTCGGTTCGAACAGAAATTGCCCGCGCACGAAATAGCGATCACGGTTGTTAACTGTCGTTCCTGTGTTCACATCGTCATAAAAGCCGTCGCGCTTGGCGTATACGCCCTCAATCTTTGCCGCGAGTGTATCGGTCAAAGGGCCGGTTATCGAACCAGCCAGGCGCCAATAATCATAATTGCCATAGCTGGCCTCGGCGTTCGCTCCGAAGGTGAAGGATGGCTTCTTGCTGATCACATGAATCAAGCCAGCCGACGCATTCCGGCCAAACAGTGTGCCCTGCGGTCCGCGCAGCACTTCGATCCGCTCGACCTCGCCAAGTTCCGACAAGGCAACGCCGGACCGAGACCGGTAGACGCCATCAATGAATACCGCGACCGAACTTTCAAGGCCCGGATTGTCCCCGACTGTCCCCACGCCGCGAACGCGCGCCGAGCCGTTAGCTTCGGTTCCTGTCGAAGAGACCATCAAGGAAGGTGCGAGCTGGCCAAGTTGCCGAATATCGCTTGCGCCGGAATTCTGCAACGATTGAGCATTAACGGCGGTAACCGCCAGCGGAACCTTGGAGAGGGTTTCCGAACGGCGGGTTGCGGTGACCACGATTTCTCCACCCGGCGCTTGCTGCTCGACCTGCTCGCTCACATTTGCCTCACCCCCGGCGGTTTGCTGGGCCAGAGCAGGACTCGCTATCGCTAATAGGCTGCATGATCCCGACAACGCGATCAAATGAAAACCATTAGATCTCAACATATAATCCTCCTCACTTTTTTAGAATCTTGAACTCACGTTGATTTCTAGCTGCCGATCAACCGGGCGGCCAAAGCCAGCATCCTAGCACCGATCGGATCGCGGCAAGAAATGCCAAGGGCTGATCCAGCATCAAATGGTGTCGTGAATTGGGTATCGCGATGATCGGGATGTCGGTTCCGCCAAGCTCGTGCACGAAATTCCGCGAGTCTCGCGTGAACAACAGGCTTTCCTCGCCATGCACGATCGCCTTTCGCCCCGGTGCCGAAACCAGTTTAGGGCCGATCGCTAGCCAATCGGCACGCGAATTGTCGCGATTGAACACCGCAGGCGAGAACTTCCAGCTCCAGCCGCCTTCGACCCGGCGCAAGGAATGATAGGCCATATAGTCCATCAGGAACGGTTCCCCCACTTGCTGCGGCGGCGAGAGCTTGTAGCGGCTGCGGGCAGTCGCAAAGTCCGGGTAGATGCGCTGCGGCTTGTCGGGATTGCCTGAACCCGGGCTGGTGTGGCCGCCTGCCCAGAATGCTTCGAGCATGGCGGGGCGCAGGGTCATCATGTCGCAAGTGGCTGCACCGGCAAAGCCGCCAGGCAATTGTTCAAGCGCCTCCAGCGCGACACTGGCACCGAAGCTGTGCGCGACGATCGCCGGTTTCCGGTCAGCATCGAACAAGCCCAGCGCCCGCGCCACTCCGATCATTTCCCGGCCGCGCGCGGCCATGTCGCAATTTTCGCGCACCGCGCTGTCGCCCATTGCGGACAGGTCGTAGGCTACGACGTCGTAATCGTTCGCAAGGAATGGCGCGATGAAGGCAAAGCAGCGGGCGTGGGCGAGGAAGCCGTGAGTCATCAGCACGGGTGGCTTACCGCGCTGCCCCCACCGGAAATAGTGGATCCCCGTGCCATCAACCTCAACGAAGCCTTCCTCGCGCGGAACGGCAAGGGCATCGACAAACCAGCGGGGCAGTTCTTCAGGGTTCGGTGCCCATTCCGGATCGATATCGCCAAGACCGTTCGTTATGTCACTCGACAAGGTATTTTCCGATCAGAATGTTCAAGAAACGAGACCGAAGCCGCGATAGCCATTTGCGGCAACGTCGGCACAGATCTGGGCGTAGGTTGATACGCTCGGGAAGTTGATCAGCTGGCGCTTCTTGCCTGGAATGTTATCGCCCATGTACCAGGACTTGGCTTTGGGAAAGAGCGTCATCGCACCGATCTGTTCGACCATGTCGGTCCATTCGCGCTCCGCTGCCGGATCGGGCTCGAACCGTGTTATCCCCTCGCTCCTCAGGTGAGCCAGGAAATCAGTCGTCCAGTCGCCCTGCAGCTCGGCCGCGGTCGGACCATTGGAAAAGCCGGATGGACTCAGCGGGCCGTAGTGGAACAGCATATTGGGGAACCCGGAAACGGAATTGCCCAGATAGGCGCGGACCCCGTCCTTCCACGCGTCACCCAGGTTAAAGCCTTCGGTGCCGAGCAGATTCATGTCGATCAGCCCGCCGCTGCCGGCATCGAACCCCGTGGCGAATACGATGATGTCGCATTCGATCAGGCCGCTTGCGGTCTCGATACCGCTGGGGACCACACGTTCGATCGGATCGCGCTTGAGATCGACCAGCGACACATTGTCCTGTGCGAATATCTCGTAATAGTTCTGTTCGAGCGAGGGTCGTTTCGTGCCGAAGGGATGCGGAGGTTCCATCGGCGCCAATGCCTCGTGAAGCAAGGGATCGGCAATCCGCGCGCGGACCTTCTCGCGCCAGAAATCGTAGGCGAAGCGGTTGGCGCGTTCGTCGGTCAGCAGATCGGCGAAATTGTTGTACCAGAACCGCAGGCCGCCGGCTCGCCATAGACGTTCGAAAGTTGCGATACGTTCGACTGCATCGACGTCGAGCGCGCTGATTTCCATTCGATCGGCATCGAAGCCGCCGTTCGAGGTCTGCCGTCTGGCAAAGATCGTGGGATAGGCAGCCTTTTCCTGCGCTTGCTGCTCAAGGCTCAGCGGCTGCTGCTGCATCGGCAGAGCCAGGATCGGGGTGCGCTGGAACAGGGTCAGCTGCGCGGCGTCGCGCGCGGCTTCCTGCGCAACTTGCACGCCGCTCGCCCCGGTGCCGATGATCGCCACCCGCTTCCCGGCCAACGGAAGGCCGTCCTGAGGCCAATGCGCGGTATGGTGCCGTTCACCCGCAAACGTTTCCAGGCCGGCAATGTCCGGAGTATAGCATTTGGCGGCAAAACCGGCACAAGGCAGCAGGAAGCGGGCGCTGATCTGCTGGCCTTGCGCCGTATCGACACGCCAGACATCGCTTTCGGCATCGAAGCGGGCACCAGACACCCGCGTCCCCATGTCCATGTCGGGCCAGAGCTCCAGCTTTTCGCACACGTAGCGGAAATATCGTCGCAGCTCTCCGCCGCCGGGAAACCGTTCGCTCCAGGTCCAGTCCCGCCACAACTCGGGCAGCGAGAATTCGTAGATCGGGACGTGCGAATCGACCCGGGCACCGGGATAACAGTTCCAGTACCAGATCCCGCCGGGTTCGGCGGCGGCGTCGATCAACCTTGTGCGAAACCCGGCCTGACGCAGCCGGTGGAGCAGATAGATTCCGCTGAATCCCGCCCCGATGATCAGTGCGTCGCAGTCTGGATCGGGTGCGCTCATTGGGCGGCGCTCAGCTTGGCGGCAAGGTCTGCCGCGCCCTTGTAGTCGGCCTTGCCGTTGGGCGCACGCAACGCCATCGCGGTAGCGAACACGGCCTTGGGGGTCTTGTAGCCCGCCAGTTTGCTGCGGACATGCTCCTTGACGGCCGGTTCATCGAGCGTCTCGCCCGCGGTAAGGTGAACCACTGCGGTCACCGCCTGGCCCCACTTCTCATCGGCGACCCCCACGACCAGCGCATCCTCGATAGCCGGATGAGTCTTGAGTACTTCCTCGACCTCTTCGGGATAGACCTTTTCGCCAGCGGTGTTGATGCATACGCTGCCCCGGCCGAGCAGGGTCAGGCTGCCATCGGCCTCGACCGTGCACCAGTCCCCGGGGATCGAGTAGCGGACTCCGTTGATGGTCTTGAAAGTCCGTGCCGATTTTTCGGGATCCTTGTAATAGGCCAGTGGGATCGGCCCCTTGAGGGCGATAAAACCCGGTGTGCCGGTGCCTGGGCGGACCAGTTGGTCGTTCTCGTCGAACACGTCACAGAAACCGCCGATGGTGAACTTCGCCGTCTCGGTGGTCCCGGCGGCAGTCGTAATCGAGCGCCCGAAACCAAGCCCTTCCGAAGCGCCGAAGCTGTCCATCAGGGCCACTTGCGGAATATGCCCAATCAAGCCCTGCTTGACCTCCTTGCTCCACATCACCCCCGACGAGACGATGGTGATCAGGCTTGAGGTATCGAAACCGCCAGGGTTATCATCGAGGGCTTTGAGCATCGGTTTGGCGAAGGCATCGCCGACGATCGCGATCGACTGCACCTTGTTGCGTTCGACCGCTTCCCACAACTCGACCGCGTCGAGCGAGGGATTGTCCAGCGTGACAAGGCAACCACCCGAGGCGAGCGTCCCGATCGCCGTGATGAAGCCCGTCCCGTGCATCATCGGGCAGGCTGGCAGAGTCATCCGACCCGGGCCTTCGGCGCGGATCATGGCGACGGCTTCGTCGAGGCTGTCCGGCACAGGCGCGAGCATGCGCTGCGCATCGAGCTGGGCTTCGCGCATATCGGTGTGGCGCCAGACCACACCCTTGGGCATGCCGGTCGTCCCGCCGGTGTATATGAACAGTTCGTCATGCGGCGATCGCTCGATCCCCAGCGGCGATCCATCCCCCGCAGCGGCAAGGTCCTCATAGGCCAGCGAAAAGGATGCCTTTGCAGCCGCGTCGCCGATTTCTACGAAGACCTTGGCCTTGGCCAACCGGTCTTTCAATTCGACGATGCAATCGCGAAACTCGGCGCAGTAGAAAATGGCTTCGCTGTCCGAATCGTCGAAGATGTAGAACACCTCTTCAGGGCGGTAGCGATAGTTGATGTTCACATGAGTGAACCGGCCCTTGAAGCAGGCTGCCATCAATTCGCCGTATTCGGGGCGGTTGCGCATATAGAACGCGACCTTGGTTCCGGGCGAAATGCCGTTCGCCGTAAGGAAGCGCGCGATATTGTTCGACCGCGCGCCCATTTCAGCCCAGGTGACGACGCGCGTGCCGTGGATCAAGGCCGGTGTGTCTGCCGGAAGGGCGGGCTCGACCGCGTCTAGTATGTCGCCAAGATTCCACTGCGCCATTGGAACTGTCCTCTCGCTTTGTCAGTCCGCTCTTGCGGTCCAGCCTTGCAGCATCGCCGCCTCTTCACGGACCGCTTCAGGGCCGCCTAGAACCTGTCGGTCAAAGCCGATGCGCTTGAACCAGTAATGCAGCCCCAAAAGGTCGGTGAAACCCATCCCGCCATGCACCTCGATCGCGGCCCGGGCGACGAAGCGGCCGACCTCGCCGGTGTGCGACTTGGCGTGACAGGCGACCAGTTCCGCTTCGGCTGGGACCGCATCGAAGGCATGGCCTGCGTACCAGACCAGCGACCGGCACGGCTCGATTTTCGCGGCCATTTCGGCGCACATGTGCTTGACCGCCTGGAAGCTGCCGATCACTCGGCCGAACTGTTCGCGCTGCCCGGCATAGACTACCGCCTGGGCGATCATCGCATCAGCTCCGCCCAGGCTATCCGCCGCGAGGAGGATGCGACCCGCAGCGATCACCCGTCGCGCCACCGCCCCGCCATCATCGACCAATCCTTCCGCTGGAGTCGAGGCCAGCCGCAGTTCGCCCACCGCGCGCGTCGCGTCGATCGTCTTGAGAGCAATCAGTTCCAACCCCTCGGCCTGTGCCGATACGATATGCAGCCGCCCAAATTCATCGGCGACCAGAAAATGATCGGCGTCCTCGCAATCGAGCACGAACAGTGCCGCGCCTGTCAGCTTGCCGCCGGTGCAGCGCAGGCCCGAACCATCACGGCTGCTGATCAGTTCTTGTACCCCAACGCCGAAACTCACCTCGCCCGAAGCAATCCGTGGAAGCCATTGCTCTTTCTGCGCCTCGGTACCGGCCTCGATCAGGGCGAGCGGCGCCATCACATAGCGGCCAGCAAACGGCACCGGGGCCACAGCCTCACCCATTGCGGTCGCGACGATCGCCGCATCGAGCATCCCCATGCCCAGGCCGCCATATGTCACTGGCACCACCAGTCCGGGCAGTCCCATCTCGGCAAGTGCGGCCTGGGTTTGCGCGCTCACTGCGCTGCCTCCCTCTGCAACCTGGCGGACCTGATCCAGCGAGCAGAGCTCGCGCAACAGGCGTGTGACGCTTTCAGCCAGCATCTGCTGCTCTTGCGAAAGTCCGAAGTCCATCACTGCCCTCCTTGTGCGGACGGTCTTTTGGGCAGGTCCAGACGTGGTTCGCGTGGCATGTTGAGACCGCGCTCCGAGATGATGTTCTTCTGGATCTGCGCGGTGCCGCCGCCAATGATCAGGCCCAGCTGAAACATGTAATTCCACTGCCAGCTGCCGTTTGCGCGTTCGTGGGCGCTGCCGTGATAGAGAATTCCCAGTTCGCCCAGTGCGTCAATCGCCAGAGCAGAAATCTGGTGCGCCAGTTCGCAGGCCTGGAGCTTGACGATCAGCTTGGCCATTCCGCCCGGCTCGCCCTTAATCTGGTTCGAGAGGATCCGCATCCCGTTGTACTTCATCGCCGCAACTTCCGCCTGGAGCGCAACGAGCCGGTCGCGGAAGGCCGGAAGGTCGATCAAGCGCGCGCCGCCGAGTTGTTCCGCCTTCATTAGCTGGATCAGGCCGACTAGCCGGTTTTCGAGCGCGTCGGGATCGCCCAGCATCCCGCGCTCATGCCCGAGCGTGGCGTTGGCGACGAACCAGCCCTGCCCGCGCTGGCCAACGATCTGATCGACCGGGACGCGCACGTCGGTGAAGAAGGTTTCGTTAAATTCGGCATGGCCGGTCATAGTTTTCAGCGGGTGCACCTCGATCCCGGGCGTGCTCATCGGAAAAATCAGGTAACTGATTCCTTGG
>PNNB01000034.1 GCA_013823985.1 Sphingopyxis sp.
GGGGGTGGTCGCGTGGGGGTGGCAGGCGCATGGCTGGACGCGCATCTACACCGACGTCGATGCCTGGCCGCTCTGGTATCTGCCGGTCAGCCTGTTCGCCTATCTGCTCGCCCATGACACCTGGTTTTACTGGACCCACCGCTGGATGCACCGGCCGCGGCCGTTCCGGATCGCCCATGCGGTGCATCACGCCAGCCGCCCGCCGACGGCTTGGGCGGCGATGAGTTTTCATCCGGTTGAGGCGCTGACCGGCGCGGTCGTCATCCCCGCGCTGGTGTTCCTGATCCCGATCCATGTCGCGGTGCTGGGGCTGGTGCTGACGATCATGACGGTCATGGGAGTCGGCAATCACATGGGGTGGGAAATGTTCCCGCGTGCGCTTGTTCATGGACCAGTCGGGCGGTGGCTGATAACCGCAACGCATCACGAGCAGCATCATGCCGCTTACCGGGGGAATTATGGCCTGTATTTCCGTTTCTGGGACAAGATTTGCGGCACCGATATCGGGCTTGGCAGCTTTGCTGCTGCTCACCGCCGCAGCGAGCGCGCCGCCGCCGACGGTTGACGTCAGCGTTACCGGGTTGCGCAGTACCAAGGGACAGATACTCGTCTGCCTGACCGCCAACCCCAAGGCCTTTCCCGATTGCAGCAAGGACAAGGCGTCGGTGCGCATGGCGGTAAAGGCCGTCCATGCGGGACATTTCACCGTCGCCGCACCCGCCAACGGCACATATGCGGTCGCGATTGTCCATGACGAAAACAGCAACAACAAGATGGATATGGCGCTGTTCATGCCTAAGGAGGGCTTTGGCTTTTCGCGCAACCCGGCGATTGGCATGGGCGCGCCCAAATTCAAATCGGCGAGCTTTGCGGTGTCCGGCGACACGCATCAGGCGATCAAGATGAAATATATGCTCTAGTGAGGGCGCGGGCGGACGGCTAAAGCAGCGCGCGTGACCGCGCTATCCCCCCGTATCGCCGCTTTTGCCGACCGCTGGCCCAAGCTTGTTGCCTTCGCGCTCGGCGCCGTTTCGGCGACCGGATTTGCGCCGTTGAATTTGTGGCCTTTGACGCTGCTCGCGCTCGCGGGCTGGATGGCGCTCGTGGCGCGCAGTCCCAGGGGCTGGCGGACGTTCGGGATCGGCTGGGCGTTCGGGGTCGGGCATTTTGTCGTCGGGCTGAACTGGATCGCCACGGCGTTCACCTATCAGGCGGCGATGCCCGCGTGGCTAGGGTGGATCGCCGTTGTGCTGCTGGCGCTGTATCTGGCAGTGTATCCGGCGCTGGCGGCGTGGGGGGCGTGGGCGATGAAGCCAAACGCCGACACGCATTTCGCGGCCCCGTCTTATCTTTTGGCTTTCGCCGGTCTCTGGACGCTCACCGAATGGCTCCGCAGCTGGGTTTTCACCGGCTTCGCATGGAATCCTCTCAGCGTGATCGCCGTTCCTTATGTCGCGTCACCCGCGCGCTGGATCGGAACCTATGGCATGAGCGGGATCATCTTCCTGCTCGCCGCCGTCGTGATATTGGCATGGTTTCACCGCCGCGTCGCCGCAGCGATGCTGCTCGGAAGCCTCACCCTTTTCTGCGGGGCGGCATTTCTGATGCAAGCGGGCAGCGGTGCAGACGCTGCCGTCCGGACCAAGGGGATGCAGCGCATCCCCATCACCGTCGTCCAGCCCAATGTCGGACAGGCCGACAAATGGGTCGGCGCCAAGGCCGACGCCAATTTCGCCAAGCTCGCGCGGCTGACCGTGCCGAAGGACAATACGCCGCGCCTGATCCTGTGGCCCGAGGCGGCGGTGCCCGACTATCTCGAATGGGGTTATCCGGCGGTCTATTATGACCGCTCGCCCGCCGCGGCGCGCGCGCGGTTGACCGCGCTGATGAACCCCGGCGACCTGATGCTGCTCGGGGCGCTCAAGCTCGAGCTCGGCAAGACCGGCGACGTCGTCGGCGCGCGCAATGCGGTGATGACCGTCCATGCCGACGGCACGCTTGGCGCGCGGTACGACAAGGCACATCTGGTGCCTTATGGTGAATATCTGCCGCTGCGCCCGGTGCTGTCGGCGATTGGTCTGTCGCGCCTTGCGCCGGGCGACATCGACTTCTGGCCCGGCCCCGGCGCCCGCACGCTCGACCTAGGCGCCTTCGGCCGCGCGGGGCTGCAAATCTGTTACGAGATCATCTTTTCGGGACAGGTGGTCGACCGCGACCACCGCCCAGATTTCATCTTCAACCCGTCGAACGACGCGTGGTTCGGCGGCTGGGGTCCGCCGCAGCATCTGGCGCAGGCACGGCTGCGCGCGATCGAGGAAGGCCTGCCCGTCGTCCGCGCCACCCCGACCGGGATCAGCGCGGTGATCGACGCCGATGGCCGCATCCGCGAATCGCTGCCGATGCACGCCGCTGGACGGATCGACACCGTCATCCCCGCCGCCCACGCTCCGACGCTGTTCGCGCGTTACGGCAACATGCTGCCGGTCGGATTTGCGCTGCTGCTGCTCGCCGCGGCCATTGCCTTTCGTCGCCGCGGACGCTAACAGCAGCGCCACATAAAGCTTCCTTTATATCCGATTCACAGAAGGCCTCCCATGCGCAACAGCTTCCTCTTCACCTCCGAAAGCGTGTCCGAAGGACACCCCGACAAGGTTGCCGACCAGATCAGCGATTCGATCGTCGACCTGTTCCTGTCGAAGGATCCCGAAGCGCGCGTCGCCTGCGAAACGCTGACGACCACACAGCTGGTCGTGCTGGCGGGCGAGATTCGCGGCAAGGGGATCATGGACGAAGACGGCAATTGGGCGCCCGGTGTCCCCGAAGAAGTCGAGGCCGCGGTGCGCGCGACGGTGCGCGAAATCGGCTACGAACAGTCGGGTTTCCATTGGCAGACGTTCCGCTTTGAAAACAACCTGCATCCGCAGTCGGCGCATATCGCGCAGGGGGTCGATGCCGGCGAGAACAAGGACGAAGGTGCAGGCGACCAAGGCATCATGTTCGGCTATGCGTCGGACGAAACCCCCGATCTGATGCCCGCGACGCTCGATTACAGCCACAAGATTCTGGAACGCATGGCCGCCGATCGCAAGGCGGGGACCGCGCCGTTCCTGGAGCCCGACGCCAAGAGCCAGGTCACGCTGCGTTACGCCAACGAACGCCCGGTCGAAGCAACCGCGATCGTCGTGTCGACCCAGCATGCGCCGGGCTATTTCTGGCACAATGGCGACGGTGACGAAGCAAAATATACCGAGCTGCGCAAGTACGTCCTCGGCGTGATCGCCGACGTGCTCCCCGCCGAGCTGCTCACCGCGAACACCGTCTATCATATCAACCCCACCGGCTGTTTCGAGATCGGCGGCCCCGACGGCGACGCGGGCCTCACCGGCCGCAAGATCATCGTCGACACCTATGGCGGCGCGGCCCCGCACGGCGGCGGCGCGTTCAGCGGCAAGGATCCGACGAAGGTCGACCGTTCGGCGGCCTATATCACCCGCTATCTTGCGAAGAATATCGTCGCCGCGGGTCTCGCGCGCCGCTGCACGATCCAGCTCAGCTATGCGATCGGCGTTGCCGAGCCGCTGTCGATCTACGTCGACCTGCACGGCACCGGCACGGTCGAGGAAAGCCGCATCGAAGCGGCGATCCCGCAGCTCGTGCGCCTGACGCCCAAGGGCATCCGCACCCACCTCGGCCTTAATAAGCCGATCTATAAGCAGACCGCGGCTTATGGGCATTTCGGCCGCACCGCGACCGGCGATGCCTTCCCGTGGGAACGCACCGACCTGACCGACAAGCTGAAGGCCGCGCTCATCGCTTGACCGGCTTGCCATTGCCGCTCCGATCATACAGTTTCGGCGATCAGGCTGCGGGAGTAACGGGATGGCAAGGTGTTGGGTGAACGCGTGTTTTCTTGCAGCAGCATTAATGCTGATCGCTGGCTCTGTGGCCGCGCAAGAACCGCTCAAGGTCAAGCCGGGTAAGGTTTGGAAACACCAGCATAGCGGCATATCGGTGCCCGCGACGCTGGCTGGCAATGTCCGGACGAGTGCGACCAGCTTTGCCGCGGATGATCTGGATGTCGGCCTGCAGTTTGACACCCCGGGCTCGGCGGAAGCGGTTTCGGTCTATATCTACCGCAACACCAATGGCGCGGTCCCGGTGTGGTTCGCCCAGGCGCAATGGGCGATCGAGAATCGCGCCATTTACGGCGATCCGAACATTGTCGGCGCCCCCTCGGCCTTCACGCCGCCCGGGCAGACGACCGCATCCGGGCTCAGCGCGATTTATGCCGCCAACGGGCGCTCGCAGTATAAGAGCACCGGTGTAATGCTGCTGCCCATCGGCAATTGGTATGTGAAAATTCGGGCGTCGTCGCAAACGCGGTCACCCGCCGACCTCGCGAGGTGGATGGACGCAGCGCTGGCGGAGATCGAGTGGCCACGGAACATTGCACCTGCCGAAGCAGCTTCGCCTGCTGTCACCTGCGCCAAACCCCTCCAGTTCCAAGGAAAATCGGCAGATGCAAGCGGCAGCGACCTGACGGCCGAGGCCTTGGGTGTTGCACTGATGTCCGCCGCTGCCGGTGACGATTCGATCAAGAAAGAACCACCTAGAACGCTTATCGGACAATGGTGCCGCGACAGACAGCTAGAAGGCAATATCGCCGTCTATCGACCCGGCGGTTCGGAGACGAGCTATTTGCTCGCTTATGGCGACAACGGCAACGGGATATGGGTCGGCCCCTCGCCAATGAAGCTCGCGATGGACGAGATTGCGAGCAAGAACGGAACCAAAGCCTCTTTGCGCTATAATGTCACGCTCCATACGGCGACGCAGGACATCAATTTCTTGTTGCAGGACCGATTGCCCTCGCCTGAGCGTGTGGTCGAAATACTCAACGCCAACAACCGCGCCAGTACGGTGGGCACGTGGGGAAAGAATCGCCAGGTCCAGATCAACAGTGGCGAAAAACTGAAATAGCGCACTTTCACCGGCGGCCCGGCCGCGCTAACGCGCACCGCATGACTGCGCACAAAACCGGCGATCCGACGACGATCAACCGCCTTTACGGTCGCTCCAAGGGCAAGCCCCTTCGCGCCGGGCAGCAGGAGCTGGTCGATACATTGTTGCCGCAGATTGCGGTGCCGGATGTTGGCGAAGTTTCCGCGCAGCGTGTGTTCGGATCCGAAATTCCGTTGCATTTTGAAATCGGTTTTGGTGGCGGCGAGCATATGGCGGCGCGCGCCGACATGCTGCCCGATCATGGCTTTATCGGCGCTGAGCCGTTCATCAACGGGGTCGCGCAGGCGCTGGTCCATGTTGCCGGCGATCATGGCGCGAAACTGCCGCTGGGCAATGTTCGCATCCACCACGGCGACGCTTTGGAAGTGTTACAGCGCGTTCCCGACGGCGCGCTCAGCTTTGCCTATCTGCTCCACCCCGACCCCTGGCCCAAGGCGCGCCATGCGAAACGGCGGATGATGAACGACGGCCCGCTCGACCTGATCGCGGCCAAACTGAAGCCCGGCGGCGAATTCCGTTTCGGCACCGACCACCCGATCTATCTGCAACATGCCCTGATGGTCATGCGCCGCCACCGCCACCAGTTCGAATGGCTGGCCAGCGACGCGCAGGATTTCCAGAACCGCCCGGGCGGCTGGCCAGAAACGCGTTACGAAGCCAAGGCGCGCCGACTGGGGCACGAAGTCTGGTATTTTCGCTGGAGGCGTATATAGGAGTGCTATAGGGTTGAAAAGGCTAGTTTTTTATAGCCACTCCCTATGCTATCTTTTCCCCAATTACGCGGCAATTTCCGCCACGGTGATTGCCGGGTGATTGCTGGAAACGCCGTATTGGGAGACCAATTTATGGCAAGCGGAAAGATCACAAAACGGTCGGTCGATGCTCTCATTTCGAGCGGGCAACATGACATTCTTTGGGATGATAGCATAAAGGGTTTTGGCGCAAAGCGAACCAAAGCTGGCGCCGTGTCTTACGTGTTGCAATTCCGAATGGGCGGTCGCGAATCTAAGACGCGTCGCTACACGATAGGCAGCCATGGCTCGCCATGGACGCCAGCCACCGCCAGAGCCGAAGCGGAGCGACTGGCTATTCTGATCGCCCAGGGAATCGATCCAGGCGAAGCAGAGCGGCAACGACGGCGAGAGTCGGTCGATCTAGCCTTCGATAATTACTCTGATCGCTTCGCTGAGGCCTGCGTTGGAGAAGGCTGGAGGCGCCTCGTCAAGCGCAGCCTCGAGCTGCATGTAAAGCCGGTCTTGGGATCAAAGCCCCTTCCCAATCTTACGCGAATCGACATCGTTGCCGTCTTCGACCGCATGCCGCGCGCGCAGATCGCAAATATCCGTAACGTCTTCGCTGTTTTGCGCCGCCTTTTGCGCTGGGCCGTCAGCCGGGGAGATATCGATCGGAGTCCGATGGAAGGCATGGAAACCCCGCCCCCGGTCAAACCTCGCGATCGCTGGCTTTCAGACGAGGAGCTTGGCCGCATCTGGATGGCGGCGCCAAACACGCATTCCTGTTTCGGACCCATCATCCGCCTTCTGATCGTCACCGGTCAGCGACGAGAGGAGGTTTCGTCGCTGCGTTGGGAGGAACTCAACCGTAAAGATCTCCTATGGACCCTGCCCGGCGAACGGGCAAAGAATGGCGAGCCCAACCGAATTCCGCTCAACGAACTTGCAGTTGCGATCCTCGACGAGGTTGCCGGGTCGGCTATCTGGCCGCGTAGCGGCAGGATGTTCACGACCTCCAGGGGCGGAAGGTTCACCGGATATAGCAAAGGCAAGATCAAGCTCGACCTGCTTATGTCGCAAGACGGCCGCGAACCGTTACCGGACTGGCGACTGCATGACTTGAGACGAACTCTTGCAACCGGGTTTCAACGGCTAGGCGTTCGATTTGAAGTGACCGAAGCTGTGCTCAATCACGTCGGAGGTTCCCGCGCGGGCGTCGCCGGTATCTACCAGCGCCACGACTGGAAGGACGAGAAGCGCGAAGCAATGAAGAGTTGGAACGATCATCTGGCGGCGATCATTCGTTTGGCGAATATGGCGCGTGATCGCGCATGGTAAGCGCTTATAAAAAGACTTGCTGTCCACGATCGATTGCGCCGAACAAAATATGCAGAGTGAATCTGTCGATTTCCGTTGCGAACAGCTCTTGCAGCCGGATCCGTTCGCCAACGACTGACTCTTGCGTTCTTGCTGAATCAAGGGGGATATTCGCGGCGTGCGTAGCAGCGCCAAAGTTGGAGACAATTCGAGTGAACAAGAAGGATGAAATTTACGATCTTCTCGTTAGCCGAATGGTTGGCGCGCAATATAATTTTGGCCAGCGGCTGTCGGTCAAGGATCTTGTGAGCGATACCGGAGCGAGCCGCCAGCCGATCATGGCCGCGCTCAACCGTTTGAGTTCGGAAGGATTTGTTCGCATAATTCCGCAGGTCGGTTGCGAGGTGATAAATCCAAGCTATGACCAGATCGCAGATTTCTATATCATGTTTGAAAGGCTCGAGGGACTGCTGACGGAACTGGCGGCAGCGCGTCGGACCGATTCGCAAACGCGCGATTTGCGCGCGCTGCAAGCACGTATTCTCACGATCGACTTTGACGAGCCGCGCAGCGCGGTAATTTATTGCGAACTCAACCGTGCCTTCCATCAGCTCATCCACGATATGGCTCAGTCGCCCTTTCTCGACGCGCGGCAGAACAGCAATTTTGACATGTCTGATTTCTTCATCAACCAAGCCGGTGGTTTCAATCATTTCATGGCCGATACCGCACGTGAACATGATGAAATCATTGAGGCGATCGCTTCCAAATCTCCTGCCCGCGCGCGCGGGCTGGCAGAATCACACATCGGTGTCCGCCGTCAGGGCCAATGGCACAGATTTGAGGTTGTGATTTAAGGAGGATTTGGGCTTCGTCGTAGTGACGAAGGAACGAAGATGAAGCCCAAATCCTCCTTAAAAAAATCGCCGCCCAAGGCTCCCGCGGAGCGGGTGGTGAAGGACATCCGGCGTGCGACACGTCGGCACTTCTCGGCCGAAGACAAGATCCGGATCGTGCTGGAAGGCTTGCGCGGCGAGGACAGCATTGCCGAGCTGTGCCGCAAGGAAGGGATCGCCCAGAGCCTGTATTACACCTGGTCGAAGGAGTTCATGGAGGCCGGCAAGCGGCGCCTCGCCGGAGACACAGCCCGCGCTGCGACCACCGGCGAAGTGCATGACCTGCGCCGCGAGGCCCGAGCCCTGAAGGAATGCGTTGCCGACCTGACCTTGGAAAACCGCCTGCTCAAAAAAAGCATGATCGCGGATGGGGGCGACGACGAATGAGGTATCCGGCATCCGAGAAGCTCGAGATCATCCGGATCGTCGAACAGTCGCACCTGCCGACCAGGCACACGCTGGACCAACTGGGCATTGCCCGCCGGACGTTCTACCGCTGGTATGATCGCTTCCTCGAAGGCGGGCCGGAGGCGCTGGAAGATAGACCATCGGCGCCGAGCCGTGTGTGGAACCGCATCGGCGATGATATCCAGGACCAGATCGTCGAGATGGCGCTGGATTACAGCGAACTGTCACCGCGCGAACTGGCGGTGCGCTTCACCGACGAGAAGCGCTACTTCGTGTCGGAAGCCACGGTTTACCGGCTGTTGAAGGCCCATGATCTGATCACCAGCCCGGCCTATATCGTGATCAAGGCCGCCGAT
>PNNB01000032.1 GCA_013823985.1 Sphingopyxis sp.
AAGAGGCTCACGATTTATGCCGACAACGATGGGCCCGGCCTCAAGGCCGCACGCGCACTACGCGCGGCCCATCCTGAAATTTCGGTTCAAATCCTTTACTGCGCCGCCGAGGGGCAGGACTTTGACAAGCTTTACAAGACCGTCGCCGGGAATCGCGCCGAAGCCCTGAAACGCATCATTGAAGAATGAGCGACCGCTTGGCGCAAAAAGCAAAAGGCCGAAGTTGTCTCGCCACGGCTCGCGAAGGACATCGACAAGATGTTCGCGGAGCGTGTCGTCGGGAAGGCTGAAGATCGCGCCAAGACGATACCATTCGGCGACGTCAAAATGTTGCGTCCAAAGTTGCCGGGTTCGTCAACGAAGATGAATATTAGCGTGGACCTGATATGCGGAAAGTGGCTTTTACCAAATGAGGCAAAATCAACGTTTCGCTTGGCTACCTTATTACCGACCACGACGAAATGATCGGGAGGTATCGCGCTCGTCCATCATGTTCTCGTCAGTAAAAGTCAAAAGCGTCAATATCTTGTCGTTCGGCAAGGGGAAGGTGTGCTCGAAAATCTCATAGTTTTTCGCTTCTGCGCGGTCGAACCATGCGTCAGCCCCGATTTTCCTCGGGTGGCTTTGCTCGACCTTCGATCCGAACAAAGCTTCGAAGGCATAGCTTTCTCTGTCGAGATCGTCTTGAGGGAACCATCTATCCGGCACGCATGGAGGCCGCAAAAACCATTCGCGCCCCAGCGTCCCATGACAAACGAGCATCGCGTGAAAACGGTTGCTCTGGACCAGCTTGATCGCGGTCGCTGTCATGCTCGCCTTGAAGGTGGTTGCGATTTCCTTGACTGCCTTCAGGTTCAGCGTGCGATAATCCTTTAGGATGGGGGTCAAAATATAGCTTGGCAAAATGAGGTCGGACGCGAACTGGTCTGCGACGCCCTCGGGACTGACCGGGCCGCGGCGGAACCCCGCAAATCCACCGATTTCTTCCGAGCGACAGATGAGGAGTTGGCCTCGATGGTAGATCCAGTGGCCTATTTCATGTCCTAGTGAAAATCGACGGCGTTGAGGCAGCTTGCCGTTGTCGATCGAAATGATCGCCCTGTCTCCATGCCCGCAAATCCTCGCCTCACAGCACTTTAGAGGACGATATTTTACCTTGGCGCCCAAACCCCAAGCGATCGCCTCTAAATCGATATCTTCAGGGCGAACGATTCCATATGCCTTAAGCAATTTCTCTGCGGCCGAATTGCTCATTTTTCGTTGGCACCCGGCTCGTCACTCCTGATCACCCCAAGTTCGATAAAGTCTTCCAACAGCCCCTCGCTGTCATCGTCGTGATCATTTCCTTCTTGATTGCGTGCCGCCATCGTCAGCTTACTCAGCGCATTCCTGTTACCCTTGAGGATTGCATCGATCTCGCGTTGGGCACGATCACGGTCAATGGGAACAACCTTCCTGCCGTTGTCCTGCGCCATCGCCTTTCTGATCGCTTCGAGCTTGCTCTTCCCGACGGCTTGCTTTGCCCGATCAAATGCTTCGTGACCTTTCTTAACGGTTTCTTTGATATCGACGCCGTCTTCCGCTGCCTCCTCGAGCAAAGCCTTATCCGAAGTCACCAACAGATCGTCGATGAAGAAGCGATCCATTTGCGCCAGACGGTCTGCCTGCCCCTTTTTGGAAATCTTCGTCATGGCCTTCGCCCTTCGAAATGGTTGTTAAGACGTCTACGAACTAAGCGGCGCTTGGAATCGAATTCCGTGCTGGTAAGTCCGAGAAACTCCCGAAGCTCCTCGCCCTCCATCTCCTCCATCATCCCCTCAAACATAAGCTTCGCAGTTTCGTCGTCGTCGAAAAGGCCAAGCACCTCGGTAAATAGGCGCTTTCCATCAATTCGCCCTTGAGCCGCTCGTTCCGGGCTTTGGCTTGGGTCGCAAAGTTTGGCCCCATCATCGGGATCGAACTCAAGCTTGCCCTCCAGCGGCACCTGCTGAATGTCCGAATCGTCTTCAGACGCTATGCTCCTAATGGCATTGCAAAGGAACGTAATCACTTTCGTATTGCGTGGGCATTTCCGCCGTCCCTCGAGAGCACGCGTCATTACTTCTTGCAGGAGATCGCAACCTTGCACGCCGGTCCGCCATGCGAAGTAGTCGGCAGCCCGCTTTAGGCGCAACCAGTCGACGTCACCAAAGCCCTCTATGGCGGCGCGAATCGCTTCCGTATCGAGGATCTCGGACTCGCCTGAGCCGGCGCCGATGGCCTCTTGAACTCGCTGGTGCATCGGAATTCCTTTGACCCGGCGCCATCATCCAATTAGGCGCGCCATCAGGGAGAATGCGGACAAATTATTTTTCGATTTTCAGTGTCCGCAAGAGTCGCGAATGTGCGCCTAAGAGATTCGCATGAATTCGCCCGACGGCAAGCGGAATTTCGATTCGAGCGCAGCAAAAAAATCCAACCGCGATGTCCGCGCCGTGCCGTCCAACGCGCCTAACATGACGACGACAAGATCTCGCGGCGGAAAGCGCGCGATCCCGCGTTCATTGACGCGACGCGCGGAAAAGGAACCTGGACAACGAATGATGAAACATGTGTCTCCGCCTCTCGCCGATCTGAATCTGCCTAGGGGTATTCACCGAATCCGCCGGCTGCCCGACGAGCAACTCGGTGCTTTGTGGGATTCGATAATCCTCGACGAAAGTCTCAAAGCGCAACTTCTCTCCCAAGCGATGCTGAACTTCACCCTCCGGGGGAAAGTCGATCGGAGCGTCATACCGCTTCACGGCGTCATCCTGCTCGTCGGACCGCCCGGTACGGGCAAGACGTCGCTCGCCCGCGGCTTGGCCCACCGAACCGCCAAGGCATTTAAGGGCGGCGCTTTCCGTTTGCTGGAAGTCGAACCGCATTCCTTGACGAGTTCCGCCATGGGCAAAACGCAGAAAGCAGTCTCGGATCTCTTTTCGCAATCAATCGCGGAATCGGCGGCGGGTGGCCCCACAATCGTATTGCTCGACGAGGTCGAAACGCTAGCCGCCGACCGCTCAAAAATGAGCTTGGAAGCCAACCCCGTGGATATCCACCGCGCCACCGACGCGGTGCTGGTCCAACTCGACGCGCTCGCCGAAAGTCATCCCAATCTGCTGTTCGTAGCCACCAGCAACTTTCCTCAGGCGGTCGACAGCGCGTTCACCTCACGGTGCGATCTCGTCATGCAGATCCCCCTCCCCGATCGCGAGGCTTGCGCCCGAATCCTGAAGGACTGCCTGACGGGGTTAGGCAAGACATTCGCAGCAATCGGAAAACTTCCCGCATCGGCGCAATTCGAAAGATGCGCCGCCGAATGCGTCGGTCTTGATGGGCGAGCTATCCGCAAGATGGTCGCCAACGCCCTCGCGAGCAGCACGCAGACGGCGATGAACCCCGAGCAGGTCACCATCGAGGATCTGCTTGCCGCCGCACAGGCCGCCAAAGCCAACCGGAACCATGGAGGCAAAGGCAAGTGAGCACCGTAGCAAGCCGCATCTTCATCAGCACGCCGCAACGAGACGCCCTGCAAACATGGGTCGCGATCGTGGAACTTCTGACCCAAGGCTCAAACGGTGGCGCAAAGACCGAATTGCGTTCCGTCGACGGCATTGTCGCCAGCATAATCGCCGAACAGGCGCCCAAAGCCGCCATCGTAGTCACCTGCGATGGCCCTCGCACGCGAATTTACTGCCTCTACGACGACGACGCCATCGACGGCTCGGACGCCAAGGAAGACGTCCTAGGCTTCGACCCGCTTAAGGGCGATTGGCGTGTGTCGCTCCCTTGTCCGAAGGACGATTTGGAATGGGTGCAAGACGCGTTGAAGAAGCACAGCAGCCGGATCACCGCTCGCGACATGACCACAGCATTATCTACCGACGACGGTGCTAACGCGACGAAATCGCAGGCTCTCGTCTTCGATCCGAAGGGGTTTCTTAGCTCATGACCAGCGTCGCCGTAAACACGCGCACCCACTCCGTCACCTACGTCGCGGACAACATCTTGAAGTCCTTCAAGGACATCATTCGACTGTCCGGTCTCAACCCCGGTAATCTTGTCGCGGACTGGGACAGCAACATGCGGGCTCTCCGCACATGGCTGAACACAGGCGATTTAGAGCGCGTAGTCTTGGAGATCTTCAATCCCCGAACGGACGCGCTCATTTTCAGATGGGATATCGACGTCGTTTATAATTGGTCTTCCGGCGACGGAAGCTTTTGGACCGACACCGATCAGCTCAAATATCACATCCGCAAAGCCGGATTGGCGCCGAACGACGCCAGCTACAGGCTTCTCTTGCATACCAAACAGGGGCGCCCTGACGTGGATGGCTGGTCGACGGCATCATATCGCTCCACCAACGGCATGGTGAGGCAAAGCCTCGGCTCAACGATCGAGCACAATGGACTTGGCGGCAATACCGCGTATTGGAGGAAGAACTGATGCTGACGGTCGACGAGGCGTTCCGGAAATTCAAGAGCCGGCTCGAGTTGAACGACAAGGAGCAGAAGAACGCGTCGGCGCGGCACACCGAAGTGCGCGACTATCTGGCTACCAAGTTCGCCGTCGAGCGCAGCTTCCTGACGGGGTCCTACGCCCGCCACACCAAGACCAAACCGCTGAAGGATATCGACATCTTCTTCGTGCTCAAGGAGTCCGAGAAGCACTACCGCTCGAAGGCGCCGTCAGAGGTCGTCAACGCCTTTTACAATGCGCTCGTCGAGAAATACGGCGCGAGCGCCGTTCGCAAGCAGGCGCGTTCCGTGAACGTGGATTTTGGAGTCGTTATCGATGCTGAGGACAATACCGATTATCGCGTCGTTAGCGTCGACGTAGTCCCGGCGTTTGCGGAGGGCGATAACTACGAAATTCCCGACACCGATACCGGCAAGTGGATCAAGACTAACCCGGAGATCCATGCCCGTAAGGCAGTCGCTGCGCATCAAGCCTATTCCAGCGAATGGAAAGGGTTGGTGCGAATGGTCAAATATTGGAACAACAACGCGCGACACGGCGAAAAGCCTGTCAAACCATCTTTCCTGATCGAGGTCATGGCGCTCGAATGCCTCTATGGCGGTTGGCAGGGTCGATTTGATTATGAAATCCAAGGATTCTTCTCGACCCTTGCCGACCGCATCTTCGACGAGTGGCCTGACCCTGCTGGACTTGGTCCCGCCATCAGCAACGGCATGGATGATGCGCGCAAGCGCCGCGCCCACGATCTACTGAAACAGGCGAGCCGCGAAGCGTCGATCGCCATCGATCATGCGCGGCAGGGGCGCAACGGCGAAGCTCTTAAGGCGTGGCGCGCACTGTTCGGACCGAGATTTCCTCTGTCCTGATCGTAAGCATGACGTGAACCCCGGCTCTGCACGCCGCTATGGGGAGTTTAGCATAATGGCTGACGCGGTCACAGCGCGCTGGCATGGCGACAATTATCAAGCAAGGATCTTCTGGCAGAACGCTTTCAATCTGCTGGACGAGAATTCCTGTGTCGTCGAGGTGACCTTTGAAGCGGACGGCCCAAAAGCCTTCGACGACATCGTCGTGAAATACGACCCGCCGGTCGCGCGTTCGGGATCTGAACGTGTCTCTGTCGAATACCATCAAGTCAAATGGCACGTTCAGAGCGGCGGCAGGTTCGGTTTTGCGGACTTCATCGACCCAGAATTCATCGGGGCGACGGCGGTTTCACTTCTTGAACGCCTGCGGCAAGCCCGGGAGACGGCGCCGTCCTCATCTCAATTCGCTTTCATAACAACTTATCGGATCAAAGACGGTGATCCGCTAGCCGGGTTGGTTTCTGGAACCGACAAGAGCGTCCTCATCGAACGTCTGTTCGACGGCACCACCGACAGGAGCCGGATGGGCGCCGTGCGTAAGCTCTGGAGGGAGCACCTCAAACTGGGCAGCGACGATGAGCTTAAAGCCGTGGTCTGCGGCTTGCGCGTTTTCGAAGGTCATCGCTCTCTTGATGAACTCCGGTCTGAAATCAATCTCAGGGCGCAGGTCGTCGGCGTACTGGCCTGCAATGCAGCCGATTCAGATTTCCGTTACGATGAACTGGCGCGACAGCTCAAAGTTCGTCAGCTAAACAAGCTCACCCGGGAGACGTTGGTCCAAATCTGCAAGGATGAAGGACTCTTCGTCGAAAAAGCGACTGTGGTTGACGAGTTCCTGCCCGTCGCGATCCGTAGTTTTTTGGGACTTTCGGCGGACTTGATCGCCGCGGCCCCCGAGAACACATTGATGCTCACAGACGATTTCCGGCAACGCTATCTACGCGAAGATCTCGGCTGGCAAGGAGATATCCGACCAAAGGTCGAAGGCTTCCTACTTGCCTCGACAAAAAAGTCTTCACGACTGAAACTCATTCTCGACGCACATGCGTCGATTGCTTTCCTGGCCGGCTCGATCCTCGATCACAAATCGGGAATAACGACGCGTCTTGTTCAGAAAGGCCGAGTTGGCGCCACGACTTGGCGCGCCGACGATGGCTCCGAAGCACAAGGCACCCGGTTCGATATCGTCGAGGAACATGTCGGTTCAGGAGGGGACATTGCGGTCGCCATCAACGTCGCTCAGTTCGCAACTCCTCAAGCACAGGCCTACGTCAAATCTCAACTGCCCGATGTTGGCACGCTGATTTCCTTCTCGATGCCGAATGGGGCGGGACATCAAAATGTAGCGGGTGGCGGACACGCGGCTGTTCTTGCCGAGCAGATCGCAAACCATCTTCGCGTGAAAAGAGCGAGAGATGCGGATGCGATGGTCCACATCTTCGCGGCAGGCCCAAACAGCCTGCTATTTTTTCTTGGTCAGCAACATCAGGGCGTCTCGCCCTGCATTGTTTATGAGTTCGATTTCGACCGACGCGGAAACAAGTCGTATCAGCCTTCTTTCGTTTTAGAGTAACCACCTCGGCCAAGATCGCCGATAAAAGTCTGTTGACGTCCCGCATCGCTGGCCCTGGAGACGATTCGTCCTTCTAATAGCTCCCCGTCCCATGGCCACCCAATTCGAGGACGCGGACACAGCAAGGCCGTTAGAGCGTTGCTTGTCTGGCGGCCTACAGCAAAGCCGACGCTTAACGCGCAAATGTCTGCGTTGGGCTATTCTGTCACGCTCCTGAGATGACAAAAAACATCGGGCATCTCGCCGAGACGAAAGCCGCGCAGATGGTGCGGCCCTTGACGCCGCGGCGCTAGCGCGCCGCAAT
>PNNB01000010.1 GCA_013823985.1 Sphingopyxis sp.
CAGGCAGAGCGGCCTTGACAGCGCGCCCGCGCAATCATATTGCGCCCGCCTCACGATTGCCCTGTCGTCTAATGGTAAGACTGCGGTTTCTGATACCGCCTATCGAGGTTCGAATCCTCGCGGGGCATCCAGATTTCCTAGCTAAAGCATTGATTTAGCTGGATTATTTCGGAGCTGGCAGAGTCTCCTCCCTCATTTCCTCCCTCAGTTAGTTTCTCCAAAGATGGCGGAGAATAGCGGGTAGTGGGTAAGAATCTGGTGCCTTCCGACAGATTATCTGACCAGTCTTAGCTGCCGAGCGGCGGACGGGGATCCAGAGACGTGAGGGCGTTTGAGCGGCCGCATGAGCCAGCGATTGCCCGTGTCGGGCGCGGCCAAGCCCCGCTCGCGCAGCTCTGGGGCCGCATATACCAATTAGATCCATTTTCGGTCCCAGTTTTGGTTGCCGATTATGATCATTCTGTTGGAGGTAGGCGCGCGCCCGTACAGTCAACTTGGGCGAGTGACCGGGTTCCGCCACGTATGTCCAGGCAATAGCTAAAGGTGGCGGTGCGTGCTCCAGACGCGCGTTTCCTTTACTCGGTCACTTTTTCGAAATCGGTCGGTCGATAATAATCGAATTATAAAATGGCAGCCATTTTGGGCGAGGAATAACTTCCTGAGTGCGACTGATTCTGGTCGCGCAATTGGGAAGGAAGAAGCGATGAAGACCCAGAGCAGCGAGCTGATCGATCTCGGCGCCATCAGCGTCGAGACCCGCGGCATCGAACCCGTCGGTCCGCGCGATGAGGACACCAACGAGCATTATCTGTTCGTCGGCGGCATCACCGCTGAAGACTGACGGCCAGGACGGCGCGCCGCAGTGCGGTGCGCCGGACGGCTGGCCGAGGAACTGTCATGCACCCTGAGCTCGATATCCGCCCCGGGTTGCACTTTTGCCGCTTTGACGGCGAGTATGTGCTTCTAGACCTGCCTGCCGACCGCTATTTTCTGATTGCAGGAGCCACGGCGCAAGCCTTCACCCATTTCCTAGAGCACCGTTCCAATGCGGGCGAACAAGCAATCCTGCTGGAGCAGGAGCTCATTTGTGCAACTCACACATCGGGCTCGACGAGCATTGCCATGCCGCCAACCGCAACGGCAAGCTTGATCGATCGGTCGTTCCCCAAGGCGCCGTTGCTCGACACGCTTTGGGCCATCCACCATCAATGGCGTGCAAGGGCTGACCTCCGCCGACAGTCAATTGCCGAGATCGCTTGCGAACTTGGGACGCTCCCTCGCAAGAGTCCCACGAATAGCGCCCAGCCGGCGTGTCTTCGAACCGCAGCCGCGTTCCAGCGGGCACGCCGTTACGTGTCGGCTACAGATCAATGCCTGGCCCGGGGCATCGGACTACGCCGAATGCTGGCAGGACAGGGTTGCGATGCCCGGCTCGTGTTCGGCGTCACCTTGCCGTTTGCGGCACATTGCTGGGTCCAAATCGGAGAAACGGTGCTCGCCGACCCGCTCGATGTCGTCCTGCACTACAAACCAATTTTTGCTGCATGATGGCTGGCGGGTTTCGAATCGAGATCGTCTTCGCGGAGGAAGGCTCTCACGCTTTGTCGCACTCGTTGGGTGCGGCGGATTTTCGCATTGCGAATGTGTCGATCTGGTCGCGCGAGCCGATGCAGCGCCCCGACGCGCAGAGTGCAATCATCGGACGATTGTTTAAGGGCGCCGATTTCGCCGACGCCGTTGAGTGCGGCGGTCCAGACCTCGCGGCCGACGAAGGTCGGAGACTTCTCCGAGATTATTGGGGCGGGTATGTCTTCGTCCACAGAGGCCGGGACGGAGTAGCGAGGGTGTTCCGAGACCCCTCCGGCGCGCTACCCTGCTATGTGAAGCGCGAAGTCGACCGGGTTATTCTGGCTGGCGACATAACGGAACTGGCTTTGCCGGGCTCAGGCCGGGTCGATTTCGGAGAAGTCGCGCGCGTGCTTTCGAGCGGCGACGCGCGTGGCCGTCGCACGTGCATCGACGGGATCGACGAGCTGATCGCGGGTGAATGTCTCGTCGTGACGGATGGCGCTCAGACGCTCGAGAGCTGGTGGACACCATGGGATCATGTCGTGCCGCGTGCGGGCGCGACGTTCGATGATTTAGCGGAGGATCTGCGGAAAACGAGCCAAAGCACGGTCGGCGCGTGGACGCGCTCCTATTCTTCGATTCTGCTCGGTGTTTCGGGCGGTCTCGACTCGTCGATCGTTGCAGCCGCCGCTGCTCCTGCAGCCCAAAGGTTGACTTGCATCACATTGAGCGGCCCCGATTCGGACGGCGATGAACGGCGATATGCAGCGGCGATGTCCAGCCATCTTGGGCTTGATCTTCGCGAGGAGCCGCGCGAGATCGGCGACATTGAGGTTGACCGTGCCGCAGCGCCCAACCATCCTTGGCCGATCGTGCCCTTGGGTCGTCAGACTAACGAGGCGGTTCATAACCGGTTGCGATCGGAAATGCCGATCGACGCCTTTTTTACCGGGAATGGCGGCGACGCTGTTCTCTGTAGCCTGCGCAGTGCCATCCCCTTGATCGACCGCGTCCTCGCCGAGGGACCGTCTGTCCGGCTGAATAGTACATTGCTCGACATATGCTTGCTCACCGGGGTCGACCGCCGAACAGTCCTTCGACACGCATGGGACCGGTATCGCCGCGATCGTGGACGGCATCAAATAAAGTTCAACGCATCGGGGCTGACGCGAAACGCGGCGAGAGAAGCGCGAGCGGTAGGGGTTTCGCACCCCTGGCTCATGCCGCCTCGCGAGATTCTGCCGGGAAAGACCGTCCACGCCGCTTATTTGATGCGAGCCCAAAAGAGTATCGAGCTTTACTCCCGCGCCTTCTCGCCGCCGCATGTCGCTCCGCTGATTTCGCAGCCTGTCATGGAGCTGTGCCTCTCGATCCCGACATGGCTGTGGGTCTCGGGCGGACAGAACCGCGCTGTCGCACGCCGCGCCTTTGCGAGCGAGCTTCCGTCCCTCGTCACCACCCGCACGAGCAAAGGTGGACCTGGCGGCTTCGACATGCTGATCTATCGTCGCAACAAGGACCGGCTTCACGAGCGCCTTCGCCACGGCCTATTGACGCGCAACGGCATTTTCGATCCCGCCTTGCTCGATGTGCCGGAGGATCGAAGCTGGCGCGGCGTCGAGCGAATCCAGCGTATCCTAGAATTCGCCGCTGCCGAAAATTGGGTTCGCTGGTGGAGCGGAAGCTAGCGTTCACCGGGTGCAGCGCTGCAGCGATCGGGTCGGCTCCTCGCCATCAAATCCCAGCCTGCGGCTTGCTTTGGAAATGGAGCGTCGACATCGCGTCCGCCAAGAAGCCAATAGTCGAACCACGCAATGTTCTCGCGCATCGAGAGCATCCGGTTCGAGGGCAGGTAAAAGACATGCGCTTCGTCCGATGCAGCGGTTGCGCCCGGATAGTAACTGATCTGCGTCGGTGCCTTCGCGGCGCGGAGCGCTTCGAACAGCTCAATTTGCGGTGGCGATGCTGAAGCCACCTGCTGCAGCACGGCCGCGCAGACTTTGTTCGCGTTCAACGATGGCGCGAAACGGCGATAAGCATCGATGGCATCGCTCAAAGGCGCGCCGCCATAGACCGGATCATAGCTTGAGCCCGCGGTCGCATAGCCGGCAGGCTCCAGATAACCCCCGTCGCCGCTCGATGCGGCGCGAAACAAGGTCGACTGGGTGATCGCGACATTCACCATCTGCGAGCCGCGGCTGTAGCCAGCAATGCCGACCCGTTCGAGATCGACAAGCCCCTCGGCCGCCATTTCTCTGACAGCATCCTCGAAACTGTGGACGCCATTGATCCACAGCAACCGCTGCAAAGCCTCCGGACCCGGCGGCCCATTGCCGCGGATCCACGCCTTGAAGGCAGCCATCAGCGCTTCGGATTGATAGGGCGAAGGATCGTTGATCAGCAGCACGACGTACCCGCGCTCGGCGAGAACCTGCACCGGATAATTCCACTGAAAAGCGGGGTCCGCGAACCGATCGTCGGCATCGGTGCCATGCGTGACGACGATGACCGGGTACCGCCGCTTGGGGCGGTGGTCGCGCGGGAACATGACGAAGCCGCTTGCCTTATATCCATCGCGGTTGGTCCAGGCGCGGGGAATGATATGAAGCGGCGCGATCTCATTGTGCCTTGGCGAGATCGGCGCCAAGCTGCCAATGCGCCCGGTCTGAAGATCGACTTTCACGAGCCGGGGCGGAGTGGCGATGCCCTCTTCGATACAGACGGCAAAATGTAGCGCGTCATCATAAGCACATCGGGTCAGACTGCGATCGCCAGCAATAACCTTCACGCCGTTGCGTTCGACGAGCGCCAGTCCGTAGCGCGCTGTCACAAGGTCGCGGGTTCCGAGCACCAGCCTTTTGCCGTCCCGGCTCAACTTGGGACCTGCCGATCGCGGATCGCCAACGGTGAAAGCGAAACGCCCATAGCTGTGACGATCCCCATCCGGACCCGTCTCGACCAGTTCCAGCTTGTCCCCCAAGCCGGTTGTCGCCAGTTCGCCGCCGCGCGGTCCTCTGAGCAGCACGACCGTTTCGAGGTTCTGTTCGGAGCCGAGCGTGCGTATCTTTCCGCTGATCCTGTTCCATGCCCGCATCTCGAATCGACCGCCTGCCGATCCATCGAGTGTCTCGATCCGGAACTGAACCTCGTCGCCGCGCCAGAGGATTTGGCCGCCGCCACGGGTCGCGAGCCGGTCGTTCGATGGACGGGTCAGCATCTTGACGCTTTTCCCGTCTGGGCCGCGGAGGAAATAATCGATTTCGACATCGATCGTGGATCGCCGCCGGCTTCGCAGCGCGCTGACATCCTCGTCGAAACGAACGCGTCGCTGTTCGGACTTTGCCCGCAGCTGCGAATACCACAGCCATTTGCCGTCGGGGGACCAGTTATAGTCGAGTACACCGATCGAGGACGGTCGGATTCCACCGCCGAGCGGGAAAGACATATCCGCTTTACCAACTGGCACTGCTGCCGGGTTGAGGATCAACGGTTTCGCCGACCCGTCGAAGTCGATCCGATAGAGCTGCAGGCCAGCACCGAGATCGAGCAAGGCGCTCCAGTCGCGCGTACCGGGGATGCGCCGCAGCGACTTAGCGGTGTCGGCAACCAATAGATCCCGTTGCTCCCCTGTCGCGACATCGATGAGACGGATATGCGATCTCGGCTTTCCGGCGCGCAGATCGGCGATTTCGGCCGAGTACATGGCGAGCTGACCATTCTCCGACAAAGCGATTTCATTCACTTCTGGGACGGTGAGGATATCGTCGAGCGTCCAAGGCCTGCCCTTGCTCTCCCCTGCCAAGGCGACAGGGGAGAGCGCCGCGGCGGCAAGGAGCGCCGCAGCCGGGAGGCCGGATCGGAGGGCATTTCTCAAGACACCCACCTCACCAGTCGCGGCTGATCGTGACGCCGAGGAAACGTCCGACCGCCGAATAATTTGTGGAATCGAAGGGGGTGTCGCTGGGCGACGCCACCGCCGTTCTTTCCGGCTTGGCATTGAAGATATTAAGCGCGTTGATGCTCACCTCGGCCAATGTGCCGATCTTCACGCGCGCCGACAGGTCGAGCGTGGTGACCGATCCAATCTTCACCGGCAACGTGCGGCGTCGGTCGGTGACGCCGCCGGTGAAGCTAACAAAGGATGCGAGCGTGAATTTCTCATCGCCGAAGGTGGCGCCGCCACGCGTGCGGAAGTGGGGCGAATTGAAGATCGTGCCAGCGAGATCGGTGACCGGAAGGCCCGGCAGCAGTTGCTGCCGACTGTCCAGCCAGGTCGCGTTGGCGCTCAGTGTCAGGGTCTGGGCGCCAAGCGGCGCGCGATAGCGCAGCGACAGGTCCGCACCTTCGTAGCGTTGTGAGGCAATGTTTAGGTCGCGACCGTCGATCAGCGCAATGACATTGGCGGGGTTGTAGGGTCCAGTGGTGGCATTGCCGAGCGGGTCCGAAGCGCCTGCGATCGCTGCGGCGAGCAAGGCGGGTGACGGATTGAAGGTGACAAGATCGGCAAAGAGCGGATTGGTAAGCACGCCGAGTGGCGATCCGAATGGCGGCGCAACCCGGTCGCGATAGTCTATCCGGAAGAGGCTGGTCACGATCTGCAAGCGGCGCGAAGGCCGGAAGGTCGCGCTCAACGTGACATTTTCGGATCGTTCGGGGCCGACATTGGGATTGGGGCCGCCAAGATAGACATAGGTCGAACCTGCCGGAAACATCGAGCCATAACCGGTGACTGGCAACAGCACGGGAGTGTAACCGCTATACTGCTGGTTCAGCGTCGGCATCTTGAATGATTTGCCCCACGAAATGCCGAGACTGAGCTCGGGTGCGGGCGAATAGACAAAGCCGACCTTGGGCACGACGATGCTGC
>PNNB01000019.1 GCA_013823985.1 Sphingopyxis sp.
CATGCGAAAGTAACGGTTATTGTGGAGATCGCTTCGACATTCCCATAAATAGTAGCCCGCCCGATTCGTCAGGCCTCCGCGAGATTGTTTGCGAGGTCATGTCTTCTCGGTGCGGGAGGACGATTTGGATTACCTTGACGACGCTGTTGATGCCATTGGTAATCTATTGTGCGAAGCGGCGTTCGCAGGTTTCGACGCGGCGGTGGATCAGCATCAGGCATCGCGAGCGACGGGCGCCGAACTGCGCGATGGCGCTGTTGCGCTCGCGCTGTTCGGACCAAGTCTAAACAAGCTAGCGGAAGAAATTATCGGGGAAGCGGTCCGCAAGACGGTCGCGCGTTATAACGCTTACCGGCGCCACCCGCGGTATCGCCGCGACGCGCTCGTGTTCGAACTCGAGGACGCTCAGAAATCTCTCAACGATGCGATCCTCAACACGTCGGGAATGGGGCCGGCGCTGCACGCCTTCTACCTTGCCATCGCTATTATCCGGGTTCGGGCCATCACAATAGCGATTGGGTCTGAATGCATCGCCGAACCGGTACCGTCGGGTCAGCAAAAGAAAAGCGCCCCCACGCTCCGCCGCCGCAAGATGACTGCGGCCGATATTCCAGAAGAGATTGCGGATATCCTCCTGAATTCGACGAACGGGCCAGAGCACTGGGCCGATGCGATCACCAATCTCGCGGCCATTCGCGGTACCGCTCTCGACGTCGGCGCGATCGCGACAAAGCTATCAGCTCTCGCCGAACTCGATGATGGACCTGAAATCTTCAATCAAATCATCACGCGGCTTCGCTCAGCGGGCTACTCGCGCGAGGCAAACTCCCCCGCTGCAGATCCGAATACGCTCCACACAGGGTCGCAGCAGCTCCCCGAGCCGCCGCCTGCTCCCTTGCCTCCTACCGGTCCGCCGCTCACCGTCCCCTCGCGGCAACAGCCCGTTGCAACCGCACAACACGCGGACAAGGCAACATACAGTCCTTCGACGCCGTTCCCGCAACGGGCGGGGAATGAAGCTGCAGCGCCGGGTCGTGGAGCGGATCTCGCCGCGAAATTTGCCCGGCAAGCACGATCGCAGAGCGATGCCCGGCAACGCCTTGCCGACGCGCATGCCAAGCACGGCAGGCCCAAATCATGACCGCAAATTTCACGCGGGTAGCCGCACCCCTGCAGCCCAGACGGCCAAACTATTCAACGCAGAAAGGAAGTGACCCATGGAGACCAAAGAACAGGTTGAGGAGCGCCGGCGCAGGCGCAAGCGCCTCATGCTTTACGAGAAGGAGAAGGGCGGCGTCGGCAGCACCGGCACGATGGCAACATTTGCACATCTGCTCATGCACCGCGGCATTCCCCTCATCTTCATCGAAGCGAGCCTGTCGCAGCGCGACATCGAACATGCCTATGGCGGTCGACACCCCGTCGAGCCGATCGACCTGGGTGACGAATCCGATCAGGAGAAGCTCATTACGATCATCGATGACGCGCCCGATGACGCGTACATCCTCGTCAACGTTCCCGGCGGGCGATTTGAGGATCTTGATCGGGTCCACGAGTTTCTCCGCTTCGCGATTGAGGATGAAGAAGACCCGCTCGATATCGACGTCGATATCGTCTGGACTATGGGCCTCGATCAAGCGTCACGCGCGACGCTCGATGCCATGCTCGCCGGTGACCCGCCAGGCCGCGTGCTGCTCAACCTCCCAGCCTGGCACGGGCCGCCCCAAAAGTTCGTGCTCGTCGACGCCGAGCTTCTCGCAGCCGTCGAAAAAACCGGGGGCGATGTATTCTGCTGTCCGGCGTTGCCCGAGCACATCTACGACATGTTCCGCACCGGCAACATCGGCCTCGATCAGATCGATGCGGGCCTATCCCGGGGAACCCGCGCGCGCTTTCGTATGTGGCAGCGCGATGTGGAAGACGCGCTGGGGGGGCTGTTCTGATGAGTAAGATCTCGAACGTCGTCCGACTCTACCAGGCGATATACCACCGGGACCCGCCCCCGCAAACGCTGCTCCATCTGCAAACCATGGAGGCTATATTCGGGCTGCAGGACGACGAGCTTCTCACACAAGTTGTCGTATGCAATTTGGGTATCGCCGACCAGGTGGAAGCCGTGCTCAAGAAGCGCAGCGTCGACGAGCAGGCGTTCATTGCGGCGCTTGCCGAGCACCGCGAAGACCTTGGGCACCTGCGCTATCACCTACAGCGCCTCGCAGGTCAGGTGACTGCTGACCTCCACCGCATTCCGGGACGGCCCGGATGGTCTAGCGACACATCCTTTGGTGCGCTCGTGGCCTTTGATCCAAGCCTTCCATTTCCTGTGCTCGGCTATCTTCGGAACGCCTTCAGGCGGTGCGACGGCGACACGGTACGCGATGGGCTGATCTGGGCCGCTCGCTGGAGCCTCTTCCCGATTGTGCTGATCATGATCTTCGGAATGGCACTGCTCGTAACATGGAAGGCAATTCACGGGTGATCCGAGGCTCTGGTTACTCACCGTAGCTCTATGGAAGACCTGCAAAAGGAGCCGCTATCGACAAAATCATAAGATACTGAATGCCAAAAACCTCAAATACTTAACCAAGAAAGGGAATTTAACATGCCTAACTATGTTTATAGCGGCTTCCACGTTGAAGGCGATAGAAATGAAATCGAACGCTTCAAGCAAACGATGTTCAAGACGACAACGAGTGATGGATCAAATTATATTGACGGGATTGACCGCCAGGAAACAGTTTTGGATTTCGGCGCCGTCTTGCCGATTCCCTCTGGCGAAGGTCAGGATTGGTGCGTTGAAAATTGGGGCACAAAATGGCCCGGATTCGATGTCGAATTCGGCGAATGTCCGGATGGGACGCTGCACTTCCAGTTCACCACCGCATGGGACTTTCCTACCCCCGCTTTCGAGGCAATTGCTGCCGAATTCCCGAGCCTGGTGTTTGACGGTTCGGCCTATGAAGAGGATCACGCATTCGAACTGACGGGGCAATTTAATGGTGATAACTCTTGGGGACCAGGGGAGCTCGATTTCATCATCATTTAGGAGACATTTTGCTCCCGCATTCTTGGCATCTTCGCGGTCGCGAGCAATATGGGCCATTGTCGTACCAGTGGCGCTGCAAAGCTTCGCAGGATCGGACCATTCACAGACAATGGGGTCAATCTTGCGCAACAGCTCGTAGGCCGCGAGACCGCCAACGCAGCATGCGTTTGCTTCCCGTCATCGGCGGAAAGGGAAATTTCGCTGCAACCGTTTCTGCGCGCACCGCGGCCTTGCCGTCTAATGGATTCGATCGGCCTTCGGCTCGGCGACTTGCTCGACCGCTGGCCCTTTCGCTGAGACGGATTTAGCGAAAAGATCATCAAGAGCATTTGCGACGCAAATCCCGGCGAAGTCGCATTCTATTTGGAATTTTAGTCTCGACTAGCGGCAGGCTACATCGTTCCAGCCCCGAGTGCTCACCGAGACAGGCCGCCCGCGCCGACGATCACTGACAATAGATGGCTTGTTAGCGCGTCTGCGCCCTTTCGGTTGGCGATTTCTCCCCAGTCATCCCATCGATGCACCCGCTCGGCGAGCCAGGCGAACAGGTCATCACGCGATGCTGCGTCGGAGAAAGACTGCGACCAGGCGATATTGCGCGTCGGCATCCGAGCGCCGACGGTGATGCCGGTCAGAGTCACCAGGTAACGCTTTCCCAAATCCTCGCGCGCAAACAGATGGCGACGAAACCCAACCTGCTGCTCAAAGGTGATCAGCGCCCGCTCTCGTGCCTCGGCGTCGAGCCCCTTGTTCGCACTGACAGCCGTCACAACCGCCGACAGTGGCAAGCGCTCGAATTCCGGCTCGCGCGTGGCCCGCAGCATCATGAGGACCGACTTCCCCAATGAGCTCAGCCCCCCATCGAAGACGTTCCTCCCCTCCGATGTCTCGACCATACCGATGCTGGCGAGCCAGCACTGATAGAATCGCCAGAACATCATGTCCCCGCCGAAAACATCGTGGTTGCTCTCCGTGCCAAACCAGCTCGCGTTGATCGCGGTCATGACCCTCAGCATCAGTTCATGCTGTTCAGGTGCGAAGTGGACCGGGGGGAAGCCAAGTTCTCCTTCCCAGAAGGCGTCCCTGACGCTCGACCAATGGCGTCCCGCTGCATCCTCGTAGCCGCGCGGATTGGCTCGAAGCCACCAACCCCACGGGAGGTCGCCGGCGTGGCGATCAAAGTCGGCCACGGCCACCTCCGCGACGGGGATCGAGACCGATCGGCGGCGGCTGGTCGTCGCGCTGTGGCGCTGCGTCCCCCTCCGCGATCGCGCGCAGTTGAGCAGCGAGCGCGACCGTTTCCCGGACAACATAGGCATCGTCGCGATAGGTCCGTGCGAGTTCCGATGACTTGGGCCTGGAGGAAATCTGCGCATGTCTGGGAATGAGATCGTACGCATGATCGCAACTGAAGCCGAACCACCATGCGTGCGGGTCTTCGACCCGGTGATCGGTAGCGTGCGCTACCGGATGGTAGGCCGCCGGGCGTAATGTCACGTGGCAGATGCGGCGCGCCTCGACGGCTAAACGACGCGCCGGACTCGGCCCTTCCTCGCACAGTCGTGAATAGGTCAAACCGCCATGCACCTCGATCCCGATGTCCGACGGAACTGCGCCATTATCCCAGCCCCAGAGTGGGTGGTTGTGGGGAATGCCGACATATCCGGACAGAAAACCATCGTCCGTGTCACGCAACATGATGCAGTCATAGCCACTCGCCTCGTCGCGCCAGCTGACCTTGTCCGCCTCTCCGAGCCACGGACCCTTGCCACCGGGCCGCGGTGCCTGATCGTAGAATATTTCTTCCGCGGGGACGACGCCCGCGCGGGTCGCATAAGCGCGACCGGTTACGAGAACGACGCCGCCCTCTCGCATGACATCGCCTCCGTCACCGATCAGCTTCGCCACAGCGAGGTCGGAGCCGAGGATCGGCAGCAGTGTGCCGTCCGTGGCGGGCGCAACGGCAACCGTGGCTGCCTTTCGCATGACGGTCGTCTTGCGCCGCCCAGCGGGCACTAGCGCCTTGGACGTGGTGGTTTTAGCCATGTCTTCTCTCCAGCTTGATCTGCGGAACGGATGCTGATCGCTTCCGGCTACGCGTCATGGTGCTGCCCCCGGGGCGGTCTCCGGGTGCGTATCGTTTCCGTACGTCGGACACGCGATGATCGGTCCAAGACCCCAGGCTTCGCTGCCGAGTGGACTGCCCAGATGCGAGGGTGGGGAATGATATGCTGACTTTGGCTCATGCGATGCTTTTCGTAAGATTGTTAATTACAAGATCGTCAGATATATCAGACGCGATTGGGAGTCAACCGGCCGGACGAAGTCGTTCGTTTGACCGAACGATAGTTGATTTCTATGGCGCCACTCTCATGGTAGGTTGTGTCGAGGGAGGTCGTGGACATGTCGTTGGCGATGAGGCTGCAGAAACTTCGCACGGCAAAGCAGCAATCGCTTCAGAACGTGGCTGACGCCATCGGTGCGTCGAAGGCGCATGTCTGGGAGCTTGAGAAAGGCACCGCCAAGAATCCGTCGATTGAACTTGTCCGAAAGCTCGCCGATCATTTTGAGGTATCTATCGCAAGCCTTGTTGGTGAGAAGCCGGACGAAGGCAGCGATGACGAGCAGTTGCTCGTCATGTACCGTGATCTGAAATCTCTCGATCCCAAAGATCGCGTGGTTCTTGGGG
>PNNB01000048.1 GCA_013823985.1 Sphingopyxis sp.
CCAAATCGCATCTTGCGATAATCCCGCAGTTCCCATCGTTTTGCTGCTCGAGATTCAGCAGTTTCTGTATCGCGAAGCCCGTCTTCTCGATGGTGAACAGTATGATGAATGGCTGGAGTTGCTGGCAGACGATATCCATTATTGGGTTCCCGGCGTGCAGGCTCGCTACAGGAAGGACGACGCGAAATTCAGCGTTGGTCGCATGGCATTCTTCGACGACAATCTCGAGTATCTCAAGATTCGTGTTGCCCGTGCCAAGCAGCCCTCTGCCTGGGCCGAAGACCCGCCGACGAGGCACTTCCACCTGGTCGGCAACATCGAAGTTGAAAAGACCGAAAATCCCGCCGAGTGGACTGTACATTCTCTCATTCTGAGCAACCGGCACCGGACTGAGGATGATGAGATGGAGATCAAGGCTCGCCGAGTAGATCTTGTCAGACGGGATCAGGATGGTTCCTTGAAACTGGCTCGCCGGAAGGTGATCTTGCAACAAACAGTATTGCAGTCAAAAAATATCAATACGTTCCTGTAATTGGGTCGTGCGGCTGAGCGGAACAGGAAAGTGTCGTAAGGGGCATTATTTCTTTTCAAAAGTCCCATTCGGAATTAGGTTGGCGTAGCGGTCTGAGGCCACCGTTTGCGACGGCGTCGGGCACGGAGAAGTCGTAGCGGCCGAGGAAATTGATGTGACGCCAGGATATCGGCGAGAGTCGAGCGATATCGGCGGGCAGCGGCGGCGTCCCGGCCTCGCTGAGTTGGCGCACGGTTTCCTCCATGTAGACAGCGTTCCAGTGGACGATGGAGTTGAGGGCGAGACCGAGAACCCCAAGCTGCTCCTCTTGGCCCTGACGCAGAGGGCTTCTGATTTCGCCCCGATCGCCGTGATGGACGCGCCGACCGAGCTTGTGGCGCAATTCCTGCCGGTTGAGCTGAAACAAGATCCGTCGGCGGAACGGTCGGTCGTCGATGTATCGCAGGATGTGCAGCGTCTTGATGATGCGCCCCAGTTGTGAACCGACATAATAAGCTGCAATCTGCTTCGAGTGAGCAATGCTGCGGACTGACAGATTATGCCGCAACGGCTCCGCCCGAACGGGCTTGAGAGTCGGCCTCGACTGCCCCTATTTCCGCAAGTCTGCAACGCCGAGCTCCTTCCACATCCACGTGAAGTCAAAACTGGCCATGGGTGTGACGCGCCATAATTGACGTCATTCCCCGTACCGGTCCCGAAGTTGGCGTACCAAAATAGACGACATTATTCCATCCTGCCAAGCAGGCGACCTGCGGCACCCTGTTCAGCGGCCAGATTACGGTTGTAGAGCAGCGGCATCCGGGGTGATTTCCAGCGCAGAGCATCCATGATGCCCGCGAGATTTTCGCCTGAAGCGAAATAGTCCTGGTTGATCCCGACTCGGGTCGAATGCGCGCTGATCTGTCCCAGCTGCTCCTCGAACACTTTTCCGTCGAGGTCACCAAAGGCCCCCGCCTTGAATGCTCGGCGCAGGATTTCCCGGAATATCGGCGTGATTGAACCGGAATGTAGTGCAAGATCGCCAACATCATATTCGACCCGGGCCGGTGTCGCGTCCTTGCCGGTGAACCATGTCTTGTCCCAGCGGGCGTTCCACCCGACAGAATTCGAGTTGATCTTGCTGCGCGCGCTGCGCGCCGCGTAACGCCGCACGATCACCAGGCGAAACACCGCTCCCGTCTCGATGCCAGCCTCACCCAGCCACCGGGCAACAGCACTGACACTGCGCGGGGAGAGATAGGCAGTGGCCCCCTCCCCTTCCTGGTCGCCTTTCGATCGCGCGATCTTGAGCAGCCGCGCGTCGGGATCGAGCGCCTCGACAATATCGTCGATCTGTATCGCCACCAGCTCGCTCGCGCGCAGACCGGTATCATAGGCCACAGAGAGCAGTGCCCGGTCGCGCAGCCCGGGAAGCGTGTCGCCGCAGGCATCGAGCGCGGCGCGGACATTGATCCCACGCGGAACGTCAGCGAGCGGATCCTTGACCGCACCCTTGAATCGGAGCGGGCGGGCTTGGCGTTGCACGACGCCAACCTTGCGCCGGTGGGCGGCTGTCGGACGCCAAAGAAGAGCGCAGTAGCGTGCAGTTCTTCGCAGGCTGGGTGCCAAAATAGACTGCGGTGAGAATATGCGCCGAGACGGTCCCTCTGCCCCCTACACCTGATCGCTAAAACGTTTGGCCAACCGCGCGCTGGCGCCGCTCTTCATGGCCAGTTTCGCCCCGTAGCGCATGACCGTGCGGGCGTCGCGCCAGCGGTAGGCCTGCATGATCGCGGGTAGCCCCTCGCCCGCCGCAAAATTGTCCTGCGCCACGCCAACCCTTATCGAGTGCGAGGACACCGCTTTCAGCCAACGCTCGAGCTCAGCCTCACTCATCTCGCCAAGCAGGCGCTTTTCCCAAGCGCGGCGGACGAGACGCTTGTAGATCAGGCCAATGCTATTGGGATGCAGCCGCGCCGAACCGATCCTGTCGATCGAGCCGTCGAAGTGCGTCACCACCCGGCGCAGCAGCGGACCCTTGTCAATGCCGCCCACTTCGCGCCAGCGGGCGATGGCCGCCAAGGTCGCGGGCGCAAGATAGGCCTCAGCGCCCTCGCTCGCCTGGTCGGTCTTGCTCGAGGGGATGTTCAGAATCCCCGCCCCCTCGGCGTCGGGGCCCTCGATATGCGCCACGTCGATCGCCACCAGCTCTGATCGGCGTGCGCCGGTATCGTATGCAATGCGCAGCAGCGCTGCGTCACGCAGGCCCAGAGCGTCACGCCGACAGGCCTTGATGAGGTGGGCAAGGCAGACGCCGGACGCAGGGCTGTCGAGATCGGCGATATCGCCCTTGAACCGGATGGCCCGGGCCTGACGCTGGCGCACGCCCAGGTGCTTGCGCGCCGCCTTGCGCTCGAACTTCACCAAGGGATCGGCAGTCGGGTCGGGAAGACCCGCCATCCGGTAAGCCCATCCGACATGAACGAGGTAGCGCTCGATGGTCGCCGCAGCGCGCGGCGTCACGTCCGAGGTATCGATCCCGGCTAGCGCGCGTATCCAGGCTGCCACATCTGTTGGCGAGGCTTCACGCGCGGACACGCCGTGCTTGCGGCACCACCCACCCCACAAGGTCAGGTCAGAGCGGAACGCCCGCCTTGTGTTGCGCGACCAGCCCCGCATGGCGGCGTCGAGCAGCGCGGCGTCGATGGCCTCACCGCCGCCGACCAGCGCCCGCACGTCAGCGATGAGATCGACAGGCTCGCAGCTCAACAGAACAATTGCGGTGGAGGGACGCTTTTTCGCCATGGGCGTGAGGATAGCCGGGCGTTTCTATAATGTATAGAGGCGTGATAAGCATCCATTATCGTCAACGGATCGAAATTCGAAATGATCGGATCGGGGGCGGTCACGATTGTCGACGCTGGATATGCGAGCCGTTCCAACATTGTCGAGGCAGAGTTCGATCGCTCCACGATGTCGTCCTCCATGCGCTGAGCGCAGGCGATATTTTTGATCTTGGTGGCCGCCGTCCAGTCACCCCGCGGAAAGATGACTGACCGCTTTCGATGTCAGGCGCCTCTTTTACAGGTCTGCGTCACGGCCCCCGGCCGCCGACTTCATCCAGTCTCGTCCCTGCAATGGTTCGACCCGAGAATGGGCAGACCCAGTCTTCGCCCACGGCCCGCCCAAAATATTGCCGGGCCTCCGAGATCGTCCCGGGACGCGCGAGCATCGGGTTTGGCGCACCCGCGAGCGCTACGTCGCGCGCAATGATCTTCTCGCGCATGCCGTCATGGATGCAGTGGACCGCTGTTGCTCGAACTGGTCGCGCAGATTGAAGATCGGGGCCGGTCGTTCGAAGCGGCGTGCAGGCCGGCTTGCGCGCGGATGCAGGCCGACGACGAAAAATGCCTCACCGCCGAAGCTCAGCGAGAAATGAGGATCATTGGGATCCGCGCTCACCCGCGCATCGGGCGGCTGGCCGAGCCCGTCGTCCTTATGCGTCAGCGATTCGAGGCGCTACCCAAAGGCAGCGTTCGAAACGTTCCTCGTCGAGGCCGCTATCCTCTTCGAACTGGACTGCGAGCGAATGAAACAGCGTGGGCTCACGGCTGTAGCTCCAGGCGAGATCAAGCAGATTGGGATAAATGCGCAGATCGTCCCACGCCAACCGCATGTCGCGGCCCACCACCATTTGGATCTGGCCTTTCGCGAGCGCCGACTTCGCGCCGAGGCACGGAAATGCAGCATCGCGAATGAAGGCGTCGAAGCGCTGGGCCAAGAGATGATTGCGGTCGTCGGCTGGTGGAAGCATGCGCGACAAACCAACACGATAGGGAGCTGGTTGCGCCCGATTAACCAGTGTTATGACGAAAGACGGGTGCGGCCGAAATCGATCGCATCATCGCTAGCGCTCGGAACGAAAAATGCAGCGAAAACCGTAGGCGCACTGGTAACGCTGGCGCGGAAATACGACCTCAAATTGCAGAAGGGATGAAAGATAGAGAGCTTTTTACGCGGATCGCGTCGCGCTGCAATATAATGAGGCGCAAAGCCGCCTTTACAGATCGTCTCACCAACGGCTATTGCGCCAGCGTGCTCACAATCGTGAGTACACCCGCTGAGTACACAAGCGTGGTTTCACCTCGCAAAAAATGACAGAAAACCGTGGGCTTCCACCCCTCCCGACCCCTCCCGTAGGGGTCACCATCGGCAAAGGTCTGCGGCTCAGCGCGCGGACGGGAAAGCCGAAGCGGCCATTTCCTCCCGATGGCACTCCCCACATATGTTTCCAGCCAAGCTGAGCGGCCCAATTTCGACATCGAAATCACCGCCACCCGAACGGCGACGTCCAGGGCGATTCGGAGAGCGATATCCACGCGCAATTCGATACGCCCGGATCATTCGGTGGAGACCGGTCACGGCCACGCAACGGACATCGAATGGCCGCCGCCGTGCCAAGGCGGCTCAAGACGAGGTTTGAGGCAATTTGGCCGCGGGCGGACAGGCACGTCGCGGCGAAAAATCGAGTTTTCAACGGCCTTCGAGGGCACAAAGCGGGCGTTGAAGATCAACATTGGTATTAAAGTGGTATTGCATATGTCTTACCATTGTGTTACGCGCGGTGAAATTGACAGAGGGCGTCAGTCGGAAGGGGTTTGGGCATGAGAGGGAAAACTTCGAAATTATTATATGGCAGCTCTGCGGTCCTTGGGCTGATGGCGGTTACCACACCGGCCAGTGCTCTGGCGCAGGATGCGTCCGTCGCGGCAGAGGATGACGGCGCGATTATCGTTACCGGCTCAAGGATCAGGAGCGCGGGCCTTTCGTCCACCAGCCCGATCAGCACGCTTGAGGGCGAGCAGATCCAGCTGCAGCGCGCCGTCACCATCGAAGATATTTCGGTCAAGATTCCGCAACTTGCCGGTGGAGTGAACTCGACATCGGTCGGCAGCGACGCCTTTGGTGCGCAGACCCTGGACTTGCGCAATCTTGGGCAGAACCGAACGCTGGTTCTGATCAACGGGACGCGGGCATTGCCGTTCAGCTTTCGCAACGCCGTCGATGTCAATTCCATACCTGCCCCGCTTCTGAAGCGCGTTGATGTTCTGACCGGTGGCGCAGCCGCGGTGTACGGCGCCGATGCGGTCGCAGGCGTGGTCAATTTTATTATCAACGACGATTTCGATGGGCTGCAAGCGAAC
>PNNB01000049.1 GCA_013823985.1 Sphingopyxis sp.
CCAATACAGGCTGTTGACGACAGCCTTCAAAACGCGCGCCTTCGCGGATGTGCCGCGGTCGGCGTCGATGAAAACGAACCCAAGCCCCGCCACCATGACCACGCGGCGCGGAACGCGCGCAAGCCATGCTGCGATCGCGCCATAAATGACCGGCTTGATGAAATAGCCGAAAAAGATGGCGGGACGGATACGCCGGAACACCCGATACAAAGCGACGAGGCTTCGCATATCGCGCACCAGGCTCAAGCCGTTTCGTTCAAGCGATATGGTAATCGGGATCGCGCCGAGTTCGATCACACTGGCCTCTTTCGCGGCGTCGTAATCCGGCGCCAGCGCATAGACGCGCCACCCCTCGCCGACCAGTTGCGCGATCAGGTCGCCGCGAAACCGATAATGCGCCTCGGCATAGCCCGACAGGAAGATGATAGCGGGCTCGGTGGTCGGCGCTACGGCTGGCACAACGGATCCTCGTCATTTTGGGGGAGACGGCCCCCTAGGCCGACGGCGGCGGTAATTCAATATCATACGACGGCCGGTCTGGATTTGGCGGCAGCCAAACGCCTTGCACGTTGATTTCACCTCTTTCATGCGGCAGAGGTTCAACGATGAACAAGCCCGCGAAGTTGTTTCAACTCGAACTGAACGAAATCAATTTCGATTTCGTCCAGCGCTACGGCGCGATCGACGAATTGCCGAATCTGAACCGCTTGATTAAGCGCCATGGGCTGATCGAGACGACCTCGGAATCCCGCTATGAAGAGCTGGAGCCGTGGATTCAGTGGGTCACCGCGCATACCGGTTTGCCGTTCAAACAACATGGCGTTTTTCGGCTGGGCGATATCGTCGATCATGACCTTTGCCAGATCTGGGAATGGCTGGAAGAGCGCGGCGTTGTTGTCGCGGCGACCAGCCCCATGAATGCAAGCAACCAGACGCGCGATGCGGCCTTTTTTCTGCCCGACCCATGGACGGATACGCGCGTGACCGGATCGGCGCTGTTAAAGCGCGTGATGGTCGCCGCCTCGCAGGCGGTAAACGAAAATGCTGGCTCCCGGCTTAGCCCCCAATCCGCGGCAGCACTGGGGCTCGCTGTTTTGCGCTATTGCGGAATTCGCGAATATGCACAGCTCGCAGGCTATGTGACGCGCGCCGCCCGGGGCGGCAAATGGGCGCTGGCGCTGATATTGGACGAGCTTCTGACCGCGATCACCATTTCGGAAACGCGCGCAAAGCGCCCAGGCTATGTATCACTTTTCCTGAACGGCGGCGCGCATTTACAGCATCATTACATGTTCAATTCTGCCGTCTATGATGGCCCGCACCGCAACCCCGAATGGTTGCTCCCCCGCAGTGACGACCCGATCCTTGGCGTTTACCGGCAATATGACCGACTGGTCGGGCGCATCGAGCAAGCGCTCCCCGACTATCGGCTGATGATAGCAACCGGGCTGCATCAAAATCCCTATTCCGAAGAATGCTATTATTGGCGGCTTGCCGATCATGACGCCTTCCTGCGCGAGATCGGGTGCAGCAATTTTGCGGTGCATCCTCGCATGTCGCGCGATTTTCTGATCGATGCCGGCACGGCCGACAACGCCCAAGCCATTCAGCGCCGCCTCGACGCGGCCATCGGCGCCGACGATGTAAAGCTGTTCGACGTCGACAACCGCGGCGACAGCCTGTTTGTGATGCTGACCTATCCCAAAGACATCGCGATCGGCTTTGGCTTCGCGGTTGATAACGAGCATTTCGCCAACCTGCGCCGCCATGTCAATTTCGTCGCGATCAAAAACGGCGAACATGATGGCATCGGCTATCTGGTTGACACGGCAGAACATGCCGACCGGCTGTCGACGTCGCGGATCGCGCTCGCCGATTTGCCATCGCGGGTCGCGGCGCATTTCGGATTGACGTGGCCAGAGCGTTCGATGGCGTTAAGCGCCGTCGCCTGACGCTGACTACCGCGCGGTTGGCGAATCCAGCCACGCCTGAAACATCAAGATATCCCAGATATGGTAGTGCATGCGTCGACGGCCGCTGCGCGTGTCGGACCACATGCGGGTCACCTCATCGACATCGAAGAATCCGTCACGCTTGAGCCGGTCGGGTGCGAGCAAATCATCCGCCCAGCCGCGCAGCGGGCCGCGCAGCCAATGTTCGATCGGCACGCCGAACCCCATTTTCGGGCGCTCCATCATTTCGCGCGGGACATAGCGGTATAGAAGCTGGCGCAACGGCCATTTGGGTTGTCCGTCGCGGATTTTATATGCGAGCGGCAGCCCGAGCGCGAACTCGACGACCCGATGATCGAGCAACGGCACGCGCGATTCTAGGCTAAATGCCATGCTCGCGCGATCGACCTTGACCAGAATATCGTCGGGCAAATAGCTCCGCATGTCGAGATACATCATGCGGTCGCGGAAATCGCCGTTCGACGGCCAGCCGGAATCCGTAGTCGTCATTATCGTCGGCGGCTCGTTTGCGCCCAGCACCAGATCCGTCGGCCGCTTGGCATGGGATACCAGCGAGCGATAAAAATCATCGGCGCTGTCGACGTCCAGCACGTCGGCAAATTTGAGCAGCCGGTCGCCGACCGCCATCTTGCGCAACCGTTCGGGCGCGATCCGCATCACCGCGTCGATGGCGCCTGCCGGCGTCATCCGCAATGCTCCTGCCGCCAGCTTACGCATTCCGCGGGGCAGCACCCCAAGCCGTTTCCAGATGTCATATCCCAGCGTGTAGCGGGTATAGCCGCCAAACAGTTCGTCGCCCGCATCGCCCGACAGGCTGACGGTCACCTCGCTGCGCGCGAGGCGGCTGACCAGCATCGTGGGAATCTGAGAGGAATCCGCGAAAGGTTCATCCCAATGATGCGGCAGGCCCGGTATTTGCGCCAAGGCATCGTCGGGGGTGACATAAAGCTCGGTGTGGTCGGTGCCCAGATGCGCCGCCACGCGTTTCGCATGATGCGCCTCGTCATATTCGGCTTCCGAAAAGCCAATGGAAAACGTCTTCACCGGGCGCGACGACTGGCGCTGCATCAACGCGACAACGGTGCTGGAGTCATAGCCGCCCGACAGGAAGGCGCCCAGCGGCACGTCCGCTGCCATCCGGATACCCACGGCGTCGAGCAGCAGCTCCTCAAGCGCATCGACCGCCGCTTCGGGCGAGCCCACGAACGGAGCGTCGCGGCCCTCCAGCGCTTTTTCGGCAATGTTCCAATAGGCCACCGGCTCGCCGGGCACCGCGTCGTCCGTCCCGACCTCCAGATAATGACCGGGCGGCAGTTTGCGGATGCCTTCAAAGATCGAATAGGGACCGGGAACATAATTGTGCCGCAGGAACAGCGCCAGCACATCGCGGTCGATGCCGCCCTTCCAGCCGGGGTGCTGGCGCAGCGCCTTCAACTCTGAGCCGAACAACAGCGCGCCGCCCTGCATGCCATAATAGATCGGCTTTTCGCCCATACGGTCGCGTGCCAGGATCAACTTGCGTTCGGCCCGGTCCCAAAGTGCGAATGCGAACATGCCGTTCGTTCGTTCCAGCGTCCCCAGCACGCCCCAGGTGGAAAAGCCCTGTAGCAAGGTTTCCGTATCGGAATGACCGCGCCATTCGATGGCGCCCCCTGCTTCGAGCTCGCGCCGCAGATCGAGGTGATTGTAGATTTCGCCATTGTAGCTCAGCACATAACGGCCGTCGTGGCTCGCCATGGGCTGGTGCCCCGCCGCGGACAGGTCGATGATCGCTAGTCGACGATGCGCCAGAGCGATCCCCGCTTCGGCATCAACCCAATAGCCATCGCTGTCGGGTCCGCGATGCACGATCGTGTCGGCCATGCGCCCCAAAAGCGCCTCACCGTCCGAAAAACCGGCCCGATCCAGAAAGCCTACAAAACCACACATCAATCTTCTCTTTTTACCAAGAAATCATAAAGCCTTGTATAGGCATCCAATGTCGCATCAAACCCAAAGCCGGTGACAATTCTGTCCCGTGCTGCCATCCCGATTGCGTGCCGCCGAGCGGCACTCAAGTGACCCAGATCGCTCATCGCGGTTGCCATGGCAGCGACATCGCCGGGTGGCACGATCCGCCCCCGCCCGTCCATCACCCACGCACAATCGCCGACATCGGTGGCTATGCACGGCAGCGCGGTAGCCATCGCTTCACCCAACACGTTGGGAAAGCCTTCGCTGGCGGAAGACAGGCATAGCAAATCAAAACCGGGCAGAATCTTTTCGATGTCGCCTCGCCGCCCCAGCGAATGCACTCTGCCAGCCGGCAGGCGCGCAAAATGCGCGGCGAGCGCCGGGTTGTCGGCATTCAGCCCCTCCCCGACCAGCGCAATATGCAGTCGCGGATCATGGGCCATGGCCTTCGCGCTGGCGGCGAGAAAGGTCGGGACATCCTTGATCGGATGATAACGACCCACAAAACCTGCAACAATATCGGTGTCGGCGACCGCAAGTGCGCTCCGCATGGTTTGGCGGTGTGTCGCATCTGGTCGCCAGCGGGTGATATCAAAACCATTCGGGATCACCGTCCCCGTCCCTGCCGACTGGAAACCGAAGGCTTCATGATGGTCCCGCGCCTGGAAGCTATTATACACAATGGCATCGGGCCGGGCCGATAGCTTGGCGAGCATCCGTATGACCTGCTGCGTCCCGGACTTTTCGGTCGCAACGTCATAGAGCGATTGCCGAATATTCCAGGCAACGGACACGCGCTGGCCAGCCATCAGACCAGCCAGCGATGCGATCAGATTGCCATGATACATCCAACCCTGGATCACATCCGGCCGGAACCGTCGAACGATCCGACGCAGCCGCAGCGGCGCCGACAGCAGTCGTGGGGAAGGGCTCAGCTCGAGATGATCGACGCCGATTCCATGCCCGGCGAGAATGTCGCTATAATGGCCCCTTCCCGACAGCGAAACGACATGCGCATCTTGCCGTTCACCAGGGCGGTCGAGGAGCAGGTTCGCCAGCGATCGCTCAGCGCCGCCCATCTCCAGAGCGGTGATGATGTGCAGGATGCGGGGCACTGCCATTACCGCCAGCAACCGGTCGGACCGCGCGCGACGATCGCGCGGACGCATTGCATAAGGCGACGCAGAGGCAGTTCGATCCTGCCCACAGCCCTAGGTCGCGCACCCTTCCAAATCCAGTGACGTTTCACCAGGGACTATCCGTTCAACGTGTTCAGATAATAATACCATTGGGCGGCCATATACATCAGAAAAATGACCAGCGTCGGGATGCGTACCGCCGGCCTGGTCATCATGATCGCGGCGATCGCAAACGGGTAGAACATCGCCAGAAAACGGAGCGAATAGAAGGAGGTGAAGATATTGACGAAGACGAGCGCCAGCACGCAAAGCGTAAAGCGTCCTTCAAGAGATCGAAAAGTTTCCCGATAATTCTGCAAGAAGATGGCGAAGAGGATTACCCAAAAACTCATGTAGAGCAGGCCGCTCGACGCATCCGCATATTCGGCGCGCCGATCGCCGACGAATGTCAGGATCGAACTTCTCAACGGTCCGATCATCAGGCCGATCGCGAGCCCGACACCGACGACCAGCGCCAACCGCACCTCCTTCGACCATC
>PNNB01000004.1 GCA_013823985.1 Sphingopyxis sp.
GGGGTGTGGCGCCTGCCCGACGGCAAAGCCTATTATGAAGCGCTGCTCGCCAATTACACGACGACCGACATGACCGCGACCCAGATCCACGACCTGGGCCTGTCCGAAGTGGCGCGCATCCACGGCGAGATGAAGGCGATCATGGCCAAGGTCGGCTTCAAGGGAACGCTACAGCAGTTTTTCGAGCATCTGCGCACCAGCCCGCAATATTATCATACGACGCGCGAGGCCTATCTGGCCGAAGTCGATGCGCGGACCAAAGCGATGGAAGCGCGTCTTCCAGCCTTCTTCAACACCCTTCCCAAGGCGGCGTTGCAGGTAAAGGCGGTCGAGGCGTTCCGCGAGAAATCGGCGGGCAAGGCCTTTTACCAGTCGCCTTCGCCCGACGGATCGCGTCCAGGCACCTATTATGTGAACCTTTATGACCTGCGCGACATGCCCAAGACGGAGCTGGAAGCGCTCGCCTATCATGAGGGCGTCCCGGGCCATCACTTGCAACGCGCGGTGCAGACCGAACTGACCGGCCTGCCGCCGTTCCGCCGCTTTGGCGGTTTCACCGCCTATACCGAAGGCTGGGGCCTCTATACCGAGGAACTGGGCAAGGACATGGGCTTTTACACCGATCCCTACAGCGACTTCGGGCGGCTGGGCATGGAACTGTGGCGCGCCTGCCGCCTGGTCGTCGATACCGGCATCCATGACAAGCGCTGGAGCCGAGAACGCGCGATCCAGTATCTGAAAGACAATACGCCGAACCCCGATGGCGACATCGAAAAGGCGATTGAGCGTTATATCGTCTATCCGGGGCAGGCCACCGCCTACACCATCGGCAAGCTCAAGATCATGGAATTGCGCGCGCGGGCCCAGACGGCGATGGGCGCCAAATTCGATTATCGTGCTTTTCACGACGTCGTGCTCGAATCGGGACCGGTGCCGCTCGACATTCTCGAACGGCGGGTCGATGCATGGATCGCTGCGTCCCGAGGGTAATTAAATAATAAACTTCCCGCTTGACGCGCAGGGAAGAAATGCAAATGATTTGTTCCAGATAACAAGGCGGCCTGGGGAAAGGCCGTCGGGGCTGGGTCTCATGTCGGAAGCATCATCGTCGCGTGACAGCGTGGACGGCAGCGCGCCGTTCGAATTGCACTATTTCCCGCCCGATCCCGATCTGGCGGAGATGGTGTCGAGTTTCTATTTCGCGCGGCTGAACATGCCGAAGTTCGACGAATATGAGCGCGCCGACCGACCGCAGTTCCGTTTCGTCACCAATGCCGACGGCGAATATGTCTTTGCCGACGGCCACCGCGCGCCTGTGTCACGCGCCATCATCATCGGCCCGACAAGCGGGAGAGTGCGCGCGATCAGCAATTGTCCGGCGCAATTGTTTGGTTTCGGCCTGCTACCCGCTGGGTGGGCGGCGCTGATGGGCGATGACGCCGAAAAACTGACTGATCGCGCAATCGACGCAATGGAACGGTTCGGGCCGTGGATCGAAGAGGTGGCAAGCACGCTGGAACAGGCCGCGGATGTCGAGGGCAAGTTGGTGATCGGCAATAATTTTGCGCGCGAGGTGCTGACCCGCGGCGAAGCGCCGCCGCTGTGGTTCATCCGTACCGTCGATGAGTGGTTGACCGCGTCACCCTCGCCTCAGGTTCCCGAACTGGTCGATGCCACCGGCATGTCGATCCGGTCGGTCGAGCGGATGACGAAACATTATTACGGTCTGTCGCCGCGAATGCTGGCGCGCAAATATCGCGCGGTGCGCGCCGCGTCGGCACTGGCGCGCGGCGAAGGACTCGATTCGGCGCAGCTTGGCGATGCCTTTTACGACCAGTCGCACCTGATCCGCGAGATCAAGCGCTTTGCCGGCGCGACGCCGGGGCAGTTGAGCAAGCCGACCTCCTATACCGAGGCGACGACCAAGGGGCGCAAGCAGCTTGCTGGCAAGGTCGGCCCGATGGTGTCGGAAACGTAAGTTCAAAAGTCCCCATATCGTCATTGCGAGCGCAGCGAAGCAATCCAGAGTGTGCGTAAACCGCTCTGGATTGCTTCGCTGCGCTCGCAATGACGATTGAATCGGGGGTAATCCCGAGCCTGCGCCCCGTTAACCATCAAAATATGACCTAAGCCATTTTTGGCGTTTCCGTACAATCGCGAATCATCGCGTCGGCATAATCCCCCCTTGCGACCCAGAAGAGCTCATCCTCTGACGAGGACTGAGACCTTCATCTCGGCACTCATTTGGCCCCGGCCAAGTGGGTGCCTTTTTTTTTGGGCGCCCCGGAAATGTCGCTTGGTTGCACCGCGCAAAGGCTTCGCCTATATAAGTGGAGTAATTTACTCCAGTTAAGAATCGTTCGCAATTTATGCGCCTGTCCAACCTTGCCGATTATGCCGTGGTGCTGATGAGCGCCGCCGCCCGCCAGTGCGGGTCGGTGCCGATTCACGCCGGGATGCTAGCGGAGCAAACGGGGATCCCCGGGCCGACCGCGCAGAAGCTGGTGAGCAACCTCGCCCGCGCCGGGTTGCTCGTCGCGTCGCGCGGCAGCGGCGGCGGCGTACGGCTGGCGCGGCCTGCGGCGGCGATCAGCGTTGCCGACATCATCGAAGCCGTCGAAGGCCCGATCGCCCTCACCTCCTGCGTTGCCGAGGGGCGCCATGATTGCTCGCTGGAGGGTAGCTGCAAGGTGCAGCCGCACTGGGGCGTCGTAAATGGCGCGGTGCGCGGGGCGCTGGCGGACATCAGCCTCGCGACGCTTTCCGTCGCCCCGACCACACCAAACCCGTTCGTGTCGAGCGAAGTCGAGACACCCCTCGACAGCGCACGAACGATCGGCCTCTCGACTTCGCTCGAGGCGAACGGAATTTTGCAATGACCGACAACACAGACCTCCCCGTAAAGGACCAGGCCGCGCACGACGCCGCCGCCAAAGTCGCCGATTACGAACATGGCTGGTCGGCCGACATCGAAACCGACTTTGCCCCCAAAGGACTGACCGAAGACACCGTCCGCTTCATTTCGGCAAAAAAGAACGAGCCTGAATGGATGCTCGACTGGCGGCTGAAGGCGTTTCGCCATTGGCAGACGATGGAAACGCCCGACTGGGCAAAGCTCAACGTACCGCCGATCGACTATCAGGACGCTTATTATTACGCGGCGCCCAAGCCGAAGCCCAAGCTCGGCAGCCTCGACGAGGTCGATCCCGAGATTCTTGAGGTCTACAAAAAGCTCGGCATTCCGATCGAGGAGCAAAAGGTGCTCGCGGGGGTCGAGGGCGCGCGCAAGGTCGCGGTCGATGCGGTGTTCGACAGTGTCAGCGTCGCGACGACCTTCCGCGAGGAATTGAAGCGCGCGGGCGTAATCTTCCTGTCGATTTCGGAAGCGATCCGCGAATATCCCGAGCTGGTAAAGAAGTGGCTCGGCAAGGTCGTGCCGATGCACGACAATTATTTCGCGACCTTGAACTGCGCGGTCTTTTCGGACGGGACGTTCGTTTACGTCCCCGAGGGCGTGCGTTGCCCGATGGAGCTGTCGACCTATTTCCGCATCAACGCCGAAAATACCGGGCAGTTCGAGCGGACTTTGATCATCGCCGACAAGGGCGCCTATGTCAGCTACCTCGAAGGCTGCACCGCGCCGATGCGCGACGAGAATCAGCTCCACGCCGCGGTGGTCGAACTGGTCACGCTCGACGATGCCGAGATCAAGTATAGCACCGTGCAGAACTGGTACCCCGGCAATGCCGAGGGGCTGGGCGGCATCTATAATTTCGTCACCAAGCGCGCCTTGTGCCAGGGCCATCGCAGCAAGGTGTCGTGGACGCAGGTCGAAACCGGCTCTGCGGTGACGTGGAAATATCCGAGCTGCGTGCTGAACGGCGACGACAGCGTCGGCGAATTCTATTCGGTCGCGGTCACCAACAATTACCAGCAGGCCGACACCGGCACCAAGATGATCCACAATGGCAAGCGCACGCGATCGACCATCGTCAGCAAGGGGATCAGCGCGGGCAAGTCGAACAACACCTATCGCGGCATCGTGCGGGTCGCGCCGAACGCCGAAGGTGTACGCAACTTCACCCAGTGCGACAGCTTGCTTTTAGGGTCGCTGAGCGGCGCACACACCGTGCCGTACATCGAGGTCCGCAACCCAAGCGCGACCGTCGAGCATGAAGCGACGACAAGCAAGATCAGCGACGACCAGCTTTTCTACGCCATGCAGCGCGGGCTGAACGCGGAAGAATCGGTGGCGCTGATCGTCAACGGCTTTGCCAAGGAAGTGCTGCAGCAGCTGCCGATGGAGTTTGCGGTTGAGGCGCAGAAGCTGTTGGGCATTTCGCTTGAGGGGAGCGTCGGGTGACCGAGTTTCTCATCTTCCTCGCTCTGTGCGCCGTCTTTTCGCTGCTGTTCTGGCGCTTTTTGAAGATACCCAACACCGAGCAGCGTCAAAAGGCGCAGGCCGCGAAAGAGTATAAGGAGCTTTATACCAGAGTTGCCGCCGAAGATGCGGCAAAGCAGCAAGGTTTTGGTCGTAAAATGGAGGCCCAACCCGTCCAAAAATTCGTGCCAGCGGCTGGCCAATTCCCGCTGAGCGATTACGACGGCGTTGCGCCTGACTCACCATTCGGCGAGGATGTAGTCAGTCCAAAAAGCCGTACGATCCCTGTCACGTTCCTCGGCACCTGGATTGACAGCAATGGACGGAACGCAGTCATCTTCGAACCCAATCGCTACCAGTATATGGACGTAGTCGGAATGCAGCCTGTTGTCGCAGTTCGCCATATTTCGGAAACAGAAATCGCGGTTGTTTCGCAACAGGCAGAAGGCGGCAAGTGGCTCTATTGCTTACAGTATTACGGCCTTCTGGACGGCGGATCGACCCTTACTGACCTTGAAAATATGGATATGAAATGGGTTCGCGCCTGATGCTCCAAATAGCTAACCTCCACGTTACAGTCGCCGAAAAGCCGACCCTAAATGGTGAGCCGTTCCCCGATACGCGGAGGAGAATGACCCAAATTGATACAAAGCCCGAGGGAACCAAAGCCGACGCCGCCGCGAGCCGCGCGAAATTAACTATAATTCCCGCCAGTCCGCATCCGGGGACATGGGCCATCACGACTTTGTCATATGCTCGTCACCTGTCCGATTCGGTCCGGAGACACAGCCATGGCACGCGGTTTGGAATTCAACTGGTCGGACGCCGATCTGGTCGTGCATCCCGTGCAGGCGGTGACGGCCTATCCGACGCATCAGGGCGTGATCATCCGGCAGCAGAAAAAGTCGGAACGCGATCGCGACGAGGTGATCACC
>PNNB01000016.1 GCA_013823985.1 Sphingopyxis sp.
AATGGCTTAGTTCTGTCATGGAAATGGCGTACGGAAAACGTACGGAACCAATCAGGCCTACTCGGAGAATCGGAGGGCGTCTCTACACGCGGGATGCCTCCATATTGGCCATACGGGCCCGTTACCCTCACAATCATTGCGTGGTACACCCAGAGCGTTCGGCTGGTCAGTATCCAGCCAGTAGAAGGGCACTGCCCAGAATCAGGCCGCTGCCGACAAGAGCGTAAGAGGTAAGCGCAAGCCTTTTACCAAGCTCATCATTGTACCAAATGCCGCGACGCAGTTGAACTTGGCGGTCAACTGCAAAGTATAGTGCGAGGGCAACCGCGATATTTAATACGTACTGCGCCAGTACAAACATTTCGAAGTCTAGAGGAAGCCACCGCTTTGAGACGAAATTCACTGCAAAAACGCCGATCCAGTGATTAAGATAGAGTGGATAGGAAAGACCGCCCGCGGTTTGAGCCAAGCGCGCGCGCCGTCCCGGCTTAGCCAATGCAATCACGATCGCAACCGCGAAGATCGGTCCAAAAAAGCTCGATTTTGTCCAGATGATTACGCTGGCGGATGACGCAGCGACAGCCACCGCCGTCCATCGAATCACAGGCGAGGCAGAAAATGCGGTCCTAGACTCGACGATGGCAGCGCATACGCCGAGGGCGATAGCCGCAAAATGCGACTCAAATGCTCCTAGAACGATGGCGATTAGCAGCCATATCCACAGCGATTTTCCCTGCTTCACAAACAAAATTAGCAGCGGAGCGATCAGGTAAAACTGCTCTTCGACCGATATGCTCCAGAATTGGTTCCCCGATCCGTCGAGTGGCATTTCATCCAAAGCCGCCGGAAAAATCGTGAACAGCTGATGCGTGAATGTCACATCAAAAAGGAGGTACTTGAACCAAAATAAGCTTGCGCCCTCGTGGAGTAAGGCGACGCCATAAAGCAATACGATTGCGAGTGCGTACGGAATCCATATTCGTGTTGATCGGTTGAAAAAGAATCGCGGCAGTTCGCGGCGATCTGTTCTCAACAATATGCCGCCAATCAGCCATCCGCTCAATGCAAAGAACACTTCGACCGCCATGTGGCCGCCGAACGCTGTCGGGAACTGAATGCCAGCGTGCCCAAGAACAACGATCGACGCTAGGACAAACCTTAGCCAATCAAAAAGAGGATAGTTGTTGAGCTTTTCAGCTTCCGGATTTGCTGCGGGAGGGTGCGTCATCCAACCTCTCCCATTTTATCAGGTCTTCTGGCACACCGCGCGCGCACGCCGTGCAGAAGCTCAGGCGTCACCAAATCTGCGTCAGCCACCTTGCTTGGCCACGAGAGGCTGCCACCAGCCTTCGTTCGCGAGATACCATGCGATTGTTTCTCGCAAGCCTTGGGCGAAATCGCGCTCGGGCGCATAGCCCAGTTCTGCGCGCGCTTTGCGCTCGTCAATGGCATAGCGTCGATCGTGACCCTTGCGATCTGTCACATAGTTTTTCAGTTCGGATGAAGAACGGCCCTGCGCAGCAGGGGCGGCGGGAAACCGATCTGCCAATCGGGGATCGCCTTCGAATGCAGCATCAACCGCGGCGCAGATCTCGTCGACCACTTTGATATTCGGAAGCTCCTCTCCGCCGCCAACATTATAGGTCTCGCCAGAGAGGCCGTGATGCAAACAGGCCTGGATGGCGCGGCAATGGTCGGCGACATGGAGCCAGTCGCGGACGTTCATGCCGTCCCCATATATCGGCAATTTCTGGCCGTGGAGCGCGCGGATAATGAACAATGGGATCAGCTTTTCAGGAAACTGGTAAGGTCCGTAATTGTTCGAGCAGTTCGTGGTCGTGGTCACCAGCCCGAAGGTGTGGTGATACGCCCGAACGAGATGGTCCGCTGACGCTTTGGACGCTGAGTAGGGCGAATTTGGCGCGTAGGGAGTCGTTTCGCTGAACGCTGGTTCGTCGGGTTCAAGCGAACCGAAGACCTCATCCGTGGAAATGTTGTGAAAGCGGTGCGGTCGGCCGGTACCCGCGTCGAGCCATTCTGCTTTCGCGGCTTTCAAAAGGCTGTGCGTCCCGATGACGTTGGTATCGATGAAAGCATCGGGTCCCTCGATCGAGCGATCGACATGGCTTTCGGCGGCAAAATGAACGATTGTGTCGATCTTCCGTGTTGTCAGCAGTTGGCGCACCAAGTCGGTGTCGCGGATGTCGCCAACGACGAGTTCGACATTGTCGATGCCGTTAAGGCTTGCCCGGTTTCCGGCGTAAGTGAGCAGGTCGAGGACTATAATTCCCTGATCTGGGTTCTTTTCGCGAAGATAGCGGACGAAATTCGATCCGATGAAACCGGCTCCGCCGGTGATCAGTAGATTATCCATCAGATTTGATTGCCTCCAAGACGTCACGAAGACTCGCTCGCCAGTGCGGTGGCGCGTAGCCGAGAGCTTCGATGGTGTCGCTTTTGTCCAGAACGGAATAGCGCGGCCTTTTGGCCGGGGTCGGATAGGCGCTCGACGGGATCGGTAAGACATCGACCGGCTGGTCGAGAAGCCCGATGGTCATCGCGTCTTCCATGATGGCTACGGCGAAATCATACCAGCTCGCGACGCCGCTATCGCTGTAGTGCATGATGCCAACATTGTCGGTTGCGGCCAACGTCCAAAGGGCGTCTGCCAACGAAAGCGCGCTTGTCGGTGTGCCCACCTGATCGTCGACCACGCGGAGCACCGGGCGTTCCCGCATCAGACGCAGCATCGTTGCGACGAAGTTATTGCCATAAGGGCTGTACAGCCAGCCTGTCCGGATAATGAGAGACTCGTCCCCAGCGGCGCTCTCGCCAGCCAATTTTGTAGCGCCGTAGATATTGAGCGGAGCGGTGGGTGCATCGGGTCGATAAGGATGTGACGCCATGCCGTCGAAGACAAAATCAGTGGAAACGTGCAACATCCGGGCGCCGCTGCGCTGCGCGGCCTGCGCGAGATGGGCGACGCCGAGGTGGTTCACGCGATCTGCCAGTTCGGACATCTCCTCCGCCGCATCGACTTTCGTATAGGCCGCCGCGTTGATCACGATGGCAGGTGCGTGATCGATAAACGCCGCGTCGACCGCAGCGCGGTCGCCGATATTCAGCTGTGCTGACGTCAGCGGGATCAGTTCGATGCTGGCTGGCGCGCAGGTTGCCAAGGCCCGGCCCAATTGCCCGTTCGCTCCGGTGATCAGCGCTTTCATTCGGGGAGCGCGCTTTCGGCGAGCAGCTTGCCAGCCTGGTCCTTCGCCGAGAGTTCCGGCGTCAGTCCCTCCAGCGGCCAATCAATGGCGAGCTCGGGATCATCCCAGCGCACGCAATGTTCCGCGGCCGGCTGGTAAAAGTCGGTGCATTTGTAAAGAAAGTCGGTCTGGTCTTCGAGGGTCAGAAAGCCGTGGGCAAAGCCCGGCGGCACCCACAGCATCCGCTGATTGGCTGCGCTGAGTTCGACGCCGATCCAGCGGCCAAAGGTCTTGCTCGACCGGCGAATGTCGACGGCCACATCGAAGACACGCCCATTGGCGACCCGAACGAGCTTCCCCTGCGGATTGGGGTCCTGATAGTGAAGGCCACGGAGGACTCCGCGCGACGAGCGGCTGTGATTGTCCTGCACAAACGTCAGGTCGAGCCCGGCATCCGCAAAAACGGCTTGGTTCCAGCTCTCCAGGAAAAAGCCGCGATCATCACCAAATGCCTTGGGCTCGATGATCAGCGGACCCGGAATATCGCATTCGACGAACCGCATCAGACGCTTCTGTTTTCGAGCAGGTTGAGAAGATAATCGCCATAGCCGGATTTGCGCAGCGGTTCGGCGACTGCCTTGAGCTTTGCATCATCGATATAGCGCAATCGCCAAGCGATTTCTTCAGGGCAGCAGATTTTCAGACCCTGACGTTCTTCTGTGATGCGAACATAATTGCCGGCGTCGAGCAGCGATACGTGCGTACCGGTGTCGAGCCAGGCAAAGCCGCGCCCCATGATCTGCACCGAAAGACAGCCATCGTCCATGTACGAGCGGTTGAGATCGGTTATCTCCAGTTCCCCCCGGGCGCTGGGTTTGAGCGCCAGAGCGCGCTGGACAACGGTCTCGTCGTAAAAATAGAGACCGGTCACGGCATAGTTGGATTTGGGCTTCGCGGGCTTTTCTTCGATGCTGAGCGCGTTGCAGCGGCCATCGATCTCGACCACGCCATAGGCTTGCGGGTTGGCAACCTGGTAAGCAAAGACGCTGGCGCCAGTTGTTCGGCTGTCCGCTTCCTGCAGCATCTCACCGAGGCCATGGCCGTAGAAGATATTGTCGCCGAGGATGAGGGCGCTTGGCGCGCCATTGAGGAAATCGGCGCCAATGTGGAAAGCTTGCGCCAGGCCGGCCGGCTCGGGTTGGGCCGCATACCGCAATTCGAGCCCCCAGTCGGAGCCGTCGCCGAGCAGCCTTTCAAACATCGGCTGATCGTCGGGCGTGGTGATGATCAGGATTTCGCGAATCCCGGCGAGCATGAGAACCGCGATCGGATAATAGATCATCGGCTTGTCGAACACGGGTGCGAGTTGCTTCGAAATGGCTCGCGTCAGCGGATAGAGCCGCGTTCCCGACCCTCCGGCCAGAACTATTCCCTTACGCTGCACCTTAGCCCCCTGTAGATTTTTGCATCGCACCGATTCTGCGGGGCTGATCTGTACCCATTATCGGATATCTCAAAGCGATTTTGCCGCCGACCATCTGGCGATTTTCACTCGCACAGCCCTTTTGAGCCGTCAACGAAACCAATGGCTTCGGCGCAATCCCGTTTCCGGACATGCAGCGGGGCTTGTGTTAAACAAGCTAGGCTTACGGTCTTTTTTCGGCTGTCGAAACGCTGCGAGTGGTTGCCAAGTGACAGGGGGAGCCGGAAAGCGGGAGCAGGTTTTCGACAGCCTGACGATGCCGGCACTGCGTTCTCGTTCGCGTCGCCTCTCACATGACTGGACAAAATATAGTGAAACCGATCCGCAAAGCCGTTTTTCCCGTTGCCGGTCTTGGCACCCGCTTTCTGCCGGCGACCAAGGCGATTCCGAAGGAGATGCTGCCGATCGTCGACCGGCCGCTGATCCAATATGCGGTCGATGAGGCGCGCGAGGCTGGGATCGAGCAGATGATCTTTGTCACGGGCCGCGGCAAGAGCGCGATCGAGGATCATTTCGACATCGCCTTCGAGCTGGAAAAGACGATGTCCGAACGCGGCAAGGATCTGTCGGTGCTGG
>PNNB01000080.1 GCA_013823985.1 Sphingopyxis sp.
TTGCGCGCCAGTTCCATGAGGATGTCGCGCGCAGAGAGGCCGTATTTGCGTTCCGCTTCCTTCGCCTTGTAAAGAAATGTCGAATAAACGCCGGCAAAGCCAAGCGTGATGGAATCGCGATCCGCCCTCGGCGGCTGCGGCATAATCGGCAAGACCCGGTCCTCCGCAACATCCATCAGCTTGAACAAGTCGATACCAGTCTCGATTCCAAGTCGTTCGCTTACGGCAGCCATCAGTTCTAGCGGGGTATTGCCAGCCCCGGCACCAAGCCCGGCAGCCGAACCGTCAATTCGGTTTGCGCCGGCAGCGATCGCGGCCAGCGAATTCGCAACTCCCATGCCAAGGTTATGGTGGGCATGAAAGCCGATCTCGGTCTCAACGTGCAAGGCCGCGCGTAAGGCAGCGATGCGCGCGGTGACTTCATCGGGTAACATGTAGCCGGCCGAATCCACGCAGTAGATCGTTTGTGCCCCGTATCCCTCCATCAGCAGCGCTTGTTCGACCAAGTGGTCGGGCGGCGTCATGTGCGCCATCATCAGGAAGCCTACAGTATCCAGGCCCAGTTCCCGCCCCAGACCAATATGCTGTTCGGTCACATCCGCTTCGGTGCAATGGGAGGCCACATGAACGCAGGCCGCCCCGCAGTCGGCCGCCATGCGCAGCTCATCGAGCGTGCCGATGCCGGGAACATGAAGAACCGAAATTGCCGCATTCTTCACATTTTTTGCCACCGCCGTGATATACTCGCGATCAGAATGCAGCCCCCGGCCGTAGTTGAGAGATGATCCTCCCAGGCCGTCGCCATGAGTGACCTGAATCAACGGCACTCCCGCATCGTCGAGTCCAGAGGCAATATCGATCATCTGTTCCAGAGTTATCTGATGGCGCATCGAATGCATGCCATCGCGCAGGCACATGTCGTGCAACTTGACTTTGCGGCCTTTCACCTTTTCTCCCAGGGTCATCGTGCATCCTCCTTAACTGGTTCCAACTTGAGCCGCCCTGCCAATATGTCGCGCGCGAACATCTCGGCGGTTCGCGCGCCGGCGGCGGTCATTATGTCGAGATTTCCCGCATATTTCGGGAGGAAATCGCCCAATCCCTCGACTTCGAGGAAAATTGATACTTTGCGGCCCTCGAAAGTGGGCCCGTTCTTTAATTTATAGCCGGGCACATATTCCTGAACTGTCGCGATCATCTTGTGAACGGAGGCAGTAATAGCCTCCTGGTCGGGTTCTTCGACAGTCTCGCAATAGACGGTATCGCGCATCATCAGCGGTGGTTCCGCCGGGTTCACGATCACGATCGCCTTGCCTTGCGCAGCCCCTCCGACCGTAGCCACCGCTGCCGAAGTCGTGCGGGTGAACTCGTCGATATTCTTGCGCGTACCCATGCCGATGGACTTCGATGCGACAGTGGCAATGATCTCGGCATACGCCACTTCCTGTACACTGCTGACGGCGGCGACCATGGGAATCGTGGCTTGTCCAGCGCAAGTAACCATGTTGACATTCATGACCCGACGACCGGCAAGGTCCTTCAGGTTGATGGGGGGGACACACAGCGGACCGATGGCGGCAGGCGTAAGATCGATAACCAGAACGCCCAAATCATTAAGTTTGCGACTGTTCTCGGCATGAACATAGGCCGAGGTTGCATCGAATGCGATCTGCACTCCATCCTCGATCACGTGGGAAATCAGCCCGTCGACACCTTCCGATGTTGTCTTGATGCCAAGCTTGCTCGCGCGGGCCAAGCCTTCGGATTCGGGCTCGATACCGACCATCCAGACTGGTTCGAGAACCTCGGAGCGCAGCAGCTTGTAGAGGAGATCGGTGCCGATATTTCCCGGCCCAATTATTGCGCATTTGATTTTTTCCATCTGATCTTCTTTCCTGTAAATGGATCGTGCCTGTGATCACATCATGGTCCAATGGTCGCGCCCATTTCAGGGGTCGAGAATTCGCCCTTCGACGAACGGAGGATTACTCGAAGTTTAGCCGGCATGTTCCCAGCCCGTCGCTCAGACTGAGCAAAAAGGTGTCGCCGGCAGTTATTTCGATCATCGGACCGAGCGCCCCGGAGAGGATTATCTCGCCTGCCCTGAAAGGCAGGCCGAGACGACCCAAGGTATTAGCAAGCCAAGCGACCGAGTTGAGTGGCGAACCTTGGACGGCTGCCCCTAGGCCGCTGGCGACTTCGATCCCGTTGCGCTCGATCTTCATTGTTACGCCAGCGAGATCTATATCCTTCGGATCGACCCTTTCTGTACCGATTGCGAAGATGCCGCAGGAGGCATTGTCGGCAACCGTATCCTCGATCCTGATATCCCAGTCGCGGATGCGACTGTCCACGATCTCAAAACATGCGGTGACATAGTCGGTCGCTTCCAGGACATCTGCTGCCGTCACCCCGGGCCCGACCAGATCTCGCTTCAGGCTGAAGGCTATCTCGCCCTCGGCCTTGGGCTGGATGAGAGTCGTGATGTCGACGTTTGTGCCATCTGGCACCAGCATTGCATCGGTCAATTGACCAAAATCGGGCTCATAGACCCCGATCATATCTTGCACCGCCTTGGAAGTGACCCCTATTTTCTTGCCGATGATCTTTTCGCCCGCATTTAGGCGCCGTGAAATCATGCGCTCCTGAATGCGATAGGCGTCGATGATATCTATCTGCGAATTTCGGTCCCTAATATTTGATATAGTCGAACCGGCAACGAGAGCTTTATATAGCTCATCGCCAAGCGAACTGATTTCCGAGGCACCGATTGCCATTACTAACACTCTCCCAAATATATATTGTGTATTCGTAGAAGTATTGACTACGCATTCATTTCTTGTTGAAGCGATCTAGGTCGCCTGTATTGATTCTCGCTAACAGTTGATATTCGAATAGGTTTACGGCTGTTCTGCTACTTGGTATCTGGTGGAATTGATCTGTCTTTCCAACATGGCTCAGCTTTCCCCATTCTACCACCCTTGACAGGCAAGCTTTTCGGCATAGGGTCTCACCCAGTGAGAGATTTGGCCGAAATGAATGACGAGACCGGTACATCGGTTGCCGAGCGATTACTCGATTTGCTGGAATGCCTTTCGTCTGCACCATTGACGGTGAGGGAAATTTCCGAAAGATCGGGAATTCCGATGTCGACGGTTCATCGCCTCATTCGGCCACTTGTGTCGCGGAAATATGTGTTGAGGCAGGGTAGGGGTCGGTATAGCCTCGGCCTAGCCAGTGCGGAGCTTTCGTCACGCGTGGACCTCGATGCCATTATCGCCAGCGCATCCCGGCCCATAATCGCGAATCTGGCCAAGAATTGCCGGCGCACGGCGCATCTGGGTGTTTTCCGGGACAATCTTGTCCGGTATCTGGTCAAGATCGAGGCCGGGTATTCGCGCCCGCCATCTCGAGAGATGACCGAGCTTGAGGCCTACTGCACTGCCATTGGAAAGGTGCTGCTCGCCCAGCTTTCTCCCGAGCAGCTTGACGAATACTTGGCTCCGGGAGATTTTGTTTCCCTCACGGAAAATACCATCTCGCAGCCCGGTTGCCTGCGAACGGAGTTAGAGGAGGTTCGCAATCAGGGCTGGGCTATCGACCGGGGTGAAATGTATCCGGAGCTGCGCTGTCTCGCTGCACCGATACACGACCGGACCGGCCGGGTCATGGCGGCAATATCCGTCACTGACACATGTAACAATGAGAGTTTGTATGATGTAGAAGAGGAATTGCTCAAGCTCCTGCCGCGCATCACTGAAGCGGCGGAGGAAATTTCTGCTTTACTGCTTGTTCCGTAGAACTGACGTTTCTACCAAGTAGGACTGCAGCTTTACCCATCTCCTCATCCCATTCTCGTGCTGAGTCCAGCATCGTTTACTAGGATTGTTCCGTTGATGTTCTTGCCATCACGTCTTGATGCGAGCAGCACATAGCATCCAGCTTGATCTTCGGCAGCTGCGGCTCGTCCGAGGGGAGATGCCTTAGCGACCATCTCGACGGTCCTGCCCTCAGCATCCAGCCGCCGCGCCGAGCTGTTCAGCGCATCAAGCCCCGAAAGACCGGTCACCGTACCGCCGGGAGCGACGCCATTCACCCGAACGTCCGGTGCCCATTCATAAGCCAACTGGTAGACCACGCCGCGCAACGCAAACTTGCTTGCGGTGTAAATCGCCCCGCCACCTCCGGCCCTGAAACTGGCGTTGGAACAGCTCACGATGAAGGAGCCACCTGATTCCCGCAGTGCCTCGACAGAGGAACGTGCGATCAGCAAGGTCGATAGAACGTTAATACGAAACAGCTCGTCAAACGCAGCTTCCAGATCGGGTGCGGGCATCCTATCTATGCGCTTGTACCAGTCATAAACGCCCGCATTTGCGACCACGCAATCGAGTTTGCCGAATTTTTCTAGCGCCAGTGCGACACCGCGATCGCAAACAGCCGCATCCCTGCAATCGCCCGCCACAACTGCGCACTGATCGCCTAGGCGATTGGCCAAATCGGCAAGTGCATCCGCATTGCGATCCAGCGCAATGACATTCGCCCCCTCTTCCGCGAAGCGCAGGGCTACGGCCTCCCCAATGCCTGACGCGGCACCTGTGATAAGTGCCGCTTGACCCGAAAGATTTCCTGCCATTTCTCACCCTCTGACTTTCATTGCACACCAAATTGGCAAACCATACTCTCACGTATTGACATTGTCGGGCTCTCCTCGCAACAGAAAGTCATAAGATGTTGACAAATTACTGAGTCAGGAGAGAGGTATGCCCGATAATGCGGCGCTCCCCGATATAGGGGTTTCGATGGATGTCGACGGAATCCAAACAAATTATCATGAAATCGGTGAAGGCGATCCGGTGATTCT
>PNNB01000083.1 GCA_013823985.1 Sphingopyxis sp.
GGATGCCCCGCGAGGATTATAACTTTTAGTCTCAACTAGTCCAAACTGGTGCCAAATCCTAAGAAAAACCGTAGGTGTTCTGCCATTTTCTGCTACCATGCAATCCCACCGAAACCCGTCGTAGCCAGCCCAAAATGAGGGAAGAAATGAGGGAGGAGATTCGGGGTCATTAGTAGAGAATGTATGGCCGGTCTCACCGCTAGGTTTGTTCAGAATGCAAAAGAAGGTCGTCATTGCGACGGCAAGGGCCTCTATTTGCTCGTTGGAAGAACGGGCTGCCGCTCGTGGATCTTGCGCGTGCAAGTCAGGGGGAAGCGACGCGATATCGGTCTTGGCGGCGTCATCTTCACGGTGTTTGGAAGACCTTCGGAAGTCGGCGATGACGTTCCGCTCGAGGGCCGGACCCATTTGACGCTTGCGGAAGCTCGCGAGCTTTCGATCAGATTGCGGAACGCCGCAAAGGCCGGTAAGGACCCCGCCGCGGAACTCAAGCGCGATCGCAAGCTCGCTCCGACGTTCAAGGAAGCGGTGGACGCAACTCATGCTGCCCAATCTCATGGATGGAACGACAAGGAAGCGAAGGCCTTCCTCTCGTCCCTCAAGAATCACGCATATGAGCTGATCGGTAACAAGCGGGTCGATGCAATAACCGCAGACGACATTGCGACCACCCTCGCGCCGATTTGGAAGACGAAGCCAGCAATGGCGAAAAAGGTCCGTCGCCGCGTGGGGGTGGTCTTGGATTACGCGTCTGCGAAGGGATGGCGCGCCAACGCGGCACCTCGCGAACAAGTGCGCGCGCTTACCGGCAAAGCCAAGAAGGGGGGCAATTTCCCGGCGATGCCCTACGATGATGTTCCAGGCTATTGGACCCATCTGCTGGGTGAGCGCGAGACGGTCGGCCGGCTTGCACTTCTGTTTCTCATAGCGACGGGAGCTCGCTCGGTCGAAGTGCGCGAAGCCAAATGGCGCCATGTCGACACCGAGCGCGCTGAATGGGGTCGCCCCGCCGAGCTCATGCGAAAGTCCGACCAGGCTCATGTCGTCACGCTCAATGAGCCCGCTTTGACAATCCTGCGAAAGATTGCGTTTCTCCTTCCGAACCGCGGTTCCGATGATTTTATTTTCGCTAACCGTAAGGGCGGCATGATCAGCGACATGACGATCTCCAAGGTCATGCGCGATGACGACCAGCCATATGTCCCGCACGGGTTCCGGACGAGCCTCCGGACATGGGCGGCGGAAAAACAGCCCTTCATTCCGGAGCCGGTGGCGGAGGCGGCACTGTCCCACGTCATCCCCGACGCCGTCATCAAAGCCTATAATAGGGCAGCCTTCCTGGACATGCGCCGTAAGCTCCTTGCCCAATGGGGTGCCTATCTCAGTGGGGAAAAATGGAGTGCGATCCTTCCCCGGGACCTTGTGGCGTAGGCTGTCTATACGGCCTTGCGCGCGCGGTAGCCCGGCGGATCGGTAATCCACTGCTCAACCTCGGACTGATACCAGCCGGTCGCCTGTATGCCGATCCGCTGCTGGCGCGGGAACGTACCGCTCGCAATCATGCGGTAGAGTGTCGAACGCGAGAGGCCTGTCCGCGCGAGTACCGTCCTCAGCCGAATGATCTTCTCATCATGCTCCATCGCCGTTCCTTCGCCGCAGCTTTCTGAGCTCACGGTCGTCCCCCATGAATTTGATCTCGGGACTGGCGTGCCAGTCGGCTGTCGCAGCGAGCGCCGTGCTCAGCATAGGCTCGCTGCGATAGCGTGCTTCAATCCGGACCGATTCTTCGTCCATCGGGGATCCCGTTTCTCGGAGCAGGGCACAGCGCCCGGCTCGATGGGAATGAGTAAGAAACGCACCAAGCGGCCAAATTCAACAAGCTTTTGGTGTCGTCGTCCATTGGCGTAGAAAGACAGGGATTGGCGTAGGCGCCGAGCGCGAGCGGGTTCCAAGCAACATTGAATGGCGACGCGTGGTCTCTGAAGGTCGCTCGTGACCCCGACGCCGATCCGCTCTCGCATCTCTGGGTTGGTTGACCTAATGTTGCCGAAAGTCCACTCGCGGCGCGCTAGAGCATCGACGAGATCTGTTGTACGCAAAGAACCGCGAACAGGATCTATGCCAGCGCGAGAAGGAGATTTGAGAGCCAGCCCGACCGCCATTCGCGCGGGACCGCCCAGCCGTTGAGCATCAAGACCAGCGTCAGGGCAAGAAAGGGCATGAAGAAGGCGCCCAAGGCGCCGCAGGCGATGATGAGCGAGAAGTGCGGGCCGCGCGTGAGCAGGATCATCGGCGGAAAGGTCAGCCACAGCACATAGAAGCGGAAGACGGGGCCCCGAGGCCTGTCCGGTCGCCCGCCGCATGCGCGCCGCGGATATTGCCCACAAAGTCGGCGAAAGGCAGCGACAGGCCCTGCCAGACGCCGAGGATCTACGGGAAGGTGGTGGCAAGGAAGCCAATCAGGATAATCGGCGGGTTTACCGGGGACATGATATTTTTTCCTTCGCCCGTTCAGCCGCTTGGAATTTCCCCGCATCAACCTGTATAGACGGGTTATGGATTTCAGCCCTCGCACAGCCAGAAGCGGTTCAAACAATTCAAAAGGGTCAGCCGGTTCCCGGCCAGGCGAAGCCGAGGACAAGGACAGCCGCGCGGCGCCACGCTATGCGGCAATCAAGCAAAGCATTTGCGACGCCGTTCGGGACGGCCACTTAAAGCCCGGCGACCGTGTTCCTTCGGAAGCTGAACTGGTGCAACAGTTCGACGTATCGCGCATGACTGCGAACAGAGCGCTCCGCGAACTCCAGGCCGCCGGCGTCTTGGTTCGCCGCGCAGGCAGCGGGTCGTTCATCGCGGAGCCGAAGCCCATCGGCCAGATGATCGAAATCCGTAATATTGCGGAAGAAATACGCGAGCGCGGCCATATTTATCGCGCCCGCGTCGTGCAGAATGATGAGATAAGGGCCAATGCCGAAATGGCGGCGCTTCTCGAGGTTCCGGTCGGGACGAAACTGTTTCACTCGATCATCGTGCATCACGAAGCGGAATTCCCGATCCAGCTCGAAGAGCGTTTTGTGCTCGCTTCGGCCGCCCCCGACTATGGAAAGATGGACTTCACGCAGACGACGCCGAACGAATATCTGACGCGCACCGCGCCGCTCGAGCGGGTTGAACATCGCGTTCGCGCGGAGATGCCCGACGCGCAAACGCACAGCATGCTCGGGCTATCGGACTCCGAACCGGTACTGCGGATGACGCGCCGGACATGGAGCCATTCCCGCCTCGTCTCGCACGCCTGGCTGACACATCCCGGCTCACGCTTCGAACTCTCGGCCGCCTTCTCGATCGACGACTGACGACCGTTGCGTCAGGCCGTGCTGCGGGTCACCGCAGGCTTGCGGCGCCGACGCAGCCAGCGGAAATCGGCACGGCTGAAGCTTTTGAAGAGCAGATAGAAGCCGGTCCCTGACAGCCACAGCGCGCCGAAGGCGACGAAGATGATCAGCGGGTGATTGAAGCTCTTCCGGTTCAGATAATCCATGTTGTGGAGCATCCAGAAGAAGTCCCACGTCCGCCATGTATCGCCGCGCATGACAAGAAAACGCGCGGTGTCGAGCGAGACATAGGCGCTGCTGTTCTCGGCGTCGGCAAAGTCGACGCGCCACATCGCCCCGTCATGATCGCGCGCTTCAAGGTTTGGCCTGGCGAGTATGCTGACCTTCTGGATCGGCGCCTCGTTCATCATCGACGCGACCTCGCGCGCCATGTCCTCATCAACGCGCATGTCCTTACCGGTGGTGGCATCGACGAGGCGGGTGCCCTTGGTCGTACGAAGTTCATAGACCGGCCGGGCGCCGAGATCGCGCAAGAGAACTCCCGTGACAGGTTCGCCGCGCGGCAAGGCAGCGACGTCGAAATACTCGCCAGCAGGCAGGGGATGCGCATGCGACATGCCGCCGCCGTGGCCACCAACCTTGTCCTTGTCGAGAAGCGCCATGACCGAGCCGCTCAAGGCCCAGAGCAGGAACTGGAGCCCGAGAATAAGGCCGACCCATTTGTGGACGCGACGGAAAAAGAGCGGCGTCAGCCGGATGCGTTTCATGCCGTCTTCTTCTTTCGGCGCTTGAAGGACCAGATCAGCAGCCACGCGCCCGTCAGCGCCATGGCAAAGGCGCTCCAGGTCGCGACGCGGAGCAGCGGGTTGTTGACGTCGGTCCGTTCGTCATAATCCATGATGTGGAGCATCCACGCGAAGTCGAAGACGCGCCACAGGGCGTGGCGGCGCGAGATGAGTTCGCCCGTCTGCGGCGACAGATAGAGCGTCGGACGGTTCCAGCCTTCGAACTCGACTTGCCAATAGGGCGGCTTGCGCGACTGCATTTCCTGCGGCGCCTTCGCAAGCAGCTGCACCGAAACGATCTTGCCCTCGCCCGTATAGATGCGCCGCGCCTGCTCGCGGACCTGGGACTCGGTCAGGGCAGGCAGCGGCGCACCTGAGCGGGCATCGAACAGTTTCGCGCCTTCCGGCGTCTCGGCTCGCCATACCGGGGACCCGAAAAATCGCTGCAAGCGGATTTCCGAAACGCCGGGTGCGGCCGCAACGATTCGCGAGGGCGGAGCAAGGCCGGCAAGGTCGATAACTTCGGTCGCCGGCGCGCGCACCAGATGGTCGCCATGTA
>PNNB01000002.1 GCA_013823985.1 Sphingopyxis sp.
AAAAAGCCCGCTTTCCCTATGGGATGGCGGGCTTTTTGTTTGTTCTGCTCTTTGCTTCTGAAACGATCGGCGGAATGTCCGAAATGGGGTGGTTAGCGGGCATTGCCTCAGACGCATTTTTCGTCCCACCTTTGTTGTATCCCGATGAGAGTATCTGTTAGCGCTTCATCACCTTCGGTGCTGTCACCATCAGACGCGAAGTAAACGATCCCGACCGCAGCTCGCTGTCCATCATAGCTTCCAACTTGCCGCATAAGTTCGACGCCTTCCCTCCAATGCAAGGGCCTATCGTCGATCAACGCGTTAGCAGCATGGAGCACTAAGGCCTTTAGGGGGTGATCGGGGCCCGACGTCCACTCAAACACCAGCTCGCGTAACCGGTCGTTCGAGACCGTGCAGGGGTCGAGGTGGGGCGGACGGCATAGTTCATTCAAAACACAGAAGGCAGCATTCAGGGAGATTGCCCATCCTTGACGTATAAGCGTCGATGCGGACGCGTCGACATACGGGAAACGCGCCTCGAAGGACGCAACGAAGGCCATCTCTGCTTCGGCATTGTGAAGGATCATCGGTGCAAAGTCGCATCGAAATCAAATGTCCACAACTGGCGTTATCGGTCGGTCGTGCCGATCTGGATCGAACATCTGCCGGCAACCTAAGAGAGCCGCCGCCTTCGCGTAATGGCTCGCCGCTTGCGAGCGCCCCTGCATCGCGACGACGATAGAATGAAGGTCCGCACCCCGACCCTGTTTCGGATACTCGCAAAGCCGCGCCGCGGCGCGCAGCATGATATTTCGTGATCCTTCGTGCCCACAAAGCAGGTGATCTATGTCGCCATCAGATCCCGCGCCGAGACCTTCAGGCTCTGGCGACAAGCTACATAGCCCACCAGACACACAGTCGCCCCCATGGCCAAGACCATCGCGGTGACCCAAAGACCGTCCGGGCGGTAGGTCAGATTGAACTGCGCCTGATAGATCAGCACTCCTGCGCTCCAAGTTCCCGCGATCGCTCCCGCAGCGGCGATCAGGGCGGTCACGCCCCAATCATAGAAATTCAGCCGCAGACAGTCGGTCTCCCGGAGCCCCATGCTCATTAGCAGACCATTTTTCTGGCGGTCATCGGCGCTAAAGCCGCTCACCGACGCCGCGAGCACGAACAGCGCCAGCAACAGCACCATGGCCGCGTAACCGCTCGTCACTTTGGTGACGATCCCGAGTGTCTGGTCAAACCGTTCGGTTAGTTCCTGCAGCGGGACGAGCGAGAGGGTGGGATATTGCTGCCAAAGGCCGGCCAGCGCATCCCATGCTGGTTCCGGCAATTCCATGCTGCCCATATAGCGGGTTGGGGCATCGATTTGCGTCTTGGCCGACAATGGAACCTGAAACCAGAAAGTGATCGACCCGGCGCCCGGCTGGTAGGCGTGGCTGGCCACCAGCGTGAAGTCATAGGATCCGCCGCCGATCTGATAGGTAAGCGTGTCGCCATAGTTGAACCCCATGTCTGTCATCACTTCCGGTTCGGCGGAAATCTGTTGCCAGTTTGCGGTCCCTTGCCGCCACCATTTGCCGCCAACAAGGCGGTTGTTTTGCGGCATGGCATCCGTCCAGCTCAGCCGGATCGGATCTTTGAGTGTGGCCAGCGTGTCGCTGGGTTTCTGCATATCCGCCAGGGCTTGGCCGTTCACCGACACCAACTGTGCCGACACGAACGGGCGCAGCGTCCGGACGATGCTGCCCGTCTCCTGGGCCCAAGTATGAATCGCGCCAATCTGGTCGGACTGGGCTTCAGCGATCATCAGATTGCCGTCGTGGTTGCGGCCATAGCCTTCCATCGTCGTGCCAAGATCGCGCATCAGCATCAGCGAAAACAGGAGCAACAGCCCGCACAATCCCAGCCCCATCACCTGCGCCGATTTGGCGAACAGCCGCTGCCGCATCATGAAAAACGCGAAGGGCAGCAGCCCGGCGCGGCGGTGGCCCCACGCATCCCCCAGCCGGATGACAGTCCAGGTCAGCACCACCATCAAGGCGAGCGCGGCGGCGATGGCCGTCAGCGTCATGCCGGTCAGCAGCTTATTGTCCGAATAGGCGGCGGCCAGCAGCGTGACCGACGCGATGCTCCAGAACAGCCGCTGCCAAACATTGCTGTTTTCGGTCGGATTGCGGATGAGCGAAAGCAGCGACGCGCGCGACAGCTGGATAAAGCTGGGCGCCTGAAGCGCCAGCAGCAGCAGGAAGAATAGGCCGATGGTTTTCAGCGCCGGTGCGACATGCCAAGCGGCGTGAATCCCGGGGAAATATCCTTGCAGTTCGGCGATGATCCACGCGTATGCCCATATCGCCAACGCGCTGGCGAGGGTGATCGACAGCAGGAAGCCCGCCAGCCATTCGCCCAGCGCCATCAGCATGGCGGTGCACGTGCGCGTGCCGAAACTTGCATAGATCGCCAGCCGATAGCGCATTTTGGCGAGCCAGCGGCGATTGGTCATATCCAGCGCTACCGCGCCCATGAAGAACAGGATCACCGATGCCAGGCCGAGGAAGTTTTCGGTTCGTTGCCAGAAACTGGCGAGCGGGTGCTGGCCGCCGAATTTCTTGGTGACGCTCGCTCCCGGCAAGGTCTGCCGCGACCATTTTTCGATCGCCTGCTGCTGTTTTTCATCAGCCGTGACCAGATAGCGCGTGCGCCCCTTGCTGCTCTCGATCGACGCGCCATTGAGACTTTTGGCGTGCGCCATGGCGCGCATGGCCACGCTATGGCCTTCCATGATGCGGTCGGGCTCGTGAAACAGGACGGCGCTGAGCGTCAAGTCGACGTCACCGATGGTGAGAATGTCGCCCACCTGTGTGCCCAGTTTGACGGCGAGCCGCGAATCGATCCAGATCTCGCCGACGTTTGGGCCGCGACTGACCGCGCGCTGCGTAGCGACGGGGGTGTCGCCGATCTGGAGATTGCCCTGCAACGGATAGGCATCATCGACCAGCTTCAGCTGCACGCGCGCCCATTCATCCTTGTGCGTAAGGGTGATATCGGCCAGCTGCGTGACCGACAGGCCGCCCGCCATCGCTCGGAATGCGGCTTCGTCATCTTCCGTCAAGGGCGAATGGCTTTCAACCACCAGGTCCGACCCCAGCATCTGATCGAGATTATCGGCCAGATAGCTTTGGATCGACGCGCTGGTGAGCGTCAGCGTCAGCAGGAAAAACAGCAGCGCCGTTTGCGTCGCCATGCTGATGCGCCCGTCGCGGCCGCGAAGGTCACGCCAGCTGTTTCCCAGGATCAGTGTCAACCTGTTCATGCCGCAGCCTTCAGCTGTCCGGCGTCGAGAAGCACGCTTGCGTCGGCCCGCATCGCCAGCTGTCGGCTATGGGTCACGATCACCAGTCCGCACCCCGTCTCGCGGGCGCAGTCGAACATCAGCCCGGCGACGCTTTCGGACGTGCGCCGGTCCAGATTGCCAGTGGGTTCGTCGGCGAAAATGAAACGCGGCGCGGTCACAAAGGCCCGCGCCACCGCAATCCGCTGCTGCTCGCCGCCGCTCAACTGGTGGGGGCGGTGGCGGGCGCGATCTTTCAGCCCCACTTTTTCAAGCCAGAGCGCGGCGATGTCGAACGCGTTGCGTTTGCCCTTCAGGCGCAGCGGCAACGCCAGATTGCCGATCGCGTCGAGCTCCGGCATCAGGTGAAACTGCTGGAAAATGAAACCGGAGCTGGCGCGCATCGTCAGCGCGTTCACCTGCCCGCCGTCGATGTTGAAGCGCACATCGCCGCCCGCCGGCGTGTCCAACCCCGCTGCGATCGCCAGCAGACTGGACTTTCCTGCCCCGGATGCGCCGACGATCGCCAGCGTTTCATCCGCCCGGATCGTATAGGAAAGGTCGCGGAACAGCTCGATCCGTTCGTGGGCGGTATCGAAATGATGGCTGATTCCGTTTAGCTCGATGGTATCCGGCATAATCTGCTCCTGTCGCTTCGCAGAGCTGCGCCCAAGGCACGTCCGACGACGCTGAAAGGGCGCTCGTACGGCGGCGAACGTCAAACAGACGTCAAACAGAAAGCAGGCGAGCCTTCGCCAAGGGGACAGCGTCTGCGGCGCTCCAGATTTTCAGGGAGGCGAGCTTGGTAGAGCCCGATGCGCCTGCGCTCAGGTGGCGAAGAGCTGGCGCATATCGGCAAACGCCTTGAACTCGAGCGCATTGCCCGCGGGGTCGAGAAAGAACATCGTCGATTGCTCGCCGGGCTGTCCGGCAAAACGCGTTTGCGGTTCGATGACAAAGGCGACGCCATGCGCGGCCAACCGGTCGGCCAGCGCCTGCCAGTCGGCGGGGGGCAGGACGACGCCGAAATGCGGCACCGGCACCGCATGGCCATCGACCGGATTATGGCCTGCCACCGCCTCGCGCCGATCGACGCGGTGCGCGACGATCTGGTGGCCATAAAGGTTGAAATCGATCCAGTCGGTATCGCTCCGTCCCTCGGCACAACCGAGCACGCTGCCGTAGAAATGACGCGCGGCGGCGAGGTCGTCGACGGGAAAGGCGATGTGAAAGGGGGTGAGGCTGTTCATCCCGCCTGTTTGCCGCACCTACGCGCCAAAT
>PNNB01000075.1 GCA_013823985.1 Sphingopyxis sp.
CCGATTACATCCTCGACCTCGGCCCCGAGGGCGGGGTGAAGGGCGGCGAGATCGTCGCGAGCGGGACGCCCGAGCAGGTTGCGAAGAACCCGCGGAGCTTTACCGGGCAGTATCTGGCGCCGATGCTGAAATAGGGCGGATAATTCCCCGTCACACCGCACTTTCATTTCCGTTCGTGTCGAGCGAAGTCGAGACACCGGGAAGGCAGGTGCCACGCACGGGTGTCTCGACTTCGCTCGACACGAACGGAACTTGGGCAGTTGTGGTATAGAGGTTGAACCAAGTCTCACCGCCCTTCCCCGCACCGTAACCCGTCCCCAGCTTCCATCATGACCCGGTGCGCCACCCACCGTTCCGGCCCGCATCGCGCGGCGTTACCTTGCCCGTCTTTGCGCAAGGGGGCGGAGCCGATGGCGGCTGGCAAATCGATATTCGGCAAGGCGGTCGGCTTTGCGGCGGGGCTGCTGGGTGCGGGCAGCGCGCAGGCGGCCGTGCCACCGGCCAAGGCCCCGGATGTGGCGACGCCGACGGCGCCCACCGATGCCGAGGTCGAGGCCGAGCTGCGCAGCCTGCGGCTGGTCGTCCGCGACGCCGGTTATGCGGCACATCGCAACCGGATCCTGGCCGAACGCGGCGCCCAGGGCGATGATGTCATTTTTGCCACCCCCTATGCTGCGGGGCTGGAGCTGATTGTCGTCGCCGACAGCGCGCAAACGGCGCGGCCGTGGATGCTCCGCGACCTCGCCCGCGTGCAACGGACGCAGGACGAGGTCATGGCCCGCGCGCGTCGGCAGGTGCTGGCGTTGCTGCCGCCGCTGCCCACTGCGGAAAAGCTGGTCGGCGACGTCGTGGCGCTGCCCAAGGCCGATTATCTTGCCAGCCTGATGCTGGCCGACGGCTGGGACGATCTCGACGCGGCGCTGGATGGCCATATGCGCGTCATTGTACCGGCGGACGACCTGTTGATGGCGGTCGACGCGCGCGAGGCCGACCTTCGCGACGGGCTGCCCGCCTTTGCCAAAGCGAAGTTCGACGATGCGAGCCGGTCGGTGTCGCAGCTGGTTTACCGGCGGCAGGGCGGCGCTTGGGTGGCGGTGGAGTGAGCGGCCAGCCGCCTACCACTTTTCCCGTTCGTGTCGAGCGTAGTCGAGACACGGCGAGTTCGCGCTCGACGTCACGTGTCTCGACTTCGCTCGACACGAACGGGTTGGGGGTGGTTCCCCCAAGCTAATGCCACACCGCCGACAGCGGGTAGAGCGCGATCAGCCAGACCAGGCACCCCAGCACCACGCGGCGGTCCTTGGCCGCGATCGCCAGCAGCGCGACGGGGAAGAAGGACCAGGCGATGATGATCGCGCGCAGGCTGGTCGGGGCGGGCAAGCCGCCCAGCCAGGTGACGACGCCCATCAGGGCGACATTGCACAGGAACACGCCGCCGATCACCTTGCGCCGGTGCTGGTCGAAATGGGCATTGAGGTCGCCCCATCCTTCGGGATCGTCGGGGAACACCAGCGACGCCGCGACATAATAGATGGCGGTGACGATAAAGCCGCAGAACAGCACCGGCCAGTTCAGCGGCAGCGCGTCGCGCACTGCCCAGCCGTACATCCAGAAGGTGACGACGTCGCACGACACGAACAGCCCGAGCAGCGCGGTCGGCCAGCCGATGCGGACGCGGTGGCTGGCCTTGAGCGCCCGCGCCAGCCCGCCCAGCCCCTCGGCCAACGCGAGGCCGAGGATCAGCCCGAACAGCGAAAAGATGAATTCAAACCCGCTCATACGGCCCCCCGGCGCGACACCCCTGTCATCCCGGCGCGATCCGGGGTCGATTGCCCTGCCCTATCCGAACACGGCGCCCGATCAAGCCCGCGCGCGCCGGACCAGCGGGCGCGCGGGCGGCAGGGCGCGCCAAAGTTCAGTAAAGTTCAGCCCTACGCGCTGTTGTGTCGCCACCATGTTCTTGGCGAGGAAACGCCGCGCGTCAGCGCCGCGCGCGCATCGGCGGCATAGCGCGTATCGATGATTTGAAAGCGCCGGGATGAAGGCTGGCACAGCGGAATAATGTAGGAAAGCGGTTATTTTCCTATATCGTTACCCGGCCTTAGCCATCCCTCGCTCGTCACCCCGGGCTTGACCCGGGGTCCCGCTTTTCACCGTCGCGGAGCGGGACCCCGGATCAAGTCCGGGGTGACGAAGGAGGGGAACGCCCCTCCCTGAAGGGAGGATGGATTTACCCCACCACCCGCGCCGTCACATCCTCACCCGAGAAAATCCGCATCATCGGCGGCTGCGGCGAGAGGCCGCGCATTTCGGCGACGAAGGCGCCCGATGCGGGGACCGCGAAGTGGGCGCGCACCGCGGCCAGATCCGCCCACTCCTCGACAAAGACGAGGCGGTCGGGCTGTTCGACATCGATATGGCAGTTGTGCGCCAGACACCCCGCCTCGCCCCGCGACCGCGCGCTATGCTCGGCGCCGAGCGCGATCATGCGCTCGCGATGCTCGGGGGTGAGGATGACGTGGCCGGTGATGAGGATCATGTCATCATTGCAGAATGTACTCAATGCCGCGTTCGAACTCGTCAATGAGATCCTGTATTTTGAGCGTTCTGTCATACTCCGTCCTAGGATCTATAAGATAGACTGCGGCCCCAGCCGTCTGATGAGCCAGAAATCCCCTGTCCGACCCTAAAGAGTCGCATTCCGAAAGGAGCTGAGGATTTATTTTTGTCTCATCGACGCCAAGTGGGACAAACATTAAAAGTATATTTGAAGATTTCGCGCCGTTATTAGAATTTATACTCTTCCTAATTGCATCGAGTTCTTTACTAAATCTTGTATCGAGAAAGCGATCGTTCTTTATCAGGCTGGTTTCTTGAGGCATTCCTATATTGCCACTATTGCGGCTACACAGGGCGGACGACGCCATCGTCGGCCTGCCTGCTGCCCATTGATCCTCAGCAAACTTGGCCAAATTTCTTGCGGTCACCTCAAAATAGTTCTCCAGTTCCGCGTTGAAAAATATACGATACGCGCCAGCTAAGTGCCTTTGCGCGTCACTATAATTCCCAAGTTTCGAAAAACGGCGCGGCAGAAAATGCAGCCTCAATTCGTGCCGCCGACTCCTCAGAAGCCGATTTGCCCTCGACCGCATCTTATATTACACTAATATAGGTGAAGGTATCGAGGAACCAATTACCTGCTCGAGGGCCTCTCTCCATTTAATAAATCTAGTTCGTACAGCCTCAACACTTTTCGTTGTAGCAGTGATAGATAATACGAACTCAGGATCATCCACGCACAACGACTTAAAGGCATCGACCACCCCCGCTCGATTCTGCATAGCAGAATTGGCTACGGCTGGCATTGAAAAGAAAAATGATACGACATCAAAAACAGCTCTGTTTATTTGCCTCTCGAAATCGGTACCATTCCATTTTTTGAATGCAGCTTGGCCAAATACATTAAATGTGACATCAATTGACGAGTTTAAGTTCTCAAAATATTGTTCGATAAGAACTTCATTGCTACCCCAGGTCCGATTAAAGAATTCCGTAGTTTCGTCGAGAAATTGCTTTAGATTTCCAGAGTATCGAGAAATTGCATGTCGCGTAGCAACATATCGCAGGACAAGCTCATTATCACGCATGCGAAAGTCAGGTTCACGTAGCTTGAGCGCTCGACGCACAGGCTCACTATTCAGTGCAAATTCATTTAGAGCCGTGGTGAAAGGCCCAGGATGAAGAGCTTGCCGCAGCTCTTGCGGTGAAAGCTGAACACTTCCGCTGTTAATTCTTAAAAAGACCTCATACAAAAAATCTTCTGAAGTCCAGTTCTTTATAATAACCGTTCTTATAACCGAATTCTCAAGTGCGGATATGGAATTATATGACTTCGTACCGATCTGACTGTAATAACTTCCATTTAAATCCGGCAAGGCGTACAGCCCTGTTAATCTGAATCTGTTGTACGAAGCGTCATCCTTATCTGCTGTAAACTGACGCAGTGTTAAAAGGCGCTGCTTCCCGTCTATTACCAGATACGACCCTCGCTTTTCCCGTCTTTCGGCCAAAATTATCTGCGGAGTGGGGATCCCGAGGATAAGAGACTCGATAAACTTACTCTTTCGGGGGTTTTGCCAAGCTTGCCGACGTTGAAATGAAGGGTCTAGATCGATATTCCCTTTCCGGAGCTGACTGACAATAGTCTCGGCGGTCCAATCAGACGCAGCAACTGCTGCATCGAACGTCGCAACATTTGGTGCAAAAAGAAGATCGCTTTCATCCTCTTGAGGCTCCAAAGGGGCAGAATTTTCTTCTTGCATGCAACCTCAGTATCGTTTCCATGTCGACCTTGAGGCCGCCATTACATCGCTGCCATGATGCTAGGCGAAATTGAATAGCCACTCAATCCCGCTTCGTGGTCGCGCTATTTCTTCCATGACACTTCCATGACACTTGCT
>PNNB01000028.1 GCA_013823985.1 Sphingopyxis sp.
AAGGGCTCGGTGATGAAATTGGGCTCGAAGGAAGCGATGCAGGTCGAAGCGATTTCGACCGGTTCGCTCGGCCTCGACATCGCGCTCGGCGTCGGCGGTCTGCCGCGCGGCCGCGTCATCGAAATCTATGGCCCCGAAAGCTCGGGCAAGACCACGCTCGCGCTGCACTGCCTGGCCGAAGCGCAAAAGGGCGGCGGCACCGTCGCTTTCGTCGATGCCGAACATGCGCTCGACCCGGTCTATGCCCGCAAGCTCGGCGTCAATATCGACGAATTGATCGTGTCGCAGCCCGACACCGGCGAGCAGGCGCTGGAAATCGTCGATACGCTGGTGCGCTCGAATGCCATTGACGTGCTTGTCGTCGACTCGGTCGCGGCGCTCGTGCCGCGCGCCGAAATCGAAGGCGAGATGGGCGACAGCCATGTCGGCCTGCAAGCGCGCCTGATGTCGCAATCGCTGCGCAAGCTGACCGGTTCGATCAGCCGCTCGCGCTGCATGGTGATCTTCATCAACCAGCTGCGCATGAAAATCGGCGTGATGTACGGCAACCCCGAAACCACGACCGGCGGCAATGCGCTGAAATTCTACGCGTCGGTCCGCCTCGACATCCGCCGCACCGGCCAGATCAAGAATGGCGACGAAATTGTCGGCAACACGACCAAGGTCAAGGTGGTGAAGAACAAGGTCGCACCGCCGTTCAAACAGGTCGAATTCGACATCATGTACGGGCAGGGTATTTCGAAGATCGGCGAGATCCTCGACATCGGCGTCAAGGCCGGCTTGGTTGAAAAATCGGGCGCCTGGTTCAGCTATGATTCGATCCGCATCGGCCAGGGCCGCGAAAATGCGAAGAATTTCCTCAAGGAAAATCCCGAGCTGATGGACCGGCTCGAGGCCGCGATCCGCAGCCGCACCGACGCGGTGGCCGAAGAAATGATGGTTGGTTCCGACGACGACGGCGACGACGACAATTGATTCCGATCCGGTCGGCGCCGTCTGGCGTCGACCGGGAAACGGCGGCGGGTCTTCAGCCCCTTGCACCTGCACTCCCCTCTCCCCGCAGGTGGACCCGCCGGCCGTTGACCTTTTTATGGTGTGGCGGTTTTTTCGGTGTTGCTGGAGATGTCGGCTTTGGGGTGAGCCCCTGAAAATCTGCTTTGAGTCTCCCATATGCAAATGCTGACGGATTACTCCCGAAGCACTCGCCCCAGATATCTGATCCGAATGGTGCCTCTAAACGGCAAGATCGGCAATTTACGTAGCGGTAGGAAGTTTGCGCAAAACTCTCGCCAAATGCGAGATGGGAGCACGAAAATGTCGTACCGCAAGATCATAGAGACCATCGCCGTTGCAGCGGCGATAACGGCGGTTCCGGCGTTCTGCCAAGAAGCGGATGTGCCGCTGGATGAGCCCATCCGCACCATTTCGGCGGTAGTCGATCCCGATGCTAAAGCAGCAATCGCGGGGATCAACGCTTTCTCGCTCGACCTTTATCGGCACACCCTGACCATCGATGAAAACCATCTCCTATCGCCCGCCAGCGTTTCTGTCGCGGTAGGGCTGGCCTATCGCGGCGCGCAAGGTACCACGGCCACAGAGCTTGAGCAGGTGCTTCATTTTGGCAAACCGCCGCGCGAATATCTCCGCGTCAACGGGCAGATACTCGGAACGATGACATTTGCGGGACCGCAGCGTGAATTGCGAACGGCGAATGCCGTATGGTTGCAGGATGGGATGCCGCTTCTCGCTGACTATGAGCAGGACGTGGCTGCTTTTGCCAAAGCAGGGTTGCAACGTGTGGATTTTCGCGGAGCAGCGGAGGCTGCACGGCTCAAAGTCAATAACTGGGTCGCGGAAAGAACGGGGGACAAAATTGAAGAATTGCTGCAACCGGCTGAAGTCACGAAAAACACTAGGGCAATTCTCGTCAACGCCATCTACTGGAAGGGCGGTTGGGCTAGCGCCTTCGACAAGAAGCAGACGAAATCGGAGCCTTTTAAGCTTTTGGCCGGCGGCCAAGTGACGGCACCACTTATGTCCCAACGGTCAAACTTTCGAGTGATGGAACGCGGCGGCACCAAGGCGATCATGCTGCCCTACGTAGGCCACGAAGTCGAGATGGTGGTGTTTCTGCCCAGCTCAGCGAAAGACCTACCGAAATTCGAAGCAAAGCTCACAGCGAGTGACCTTGCGATTTGGGTGGACGCTTTGGAGAAGGCGGAGTGGCGCGAAACCATTCTGACGATGCCAAAGATGCGGATCGAGTGGCGGAAGGATCTGAAAAGCTCTCTTCAAGCTATGGGAGCCCCAACAGCTTTTTCCGACAATGCTGATTTCTCAGGGATAGCTAGGATCCCTTACCCCGGCGAAGATCCGCGAGCTATCGGATTGAAAATCAAGCACGTCATTCACAAGACATACCTCGATGTTGATGAAATCGGCTCGGAGGCTGCGGCCGCCACTGCGGTTGTCATGGATATCATTGTTACGAGCGCCAAAAGCGATCCCAACCCTCCGCCTCCGTTCATATTTCGGGCGGACAAGCCATTCTTTTTTCTGCTGCGGGATCGTCGAACCGGATTGATCCTGTTTATGGGGCGCTATGTGAAGCCTCAAGCGCATCAGGCGCCTGATGGCTAGGGCGTCAGTCACTCTTCATCGTTACCGACATAACTGCGGCAATTACTTCGGCCACGGCCATATTCGGATTCGAGGGGCGTCTCGAGTGGCGGTAGGAAGGGCGCTGTGGACTGGCCTCGTTCACGTTGGCGCCCTTATCCTGTCTCACCATCACGATCCCCTTCGCGGTGCCTTGCGTGACCCTCGCCAACAGCTACAAGCGAGCCATGCCTGCGATCCGCCTCTTTGGCCTGCCCACCGATATCAACAGCAGCTTCGAGCGCGGCGCGGCTGCCGGGCCTGCGGCGATCCGCGCAGCGCTGTTCAGCGATCGCGGCAATATGGCTAGCGAATTGGGGCCGGAGATCGGAGCCGACGTCGCATTCACCGATGACGGCGATCTGCCGCTGACCGAAAACACCGCGCACGACGATGCCGCGATCCGGCGCCATGTCGTGATGCTGCAGGAGGATGGCGAGGTACCGCTGGCGCTGGGGGGCGACCATGCGGTGACCTTTCCGCTCGTCGCGGCCGCAGCGACCTGTTTCGGGCCGGTGAATATCCTCCATTTCGACGCGCACCCCGATCTCTACGATGATTTT
>PNNB01000069.1 GCA_013823985.1 Sphingopyxis sp.
TCCGGCCACCAGCTCCGCCCCGGCATGATTGCGAAAATCGGTCAGCGAAAGGCGGGTCAGCGTCATCCTGTATGCCGCCTACCGCAGCTATTGCGACCGCGCCACCCCACTCCCACCCGCACCGGATCTCCTACCGTCATCCCGGCGAAGGCCGGGATCTCGCCATCGCGTGCTAGCGCATCCGGATGATCAGGTGCGGGCCAAACCGAACTGTCTCCGTAAATTTTTCCGTTCAGTGGGATATTTCACCATCTGGATGGACATTTTGCGGCCAAATTATCTCCCGTCATCATCGAAACCCCGCTGAACCGCCGATGAATGCAATTGGCACGGTCCCTGCATTACCTTTTGCATCCACCGGATGGTCCGGCTGGAAAGGAAAAAAGGGAAATCATCATGGCACATCTCAACGTCGAATCGTTCAAAAGCTATGCAATCGCTGCGGTCGCCTCGCTTTATTGCTCGGTCATGTTCCTCGCGGTTGCTGGTCAGAATGGCGCGCAGGTCGGTTCGCTGGTCATCTGACCAGCGGCCCCCTGCCCGATAAAAACGCCGGCCGCTGGCCGGGATGGAAAGGAAAGAAATGAAACAGGGTTTTCGCAAGAATCGTCGCGACGGGATGATCTTCGGCGTGTGCGCCGGGATGGCAGACCAGTTCGGCTTCGACGTCTTGTGGACGCGCGTCGGCTTTGTTGCCTTGACGCTTCTGGGCTTCGGCCTGCCACTGCTGCTGTACCTCGCCGTCGCGATCCTCGCGCCCTAGGAGGCAGCACAAGGGTCGGACGCCTTTCAGGCGCAGTCGCACCGGCCCGCACATTCCCAAGCAACCAAGGGCTCACCGGCCACCCCGGTGGGCCCTTTTCTATTTGGGGCGGCTGCTATTGACCGAAAACGAACCTACACTCTCGTCATCCCGGACTTGATCCGGGATCCATCCGCCTTCTCAGTATAGCGCAGCGCAAGGTCTCGTGGACCCCGGATCAAGTCCGGAGTGACGACGACATGGGGGCGACCCACCACCCCGTTCCGGTCGTTCGCCGCCGATTTGGCCCGGAAGTTAGGAAACGACCAGTTGCGGATATTTTCTGACGATGGAATTTTGCCAGATGCGGACATCACATGTGCGATTTATTCACCCGGCGCAAATTTATGCGCCGCCGTCACTTTACGGTGAGACCAATCATCCGCGTTTTGTCGGCGCCTGCTAAAATGTTGGGGTCTTCAGTGATCAAATTAACGCCGATGAGCTCGTTTTCCGCAAACTCAAATTGAACCTTCAGCGGATACCTGGGCGGCGGAAGAGCTGAAGAACCGAGGATCGTTAGGTCTTCCCAGCACACCGTAGCTATGTCTGCCCTCGCGTCGTAGCGCGACCCCGTGCCGCCACACTCCATCTGAAACTTAGAAACATATGGGTTGGGTCGCGGCTTCGGAATCCGAGATAGGTAAAAATAGGTGTCAGACAGGACGCTGCGATAAAACTTTGCGATGTGCGGATCCGCAAGAATGCCGATGTTTTCGACAGACTTAGGCTTCCTCTGTATGTTCACCATGATCCGCCTCTTGGGGTCCAAGGGCGTCTCGGAAGACGCTTCGAGCAACTTCAAATGATCATCGATCATCGGAATTATCGCGTTGTAGACTTTGATCCCAGGCTTGGATGGCGGAGGGGTCTGACCGGCCAAGAGAAGTAGAGCACTGCTTGCAAACATAAACGTCAAAGCTGTAGTTTTCACGATCCCGCCCTCTCTTATTCTAAGGGCATATTCGTCTGCTTGTGGGTCCGCCACAACAAAAACCAGACGTGCCGCTTTCCACCCCAAAGCAGACGGCGAAGCGTCTCCCTCAAAAACGAAAAAGCCCCGCCGGATTACTCCAGCGGGGCTCATTTCTGTCAGCCAAAGGCGGCGCGGAAGCTTACGCCTCGCCCTCACCCTCAGGACGCTCTTCGACCATCACGTCATCGGTCGTGAAGTCTTCGCCCTGCACCTTGCCCAGCGGATCGTCGCCCATCGCTGCTTCCGGGCCTTGCGCCAGTTCGGCGGCATGCTCGGCGGCGGCACTCGCCGGTGCGATCAGGTCGACCTGGCTTGCGGCGCGCATCGATGCGCGCAGTGCGGCATCCTTGCTCGACGCGGTCACGCGAACGCGGTTCATCGCGGCGCCGGTACCCGCCGGGATCAGGCGGCCGACGATGACGTTTTCCTTCAGCCCGATCAGCGAGTCGACCTTGCCCTGCACCGATGCTTCGGTGAGCACGCGGGTCGTTTCCTGGAACGATGCCGCCGAGACGAAGCTGCGCGTTTGCAGCGACGCCTTGGTGATGCCCAGCAGGACCGGACGGCCCTCCGCAGGCACGCCATTCTTCGGCAGCTTGGCGTTATACTCCATCATCTCCAGATAATCGAGCTGCTCGCCCGGCAGCAACGTGGTGTCGCCGCCAGCGGTGATCTCGACCTTCTGCAGCATCTGGCGAACGATCACCTCGATGTGCTTGTCGTTGATCTTCACGCCCTGCAGACGGTACACTTCCTGGATTTCGGCGACCAGATATTCGGCCAGCGCTTCCACGCCCATGACGTCCAGGATGTCGTGCGGGTTCGGCGAACCGCTGATCAAGGCGTCGCCGCGCTTGACCTGATCGCCTTCCTGCACTTCCAGCACCTTCGACTTGGGGATCAGGTACTCGATCGGATCGCCTTCTTCCGGAACGATCGCAATTTTGCGCTTCGCCTTGTAATCCTTGACGAATTCAATGCGACCGCTGATCTTCGCGATAACGCTGTTATCCTTCGGAATGCGCGCTTCGAACAGCTCGGCCACCCGCGGCAGACCGCCGGTGATGTCGCGCGTCTTCGACGCTTCGCGGCTGACACGCGCGAGCACGTCACCCGCCTGCACCGTCTGGCCGTCCTCGACCGACAGCATCGTGCCGACCGCGAGCAGATAGCGCGCGGCTTCACCCGAAGCATCGTCGAGCAGGGTCAGGCGCGGCTGAAGGTCTTCCTTCTTGGCGCGGCCCGCCGAACGATATTCGATCACGACGCGCTGGGCGATGCCCGTCGCTTCGTCGACCTGTTCGATCAGGGTCTTGGTGTCTTCCAGATCCTGATATTTCACGACGCCCTGCTTTTCGGTGATCAGCGGCATGGTGAACGGATCCCATTCGGCAATCC
>PNNB01000009.1 GCA_013823985.1 Sphingopyxis sp.
TTTCAAGCACATTGGCGTGCACCTCGGAAAATCCCAGAAGTTCGGCAACGGGGTCGGTAAACCGCGTAAATCCGCCCGACACCAAAATGGCATGTGCACCCCATGCGTTCATTGTGCGCACCAAAACATCAGCACCCGGCATCGTGCGGACACGTTCAGCCAGGCATTGGGCAACGACTGCTTCATTCAGCCCTGCAAGTAATGCAACGCGTGCGGTCAAAGCCTGGGCAAAATCCAGTTCGCCGGCCATTGCGCGCTCGGTAATTGCTGCAATCTCCGGCTTTATTCCGGCATAGTCAGCCAACTCATCGATGCATTCCACCATGATCATTGTGCTATCCATGTCCGAGACCAGCAGCATCTTGCGGCGGTTCTCGCATGACTGGATTGCGATATCGTAACGCAGTTCCAAAGCTTCGAGCGCAGCGCGAGCATCGGATGCCGCGCCTTCAAAGTGAATGTCGACTGCTTTGCCCTGCTCAATCAACACAATGTCGCCCGTCACGCACCCGCTAGCCGCCAATCGGTCGCAGGCTTCGGAAATTACTCCGCTTTCCGTCGAATCTGCTGCTATTAATGTGGCGATGGGCATATCGAATCCTGAATTAAAACCGAAGCTCGCGCTTATTGCGGGTCCGACCGCAAGCGGCAAGACCGCACTCGCGCTGCGGTTGGCGAAAAAGCGTGATGTAGTCATTATCAACGCAGACAGCGCGCAGGTCTATTCCGAATTACCGATACTCAGCGCGCAGCCGACAGCGGAAGAGATGGCGCAGGGTCCCCATCGCTTGTTCGGATATCTGGACGGCACCGCCACCTGCTCTGCTGCACGCTGGGCAACCGATGCAAAACGCGCCATTGAGGAGGCGCATGGGGCTGGGGTGCTTCCCGTATTGGTGGGCGGAACAGGGCTATATGTGCGCACCTTGCTCGACGGGATAGCCCCGATCCCGGAAGTTGACGCCCAGTTACGGGCGGCTATGCGCGACTTGCCCGTGGCAGACGCCTATGCTGCCCTGAAAGAAAAGGATCCGGACGCGGCGGCGGCCCTGGCACCGACAGATAGCAGCCGGATCACCCGCGCTCTTGAGGTCATAGAATCCACAGGACGCAGCATCCTGAGTTGGCGCCGTGATAAGGTTGGCGGCATTGGTGACGATGTGTCCTTGCAACCCATATTGCTGCTGCCGCGAAGGGACTGGCTTTATGAAAGGTGCGACCGACGTTTTGACATGATGGTCGAAGGTGGCGCTGTAGATGAAGTCGCATCCCTGCTGGAACGGAAACTTCCTGCCGACGCTCCTGTAATGCGGGCCATAGGCGTACGCGAAATCGCGGGAATGTTGTCAGGCAGGATGACGCGTGATGAAGCAGTTGCATTAGGCAAGATTGCGACCCGACAATATGCAAAGCGGCAGTACACCTGGTTTCGCAACCAAGCACCTGCGGATTGGCCCCGGTATGATGGCGATATAAATGACGTAGAAATCGATGATATTGTAATATAATTACAATGTTTATGATTGACACAGCATATTCTAATAACTAACGACGCCGCTCTTGCCAAACCCCCTGTCGCGCAGCATGGCCCGCAAACCACGCTTCGCGGCGAATTCGACAAAATGGAACAGGACAAAAAAGTGCCCGAAAAATCCGGTGCAGAGATATTGATAGACTGCCTTATCGAACAGGGCGTCGATACCGTATTCGGTTATCCCGGCGGGGCGGTCCTGCCGATTTATGATGCGCTTTTCCAGCAGAAGAAAATCAAGCATGTGCTCGTCCGTCACGAAGCCGGCGCTGCCCATGCGGCGGAGGGCTATGCGCGTTCGACCGGAAAGCCCGGCGTTGTCCTCGTAACCTCGGGCCCTGGCGCGACCAATGCCGTCACGGGCATTGCAGATGCTTTCCTTGATTCCATTCCGCTGATCGTTCTGACCGGACAGGTTGCAACGACTCTGATCGGCACAGATGCTTTTCAGGAAGCGGACACGGTCGGTATCACTCGCCATTGTTCCAAGCATAATTATCTCGTCAAAGACCCGGCTGATTTGGCCTCAACTGTCCGCGAAGCCTTTACGATCGCGACGAAGGGCCGACCTGGGCCTGTTGTCATCGATATCCCGAAAAACGTACAGGTCGCAACCGCACCGACCAATTTCGTCAATAATGCGCCCAAGCGGTTTCATCCGGCGGGCGAAGCCGATTACATTGCCATCAACAACGCCGTCGAACTGTTGGCCAATGCCAAAGCGCCGATTTTGTATACCGGCGGTGGCATAATCAACTCCGGCCCCGAAGCCAGCACCGCCTTGCGCGAATTGGTTGAACTGAGTGGTGCGCCTGTAACATCCACACTGATGGGCCTTGGCGCCTATCCCGCTTCGGGTTCGGCTTGGCTCGGAATGCTTGGGATGCACGGAACCTATGAAGCCAATATGGCGATGAACCAGTGTGACGTGATGCTGTGCCTTGGTGCGCGTTTCGATGACCGGGTTACAGGCCGTCTGGATGCGTTCTCACCCAACAGCATCAAGGTCCATGTCGACATCGACCGCAGTTCCATCAACAAAACGATCCGGGTCGATTTACCCATCGTCGCTGACGTCGGCACCGCGATCCGCCAAATGGTCGATGTCTGGAAAGGCCGTAAATACAAAGCGCAGCCGCTGGATGAGTGGTGGTCGCGAATCAAGGGCTGGCGCGCCGTTGAGTGCCTAAACTACCCTGCCAACACGGCGGAGATCATGCCGCAGTTCGCCATCGAACGCCTGTTCGCAGCGACCAAGGACAGGGCGCCTATCATCACCACGGAAGTCGGCCAGCACCAGATGTGGGCGGCGCAACACTTCCATTTCGACGACCCTAACAAATGGCTCACCAGCGGCGGCCTTGGCACCATGGGTTACGGCCTGCCCGCCGCCATTGGCGCACAAATGGGCAATCCGGACGCTCTGGTCATCGACATTGCTGGTGAAGCGTCCATCCAGATGAATATTCAGGAAATGGGCACTGCAACACAGTACCGTCTGCCGGTGAAGGTTTTCATCCTCAACAATGAATGGATGGGGATGGTCCGCCAGTGGCAGGAACTGACCTATGAAAGCCGTTATTCGGAAAGCTATTCCGACAGTCTTCCCGATTTCGTC
>PNNB01000040.1 GCA_013823985.1 Sphingopyxis sp.
CGGGCATGACAGCGGCCCGTCGCATGCGAAGCGTTGTGCATATGCACGCTCGCAGGCCTCGCTGCTCGAGCGACCCGAGCAGCGAGGCCATTTTTCTATCGATAGTGGGTTTACGCGTTAGGCGCGCTCAAACGTGGAACAGCCCGTCTTCGAAGCTGACCCATCTCGCGGTCTCGTCGCCCGCAGCAAGGCGTTGTCGATAGTCGCGATAATGATGCGCGAACGAGTCTGCACGGCGGATTGGGCGTGAGTTCCCGATATCGGCGAGCGCGGCCTTGAGATACTCGCTGGCATCGATCCAGTCGCGCAGGGCCAGCATGATCTCGAAGAAGGGTTCCGGTCGCGCGATGCGGAACGCCTCGACATGCGCCCACAGCATTAGCCGCGCCGTCGCGACGCGCAGCGCATGGTCTTCGGCTGCCGCAGGCGCCGAGCGCGACCAGGCAAGCTCGATGTCCGCATCGCCGATCTCGGGCATCGGGATCGAGAAACGACGGCACGCTGTTCGCTCATCGAACCCATGGTCACCCATCGCGGCGGGATCGATAGCCGTCTCGCCAAAGCAGAGTTCTGCAAGAGCCGGCTCGACGAAGAAGCGCCGGCTCATCGCGTCCATCGCCAACGTAATGCGATCGGCCGTGGACACGATCTGGACCACGCCAGGCAACAGCGTCTTGTCGAGCAAGTGCGGCAATGGGATTTCCGACTTGCGCGCGTCGGAGACGCAGATCGTGTTGATCCAGCGATGACCATCATCTTGATCGACCATCGTCAGGACCGCCGCCGCAACCGGCCTGCGTGCCAACGCCGGATGCTCGTCTGGTATGTCGTTGACGGGAATGCACGCCAGACCGATCACCTGTAGGCATTTGGGAAGTTGATACTCGTTCACGATATTCTCCTTTCGGAGGATCAGGGATCCGAGACAGAACTCCTGCCTCTTTTCCTTTCACCCTGTTCCTCGCTTCCCGCGTCAGCGTCTCCACCGTTCGGCGGGCGCGCAGCCGCGTCCCGCTTTTCCATCCGGCGGACATGCGAGTTTTGTTCTGCGGCGGCGGCGCAGGGGCGGAAGCTCAGGTATCTGACGATCAGGCGATCAGTGTCTGCGACCGCCAGGTGCTCGACCGGACTGCGGCTTGCTGTTCGTTGCCCAGTCCCGGATGCCGATATCCCCGCAGCAGCAGTCATATTGCGCCGGACTATGTCATCGCCCACCGGCTGCATCGCATTCATTGCTCTGCCTAGTCTGAGCGTGGGCTGTCCCATCTCTCCCCCTGAGTTGCGGCGTCGGTTCTTTGCCTGACGCACCGCGCTTTGATGAAACAAATGTCGAACCTATAATGAACATTAGGGCATCGGCGTGGCAGTTGAATCCAACCCGATGTGCCGAACAAAATGCGCCACCCCGGCGTAGAGAGCGAACAAGGGTCTTGAGAATGCGAGAAAAAAACGACGCAGATTCGGCAGCGATTGGCGGCTATATTGTCCAAAGATCGATGTGTTGGTCAAAAGATCATGAGACCAGGCTTCGGCAGGTTGAGATTGAAGCAAACAAACAGATCAAAGGAGAGCTTGCCGACGTGCTAGGCACATTGTCTGTCGCGCCCAAGCGCTATCGGGACAATGCCTTCAGTGGTCTCTGCTTCAGATCAATGCCGCTGCCATCCTTCGGCGGTGCTGAGTTTCGGCGCAACACTGGATCGAGCACCCCAGATGTGCCGGCTGCGGCTCTGGTGAGTGACATTCGACGTGCTGCGCAGCAGTTTGTCGATAACCGCGCGCACGTCAAAAGTTTCGCCAAGGAAGCCCAAGCGATTGCGGATGAGGTCATCGGATCGATCTTAGATGTGCACCCTGCCCCCAGACTGATCGCGATCAATATTTCTCCGAATGTCGACCTCGAGAACTTTGCAATGGGAATAACTTTGGAGGTCCTGGGCAACGGCCTCGGGCTCGGCCCCGAAACTATCAGCGCGAATGTGTCGGAAGGTGCAAAGTTGCGACTTGGTCTCGCAGACATGCTCGCCACACACGCGCGGCGCGCTGACCTGCTTGCGCAACATCGCGCCAATCACACGCGCGGCCTGATAGACCAGACCGCACAGAATCTGTTGGCGGTTTCCGGAATGAAATTGACTTACGCGCTTGATCATCTGGAGCGTGCCGGCGAACTCCAGTTCCTCTTAAACGGCGGGAGTGCAACCGGCAGGATCGAGTGGAAGGACGATATTCTCACCGGTGAGGTCTTCGAGCGCAATAACGAAGTCTATGTGTGGCAGAGTACGTTCACGTTCTGGCAGCAAATGCCACAAACCATTCTCGCCGCGCTTGTCGGACGTCCACTATCTGTCGTTATCGCGAAGCCCTATTTCCCACTCGATGCGATCATTACGGACTTCTCGGCATTTGGAACCGACGGAACTAGGCTCGATCTGGAAATCCCGACCACGCCCCTACCGGACCATTGCACTCATGTCTGACGGGTGAGGCTGCGAATCTAGCTTCACGGCCAGTGAGGCCCAGTCATGCGGGGCGTTCTGCAGCGGCACCGCAAGGCTAGTTGCGACTTAGTCGGAAGAACGCTTGCTCACGGTCAGGAGGTCAGCGTCCTCGACCGCCGGGCTCTCGCCCGGTCATCCCGCGAGCGGGCGGATGAAGGCGCTCCGACGATTTCGACCGCTTTGCCTTTTGCTTCGCTGTTCGCGGCTTGAGCCCGAACGCCATGATCGCCGCGGCGGCCGCCATATCCCCGCTGGACCGCGCCGATGCCAGCGCGCGCTTCAACCGGTCCGCGGACTTCGGCGGATCGAACCGCACCGAACCGCGCTTCACCAGCAGCCACTCTTCGTCGAGCAGCGGATCGCCCATATGCAGCAAGCGGTCCGCTTCGTTTGCGCGCAGCGGCGCGGCTGGCA
>PNNB01000003.1 GCA_013823985.1 Sphingopyxis sp.
CTGCGTCTACCGATTTCGCCACGTCCGCACGGTGCAGCCGGTCAAGCCGATGGGCTGATTCAGGTCAAGCGCTGTTTGCTGCTTCACCCCACCCGGTCGCTCGGCTAGACGGCGTGGCATGACAGCTGTTCTCAAAATTTCCGGTCTCGGAAAAACCTATAAAAGTGGTCACATTGCGCTCAGCGATGTCGATCTTTCGATCAACAAGGGCGAGATTTTCGCGCTGCTCGGGCCGAATGGCGCGGGCAAGACGACTTTGATCAGCATCGTCTGCGGGATCGTGACCGCCAGCACGGGGACGGTGACGGTCGCGGGGCATGATCATGCGCGCGACTATCGCACCGCACGGACGATGATCGGGCTGGTGCCGCAGGAACTGCACACCGATGCGTTCGAAACGGTGCTAGCGACGGTCAGCTTCTCGCGCGGGCTGTTCGGCAAGCCGCGCGATCCGGCCTTTATCGAACAATTGCTGCGCGACCTGTCGCTGTGGGACAAGCGGAATTCCAAGATCATGGAGCTGTCGGGCGGTATGAAGCGCCGCGTGATGATCGCCAAAGCGCTTTCTCACGAGCCCGAAATCCTGTTCCTTGACGAACCGACCGCGGGGGTCGATGTCGAGCTGCGCCGCGATATGTGGCAGATGGTCCACGGACTGCGCGAGCGCGGGGTGACGATCATCCTGACCACCCATTATATCGAAGAGGCTGAGGAAATGGCCGACCGCGTCGGAGTGATCAGCAAGGGGCGGCTGATCCTGGTCGAGGAAAAGCACGCGCTGATCAAGAAATTGGGACGCAAGACACTGACGCTCAATCTCGCCGAGCCGCTGGCGACGGTTCCGGCCGAACTGGCGGCCTGGAAGCTGGCACTGACAGGTGACGGGCATGAGCTCGTTTATGAATTCGACAGCCAGGCTGAGGCGACCGGTGTCCCATCGCTGCTGCGCCAAATGAGCGATCTCGGGATCGCGTTCAAGGATCTGCACACCAAGCAAAGCTCGCTCGAGGATATTTTCGTCGGGCTGGTCCATGAAACCAAGGGAGAGGCCGCATGACCGCGAACTGGCGCGGCGTGCGCGCAATCTACGCCTTTGAACTGGCCCGCTTCGGGCGCACCGTGTGGACCAGTCTGGCGCTGCCCGTCATTACAACGGCGCTCTACTTCGTTGTTTTCGGATCGGCGATCGGCGGCCGGATGAGCGAAGTTGGCGGCGTGCCTTACGGCGCCTTCATCGTCCCCGGGCTGATGATGCTGACGATGTTCACCGAAAGCATCAGCAATGCCTCGTTCGGCATCTATATGCCCAAATGGACGGGAACGATTTACGAGATGCTCTCCGCGCCGCTGTCGCCGCTGGAAACGGTGATCGCCTATGTCGGCGCGGCGGCGACCAAGTCGGTGATCATCGGAGCGATCATCTTTGCGACCGCGCATCTGTTCGTCGACGTGCAGGTCGCGCATCCGCTGCTGATGGTCGGCTTCATGCTGCTGATGGCGATCACCTTTTGCCTGTTCGGCTTCATCATCGGCATCTGGGCGCAAAGTTTCGAGCAGTTGCAGGTGATCCCGATGCTGGTGATCTATCCGCTCACCTTCCTCGGCGGCGCCTTTTATTCGCTCGACATGCTGCCCGCGGCGTGGCGCACGGTGACGCTGTTCAACCCTGTCGTCTATCTGATCAGCGGCTTTCGCTGGACCTTCTTTGGCCAGGGCGACGTCGGGATTGGGGTGAGCATGGCCGCGGTGGCGCTGTTCTTCGCGTTGTGCCTGGCGGTGATTTTCTGGGTGTTTCGGACGGGCTACCGATTGAAGAACTGACAGTCGCTGGCGTTGCCGGCGCAGCGCTGGTTGACGATGCCGGCGTGCATTGCGACCCCGACGACGTGAATGCGCGAATTTCTGGTCCGATCGAAATAATCAGACGATTAGGGACACAAAACTTAACGCCAGCGGCTGGCGCTGGCGTCGCCGTGACCGACGCGTTCAGTCGTTCAACCGTTCGCGCATTTCCTTGCCGGGTTTGAAATAGGGCACATTTTTGGCCTTCACGTCGACCGACGCACCCGTGCGCGGATTGCGACCGGTGCGCGATTCGCGCGATCGGGTCGAGAAGGCGCCAAAGCCGCGCAACTCGACACGGCCGCCAGCCGCCAGCTGTTCAACGATGGAATCAAAAAACGTATCGACGATGCGTTCGACTTCGTCGACGCGCAAATCGCTGTTTTCGCTCGCGATCTTTTGAACCAGTTCTGACCGGATCATCTGCTTCCCCTAGTATAATAGCCACGCATTTCCCGCCGAAGCAGGCGTCCGGTCGTTGCCGGTCCTTTTTTGCGCGAGACCCCTCCCAACGCGCGGCGAGGGTATCATGAATCACTGTCTGGTCAAAATATATCACCAAAAGAAAAAGGCCCGCAGAGGGACACTCTGCGGACCTTTTTGTTCGTTTCGCTATGCAAGTTTGAAATTAATCTTTCTTGCCGGCTTTCAATGCTTCGCCGAGGATGTCGCCGAGCGACGCACCCGAGTCCGACGAACCATATTGTTCGACTGCCTGCTTCTCTTCGGCGATCTGCATCGCCTTGACCGAGAAGTTGGGCTTTTTCGAACGGTCGAAGCCGATGACCATCGCATCGAACTTCTGACCGACCTGATAACGCTCGGCGCGCTGTTCGTCGCGGTCGCGGCCAAGGTCGGCGCGCTTGATGAAGCCGGTGGCGCCATCGTCGCCAGCCTGAACTTCCAAGCCATTGTCGCGAACTTCCAGGACGGTGACGGTAACGACGTCGTTCTTCTTCACCGAACCAGCAGCCGCTGCGGCGCCGCCGCCAACGGCCGGAGCACCCTTTTCAAGCTGCTTGATGCCCAGGCTGATGCGTTCCTTCTC
>PNNB01000073.1 GCA_013823985.1 Sphingopyxis sp.
ATCGAAAATATCGCGATGAAATCCACGGCACGCTCCCCTGCTGATTCCGCTTGGCGCACCTCTTGCCGCGCACACGCCAGCGTGTCGACTCCAAAGCGGCCTAAAAGAAAGGCCCGCATCGCTCAATCATGAGAAATGCGGGCCGATCGGGACATTAAATTTCGCGGGGGCCGTTCGTTCGGCCCTCCGGATTACATCTTGGGGACGAGCACTGCGTCAACGACGTGGATCACCCCGTTCGACTGGCCAACATCGGCCTGCGTCACCGTCGCCTTGTTGCCGCTGGCGCTGGTCAGAATGATCGAATCGCCACTCTGGGTCGCGGTCAGATCCTGGCCTTCGACGGTTTTCAGAACTGCCTTGCCGCCGCCAGCGGTGATTTGCGACGCCAGATCAGCAGCCATCACCTTGCCGGGAACGACGTGATATTTCAGCACGCCTGCCAGCACTTCCTTTTGCGCCGGACGCATCCAGCCATCGCGCGTTACCGGCGCGACCTGCGAGAAGGCGGCGTCGGTCGGTGCGAAAACAGTGAACGGACCCGCGCCCGACAACGTGTCCACCAAACCGGCCTGCGTTACCGCAGTCACAAGCGTCTTGTGGATCGGGGAAGCCGACGCGTTTTCGACGATGGTCTTGGTCGGCAGCATCTCTGCGCCGCCGACCGTCGGGTTGGCACCGGCGGTATCGACGGGTGCCATTTCACCTTCGGTCACGGTCGTTGTTTCCGTCGCGGGCGTTTCGGGGCTGCTGTTGCAGCCTGCCAAGCCCAGGCCGACCGCGGCCGCGGCCGTCATCAAAAACGCGCGCTTCATAACATTCTCCTTTGGGATCGGCATCATGTTGCCGGGGTTGGTTCCGCAGCGGGTGCCGCTTCAGCAGGCGCAGCGGGTTCTGCCGCTGCGGCGGGCTTGATTTCGGGCATCAGAACGCCGTTGAGGATGTGGATTACCCCGTTCGACTGTGTGACGTCCGGCTGCGTAACATAACCGGTGCTGCCCTGCGTTCCATCAACCTTGATGTTACCCGACACTTCGGTGAAGGTCAGCGGCTGGCCCTCGACCGTGGTCAGCGTCGCCTTGCCGCCACCCGCCTTGATCTTCGCATACAGGTCCGCCGACGTGACTGCGCCCGGGACGACGTGATAGGTGAGCACCTGCGCCAGCGCCGCCTTGTTGGCAGGGTCCATCAGATAGGTGGTCATCGGCTGCGGGACCGCGGCAAAGGCCTGGTCGGTCGGCGCAAACACGGTGAAAGGTCCGGTGCCGCTCAGCGTTTCGGTCAGTCCGGCCGCGGTCAGCGCCTTCACCAAAGTCGTATGTTCGGGCGACTTCGTCGCATTCTGAACGATGTTCCAGCTCTCGACCATCGCGCCTGCCGCGGCTTCGGCCTCGGCAACGGTGGCTTCGGCCGCGTCCGCGTCGGCAGCATAAGCCGGAGCAGACAGGGTTGCCGCGGTCAGAGCAAACAGGGGAAGAGCAATAAACTTCGCACGCATTATCGAGTCTCCATCGAATTGTGGCAGTTACGGTTGGAACCAACCAAAAGACGCACAGCGACGGAAAATAGTTTCATGCGAAGCGCGATAACGCGGCTTTTCTAACGCTTTGATGACAATAGGGGGCGGCAGCACCTATCGCTTGAGCAGGGTCTGCTCGGCCATTATGCGCTGGATGACGCGGGGATCGCTCTTGCGCGAAACCTTGACCTGCAACGGTTCGGCAGCGCCCGATACCCAGATTTTCATGTCAGCATCGAGGTCAAAAGTCCCCGCTGTTTCCAACGCAAAGCGGACCACCGACCGCCACGGCACCGACTGAAACTCGACCTTCGATCCGGTGAGCCCCTGCACATTGATGTAAATCAGTCGCTGATCGGTCAGCAGCACCGAATCACGAATCGTGCGAAATGCCGCCAGGATGGTTTCACCGGCAATCAGCGCATGGCCGAATTCTGCCGAAGCCGATGTGACGTCAAGGTCGCTGGCGCTGAACAACCCCATCAGAGCGGATCCATCAAAGCAGCCGCTCGTTCACGACCTTGCCGCCCTGCGTCAGGCGGATTGCGTTGCCGATTTCCTCGTCAAGCACCGGCTTGCCGGCTTCCTTGTCCCAGAAGGCCGACAGGAAGTTGAACAGGTTGCGGCTGAACAGCGCGCTGGTGTCAGCCGGCATCAACGCCGCGATATTGCTCGCGCCGATCACGGTGACGCCGTGGATGCGCTTGGCTTCGCCCGACACCGATCCTTCGACATTACCGCCGCTTTCGGCCGCCATGTCGACGATCACGCTGCCGGTGCGCATCGTCGCGAGCTGCGCGTCCGAAATCAGCCGCGGCGCGGGGCGCCCCGGGATCAGCGCGGTGGTGATGACGATGTCCTGCTTGGCGATGTGCGACGAAACCAGTTCGGCCTGCGCCGCCTTATATTC
>PNNB01000060.1 GCA_013823985.1 Sphingopyxis sp.
GCTGAGCTATCGCCAGCTTGCCAAGCGGCATGGCGTGAGCGTCCACGAGATCGAGCAGGCGATGATCCGCAGCCTGCGCGTGATTGCGCAAACGGTCGATAGAAAGAACCGCAGGCGGTGGCAATTCTGGCGGCGATGAAGCCGCTTCGATCTTGCCAATCAGCCGCCGCGACGACAGGGTGCCGCCAGCGATGAAAACCGACCTCGATCATCTTCCGGCCAACAAGCAACGCGAACTCGAACGCGTGAAAGCCATCGTCTTCGAAGAGTTCGAGGATGCCATCGCACTTGGCACGATGGGCTGGAAGAAGAAGGGCCGGATCGACAAAATCATCCTGTACGGCAGCTATGCGCGCGGCGGCTGGGTCGATGAGCCGCACACCGCCAAAGGTTATCGGTCGGACTTCGATCTTCTCATCATCGTCAATGACAAGCGGCTTACCGAGAAGGTCGATTTCTGGGGCAAGCTGGACGACCGGCTCATTCGTGAGCTGGCGATCGACAAGACGCTCCACACGCCGGTCAATTTCATCGTCCACACCTTGCAAGAGGTTAACGACGGACTGGCGCATGGCCGATATTTCTTCATGGACGTCGCCAAAGACGGAATCGCGCTGCACGAGTTTGACGAGAAACCACTGCACACGCCAAAGCCGAAAACGCTCGAGCAAGCGCTCGCGATGGCGCGAGAATATTTCGAGGAATGGCTGCCGAGCGCCCAAAGCTTTCATCGTGGCTACAAACACGCGGTCGATGACGGCGACCTAAAAAAGGCCGCGTTCGATCTTCATCAATCCGCTGAGCGTTTGTACCATACCGTTCTTCTCGTCAGCACCTTCTACACCCCGCACGTCCATAACCTTGCCTTCCTGCGGACCCAGGCCGAGCGGATCGACATGCGTCTCGTTGACGCTTGGCCGCGTGAGCGTCGCGAGGATCGGGCGCGGTTCGAGAAGCTGAAAGAGGCTTATGTGAAGGCCCGCTATTCGAAACACTACCGTATCACCGAGGACGAACTGAGCTGGCTCGGCGGTTGCGTCGAGGAACTCGGTCGCGCCGTCCAGGCTATCTGCTCGGAGCGGATCGCCGAACTCGAAGCCAAAGCATCGGTCCACCCCTAATTATCCCAAAGCCATACGAAAACTGTGCGGTTACGCGCGGCGTTCACTCGCCCTGTATGGCAATTTTGCGACGTGCCATACGCTCAAAGCCGCAGAAAACCGACCATCGCGTGCCCGAAGCTGGCACGGCTTTTATCTTGCCCTCTTATTTGGCTCCCTGATTTTCGAAGTATTTCCCAATGCCACCCCTCCTTCATGGGAAGCATTGGGCCACTGCTCGCCGCTGGAGCGAACGTCAGTAAACGGCGAATTGCCGAGTTCTGAGGTTTGTTCTTTCTGCTTCCCTCTGCCTCGCTTGCCTTGCTAGTGACAAATAGCTAGGGCGCGCTCTACTCGCATGGACCCGGTGCAAATCCGGGTGGCTATTCCGGCCGCCGATCCGCCGGACGACATCACACATGAAATCCTGTTCGCGCCCAAGCTGGCGCCATGTGCCTTGTTGTGGAATTCCAATGTCAGTTTCCCTGTCTTCCTATCGCCAACAGTGGTTCACCGACGGCGCGTCGCTGCGCCGCGAGATCCTCGCCGGGATCGTCGTCGCGCTGGCGCTGATTCCTGAAGCGATCGGCTTTTCGATCATCGCCGGGGTCGATCCGCGCGTCGGGTTGTACGCGTCGGTCGCGATCGCGATGGTCGTTGCCTTTACCGGCGGCCGCACGGGCATGATCTCTGCCGCTACGGCTGCGGTCGCGGTGCTGGTGATCCCGCTGGTGCGCGATCATGGCGTCGAATATCTGTTCGCGGCGACCATACTAATGGGGCTAATCCAGATCGTCGCGGGGCTGCTCCGGCTCGACCTGTTGATGCAGTTCGTGTCGCGGTCGGTGATTACCGGTTTCGTCAACGCACTGGCCATCCTGATCTTCATGGCGCAGTTGCCGCAGCTGACCAACGTCGGCTGGGAAACCTATGCGATGGTCGCGGGCGGGCTGGCAATCATCTATCTGTTACCGCGCCTGACCAAAGCGGTGCCGTCGCCGCTGGTCGCAATCCTGATCCTGTCGGCGATCAGCATCGGTTTCGGCTTGCCGGTCAATACGGTGGGCGACATGGGCAAATTGCCCGAGGGGCTGCCGACCTTCGCGTTGCCGAATGTGCCGCTGACGTGGGAAACGCTTCAGATCATCCTGCCCTATTCGCTCACCATGGCGGCAGTCGGGCTGCTCGAAAGTCTGCTCAC
>PNNB01000066.1 GCA_013823985.1 Sphingopyxis sp.
GCCCTGCGGGCTGACGAGGTCGATCACCCGCGCCGACTTGTCCTTGACGGTCGGATCAACGGTGTCGAGCGACAGCTTCTGGTTCGGATAAAGCGGGGTCAGGTTATCGAAATTGACCCGGTGACGGACGACATCGGGATCGTCGAAATTGACGCTGATCAGCTTGGTCAGCGCGAAATAGCGTTCGCCGTCACGCGGGGCGCGGATCTCGCCCTCGACGGTATCCCCGGTGCGCAGGCCATGTTTGCGGACCTGGTTCGGCGAGACATAGATGTCGTCCGGACCGGCGAGATAATTGGCTTCGGACGAACGCAGGAAACCGAACGAGTCCGGCAGCACTTCGATCGTGCCCGAGCCGATGATTTCTTCATCCTCGGCGACCTCTTTGAGGATCGAGAACATCAGATCCTGCTTGCGCAGCGTCGAAGCGCCCTCGACCCCCAGTTCCTCGGCCATTTCGACCAGCTGGGCGGGCGATTTCGTTTTCAGTTCTTTAAGATGCATGGATGGATTCCAGGTGAATTTCAGGAAAAATGGCAGTCGATTTTCATTGCACCGCTGGGGTGCCTATCCGGCCGTGGGACGACCGTTTGCGATAGTTTCGGCGCTCGGGAAGCGCCGCCCGACTGGCGGGATTGACACGGCCCCTATAACCGCGGCGGGAGCAAGTCAATCGGACCTGCGCCAAGACCACCGGATATCAGGGCCGAACGACCGCCAGAATGACGATGATCGCGGCAGCGACACCGGGGACTTCGTTCAGCAGCCGGAGCTGCTTTTCGGTGAGCGGCCGCAAGCCTTGCTGGAGCTTCTTGAAATAGCCGATCATCCAGCCGTGATAGCCTGACAGCGCAACCACCAGGATGAATTTTGCAATGAACCAGGTCTCACCCCAATAATTTCCGTTGAAAGCGAGCAGCAGCCCGAGAATCCAGACGATCATCAGCGACGGGTTCAGGATGATCCGGCGCAAGCGGTCTTCGCGCTCGAGCCACTTTTTGTCCTCATCCGATCCGACGGCACATTGATGGTGATAGACGAAAAAGCGCGGCATCATGAACAGGCCGGCCATCAGGAAAATCACAAAAATGATGTGCGCCGCTTTGACCCAAAGCATCGTCGCCCCCAAAAATCCAGCCCAGTCTGCCATGTTACCCGCCGCGAACCCGTCTGATCAGATGCTCGACATGGGCAATCGGCGTGTCGGGGACGATGCCATGACCGAGGTTGAAGATATGGGGTCGCGCCGGGAACGCTGCAAGGATACGGTCGATCGCGGCGTCCAATGCGGGCCCGCCCGCAACCAGCGCAAGCGGATCAAGATTGCCCTGCACCGGCAGATGTTGCGGCAGGATACGGTCGGCCCAGTCGGGATCGACCGTCTCGTCGAGCCCGATCGCATTAACGCCGGTCTCATCAGCATAGGCGCGCAGCTTGCCGCCGGCACCTTTCGGAAAGCCGATCACCGGGGTGTCGGGATGCATCGTCTTCAGACGGCGGACAATTTCCGCGTTCGGTGCAATCACCCAGCGTTCGAATTGCGCCGGGCTCAGGCTGCCCGCCCAGCTGTCGAACAATTGCACCGCCTCGACGCCATGTTCGATCTGCCCCGACAGGTAAGTTACCGTAACGTCGACGATCGCATCGATGATCGCCTGAAACGCAGCAGGATCGCCGAACGCCATGCGCCGCGCTGCGGCCTGATCCTTTGACCCTTGCCCCGCCACCATATAGGTCGCAACCGTCCACGGGCTTCCGGCAAAGCCCAGGAAGGTCGTTTCGGCAGGCAGCGACGCGGCGACGCGCGCTACCGTCGCATAAATGGGATCGAGCCGCGCGGGCACTGCTTCGAGCGATGCCAACGCGCTGTCCACCAGCGGCGGTGCCAGCCGCGGCCCCTCGCCCGCCTCGAACCATAATTTCTGTCCGAGCGCATGGGGGACGATCAAAATGTCGGAAAACAGGATCGATCCGTCGAACCCAAAACGGCGGATCGGCTGCAAGGTCACCTCAGCCGCGGCTTCGGGATCGTAGCAGAGCTCGAGGAAACCACCCTTGGTTTCCCGCAGCGCCCGATATTCGGGCAGATAGCGTCCCGCTTGGCGCATCAGCCATAAGGGCGGGCGCCCTTGCCGCGCCCCGCGCAGCACGGCCAGCAAACTCTTCGGTGACGCCTTCACACGGCCCCTCTTTCTTCTATCAATAAT
>PNNB01000072.1 GCA_013823985.1 Sphingopyxis sp.
TGGCCATATCCGGCATCATCACCGTCATGGAACGCGCCGCGCGCAAGGCGGGGACCAAGCTGCGCCGCGATTTCGGCGAGATCGAGCATTTGCAGGTCTCGCAAAAAGGCCCGGCCGATTTCGTGTCGAAAGCCGATCAGGCCGCCGAACGCACCCTCTATGACGAACTCGGCCGCGATCGTCCGGGTTGGGGCTTTGTGCTCGAAGAGGGCGGGATCATTGAGGGTGAGCCGGGTAAGCCGCGCTTCATCATCGATCCGCTCGACGGCACGTCGAACTTCCTCCACGCCATCCCGCATTTCGCGATTTCGATCGCGGTGCAGGAGCCCAAGATTGGCGGCGGCTGGGGCGACATCACCTCGTGCCTGATCTATCAGCCGGTAACCGACGAAAGCTATTGGGCCGAACGCGGCCGCGGCGCATGGCTGCACGACCGCCGCCTGCGGGTCGCGTCGCGGCGTAATCTGAACGAATGTCTGATTTCGACCGGGATTCCGTTCATGGGCCATGGCAATATGCCGCAGTGGAGCCGCATTTTCGGTGCGGTCGCCCCCGAGGTCGCGGGCATCCGGCGCTTCGGTGCCGCCAGTCTTGACCTCGCATGGGTCGCGGCGGGCCGTTACGACGGCTTCTGGGAAAGCGACCTCAAGATCTGGGACGTCGCCGCGGGCATGTTGCTGGTACGCGAGGCTGGTGGTTTCGTGAGCGACTTCCGCGGCGGTGACCGCGCGATCGAACGCAGCGAGTTTATCGCGGGCAGCGCCGCGGTGCATTCGAAGCTGCAAAAACTGGTCGCAGGCGCGCTAAGGAACGCTTGATTCCGAGGGTGCATTGGGCCGCGTCCGATCGATAACGAATTTTCGATAGTCCTCTATCAGATTGGACCAGATGTTGAGGCTCAGGCCGACATTCGGCCGCGGAATGCCGCTCGCCCCAAGATTGACATCCATCTCAAGCACCGGGTCGCCCTGCCGGTCGCGATAGGCGCGGGCATATCTTTTGGTGCGATTCCATTCGTTCAAGCTTTCGAGCGACATGGATTTTGCATCGCTAAAGGCCAGGAAATACTGCACCGACTGGCATTGTTCGTTCTGAACGCAATTCAGGAAAAACATTCGAAACTTCAGGTCACCATTGTCGATCTGAATATATGGCGCCGCACCGTCGGGAGTCACGATGGTGGCCTCCCACCCTCTTGATTCCAGAATAGCCTTGAAAAGTTGCGGGTCGCTTGCGGTGACCAGTTCGGCCTGCGCCGGGGTTGCGGCCAGCAAAGCTGCCAAAACCGCCGTCCATTTCATCATCGCTTCGCGGTCCTGCTGTGGAGTGTCAGGCGAACACGCCCATGGCCAAGAGCTATCCAATCACGACCAGACGTACCAGATTGGACGGTGCACCGGGTGCATCGCCGCTTAGCGTCAGGAACCCGGGCGCCGGCAATGATGGAGGATGCATGTCGTCAGACACTGGTCTGACGCGCAACGCCGCGGAACGGCGGGACCAGTGCGCCGCGAGCAGCGGTTATTTGCCGAAAATATACTCCCGGAACGAGTCCATCAGCGACGCCCAGGTGTTGAAGCTTTCACCGACATTTTCCCGCGGGATGCCCGCGAAGTCGAGATCGACGTCCATTTCAAGGACCGGATCGCCCTCATCATCCTTGTAGGCGCGGGCGAAGCGCTTATCCTTGTTCCAGCTGTTGAGTTTGTCGAGCGAGACGTCCTTCGCGTCACTGAACCCCATGTAGAATTGCAGCGTCTTGCAATTCTTCTCGTCGTCGTCGCAATTCATGAACAGCACGAGGAATTTCAGCCCGTTGCGGTTGCTTTCGATATAGGGGCTTTCGTCGGGCTTGGTGATCAGCGTGGCGGGCCAGCCCTGCGACTCGACGATGGCTTTGATCGCTTGCGGGTTTTTGGCGTTCACCAGCTCGGCGTGCGCCGAACTCGCGGCCATCGCCGCGGTGGCGGCGGCAAGGGTTAGCGCTGCGCCGAACAAACTGTTTTTCATGACGGACCTCCCTGTCGAATTGTGCGATCCAGACGCGGTAATTCGACCCCCATTGCTCCGGCGTATCACAGCGACCGGGGCTGTCGCCAGCACCCTTTGCGCTTTTGGTCACCGGGCAGGCGAAAATCATGCCCGCAGTGCTTGCGACCAGCGGCAGGCTGGCCTAAAGCGCCCGCATAACGGGTGG
>PNNB01000077.1 GCA_013823985.1 Sphingopyxis sp.
TTCTCAAGATCGGCGGCACCGGCAAACTGCCCGCGCCGCCCGCGACGACGACGCTGGCGTGGAACCCGCCGCCGATGACCGCGAGTGCGACGCAGGTCGCGGCGGGCAAAGCGCAGTTCGGGCGCTATTGCATGGTCTGCCACGGCGACAGCGCGATCGGCAACGGCTTCACCCCCGACCTCCGCGTGTCGGGTACGCTCGCCAATGCCGAGGCGTGGAAGGGCGTGGTGATCGACGGCGCGCTGAAGGACCGCGGCATGGTCAGCTTTGCCAAGGTGCTGACCCCGCAGGACGCCGAAGCGATCCGCGCCTATGTCATCGAACGGTCGAACTGGACCAAGGCGAACCTGGCGGACAGTGCGGCACCGATGGGGCGGTGAACTGAACATCCTCCCTGTCGCGCAGCGATGGGGAAGGGGGCCGCTCGCGAAGCGAATGGTGGAGGGGCTTTGCAACGGGAGTGTTATCGCCCCTCCGTCAGCGCTTCGCGCTGCCACCTCCCCATCGCTGCGCGACAGGGAGGAATGAGTACGCGCTTGCCGCTTTTTTAGGCACCGCGTGGCGCCCGTTGCTCACCCCTTAAGCAACCACGCAACTTCCTGTCACAAATCTTACCGAAAGCTTGCGATTCGGCAATTGGCACGGCTCTTGATTGGTGCAAGATGACGGGGCCTCGCAGCGACTCACAGATGCGAACCGGACAGGCGGGCCTGATCCGGCCTTGGCTGCGAGCGATACGAAATACCCAAAGGGGGATCACAAGCGTGAAGAAGATTGAGGCGATCATCAAGCCGTTCAAGCTCGACGAAGTGAAGGAAGCGCTGCACGAAGTCGGGGTCAGCGGTATCACCGTGACCGAGGCGAAGGGCTTCGGCCGGCAGAAGGGCCATACCGAACTCTATCGCGGCGCCGAATATGTCGTCGACTTCCTGCCCAAGGTGAAGCTGGAAGTCATCGTCGAGGATTCGATGGCCGAACGCGTTGTCGAGGCGATCGCCGCCGCCGCGCAGACGGGCCGCATCGGCGACGGCAAGATTTTCGTCATCCCGGTCGAAACGGCGCTGCGCATTCGCACTGGCGAGCGCAACGAGGACGCGCTCTAGACCAACTGCTCCCCACCCTGTTCAACTAAGCCGGTGCAACCGGTCATCATCGCAAGAAGGAAGCTCAGACCATGGCTACGAAGCCCAAGGACATCATCGCCCGGATCAAGGAAAACGACATCGAGTGGGTCGATCTGCGTTTCACCGATCCCAAAGGCAAATGGCAGCATCTGACCATGGTCGCCTCGGTGCTTGGCGAAGACGAGCTCGAAGACGGGCTGATGTTCGACGGTTCGTCGATCGAAGGCTGGAAAGCGATCAATGAAAGCGACATGATCCTGAAGCCCGACCTCGACGCGGTCTATGACGATCCCTTCTCGGCGACCCCGATGCTCGTCATCTTCTGCGACATCGTCGAACCCTCGACCGGCGAAGGCTATGCCCGCGACCCGCGCACCACGGCGAAGCGCGCCGAGGCTTATGTCGCCTCGACCGGCGTCGGCGACACCGTCTATGTCGGCCCCGAAGCCGAATTCTTCATGTTCGACGATGTCCGTTTCGAGACCGGCTATAACAAGTCGGGCTTCGAAATCGACGACATCGAACTGCCAACGAATACCGGCCGCAGCTATGAAGGCGGAAACCTTGCCCATCGTCCGCGTGCCAAGGGTGGCTATTTCCCCGTCGCGCCGGTCGACAGCGCCGTCGACATCCGCGCCGAGATGGTTTCGACCATGCTGGAAATGGGCCTGCCATGCGACAAGCATCACCATGAAGTCGCCGCCGCACAGCACGAACTCGGTTTGACCTTTGGTACGCTGACCGAAACCGCTGACCGCATGCAGATCTACAAATATGTCGTGCACCAAGTCGCGCATGCCTATGGCAAGACCGCGACCTTCATGCCCAAGCCGATCAAGGACGATAACGGCAGCGGCATGCACACCCACATCTCGATCTGGGAAAAGGGCAAGCCGCTGTTTGCCGGCAACGGCTATGCCGGCCTGTCGGACATGTGCCTCTATTTCATCGGCGGCGT
>PNNB01000052.1 GCA_013823985.1 Sphingopyxis sp.
CTGACCAGATACCGGACAAGATTGTTCCGGAAAACACCCAGATGTACAGTGCGTCTGCAATTCTTGGCCAGATTCGCGATGATCGGTCGGGTTGCGCTGGCGATGATGGCATCGAGATTCGCGCGCGACGAGAGTTCCACACTGGCCAGGCCAAGGCCATAACGACCACGGCCCTGCCGGAGCAAATATTTCCGCGACAAAAGTGGCCGAATGAGGCGGTGAACCGTCGATATCGGAATTCCCGACGTTTCCGATATTTCCCTCACTGTCAAAGGTGCAGACGAAAGACATTCCAGCAAATCGAGCAATCGCTCGGCAACCGATGTGCCGGTCTCTTCGTTCATTTCGGTGCAACCTCTCAATATGTGAGATTCTATGCCGAAGTGCTCGCCTGTCAAGGGTGGCAGAACAGGCAAAGCTGGGCAATGTTGGAAAGGCAGAAAAATTTCACCGTTAGCCCGGCAGCGGAAGGCTCGCGAACCCATTCAAATATTGATTGATGATTTAATTGATGTGGATTCTGTCAATCGTGACGGAAAAGAATGAATACATAGAAAAAAGATTTGAAATACAGAATCAGTTGAGGAGGGTGTTGGAAATGGCAATCGAAATTTCGGAAATCACGTCGCTTGGCGATGAGCTCTATGAGGCTCTTGTCGCCGGTGCGACGATCTCGAATCTTCGGGATCGTAATCCGCTGATGGATGTCGTTGACGCCTATCGGGTTCAGGAGCGGATGATCGCACGGCGTATAAATGCGGGCGAAAGGATCATCGGCAAGAAAATCGGGGTTACTTCGAAGGCGGTGCAGGAAATGATCGGGGTCTACGAGCCCGATTTTGGTCAATTGACCGATGCAATGCTGGTCCCCGATGGCTCAACGATCGAGATCGCGACTCTCATTCAACCCAAGGCTGAGGGCGAGATCGCCTTCAGCCTGAAGCGAGATCTGGTCGGGCCTGGGGTGACGGCAGCCGATGTCCTGGAAGCGACCGACTATGTCACCGCATGCTTCGAGATCGTCGACAGCCGCATCCGTGACTGGGACATCGGGATCGAGGATACGGTTGCCGATAATGCTTCCTGCGGCATCTTCGCAATGGGCACAGAGCGGGTCGATCCGAGGTACATCGATCTTGCTGGCGTGAGCATGAAGATCGAGCGCAACGGGATCGAAGCCGCCAGCGGCGTAGGGGCAGCCGTCCAGGGTTCGCCACTCAACTCGGTTGCATGGCTTGCCAATACCCTGGGTCGTCTCGGCATGCCCTTCAAGGCAGGCGAGATAATCCTTTCCGGGGCACTCGGTCCGATGATCGAAATAGCCGCCGGGGACACCTTATTGCTCAGTCTGAGCGACGGGCTGGGAACGTGCCGCCTAACCTTCGAGTAATCCTTGGTCGGCTGAAGGGCGGATGCCCAAACCCCCGAAATGGGCGCGACCATTAGACTATGATGCGATCACAGCCAGGATCCAGTTACAAGAAAGAAGTTCAGATGGAAAAAATCAAATGCGCAATAATCGGACCGGGAAATATCGGCACCGATCTTCTCTACAAATTGCTGCGCTCCGAGGTTCTCGAACCGGTCTGGATGGTCGGTATTGAGCCCGGTTCCGAAGGCCTGGCCCGTGCGGACAAGCTCGGCCTCAAGACAACATCGGAAGGTGTCGACGGGCTGGTTCCCCACGTGATCGCGGATGGTGTGCAGATCGCGTTTGATGCGACCTCGGCCTATGTTCATCCCGAGAACAGTCGCAAGCTCAATGAGCTGGGCGTTCTGGTCATCGATCTTACGCCCGCTGCCATCGGCCCGCTGTGCGTCCCCCCGGTCAACCTGAAGGACCTTGCCGGTCGTCAGACCATGAATGTCAACATGGTCACTTGTGCCGGACAGGCGACAATCCCCATGGTCGCCGCCGTCAGCAGGGTGCAGGAAGTGGCCTATGCCGAAATCATTGCCACTGTCGCGTCGAAGTCGATCGGCGTGGGCACGCGCAAGAATATCGACGAGTTCACCCGCACGACCTCGGCCGCAGTGGCGAAAGTCGGCGGAGCTGCGCAAGGCAAGGCG
>PNNB01000027.1 GCA_013823985.1 Sphingopyxis sp.
CTGCTGGGTGCGATTGCGTGCGCCCATGTGGCCGGCCATCTTCTTGTTCTTGAAGACGCGGCCCGGATCCTGGCGGTTACCGGTCGAACCATGCGCACGGTGGCTGATCGAAACGCCGTGGGTGGCGCGCATACCGCCGAAACCCCAGCGCTTCATCGCACCGGCAAAGCCCTTACCCTGGGTCACGCCCTGGATGTCGACGATCTGGCCGGCGACGAAATGGTCGGCCGACAGTTCGGCACCGACGTCGAGCGTCGCGTCGTCAGCGACGCGGAATTCGACGACCTTCGCCTTGGGCTCGACTTCGGCCTTGCCGAAAGCGCCGCGCTGCGGCTTGGCGACGTTCTTCGCCTTGGCCGATCCGGCACCGAGCTGGACGGCCACATAGCCGTCGCGTTCTTGTTCGCGCACAGAGATAACCTGACAGCCTTCGAGGCTCAGGACGGTGACAGGCACGTGGCGGCCGTCATCCTGAAACAGGCGGGTCATCCCCATTTTCTTCGCGATCACGCCAGTCCGCATGATCATACTCCTCAACAGAGGCCGGGCGGACCATTCCGCACGGCGTGTGGGACCCCGTCAGGCTAAAACCCAACGAGAACCCTCTCAGCCCAGAATTTCGATGGTCGCCCCGTCCGGGCTGAGGTGCCACCTTCCCAAGGGAGAAGCGGCGAGACGGGGGACGCAGCCCGGTCGATATGCCCTCCGAAGAAAGCGACCGGCGGTATCCACCCTATCGTCGGTCCGGATCACTCCGGACAATGCAGCCACCGAAGGGGCTGCCGATAGAGACCCTCGCGATTGCGAGGGCTTCGCTGGCTTAGGCCAGCTTGATTTCTACGTTCACGCCCGCGGCAAGGTCGAGCTTCATCAGCGCATCGACCGTCTGCGGGGTGGGCTGCACGATGTCGAGCAGCCGCTTGTGGGTACGCACCTCGAACTGCTCGCGCGACTTTTTGTCGATGTGCGGGCCGCGGTTCACGGTGAATTTTTCAATGCGCGTCGGCAGCGGGATCGGGCCGCGAATAAGCGCTCCGGTACGACGTGCCGTGTCGGCGATGTCGGTGGTGGCCTGATCGAGCACGCGGTGATCAAAGGCCTTGAGGCGAATGCGGATATTCTGCGTTTCCATGACTATTCCAGTCGAATCCCGTCTGACGATGCGAAAGAGCCGAAATGGCCTGTTCCGGCCCCCTAATGGAAGCCGGCTCGGCCATTAAAAATCTTTAAGCTACGAGCCGCCCGAATCGCTTCCGAATCAGGCGGCTCGCGGCCCTATATTACTTTGTGATCGTCGCCACAACCCCTGCGCCGACGGTACGACCGCCTTCGCGGATTGCAAAGCGCAGACCCGGGTCCATCGCGATCGGAGCAATCAGCTTGACCGCGAGCTGGACGTTGTCGCCCGGCATCACCATTTCGGTGCCCTCGGGGAGAATGACCTCGCCGGTGACGTCGGTGGTGCGGAAGTAGAACTGCGGACGATAGTTGGCAAAGAACGGCGTGTGACGGCCGCCTTCGTCCTTCGACAGCACATAAACTTCCGAAGTGAATTCGGTGTGCGGCTTGATCGTGCCGGGCTTGCAAAGAACCTGGCCACGCTCGACTTCTTCACGGCCGACGCCGCGGATCAGCGCGCCGACGTTGTCGCCAGCCTGGCCCTGGTCGAGCAGCTTGCGGAACATTTCGACGCCGGTCACGACGGTCTTCTTGGTGTCCTTGATGCCGACGATTTCGACTTCTTCACCAACCTTGACGATGCCGGTTTCGATACGACCGGTCACAACCGTACCGCGACCCGAAATCGAGAACACGTCTTCGATCGGCATCAGGAAGGGCTTGTCGAGCGGACGTTCCGGCTGCGGGATCCACGCGTCGACGGCTTCCATCAACTTCAGGATCGCGTCCTTGCCGATGGCGTCGTCGCGGCCTTCCAGAGCGGCAAGCGCCGAACCCGGGATGATGGGGATATTGTCGCCGTCGAAGTCGCGCTTCGACAGTTCTTCGCGGATTTCGAGCTCAACGAGTTCGAGCAGTTCGGGATCGTCCAGCTGGTCGACCTTGTT
>PNNB01000046.1 GCA_013823985.1 Sphingopyxis sp.
CCGAACGACATTTTGCGCACGGTGAAGTTGGAGCCCATGCCCTTGTTCGAGCGCGCGATGCACACGCCTTCGAAATTCTGGACGCGGGTGCGTTCGCCTTCGACCACCTTGACGCCGACTTTCACGGTGTCGCCGGGGCGGAAGGTCGGAATGGTCTTTGCCGCTTTGGCAATTTCTTCGGCTTCGATCGTCTGGATGAGGTTCATGCCTCTAGTCCTTTTCTTTTCGCCGCGCGCCAGAGGCAGGTCGGGCCCGAGCATCGATATGACGCTCCCAAAGGTCCGGCCTGCGTAACCGTGTGTGATCTTCCGCCTGTTGTTTCCGCCAGGCCGCGATCTTCGCATGATCCCCCGATCGCAGCACTTCGGGGATCGTGCGCCCTTCCCATTCTACGGGCCGGGTGTAGTGCGGATATTCGAGCAAGCCGTTTTCAAACGACTCATCGTCCCCGCTAGAAGCCGCGCCCATTACGCCGGGAAGCAGCCGAATGCAAGCGTCGAGGAGCAACAGCGCCCCCATCTCGCCGCCCGACAGGATGATGTCGCCCATCGACACCTCCTCGATGGGGCGGGCGTCGAAAATGCGTTCGTCGAAACCCTCGAACCGGCCGCAGAGGATGATCGCCCCCGGCCCCGCCGCAAGCTGACGGATGCGGGCTTGCGTAATCGGCGTGCCGCGCGGGGTCATGGCGAGGATGGGGAGGCCCGGATGCGCCGCGACCGCATGGTCGACCGCCGCCGCCAGCACGTCGGCCTTGAGCACCATCCCCGCGCCGCCGCCCGCGGGCGTATCGTCGACGGTGCGGTGCCTGTCGGTCGCGAAATCGCGGATCTGCACCGGCGCGCACGACCAAGTCCCGCTTTCGAGCGCGCGTCCCGCCATGCTGTGGCCGAGCGGGCCAGGGAACATGTCGGGGTAGAGGGTTAGCGGGACGGCGGTGAAGGTCATGGTCAGCCTTCATCCGAAATCTGGCGCAATGTCCATCGGATCAATACATGCCCCAGCAACCAAGCCAAAATTGCGCCGACCGGCCCCCACCACAAAAACGAAATGGCGCGCGTCCAGCCATAAACCATGGAATAGTCCCAAAGTCCGATGAAAACGAGAACCATCAACAACGTCGGAATAATGGCTGGAGCAATAATCGCTGCCTCGCGAAATCCAACGCCTCCTTTGCCCGCACGGCGGAGGGCAGCCCGGTACAGGAGCATCGCGACAAGTTGGACGAACAGCACAACGATGATCATGTCACACCGTCCAATTCTCGACCGTTAGCCCTGGCACATCGGCGAAGTCGAATTCGTTGTTGGTGATGATCGTGACGCTCAAACTCAAAGCATGGGCAGCAAGCAATCGATCGAAACGGGCGCGTTTGAAGGGAAGCCGCGCATATTCGCGCGCTGCCGCTTCGTCGAATGAGAGCAGCGGGATGGCCGCGACGAAAGCCTCCAACACCTCGGGCGCTGGCGGCTTGCCATTTTCGGTTCCCAGAGCAACTTCGGCGAAACTGATTGTCGAAATGGCGACGTCGCCCGGAGCACAGGCGGTAAGTTTTTTACGCAGCGGCTCGTAGCGAGCGGTCATTGCATAGACCGCGCAATCGGCATCGATCAGATAGCGCGTCACCCCTTCTTTTCCGCCCCCGCTATCTCAGCGGCTTTGCGCGCGGCGATCGTGCTTGGGCGTTCTTCGAAGTCTTCGCGCGGCGCAAGTTTCAGACCCGGCGCCTTGCCCCAAAAGCCACTGACGTCGATCTTCGCATTGGGCTTATCAGCCGGACCAAAATGAAACTCGCCGCGTTCCTCACGGACAATCATCTCTGTCCCCTCCTCTAACCCCAGCGCCTTGGGCAGGCGCAGCGCGAGCGAATTGCCCGATTTGAAAACCTTGGCGCGATATTCTTTGGTCATGGCAGGCTCCGTATATACATCATGTATATACATTTAAAGAACGCCTGTCGAGGCGATTCAACCCAGCGGTTCCCAAAGTTCATCGGGCAG
>PNNB01000038.1 GCA_013823985.1 Sphingopyxis sp.
TACCAAGCTTGGGCTTGGCAGTGATGACGTTGACCACACCAGAGGTCGCGTTGCGACCGAACAGCGTGCCCTGCGGTCCGCGCAGCACTTCGATACGTTCCAGATCGTAGAATTCGGTTTCGAACAGACGGGTCGAAAACAGCGGGTCGCCGTTCAGGTGGATTGCGGTCGCGCTGTCGCACGTGGTGCCGACGCACAGATCGCCGATGCCGCGGATGGTAAAGCTGGCGCCGGTAAAGTTGGTTTTTGTAAAGGTCACGTTGGGCAGCGTCAGCTGCAGATCCGACGGGGTCTTGATCTGCTGCGCTTCGAGCGCTTCGGTCGAAAAGGCGCTGACAGCGATCGGTACGTCCTGCAGACGTTCCGACTGGCGCTGCGCCGTGACGACGATTTCGCCGCCGAAAGCGTCGCGTTCCACTTCTTCTGCCGGATCCTGCGCCCATGCCGGTGTCGCCACCGCCATCGCAAGAATCGACGTCCCGATCAGTGCCTTGAACTTCATTTATAACCTCCCTTTTTCGATCCCGCGCGCTGCGGGGCCGCCCAAACTTAAGTTGTGGTAAGGGGAGGGGATAAGACCAGACATGGCAAAGGCTGTCCGACCAGCACGGCCGAAAGCCTATAGGTATCCCTTTTGCCAGCTGTGCTGGTCATCGTCCTCTCCCACCGGCGTCGGGGAAAAACGCCGGCCTCTCCGGATCACGACCCGCTTAGGCGGGTTCTGTAATGCAACCTAAAGGTGCGCTTAGTTGACGCGAGCGTCAAGCCACTTGTTCGATCCGGAAAGTGACATGAAATAGGGCAGTTGCAAAAATGCAAAATGCCAAGTTTCCGCAACGTAAACTTGCGTACCAGTCATTATTGTTGTTGCCCTGCCCTTGTTAATCGAGGCATTCGCACCGAAATGTGCGGCAAGAATGCAACAGTGAAAGTGGGGCGATGAGCGACAGCAGATTTGAATTGGGCGCCGATGGCAAGGTGGTCGTTCCCGACCATGTCGCGGATGCGGTGCGGACGCTCATAGAGTGGGCCGGCGACGATCCGGCGCGCGAAGGGTTGCTCGATACGCCCAAGCGCGTTGCGCGCGCATGGAAGGAGTATTGCAGCGGTTATGCCGACGATCCGGCGATCCATCTGGCGCGTACCTTTGAAGAGGTTGGCGGCTATGACGAGCTGGTGCTGCTGAAAGACATTCCGTTCCAGTCACATTGCGAACATCATATGGCGCCGATCACCGGCAAGGCGTCGATCGCCTATATGCCGCGCGACCGCGTCGTTGGCATTTCCAAGCTGGCGCGTGTGCTCAACGGCTATGCGCGGCGATTGCAGGTGCAGGAACGGCTGACCGCCGAAGTCGCGCGCTGCATCTGGGACAATCTGCACCCGCATGGCGTTGCCGTGGTCATCGACGCGCAGCATGGCTGCATGACCGGGCGCGGCGTGCGCACCCCGGGGGTGGGGATGGTGACGAGCCGCCTGCTCGGCTGTTTTCTGGATGACCAGCGTAGCCGCAAGGAAGTGCTGAGCTTGATGGGGTATTGAGGGACGGGGCTGTTCGACGAGCGGGCGGTTATAACATGATCGTCATCCCGGCGAAGGCCGGGCTCTCGCCGGTGTCTCAAATCGGGAGGGTGAGATTCCGGCCTTCGCCGGGATGACGAAATCAAGAAATATCCGCCTGCTATTCTGAAGTTTGCATCGCCGCTCTTGTAGGTAACGAAAAAGGCTCCGGAACGCTGGGTTCCGGAGCCTTTTCTATGTCTTGCAACGAAGCGGAAGGAGATTAGGCCTTGTCGCCCTCTTCGTCCGCAGCGTCGTCGCTGGTTTCGGCAGCGCGTTCCGACGGCGGCGTGGCGTCGTCGAATTCGTCTTCGCTGTCAGGTTCCAGCGCCGTTGCGACGGCTTCA
>PNNB01000039.1 GCA_013823985.1 Sphingopyxis sp.
CGCTTACGCAGATCGCGCAGGTCAAAATCGCTAGCGGCGGTTGCCGCGTCCACGAGAGGGTTGAGCCATAGGCCAAGGACGTTGGTGATGGTCTTCTTGATGTCGGCAAAGCTGTTGTCGGAACCACCGGCAAAATCGGCCAATGCCGTTCGGCATCCCGTGGACAGGCTGAGTTTGGGATTGGCCAGCTCCTTTTTGAAGAAGCTGCGCGCATCGCCTTCAGTCAGATAGCGATAGATTGCGCCCATCGTCAGCGGTTCGTCGCTGGTTTCCGCGAGCCAGGCTCCGACACCGGCAAAGCCGGTGCGCGCGCCGTTTGCCCAGAATGCTTCGCCGCGTTCGGGCGTGGTAAACAGCATCGTTGCGATCTTTTGCAGCTCGATGATCACGTCGTCGGGGTCGCTGCGGTCGATATAGGCGAGCGGGTTATAGCGCGCGGTGCGTCCCTGCCGGTCGGTCGGGTTGAATAGAAAGACCTGCTGGCCATAGTGCGCGCGGAACCCCGCACTCGCATCGAAATTTTCGCGTTTAACGTCGAGAACGACGACGGAGCCAGCCCATGTCAGCAAATTGGGAATGACGATGCCGATGCCTTTGCCCGAGCGGGTCGGTGCTTCGATCAGGACATGCTCACTCCCACCAAAGGTCAGGAAACGTCCCCCTTTGCGTCCGACGACAATTCCCAAGGCCGAGCGGAAACCATGCCGCTTGAGTTCACGCTCATTGGCAAAACGAGCGGCCCCGTGGAGTGGTGCGCCGCGCGACCAAAGGGCATAGACCAGCCCGGCAAGCAGCGTGACGCCGCCCACCAGACCGCCTGCCATAGCCTTCACGACGTGGGGATCGCCGCGATAATACCAGAAAAACTGCGGCATCTTGAGCGGGTCATAAGCTGCCACAGGAAGGCCCAGAATTACCCAACCAATCATGCTGGCAATGGCGAGCGCGATCAAAGCCCCGAGCGGGATGGCGATCAAATATCGAGCCGCCCCACCGTCAGGCGAGGTGCCTGCTTTCTGGGTCATAATAGATCTCCGTCACCCGAAATTCGCCATCGGTTTTCTTGGTCTGGACGACGACATCGACGAGCATTTTGAGCAGCGCGCGAATGTCGCCGCGTGCCAGATCGGAGCCGCCTTCGCTTTCCTTGACCAGCAAAGTCAGTTGCTCGAACGCCAGTTCGGCGGAATCGGCATGGATGGTCGTGATCGAGCCGGGATGGCCGGAGTTCACGTTGCGCAGGTAAAAGAACGCCGTCCCGTCACGCAATTCCTGGAGCAAAATACGGTCGGGGCGCATCCGCAGCGCGCTTTCGAGCAAATGCTTTGCCGTGACATTGGCCGTGCCCTGGCCGTCCTTGGCATAGAGCATGTGGACGACATTTTTGTGCGGGACGATCAGTTCGCGCGTGTCCTCGATCGTCAGCAACCGTTCCTCTGGCGGGATGAGCTGGATCAATCCCTTAGACAGCGTGGTCTTTCCCGATCCGGTCGCGCCGGAGATCAGGATGTTGAGCCGCGCCTTCACTGCGCCGTCGAAGAATTCAACATGACGGCCGGCTTTGAGCAGCGCGAGCAAGTCCAGTTCCTGAGATGACACCTGCTTTTCGGCGATGCGCGTGTCCTTGAACAAGCCCGCCGCTTCAAAATCCGCCAGCGTCATCGTGACTGTGGAAGGTTTGCGCACAGTGATCGACACCGTTTCATCGGGGACGACGGGCGGCACGATAATTTGCACGCGTTCACCGGTCGGAAAGATAGTCGAGACAATCGGGTTTTCGCGCGTGACGTCCTGCGAGGTGAAGGCGGCCGCAGCAGTCGCCATCGCCATCAAATTCTTAAAATCTAGGCTGGGTTCGCTTTCCCAT
>PNNB01000011.1 GCA_013823985.1 Sphingopyxis sp.
AACGCAAGGCGTTAGCATTGATCCGTCTGCCATGCAGAATCTGGGCATCCGTGTTGTTGCCGCACAAATGGGAAGCCTTGCTGCTACGCTCAACGTCACCGGCACAGTCGATTTCAATCAGCGCGATGTAGCGATTATTCAGGCGCGTTCGGGCGGTTTCGTATCTCGCGTCTATGCCCGCGCGCCCGGAGACGTGGTGCGTGCAGGCGCGCCGATTGCCGATGTGCAATTACCCGAATGGGGCGGCGCACAGACCGAGTTTCTGAGCGTCAAGCGTCTCGGCAGGCCCGATTTGACTGCCGCTGCGCGCCAGCGATTGCGGCTGATGGGTATGTCGGACGGCCTGATCTCAAGCGTTGAGCGCAGCGGGCGCACCAATGGCACGATCACCATTACGTCGCCGATTTCAGGAGTGATTCAGACGCTTGATGCCCGCGCTGGCGTGACCTTGAGTCAAGGGCAGACTTTGGCACAAGTGACTGGCCTCGGCACAGTATGGCTCAATGCCGCTGTTCCTGAAGCCCAGGCAGGCGCGGTTCGCATCGGACAAAGCGCCACCGCGACGCTCACGGCGTTTCCGGGCGAGACATTTGGCGGGCGGATCATCGCCATCCTGCCGACCGCGCAAGCCGATAGCCGCACGCTCACCGTTCGTATCGAGCTTGCCAATCGCGGCGGCCGTCTGCGTCCCGGCATGTTTGCAGGCGTGGCGCTTGGCGGCGATGCAAGGCCAGCATTGCTCGTTCCAAGCGAGGCGGTGATCCGAACAGGCACTCGCACGATTGTGATGCTGGCAATGGGCGATGGGCGCTACCATCCCGCAGAAATCAGAACGGGCCGCGACGGCGGTGGACAGACCGAGATACTCGAAGGCTTGGCCGTTGGCGAGAAAGTTGTCGCGTCGGGTCAGTTCCTGCTCGATTCCGAAGCCAGCCTGACCGGCATCGAAGTTCGCCCGCTCGGCGGTGCCAAGTGATTGAAGCTATCATCCGCTGGTCGGTCAAGACGCGCGGGCTGGTCGTGGTTGCGGCACTCGTCCTAACCATCATCGGCATCGGCGCGGTGCGAACAACGCCTGTCGATGCGCTGCCCGATCTTTCCGATGTGCAGGTCATCATCCGCACGACCTATCCGGGCCAAGCGCCGCAGATTGTAGAGAATCAGGTAACCTATCCGCTGACAACGACGATGCTGTCGGTTCCCGGCGCGCGTGTCGTTCGTGGCTATTCGTTCGTCGGCGACAGCTTTGTCTATGTGCTGTTCGAGGATGGAACGGACTTGTATTGGGCGCGCAGTCGCGTTCTTGAATATCTCAGCCAAGTGCAGGGTCGCTTGCCAACGGGTGCGACCGCTTCACTCGGCCCCGACGCGACTGGCGTAGGCTGGATTTACGAATATGCGTTGGTCGATAAGACCGGGCGGCATGATCTAGCGCAGCTCCGCAGCATTCAGGACTGGTTCTTGCGTTATGAGTTGAAGGCTGTTCCCGGTGTGGCCGAAGTCGCCAGCATAGGCGGGATGGTCAAACAATATCAGGTCGTGGTCGATCCGCAGAAACTTGCCTCCTACGGTGTCACAGCAAGCGAAGTCTCCGACGCACTGAAACGCGCCAATCAGGAAACAGGCGGTGCGGTCGTTGAAATGGCCGAGGCCGAATATGTCGTCCGCGCCACCGGCTATCTCAAAACACCGGATGATTTCCGCGCGGTGCCGGTGCGCAGTGCGTCAGGCGGCATAGCTGTCACGGTCGGCGATGTTGCCACGGTGCAAATCGGCCCTGACATGCGGCGCGGGATTGCCGAACTGAACGGCGAAGGCGAAGTCGCAGGCGGT
>PNNB01000041.1 GCA_013823985.1 Sphingopyxis sp.
TTCTGAGTGGTCCAAAATTGATGATATTTTGGATTACGAAGGAGACATGGAATGCCGAGCAAGAAGCATCGCCCGGAAGAGATTATCGGCAAGCTGCGTGAAGCGGAGGTTGTGCTGGCGCAGGGCGCGACGACCGCGGAGGCGTGTCGCCGGATCGCTGTCAGCGAGCAGACCTATTATCGGTGGCGCAAGGAATATGGCGGCCTGAAGACCGACCAGGCGCGCCGGATGAAGGATCTGGAGAAGGAGAATGTGCGGCTTCGACGCGCGATCTCGGACCTGACGCTCGACAAGCTGATCCTGCAGGAAGCTGCCCGGGGAAACTTCTGAGCCCCGCGCGCCGAAGGCGCTGTATCGATCACATCAGAACGATGATGCCGGTGTCCGAGCGACGGCTCTGCCGCGTGCTCGGGCAACATCGATCGACACAGCGCAAGGCGCCTTGCGGGGCGGATGACGAAGCGGCTCTCACCGAGGATATCATTGCGCTGGCGCGGCAATATGGTCGTTATGGCTATCGCCGGGTGACGGCATTGCTGCGCGATGCCGGTTGGCATGTGAACCGCAAGCGGGTCGAGCGCATCTGGCGACGCGAGGGGCTCAAGGTGCCGCAAAGGCAGCCGAAGCGCGGGCGGCTCTGGTTGAACGACGGATCGTGCATCCGGCTTCGGCCGGAATATCCCGGGCACGTCTGGTCCTATGACTTCGTCGAGGGTCGCACCCACGATGGTCGCAAATACCGCATCCTGTCGATCATCGACGAGGCGAGCCGGGAGTGCATGGCGTTGCCCGTGGCGCGTAAGCTGAAGAGCGACGATGTGCTGGCGGCGCTGGCCGAACTGTTCGTCACGCGCGGTCCGCCCGCGCATATCCGGTCCGACAATGGCCCGGAATTTATCGCGACGGCGGTGCAGGAATGGCTGGCGAAGGTCGGCGTGAAGACGCTCTACATCGCCCCCGGATCGCCATGGGAGAATGGATACTGCGAGAGCTTCAACGGGTCGCTGCGCGATGAACTGCTCAATGGCGAGATCTTCTACTCACTAACCGAGGCCCAGATCCTGATCGAAGCTTGGCGGCGCCATTACAACACCGTCCGGCCGCACAGCTCGCTGGGATATCGGCCACCCGCGCCGGAGGCCGTTCCATCGCCAGTGTCGCCCTCCGGTTCCGCTTCGCTCCACCTACGGCCAACACTGGCGATGGAGGCGTCAATGCACTAACAGTCCACGCGGACCACTCGGTGGGGGCCGGTCATCAGACAGTGGCTGACGCCATCGGCGCGTCGAAGGCGCATATCTGGGAGCTTGAGAAAGGCACCGCCACAAATCCGTCGATCGAACTTGTCCGAAAGCTCGCCAATCACTTTGAGGTATCTATCGCAAGCCTTGTCGGGGAGAAGCCGGACGAAGATAGCGATGACGAGCATTTGCTCGTCATGTACCGTGATCTGAAATCTCTCGACCCCCAAGATCGCCTGGTCCTTGGGGATATCATCAAAGGCATGCAGAAGCGCCGCTCTGGGGGGTAGCGGAGCGGGCGCTCTCAGCACTGGTCTGAAGGCCCGACCCATACCCTCTTGGTTGTTACCGGCGCCACGTCCGCAGCAAAGGAGTTCGGCGCGGTCGGCGCTTTGGTCGATTCTGCTAATGGCGGTTCTGTCAGTCGGTCTTTGGGGCGAATATTCGCATAGCGGGTATTCGGCTCGATCGATCGAGGATGTTCAAGAAATTGGTAAGCTAACCGCGCTAAATTTCTTCCCATGAAATGGTTTTTT
>PNNB01000029.1 GCA_013823985.1 Sphingopyxis sp.
TCGATGGGCGGGGTCGGCTATGCCGGGGTCGACAACGACGTGTTCTACATGGACCAGACGATGATGCTGCTCGGCGATGCCAAGAAGATGACCGACGACATCGTCAAGGCGCTGAATGGCGGGGGGCATTGATCCCACAGCCATTGACCCGAATCGTCATCCCGGCGAAGGCCGGGATCTCAACCTCGCGTCATAAATTGACGTGGAGACCCCCGGCCTTCGCCGGGGTGGCGACGAAGGGACAAGGGGCGTTATGCGTAAAATCGGCCTGATCGGCGGCATGAGCTGGGCATCGACCGAGCTGTATTACCGGCATCTCAACAAGGGGGTGCAAAAGCGGCTCGGCACCGCCTGTTCGGCACCGATCATGCTCGAAAGCCTCAACTACTGCGATCTGTCGCGGCTGACGACGCCCGAACAATGGGCGCATGCGAAAGATGTGCTGATCGCGTCGGCGCAGCGGTTGGAAGCGGCGGGGGCGACAGCGCTGATGATCGCGGCCAATTCGATGCACAAGGTCGCCGACGACGTTGCCGCGGCAATTTCGATCCCGCTGATCCATATCGTCGACGAAACCGGCGAAAAGATGAAGGCCGACGGGATCAAGGCGGCGGCAGTGATCGGCACGCGCAATGTGATGACCGAAGCCTGGTTCCGCCAGCGGCTGGTCCGCCACGGGCTGACCCTCGCTCCCTACGATGCCAGCCGCGCCGATGAGATTGACCGGATCATTTACGAAGAGCTGATGCAGGGCAAAGCGAACGAAGCTTCGCGGCGGACCATGAAGACCTTCATCACCGACATCGCCAAGCAGGACATTCAGGCGATCGTACTGGCGTGCACCGAGCTGGTGATGCTGGTCGATCCCGACGCCAATGTGCTGCCGATCTACGACACGACGCGGATTCACGTCGCGGCGGGGGTCGACTGGATTTTGGGGGATGAAGCCTAGCTAAATCCTCCCTGTGGCGGAGCCATGGGGAGGGGGGACCGTCGCCGCAGGCGATGGTGGAGGGGCGGCAACGGTTGTGCCATAGCCCCTCCGTCAGCGCTACGCGCTGCCACCTCCCCATGGCTTCGCCACAGGGAGGAACGAAATTTAGCTCATCTTCGTCCACGTCACCGTGCGACAAAACACGCTGACACAGCCTTTCATCGTCAGCTTGCCGCCCTTTACGCGCAGATGCGCCTTGTAATAGCGCCCATCCTCGGGGCTGTAACCTTCACCCTTCCAGCCATCGCCATGCGGGACCAGATCCCAATAAATTTGCAGGCCGGTGACCTTGCGGTCGCGCTTCGATTTGTCGGGATTGCGCTCGTCGAGCTGGCCGCCCGCGGGTTGCTTGATCAAAAGGCGTTCGATCCGGCCGCACATCTTGTTGCCGCACGCGGACATCACGACGACGCCCTTGCCGTCGTCCGTCTTCCATCGTCCGGCAATCGGCGCGGGCGCCGCGGCCATTGACGGCACGGCAATGAGCGCAACGAGCGCCAATGATAATCTGGTAAGCAAAGCGACGTCTCCCCGGTTTTAGCTACATCTATGTCAGCAACCCGCTTGGCATCCGTCAAGTCTTGCCGCATGTTCTCTCAAAATCAGGGGAGAGAGTGATGCGATTCCACGGCTTTCACGCGGCAACGCTGGCCATATTGGCGGGGTTGGCCGCCAGTCCGGTGGCCGCCAAGACGATCAGCGTCAGTGCGACAAC
>PNNB01000005.1 GCA_013823985.1 Sphingopyxis sp.
ATGGCACGGGCCAGTCAAACCTCGAATATCTCACCGAAATCGAGGCCGACGAAATCAAGATCGACAAGCGGTTCGTGATGACGATGCGCGATTCGCAGCGGAACCTTGAAGTGGTGAAATCCACCATCGACCTAGCACATCGGCTGGGCGCGGTTGCGGTCGCCGAAGGCATTGAAGATGCCGAAACCATGGCCTTGTTGGGTCAGCTCGGCTGCGACGTTGGCCAGGGCTATCATCTTGGCAAGCCGCAATTATTTTCCGAACTCGCCGCAACCCTTTCGGCCCCGCCGCAAAACCGCACCGCATAACTGCCAGATTGGCTGCAATGCCATGGTTAAGACTCGATTTACCTTACCAAAGATGGTATATGCTCCGTTAACTGTTCCTCGTGGGCAGTGCCGACAGGAGATATTTTATGGGTTGGTTTTGGAAATTTCTGGGTGGCGGCGGCACCGGCAACGGCGGCGCATCGGCCTAACCTGGATATAGATTCAGGGAGAGGGCTCCGGCATTGCCGGGGCCCTTTCTTTTTGCCCGCGGCCCGCGCGACCGCTTGACACACGTGGTGACCGGCCAGCCATTGGCGCCAAGCGCCATTTCAGCGGCCCTGCTCTGCAATAAAAAATCCATTTAAATCGCGATTACACTCATATTTGCGCAAACCCGCGGAAAGGCTGGCGCGCGCCCTCGCGACCGGGCATCACGAGCGACGAGACGAATCAAAATATCGACGAACCGAGTCCCTAAATCGTCATTTACTGTCTTGCATCGTCGCGCCGACGTGGCACTATAGATGGTGGGTCGGCCGAGGGGGCACCCCAAGCTTTAGTGGTTTGCCAAAAATGGCGGATTTCCGTCGCCCATCCGATATGGGCCCGGAAAACTGCTTCGTGCGGCCAAAAATATGTGCCCCCGCGGATCGAATAGATGCTAGGCTGGGGCTTCGTCCCGAGTCGAACAAGACAGGAACATATGCGCTGCGGCGCATGGGCAATCGGGGACGGATATGATGGATTTTCGCGAGACAGAACGGGTGGAGACGAGCGACGTGGCGACGGTGGAATTGACGAAGAACGAAGCGCCTCCAGCGACCGAATCGGTCCCCGAAGCGGTCCCGACCGCCAAGCTTAACGACAGCAGCGAGGCGAAGGTCCACGCGCGCCGATTCGACATCGTCACCGATCGCAGCCGCGATGCGCTGCTCACCGACTTCGGCAAGGAAACGCTCGAGGACCGCTATCTGCTTCCCGGCGAATCCTATCAGGATCTCTTCGCGCGCGTCGCCTCGGCCTATGCCGACGATCAGGAGCACGCGCAGCGGCTCTATGATTATATTAGCCGCCTGTGGTTCATGCCCGCGACGCCCGTGCTGTCGAACGGCGGCACCGGCCGCGGCCTGCCGATCAGCTGCTATCTGAACTCGGTCCCCGACAGCCTCGAGGGCATTGTCGAGACATGGAACGAGAATGTCTGGCTCGCCAGCCGCGGCGGCGGCATCGGCACCTATTGGGGCAGCGTCCGCGGCATCGGCGAACCCGTCGGCCTCAACGGCAAGACCAGCGGCATCATCCCCTTCGTCCGCGTCATGGACTCGCTCACCCTCGCGATTTCGCAAGGCAGCCTCCGCCGCGGTTCGGCCGCCTGCTACCTCGACATCAGCCACCCGGAGA
>PNNB01000042.1 GCA_013823985.1 Sphingopyxis sp.
ACGAAGGCGAGCAGGGCGAAGAGTTTGCGCATCATCATCAAAAACTCAAAATCACATTGGCGAGGATCGACACATAGGCGTCGTTCTGCTGCTTGTTGTCGAACAGATCCTTGAACCCCTTGCCAGGCAGCAGCACCGCACCGCTGAGCCGCCCGACGATGTTCTGCGTCGCCTTGGGCCGCCAGATCGTCGCCAACGACAGGTCGAAGCCGATATCCTTGGGGATCGAGCCTTCGGTGCGTAGTGCCTGCAACGACGAGGTATTCTCGAACCATAGGTGGTTGGCGTTGGCGCTGACGCGAAATTCGGGGGTCAGGTCGAAATCGGCGCCGACCCCGACAAACACCGTGCCGGGATTGTTGAAATTCGACTGCCCCTCTTCCTTCGACGAGCGCAGCGAATTCAATATGCCATTGCGGCCGTTGATCGAAATGACGCGCCCGCCGCCCGCGAAGGGGATCGTCTGGCGGATCCAGTAGCTGGTGTCGGCGCCGCCGAAGATGGGATTCTCGAAAATCGCGTCGAAGCCGCCCTCGGTGTTGTTATACGGGTCGCCGTCGCCGGTGGCGTAGAGGCCCGAGAGGCGAAAGCGCAGCCAGTCCACGTCGTAGCTGAATTCGACCGCGCCGAATCCCGCGCGGATCTGCGCCGGTTTGCTGGTGAAAAAGCTGTTCCGGTCTTCGCCGAGTGCGGCGTAAAAGCTGGCGGTCAGGTTGATCCGCCCGATCCGTCCGTCGGCGCTATAGCCCAGATAGACGACATCATATTCGCGCCCGCGCAGGTCGCCGAGCAGCGCCGGGCGCACCGGAAAGCCATTGTGGTCGATCTGCACGTCGTTCTTTTCACGGTTCATATTATAGGTCACGCTGACCTGGCTGGTCAGCCCGACCACCGGAAAATCCTGGCGATAGAGATTGGCGGTCAGCACAAAATCGTCGCGCGGGGTCTGGGTAATATCGTTCAGACCCGAATTGGTGTCCTTTTCCAGTCGCCAGAAGGCCGCGAAATTATACTGGAAACGGTTGTTGTCACGATTGCCGAAGAAACGCAGCCCAAGCTGGCTGTCGTTGAACAGGAAGCCGCGAAAATCGCTCTGGAACGGCTGGATGCCCAGCCGCACCGAATAGAAGTCATAACGGTCCGACGTGTTGCCGAGATGCTTGTCGACGAACAACTCCTGCACCCCCAGGAACGCGTCGTAGCGATGGCTCGCCTTCGACGGCCGCACGTCAAGCACGCGCCGTTCGGGCACGTCGACATAATTGGCCTGATAGGCGAGGGTGACGCGATATTCGATGTCGGGCGGCTTGAACGCGGTCGACCCCTTGATCAGCGCCGCGCCGACGATGAAGGTCTGGGCAAAAACAAAGCTGCGGTCCTTGCCGAACACGTCGAGACTGCCCGGGCGTTCGGTTGTCTGGACCCCGACCGGGATCGGAAAAGTGCGCGGTTCGAACACCGTGTCGGACACTGCGTTGGCAACGATGAACCAGTCGTCGCCCTTGATCGGCAGCCACGGTACCTTGCTGCGGTCGATCGCGCGGTCGCCCTTGTAGGTGTTCTGGTGATAGGGATCGAACCAGCGTTCCTTGACCACGCCGAGCGACTCGATGAGGCGCCAGCGGTCGGGAACCGGCAACTGGTCCTCCATCCCCGGAAACGCCTGC
>PNNB01000025.1 GCA_013823985.1 Sphingopyxis sp.
GTCAGCTTGCCTGCACCATGCTTGAAATAGCGCTGTGCTCCCGCTTCCACGCCATAGGTGCCGATGCCGGTCTCGGCGACATTGAGATACACTTCCATGATCCGCCGCTTGCCCCAGATCGTCTCGATCATGAAGGTGAACCACACTTCGGGTACCTTGCGGACATAGCGCATCCAGCCCGAGCCTTGCCACAGAAAGACGTTCTTTGCGGTCTGTTGGCTGACCGTCGATCCGCCGCGCATCCGTTTGCCCTTGGCGTTGCGCTCGATCGCCTGTTCGATCGCTTCGGTGTCGAAGCCGTTATGGGTACAGAATTTGGCGTCCTCCGCCGCAATCACCGCGCGCACCATATTGCGGTCGATGGCGGACAGGCTCGTCCAATCCTTGGTGATCCCGTTGCTGTCGGCCAGCATTGTGAACGTCACCGGCGGCGGGACGACCGCATAGATCAGCACCCACAGCACCGAGATCAGGGCAAACCATAGCAACCATTTGAACGGCCGCAGATACCAGGGTAGCTTGCGGCGCTTCACGCGTTTTTTGGCAGCGGTCGTCATGCCGTTTTATTAGCCGCTTGCCGTTCATCGGCAAGCGGCTGATTGACGTTACGCCGTTTCAAGGCCGCCGGCTGTCTGGAAAAAATCCTCAGGCGTTGATGAGGCGCCGATCACCGGCCAGTTTCAGCATCGCCTTTTGCAGCTTTTCAAACGCGCGCACTTCGATCTGGCGCACGCGCTCGCGGCTGACGTCGTACACCTGGCTCAAATCCTCCAGCGTCTTGGGGTCGTCAGTCAGGCGGCGCTCGGTCAGGATATGGCGCTCGCGCTCGTTGAGCGTTTCCAGCGCTTCGCTGAGCAGCGAATGGCGCACGTCGCGTTCCTGTGCCTCGGCAACGCGCTCGTCCTGCAGCGGCCCTTCGTCGCCGAGCAAATCCTGCCACTGGCTGTCACCATCCTCGCCCATCGGGACGTTCAGCGAGGTGTCGCCGCCCATCGCCATGCGGCGATTCATGCTGGTCACCTCTTCCTCGGTGACACCCAAGTCTGTCGCAATCTTGGTCAGATGTTCGGGCGACAGGTCGCCGTCCTCGAATGCCTCCAGATTATTCTTCATCCGGCGCAGGTTGAAGAACAGCTTCTTCTGCGCCGCGGTGGTGCCCATCTTGACGAGGCTCCACGAGCGCAGGATAAATTCCTGGATCGAGGCGCGGATCCACCACATCGCATAGGTCGCGAGGCGGAAGCCGCGTTCGGGATCGAATTTCTTCACCCCCTGCATCAAGCCGATATTGCCTTCGCTGATCAGCTCGCTGACCGGCAGGCCATAGCCGCGATAGCCCATGGCGATCTTGGCCACGAGCCGCAGGTGCGAGGTGACCAGCTGCGCAGCGGCTTCATTGTCGCCATGCTCCTGGAACCGCTTCGCGAGCATATATTCCTGCTCGGGGGTGAGCAGAGGGAATTTGCGGATTTCCGACAAATAGCGGTTCAGGCTGGCTTCGCCGCCAAGCGCTGGCACGGTGGCCGGAACATTGCTTTTAGCCATTGGAGAGCGTCTTCCCTTTGGTATCTGGAGTCGGAATATGCCGCCGTTGCTCTGGGCGGTCGAGATAGATTTTCATTCGAAACCTAAACGCGCAGTTCC
>PNNB01000063.1 GCA_013823985.1 Sphingopyxis sp.
GGCGCAGATCGTCGATGACATGACCGATACGGACAGCGACAAGCAGCGCGAGTGCGCCGGACAGGGCGGAGCCAATATCGTCGCGGCCTTCTTTGGCGGCATGGGCGGCTGCGCGATGATCGGGCAATCGGTGATCAACGTGACGTCAGGCGGACGGGGGCGTTTATCGACCTTCACCGCAGGGGCATTCCTTTTGTTCCTGTTGGCAGTTCTCGGCCCCTTCGTCGGTCAGGTGCCGATGCCCGCGCTTGTTGCCGTGATGATCATGGTGTCGATCGGGACGTTCAGCTGGAATTCGATTCCCAATTTGCGCCGTCATCCGCCGACATCGTCCATCGTCATGCTGACGACCGTGATTGTCGTCGTGGCGACGCATGACCTTTCGCTGGGAGTCTTGGCGGGCGTGCTGCTGTCGGGGGTGTTTTTTGCCGGGAAGGTGCGTAGCATGTTTGGCGTCGAGCGCGACGTCACGGCAGATGGGAGAACGGCAACCTATCGAGTCACCGGGCAGATTTTCTTCGCTTCGGTGGATCGCTTCACGCGCGCTTTCCAAACAGAGGATCAAGTCAGCAACATCCTTATCGATGTCTCGGCAGCGCATTTCTGGGATATTTCAGGCGTCGGTGCGCTCGATAAAATCGTCGCAAAGCTCAGGCGCGAAGGCCGAAGCGTTGAGGTCGTGGGGTATAACCGCGCAAGTGCTGATATTATCGATAAGTTCGCGTTGCATGACAAAACCGGCGTGGAGATCGGGATGGTGCCGCATTGACTCCTAGCATGAGCGGTTAGCATTTCTTGCGAGAGGCTTCCCACCGATCGTTGACACCGGTCAGCGCCCGTCTGACACGCTGCCTGAAACCGCGATGTTGCCGGGACGCGATGCTTCGCATCGGCCCCACATATTATAATCACACACCCTACGCACGGGTGCATAACGCTTTTCTGCCACTTTTCGAGGGTGCGATCCGACTACACCGCTGCCTCGGTGGGTGCAAAAGAACGGTTTTCTGCGACGTTTGGCGGCTGCGCATCGTACTCTCGTCGGACGCGAATATGGCGGACGGACTTATCGCGAGCCGCCGATCAGCCGCTTGTAAATATTGGTTTCTCAGACGGCATATGACGGCCGGTGGAAAGGTAGTCAGTCGCCTATTGTCGAGTCATCAAACGGTAAGGAGGAGGTCGGATCGCCGCGCGTCTCGAAACATTCGGATGCATCCTCAACGGTCTGGCGACGTCCGACCGAACGGCAAACGGGCTGCAGTCGTAGAAACGGCTACGTTGGGTAAGAAACGTCGGGTGGTAACTTGCGACGCAATTTCAGATAATCGTATGCGACGGGGTGGCTGCCCTCTCTTTCTCGGCCATCCTGTCACCACTCTCAACGAAAGTTGGTGTCTATGCCCGCTCTGCCGTCTTCCCCGCCGCCTTCGTCGCCCTTGGCGATCGAGCCAATCAGCATGCGCATTCCCGATGCTTGCCGGTTCACCGGGATCAGTCGCAGCTCACTCTATCTGCTTATCGCTAGGGGAGAGGTCGAGATCGTCAAGATGGGCGCCGCCACGCTCGTCCTCACTGAAAGCCTCCGCAATTTGATCGAGCGGCAACGC
>PNNB01000068.1 GCA_013823985.1 Sphingopyxis sp.
GGCCGAAACGACCGTGGCGGGGCCGACACCGGCCAGATCCTGACGCCGGATACGCGAGCCGGTTACGACGATATCGCTCCCCGCATCGCTGGCCTCCGCGGCGGGCCTGGGGGCCTCTCCTTCCTGCGCGAAGACCGGCGTTGCGATAGTTGCGACCACCGCCGCGCTCGCGAGCAATGATTTTTTGATCGACATGCGAAACCCCCTGTTGGTTACGTTATGAACCGTAGAGAGCATCAAATGTATATACAGGTCAATAGAAATTATTGCCTAACTTCAATAGGTTAGATTCATTTCGCTTGGTCGCATCGGATATGCTTTATACGCACGCCAAAGACCTACCCCTCATGCCCAAGACATTTTTTTTCCTGTGGAGCGAGCCCGCACCTGCGGCGCGTAGTCATATCTCAAATTCTGGTAATTAAATTACAGCGACTCTCGCTTGCTGGCCGTCTCGCGCCGCGGCTGTTGCGAACGATTCCTGACGGACGCGCGAATCGCCGGAGACCGGACTACTCATGCTGATGGCCATTTCGAATGGTTCACGCTGGCCCGAGGCGCTGCGCGCAAGCCCCCGCGCCCCCGGCAGCGGCGCGGGAGAGGAGATACCACCGGTCGGAGCAGCGGCCGCGTCAGCCGTGGCGCGACGTTAGGCGCGAAATTCAGAAATCTTGCCGTCGCCGCCGAATGCCATCACGTCGAATGCGTCCGCACTGCCATCGGGCATTTCCATGCCCGGAGAGCCGCGCGGCATACCGGGCACGGCAATTCCGCGAATGTCGCGTGGATTGTCCTGGAGGAGTCTCGCGATATGCCGCATCGGCACATGACCCTCGATTGCGTAGCCACCGATGACGGCCGTGTGGCACGACGCCAGCTGGTCAGGCACGCCAAGTCGCGCCTTGACCGCAGCCATGTCCGCGCGGTTCTCGACGGTCACCTGATAGCCGGCTTTGCGTGCGATATCCGCCCACGCTTCGCAGCATCCGCATTCGGGATCGCGATAGACGAGCATCTGCCTGCTTTTCGTCGCATTGGCGACCGGCGTGCGCGCGTTGCCATTCTTCTCTTCCGCTGCCGTTGGCCGCGAGGAAGAATTGCAGCCCGCAAGCATCATCCCCGACCCGGCCGCAACCAAGCCAAAAAGATGGCGCCGGGTGATCGGACTTTTCATGTCATTTCCTCGCGAGAATCGACTTCATCTGTTCGATTTCGGCCGCCTGCCCCGCGATGATGTCGCTGCAGAGCCGGCGTATTTCAGCATCCTTGAGCGAAGCCTGTTCGCACATGAGAATGGCGCCCGAATGATGCGGGATCATCGACCGCAAGAAAGCGGTGTCGCCGATCGTCGTCTGCGTCCGGATAAGAGCGAAGCTCCCCAAGAAGGCGACGACTGATCCGAGCAACAAGACGGTGTTCAGACGTTTCGACGGAAACATGCCCGGCATTGCGACGATCATCAGCACGACCATCGGCGCGACCATCATCAG
>PNNB01000065.1 GCA_013823985.1 Sphingopyxis sp.
CTCGCGAACGGCGAACTGACGATGGAGCAATTGTTCGACACCAATTATGTCCGCGTTCCGGGGTCGAACCCCGAACGCTTCCGCACGACCCTGTGCGATTGGGCCGATGCCAATTGGCGGCCGCTGTTCGACGATATCGTCACCAATCATCCCGAAGTGAAGATGTCGTCGGCGGGGGACATGAATGGCTTCCTGCCGACGCACATCACCGCATGTTCGCGCGCGCCGACTGGCGACGTTGCCCACGACACCGCTTATTGCCGCAACGGCCGCATCCTGTTCGACGAAACCGACAAGGCCGCAAAGCGCAGCAACGCGCCGTTCTTCATGGCGGTCTATCGCCAAGAGGGCGACGGCACCAATTATGTCACGGTGCGCAATTGCTATACGCCGGTGGTGATCAACGGCCGCCGCTGGGGCGACGTCGAGGTGGCGTACCAGCTTTAAGTCTCCGGGGATTCGGCCCACTCGATCCGTTCGTATCGAGCGAAGTCGAGATACGTCTGACGCTGCGTTCGCGTGTCTCGACTTCGCTCGACACAAACGGAGGTAGGCGTGGGGACGCCTTCAGCTCCCCTGCCGCCGCGCCATGAACGCCAGCTTTTCGAACAGCATCACATCCTGCTCATTCTTGAGCAGCGCGCCATGCAGCGGCGGGATCGCCTTGCCGACGTCGCGGTTCTGCAGGACTTCGAGCGGCATGTCCTCGTTAAGCAGCAGCTTGAGCCAGTCGATCAGCTCGCTGGTCGAGGGCTTTTTCTTGAGCCCCGGCACGTCGCGCACTTCGTAGAAAATATCCATCGCGCGGCTGACCAGCGTCTTCTGGATGCCGGGGAAATGCACATCGACGATCGCCGCCATCGTGTCGCGGTCGGGGAATTTGATGTAATGGAAGAAACAGCGGCGCAGGAAGGCGTCGGGCAGTTCCTTTTCATTGTTCGACGTGATGACGACGATCGGGCGTTCCTTCGCGGTAATCGTCTCGTCGGTCTCGTACACATGGAACGCCATGCGATCGAGTTCCTGAAGCAGGTCGTTCGGAAATTCGATATCGGCCTTGTCGATCTCGTCGATCAGCAACACGGGCAGCTTGGGCGACGTGAACGCCTCCCACAATTTGCCCTTGCGGATATAGTTGCGGATGTCGTGGACGCGCTCTTCGCCCAGCTGGCCGTCGCGCAGGCGGGCCACCGCGTCATATTCGTACAGGCCTTGCTGCGCCTTCGTTGTCGATTTGATGTTCCAGGTGATCAGCGGCGCATCAAAGGCTTTCGCGATTTCCTCGGCCAGCACGGTCTTGCCGGTGCCGGGTTCGCCCTTCACCAGCAGCGGGCGGCGCAGCAGCGTTGCGGCGTTGACCGCGACCTTCAGGTCTGCAGTGGCGATATAGGCGCTGGTTCCATCGAAACGCATGGGCTCTTCTTTCCCTTAACGTGAACGTCAATCAAGCGCGGGCATAGCGAGGGGCGGGGGAGGGTGCAAG
>PNNB01000033.1 GCA_013823985.1 Sphingopyxis sp.
AAACGGTTGTTACGGTTGATGACGCGGCGATACAGATCGTTCAAATCCGACGTCGCAAAGCGGCCACCGTCGAGCGGCACCAGCGGGCGCAGTTCGGGCGGGATGACGGGGACGACTTCCAGGATCATCCACTCGGGACGGTTGCCCGATTCGATGAAGCTTTCGACGACCTTCAGCCGTTTGATGATCTTCTTGGGCTTCAGCTCCGACTTGGTCGTCGCCAGATCTTCCATCAGATCGGCGCGTTCCTGCTCCAGATCGAGGTTTTCGAGCAGGACGCGGATCGCTTCGGCGCCGATGCCGGCCGAAAAGGCGTCTTCGCCATATTCGTCCTGCGCATCGAGCAGCTCGTCTTCGGTCAGCAGCTGGAACTTCTCCAGCGGCGTCAGGCCCGGCTCGAGCACGATATAGGCTTCGAAATACAGGACGCGCTCAAGCTGCTTGAGCTGCATGTCGAGCAGCAGGCCGATGCGCGACGGCAGCGACTTCAGGAACCAGATATGCGCGACCGGCGCGGCGAGCTCGATATGGCCCATGCGCTCGCGGCGGACCTTGGTCACCGTGACTTCGACACCGCATTTTTCGCAGACGATGCCCTTGTATTTCATGCGCTTATACTTGCCGCACAGGCATTCATAATCCTTGATCGGACCAAAGATACGCGCACAGAACAGGCCGTCACGCTCGGGCTTGAACGTGCGGTAGTTGATGGTTTCGGGCTTCTTGATCTCGCCGAACGACCATGAGCGGATCCGCTCGGGGCTCGCGATGCCGATCTTGATCATGTCAAAGGTTTCGGGCTTCGCGACCGGGTTCATGAAGTTGGTAAGCTGGTTCATATTCTAGCTCCACTCTTCCCCCTTCGCGCGGAGCGAAGGGGGTGAGGATAAGATCTTATTCGGCGGCTTCGGGAAGAGCGTCGGGCGCCTCGTCGGCGTCCAGATCCGCATGGGACGACAGTTCGACGTTAAGGCCCAGCGAGCGCATTTCCTTGACGAGCACGTTGAAGCTTTCGGGAATGCCGGCCTCGAACGTGTCGTCGCCCTTGACGATCGCCTCGTAAACCTTGGTGCGGCCGATCACGTCATCGGACTTCACCGTCAGCATTTCCTGGAGCGTGTACGCTGCGCCATAGGCTTGCAGTGCCCACACTTCCATTTCCCCGAAGCGCTGGCCACCGAACTGCGCCTTACCGCCCAGCGGCTGCTGGGTGACGAGCGAGTAGGGACCGATCGAACGCGCATGGATCTTGTCGTCGACCAGGTGATGCAGCTTCAGGATATACATATATCCCACCGTCACCTTGCGGTCGAACCGGTCGCCGGTGCGGCCGTCGTACAGATCGACCTGACCCGACCGGTCGAGACCGG
>PNNB01000074.1 GCA_013823985.1 Sphingopyxis sp.
GTGAAGCACTGGTCCATGCCGCTGGCGCCTTCCATCATCTTGGCCATGCCATCCTTCATTTCGGGCGGCATACCCGGGACTTCGAACTTCACCAGCTTGACGTCGGTTTTCCAGTTGCCGGCTTCGCGCTTGACCGCGCCGCCGGCATTTTCGGCTTTGCCGCAGCCGGTTACCGCCAAGAGCGTGCCGACGGCTGCAATCGTCAAAATCTTTTTCATACCCTGTCTCCTGTGACTAGCCGCTGCCTGCTCTGTGGCGGACTGATTGCGATTGTGGACCCGCCCCATCGATACCATATTGGCAGCAATGGCAATTCAGATTCGTACATCGCTCGATGAAATCGACACGGCGGAGGGCTATGTCCCGCACCGTCCCGCGCGGCCCGACAAGGTCGAAGGGGGCAAGCGATTCGAACTGGTTAGCGATTATGAACCGGCGGGCGATCAGCCGACGGCGATCAGGGAGCTGGTCGATACGGCGCTGACCGGCGAGCGCGATCAGGTGCTGCTCGGGGTCACCGGGTCGGGCAAGACCTTTACGATGGCCAAGATGATCGAGGCGTTGCAACGCCCCGCGCTGATCCTCGCCCCCAACAAGATCCTCGCGGCGCAGCTCTATGGCGAGTTCAAGAGCTTCTTTCCGAACAATGCGGTCGAGTATTTTGTCAGCTACTACGACTATTATCAGCCCGAGGCCTATGTGCCGCGGTCGGACACCTACATCGAGAAGGAAAGCTCGGTAAACGAAGCGATCGACCGGATGCGCCATTCGGCAACGCGCGCTCTGCTCGAACGCGACGATGTGATTATCGTCGCGTCGGTGTCATGCCTGTACGGCATCGGGTCGGTAGAAACCTATTCGGCGATGATCTTCGACCTCAAGAAGGGCCAGGTCGCCGATAATCGTGAGATCATCCGCAAGCTCGTCGCGCTCCAATACAAGCGCAACGACCAGGCGTTCGCGCGCGGCAATTTCCGCGTCCGCGGCGACAATCTTGAAATTTTCCCGTCGCATTATGAAGATATGGCGTGGCGGATCAGCTTCTTCGGCGACGAGATCGAGGAGATCACCGAGTTCGATCCGCTGACCGGCAAGAAGATTGCGAACCTCAATTCGGTCCGCATTTATGCCAACAGCCATTATGTAACGCCCGGCCCGACGCTCAAGCAGGCGTCGGAGGCGATCAAACATGAGCTGACCGAGCGGCTCAAGGAGCTGGAGGCCGAGGGCCGCCTGCTCGAGGCCCAGCGGCTGGAGCAGCGCACCAATTTCGACCTCGAAATGATCGCCGCGACGGGCAGCTGCGCCGGGATCGAGAATTACAGCCGCTTCCTGACCGGCCGCTTGCCCGGCGAGCCGCCGCCAA
>PNNB01000054.1 GCA_013823985.1 Sphingopyxis sp.
GGATATCGACGCCGAATGGAGCCCCAAGCTCACCACTTTCTACACCGAGCTGTTTCTTCAGCCCAAATTGTTTGCCCGCTACAAGGCGGTCTACGACAAACGCAACAGCAGCGGACTGAACGCCCAGCAGATCCGCATCGTCGAGCGCAGCTATGACGAGATGGTGCGCGACGGCGCCAATCTGTCGGCGGCCGACAAGACCAAGCTGGTCGCGATGAATTCGAAGCTGGAAGGGCTGTTCTCGGCCTTCTCCTCGAAGCTGCTTGGCGATGAGAAGCTTTATACCTTTGTCACCGACAAGGCCGAGCTGGCCGGGCTCGACGCGGGCTTTATCGCCTCGCTCGCCGCCGCCGCCGAAGCCAATGGCAAGCCCGGCCAGTGGGCGATCAAGAACACGCGGTCATCGGCGCAGCCGGTGCTGCAAAACGCCACCAACCGCGCGCTGCGCGAAAAGGTGTACAAGGCGTTCGTCAGCCGCGGCGACAATGGCGATGCCAATGACACCAATGCCACGATCGCCGAAATCCTGGCGCTGCGCCAGCAGCGCGCCGAACTGCTCGGTTTCCCCAACCACGCGACCTATCGCATGGCCGACACCATGGCGAAGACACCGGCCAATGCGATGGGGCTGATGATGAAGGTGTGGCCCGCCGCGGTGGCGCGGGTGAAGGAAGAGGTCGCCGACATGCAGGCGATCGCCGATGCCGAAGCCAAGGCGGGCAAGGGACCGAAAATCACCATCGAACCATGGGATTATCGTTTCTATTCGGAAAAGGTCCGCAAGGCGAAATACGACCTCGATGAGAGCGAGGTGAAACCCTATTTGCAGCTCGACAAGCTGGTCGAGGGCATGTTCTGGTCGGCAGGGCAACTGTACGACATGGGGTTCCGCGAGAACACCGGCACGATCCCGGTGTTCGACCCCAAGGTGCGGACGTTCGAGGTCTATAACCTCAAGACCAACAAGAATATCGGCGTCTTCTACCTCGATAATTTCGCGCGCGACGGCAAACGGTCGGGCGCATGGATGACGACCTATCGCAGTCAGCAAAAGCTGGGCGGCGACCGCAATGTACTGGCGTCCAACAACAATAATTTCACCGAAGCGGCGAAGGGCGAGCCGACGCTGATCAGCCTCGACGATGCGTCGACGTTGTTTCACGAATTCGGTCACGGCATCCATTTTCTGCTCTATGACATCAATTATCCGGCGCTCGCCGGGGTGCCGCGCGACTTCGTCGAATATCCGAGCCAGGTGAACGAAAATTGGCTGATGACCCCGGAAGTGCTGTCGAAATT
>PNNB01000058.1 GCA_013823985.1 Sphingopyxis sp.
CACAGTCGCTCACCCCGAATACGACGTCCGCCCTGTCCGCTGCGTCCTCCGTCACGGCCTCGAATGATGTAGCGGCCGGAGCGGACGGGGCGGACGGCGGTGGAGTTTCCAACCTGCATTGCTGCCCATCGGCAATATCGCGCCGACTCAGGCAGATGAACGCTACTACGCCTTGATGGACGAGAGACGATCCAGCCATGGCGAAGCGTCAGGTAGGGCGAGATGCTCTTCAGAGGCATGGGTTTGGAGACCCAGCGCTCAAGCTCATACTGCCAAATAAATGATCCAGCTCTGGTGATAATTCAGTAATTGCAGCCAAGAAAGGCCGGCGGCTAAAGATACAGCCCTTCAGGTTTATGGCGGCGATCGGCCACTAGGCGCGGTTTAACTTTTGGTTCAGCAGCCCTCACTCTTGCGAAGGCGATCCTCAACGAGAAAGATGGCCTCCTCTAGCTCTGCGATCTTATCGCGGCAGAATATCAGCTGATTTATGTATTGATCGTCTGAAATATTACCGGTGGCGATTTCATTTAGTGTAAAACCCATTTTTGTCAGCGCTATTACATCAGTTAATCGGGGCGCGGTCTTCATCATTAAAGACGCGAGGCAAGGTTCTGTTTTCGGCGCTACGAGCGGGCTTTATCAGTCCTTTTTTCTCATAGAAACGAATCGCCCGCGGCGTGAGTCCAAATTCCTCCGAAATTTCCCGAATCAAGCGCATGGCCTTATCGTAAGTGTATTGTCAGGCTCGTCGCCATGGCAACGCGCGCTTTTTGCTGAGAGAGCCAATCAGCCTCGCCTTGGCTAGTGGATTGAATCAAACGCCTGATGCCCTCTCGCCGCTGCCGCGATGATTGCGTCTGGGTCGGCTTTCCAGCGGAACGGCTTTGGATCGACGTTATGCTCGGCGAGGTACCGGTTGATGGCGGCCTGGAGATCGACGACGCCGAGGAAGGCGCCCCGCCGGAGCCTGCGCTTGGTCAGGGCGGCGAAGAAGCCTTCGACCGCGTTCAGCCAGGAGGCGCTGGTTGGGGTGAAGTGGAATGTGACGCGCGGGTGGCGGGCGAGCCAGGCGATCACCTTCGGGTGCTTGTGGGCCGCATAGTTGTCGAGGATCACGTGCATGGCTTTCGTGGCCGGGACGGTTTTCTCCACCGCGTTGAGGAAGAGGATGAACTCCTGATGGCGATGGCGCTGCATGCACCGGCCGACTACCTTGCCGTCGAGCACGTCGAGGGCGGCAAACAGTGTCGTCGTGCCGTGGCGCTGGCAATCATGCGTCATTGTCCCG
>PNNB01000062.1 GCA_013823985.1 Sphingopyxis sp.
AGGTTTATGACGACACAAGAAAATGACATCCCGGTCGATGACAGCGCGACCCCGGAAACCCCAACCGCAACCGACGCCCCCGAAGCGGTTGCGACCGAACAGGGTGAAAATGACGAATTGGCCCAGTTGCACGCGCAGATCGCCGCCTTGCAGCAGGATCTGCTCTACGCACGCGCCGAAACGCAGAATGTCCGCCGCCGCGGCGAGAAGGAAGTCGCCGACGCGCACGCTTATGCCGCGACCAAATTTGCGCGCGACATCTTATCGGTCGCCGACAACCTCGGTCGCGCGCTCGCCGCGCTCAGCGAGGAACAGCGTGCATCGGACGCGATCAAGCCGCTGATCACCGGGCTTGAGGCGACCGAGCGCGAATTGCTCAGCGTCTTCGAACGCAACGGCATCACCCGCATCGCCGCGATCGGCCTGCCGCTCGATCCCAACCAGCATCAGGCGATGCTCGAAATCCCGAGCAGCGACGCCGAGCCCGGCACGATCGTGCAGGAAATGCAGGCGGGTTATATGATGAAAGACCGGTTGCTGCGCCCGGCGATGGTTGCTGTGGCGAAGGCGGGGTAAAGCCAAATCCTCTCCCCTTGGGGGAGAGGGCAGCGAGACTTGCGGGCTTGCCCGCTAGTCGCAGCGGGTGAGGGTAACTTCCGCCGAGGGCAATCACCCTCACCCAGCTTCAGCTAGGCAGCAAGCTGCCAAGCTTGCGCAACCCTCTCCCCCAAGGGGAGAGGGATTGTCACGCCGCCTTCCGCATCTTCATCAGCTTCTTCAGCACCATCTCGCGCTTCAGCCGCGACAGATGGTCGATGAACAAAATGCCTTCCAGATGGTCATGCTCGTGCTGGATGCATGTCGCCATCAGGCCGGTCATGCGTTCCTGGTGATGCTTGCCGTCTTCGTCCTGCCAGTCGACGGTCACCTCAGCGGGGCGCGTCACATCGGCATATTGTTCGGGGACCGACAGGCATCCTTCCGAATAGACGCTATGCTCCTCGCTCTCGTCGGAAAAGACGGGGTTGATGAACACGCGCGGTTCGCGGATCACCTTCTTGCCCTCTTCATCCTCGGGATCGGGTTCCTGCAGGTCGATCACCAGGATGCGCTTCGCCACCCCGACCTGAATCGCCGCCAACCCGATGCCGGGCGCGTCGTACATCGTCTCGAACATATCGGCGACCAGCTGCTTCAGCTCGGCATCGAAGCTCTCGACGGGCTTCGAAATGACGCGCAGCCGGGGGTCCGGGGTCTCTATTATGGG
>PNNB01000012.1 GCA_013823985.1 Sphingopyxis sp.
GCAGGACTATATCGACCGCGCCCCGCCCGAAATGGCGCGCGCCAAATATAGCGCCAGCCGCGAACGCTCGGTCGGCCTCGGCGTCATGGGCTTCCACAGCTTCCTTCAGGCACGCGGCCTGCCGTTCGAGGGCGCAATGGCGAAATCGTCGAACCTGCGCGTCTTCAAGCATATCCGCGCGCAGGTCGATCAGGCGTCGATGCTGCTCGCCAAGGAACGCGGCCCCTGCCCCGACGCCGCCGATCAGGGCGTCATGGAGCGCTTCAGCTGCAAGATGGCGATCGCGCCGACCGCGTCGATCAGCATCATCTGCGGCGGCACCAGCGCGTGCATCGAACCGATCCCGGCGAACATCTACACCCACAAGACGCTGTCAGGCAGCTTCTCGATCCGCAACCCGCACCTCGAAGCGCTGCTCGTCGACAAGGCGAAGAACAGCGACAATATCTGGAACTCGATCCTCGAACGCGGCGGCAGCGTCCAGCACCTCGACTTCCTGACGCAGGACGAAAAGGATTGCTTCAAGACCAGCTTCGAGATCGACCAGCGCTGGCTGCTCGAACTCAGCGCCGACCGCACCCCCTACATCGATCAGGCGCAGTCGCTGAACCTGTTCATCCCGGCGGACGTCGAGAAATGGGATCTGCTCATGCTCCACTACCGCGCGTGGGAGCTCGGCATCAAATCGCTCTATTATCTCCGCTCGAAATCGGTGCAGCGCGCCGGCTTCGCAGGCGGGGTCGAGGCCGACAACACCGCTGAGGCGCCGGTTTATGAATTGCAGACCACCGATTACGATGAATGCCTGGCCTGCCAATAAACATTTCGATCAAAGTGGTACTTTGATCGAGTAAAGGATTAGATCAGATGAAGTACACAAATCATTTGAATCGTGGAATTTTCGGCGGCGGCATCGGCTCGGGTACTGGTTCTACTAGTGCGGTAGTGAACGCGCTTTTACAGTCAGGGATAGAACGGAATGAGCATAGCTCTGCCCGGATGGCATCGCTGGCTTCTCGTGCAATGCAGCAGCCTGAGACTCTTACTCTTGCCGAGATTAAATCATTGGGCGCATGCGTCCTTACGCAAGCTCCGGATCGCACCTAAACGTGTTCCCCGGCGAAAGCCGGGGTCCAGAGCGCCCTTACGCCAAGCCAGACTGGACCCCGGCCTTCGTCGGGGAACACGAAACAAAAATCTGACCCGAGGATAGCCCGCCATGCCCCTTCTAGAATCCCGCAACACCTACAAGCCCTTCGAATACCCC
>PNNB01000076.1 GCA_013823985.1 Sphingopyxis sp.
GGGCGCGAGCGCCGAGGGAAGCGACTGGCGCGCCTGCTGCGGATTGCACTCGAACCGCATGGTGCTCGACGAAAAGGTGATGGCACGCGGCGCGGCGCTGCACGCGGCGCTGGCCGAACGGTTCTTGAACGAAGGATTCAACGCATGATCAACATCATCGGCGCGATCATCTCGGGCCTGATCATCGGCGCGCTGGCGCGCTTCTTCTATCCCGGCGCGGTGCAGATGGGGTGGATCGCGACGATCCTGCTCGGCATCGGCGGGTCATTGCTCGCTGGCCTCGCAACGTCGCGCGGCCGCGGAGACTTTCACCGTGCGGGCTGCCTGGCGTCGGTGATCGGGGCGATTGTGTTGATATTGGTTGGTCGGCTGCTCGGCATCGGCGGATAAAAGAAAGAAATTATCTCACACAAAGACACAAAGAGGTGCGCCGATGACTGCAAGCGTCGAGGATTTGGCCAGGCTTGTCGTCGACTGCGGGTTCCGACTGCATCAGAACTTGTGGCCGGGCCTCCTTGAATCGGCTTACGAAGCCATCTTGGCGGATCAACTGGCGAGACGCGGCATCGTCGTCGAACGCCAGAAGCCCATCCCGATCAAATATGATGGCATCGAGCTCGCTGAAGGATTCCGGGCCGATCTGTTGCTGAATGGCCAATTGCTCGTCGAATTGAAATCGGTTGAGCGGCTGTCGCCGCTCCATAGCAAACAAGTATTGACCTACTTACGCCTGCTCGACCTACCACTCGGCGTCCTGATAAATTTTGGCGGAGCCACCTTCAAAGAGGGTGTACGCCGCATTGCGAATGGCGATTTGAGTCGATGAAAACGCGCCATCTTTGTGTCTTTGTGTGAGAATATTTCCCTAAACCGCGCTCACGGCACCAACACCGTATCCACCGCCTCCGCCAGCATCTCGGGATAATCGAGCGTGTAGTGCAGTCCGCGGCTTTCCTTGCGGTGGAGCGCGCTTTTCACGATCAGGTCGGCGCATTGCAGCAGGTTGCGCAGTTCGATCAGGTCGGTGGTGACGCGGAAGTGGCCGTAATAGTCCTCGACCTCGTCGGTCAGCAGGCGGATGCGGTGCTGGGCGCGCTCCAGCCTTTTGGTCGTGCGCACGATGCCGACGTAATTCCACATGAAGCGGCGGATTTCGGTCCAGTTCTGCTTGATGATCACCTCTTCGTCCGAATCGGTGACGCGGCTTTCATCCCATGGGCGGATC
>PNNB01000026.1 GCA_013823985.1 Sphingopyxis sp.
GCATGCGGAGCGGTGGCCGAGTGGTCGAAGGCGCTCGCCTGGAAAGTGAGTATAGGTCAAAAGCCTATCGTGGGTTCGAATCCCACCCGCTCCGCCAAGTTCTAATCCCACATTCTCCCGATCCGTTTTTCACATCCCAGCTTTGCTGCGGGTTTGAGAGACGATTCGGGTCCCTGTGTGTCCCACAGGATCCAGCCCGACATTTTTGCCAATGTGGGACGGAAAATTATGATTACCACGATGAAAAATGCTCAAAACGAGGCTGCGAAGTCCAAGGGCAAGTCGAGCCGGGTTAGCTACGGTGACGGGCTCGTCCGATTGGATCGGCCGGGAGGCACAAGCAGTTGGGTGTGCCGGGTGCAGAAGCACGGCAACCGCCGCGACTTCGGCCTGGGTAGCTGTCAGAAGGTGAGCTTGGCGCAAGCGCGCGAGCTGGCACGCGAAATTCGCAGCCAGATCGAGTTGGGGATCGATCCGCAATTCGAACGGCGCAAGCGGCAGGCGGTGCCGACCTTCAAGGACGCGGCAGCGAGGGTCTACGAGGTCCATTCGAAAACGTGGCGCAACGGCAAGCACCATGCGCAATGGACCCGGACGCTTGAGCTTTACGCTTTCCCGCACATCGGGAAGTTCCGGGTCGATCAGATCACAGGTCCGATGATCCGCGACCTGCTTGAAGAAATCTGGCTTGAGAAGCCAGAGACGGCACGCCGCGTGCGGCAGCGGGTCGGCGCCGTTCTCGATTGGGCTTATGCGTCGGGTTACCGCGACACCGAAGCGCCCATGCGAGCGATCACAAAGGGATTGCCGCGCCAGCCACGCCGCGACAATCATTTTGCCGCCATGCCCTATGAAGACGTGCCAGCGTTCGTCCAGACGCTGCGCGAGAAGGAATCTTTCAGTCGGCTGGCGCTGGAGTTCGCGATCTTCACTGCTGCACGATCCGGCGAAGTGCGCGGCGCGACTTGGGATGAGTTCGACCTTGAGAAAGGCCTGTGGACGCTATCGAAGGATCGCATGAAGGCCTTCCGCGAGCATGTCGTCCCGCTCAGCCGTCGCCCGCTCCGCATCGTTCAGCGCTGCGCGCGGCTCCGTATCGCGGGCTGCGAGTTGGTATTCCCCGGCATCCGCAGAAACCGGGCGCTGTCCGACATGACGCTTTCGAAGCTGGTCAAAGAGTTGGGGGAGCCGTTTACGGCGCACGGATTCCGTTCATCA
>PNNB01000018.1 GCA_013823985.1 Sphingopyxis sp.
GGGATCGACAGGTCGATGAACTGCATTTGCGCAGTCTGCCACCTTATAATGTCCTCGCCAAGAAGACTTGCGCACAGCCATGGGGCAACTAGACGTAGCGTAACCGTTCGTGTTGAGCGAAGTCGAGACACCTTTGCGGCGTCTATGCGCGCGAGGCATCTCGACTACGCTCGATGCGAACGGAAAAGAAAGAAGCCCGAACGGGTGGGGGAGCCAGAATTATATGACCGAAGCCAGTGCCACGGGTGCCGTTTACGAACCGACGCAAAAAGAAATCCGCATGGTCATCGCCGCCTCGTCGGCGGGGACGGTGTTCGAATGGTATGACTTCTTCATCTACGGCACGCTTGCCGCGATCATCGGCAAGGCCTTTTTCCCGAGCGACAATGCGACGCTAGAAACCCTGCTCGTGTGGGCGGGGTTCGCGGTCGGGTTCGGCTTCCGCCCGCTCGGGGCCGTCTTGTTTGGCTTCTTGGGCGATCGGCTGGGGCGCAAATATACATTTCTGGTCACCGTCACCTTGATGGGCGTCGCGACCGCCGGCGTGGGCATGATTCCGTCGGCGGCGACGATCGGCATCGCTGCACCGATTATCGTCATCCTGCTCCGCGTGTTGCAGGGGCTGGCGCTCGGCGGCGAATATGGCGGCGCGGCAGTCTATGTCGCCGAACATTCCCCCCCCGGAAAGCGCGGATTTTACACCAGCTTCATCCAGGCGAGCGTCGTCGGTGGCTTTGTGCTGAGCCTGGTCGTGGTGCTGGGGTGCAAAGCGTTGATGCCAACCGAAGTGTGGGAAAGCTGGGGCTGGCGGGTGCCGTTCCTGCTGTCGCTGATCCTGCTCGCGATCTCGCTGTGGATGCGGCTCAAACTGTCAGAAAGCCCGGTGTTTCAGGCGATGAAGGCGCAGGGCGAGCTGGCGAAGAACCCGCTCAAGGAAAGCTTCACCTATCCCGGCAATCCGCGCCGCATCTTTATCGCGCTGTTGGGGATCGCCGCTGGCCTGACGGTCATTTGGTACACCGCGATGTTCTCGGGCCTGTCGTTCCTGAAAGGGCCGATGAAGGTCGAGGACACCGCCGCCGAAATCATCGTGGGCTGCGCCGCCGCGGTGGGCATGGGCTTTTTCATCTGGGCC
>PNNB01000035.1 GCA_013823985.1 Sphingopyxis sp.
GGCGACGGCTTTCAGCCAGTCGGCGGGGACGTCGACCGGGTTTTGGCCGTAATCCGAAATGATGCCCTTGAAGACCTTGTTGAACACCTGGTCGAAGCGGTCGAGCAGGCCTTCGTCCTTCACGTATATCGCGCGGCTGAGGTAATAGAATTGCTCGGGGCTGCGGTCGATGACCTCGCGGTCGAGCGCCTCCAGCAGCATCAGATGCTCTTTCAGACTGGCGGGAATGCCCGCAGCGCGAAGCTCGTCGAGGAAGCCGAAAAACATCGGGGAGCGTTATCGTGTCGCGGCGTGGGGTGCAATCCCTTTACGTAAACGGAAAGCGGGGGGGCGGCTTTGGGTTCGATGGCGATTTGCGACCAATTGCGGACCTCCGTCATGGTCGCTACCGATGCTGGATGCACTTGGGCTTTTCGAGACATCCATTCTTCTTGGCGTGCGTTTCGGCATCCCTGCTGCTCAGCGCATGCTCTCGCGCCGAAACGCCGCAGCTAACGATCAGCGAACTGAGCTTAAAATACGGATTGGATATATGCGCGGGGACGAGCGCTCTATCATGGGATGAGACGATAGTGGGCGCGCGCTCTGTTTACTTCGAGGTGCCAAGCGCCAAGTGTAAGGCAGATTTTTTCAAGAGCCTTGAACGCGCAGCCGAACGTTGGGAACATCCATTTGGCGACCAGAACAGAATGCAGGGCGTTCTGACAACGGGTCCGCTATTTATAGCCCAAGTACAAGAGCCTCTCAGAATTTTTGTGATGATCACGACCCCTTAATTTCGGAGGCAATAATCTTCGTGGTCACTTGAACCTGCCTGTCCGCTTCCTACCCCAAAGCAGCCTGTCCCATATCCGTCCACTCGCTACCCCATTGACCCCGCGTTAACCATTATCCGGCATGACCCGTCGATGTTCTTTGGGTGGGTGCGCGCATGAAATATGATCCGATCAATCCGTCGGCACCGGTGCTCGACCAGTCGGTCGCCAGCGACTGCGGCGAACTCGC